>NZ_WOVG01000003.1:0-526032 GCF_029132825.1 Methylophilus sp. YYY-1
AAGGCAATCTCTGCCTTAGGTGGCGTCAGGTCCAGTGTGTAGGTCAACTGTGTAGACTGGCTAGCTGTGTTGCCAGCGTTGTCTGTGACAGTCACTTTCGCTTCAATGGTCTTGTCTGAGTCAGCCGCAAGTTCGTTACCAGCAACGCTTACACTGAAGCCCAGCTTGCCATCCGCACGGGTGATTACAGTCGTTGGGTAATCTTTGCCATTAATAGTGACTACCACTGGATCACCAACTTTAGCGTCACCACCCACTGTACCAGTTACGGGAATCGAGGAAGTCGCTTTGGCTTCTTCAATGTTGATGATGCCATCACCACCAAAGTTAGCATCCAAGGCAATCTCTGCCTTAGGTGGCGTCAGGTCCAGTGTGTAGGTCAACTGTGTAGACTGGCTAGCTGTGTTGCCAGCGTTGTCTGTAACAGTCACTTTCGCTTCAATGGTCTTGTCTGAGTCAGCCGCAAGTTCGTTACCAGCAACGCTTACACTGAAGCCCAGCTTGCCATCCGCACGGGTGATTACAGTCGTTGGGTAATCTTTGTCATTAATAGTGACTACCACTGGATCACCAACTTTAGCGTCACCACCCACTGTACCAGTTACGGGAATCGAGGAAGTCGCTTTGGCTTCTTCAATGTTGATGATGCCATCACCACCAAAGTTAGCATCCAAGGCAATCTCTGCCTTAGGTGGCGTCAGGTCGACTGTATAAGTGAGCTGCGTTGACTGACTTAATGAATTGCCAGCGTTATCGCTTACAGTCACTTTTGCATCAATTGTTTTATCAGAGTCAGCGGCAAGTTCGTTACCGGCAACACTCACACTGAAGCCCAGCTTGCCATCCGCACGGGTGATTACAGTCGTTGGGTAATCTTTGCCATTAATAGTGACTACCACTGGATCACCAACTTTAGCGTCACCACCCACTGTACCAGTTACGGGAATCGAGGAAGTCGCTTTGGCTTCTTCAATGTTGATGATGCCATCACCGGCAAAATTAGCATCCAGTGCAATGGTTGCAAACAGGTTTGGATTAATTGCCAGCTTGTAGTCTTGAGTATCAGTTGCGGTTGCGCTGTTACCAGCAGCATTGGTCGTTGTTACACTTGCCAGGATAGTGCTGTCTGAGTCGGCCGCCAGATCTGCACCAGGAACATTGATGGAGAACTTACCACCATCCAACACTGCACCTGTGAAGGTCTTGTTGTTAATGGTCAAGGTAACAATGTCACCTGCCTTGAATTGACCACTCACTGTACCAGTCACGGGGATAGCTGCAGCAGTCGATTCAGCAACGTTCACAATGCCGTCACCAGCAACGTTTGCATCTAGGCTGATCGCCAAGGCTGGAGGCAACAAGTTCACGGTATATGTCTGTGTATCCGTCGCGGTTGCAGTGTTACCCGCAGCATTCGTTGTGGTCACGCTCGCAAAGACAGTGCTGTCAGGGTCAGCTGCCAAGTCTGCACCAAGGACTTTGATAGAGAATGTACCGTCGGTCGCTACAGCACCGCTGAAGTCTTTGCCATTGATCGTAATCGTAACAATATCGCCGGCCTTGAATTGACCACTCACGGTACCAGTCACAGGGATAGCTGCAGCAGTCGATTCAGCAACGTTCACAATGCCGTCACCAGCAACGTTTGCATCCAGGCTGATCGCCAAGGCAGGGGGCAACAAGTTCACAGTGTATGTCTGTGTATCCGTCGCGGTTGCAGTGTTACCCGCAGCATTCGTTGTGGTCACGCTCGCAAAGACAGTGCTGTCAGGGTCAGCTGCCAAGTCTGCACCAGGGACTTTGATAGAGAATGTACCGTCGGTCGCTACAGCACCGCTGAAGTCTTTGCCATTGATCGTAATCGTAACAATATCGCCGGCCTTGAATTGACCACTCACGGTACCAGTCACAGGGATAGCTGCAGCAGTCGATTCAGCAACGTTCACAATGCCGTCACCAGCAACGTTTGCATCCAGGCTGATTGCCAAGGCTGGAGGCAACAAGTTCACAGTGTATGTCTGCGTATCAGTTGCGGTTGCGCTGTTACCAGCAGCATTCGTTGTGGTCACACTTGCTTCAATTGTTCTGTCAGCATCAGCCGCCAGGTCTGCGCCAGGAACATTGATGGAGAACTTACCACCATCCAACACTGCACCTGTGAAGGTTTTGTTGTTAATGGTCAAGGTAACAATGTCACCGGCCTTGAATTGACCACTCACGGTACCAGTCACTGGGATGGCGGCAGCAGTCGATTCAGCAACGTTCACAATGCCATCACCAGCAACGTTTGCATCCAGGCTTATTGCCAAGGCTGGAGGCAATAAGTTCACGGTGTAAGTCTGCGTATCCGTCGCGGTTGCAGTGTTACCCGCAGCGTTGGTTGTGGTCACGCTCGCAAAGACAGTGCTGTCAGGGTCAGCGGCCAAGTCTGCACCAGGGACTTTGATAGAGAATGTACCGTCGGTCGCTACAGCACCGGTAAAGTCTTTGCCATTGATCGTAATCGTAACAATATCGCCGGCCTTGAATTGACCACTCACGGTACCAGTCACAGGGATAGCTGCAGCAGTCGATTCAGCAACGTTCACAATGCCGTCACCAGCAACGTTTGCATCCAGGCTGATTGCCAAGGCTGGAGGCAGCAAGTTCACAGTGTATGTCTGCGTATCAGTTGCGGTTGCGCTGTTACCAGCAGCATTCGTTGTGGTCACACTTGCTTCAATTGTTCTGTCAGCATCAGCCGCCAGGTCTGCGCCAGGAACATTGATGGAGAACTTACCACCATCCAACACTGCACCTGTGAAGGTTTTGTTGTTAATGGTCAAGGTAACAATGTCACCTGCCTTGAATTGACCACTCACGGTACCAGTCACTGGGATGGCTGCAGCAGTCGATTCAGCAACGTTCACAATGCCGTCACCAGCAACGTTTGCATCCAGGCTGATTGCCAAGGCTGGTGGCAATAAGTTCACGGTGTAAGTCTGCGTATCAGTTGCGGTTGCGCTGTTACCAGCAGCATTCGTTGTTGTCACGCTCGCAAAGACAGTGCTGTCAGGGTCAGCTGCCAGGTCTGCACCAGGGACTTTAATAGAGAATGTACCGTCGGTCGCTACAGCACCAGTGAAGTCTTTACCATTGATCGTAATGGTAACAATATCGCCGGCCTTGAATTGACCACTCACGGTACCAGTCACAGGGATAGCTGCAGCAGTCGATTCAGCAACGTTCACAATGCCGTCACCAGCAACGTTTGCATCCAGGCTGATCGCCAAGGCTGGAGGCAACAAGTTCACAGTATATGTCTGTGTATCAGTGGCGGTTGCGCTGTTACCTACAGTATTCGTTGTGGTCACGCTCGCAAAAATAGTGCTGTCAGTATCAGCCGCCAGGTCTGCGCCAGGAACATTGATGGAGAACTTACCACCATCCAACACTGCACCTGTGAAGGTTTTGTTGTTAATGGTCAAGGTGACAATATCGCCTACCTTGAATTGACCACTCACTGTACCAGTCACTGGGATGGAAGCAGCAGTCGATTCAGCCACGTTCACAATACCATCACCAGCAACGTTTGCATCCAGGCTGATCGCTAAAGCTGGGGGTGCTACATCAACGCTATAAACTTGTGTATCACTAGCACTTGTTGAGTTGCCTGCTACATCGGTGACAGTGATTTTTGCATCTACAGTGCGGTCAGAATCACCAGCCAAATCTGCACCAGGGACCTTAATTGAGAAATTACCATTTGCGTCTACAGCGCCGGTATAGTTATTACCGTTTACAGTAATGGTGACTATATCACCCGCCTTAAATTCACCAGCAACTTTGCCTGTTACTGGAATACCGGCAGACTGCGACTCTGTCAGATTCACAACACCATCACCAGCAATGTTGGAATCTAGCGTGATTGTGACTTTTGGTGCATCAACATCTACGGTAAACGTCTCACTATTTTTGGTGCTTACATTCCCTGCCAGATCAGTGACTGTAATGATTGGTGTATATGTTCCACTGTTTAAAGCAGCCCCTGTTAAAGGCACGGTCCATACAGCGGTACCATTAGGTCCAGCTGATACTGTGGCTGTGTAGTCTTTACCATCAATTGTAACCACCACTTTATCAGTGACGTTTTCTGTCGTCCCGATCAAAGTAGGGGCTTGGTTTTTGGTGATATTGTCCGTTTGACTTGCACCGGTATCGTCAATCACAGTTTCAGGCAATTGGCCACTGATCTTGCTCAAATCAGGCGGAGTAGTGTCAACATCATAAGCTTGTTTGGTGGTGGCAGTGGTTGAGTTACCTGCGATATCAGTTGTGGTGATTTTCGCATCAACTGTTTTGTCTGGGTCTGTCGCCAGGTCAGCACCTGGAACATTGATTGTAAACTTACCATTTGCGTCTACCGCGCCGGTAAAGTCTTTACCATTGACAGTAATGGTTACAACATCACCTGTTTTAAACTCACCTGTTACTGTCCCTGTCACAGGAATACCCGCAGACTGAGACTCTGTCACGTTCACAACACCATCACCTGCAATGTTGGAATCTAGTGTGATTGTGATTTTCGGTGCATCAGCATCTACGGTAAATGTCTCACTATTTTTGGTGCTTACATTACCAGCCAAATCTGTCACGGTCAGGACAGGAGTATAAGTTTTGCTGGTTAATGGAGCAGCGTTTATATCTTTAAGACTGAGGCTCCATACCGCGGTGCCATTCGGACCCGCTGTCACTGTCGCGGTATACTTATTACCATCAATCGTCACTTCGACTTTATCGGTAACCTTCTCAGTCGTACCAGTTAAGGTTGGTTGCGTATTTTTTGTAATATTATCGGTTTGGCTGACACCTGTATCATCCACAACTGTTTCTGGAAGCTCACCACTAATCTTACTCAAATCAGGCGGGGTGGTGTCCACATCGTAAGCTTGCTTGGTGGTGGCAGTGGTTGAGTTACCTGCTGTATCAGTTGTAGTGATTTTTGCGTCAACCGTTTTGTCTGGGTCTGCCGCCAGGTCAGCACCTGGAACATTGATTGTAAACTTACCATTTGCATCTACCGCGCCGGTAAAGTCTTTACCATTGACAGTAATGGTTACAACATCACCTGTTTTAAACTCGCCTGTTACTGTCCCTGTCACAGGAATACCCGCAGACTGAGACTCTGTCAGGTTCACAACACCATCACCTGCAATGTTGGAATCTAGTGTGATTGTGACTTCCGGTGCATTAATATCTACGGTAAATGTCTCACTATTTTTGGTGCTTACATTCCCTGCCAGATCAGTGACTGTAATGATTGGTGTAAATGTTCCATTGCCTAAAGCAGCATCCGTTAAAGGCACTGTCCATACGGCTGTACCATTAGGCCCAGCTGACACAGTAGCTGTGTAGTCTTTACCATCAATCGTCACAACAACACGATCAGTCACCAACTCAGTAGTACCAATTAAAGTCGGATTACGATTGTTTGTTATATTGTCTGTTTGGCTTGCACCTGTATCATCAATCACTGTTTCAGGTAATTGGCCACTGATCTTGCTTAAATCAGGCGGAGTGGTGTCAACCAGCGCAGAGTCTGAGGCTGTAGGTGAAGTCTGACCCGACTGATTTGTCACAGATGCAGAGACTAAAAGTGTTTGACCTTCCAGGCTTGAGGGTACAGGAATGCTAACATCTACAAATCCTGCTGCAATAATTTCAGCTGTCAAAGTAACCGTAATTGAACCAGTGTTATGCACCACATTCACAACATCACCTGGCTCGACGCCTATTGGCAGCCCGATACGCGCTGTCGTTTGACCATTCGTGACTTCACTTGCACTCAACAGGCCTTCTGGTGCTTGATCATTAAGTAATGTAACAGTGGGTGAACTGGTTGCGGGTAAGAGGTAAACGTAGTTTGGAGGAATATTTACTGCGCCTGCATCTGCGCCGGCACCATTACCGCCGTTATAGTTAGCCCCTGCTGCATCAGGCGTTTGAATACGATCCAAGTTAACGAAGGAGGCATTACCATCACTACCAGCTTCACCGGCTGCCGGGTTATCAAGCACCTCAGTAACATCGCGGCCTTCATTCAAGGCAGTTAAAACGGCATCAAATACAGCTTGGTTAACAGCATTTTCTGTGACATCGGATACATCAACTTGCGCAAGGTTATCTGTAATTTTGACGGTTTGCGCTTCGGCAAAATTAACGATTTCACCATTTGCAAGTTTCACAGTAACGGCTGCGCCAGAGGCAGTAATTACTTTATCTCCTGCATGCAGCGTTTCGCCCTGTTTCAACATATGGCGACTGCCATTTGCATCCACAACAATTGCCATACCTTGAACGTTTGTAACTGTACCGATCACAGTAGCCATTTTTTCCTCACTTTAAGTTGAGACAATTTTGATAGTCTCGTATTAAACGCGAGTAAACAATGAAAATCTATTGTACTAAAGTACAGTATGAAACTTGGGATATAAAACGCTTAAGTAATTTAAAAGTCATAACGCGTAGAGATATAAAAAAAAGCGGAGTCAAATGACTCCGCTTTCATTTAAACAACTTAATCGTCTTGGAATAGTTACTCAACAGCCTGGAAACGAATAATTTCTACACGACGGTTGGCATCGTTACCTTCAACTGGATCGTTTTCAGCAATCGGCTGTGAGAAACCATAGCCCTTAACAACCAGGCGCTTAGCATCAGTGCCTTTTTTGATCAGATAGTCGGCAACAGCTTTTGCACGTTTTTCAGACAGCAGCAGATTGTACTTTTCTTTGGAAGTACTACGCTTGTCCGTGTGGCCAGCAATCTCAACCTTGTCGTTGCCCCACTCTTTGACAATATCATTCACAATATCCAGGTCGGCATAGGACTCTGGCAAGATAATCGCACTATTAGCCTGGAACAGAATGCGTGGCGTAAATTTCATGGTCGCCTTTTCTTGTGCTTTAGGCTTAAAGGCTTCACCACTACCTTCCCATGGCTTGGCATTTGCCAGCAATGCTGCTTTATCGGGCACGATTTGCTCAGGCACTACTGCTTTACACACATTCTCGCGATCCATGTACTCTTCACGAGGATAATCACCCACATCTGTGCGTGTAACGCCGAGTTTGCTCAGCAACAAGCCTTGACCTGCATACGTTTTTGCATAGGCCGTATTCAAATCCATTTCCGCAATAGTGAAGTTACGACGTGACTGGAAGTATTCGTTTTCAGTATCCAGCAAGTCAAGCAAGGTACGCTGACCGATTTCGTATTGTTTGCGATAAGCCAAGCGAGCATTTTCAATCGAATCCTGATGCTGTTTGCGGTAAGCCACTTGCTCAGTCAGTTGCTTAATGCTGTTGTAAGAAATTGCAACCAGTTGGCGGGTATCAATACACGCTTTGTCTCGCAAGTCGTGTGAGCGGTTCAGGGTTTCAACCGCGGAGTCCAGATTGGATTTATCCGTAAAGCCATTGAAAATATTCCAGCTCGCAGTCACTTCCAGCGTATCGGCAGCTAAAGTACTGAGTCTACTTTTATCGTTGACGTCTATAATTTTACGGCCTTGCAAATCAACACGCGGCATAAAGGCAGCTTTACGACCGGAAACAGATTTTTCAACCGCAATAATATTTTCGATCGCAGCCAGAACGTTCGGGTTTTGCTTGTAAGCAGCATCCAACACCTGATCAGCTGAAGGAGCAAGACCATCGCCAGTCATCATCACTTCATTCAGATTCTCCGGCGGCAACTCACCTACCAGACGCTGAAAGCGCGCAGAAACATCGTACAAATTATTTGTTTCCGTCACCAGATTAGCCTCGGCCAAAGCAAGACGGCCTGTTGCTTGCTCAAGGTCAACCTTCTTACCTACGCCGGCATCTACACGAGACTTGATCTTATCAAAGACTTGCTTGTGCACGACAAAGTTATCCTGAGCATAAGAGACCAAGCGGCGGTAACGGATCAAATCGTAGTAAGCCGTGGCGGTATCTAACGCTACTGCCTGCATCTGCCCTTGCAACTCGTAGAAACGTGACTTAGCCACATGGTCCAGACGACCAACTTCTGATGGGGTCGCCAGGCCATCAAAAATCATTTGACGCAGAGTCAGGGTGGATTGCTGGTTTGGAGAGTAGGTATTGCTTACATTAGGGGTCAGGCGCTCCTGATTTCTGAACACCTGATCTACAGTGACGTTTGGCAGATATTTGCCTTTGGCCGCAGATTCATCCAGTTCCGCTGACTTAAATGCATGAAAGCTCGCTTGAACTTCTGGGTTCTCTGATACTGCTTTCTCGATAATTTTTTCGAGACTTTCAGGACTCGCCGCCCAGGCCAACGAAGAATAAGAGAACACGCCCACGAGGAGCGCTGAGGCAATTTTTTTTAGTTTCATTTGCAGACTCTTAACAAGTTATAAAGATTCATCCAAAATCAGTATAACCACGGAACTAAGCCTGCACAAGAGTGGTCGCCGCAATAAACCACAAACTTTTTGATAAATTTAGTGTAATTAGTCAAAAAAATGGAATTGACGCAACATAAAAACTCAAAAAAACCTTCATATATTCATATATTTACACGGTAAATATATGCGTTAACTTATTTATTATACGTTAATTTAGTTGAGATTTATTTAAGCTGGCATTTTTGATGCCCACATTACCGGCAAAATGTCCCGGCGTGGACTGCCCCTGCAGAACTAAAGCCAAATGCAACCGATCGCGCACTTTAAGCGTATCAAATACTGAAGTGAGATGGGCCTTTACTGTACGCTCGGAGATGGCCAGTAAGCGGGCAATCTCTTTATTGCTACTTCCTTTGGCGGCTTCTAACGCCACTTCTCGCTCGCGCTTGGTCAGATTCTCCAACATGTCGTCTGGCACAACTGACATGGCCTTGCCACCGGTTGTGAGGCTAATCAAGTGCTTGAGCACATCACGCCCCAGCCAGACTCCGCCTTGCGAAACCACACTAGAAACTTCTTTGAGCACATTCGGATGTGCATACGCATGCAAATAGCCTACCGCCCCTGATTCCAGC
Organism: Methylophilus sp. YYY-1; assembly: GCF_029132825.1. Classification (NCBI taxonomy): domain Bacteria; kingdom Pseudomonadati; phylum Pseudomonadota; class Betaproteobacteria; order Nitrosomonadales; family Methylophilaceae; genus Methylophilus; species Methylophilus sp. YYY-1. Next base: position 9,031 of record NZ_WOVG01000003.1, read on the forward strand.
GCCTGCATGGCTTCAACTTGCTCGGGGTTATTGGAGAGGACAATGACTTTGGCGGCAGGCAACACGCGAAGAATGTGTTGCACAGATTGACGCCAAAGGCTGCCCTGCTCTAGTTGCGCATGCACCCAAATGATGGGTGCCCCTGCAATATCTGCAGAAATCACATCAGAAATGAGGGTTGATTGAGGAAAGGCCTTTTGCCAGGACTCGATTGCGTTTTTGAGGGTCGTGATAAATATATGCTTCATAGTTTTTAGCGCTCGGTCAATGCGTACGATTTAGCTTTTAACACTGGTTTTAATAAATAAGACAGCACCGTTTTTTTACCTGTGAGGATATCTACCTGTGCCACCATCCCCGGAATAATCGGCAGATGGTCGCCAAGATTATTCTTGGTTGTCCTCACTTTAACGACATAATATGCATTACCTTTATCGTCTATGGTGGAATCTGCAGCAATATCTTCTACAACACCATCCAAACTACCATAGATAGTGTAATCGTAGGCCGTGAGTTTGACCACTGCCGGCTGTTGCGGCCGGATAAAGGCGATATCCTTGGTTTGTACTTTGGTTTCAATCACCAGTGCATCATCGCCTGGCACAATCTCCATCACTTCTTTACCAGGCTGAATGACGCCGCCTACCGTATTATAGTAAAGCTTGCTGATTTTGCCGTTCACCGGCGAAGTCAGTGTCGACTGTTTTACTTTATCTGAAAGCGCTACACTGGATTGTGTCAGACTGTTGATTTTGGCAGTCGTCTCATTCAAATCTGTGCGGACTTTGCTCATGAAGGATTGTTGTGCTTCAGAAACCTTGCGGCGCGCTTCTGAAATCGCGGCGGTCAATCGTGACATCTGTGCCGATGCCTGATCAATATCCCCTTTGGCACGGTTTGCATCACGCTCCAGGCGCAAAATCTCAATCTCCGAAACCGCTCCACTACTGAGTAAAGGGCGATTGGCAGCGAGCTCTTTACTGGTAGACTCATACGTCTTGATCGCCACTTCTTTCTTAAACTGCACTTCCGATAGTTCACGTTCACGTTGCGATAGTTGGTCACGTGCAATATTGATTTGCGAATTCAACTCATCTCTGGCAGCGTTAAATAGCTGCAGCTCTTGCAAATAGGTATCAGGCGCTTTTTCTTGCACCTCGCTGGGCGGGTTAAAGCTACCGCCATTCGCCAATGCCTTCAGTCGCGCCTCTTTGGCCGTCAAAGAAAGGTACTGACTCTCGTTTTCCTTGAGGGAGGAGATCGCCCGCGTTTCATCAATCTTGATCAAGGGTTGACCGCGTTTAACCGTATCCCCCAGCTGTACCATGATGTCAGTCACAATCCCACCATCCAGAGATTGCACAACCTGCACCTGACGTGACGGAATCACACGCCCCTCGCCACGGGTTACCTCATCAACCTTGGCAATGCCGGCCCAAACCAGCAAAACTACCAAGATCCCGAGGATAGAATACATGATCAGCTTGGCATGCAGCATGGTGTCTTCAACCATCACATCATGCGCCTGCTCCACCCAGGTGCGCGATTCCGCTGTCTCGGTTTTGACAATTCTATCCACCAGCGCGTGTACAGGCTTACCCAGGCGCACCCAAATACTGTCTGGTTTGGTAATCTGACCAATTTGATCGTATATTTTTTTTGCCATGATTATCTTGCCTTACCCACTTTGCCCGCACGCAATGCTGCAGTCACGTCTTCTTTGCTGCCATCTGCAACCACTTGGCCAGAGTCAATGACGATCAACCGATCCGCCAGCTCCAGCATCGCGTTGCGGTGACTAATCACGACCAGCGTTTTTCCGGCAATGGCTTCGCCAATTCTGCGCTTAACGCTTTCTTCGCCTGAGTGATCCATGGCACTGGTCGGCTCATCGAGCAACACAATTTGCGGATGAGTCACAAACGCTCGTGCAATCCCCACCCCCTGGCGCTGACCACCAGACAGCGTATCGCCACGCTCGCCGATTTCAAGATCAAAGCCTTTGGGGTGCGCATTGACAAACTCGGCAATGCCCCCCACCTGAGCCGCTTGCAAGACTGATTGATCATCGGCATGCGGGTCACGCAACGTGATGTTGTCACGCAACGATCCAAAAAACAGGTGATTATCCTGCTGCACATAGCCAATGCTGCGACGTAATTCGGCCGGATCGATTTGACGCGCGTCGATGCCATCAATCAGAATCGCGCCTTCGGTTGGCTGGTACAAGCCCAGAATCAGCTTGTTGATTGTCGTCTTGCCAGAGCCCATCCGTCCGATCAGCCCAACATGCTCACCCGCTTGAATCCTGAAAGACACCCGCTGCAAGGCAAACTCATCCGAACCAGGATATTTAAAGGAGACATTCTTAAACTCGATTTCGCCTTTGAACGCGGGGCGCGAGAGGAAATTCATGCCTTTACTACGCTCAACCGGCTTGCCCATAATGTCATCCAGCGATTTCAGCGAAGTCGCCGCAGTGTGGTACTGGGTAAACAGATTGGCAATTTGTGAAATCGGCGCCAGGGCACGGCTGGTCAATTGCGAGCAAGCAATCAAACCGCCCATGGTCAAATCACCATTTGAGATCAGGTAAACACCCAGAATAATGATGGCGACACTAATGATCTGCTGTAAGGCGTAAGTGCCGTTGGTAATCGATGAAGACAGCAGTTTGATCTTGCTGCCGACTTCTGACAGAAACAGCGCACTCTTCTCCCACTTGCCCTGCATCTGCCCTTCCACGCCCATGGATTTTACCGTCTCCAGCCCAACCAGGCTTTCAATCAGTGTGGCATTGCGCTGTGCGCTGGCACGGTACATGGTTTCAGACAGGTCATGCAGTTTGGTTTGCACGCTCAGTGAGTAGATCAGCACAATGGCACCGCCAATCACAGCGGGCAGCACCATCAACGGGCTGATCCAGGCAATCACCACCAGAAAAATAATCCCGAACGGCAGGTCGATCAACGTCACCACGGTGGCTGAAGTAATAAAGTCGCGCACACTTTCAAACGAACGCAGATTGGAAGCAAACGAGCCAACGGAATTCGGTCTGGCTTCATACCGCGTGCCCAGGACCTTTTCCATAATCTGTGCACTGAGTTTCACATCAATACGCGCACTGGCCCAATCCAGAAAATAGGTACGCATTGAACGTAACAGTAAATCCCCCAGCACAATCAGCGCTACGCCTAAGCCAAGCACCCACAAAGTCTCAACAGCCTTGTTGGGCACCACGCGGTCATAGACGTTCATGGTGAACAACGGCATGGCCAGCGCAAATAGGTTAATCAGCAATGCGGCAATCATCACATCGCGGTAAATCGCACGGTTTTCGGCTAGCGTGCCCCAGAACCAGTGCCGGACTTTGATACGGCCCACCTCAGGCGTGCGTGCATCAAAAATGAAATTTTGCCGGGTAATCAAGGCATAGCCGGTATATTGCGCAGCCAAATCCGCCAGACTGATGGTGACCGGTTCAGAAGACAGCTCAGGGAAAATAACCTGGGCAAAATGCTGCGACTGATCAACCTGAATCAACTGGCAGGCCCGGTCATTGTTCAACAGCAAAGTGACATCCACCTGCGGTTGCAGCAATGTTGGGATGGCCGCTTGCTTGACCGTCACCTCCAGTTGCAAACGCTCCGCAGAACGTTTGAATAATTCGGGGTTTAATTTGCCATTCTGCAACGGCAAGCCTGAAATCAGGGCGTCGCGTGTAGTGGCCAACCGGTTATGGCGGCAAATATAAAGGAGGCACTCCAGCAGAGCGTCTTTCTCGGTTTTATTGAAGTATTGCGTCGTTTCCATGGCAGATGACTTATTATTATCCTTGTCCGAGTGATATCAGCGACTGATTAGCAAGATTGATTGTATGGTGTTTTAATTGATATCAAAACGGGGAGTATATGGCATAACCCCGTTGAATTACAAAAATTGACCGTATCAGAGCTCGCCAAACGAGAGGCTTTCCTGTACGTAGGGGCCGGTCACTGCCTCTATCCCCACCGCATTCAAACTATCCAGCTCCTGCTGATCCTGTACTCCCTCGGCAATCGGCACGATACCCATGGTGCGTACCATCATGCAGAGGCCGCGCATCAGTGATTGCTGTTGTGGCCGTAAATGAATATCGCGGATTAGAGACGCATCAAACTTGATGTAATCCAGCCCCAGCTCGTGTAAGTCACCTAACTGCGCCAAGCGGGTGGCGACATGTTCCATCCCGACCATGCAACCCAGCGACTTGACCAGATGCACAAACTCCCTGAACTTAATAAAGTCACTAAACGCCGCTTCTTCTGCCACCTCAAAACTCAACCTGGCAGGTTGATTCACGGACAGGATCAAGGCCTGCAGCTTGTCACGGTAATCATCACTACGCATGGCCGCTGCCGAGACATTTACACTTAAATTGGCGTTGCTCTTGGCCAGCATATCGACGGCATACTCCAACGCAAGACCATCCAGCGTTTTGATCATATCGAGCTGGCTGGCCCAATCAATAAAGGCCCCCGCTGCCAGCCATTGATCGCCTTCATCAATATGCAAGCGCAAGGGGCATTCGTAGTGGAACAATTGTTGATGCCGCTGCATCACCGGATAGCAGGCGAGCTTGATTTGCTTTTGCTCAATTGCCTGCAGGAACTGCTGCTTCCACTGGTTCAGATAATTTTTTCTTGAGGTGACGATGCTATTGGCATTCATGACGCGCATCGGCAAGGCGGCCTGATCCTCAGCCAGGTCAAGAATAAATTGCATGACGCGGTAGATATCGGCAAAGTCGTCGCCTTTTTTGGTTTTGGTATGCGTCACGACAAACTGGAATTGCAGCATCTGCTGCGCGGCATTGAGTTTTTCCAGCACCAGTTTGAGCTCGGTCGCCACGGCGAAATCATCGACAGGCTGGCGACTGAAAATCCCGAAAACGCCCCCTGCCAGTCGGCCGCAAACCACATCAGGATAATGTGCCATCTGCTGCAACAGCGCATCGCCGATTTTTTTGATCAGCTGGTTGGTCACACTGTAGCCCATTTGCCGGTCGATGTCGGACAGGTTACGCATTTGTACCAGAATCAGCATACCCTCGACAAAACTGTCATTCTTGAGTGCCACCGATGCCGTGTTGGTGAAATGTGACTGGTTCATGAGACCGGTCACTTCGTCATAGTTGATTTGCTGGTTAAAAGTATTCAAGCGCTCGGACTCTGCCGTCACCATAGACTTGACGCGCTCGGATAAGGTGTTCATGGTGCGCACCAGCTTCTTGAACTCTTCCGTCTCCGGCTCGGCAATCGTAATGTATTTACGCTCACCCAAGGCTTCTGCCTGCCCAATGACTTCATCCAGTGGCCGCAAAATTTTCTTGAGCCATACGCCAGAAATCGCATAGCTCAACAAGGCGACCAGCAGTGTCCACAGCAAGGCATGACGAGACGTTTCCCACAGCTGGTCATACGCCAGCGAGGGCTCGCTTTCCATGATCAGGGTGCCATATTGCTGCCAACCTGACTGAATATTGGCAACGCCGGGTTGGATCTCAATTGACAATAAAGACTGGAACCAGCCCGGGGCCTCTGAATGGGGCGCACGATTCACGCGTTCTATCATGGTCTTGTTGTCAGGCGACACAATCGCAATGCGGCGATAGTGCCCCATGTCAAACTGGGCGCTGACGATCAGCTCAACCGTGACATTGTCTTTTTGAATATTGGAAAGTGTAATGGCCAGCCCGTTGGCATTATCGTTATTTTTTTTCTGTAGCTGCTCCGCCATATAGCGGTGGTCATTATAGACCCCCAGAAACAGACATCCGGCGGCCACCATCAAAATGATGGCCGAAATTGCAATACGTATTTGTTTGATTAATGACATCAGAAAGCCCTCTTACTTTCCTGGGGGGAGATTGGCAGCTGCCCGGTCCTTGTGCAGACTCTATGTGCAAGCCTAGCATCCTCACCCCATAATAACCATAGCTCTAACCATTTTTCCATCATTCCAATCCGTCCTGTCGCATCCGCGTCAACACATCTCGCCATTTTGAGATGTTGGTTGGCGAGCCCGCACGTACCGTCGGGTTATTCGCCACAAACAAACCCTTGTCGTTAAAACTGAAGACAGGCGCCAGGTCGCCCCGGCGCGAAGCCGGTAGCAATTCAAAATTGAGGTTATCCAGAATCAGTGGGTCGCTGTTAGGCGTGGCATAGTAAGCCAGCACCATGTGCGGGCGGATGGAGCCGCTAGGCATGCGTGCCCGAACATACGTGAGACGTAATTTATCCTGTGAAATACCCAGTTTCTTGAGCAAAATATATTTGACAATACTGAAGTCCTCGCAGTCCCCCGCCCCCTTGCCCAAGGTTTCGAGCGGGCTGGCCCAGTAATCCTCCATGCCCCACAACGTATAGTCGTCCACAAACAGCACGTGCTGATTGGTAAAATCATTGACCATGCCGACCTTGGTCATTTCGCCGGAGCCGGCAATCTGCGCAAACAGCTCATTCAGACGCATGACATTCTGATAAGCCTCTTCGCCGTAACGCTGGCGGACTTTCTCCAGCATCGCCAGCACATAATCATCCGCCTGGATCTGCGACCATAGCAGGCTGATTGCCAGGCATAGGCCTGTCAATACTCTGGCAAAGGTGGATGGCGTCAATTTCATGTCAGTTAAGGTTTTACAGGCAACGATTATGTCACGATGAAAAGAGACACAATTTAACAAACAAAATGGTTTTCATCGACAACTTCCGCGCGGTCTCATACACCCAATCACTCAAACATGACAGAGACAACAAAGACAAGTATGGACGGATTGGGTAAAATGCTGGTTTTTCGCATCTATTAAATTGTTTAACCATGACGTCACTCACCACGCTCAACGCACTCTCGCCGCTAGATGGCCGCTATCAATCAAAACTTGACCCCTTGCGTCCTTATTTCAGCGAGTATGCCCTGATCAAATATCGCGCGATGGTAGAGGTCGCCTGGTTAAAAGCGCTAAGTGCCGCCCCTGAGCTGGCTGAAATCGCGCCATTCAGCCCGACGACCATAGACGAACTGGATGCTGCGATTGCCGCATTCAGCGAAGCGGATGCCATGCAGGTCAAAGCCATCGAAGTACGTACCAATCACGATGTGAAAGCGCTGGAATACTGGCTCAAAGAGAAGTTTGACGGCAATCCTGAAATCAAGAAAGCCAGTGAATTTATCCATTTTGCCTGTACCTCAGAAGACATCAACAACCTGTCTCACGCCCTGATGCTGAAATCTGCGCGTGAAGCCGTCATGCAGCCTAACCTGCAGGCAGTCATTGCCCGCCTGACTGAGTTGGCGCAAGCGCTGGCTGAGCAACCGATGTTGTCCCGTACGCATGGTCAAACGGCCAGCCCTACCACCATGGGCAAAGAGCTGGCGAACGTGGTTTATCGCCTGCAACGCCAGTTGAAACAACTGCAAGCGAACGAAATTTTGGGCAAGATCAACGGTGCCGTGGGTAACTTCAATGCACATTTGTCTGCCTACCCTGATTTTGACTGGGAAAGCTTTGCCAAACGCTTTGTCGAGTCTCTGGGCCTGACGTACAACCCGCTGACCATCCAGATCGAGCCGCATGATTACATGGCTGAGATTTACGACACGCTGGCACGGATCAACACCATCCTGATTGACTTGAACCGCGACATCTGGGGCTATATCTCGGTGGGCTATTTCAAGCAAAAAGTCAAAGCGGGCGAAATCGGCTCTTCGACCATGCCACACAAGGTCAACCCGATTGATTTTGAAAACTCTGAAGGCAATCTGGGCCTGGCCAATGCAATCTTGCGTCACCTGGCCGAGAAACTGCCTATCTCACGCTGGCAGCGTGACCTGACCGACTCTACCGTATTGCGAAATATGGGCGTGGCCTTTGGTTATACGCTACTGGGGTATGACTCTTGCCTGCGCGGCCTGAATAAGCTGGAAATCAATCCGCAGCGCCTGCTGGAAGACCTGGACAATAGCTGGGAAGTACTGGCCGAGCCGATTCAAACCGTAATGCGCCGTTATGGCATTGAAAATCCTTATGAGCAACTCAAAGAGCTGACACGCGGTAAAGGCGGCATTAACAAACAATCGCTGCATGCTTTTATTGAGACCTTGCCGATTCCTGCCGAAGCCAAGCAGGCGTTGCTGGCAATGACCCCTGCAACTTATACCGGCAAGGCCAGTCAACTGGTTAAACATATTTAAATCGCCGTTGATTTGACCAGGGAACTCTTAGCGTACTTCATTCAACCATTTTCATTCAGGACATCTGCCCCGCAGCCGCTCTGGCGGCCTGGGCAGATGTCCTTGCTTCACCGTTTCATACAGCCCTGCTTCATTACCCCTCTGTGCCTGCTGAAAAACCGCTTGCGCGGCTTGATCAAATACGTTTTTCTTCTTCTCCCACTGTTATCGGCTTTGCCAGCGATTGCCGAAGAACCCTTATGGTTTGAGGTGCAAACCGACAATCGCTACCGCACGCGTTTTTTTATCAGCGGCAATCCATTACCGGCGCAGCAGTCCAAGCTGCGTGAGTTGCTGCAAAAACACTTGAGCATTCATGAGGCGATGTCCAACCCGCGCATGAATGCGAGCGAGTGGCAGCGACTCATCCAGAAAACCCCGCAGGAAATCAGCGACTTGCTCGCCACTGAAGGCTACTTTAAGACCCAAACCACCCTACGCCGACCAGACGCGACACAAGCCGAATTCCACCTCATGTTGCCGCCAGCGGCCGCCGTCAAGCAGGTCAACGTCAGCATCTCGGGGGAAGTGCAACAGCCTGCCTACCAGGCTACACTCGAGGCCGCGCAAAAAAGCTGGCCCTTACCGGTGAACAGCATCTTCACGCAAGCGGCCTGGACCAGCGCCAAGCGCGATATCCTTGCCGTTTTGCTAAGGGATCAATTTCCCAACGCAAAACTGACGCGCTCGCAAGCCCTGGTTGATCCGGCAACCCAGGCTGTCATGATTGAAATCGCGGTAGACTCTGGCCCGGCAGTCAAGGTGGGGCACGTGCTCATCCAGGGCTTGCAACATTACCCGGAATCCCTGCTCAGACCGCTGATTACACTCAAAACCGGGGCGCCCTACCGCCAGGAGGATCTGCTCACTTTACAGAACAGTTTTATGAGCACGGGCAAATTTAGAGCGGTCGATGTCATTGCCAAAACCGATCAACTCAACCCGGACAGGTCTGCCGACATCATGGTGACGGTCACCGAACTCGAGCAATATTCCATGCGTATCGGCACCGGCGCCAGTACCAATACCGGGGCCAGAGTAGTATTCAATTACACCAACCGCAACCTGTTTGAGCGCGGACTATTGTGGGACAGTAGCGTACGGCTTGAACAACGCTTACAGGCTGTGACCTCCAACATTACGTTCCTGACGGATGAGCAGGGCTATCGCGACAGCATTCAAAACAACCTGATCCGTACCGCTGTAGAAGGCCAGGTCACCACCGCCATCCAAAATGGGGTGCGCCGCTATTGGGGGCAGCCGACAAGCATAGAACAATTTGTCGGCGCCAACCTGTTGTATGAGTTTTTGACCGTAGACGGCGAAAATTCTCAGTTTAATAAAGCCGCAACCGTCGCCTATGGCTTTAATATGCGCAGACTCAACAATGCGCTGGCACCCACTAAAGGCTGGATTTTCAATACACAATTCCAGCTGGCCCCATTAGACAAACTGTCAGATGGTCGTTTTTTGCAATCGCAGGCCAGGTTACAGGCGTTTTACCCGTTGACGGAGTCTACCCAGTGGCTGGGCCGCATTGAAGTGGGCAGTATTACTGGCTCTGGCAGGGTGCCAGCGACTTATTTGTTCCGCGCCGGTGGCGACCAGTCGGTGCGCGGCTATGCCTTTCAGTCTTTAGGTGTGAAAGAGGCCGACGCCATTGTAGGCGGCCGCGTGCTGCTCACGGGCAGCAGTGAAATCGTGCAATGGCTCACCACCTCTTGGGGTGCTGCCGTGTTTGTCGATTTCGGCAATGCGGCCAACAGCTGGAAAGACTACGAACCTGTACTGGGCTATGGCCTGGGGGCCCGCTGGCGTAGCCCGATTGGCCCGGTCGGGGTGGATATTGCCCGTGGTCAGGAGACCGGTGAATACCGCCTGCATTTTAACCTGGGAGTGAATTTCTAATGTCACGCCTGCGCTACCTGCCGTCACTATTCAAACAATTTATAGCGCTGCTGCTTTGCCTGTCGATCATCATCACGCCGCAAATCGTGTGGGCGGCCAATATTCTGGTGCTCACCAGCCTGACCTCGTTTGAAACCGATTTGGGGAATGCGACACTGAGCGTGACCGGCATAGACTCGCATATGCAACTGACGGTCACGCCCCAGGGCAAACTCACCGTCTCTCAGTTTTCTGCCAAGCAGGTCACATTGCGTTACAAACCGGCAAACGAACAAGCACCGACAACCTCGCAGCCCCAGGCGCCCCTGCCTGCCCATATTCATATCCCCTTGCCGTTCTATCTGCATCTGGGACAGATTGAACAATTGACCATTATTCAAGGCCAGAGCATCACGCAGGTTTCGCATCTCCAGTTTGATCTGGATGCAGACAATACCGCCCTGCAATTTAATATCAGCCAGGCACACAGCCCCTGGGGCAACCTCAGCAGCCACTTTAAGATGCAGAATGCAGCGCCATTCAATTTAAGCGGCTGGCTGGACCTGCAGCAACCGCAAGGTGACCTGCCCTATCATTTGCGCATGACGCTGGCTGGTAATTTGACGCGACTGGAAATGACGGCTAATCATCATTACCAACCGGAGGCACGGCCATTCGCGCTGATTCCGGTTGAAATGTCCGGCCCAGAGCCATCGACCAAAGATGCTATTAATAAAAATCCTATCAATAAGCACCAGAAAATACTGGATACAGTGCAGTTGCAGGCCTCCATCGGCTTGGACGACCAGCGCCAAAGCCATCTCGCGTTTCACTTGCAACAGTTTCAAGCCAAACACCTGCATCCCCAGCTAGGCGGAGCCATGGATTTGAATATCGTCGCCGATGGTAGCCTGACCGAACAAGGGCTGGTCAACATCACCGTGGATGCCGGCAATAGCCGTTTGCAACAACAGCCGCTCATCCTCAAAGGGCAAGCGCAATTGCGTGGCAGTGTATTAAGCCTGCTGGATCTAAAAGCGCAGCTGGACCAGAATACACTCAGCATCCAAACCCAGCCACTGAGCCAGGCCAAGCCATGGTCAACGCAACAAACTCACTTGATCTGGCAAGCCAATCTGGCCTCGCTGGCACAGTTGATGCCGGGCTTTAGCGGCAAGCTGCAAGGCCAAGGCGACATTACCCAAGGAGAGGGCAGTTTTTCGACCTCGTATCATCTGTCAGGCACCCAACTGCAGCTGCCAAAAGGTTTATCCCTGGCGGGTCTGCAAGTCGACGGGCACTTTTCCAATCAATCACAGGCCACGCTGGACAACCAGATTCAGTTACAAGGCCTGTCGCAGCAAGATGCGCGTGGCATGGACAGCCCACCTATTGATGCCGAACTCAAGCTGAAGGGCAATTTGGACCAACACCAACTCACCTTCACTGTCACTGACAGCGATGCGCAACGACAAAGAAACTTGCTGCTGGCGCTCAATGGCCATTGGCAGGACAGCGGTTTGCAAAACCCGGGCTGGCAAGCCACCCTCACCCAATTACAGGATCAGGCGGGTAAAGTGTTTCAGCTTGAAAAACCGGCAGCCCTGACCTGGCAGCCTGAGCAGGGCTTTCAACTCAGAGATTTTATCTTAAAGGCCAAATCCGGCGGGCAATTGCAGGTAACAGCACTCCACTATCGCCCGCCCCAGGCGCCCAATGCGCGCACGCAGGCGCCAGGACAAGCCGTTGCATTGCATACACAAGGCGCGCTAGACCACTTTCCAGTGCAAGCGCTGCTTGGCTGGCTTGGCCAGGGCTCTGCGGAGGCACTGCCCGCCGACGCACTGCGGTTATCAGGTCAATGGTCACTGGCCCTGGACCAGCACCTGAACGGATCCTTGCATCTGGAGCGGTCTGACGGTGACTGGCAGATATTCGATACCACCGCCAACGCCTGGCAAGCGCTAGGCATACAAACATTGCAGGCAGACTGGCAAGCCAGCAACGACCGCATGCAGCTACAAGCTACGCTGCAATCCAACGGTGACGCGCAACGGGCGATTGACCTGCAATTTTCTGCGGCGACAGAAGTCACCCCCACCGCCGACGGGCTGGTGATCAAGAAAACCGCGCCGTTGCAGGCCATGCTCAAAGCACATCTGCCGCAATTAAACTGGCTCAATAAACTGCTGCCAGACACACAAGTGGGCGGGCAACTCAATATTCAAGCGGCAGCTCATGGCACCATTGCACAACCTAGCCTGCAAGGCAGCATGCAGGGCAGCGCATTATCGTTACAAGTACCATCTCAGGGCCTGTGGCTGGAGCAAGGCTCGCTCAATGCCACGCTTGCCACAGACCAGATACACCTCCAGCAATTGCACTTTGCTGGCAAAAGCGGTGAACTGAATGGCACTGGCGTGTTTCAGTTTAATCAGGAAGACTGGCAACTCAATGCCGCCTTGCAGCTAGACAAGCTACAGGCGCTGTCACGGGTAGATCGCTGGGTGCAATTAAGCGGCCAGACCAAGCTCAGTATGAATAGCCAGCAAACAACGATCAGCGGTAATCTCAAAATTCATAAAGGCTTGTTTGAGTTGCCCAAGGCGGACAAACCCACGCTGGATGAGGATGTCGTCATTGAATCCCCGCAAGCTCGGACGGAGACGGCCTCCAAACTATTTCTTCAATCATTTGCGCTGGATTTTGGCGATAAACCTACCGTGCTTCCGTTTAAGGAATCAGAACAGTTCATGCTCAGGGGTCAGGGCCTGAATGCCGCCTTGAGTGGCAAGTTGCAACTCAACGGCCTGCTGGATGCACTCAGCGCCACCGGCACACTGGACCTCACCGGCACCTATCTCGCCTACGGCCAATCGCTGAATATTGAAACCGGACGGCTGATTTTTAGTGGCAAACTGCCCAATATCGGTCTCGATGTGCTGGCGACCCGGCAAGTGGACACTACCAAGGTTGGGATTCAGATTAATGGCAGCCTGCAAACGCCGCGCCTGAAACTGGTCTCCACACCGGAAACCAGCAATGAAAACAAAGTCGCGCTACTGGTGCTGGGCCAACCCATGTCTCAAGTTGGCAGCAGCGACCTCGCCCTGCTGTCTGTCGCAGCGGGCGCCCTGCTGTCGCAAGGCGACTCGGTCTCGTTACAAACCCGTTTGGCGCAAGCCGTGGGGCTGGACAGCATCGATGTCCGCGGCAGTGGCCCGACCAATTATGCCGTCAGCGTCGGCAAACGCATTAACCGCAATCTGGTGGTCGGCTATGAAAAAAGCATTGTCGGCCTGTTAAATGTTGGTAAACTGACCTACCAACTCACCAAGCGCATTTCCATTGAAACCAGGACAGGTTCAGAGAATGCAATGGATGTGTTTTATGGTTTTAGTTTTGACTAGACGGCTGACTGACGCATGCATACAGATAAACCCAACCCGAGATTAGCGGTGCTGATTGATGCGGACAACACGTTTAACGTCATCCCCATCATTGATGCGCTGTTTGAAGAAATTTCCAAATTTGGCGATGCCAGCATCCGCCGCATTTATGGTGACTGGACGCAACACCAACTGAGCCGCTGGAAAGAAGTGCTGCCCAAGCATGCCATCCAGCCCATGCAGCAATATGCCAACACCAAGGGTAAAAATGCCACAGACAGCGCCCTCATTATTGATGCGATGGATTTACTGTATACCGCACCGCTGGATGGCGTCTGCATCGTGTCGAGTGACAGTGACTTTACCAGGCTGGCGATCCGCTTCCGTGAGTCAGGCAAATCGGTATATGGCTTTGGTGAGGCCAAAACGCCCGAATCATTGCGTGCCGCCTGTAACCGCTTTGTGTTTATCGAGATTCTTTCCCAAGACAAAAAAGCCGATACCGATGAATCAGCCGCTGTCATGGACAAGAGCACTGCGGACAAACCAGATACGCTGAGCAAGCAAGCAACGGCAATCGCTGAACCGTTGTTGCTAAGCCCCACCGTCAAGAAAACCTCACAACAACTGGCCATGGATGCCAAGCTGGTGTCTCTGACGCGATCCGCCATAGAAGCGCTTTCGGAAGATGACGGCTTTGCCAACCTCAGTGAGGTCAAAAAACATATGATTAAAAACTATTCTGCGTTTGACTCCAGAAACTATGGATATGCTAAATTTAGCGAGTTGATTCAATCCATCGGGCTGTTTGAGCTGGATCACAAAAAGCAGCACGTTAAAGACAAACGAAAAAAATGACAGAAATTCTGATTCTTTATTACTCTCAAGGCGGTGCCGTGCGCGAGCTGGCACAACAGATTGCACGCGGCGTAGAGAGCGTACCCGGGGCCCAGGCACGGCTGCGCACTGTGCCCAAAGTCTCGGCCAACTGTGAGGCCACCGAGCCCGAGATCCCAACCAGTGGGGCGCCCTATGCCACACTGCAAGATCTCGAAGAATGTGCCGGACTGGCACTAGGCAGCCCAACACGGTTTGGCAATATGGCTGCCCCAATGAAATATTTTCTCGATGGCACCTCCGGGCTCTGGCTCAAAGGCGCGCTGATTGGCAAACCGGCGGCCGTGTTCACCTCCAGTGGCTCCATGCACGGCGGCAATGAAATGACTTTGATGACCATGATGATCCCGCTGCTGCACCATGGCATGCTATTGATGGGCTTACCATATTCCGAGCCGCAATTGGGGACGACTAAAACCGGTGGCACCCCGTATGGTGCCAGTCATATCGGCGGCGCGATGGATGATCAGCCCTTGTCTGACGATGAGAAGAAATTATGTCTGGCCTTGGGCAAACGTCTGGCCCACACCGCGCTCAAATTGCAATAATCGTTTTTTAGGGAATTTTAAGTATGTCTGATGCACCCATCCCGAAATCATTGGCTCGTGAAGCCCGTCAATTCTTGTTTTCAACCCGTCATGCCATTTTGTCGACGCATTCGATGAAGTATCCCGGCTTTCCGTTTGGCTCGGTGGCACCGTTTGTCTGCAACCAGCAGGCAGAGCCGGTGGTTCTGATCAGCACGATTGCCGAACATACAAAAAATATTCTCGAAAACGCCAAAGTCTCTTTACTGGTGTTTTCCGGGGCTGAAGACTTGCAAGCCAACGCGCGCCTGACATTGATGGGTGAAGCCATGCCTTGCGACAAGCAGGATGCCGATTTGCGCGCCCGCTACCTGCGCTATTTGCCACAGGCAGCCAGCTACTTTGATATGCATGACTTTCATTTTTACCGCATTCAGGTGGAGCATGTGCGCTACATTGCCGGCTTTGGCCGCATGGGCTGGTTTGAAGGCTCGGCGCTCAACGAAGGGCTGGGCGAGAGCATGCTCGCCGCGCAAGAAGCGGGCATCGTCGCCCATATGAACGAGGACCACAAGGATAGCCTGCTGCAGTATTGCAAGCATGTTCATAACATCACCGCCGACCATGCAGAAATGATAGGCCTGGATGCTGAAGGGTTTGATGTGCAATATCATCAGGGTGAAGAAACACAAGGGTTATTGCGGTTTGCCTTTGAGCAGCCGGTATTGAACGCCATGGATGCGCGCAAAGCCTTGGTAGCCTTGTCTCAAGCGTGTAAAGCATGATCGCGCGCTGGTTGATGGTCAGTCGCTGGGTCGCCAGCGTCAGCTTGATTGCGCTGATTGTATTGTGTCTGGGGTGGGAGATTTTATGGGCGCCCTTGCGGGCTGGTGGCAGCTTGCTGTTTTTAAAAGTCTTGCCGCTGTTGGGCCCGTTATTCGGCATTTTGCGTGGCAAGCGTTATACCTACCAATGGTCAGGCATGCTGATTCTGTTTTACTTTACCGAGGGCGTGGTGCGGACATGGTCAGAGACAGGGCTCAGCCAGTGGCTGGCGCTGGCAGAGGTCATCTTCAGCGCATTGTTTTTTGCCAGCGTCGTCACCTATGCCAAATTTAGCGGTAGCCGCTATCAGGCCGCTTGACCAACATTGCCTCACCGCCTGGGTTGGCCATTTTTGCTGTAAATTCTTTGTTGAATCCACGCTGACAAGCTCGGTAAACCTTATATAATATCGGGCATGAAAATCCTGTTATCTAATGACGATGGCTATCTTGCGCCCGGCCTCAATGTCCTGGCCGCGCATTTGAGCAAAATAGCCGAAATCACCGTGGTCGCGCCCGAGCGTAACCGCAGTGGTGCCAGCAACTCACTTACCCTGGACAGACCTTTAAGTGTCAAACAAGCCGCCAATGGCTTTTTTTATGTCAATGGCACCCCCACCGACTGCGTACACATTGCCCTGACGGGCCTCATGCAGGAAATGCCGGACATGGTGATCAGTGGTATCAATGATGGCGCCAATATGGGCGACGATACCATTTACTCTGGCACCGTAGCTGCAGCGACTGAGGGGTATTTACTGGGCATTCCTTCTTTTGCCATTTCGATGTCACAACATCAGGCACTGCACTTTGAAACGGCGGCCAAGATCGTGGTGGACCTGGTCCAGCAATACAACCACAGCGAGTTTACCGAGCCAACCTTGTTAAACATCAATGTGCCAGATGTACCATTTGAAGCAATCAAAGGTAAAAAAATCACGCGACTGGGCAAACGTCACAAGGCCGAACCCGTCATTCAACTGCAAACCCCCAGAGGCGAAACCGTTTACTGGGTAGGTGCCGCGGGCCAGCCGAATGACGGCGGTGAAGGGACTGACTTTCACGCCGTGGCCGAAGGCTATGTCTCCATTTCACCCATACAGGTAGATTTAACCAAACACTCTCAAATTGCCACCCTGCAGCAATGGCTGCAAAGCAAGCAATAAGTCATCAAGAATTCAGTGACATGGCGATTCCAAGAACATCACACAAAACCGGTATCGGAATGACCTCTTCGCGGACACGCGAGCGCATGTTGACGCGCCTGCGTGAGCAAGGTATTCAGGATGAAGTGGTCATAGCGGCCATGGCAGAGATTCCTCGCCATATCTTCGTCGATGAAGCACTGTCTATCCGCGCCTATGAGGACGTTTCATTGCCGATTGGTTACGGTCAGACTATTTCGCAGCCATATATCGTGGCCAAAATGACGCAAATTCTGCGCAATGGCAAACCATTGAACAAAGTGCTTGAGATTGGCACGGGTTGCGGCTACCAGACCGCCGTGTTGTCGCGCGTGAGCACCGACGTCTACTCACTGGAACGCATCCGGCCGCTGGTGATGAAAGCCAGAAACCATCTGCGCACTTTGAAATGTACCAATGTCAAACTGGACCATGCCGACGGCAGCCTGGGCCTCAAGGATTATGGCCCGTTTGATGCCATTATGGTCACCGCGGCGGCCAGCCATGTGCCGCCTGAGCTGGTCGAACAATTAGCCGTCGGTGGCCGCATGGTCATCCCGGTCGGCACCACCGACCAGGTACTGCATTTAATTGAACGTACCGCCCAGGGAATTCAGCAAACCGCGCTGGAATCCGTGAAGTTTGTCCCATTGCTAGGAGGCACTGCTTTATCATGAATCTACGCACCTTGCTGACCGCGTGCGGAACCGCCTGTACACTTGCTGCCTGTGCCCTCAACTCTCCCATGCCGCGCGCACCGGTGGTCACCAGCGTGTC
This sequence comes from Methylophilus sp. YYY-1, assembly GCF_029132825.1. Lineage (NCBI taxonomy): Bacteria > Pseudomonadati > Pseudomonadota > Betaproteobacteria > Nitrosomonadales > Methylophilaceae > Methylophilus > Methylophilus sp. YYY-1. The sequence goes on from NZ_WOVG01000003.1 coordinate 26,790, forward strand.
ACCTGCGCCAGAAAGCAAACCGGCTGCGCCGGTCAGCGTGGGGGCGAATCAGTACCTGGTACAAAAAGGCGATACGCTCTACAGTATCGGCCGCAAATTTGGCATCCCGTTCATGAAGCTGGCCGAGTTTAACCAGCTGCAAGCGCCGTATGAGATTCATGTCGGCCAGGTCCTCAACCTGACCGCAAAAAGCGGCACCAGCGCAACAAACAATAAAGCCACCGATCCCGCAGGCGCGGATGATGCTGAAGTCGTCACCTCGGCGATCAGCAGACCAGACATGAGCGCGACCCCAGAGGCTGCAAGCACGGCCAATGCCGCACCAGGGCTGCAGGCCACCACAGAGGGCGAAAAATCCGCAGCCCCCTTAGACCTCGAAGCCATCAACGACAGCGACATTCAATGGCAGTGGCCGCTGGCAGGCAAAGTGAGTGCAGGGTTTGACGTACAAACCAATAAAGGCTTGAACATCACGGGGAGCGCTGGTCAGGCGGTCAATGCCGCAGGCGCGGGGAAAGTGATTTATAGCGGCATGGATGTGCGTGGCTATGGCAAGCTGATTATCGTCAAACACAACAGCAACCTGCTCTCTGTCTATGCGCACCAGGGCAACTCACTGGTCAAAGAGGGCGTGTTTGTGACCCAAGGTGAAAAACTCGCCACCCTGCCCGCCCCGGCCAATAACAAACTGCCTGTGCTGCATTTTGAAATCCGGCAAAAAGGCAAACCGGTAGACCCGGCCACGTATTTACCGAGTACGCCGGCCACCGCCAGCAGCCATTAAGCCAAGCACGGTCGGCATGCCTCGACCGCTGGCAGGTTAAACTATGCAGGTCACTCAGCAAAGGAGCTGGTATGGACCCCAACCGCTACAGCAAAAACCGCGATATCCGACCAGACAGCGGATGGAAAATTCTGCAGGCGGTGCTGACGCTAGGCCTGGTGCTTTGCGGCCTGGTCGGGATCGCTGTCCATCTATTCAGCAGTGAGTCACGCCCGACTGACTGGTTGCAATGGCTGATGGCCAGTCCGATGAATATGGTGCTAGCGGTCGTCACCCTGCTGGCTCTGTTTGTGTTTCACCGCTATATCAGCCACCTGAGCAACCAGCAGCGCCGCTCAGCCAGTGACTTTCCTGTTTATGTCATGATGCTGTTAGGCACTTATTTTATCTACCAACTGCTAACTACAGGTCATTGGTAGACGCCTGCTAGCGCCCCAGTCTAACCAGATCAAAATCCAACCAGATTAAGGCCCAACCAGATCAAGCCGTTTTGCGCAGGCTGCCGGCCTGCACATGGCAACGGTTCATACCACTAAAAATGGCCTTGATCGAAGCAGTGACGATATTGGTATCCATCCCCACACCGTAACACACCTTGCCCTGACACGCGACCTCGACAAACGCGCAGGCCATCGCCTCACCAGCAGACGGGCTGGCCCCTAGCGAACGCTCTTCAAAACTGCGCACCTGTACCTCAATGCCCATATGTTGCAGGGCATGAATCGCCGCATCCACCGGCCCGTTGCCTTGCCCACTGGCGATGGCGGGCACGCCATTGACCGCCATATGCATGCGGATCGCCTGGCCCTGGGCATGACTTTCCAGCTGATAGTCCTGCATATGCATAGGCATCACCGTAGACACATAGTGAGCATTAAACAGCTGCCACAGGGTCTCAGGCCCCACCTCGCTGCCGTGTTGGTCGGTATATTGCTGCACCACGGCAGAAAATTCGACCTGCATGCGTCTGGGCATCACCACCCCATAATGACTCTCAAGCAGATAAGCCACGCCGCCTTTGCCTGACTGGCTATTCACCCGGATAATCGAATCATAATTGCGACCCACATCCTTGGGGTCTATCGGCAGGTAAGGCATATTCCAGGGCGCATCGGCAGGCTGCGACTGTCTTGCCGCGAATCCCTTTTTAATCGCATCCTGATGCGAACCAGAAAACGCAGTAAACACCAGATCGCCCGCATAAGGGTGGCGCGGGTGAATCTCAATCTGCGTACACTCCTCCACCGTCCGGCCAATCGCATCAATGTCGGAAAAATCCAGGCCAGGATGCACACCTTGCGAATACATATTCAGCGCCACAGTCACCAGATCCACGTTGCCCGTGCGTTCCCCATGCCCAAACAGGCAGCCTTCCACGCGATCCGCCCCGGCCATGATGCCCAGCTCAGTCGCCGCCACTGCCGTGCCGCGATCATTGTGTGGATGCAGGCTCAGAATCACGCTGTCGCGATGCGCCAGATGTCTATGCATCCACTCAATCTGGTCGGCATACACATTCGGCGTGGCCACTTCCACCGTCGCCGGCAGGTTGATAATGATCTTGCGCTCAGGCGTTGCCTCCCAGGCCTCAGTGACTGCGTCGCACACCTCTTTGGAAAATTCAAGCTCGGTCGCCGTGAACGTCTCCGGGCTATATTGCATCACGACTTCGGTCTCAGGCATCTCGGCGGCCAGTGCGTTTACCAGACGCACCGCGTCCACGGCCATCGCCTTGACCTCTGCCTTCGTCATATTAAACACCACATCCCTAAACGTTGGCGAAATCGCGTTATACACATGCACAATCACCCGACGCGCGCCACGGACGGACTCCATCGTACGGCGGATCAGATGCTCACGCGCCTGCGTCAGCACCTCTATGGTCACATCCTCGGGAATCTGCCTTTCTTCAATCAGGCTACGCACAAAGTTGAAATCGGTTTGCGAGGCCGAAGGAAACGCCACTTCAATTTCCTTAAAGCCCATCTGGCACAGCATCTTGAACATACGGCGCTTTTTATCCGCATCCATCGGCTCAAACAGCGACTGATTACCATCGCGCAGATCGGTACTCATCCAGATCGGCGGTTGCGTGATCACTGCATTCGGCCATTGACGGTCCGGCAGATGAACGGGAGGAAAAGCCTGATATTTATGTGCGGATTGTGTCTGCATGTTGTGCTCCAGAAGAGATGTTTTTGACAAGACACATGATAAAGACTTTGCAAAAAATTAAATTGCTAATTCAATCAAAAAACGCATTAATTAAAAATAATATTTCAATAAAATAAAATATTTTGTAATATTATTTCAACATTAAAATATTAAATGAAATAACCATGAAATTAGACCGTTTTGACAAAGCCATTTTAAACATCCTGCAAACCGAAGGCCATATCAGCAACCAGGACCTCGCCGACCGTATTGGCCTCTCCCCAGCCCCCTGCCTGCGCCGGGTCAAAGCGCTCGAACACGCCGGGCTAATCCTCGGCTATCAAGCGCTGGTAGACGCGAAAAAGCTAGGCCTAAGCCTGATGGCGCTCATCGGTATCTCCATGGATCAACACACACCAGAACGCTTCGCCAATTTTGAAAGCAGCATTACACAAATCCCCGAAGTGTTGGAATGCCTTCTAATCACCGGCCAGCAGTCTGACTACTTGCTGAAAGTGGTAGTGAAGGACATGGACGACTACCAACACCTGCTACTGCATAAAATCACCAAGATTGCAGGCGTCACCGGGGTGCATACGAGTTTTGTATTGAGAAATGTGGTGGCTCGGGCGAAAGTGCCAGTGGAATAACTCTTGAGCTGGAGAAAGTGGTTGGTTTTTAAAGTTTTTAACAATATCAGCTGCCCATTCCCCCTGCTCAGTGAGTGACTCATCACAATGAAGTGAGAACAAAGGTCTTTTAGTTTTTATCATCGTCAATCTTTGATACCTAACGTTTGAGTAAGGGGCGCGCTTTAGCGCGTCCCACTTGATGGATGGGTTAGGCATTAAGCTTTTGCAATAGCAGACTTCTTGTTTCATCTCTTTTGTTTGATAAATCAATATATCTCGTTCCACTGTCGTTTGTGAAGTCAAAGGACTTTCCAACGCCCTTCTCATCGTATGAATAGTCGTACCAAGCTTGATAGTCTTTGAAGAATTGAACCAATATTTCATAAATATCACTATTGGACTTAGATATTTCAATACCTAACTCACCAATTGATTTCCACTCGGCTTCTTTAATTCCAAGCCTTTGCGCAACGTTAACCACAACATATTGGTAAAAGCTTGCTAAATCGTGTTTTGTGAACTCAAACATCTTTTCTCCCATTTGCCTAACGTTTGAATTAAGGGGCACGCTTTAGCGTGTCCCGCTTGAATGATGGGTTGGGCGTTTATTGTTCATATGCCCTTTTACAGGTACTGATTGCGTTATTGTCACTGAAAGCTTCGCTATCTAGTGCCCAGCCACTTTTGTAAGGGGATTGGCTGTTTTTAATCTTTAACCACCTTTCGATTGTAGGTTTCTTTATGATTGAAAAAGCGCTGGGGTCGAATATGGGCAACCCACCCTCGACTGCTTTTCCAGCATACCAAGCGTGGGCGTAGTCAATCTCCCATTCAGCCAAAACATAAACTTCTGTTCCAACAGACAATTTTAAGTAATTGTTTTCAAAATCACCCACGACTTTAGCCACTCCAGGCTTTATAACAATATCAACAGCTTCAACCACGCTAACCTTTTCTTTGCGACTTAACTTTGCAACAACCTTTGATTTTTTTGATGTTGAGCTGTAAATAACTGAGGGTTGTTGCATTAAAACAGTAACAGGATTGAGACAGATATTCCAAAACTGCGGAACTGAGTAATTATTTTGAGGAGCATTACCCAGCGGAGCCGCACCAGTGATTAAGGGTATGAAAAGTAATAGTATTACCGTAAAAAATCTACGAATATCAATCGAGACCATTCTAGACGCCCAACAGTAATTATAGAGACCCATGGGTCTCTATATTAAGAATTGGATATTTGATATACATGGCTGGAATCCATTGCTCTTTCTTGGTTTTAATATTTATGCGTCTCCTTATTAAATTACTAATATAGAGACAGAGCGTTACTGTTTTAGTGATTGTAGACGATAGGATCAAACTTTCAACTTGTTCTGCGACATACAAATTTATCATCTCTCAGAAAAGCAAAAAGCCATGCTAAGCATGGCTTTTTAAACTTAGGCAAACTCACCAATTATTGCTTGGCATCTTCTGCTTTGTAATATTCCCGCACTGGTGTCATGTCAAAGTCTCTTGCCCATTTGATAATTTCATCCAGCGCTGGCGCGCCAATCTCGCCGACTTGTGCGTGTATGCCTGCGCGTTCACGTATCACGAGTAAGCCTGGAATCTGCTTCACCTCAAAATAATCTGAGATTTCAGGGTCGGTTTCGGTATTGACCATGCCAAACACGATATCAGGATTTTTTGCTGCCGCGGCCTCAAAGGTGGGCGTGAAGGCAACACAGGGGTCACACCAAGGCGCCCAGAAATCGACAATCACGAATGGGTTATTTTCGATGGTTTCTTTAAAGTTTGCTTTGGTCAGCGTAACGACTGCCATATGATCTCCAATCCGTTCAATTATATTTTTATCGCCAGCATTTTAGCAGAGGATGGCAGGCACGCTAACCGCTTTTGCTGCAATCGCGCAAAGTTTAAACAATGCTTTGGTCCCATTGCCCATTGAAAAACAGCTCATTGAGCGGTTTACGGCTACGCGCAGCAGTTTCACGCTCTTTGGTCTCACCTGTCAGACTTTCAACATCCGCCTGGTAGCCGACGGTGACCATGGCTAGAATCTGGTAGCGCTCAGGCACGTTGAAGGTCGCTCTGGCTTTGTCGGCATCAAAACCGCCCATCTGGTGCGCCATCAGGCCGAGGGCAGTGGCTTGCAGACACAGGTTTTCAGTAGCAGCGCCGGTATCGTATGGTGCCCATTTGTTGGGTTTGTCGTTATGGCTAAACAGGGTATCGGCACAAATCAGTAACAACACCGGTGCATTCACAGCCCAGCTCTGGTTGCCAGGCACCAGGCAGTCAAATGCTTCTTGCCAGGCTTGCAGGTTATCCGCCTTGTTGCAAACAACGTAGCGCCAGGGCTGATCGCCAAAGCAGGAAGGCGCCCAGCGGGCTGCTTCTAGCAGGCTGATGACTTGCTCTTGACTCACGCCTTGGCTGGCATCATAGGCGCGGCCACTCCAACGGTTGGCAATCAAATCGTGTATAGGCTGCTGGGTAATGGCTGGCTTTTGCATGGTGAAATCCTCACAGTTGTTTTTTCAATTGATAAAGTAACTCTAGCGCCTGCTTCGGTGTCAGGTCGTCAGGCTGTATGCGTTCCAATTCTGCGACCACCGGATGGGCAGGCGGTTCCTCGGGGGGCACGGCACTGGCAAACAAATCATTTTGCGGTGTCGCTGCAATGGTCTGGTTTTCGAGTTGTTGCAATTTGCGTTTAGCCAATTGCACCACCGATTTGGGAATGCCGGCCAGTTGCGCCACCTGTATACCATAGCTCATGGTCGCGGCGCCCTCTTCAACTTTATGCAAAAAGACGATGCCCTGACCATGCTCAACGGCGTCCAGATGGACGTTGGCGGCATGCTTGGCTTCATCGACAATGCGCGTCAGCTCAAAATAATGGGTGGCAAACAGAGTCAGTGACTTGTTTTTTTCGAGCAGTTGTTTGGCCACCGCCCAAGCCAGGCTCAAGCCATCAAAGGTACTGGTTCCGCGGCCGATTTCATCCAGTAATACCAGGCTGTTTGCGGTGGCATTATTCAGGATATTCGCCGTCTCCGTCATTTCGACCATAAACGTGGAGCGGCCACCTGCCAAATCGTCAGAGGCGCCGATACGGGTAAAAATACGGTCTATCTCACCAATCATTGCGCTTTGGGCAGGCACAAAACTGCCGCAGTAGGCCAGCAACACAATCAAGGCCGTTTGCCGCATAAAGGTAGATTTACCGCCCATGTTGGGGCCGGTGATCAGCAATAACTGCCGATAGGGATTGAGCACGACATCGTTGGCTACATAGGGCTGCGCGATACTCTCGACCACCGGATGCCGCCCACCCTGGATATCCAGGCCATTCTCTGCGCGGAATTGCGGCTGCACATAATTGAGCGACCGTGCGCGCTCGGCAAAACAGGCCAGCACATCTAAGGTCGCCACGGCGGTGGCAATCCGCTGCAACTGGGCGATGTGTGGCAGTAAAGCCTCTAACACCTGTTCATACAGCATTTTTTCACGTGCAAGCGCACGCTCATTGGCGCTCAACACTTTATCCTCAAACGCTTTTAACTCGGGCGTGATAAAGCGCTCTACATTTTTCAAGGTCTGGCGGCGACGATACTCCGCTGGCGCACTTTCTGCCTGTAAGCGGCTGATTTCAATGTAAAAACCATGCACGCTGTTGTATTCAACCTTGAGGTTAGTAATGCCAGTACGGGCTTTTTCAGCGGCCTCAAATTGCAACAGAAAATCGCCGTGGTCGGTCTGAATCGCCCGCAAGTCATCGAGCTCGGCATCGTACCCCGTCGCAATCACACCGCCCTCACGCAACACGGCAGACGGCTCAGCTTGAATCGCCTGTACCAATATCTGCAAAGCCTCGGCAGGTACCTGCAATTCGGCGATCAGACTCTGCAACAAGCCGGATTGTGTCCGCGGCAAGACGCTGACCAGCGCCGGCAGCTGCAACAAGCTATCGCGCAGACCAGACAAATCGCGCGGTCTGGCCGACTTGAGCGCCACGCGTGCAGTCATGCGCTCAATGTCGCCCACCGGATGCAAGGCTTGTTGCAACGCGCTATCCAAAAACTGTTCAAATAACTCGGCGACTGCCAGATGCCGCTGCTGTATGGTCTGCTGGTTACGCAAAGGATGATGCAACCAATGCCGCAACAAACGCGCACCCATGGCGGTTTGCGTCGAGTTCAGCAACGAATACAAAGTGGGAGAAGTCTCACCGCGTATGGTGGTATCGATTTCCAGATTGCGCCGGGTGGCCGCATCGAGTTGCAGGTAATGATGGCTCTGCTCGACACGCAAGCCGACAATATGCGGCAAGGCCGTGCGCTGCGTATGTTTCACATACTCCAGCAAGGCCCCCGCCGCCGTCACGGCCGCGGGCATCTCGCCACAACCAAACCCGGCCAGATCATGCGTATTGAATTGCTGGGTCAAACTGCGGTTGGCCGTTTCCAGGTCAAATTGCCAGGGGGCAAGCCGTTTTTTGGCGCAACGTGCATGCTGCAAGGCCTCAGCATTATGATCCTCAGCCATGACCAGCTCAGCCGGGTGGATGCGCTCCAGCTCCTGCGGCAAGTGTCCTGGTGCAATTTCAGTCAAAACAAACTCGCCTGAGGCCAGATTGAGCCGTGCTAACCCCAATATACCCTCGCCCCTGGCTACGCAGAGCAAAGTGTTATCGCGGGTTTCATCCAGCAAGGCCGCATCCGTCAGTGTGCCCGGCGTCAGGATGCGCGTCACTTCGCGCGCCACCGGCCCTTTTGAGGTCGCCGGATCGCCCACCTGCTCGCAAATGGCCACTGCCTCGCCCATCTTTGCCAGCTTGGCCAGATACTGCTCGGCCGCATGGTAAGGCAAGCCTGCCATTTTGATCGGCTCGCCATTGCTGGCACCACGGCGAGTTAAGGTAATCCCCAACAAACGGGCTGCCTTTTCTGCATCCTCAAAAAACAGTTCGTAAAAATCACCCATGCGGTAAAACAGCAGCATATCGGGATACTGTGCTTTAAGCGTCAGGTATTGACGCATCATGGGGGTGTGGTTTTCGAAGGACATGCGGATAAATCAGTGCGAGTATGGGTTGAGTGAATAAGTGTGTTTAGCCTTGGCATCTTACAACAAAAGGATGCAGGATGATCATGTGTCCGGCCAGCGAGCATGACGAATACAACCGTGATCAATAGATCTATAAAAAAGCCATTGTTTCAAGCGAGGAGAACAACCTTGATGCGAGTTGTCGTGCCAGAAAAAAACAAACCCGGATTCAACTCCGGGTTTGTGACAAGCCTGAACGCAATACAAAATTACAAAGTCGGCGTTTTAATCCGCTCGGTTAAATGCGGTGCAATCACCTGCAACATTTGGCTAAATACCTTAGGATTAGCAGCAACAATGTTTCCGGTACGCAACCAGCTCTCGTTGCCCTCAAAGTCACCGACGATCCCGCCAGCTTCCTGCACTAACAAAGCGCCGGCAGCAATATCCCAAGGGGAGAGATTAATCTCAAAGAAACCATCACTGTAACCCGCGGCAACGTAAGCCAGGTCGAGCGCAGCCGAACCAGGGCGGCGCAAGCCAGAGGTTTTTTTGGCCATGTCGCGGAAAATGTTGATGTAGGTTTCCAGATAGCTAAAATCTTTGAATGGGAAGCCGGTAGAGAGCAAGGCTTCTTGCAGTTTTGCGCGCTGGGTGACGCGGATACGACGATTATTCAGGAAGGCACCACTGCCCTTGGTGGCGGTAAACAAGTCGTTACGAACAGGGTCGTAAATAACGGCTTGCGTCAGCACGCCTTTTTCTTGCAAGGCAATCGAGATGCAATATGCCGGAAAGTTATGCAAAAAGTTAGTGGTGCCATCCAGCGGGTCAATGATCCAGATGCTATCGGACTCACTGTTGGATTTACCGCTCTCTTCCCCATAAAAGCCATGGGTGGGATACGCGTCCTTGAGCACGGCAATAATGGCTTGCTCGGCACCCCGGTCCACTTCACTGACGAAATCGTTAGTGTCTTTCTGCTCGATCTTGAGGGCGCCAATATCCATGGCGGCACGGTTAATGATTTTGCCAGCTTCACGCGCGGCGCGGATGGCGACATTCAGGGTTGGATGCATGCTGTGGGATTCTTGATTACACTGATAAAATGCTATTTTAGCTTTTTAAGCGCTGTGTCACAAACACAACGACCAAATATACGCATGTCTTCTACCTCTGAATCCCCCATTTTTAACAATATCCGCGTCGTGTTATGCCAAACCAGCCATCCTGGCAATATCGGTTCGACCGCGCGCGCCATGAAAACCATGGGCCTGAACCGGCTCTATTTGGTGCGTCCCAAGCACTTTCCCGATGGCGAAGCCAAGTCACTGGCCGTGAATGCAGGTGATGTGCTGGACCAGGCCGTGGTGACACAAACCCTGGAAGAAGCGCTGGCTGATTGCCAGTTTGTGATTGGCGTCAGCGGCAAAGAGCGCTCGTTGTCGCAACAGGTGATGACCGTGCGTGAAGCAGCACAGGAAGTCAAAACTGTCGCCAGCCATAGCGAGGTCGCGCTGGTGTTTGGCACCGAAATGAGCGGACTTAGCAACGCCGAAGCGGACCGCTGCCATGTGCTGGCTACGATTCCGGCCAATCCGGAATACACCTCACTCAATCTGGCGCAAGCCGTACAGGTGATGTGTTATGAAACCCGCATGGCCGTGACGACCGGTGAACTGCATTACCAGGAGAAACCGGTGGAACTGGCGACGCAGGAGGACCTGGAGCGTTTTTATGAGCACATGCGCGAAGTCCTGGAGCATATCGGCTATATCAATCCACGTGCACCGAAAAAACTGTTTGAGCGCTTGCGCCGCCTGTATGGCCGTACCCGGCTCGAGAAAGAAGAAGTGAACCTGTTGCGCGGGATTTTGACTCTCACGGTCAATCCCAAGAAACACAGCAAGTATTAGTGGCTGCGTTCACCACAAAGTATCAAGCAGAGCCGCAGATAATCAGGCACAAACAGATTGCTTTTTTATTGGCGGTGAATATTGTGGTCACCCATGCGTCGTCAAATCGCAGCCAACCCGATCTTCGCCCGCGCCTCATTGCATACGACCGACCCTGCTTCAAACTCGCGACAGGTGCTTGATCGCAAGGCATAAATACTGCACCCGACTGACTGCCCAACCTGCCCTTGCAACGCGACGCAACGAACCAGCTTGGTCTCGGTGCCCTGCATGCAGACATAAGTTTCATTGACTTTAGTCGTCATGGCGACCGGCACCGTCCCCAGTGGATGCGCGTCAGTCTCAGCCCAGTAAAACGAAACGCGGAAACTGGCACAACAGGCACCGCAGGATTGGCAATGATCTGACATTCAACACGAATTTCTAATAAACACGCTCACTATTTTAACGACTTTCCCTTCTTTCGCCACAACGCCCACACCAGGCAAAGAAAACAAAAACGTGTGTTTCATGGGTTTTCTCTGTAATGTTTTTGCCCTCTGTGGCTAACCATCCCTCCCAACCAACAACCCGGCAAGCGCAAGCCACGACTTGTGGCATAATGCGCGCATGTTCAAACATCTTAAAGAAGATATTTCGATTGTGTTTGACCGTGACCCGGCCGCACGGACACATTTCGAGATTCTGACCACCTACCCTGGCGTCCACGCGCTGATTTTGCATCGCTTCAGTCACTGGTTATGGAGCCACCGGCTCTATTGGCTGGGACGCGCGTTGTCGCATCTTGGCCGCTGGCTGACCGGCATCGAGATTCATCCCGGCGCCACCATTGGTCGGCGCGTGTTTATTGATCATGGCATGGGCGTGGTGATTGGCGAAACAGCGATTATTGGCGATGACTGCACGCTCTACCATGGCGTCACCTTGGGCGGCACCAGCTGGAACAAGGGCAAACGTCATCCAACACTGGAATCTGGCGTTGTGATAGGCGCAGGGGCTAAAGTGTTGGGGCCCATCACCGTCGGCAAGAACGCCAAAATCGGCTCCAATGCCGTGGTGGTCAAAGACGTCCCTGAAAACGCCACTGCGGTTGGGATTCCGGCGCGTATCCTCGAGGAGGAAAAAGCCAAGCAACGCCATGATGTCGCACAGAAAATGGGGTTCAACGCCTATGCGGTGGGCAACGATGAAAATGACCCGATGATCAAGGCGATCAACGGCTTGCTTGATCATGCACACAAGCAAGAAGCAGAAATTGCCGAGCTGAAGGCGCAAGTGGCCAGGCTTAATGATGTGGAAAACGACAGCAATGTCGGTGAGGCGTTTGCCAAAAAGCCGGAATAAAGGCAGCGAACAGGCCTTTCCAGCCTAACCTCGGGCCCGCATTGAGACCTTGATTAGATGGATAAAAACAGACTGAACTTTTACAGCATAATAATTGACTAAAACAGTAGGTTATTCTATAATTCAATACTGTTTTTAAAGGTCATCTCAAGATGCGATTAACTACCAAAGGTCGTTTTGCCGTTACCGCCATGTTGGATATCGCGCTCTATGAAGCGGATAAACCAGTGACATTGGCCGGCATCAGTGAGCGCCAAAGCATTTCATTATCTTACCTTGAACAGTTATTCAGTCGCCTGCGCAAACAAGGCCTGGTTTCCAGCGTGCGCGGGCCCGGCGGCGGTTACCGTATTGCCAAAGCGCATCATGAGATTTCCGTCTCTGACATTATCACTGCCGTAGATGAGCAAATTGACGCGACCCAATGTGGTGGCAACGAGAATTGCCATGAAGAAGGCCGCTGCATGACCCATGAGCTATGGGCTTCTTTAAACAGCAAAATTCTGGACTACCTGTCAGGCGTCACACTGGCCGACATGGTAGACATGCAACGCAACAAATCTACAGGCCAGGTGATTTTTGCCCCGCGAAAATGTGGCTCTGAAGCCAGCATTGCGGCTTAAGGCCGGGCATCAAGGCACACCAAGTCCATGACCACCGTATTCTTTGACCACAACAGCACCACCGCACTGAAACCGCAAGTGCTGGACGCCATGTTGCCGTGGCTGGGGCAAGCGTGTGGCAATCCGACCAGTCGTCATGTGTATGGGCGGAATGCGCGCGATGCCATGGAACTGGCCAGAGCACATATTGCCGAATGTGTGGGTGTGCAACCGTCGCAAGTGGTCTTTACCTCCGGTGGTACCGAAGCCAATAACTTTGCCATCAAGGGCATGGCAGCCAACTTGAGTGCCACGCAATTATTGATCAGTGCCATTGAACATCCCTGTGTCACCAAACCGGCTCAGTCGCTGGCTTGGCATGACTGGAAAGTGGCAACGCTACCGGTCACGGCCGAAGGCACGCTGGATCTGCAGCAAGCCGAACAAGCGCTGAACACACGCACAGGCTTGGTATCTTGCATGTTGGCAAATAACGAAACAGGTGCCTTACAGCCGGTCGCTGAATTGGCAACGCTGGCAAAAGCGCATGGCGCGCTGATCCATACCGATGCCGTACAAGCGTTTGGTAAGGTGCCTGTCGATTTTACGTCTTTGGGCGTGCATGCGATGACGCTTTCCAGCCATAAAATTGGTGGTCCGGTTGGCGTTGGTGCGCTGATTCTGGACAAACGGGTGGATATTGCGCCCTTGCTGCACGGCGGTGGGCAAGAAAAAGGCTTGCGTAGCGGCACCGAGAATGTCGCCGGTATTGTAGGCTTTGCCCGTGCCTGCCAGCTTGCCATGCAACCGCTGCAAAGCCGCAGCCAGGCGACCCACGACTTGCGGTCTCAGCTTGAAGCCGGATTGCAGCGTCTGGGTGCGGTGATCTTTGCGGCGAATGTACCACGCCTGCCCAATACGAGTTTTTTTGCCATCCCCAATATTGAGGGTGAGACCTTGGTCACCGCGCTGGATAAAGCCGGATTTGCTGTCGCCAGCGGCTCTGCATGCTCCAGTGACAGTACTGAGCCCAGTCATGTCCTGCTAGCCATGGGGATAGAACCTGACCTTGCGCGCGGTGCGGTACGCGTGAGTGTGAGCGACAGTAACACCGCCGAAGAAATCAGCGAATTTTTAGCCGCGTTGCAGAAAGAAGTGCAACGTCTCAAAGGGTTAAGTGCCATCGCGGCATAAGTATTTTATGGAAAGAGCATTGAAATATGTCTGAAAGAAAGCCGATCTATCTGGATTATTCTGCGACCACCCCTGTGGATCCTCGTGTTGCACAAAAGATGATCCCTTACCTGACCGAGGATTTTGGTAACCCGGCCTCGCGTAGCCATCCTTACGGCTGGACAGCCGAGCAGGCGGTTGAGCATGCACGTGAAGAAGTTGCCAAACTGGTGAATGCGGATCCACGCGAAATCGTCTGGACTTCAGGTGCGACCGAGTCCAACAACCTGGCGATTAAAGGCGCTGCGCATTTTTATGCTGCCAGCAAAGGCAAACACATCATTACCTCGGCCACCGAGCACAAAGCCGTGCTGGACACCGTGCGTGAACTGGAGCGCGAGGGCTATGAAGCCACGTATTTGCAACCAGAAGCCGACGGCCTGATTTCACTGGAAAAATTCAAGGCAGCCATTCGCCCTGACACCGTGCTGGCGTCCATCATGCTGGTGAATAACGAAATCGGCGTGATTCAGGATATCGAAGCGCTGGGCAATCTCTGCCGTGCCAATAACGTGATCTTTCATGTGGATGCCGCACAAGCCACTGGCAAAGTAACGATAGACCTGGAAAAACTGCCTGTGGATTTGATGAGCTTTTCTGCGCACAAAACCTATGGTCCTAAAGGGATTGGTGCCTTGTATGTCCGCCGTAAACCACGCATCCGCATTGAAGCGCAGATGCATGGCGGCGGTCACGAACGTGGCATGCGTTCCGGGACGCTGGCCACCCACCAAATCGTGGGCATGGGGGAAGCTTTTCGCATTGCCCATGAAGAAATGGCCAGCGAGAATGAGCGTATCCGTATGTTGCGTGACCGCCTACTCAACGGCTTGCTGCAAATTGAAGAGACTTACGTCAATGGCGACCTGGATCACCGCGTCCCCCACAATCTGAATGTGAGCTTCAACTTTGTAGAAGGTGAATCGCTGATTATGGCAATCAAGGATATCGCCGTCTCCTCCGGCTCTGCCTGTACCTCGGCCAGCCTGGAACCAAGCTATGTCTTGCGTGCCTTGGGCCGCTCTGACGAGTTGGCTCACAGTTCCATCCGTTTCAGCATTGGCCGCTTTACCACCGAAGCAGATGTGGATTACACGATAGATTTGTTGAAGAGCAAGATTGGAAAACTGCGTGAACTGTCCCCATTATGGGAGATGTTCAAGGATGGGATTGATTTGTCAAAAGTTGAATGGGCAGAGCATTAATGTGATCTTTCATCGCCTGGCGGCGTTGTCGACATGCTTGTTTAAATTAAACTAAACGGCGCATGCCTCCGCCTTGCCAGACAATGAAATCTGCAATTTTTATTCATGAAAGAATTATTTTTTAAATTAAAACATGAACATAATCTTTATGTGACGTTTTAATTGATAGGAGCAATCATATGGCTTACTCAGATAAAGTATTAGACCACTACGAAAATCCACGTAATGTGGGTTCTATGGACAAAAACGACCCGAATGTCGGCACCGGCATGGTCGGTGCGCCCGCTTGCGGCGACGTGATGAAATTGCAGATCAAGGTCAATGATGCGGGCGTGATTGAAGACGCCAAATTCAAGACCTATGGCTGTGGCTCTGCCATTGCTTCGAGCTCACTGGTGACAGAATGGCTCAAGGGCAAAACCCTGGATCAGGCGCAAGAGATCAAGAACTCTGCGATTGCGGAAGAGTTGGCGTTACCGCCAGTGAAAATTCACTGCTCGGTGCTGGCCGAAGATGCGATCAAATCCGCGATTGCCGATTTGAAATCCAAGCAAGGCGCGTAATATGGCGATTACCCTGACAGAAGCCGCGGCCCAACGTGTTGAAAAGTTTCTGGCTAACCGTGGCAAAGGCATAGGCTTGCGCCTCGGTGTCAAAACCACAGGGTGCTCGGGCATGGCTTACACGCTGGAGTTTGTGGATGATCTGCAGCCAGAGGATACGACGTTTGAAAGCCATGGCATAAAAGTGATTGTAGATCCTAAGAGTCTGGTCTACATCGATGGCACCGAGCTCGACTTTGCCAAAGAAGGCCTCAATGAAGGCTTTAAGTTCAACAACCCCAACGTCAAGGACGAATGTGGTTGTGGTGAGTCTTTTACGGTTTAATTGTTGCCGCAGATAACCTTCGTTTTCTGCGGCTGATGACTTTATGCAAAACCATTTCTCGCTGTTTCAGCTGCCAGCCCAATTTGAAATTGATCTGGCCACACTCGATGCGCACTACCGCAAACTACAAGCTGAAGTGCATCCTGACAAGTTTGTGAACGCCTCCCCTGCTGAACGCATGCAATCCATGCAGATGGCCACCTTGGCCAACGAGGCCTATCAAACCTTGAAGCAGCCGACTGCCCGTGCCCGTTATCTGCTGCAACTGCAGGGCATTGCTACCGATGAGGAACAGAATACCGCCATGCCCGCGGATTTTCTGATGTCACAAATGGAGTGGCGCGAGGCGATGGAAGACGCCAAGTTTGGCAAAGACATTCCAGCACTGGAACGCTTGCTGTCAGAAATGCATCTGGCGGCCAAAGACTTGCAGCAACAGGTGAAAACCGAGCTGGCTGATGCCCCGCAAGCGGCGGCGATGACCGTGCGTAAAATGCGTTTTATTGACAAAGTGACTGAGGATATCCACCAGATCATCGCCCAGTTGGAAGATTAGAATTTCATGGCCCTATTACAGATTTCAGAACCAGGTTTTTCCCCAGCCCCACACCAGCACAAACTGGCAGTGGGCATAGACCTGGGCACCACCAACTCGCTGGTGGCGACCGTGCGTAGCGGCATGAGCACCGTGTTGCACGATGAACACGGGCATGCCTTGTTGCCTTCTGTGGTACGTTACCTCGAAGAGGCTGTCGTCGTCGGCCATGAGGCGCAAGCGGCACAAAGCCAGGACCCGGTGAATACCATTGTTTCGGTCAAACGGTTTATGGGCCGGGCCTTGCACGACATCACCGACCGCGCACATATCCCCTACCATTTTGTCGAGAACGACAGCTCACACGGCATTCTGGAGCTGAAAACCCGTGCCGGCCTCAAAAGCCCGATTGAGATTTCTGCCGAGATTTTAAAGACACTGAAAGTGCGCGCTGAAAAGGCGCTGGGCGGTGAACTCACCGGTGCAGTCATTACCGTGCCCGCCTATTTTGATGATGCGCAACGCCAGGCGACCAAAGACGCGGCCCGACTGGCAGGCTTGCATGTCTTGCGCTTGCTCAATGAACCGACGGCCGCCGCCGTTGCCTACGGCCTGGATAACGCTGCGGAAGGCGTCTATGTGATTTATGACCTGGGCGGTGGCACATTTGATATTTCCATCCTGCGCTTGAGCAAAGGGGTGTTTGAAGTCCTGTCAACCAATGGCGACTCTGCCCTGGGCGGCGATGATTTTGACCACCGGATTTATTGCTGGGTGCTCGATCAGGTGCGTAGCAAAACGGCAGACTTCAAACCGTTAACCGAAGAAGACACGCGCCTGTTGCTGACCAAAGCGCGCCAGGCCAAAGAATGGCTGACCGATAACCATGAAGCCAATATTGTCTGCAAACTCAGTAATGGTGCATTGGTGGATGAAACACTGAGCGTGAGCCAGTTTGTTGCCCTGACTGAACATCTGGTCAATAAAACCCTGAGCCCTACCCGCAAAGCCATGCGCGATGCCGGGCTGGCCATCGATGAAATCAAGGGCGTGGTACTGGTTGGCGGCGCGACGCGCATGCCGCATATCCGTCATGCCGTACAAGCCTTTTTTCAGCAAGAACCCTTAACCAATCTGGACCCGGACAAAGTGGTGGCCCTGGGGGCTGCCATTCAAGCCAACATTCTGGCAGGCAACCGCAGTGGCGATGATTTATTGCTGCTGGATGTGACGCCGCTCTCCTTGGGACTGGAAACCATGGGCGGGCTGGTTGAAAAAGTCATTCCGCGCAACTCGACCTTGCCGATTGCACGTGCCCAGGATTTCACTACCTACAAAGACGGCCAAACGGCGATGGCGATCCATGTGGTACAAGGCGAGCGCGAGCTGGTCAGCGACTGCCGTTCACTGGCACGCTTTGAACTGCGTGGCATTCCGCCCATGGCGGCCGGGGCTGCCCGTATCCGCGTCACTTTTCAGATTGATGCCGATGGCCTGCTCTCGGTCTCCGCGCGCGAACAGACCAGTGGCGTCGAGTCAAATGTCACCGTCAAGCCATCTTATGGCCTCAACGAAGAACAAATCACCAGTATGCTCAAAGACTCGTTTGGCGCCGCCGAAGCAGACAAACAGGCACGCATGCTGCGTGAAGCGATAGTCGATGCCCAGCGCCTGATTGAAGCGATTGAAGCCGCCCTCGCAGAGAGTGGCGATACCTTGCTCGATACGGCGGAGCGCGCGCAGATAGAAGCGTCTATCCAGGCGTTACGTGCCCTGTGTAATGAACACGATAGCCAAGCCATCAAGCAAGCGACCGAAACCCTCAACCATGCCACCGAAACCTTTGCCGCCAGACGCATGGATGCGTCTGTCAAAAAAGCGCTGGCTGGTAAAAACCTGGATTCACTGGAACTCTGATATGCCTAAAATTACCATACTCCCCCACGCTGAACTGTGCCCTGAAGGCACCGTGATTGAAGCAGCCTCAGGGACTTCGATTTGCGACGCCTTGTTGAAGCACGACATAGACATTGATAATGCCTGTGGCGGCGTGTGTGCCTGTACTACCTGCCATGTCATTGTGCGTGCAGGCTTTAACAGCCTGAACGAGATCGAAGAAGATGAAGAAGACATGCTGGACCGTGCCTGGGGCCTGCAACCGCATTCACGCTTGTCCTGCCAGGCCGTGTTGCAGGATCAGGATGTCACGGTTGAGATTCCGAAATACAGCATCAATCTGGCCAAAGAGGGTAACCACTAGGCGCCTGAGTCCTGCGCTCCCACAAAAAAAGCCGATGCATGCATCGGCTTTTTATTTGTGCCAGACCAGCGACTAGCCAATAAATGTCTCTTCAAGGAAGTCCACTTTGCCATTCGAGATATCATAAACCGCGCCAACAATACCAATTTGTTTGCTTTGCAGCATATCATCGACAATATCACTGCAGCGGATGATGGTATCGATTTGATATTTCACATTGAGTGCACAAATCTTTTCCACGAAGTCGCCATTCTTGGAGTTACGCTGCGCCGGGTCAGAGACTGTTTTTTCGTGACGGATAGAAGGTTTGATCAGATTGATAATCTCACCAATATGCCCATCTTTAAAATCGTCGCAAGCTGCTTTGACTGCGCCGCAAGAGCTATGGCCCATGACCACAATCAGTTTGCTGCCGAGGTATTTACTGGCGAATTCAAGACTGCCAATCGCTTTATCCGAGGCAATATTGCCTGCCAGACGCACACTGAACACATCGCCCAGCGCCTGATCAAACAACAACTCCACCGGTGCTCGGGAGTCACTGCAACTGAGGAATGAAGCAAACGGGTGTTGCTTATCTTTGGTGATTTGAATCAGGCTTTTGAAGTCCTTGTCCTGCTCGAGATCACTGGTAAAACGGTGGTTGCCTTCGACCAGAATCTCCAGCGCTTCACGCGGGGTCATTTTGTCACGGTCGAGCAAGGGATGTTTGTACATATCAATCTATCCTTAATAATCAGTTTTTTATTATTGATCAGCCAAAATCTTAATGGCCAAGCATAAATTTGGGCGGGTTAAACTGGATGGTTTCAACCTCAATATTTTTCAGTTTGGCCTGTTGCTGGTAGTCTTGAATAAACTCCACCACATCATAGGCGATGGATTTGCTATTGGTGCAATCAATCACCACCTTGCTATTGCGCGGGATGGATGCCAGGACTTCGAGGATGCTCGCTTTATTAAAAAACGATACTTCTTCGGCCAAAACGAGATGATACACTTCGCGGCCCTCTTCGTTCGAGCGCGTTTGCTTGATGTAATGCGAATTACGATAGCTATGGTGCAAGGTGAAGAAAATAGCCACCACCAGGCCCAAGCCGATGCCGGTCAGCAAGTCAGTCAACACAATCGCGGCAATCGTTACCACAAACGGCACAAACTGTTCCCAACCCAAGGCATACATCTGCTTGAACAGGCTGGGTTTGGCCAGCTTATAGCCGACCATAATCAGAATCGTTGCCAGGCTGGCCAGCGGAATCATATTCAACAGGCTGGCGATGGTGATGGCACTCAACAGTAACCAAAAACCATGCAGTATCGCTGACATTTTTGTGTGTGCACCAAAGGTAATGTTTGCACTGCTACGCACGATCACCTGTGTGATCGGTAAACCGCCAATCAGGCCAGACAAAACATTGCCTAACCCCTGCGCCTTGAGCTCACGGTTGGTCGGCGTCACACGCTTGTGCGGGTCTAGTTTGTCCGTCGCCTCCACACACAGCAGGGTTTCCAGGCTGGCCACAATCGCCATCACCAATGCGGTTTTGATCACCAAAGGCTGAGCCATCTGACTAAAATCCGGGTGGGTGAAAAAACTGGCGAAGTCGCCCAGACTGCTGGCAACGGGCAAGCTCACAATCTGGTCTGCCGCCAGTTTAAAGTCCAGCCACTCATGCATAAACGCCCAGTTGAGCGCGATACCGGTTAACACCACCACAATCGGCCCTTGCAGCACTTGAAACACACGATGTTTTTTACTCAAATAGACATCCCAAAAAATCAGGATGGCAAAGGAAACAGCGGCAATCAGAATGGCGCCTGGCGTCAATAAATCCCAGGCCTGCAAAATATCACTAAATGTGTTGTGACCCCCTGCCTCCTCAAAGGCTTCGTCTCCTTCAAAGTCCGCATCATAGCCAAAGGCATGCGGAATCTGCTTGAGGATAATCAGCAAGCCGATGCCGGTCAGCATGCCTTTAATCACCGAAGATGGCACAAAATAAGCAATGAAGCCGGCTTTAAACTGGCCCAGCAAAAACTGGAACACCCCGGCCAGTACGACCGCAGCGAGAAATGCCTCATAAGAGCCCAGGTTGCTGATGGCGGCCAGCACAATCACCGCCAGGCCGGCCGCGGGTCCACTCACCCCCAGTTGCGAACCACTGGCGAGGCCAACCACAATGCCACCGATAATCCCGGCAATCACGCCGGAAAACAAAGGGGCGCCAGAAGCCAGTGCAATGCCCAGGCACAGGGGCAAGGCGACAAAAAAGACGACAATCGAAGCCGGCAGGTCGCGGTTCAAATGCGCTAACAATGACAACGGCCCTGACCGTTGAGTATCGGTTGACATGGTGTATCAGTCCTCTTTTAATTTATTCGTTTTTATCATCATTTTTTCAAATACTAGCACCGCCAGTATGCAAGGGCATGCGATCACCACATTGCAACGGAGGGAATAGAACCAGCGCTGACGGTTGTAAGCTGCCTGGTTCAGTGCCGCCTTAGTCAGCCATGGGCGCAGTGTAAGGACGCCTGCCGATAAAATGCAGTTGCATTTGCTGGTGCTTGTCAAAGCCCTTCTCAGGCTTGTCAGTCACGATGCCTGCACCAATCCATTTTCCATCGGCATCCTGTTTGGCAACCGGCACTTTTGCATAAAGCCGTTTGCTCAAAAAGTTATGATGATGCTGTTGCTTGACCGCTTGCTCCTGGTCAACATCATCCGCATGGACTGAACCCATTAAACCAAATGCAGCGATCACTGCCAACCATAATTTTTTCATTGTTTATCCTTTTCGTGTCACTGATTCATCTCAATGACGCCGGGTATCCCCTGCACCACAATGCGTTGTCTGATAACCAGATCGAACATTGTGCACGAGTCCTGACAATAAAAAATCAACCAATATACGGAGTTCGGTATATACTAAATGGCATATGCCTAACGACAGTGCTCACTCACCCATACCCCATACTGCAAATGCGCCTGCCACGGAAAGTGCATTTGCCCTGCGCAACGCCCTCAAACAAAATCAGGTGCAAATCGCGCATGAACGCCTGTTTGAAAAGCTCGGGCAGCAATTATTCAGTCATGGCTGGTCAGAGAGCCTGCTGCAATGGGTACTGGATGAGTTAAGTGGACAATTTGGTGCGCCGCATGCTCTGATCAGCCAGCAGCATGCTGGGGCGCTTAAAATTCTGGCACAAAGAGGCAATACCTATCCGGTGGGCGCGCGTATCCCCATGCTGGGTGCGCTGGCGCTATGGCTCAAGGAACCAATCACGTTTGAAGTGCATACTCAATATGTCGCCAGCTTATGGACGCTACAACCGCCCGCAGGCACAGCACCCACCTTGCATTGCTATCATCTGCCGATTGCCGTCCAGCAGCGGGCGGTTGGCCTGCTGGCACTCATGACCAGCAATCCACTTAGCCCCGCCAATCTGCAGCTATTGCATAGCCTGTGCGGATTGATTGGATTTGCCCTGCAACAATCCACCCGCACTGCCACTAGCATTGATGACAGCGTGCTGCAAAAACTGACCCCGCGCGAACGCGAGGTCTTTGCCTTGTTGCCCTCCGGCGCCAGCAATGCCATCCTGGCGCAAAAGCTGGGCATTTCACCGGGCACGATCAAGATTCATGTAGAACGTATTTTAAGCAAACTGGACTTGCGGGACCGCACACAAGCTGCAGTCAAGGCAGTTGAAGCCGGTTTTAGCAGCGACGGGCTATAAACATGCAGTGGATCGTGGCAGGCTTACACCAATTCAGCAACCGCATGAACCGGCTGTGGCAGGATTTATCGCTCACCACCAAGGGGATCGTGCTCAATGCCTTGCCGCTCACAGTCTTACTGGCGTCACTGGCGCTGATTTTTGAGAGTGAACAGCAAGCAGCCCTGCTCGAAAGACGGGTGCAGAATGCCTTGCAAATCCAGCAGGATATCCAGACCCTGCAAACCTTGTTGCTGGAAGCCTCCACGGGCGTAAGAGACTTTTTACTGACGGGTAACCGGCAATTTCTGACTGGCTACGAAAGTGCCAAGCAAAGTATGCCGCATTTGCTGCACTCACTCGAAACCAATCTGGACGATGCCTCGCAACAACACCTACTCGATGTCATTCACCCGCTGGTCGCCCAAAACCTCGAAGACCTGGCCGTGATGGCCAGTCACCGAGCACAGGAAGCCGACCAGGCGCTGATTACAAAGTTTTCCTCACAAGGCAAAGCCTTGAATCAATTGCGCAACCATTTGAATCAAATGAGCGCGCGCGAATCAGCCATCGTGGAGCAAGACAAGAAAGAAGTGATTTTTGAGCGCAAACGCAATTTGCGCATTACGCTGATGGCGGTCATCGCCGGGGTGGCGGGTTCCCTGATCGGTGTCTGGCTATTCAGCCAGACCATCGTCGCCAGGGTGAGGACCATCCGTGACAGTGCCACCCATCTGGTCAAAGGTGAACCACTGGCCTTGCCCAGCATAAGCCGCGACGAGCTCGGTGAGCTGACCAGTGAGTTGGAGCATGCCTCACAATTGCTGACTAAAAGTGCACAGGAGGCGCATCTGGCACGTGTAGAAGCCGAAGAAGCCAGTGCCGCAAAAAGTAATTTTTTGTCGCGCACCAGTCATGAGTTGCGTACACCACTCAATGCCATTTTAGGCTTTGCCCAGATCCTGGAAAATGACTTGCCCGAGGGGCGACAAAAAGACAGCGCAACCTTGATTCATAATGCGGGCCAGCATCTGTTAAAGCTGATTAACGAGGTGCTGGACATCTCGCGGATTGAAAGTGGCGATATTGACATGGCGCTGGAACACGTCTCGGTAAATGGACTGCTAGAAGAGGCTTACCACTACCTCAAGCCCTTGGAAAAGGTGCGTGATATGACTATCCAAACCGAGTTTGCAACAGATCTGGCCGTACAGGCAGACCGTCAGCGGCTGCTGCAAGTGGTACTTAACCTGCTGTCGAATGCCTTGAAATATGGCCCCGAAAACAGTGTGGTCAAGCTCAGGGCCTACCCCCAGCATGGTCAGGTACGCGTAGAGGTCGAGGATGCGGGCAAAGGCATTCCGCTCGCGATGCGCTCCCGGCTGTTTACGCCATTTGACCGCCTTGGCGCCGAACGTACCGTGACGGAAGGCACCGGCTTGGGGCTGGTGCTCAGTAAACAACTGATGGACGCCATGGGCGGGCAAATCGGGGTTGCTGAAGATAAAAGTCTATTCTGGATCAGCCTGCCGGCACAGCCTAATGCACACCCCCAGCCCATGCATGTGTCTGCGCCGGTGGAGCCAGGCGCGCCTGTGCAGCCGGTCACCACCCCTTCCACCGGCAAACGGCCTATTTTGTACGTGGAAGACAACCCGAGTAACCAGGCCCTGATTGAAGCGATTGTAAGCAAGCACCGTCACCTCAAGCTGCATCTGGCTGCCAACCTGCAGGAAAGCATGGTTTGGTTAAGGGATATGCAGCCAGATTTGCTATTGCTGGATCTCAACTTGCCAGACGGTTCGGGGGAGAGACTGATTCAGCACATACAGGCCGAGCGGCAGTCCTTGCAGTCCATGCCCATCGTCGTGTTAAGTGCGGATGCCTTGCCGGAAACCAGGGAGCGTTTGAGTCAGCTGGGCATTACTCATTATTTTACCAAGCCATTAAACGTAGCCAGTTTCAACCACCTATTGCTTAAATTATTACCAGAGTCTGTCTCATGAACATAGAACAACTGCGTGCGTCCAAAATTCTGATTATTGATGATGCTGAAGCCAACTTGCGCTTACTCGAAGAGCTGCTGACCAAAGAAGGATTTGAGCAGGTGATCAGCACCACAGACCCAACCAAGACCATGGATCTGGTCAACGCCTTTCAACCTGATTTAATCTTGCTGGATTTGATGATGCCGGTACTGGACGGGTTTGCCGTGCTCGACCAGCTCTCGCATCATGTCGGCCACAATGAATACTTGCCGGTGCTGGTACTGACTGCGGATGCGACCATCGCCACCCGTAGACGGGCGCTGGCCCTGGGGGCAAAAGATTTTTTAACCAAACCTTTTGACCCCATGGAGGCCATGTTACGCGTCTGGATTCTGCTGGAGACGCGCTGGTTATTCACCCAGCTCAAGCAACATCAACCTGATTTGCAATTGCCGGGCTATCAGTAAGCACCCTTATTGATAAGCGCGTTTGCTGGCAAAGCGCAGATTTAATAATTGACGCTGATGCTGTGCAACGCTTTGTGCCGGATCAGTTACCTTCAAGCCGGTGCCTTCCCAAGCCTGTTCTGATTTTTCAGCAGTCGCATTTACTGTTAATGGGCGTTTACCAAAGTTTTGTTGCTGAACAGGGATGCTCTGATCCGCTAATGCAGTTCCTGCAACAGTGAATAATGCCATACCCACAACAACCAATGATTTAGAAATATTCATTTGAAACTCCTGTCTTTAAGTGGTTACGAGGGCCGTCTTGCTTAACAAATGAGGCTTAACGGATTCTGTAAGTGTCATTCTGCACACAATCCCTTACAACAGCCTTGCAAATATTAAAAAAATATGAATTAAAAAAGACTTCTTGAATAAAGGGCTTTTCAGCTTGAGTTAAGGCTGCGCAGGTATCTTGACGGTTCATTGTGAAACAAGGAGCCCCAAATGAACAAAATACTGCCTTATGTATTGAGTAGCCTGCTAATTGCCAGCAGCTTGTTGCAGCCAGCTTGGGCTGACGACGACGATGAAGACGATATGCAGAAAATGGAACAAATGGTAAAAGCGTTCGGCCTGATTTCTCAACAGGAGGCACAGACCAAAGCCCTGGCAGCCAAGCCTGGCGTGGTAAAGGAGATAGAGCTGGAACGCCGCAAATTTAGAGATGGCTGGGACTACGAAGTGGAAATCGTCGATGCCAAGGGCAAAGAGTGGGAAGTCACGCTGGATGCCAAGACTGGCAAAGTGAATAGCCTCAACCGCGACTGGTTTTAACGGACCGACTCAAGCGCTTAGGCCTGCACGCCGGGCCTGAGCGTGAATGTCACCCGCAGTCCGCCCAGCCGAGGCGAATGGTCGAGTACGATGCTGCCCTGATAATGCTGCACAATATCCTGCACGATGGCCAGACCCAATCCGCTGCCCGGCTTGGATTCGTCCATACGCATGCCACGTTGCAGCAAGGCCGCCAGTTCTGAAGCCTGGCTACCGGGCCCATCGTCTTCAACAATGATGTGTATCTCCGCCTGCACCGAGATATTTAACTGAACCTGGCTGCGGCACCATTTAAACGCGTTATCCAGCACATTCCCAAGTAGTTCCAGCATGTCTTCGCGATCTATCATCACGCGCGGCTGACCGTCGTGCTGCCAGGCAAATCCTACGGTCTTTTCGCTATAGATTTTTTGCAGGGTCGCCACCAGCGTGGGTAGCACCAGTTCGAGGTCCGTGGTTTGGCTGGTATAGGCATCGCCCATCAAGCGCGCCCGTTTTAATTCGCGCTCCACATCCTGATAAATTTCGTCGGCGCAGCTTTGTACCATGTGCCGCCACTGGGCATCACTCTCTAGTGAGGCGTCCCCTGACAACAACTGTAACTGCGCGAGTCGGGTTTTAAGCCCATGGGCCAGATTGCCGATAGCCAGCCGCGAGCGCCGGGTTTTCTGGCTGGCACTTTTGAGGATACGGTTAAACTCATTGATGAGCGGCATGACTTCGGCCGGACCGCTGGCATTCATCTGCTGCAGCTCGCCACTGGCCACTTTTGCCAGGCTTTCCTTGATCTGCTGTAAGGGATGGAGCGTATTCACGACAATCCAGCGCTGCAAGGCGAGCAGTGCCAGCAACCCCAGCAAGGAAAACACGCCATACAACCAATGAAACATGCGCAAACTTTGCTGCAATTCCACCAGGCTTTCGGCGATATAAATCGTGATGGTTCGCTGCTGCTTGCGGTAGCCATGCCCCAATAACAACAATGGCTGCGACTCAGGGCCGGTCACGTGCATGACCCGCTCTTCACCCACCTTGAGCGCGCTCACCGGCAAGTTCACATCCCACCACGAGCGGGATTGGGTTTTAGACTGGTCCAGCATCACAATAAAATAACGCCCGGAAAAAGGACGCTGGTATGCCGCCGTCATCACATGCGGGGCCAAGACCAATTGCCCGTGCGCATTAACTGTAACACCGGCGAGCACCCCTTCTGCTTCCTGCTGCATGCGCGCCGTCATCTGCGACTGGATCAGGTGATCTATGGTAAACGTCACCACCGCCCATTGCAGCGTCAGCAACCCCACCAGGCTGAGCGTCAACCCTAGCGACAATTGCGTGCGTAAGGACTTCATGCTGCCTGCACGACCAACACATAGCCCTGACCGCGCCGGGTCTGGATACGGTCAGCGCCGATCTTGTGCCGCAAGCGGTTCACATAGACTTCGATCACATTACTGTCCTTGTCTGCATCATAGGCGTACACGTGTTCGGTGAGCTCGGTTTTAGAAAAAATACGCCCGGGATGCAGCATCAGATAACGTAACAGCCTGAACTCGGTGCCCGTCAACACGTGCGCGCGCTGCGCTTGCCACACCGTTTGCGTTTGCTCATCCAAACGCAGATCGTCCACCACCAACTCACCACTGACCACCCCCACCGTGCGTTTATGTACGGCCGCCAATCTGGCAATTAGCTCCTGCAAGTGAAAGGGCTTGGTCACATAGTCATCGGCGCCCACATGAAAGGCTTCGACTTTTTCCTGCCAGCTGCTACGCGCGGTCAGAACAATCACCGGCAACGCCAGCCCCTTGCGCCGCCACTCGGCCAGAATGTCCATGCCCGGACGGTCCGGCAAGCCCAAATCCAGAATCGCCAGATCATAAGGTTCCAGGCTACCCTGTATCGCGGCTTCAACGCCCGCTTGCAACCAATCGCAAGCGTAGCCCGCCTGTGCAAGTGACAGCTGCAGCTGTGCGCCCAACAAAGCATCATCTTCTACTAATAGCAACCGCATCAGTCGTCCTGCTCCATTTTTAGCAGCTGCCCGGTCTTGGCGTCCAGTTTCAGCTCCCACACCTGGCTACCCGCATCCAGTATGTCGATCTCATACACGTAGCGGCCATGTTTCTTCTCCAGCTCAACCTCGAGAATTTCACCGGGTTTGTAAGCTCTGGCTTTTTGAGAGATTTTTTCCAGACTCAGAATTTTACCTTTGGCAGACAGGCGGCCGGCATTGGCAGGGCTTTCCCCTGAATCTGCCTGCGGCAAGCAGGCTAATGTAGTGCTCATGATCAAAAGCGCGAGAAGTACTCTCCTGGCGCGACGGGGCATCCCAACCATGCTTATCCAACTCCTGCAACAGAGACTATGCCCAAAAGTTTAACAGCATTCATCTTAAACCAAGCTTAAATTGGGCCATGACCTGGCTGCATGGCCGCAGACGACGGATTATTTCAAAACCCGCCCTTTAAAAAGCCGGTTGCAGCTACAATATTGGTTTGGCACACATCTCCAACGCCCAACGCATCATGCAATTTTTATCTCACAGCTCCACCGCCCGCTTACCTACCCAGTTTGGCGAGTTTGATATCCATGTCTTTACCGATAACCGCAATGGCCTCGAACATGTTGCGCTGGCCTGCGGCAACCTGCAAGGCGCGCAGTCGCCGCTGGTCAGGGTGCATTCCGAATGTTTAACCGGCGATGTGTTTGGCTCAACACGCTGTGATTGTGGTGAACAGTTGCACCACGCGCAACGCCTGATCCAGCAAACCGGCCTGGGCCTGATCCTGTATTTAAAAAACCACGAAGGCCGCGGCATTGGCCTCAATAACAAAATGCGCGCCTATGCGCTGCAAGACCAAGGCCTGGATACCGTAGAGGCGAATATTGCCCTCGGGTTGCCGGTGGATGCCCGCACCTACGAAGCGGCCGCAGAGATGCTGCAATACTTTGAGATCAACACGATCCAGTTACTTTCCAATAATCAGGAAAAACGCACGGCCTTGCAATCGCTAGGCATCAGCGTTGCGCAGCAAGTGCCATTGCTCACGCCGCCTACGCCTGACAATCTGAAGTACCTGCAAACCAAGGTCAACAAGTTAGGGCATTTACTGCCAGATTTACCTGCTTAAAGGCAACCCGCTTCATCGCCCTCTGATACCGCCCTTCTTCCCAGCATTTGCCGACACCGGCAACGCCTGTTTCAGTCTTAAACGCTTATTCAATCCGCATGCGGCCTGCTTTTGTCAGGGCACGCTGACAGCAAGCTGCTTTTCAAAAAGCATGTCATTCATACGCAAAAAAATTATAAGTCTTTGTTTTTAATAAAATCTTACCCTGGCACGCTTTCTGCAAAGGATCGTTAAGCTAGGTCACCTTCTTGACGTACGAGTGGTGCAGTACCTGCATGACAGCCGACTTGAAAACCAGAAGGAGTTTTATCTTGAAACATGCATTTCCATTCTTTACCCATTCCCCTTTGATCGCCATCGGCCTCTCTCTGTCGATGATTACTGCCACCGTGCACGCGGACACAAACCTGTCGCCATGGCAATTACGTGCGGGGATTTCATTGATTGATCCTCAATCCCACAATGGCCGTATTATCCAAAACACCGCTGCTGTGACGGTGGATAGTCAAACCGGCCCGACCTTCAATATTGGCTACTACTTGACGCCGCACTGGGCAATCGATCTGTTGGGCGGACTCGCCTTCAAGCACCAGATCAACGTCAATGGCGAGCGTGCTGGCTCTACCAAACATTTGCCGCCCATCCTCAGCCTGCAATACCACTTCCGGCCAGAAGCGACCATACGGCCATTTGTTGGGCTCGGCATCAACTACACACGTTTTCTTGATGAAAAACTCGATAACGGCGCCAAACTGTCACTCGGCAGCTCCTGGGGGCCCGCAGTGCAAGCGGGGGTAGATGTTGCCATTGACGAGCATTGGTCTGTGGGCGGTGATATCCGCTATGCACGCATTGATACGCGCACAGAAATCAATGGCGCCAATGTTGGCAAAGTGGAGATCAACCCCACGGTTTACAGCCTTACTGTCGGCTATCGCTTTTAATCTCCCGTGAAAGGAACCCTCATGAGTCAATCCAATACACTTGCCATACCAGCATTAGACACGCTCCCGGCGGCACACCGCATTCGCAGTGACGAAGAGGCGATTGCCGTTGCAAAACAGTTAGCAGAGACCTTTGCCAAGGAAGCCTCTGCGCGCGACCGAGAGCGCCGTTTGCCAGTGGCCGAACTGGACGCATATTCGCAAAGCGGCCTGTGGGCTATCACCATCCCCAAAGCCTACGGCGGCGCGGGCGTCTCTTATCGCACCTTGGGCGAAGTGATAAAAATTATTTCTGCGGCGGACCCTTCACTGGGCCAATTACCGCAAAACCATTTTGTCATTATCGAGCATCTGATCCTGGATGCCAGCGAGAGCCAGAAGCAGTTCTTTTTTGAGCTGGTGCTCAAAGGCGCTCGCTTTGGCAATGCCTTCTCAGAAAAAGGCAGCCGCACGGTGGTCGAGTTTTCCACCCGCATCACCCCGCATGGCGAAGGTTTTGTCGTCAATGGCACCAAGTTTTTTGCCACTGGCGCCTTGCTTGCCCACTGGATTCCAATTGTAGCGGCCACTGAAGAAGGTCTGCCGTACTTGGCGCTAGCCAAACAAGGTACCCCTGGGCTGACAGTGATCAATGACTGGTCCAGCTTTGGTCAACGCACCACCGCCAGCGGAACCGTGGTGATTGAAGCCGTAAAAGTGCCTGCAGAACATGTGGTGCCGATTTACCAAGCCTTTGCCCGCCCGACCATCGCCGGACCCAGCTCGCAGTTTATTCAGGCAGCGGTCGATGCAGGTATTGCTGTCGGTACGATAGCCGCGACATTGGAATATGTGAAACAGTCTGCGCGGCCATGGATAGATGCCAAGGATATCCAGAATGCCAGCGATGACCCTTACACTATCCAGCAAATTGGCGACCTCGAATTGCGCCTGCATGCAGCAGAAGCCTTGCTAGACCGCGCCGCCGATGCCTTGACGAGAGGTGCAGCGGAAGCCAATGAAACCAATGTAGCGGCAGCCTCAATTGCCGTGGCAGAAGCCAAAGTGCTTACCACCGAGATCGCGCTATTAGCAGGTAACAAACTGTTTGAACTCAGCGGCACGCGCTCAACGCTAGAGGAGCTCAACCTTGACCGCCACTGGCGCAATGCGCGTACGCATACCCTGCACGACCCAGTGCGCTGGAAGTTTCATGCCATCGGTAACTACTATTTAAACCAGGTAAATCCGCCCCGTCACCCTTGGTTATAAGCATGTAAGCAAACGGTATAACCCCAGCTTAACACCGGGGTTATACTTTAATACCAATACAATAAATCACAACAATCCTTACAGGAGCTGAGCGATGAAACAAGAAACCCTTTCCATTCATGGCGGCTATCGCCCGGACCCGACCACCAAGGCGGTTGCGGTCCCGCTTTATCAGACAACCTCTTACGCTTTTGATAACACGCAACACGGCGCAGATTTATTTGACCTCAAGGTGCAAGGTAATATTTATACGCGCATCATGAACCCGACCACTGCAGTACTTGAGGAGCGCCTGGCACAACTGGAGGGCGGCATAGGCGCACTGGCGCTGGCTTCCGGCATGGCCGCCATCACTTATGCCATTCAAACCATTGCCGAGGCAGGCGATAATATCGTCTCAGTCTCGACGCTGTATGGCGGCACCTATAACTTTTTTGCGCACACCTTGCCCAAACAAGGCATTGAAGTCAGGTTTTTTGATTACCGCGATCCGGCCTCTTTAGAAAAACTCATCGACAGCCGTACCAAACTGGTGTTTGCTGAAACCATAGGTAACCCGCTCGGCAATGTGGTCGATCTCGCCGCCATCAGCGCGGCTGCGCACAAACATGGCGTGCCGGTGATTGTCGATAACACCGTCGCCACGCCGATTTTGTCGCGGCCATTTGAGCATGGCGTGGATATCGTGGTGCACTCGCTGACCAAATATATCGGCGGTCACGGCAACTCCATAGGCGGCATCATTGTCGATAGCGGCAAATTCCCGTGGGGAGAACACGCTGAGCGCTTCCCCAGCCTCAACACCCCAGACCCCAGCTACCACGGTGTCAACTATGTAGAGGCATTAGGCCCCGCCGCCTACATCGCCCGCGCCCGCGTCGTGCCTTTGCGCAATACCGGCGCCGCCATCAGCCCGTTTAACAGCTTTTTGATTTTGCAAGGCCTGGAAACGCTGGCCCTCAGAATCGAGCGCCACAGCACCAACGCGCTGGCCGTCGCAAATTACCTGAAACAACACCCCAAAGTAAAATGGGTCAGATACGCCGGGCTTGCAGACCATCCCGATCATTCACTGGTGAAAAAATACCTCAACGGCCACGCCTCAGGCATCTTGTCTTTTGGCGTGCAAGACGGCCGCGAAGGCGGCACCCGCTTTATTGATGCCTTGCAGCTGTTCACGCGCCTGGTCAATATCGGCGATGCCAAAAGTCTCGCTTGTCACCCGGCCACTACCACCCACCGTCAGCTTAATGCTGAGGAACTGGCACGCGCTGGCGTAAGTGAAGATATGGTCAGATTATCGGTAGGCATTGAACATATTGATGATTTGATTGCGGATTTGGAGCAGGCGTTGTCTAAAGTTTAAGATTGATCGCAAATCGGCCATGTCAGTTTTGATATTGTGGCTAACTATAAGAGCGCAGCAGAGATGTTGCGCTTTTTTCTTAAATTAACAGCACATGGCTGTTTTCCAACAATCAGTTAGCTTGATCAGAAATGAACAGCAACCCCTTGAGGGTTAATAGTCGCGACTGCTTTTACCAGCATATATTTAATATTGCATTTTTGTAAAAGCTTGAAGATAATCAGTTTGACTTTAGTAATCATAAAAAGCTTTAAATGGTGCAACCAGCAGGTGTGTTTCATGCATGATATGTAAATAAAAACTATTAATATAAACACATGCTAGATATTCATAGAAATATCGAATATAGAGAATAAGTTATACACCGATTTCGTTATATATATTACGTTAGGGGTTAAAGTGTTTTTTCGTGTATTTATCTTGTCCTTTCTTTGCACTGTTATATCACTCGGTTATGCGAGCGAATATGAATGTTCCAAACTTGCATCCACAGTAGATAATGCTGAAAAAAACTATCGCCCTCCATTGGTGGCCAAAGTCATTGGAAATAGCCGACTTTATTTCCATAGCGCTCCAAAAAGCAAGTGCCAAATCAAAGGAGTATTTGTAATTAACGGTGATTCACTTACCGTTTATAAATCTTACGGCAACTGGGCAAATGTTATGTTTATTAGCAAGGATGGAGAAGATTTCATCGGTTGGGTCCAAGAAAGTAAAATCAAAATAATTGGTCAATATGGTCGCAATCCCTAACCCATCAATTAAGCGGGACTGGCGAAAGAGTTCTTCGATGAACCAGTTTTCAATAACGAGGGTATGCGATAAATTGTCGCCAGCCCCTTATCTCAAACGTTATGCCTAAAACATTACATTAAAGGTGTGATATGACAGATAGCAAATGGGTACGTAACATATATACAGGTGTCGGCGGGGGTGCATATACTGGCGTAGGTGGTGGCTTGTACACTGGTGTTGGTGGCGGGGCATACACTGGGATTGGCGGTGGTTGTTACACAGGTGTAGGTGGGGGACTGTATACCGGAGTTGGGGGAGGTCTTTACACAGGTGTAGGTGGGGGACTGTATACTGGTGTAGGTGGTGGCTTATACACAGGTGTTGGCGGGGGACTGTATACAGGAGTAGGCGGCGGCCTTTACGCTGGCCCCAGTGGTGGAATGTACGCTGGACCAGACTCTAAGCCGTACATGAGCAATATCCCTCCTTGGCCTCACTTTCTTAGGGAGCTGGAAAATAGAGGCTTTCAACAACAGGCAGCACTGATTCGACACCATCTCCCTGAGCAATTCTGGCCAGAGAATTTCTTCCACTAATGTGGCCTTATCCATCAAGCGTGACGCGCTAAAGCGCGCCCATTATATCAAACGTTAGGCCTTTTACAGTCCTAAACGAGAAATTCAACGGATGAACAAATTGCAACCCGACCCTCGTATAGACGCAGAATGGATAGCGCTCAGCGCATTCCGTGAACTTTTGAAGATTTCGACCAAAGGCAGTATGTCAAAGTCTACTTACGCTGAAGCGTTTGAGTTCGGTGCCGCCCTCTACCCAGCACTTTTGGGCGATGAGTCAAGCATTCTTCGCCAGGCGAATGAATCAAATACTGCACGGGAATACCGGCAGCGTGCCCGATTGAAAAGCGAAGCAGCGGGCAACCCAATTCACCCGCTTGGCTTGCTTGACGAAGATATTTCAGAACTCGTGCAATTACTTGAGTTGGCCAAAAAGTCCAAAGAGAAGGGACGTGTCGATCAATTAAAAAATCGGCTCAAGACGCTCCGTCGAGCGCGCGACGAGATTGCTCCGCCCGCGCACACTGAAACCCAACTTATTGCGCGGGATACAAACGCGTTTCCTGCGGGACTTCCGACTCTCGGCAATGGCAAAGGTTACAAAGCCTTTGAGCTACCCGATGGGAATGCGCTTCGAGTGCATATCTTTCATCCCGACAAACCTGAACACGTGTCTGGCGCGGACGTTCTGTATGAGCGACATGATCCTTCTACCGATAGCGCCACATTGGTGTTTGTGCAGTACAAAATTTGGGAGAAGCAGAGTCTCAGCCTAAATGATCCGCGCATGCAGTCACAATTAGCGAAACTCAAATCTGTAGTCTGTGACGGTGGTCTTTGCACCATCGAAAGTGTTAAAGCACCGTACCGATTCCCCCACTGTGCTGCATTTTTGCGCCCCACAGACAAACTTCAGAATCCGGACCAAAAATTGATTAGCAGCGGAGAGCATCTTCCTATATGCAAGATTGAAGAGTGCGCAAAGACGAATCGTTTTAATACACCCGTCCTTGACTTCGATGGGGTTCGTCGCACGTCCTTGTCTGGAACTGCGTTCGAATACATGTTCACCTACAACAAAGTAGGCTCCCGGCCGGTTCCGTATGAAGAACTGGAGCAGCTGTACCATCGCCTCAGCATAAATGCTGAACCTGGTAACCTGCTTGTTCATGCACAGGAGTTCGAGCTTGCGTTTGGTGACGATGAGGCCTAACTGGGCGTTAGATATCAGCCCTGTAGTGTACGCAACTTGTTGCCCACGTGTTCAATCCCACGCAAATTGATTCAATGTCGGATCACCAACGCGCCAACCCTTCTAAAGCAAGTTACCTTTCACAGTAGTCACTTACAGTAAGCAACGGTTTTTATGTGATGACGATGTGCGCTTTGCGCTACGGGTAGCTACCCTATTGCTACACCGTTATTGTGACTATCGAATCCTCGTTGAGACTAGACAATAGCTCATCTCAGCTCTGATTTTTCCTATACTTAAAGCAATCCAAGTATGCTGTTTGGTATATACCAACCTACCTACATCTATAGACGATTTATGGAAAAAGTCCGCGCATAATGCAAACCATCGTGATTGAGCAAAGTTTTAAAAGATTGCCATCACATTGACTAACAGATAGGAGAACAAACATGCGTAACGTTATTTCTGCAATGGCTTTAGTAAGTGGTTTTATTGTTGCTGCCCCAGTGGTGGCGGTTGAACAAAATGGTGGGATTGAAAAAGTACAAACTGCTCAACACTTTTTGAGTAAGCGTCCATATGCTCAACCAGTGGTTGCCAAAGCTGACGGTGAGCAACCCTGGGTAGGCGCGACACTGGTGGTGGATGGTAACAACGGACGTGCGAACGTTCATGAAGTGCAAAAACTGCACATGCTTGGTAAACGCGCTTTTTAATCCACGGCATAGGGTCCACGTGAACAGGTGAAGCGCCCCAAATGCTTTAGGACAAATTTAGGAGATTACAAATGAAAAAATTATTTTTAACCGTATTGGCTTTAGGCTTTGTGGCGCAAGTAAATGCAGCTGACTTACCAGATAACGAGCAAAGTGTAGGCCAGTCGCATCACAATCACTTTATCGGGAAACGTCCCTACAACAAAATTATTGATAAGCCAGCCAAGGGTGCTGATCAAGCCTGGGAAGGCACTGGTTTAGTGGCTGAGGACCCGGAACAAGCTGAAAAGAAACTGATGAAACATAATCAACATCAAATGAATTTTATTGGTAAACGGCCATATGTTGCACCTCATAACCCTGACTAACGCCTGATTTACCAAACGATTTTAAATCTCTCTGTGTTATCCGCCTGTTTTTTTGGGCGGTTTTTTTTATTCATTCGCACGCTAGAAAATCAAGAGACTGGCCACTCCACTTTTCATCGACTCAAAGGTGGGGAATTTTGCTGAACATTGGGAAAGTAGCTCAGAGTTTGAAGAGAGTGAATTTGGGAATAGTTGGAGCGTATTTGGAATTGTGACGCGTGGGCAACGAGTTGCCCACCCTACTACACTTAGCGCCTAAACTTTACGCCTCGCGAAGAAACCAATGAATGCAAAACCAGCTAATAACATCACATAGGTGGAAGGTTCCGGCACCGGTGCAACCTCTGTAGAAACCCATGGACCATTTGTGCCTGACTTAGTAATTCCAAGCTCATGGTCTTTAGCAGTAATGAAAATAGTGCCAAAGGCAATTTGGATATCTGCCCAAACCGGCGAGGTACGAGGTTGAGAAAACATAGTAAAGACATTGGTCAAATGACCGCTATTGAAACTAAATATGCCAAAAACCAGAGTAGAGTTATCTGGAGTTAAAGTGTATGAGCCAGAAGTAAAACTCCAATCTGTCACTTGCTGAACAAATACATCACCTGTGAAATTTGAAGTTACTGAATTATCAAAGCTTAGCGAAGATTCAAGATGAGTACCAAGCACAGGCGCAATAGGTAAGGCGTCCGCGCCAAAATAATAGTTGTTGTAGGTGAACCCATCGCTTATGGTTGCCTCATGATAATTCGCAGATATAGAAGTGAATGTACTAGCTGATGCAACAGGTGACAATAAAATTCCGCTAACAGATAAAAAAAGTAAGAATAGCTTTTTCATGCAATGCCTCGTTAAGTTTAATTAATTTTTATTTAATCATATCACCTACTGATAAATGCATCTATTAAATCTCTATGACATTTGGCATTCAGCAACGCTACGCTTTTTGTTTACTACTTCAGATTAAAACACCCGCAATTG
This sequence comes from Methylophilus sp. YYY-1, assembly GCF_029132825.1. NCBI lineage: Bacteria > Pseudomonadati > Pseudomonadota > Betaproteobacteria > Nitrosomonadales > Methylophilaceae > Methylophilus > Methylophilus sp. YYY-1. The sequence continues at coordinate 63,654 of NZ_WOVG01000003.1, forward strand.
CGTCGGCTTCAAATACACCGTCTCGCCCTGCTTAAAACTTAACTGATTAAACTGCTCTCTCCCCAGTTCCACATCCACATATTGCTCGTTGTCTGCGCGCTTGATTTCCAACCGCACCAGTGAGCCGACAGAATGCACGTAGGTGAGCGATCCGGCGATGGTTTGTGCGTCGGCCTCACGGCTGACTGCAATTTCATAGGGGCGTACAAAGCCTTTGCCTTGCGGGGTTTCAAAGGCGTTTACATTGCCCAAAAACTCATACACAAACGGCGTGGCCGGATTATCGTAAACAGCTTGTGGTGAGCCCACCTGCTCTACTTGGCCGTGGTTCATGACGACGATGGTGTCGGCGACTTCGAGGGCTTCTTCCTGGTCGTGCGTGACGAATACACTGGTCACATGCAGTTCGTCATGCAGGCGGCGCAGCCAGCGGCGCAGGTCTTTACGCACTTTGGCGTCTAGCGCGCCAAATGGCTCGTCCAGCAACAGTACTTTTGGCTCGACGGCCAAGGCACGTGCCAAGGCAATCCGTTGGCGCTGGCCGCCAGACAATTGCGGTGGATAGCGGTCAGCCAGCCAGTCGAGTTGCACCAGTTTGAGCAAGTCATGCACGCGTTTTTTGATCTCGGCTTCTGACGGCCGCGTTTCTTTGGGGCGCACGCGCAGGCCAAAGGCGACGTTTTCAAACACGGTCATATGGCGGAACAGCGCATAATGCTGGAACACAAAACCAACCTGGCGCTCGCGCACATCACGGTGGGTGGTGTCTACACCATCAAACAGCACCTGGCCGCTGTCAGGGGTCTCCAGGCCAGCGATAATGCGTAACAGCGTGGTTTTGCCGCAGCCTGAAGGCCCAAGCAAGGCCACCAGCTCGCCTGAGGGGACTTGCAGATTGATATCGCGCAGGGCACTAAACTGGCCAAACCCTTTATTGATCTGTTGTATGGTAATGCTCATCTTAAGCCGTCACTTCCTTTTCAATCGCGGCGGCATCGCGGGATGCCTGCCATTCAACATAGGTTTTCAAAATCAGGGTTACCAGGGCCAGCAGCGTCAATAATGAAGCCACTGCAAAGGCCGCAGCGTAGTTATATTCGTTATACAAAATCTCGACATGCAAAGGCATGGTGTTGGTGAGGCCGCGGATATGGCCTGAGACCACTGACACGGCGCCAAACTCGCCCATGGCACGTGCGTTGGTCAAGATCACGCCGTAAATCAGCCCCCATTTCACATTGGGCAGGGTCACATGCCAAAGCATTTTCCAGCCAGAGGCGCCCAGCACCAGTGCAGCCTCTTCCTCTTCTTTGCCTTGCGCCTGCATGAGCGGGATCAACTCGCGCGCCACAAACGGGAAGGTCACAAAAATCGTCGCCAGCACAATGCCTGGCACGGCAAACACCACTTTCAGGTCATGATCAATCAGCCATTCGCCAAACCAGCCTTGCAGGCCAAAAATCAGCACAAAGATCAACCCGGCGATCACCGGCGAGACCGCAAACGGCAGGTCAATCAAGGTAATCAAAAAGCTTTTGCCTTTAAAGTCAAACTTGGTAATCGCCCAGGCGGCGGCCACACCAAATACCAGATTCAGAGGCACCGAGATCAGCGAGGCGATCAGAGTCAGCTTCATCGCGGACAAGGCATCAGCTTCGGTGATCGCAGCCAGGTAGACGTCCCAGCCTTTGCGCAAGGCCTCGGTAAAAACGGCGGCCAGCGGCACCAGCAAAAACAGCCCTAAAAACGCCAGCGCCAGGCCAATCAAGCCCCAGCGGACCCAAGTGGGTTCAGAGGTGGCGCGTTTGTAAGCCACTTTGCCCTGATATTGTTGAAATTGTGTGGTTTGCATCATCCTACCTATGGTTTATCAAAATATACGCAACGCTATGCTTTGAGCGGCCGCCCATTATTTAGCGCCATGGCGGTGACTACTCCACCATTGCAGCAAGTTGATCAATAACAGCAACACAAACGAAATCACCAGCATCACAACGGCAATGGCCGTGGCGCCCGCATAATCATATTGTTCAAGTTTGGTGATGATCATGAGCGGCGTAATCTCGGAAATCATCGGCATATTGCCGGCGATAAAGATGACAGAACCATACTCACCCACCGCGCGAGCAAATGCCAGCGAGAAACCGGTAAGTAGCGCCGGCCAGATGGCGGGCAGAATAATTTTGTAAAAGGTTTGCCAGCGGTTGGCGCCCAAGCTGGCCGCTGCTTCTTCGGCCTCGGCACTAAAGTCTTCGAGCACCGGTTGTACGGTACGCACCACAAACGGCAAGCCAATAAAGGTGAGCGCCACCACCACGCCGAGTGGGGTAAACGCGACTTTAATGCCATGCGGCTCCAGCCAATGGCCTAACCAGCCATTCGGCGCATAAATCGCGGTGAGTGAAATCCCGGCCACCGCCGTCGGCAAGGCAAACGGCAAGTCGACCAGTGCATCGAACACTTTTTTGCCAAAAAACTGATACCTGACAAAGACCCAGGCAGTGAGCAGGCCAAATACCAGATTGATCAGCGCTGCAATCAATGAGGCGCCAAAGGTTAGTTTATAGGTAGCAACCACGCGTGGCGTGGTGACCACCGCCCAAAACTCATGCCAGCTGAGCTCGGTGGTGCGCAGAAAAACAGCGGCTAAAGGGATGAGAACGATTAGGCTTAGGTAGACCAGCGTGTAGCCGAGTGACAAGCCAAATCCGGGGAGTAAATGTTTCTTTTTTTGTGATGCCATGGTGTATGGTGATCCGTTAAACAGGCGCTAATATAGCTGCATTCTTTTAAATCATTAAAGAATGAATAATCATTAATTTATAAGCGCCTGTTATATAAAGCGTGATGGATTAGGCAACTTTTGGCGTGCGGTGCTGGTATTGGTCATTAATGACCTTGGCCACCACCGGTGCGGCCAGCAAGTTGCCCTGCAACACGGTCGCCCCGGCTGAGATCGCAATATCCAGTTGCTGCTGGGTTTCAATGCCCACAATCACCGGCGTGCTGCCCAAATCCTGCACGCTGGACACCAGCCCCTTGAGTGCCTTGGCCAAGCCCGGTTGTTGCGCGGCCTGCTGAATCACAGAGATATCAAACTTGATAAAGTCATGCTGCACGCTCCACAAGCGGTACAGCTTGCTTTGGTGGCCGCCGACATGATCAAACGCAATCTGATAGCCCAAAGCGCGATAGTTCTCCACGGCAGCGATCAGGTGCTTGTCCTGCTCGATCAGAGACTCGTTGATCTCGAGCACAACGCGATGCGTAGGCACCGAATACTTATGCAGGATCTGCTCAAACACCTTGCCGTGGGCGCTGACCTCCAGCAGTAATTTTGGATGCACGTTTAAAAACAGCAAGCCGTTTTCCTGATGGATGGCCCGGTAATTGAGCACGTGCTGCGAGCGGCATACGCGGTCAAACTGCACCAGCTTGCCGGACTGCTCGGCATAGGTAAACGCAAACTCGGGGGTGCTGCCCAGGGTGCCAAACAATGAGGGACGAATCAGGGCTTCATAGCCATAAATATCCCCTTGTTTGGCATCGTAGATCGGCTGAAAAGCGGTTTTAAGATGAACACCGATAAAGGTGCTTTCATACTCGCCCGAGCTGGCCTCCAGCAAGCCAAGCTCTTCCAGGTCCAGCGCAAGCACCTGTTTGAGTTCGGCACGCAATTGCACAATGTGCTCCGGCTCTGGGGATAACTGTTTTTGTGTCATCATGACTCCTTTCTGCGTTTAAGCATGCGCTAGGCAATGATTTTTAAACGCTACTTTTGATAAATCTGGTCGAAGATGCCGCCATCACTAAAATGCGTGTTTTCGGCTTCGTTCCAGCTGCCAAACACCTGTTTGACCGTAAATGTATTGAGCTTTTTAAAGCTGGGTTGCGCCACCTCAGCCACTTGCGGGCGCAAGTAATGTTTGGCAGCCAAAGCCTGACCCGCAGGTGAAAAGTGATACTCAAGATAGGCTTGTGCCAGCTTGCGCGTGCCTTTTCTATCCACCACCTTGTCTACAAGCGCCACCGGGTTCTCTGCCAGCACGGTCACGGACGGGTACACCAGCTCAAACTTGTCTTCCCCCAGCTCTTTTTGCAGCAGATAGGCCTCGTTTTCAAACGTCACCAGCACATCGCCAATCTCGCGCTGGGCAAACGTGGTTGTGGCGCCGCGGCCACCGGTATCCAGCACCGGCACATGTTTAAACACCTGGGTCACAAATTGGCGCGCCTTGCTGGCATCGCCGCCTTTTTGCGTGATATAGCCCCAGGCGCCCAGATAGCTATACTTGCCGTTACCCGAGGTTTTAGGGTTAGGAATCACCGCCGCCACACCGGGTCTGATCAGGTCGTCCCAGTCTTTAATCTGTTTGGGATTGCCTTTGCGGACCAGAAACACTGTGGGTGAAGCGCTTGGCACGCTGTTATTGGGTAATCTGCTCTGCCAGTTTGCCGGGATCAATTTGGCTTTTTGCGCCAGAATATCAATATCGGCGCTACGGTTCATGGTAATCATATCCGCAGGCAAGCCATCCACAACCGCACGCGCCTGCTTGGTCGAGCCGCCGTGTGACTGGTTAATGGTCACCGATTCACCGGTCTTTTCTTTCCAGTACTGGACAAAAGCCGGGTTGAATTCTTTATAAAACTCGCGGGTCACATCGTAAGAAACATTCAGCAATTCAGCAGCCTGCACAGGTGCTTGTAGCAGCGCAGCCCAGACCAGCAAGTGACGGATAAAAGACGACATAAACAACTCCCTGAACTTGATAGGGAGGCACTATAGCGGGAGTTTTATATTTTTAAAAAGAATAAAATATAATATATTTATAATTTTAAAGAATATAAAACTGAAGATGATAAAAAACGCCAGTGCAAGCACTGGCGTCTTAATCGCATGGTCGCAGCAAGGCGAAAAGCGGGAAACAGCGAGCAATTTAAGCGGCTGGCACACTGAGCCCTTGCTCGTCAAATATGCCGTCAAACAACACTGAACTCAAATAGCGCTCGCCGGAATCCGGCAAAATCACCACGATGTGTTTACCCGCATGCTCAGGCAGAGCCGCATACCTGACCGCTACCGCGACCGCCGCCCCGCAGGAAATGCCGGCCAGAATGCCCTCCTCGCGTGCCAGTCTTCTGGCGAATGCAATCGCTTCTTCATTGGTCACTTGTGCAATGTCATCCACCAGACTTAAATCCAGGATATCCGGCACAAAGCCTGCGCCTATGCCTTGAATTTTGTGCGGTGCCGGCGCGAGTGCTTGCCCTGCCCTAAACTGCGTCAACACCGGACTGGCTGCCGGTTCTACCGCAACAGAGAGAATGTTCTTATGCTGCGTCTGTTTGAAATAGCGGGAAACACCGGTAATGGTGCCGCCGGTGCCCACCCCTGAAACCAGAATATCCACCTCGCCATTGGTATCGCGCCAGATTTCGGGGCCTGTGGTTTGTTCATGAATGGCCGGATTGGCCGGATTTTTGAACTGTTGCAACAACACATAACGTGCTGGATCCGCGGCGGCAATTTCTTCTGCCTTGGCCACGGCGCCTTTCATGCCTTTGGCGCCCTCGGTCAGTACCAGCTTGGCGCCATAAGCAATCAGCAATTTGCGCCGCTCCAGGCTCATGGTTTCCGGCATGGTTAAGGTAATGGGGATGCCCCGTGCCGCAGCCACAAAGGCCAGCGCGATGCCGGTATTGCCGCTGGTAGGCTCTACAATTTCTTTCCCAGGACCCAGCAAGCCTTTTTGTTCGGCATCCCAGATCATAGCCGCACCGATGCGGCACTTGACAGAATAGGCCGGGTTACGGCCTTCTATTTTGGCAAAAATGGTGGCCTGACCAGGGGCGGTCAGGCGGTTCAGGCGCACTAAGGGCGTATTGCCGATGGACTGTGCATTGTCATTAAACCAGTGTGACATAAAGCGCTCTTCAAATAAAAACAGTGACTGTAGTTTAAAAAGCGCTGAAATAAATTAAAAATAACATTTTGTTGGATAAATATATTTAATAGTTATAACCCTACCTTTTTGGTTATTTTAAAACTGCTTTAAATAACAAATACTGATAATAAAATAATAAATGATTCTAGGCTTTACCCTGTTCAATCACGAAAGAGTGTTTTATAGTGAGCAAAGATTCATGCTGACCAGACAACTGGAAGCCAGTGACCCGCCAGGGCCACTGGCTTTTTTTTCGCCTGTTGTCAGCAATCGCGTACTTACCATGACAAGGAATCCACGATGCAAGAAATTGCCATCGAGCACATCGTGCAACAACTGGCGGGCATCCGCGAACATGCATTGCAACAACGCCAGCGCTTGACGCAACCACCCAAGCTGCCTTCACGTAAAGTGCTGGCCAAGTGCGTGGAAGGCCTGGCTGCGGCGCTGTTCCCCAACCGGCTGGGTGATTCAGACATTCAGCCACATGCCATTAACTTTTATGTGGGGACCACGCTGGATAAAGCCCTGCGTGAATTGCAGCAACAAATCCGTCTTGAGCTTGCGTTTAAAGCGCAGGGGACCGCCGCCAGCCAGTTCAATGCACAATCACATGCCCTCACGCAAACCTTTGCCGAGCAATTGCCTGCGATTCGCCAGCAGCTGGATACCGATCTCGAAGCCGCTTATCAAGGCGATCCGGCCGCTGACAGCGTGGATGAAATTCTGGTCAGCTATCCCGGCATTCTGGCGCTGATTCATTACCGGCTGGCGCATGTTTTACACGGCTTGGGTTTGACCATTTCTGCACGCCTGATCACTGAAATCGCCCATTCGCAAACCGGCATTGATATCCACCCTGGCGCACGTATCGGCGATTACTTTTTTATTGATCATGGCACCGGCGTGGTCATTGGTGAGACGGCGATTATTGGTAACCACGTCCGCCTTTACCAGGCAGTCACCCTGGGTGCAAAAAACTTTCCCAAAGATGCCAATGGCCATCTGGTGAAGAAATTTGAACGCCACCCCATTCTGGAGGATTACGTGGTGGTGTATGCCGGGGCCACCATTCTGGGCCGCATCACCATAGGAAAACATTCGATTATTGGCGGCAATGTCTGGGTTACGCGCAGCGTGCCTGCCAACAGTCACCTCACACAAGCGCATTCGGATGCCAAACCGATTCCGGCTGCCGCTTGATTTTTAACTATTGCAACCTATTCATAGTTGCACTTTAAGGAGACCTTATGTCAGAACAACCTTTTCAGAGCGCTTTGGGCGATGTCGCTGCCCGCACGCTTGCCAATGCTACCAAATCGGTACCCATGCTCAGCACCATCAGCCCGCGCTGGCTGGTGCATTTGCTCAACTGGGTACCCGTTGAAGCCGGTATTTACCGTGTCAACAAGGCCAAAGACCCCAACGCCATTACTGTCGACTGCTCCAACAAAGATGAAAAAGAACTGCCAGCAACCTTTGTCGATTATGAAGAATGGGGCCGTGAATATGTGCTAAACGCGGTGAATACCGTGGTCGATGTGCATACCCGCGTGTCTGACCTGTATAGCAGCCCGCACAACCAGATCAAAGAGCAACTGCGCCTGACTATTGAAGTAGTCAAAGAACGCCAGGAAAGCGAACTGATCAACAACAAAGAGTACGGCCTGCTCAACAATGTGGCCAAATCACAAACCATCAAAACCCGTAATGGTTACCCAACACCGGATGACCTGGATGAGCTGCTGACCAAAGTCTGGAAAGAACCTGCGTTTTTCCTGGCGCACCCGAAAGCAATTGCCGCCTTTGGCCGTGAGTGCACCCGCCGTGGCGTGCCACCCCCAACCGTTTCCTTATTCGGCTCACAATTCTTGACCTGGCGTGGCGTTCCGCTGATTCCTAGCGACAAACTGCCTATCGTCAACGGCAAATCCAAAATCCTGCTGCTGCGTGTAGGCGAGAGCAAGCAAGGCGTGATCGGGTTGTATCAACCGAACTTGCCAGGCCAGCAAACCATGGGCCTGTCAGTACGTTTTATGGGCATCAACCATAAAGCGATTGCTTCTTACCTGGTCTCGCTGTATTGCTCACTGGCCGTGCTGACCGAAGACGCGATTGCCGTCCTGGAAGATGTCGGAGTTGATCATTACTATGACTACAAGTAATTCATTCGGCCTGACTTTAACTGATGGCGCCAGTTTTGAGCCTGAGGCCATCTTGGCCTCATTGCCGGGTGAGCATCCCAAGATGACTGCTGCGCTGGGTGTAGGACGCGAACTGGAAAACACAGGTGTGCTGGATACCGCCACGCTGACGCAACTGGTCAACGACCTCTACGCTGAAGGGTTTCCGGCGACGGCACCGTTTGCGGCAGCAGACCTGGCGCAATCGTTGGCGGCTTCGCATGCCCCACAGCCATCTGTCCCGCCTACAGACTCATTGACTACCAAGCTGGTCAATGTGGGTGGCACAGGTGGTGTGGCGTCACCGAGTTATGCGCAAACGCAGGCGCAACCCGTCACCCAGCAGGCGCAAGCGCAGCAGCTCACGTATGTGCCTGGCATTGAAGCCTTGGGTAGCGACCCGTTACATAACCATCCGGCCCACCTGAATGTTTTGCAGCCCGAGGCTGCTTTTCTGACCCCTGGCTCATTTGCCGGGACGGGCATTGAGATTCCTTACCAGCAGGAGCTGGATCGCTGGCTGGGCGCGGGTGCAATACAGTCCCCACCGTCTGCGGCCTCCTCCCAAACTGCGGCTAAACCGTCGGTAGCCGGCGCGCAATCGTTTTACTTTTTGCAAGCCGAACCCGGGTTGACGGGCAGCCTGCCGGCTTCCGCGCATCCGGCATTTGATGTGCATGCGGTACGGCGTGACTTTCCCATCCTCAATGAGCGGGTGAATGGCCGCCAGTTGGTCTGGTTTGACAATGCGGCGACCACACAAAAACCACAAGTCGTCATCGACCGCGTGAGTTATTTTTACCAGCACGAAAACTCCAATATTCACCGGGCCGCCCATGCGCTGGCCGCGCGCGCGACGGATGCGTATGAAGAAGCGCGCGAAACCGTGCGTCGTTTTATCAATGCACCTTCGGTGAATCAGGTCGTTTTTGTACGCGGGACCACGGAAGCGATTAACCTGGTCGCCAAAACCTGGGGCAAAAAACATCTGGGGCAAGGCGATGAAATTGTGGTCTCATATCTGGAACATCACGCCAATATCGTGCCCTGGCAGCAATTGTGTCAGGAAACAGGGGCGGTGCTGAAAGTAATCCCGGTGGATGACAGTGGCCAGATTCTGCTGGAGGAATACCAGAAACTGCTGACGGCAAAAACCAAGCTGGTGTCATTTACCCAGGTATCAAATGCGTTGGGGACGGTCACGCCTGCTCAGGAAATGATTGCAATGGCTCACAGGGCGGGCGCAAAAGTGCTACTGGATGGCGCGCAATCGGTGTCACATATGCGGACCGATGTACAAACGCTGGATGCTGACTTTTTTGTGTTCTCCGGGCATAAAATCTTTGGCCCCACCGGCATTGGTGCCTTGTATGGCAAAGCCGACGTGCTGCAAGACATGCCTGCCTGGCAAGGCGGCGGCAACATGATACAAGATGTCACCTTTGAAAAAACGGTGTATCACGCGGCCCCGGCCAAATTTGAAGCAGGCACGGGTAATATCGCCGATGCGGTAGGGTTAGGTGCCGCCTTGCAGTATGTGGAACGGCTAGGCATCGAAAATATCGCCGCCTATGAGCATGCCCTGCTGGAGTATGCCACGGCAGCCATGTGCCAGATCCCCAATCTGCGCCTGATCGGGACAGCCAAACATAAGGCCAGTGTGCTGTCTTTTGCACTCAAGGGCTATCAAAGCGAAGAGGTGGGCGCAGCGCTCAATGAAGAAGGCATCGCCGTGCGTTCTGGCCATCATTGTGCACAGCCGATTTTGCGTCGCTTTGGTGTTGAAACCACCGTACGGCCGTCATTGGCGTTTTACAACACTTATGATGAAATCGACCGCATGATTGCGGTGTTACAGCGCTTGGCGTCCTATCACGCCTAGTCTAGCCGCGTAACATAGCTCATCCCCTGCCCGTGCAGCGTGCGCGTTGCAAAGGCAGGGGATTGTTTTTATGTTGCCCGCCAAGATTGTGACATTCGCGGCAAGCCTCTGTAGAATCGCAATGCATAGCTCGCTGTGAGTGTGATTTCCATAACCAGACGCCAGATAACCGATGAAATTTGATCCGCGCAACAACAAATTTACCGCCATCTTCACCCGCGAAATGCTGGAAGCCACGCTCCCCTCCTTCCTGCTCATTTGCCTGGCACTGTTTTTTGCTTACAAATTCATAGACCCTGCACCCCCACGCAATATTGTGATTGCCACCGGCGAAGCGGACCTCAATTACAATGCGTTTGCCGCGATTTATGGCGTCTATCTTAAAAAAGAAGGCATTCATCTGCAGATACGCAAAACAGCAGGGGATGATGAAAACCTGCGTTTGCTGAAGGACCCTGACTCCAACGTAGATATTGCATTCATTCAAGATGGCATGGCGCATAGTGAAGGCGCAGGCTCACTGTTGTCATTGGGCAGCCTGTACTACCAGCCGGTGTGGATTTTTTGCCGCGGCAAAACCGAAACCACCCATCTATCGGCCCTCAAAGGCAAACGCATCGGCGTCGGCTACCCAGGCAGTGGCAGTCATTTTCTGGCCAACACGCTGCTTTCGGAAAGTGGCATCAATGCCAGCAACAGCACCTTGGTCACCATAGGTGCCGAAGAAGCAGTGGCGGCCCTGCAGTCAGGCAAGCTCGATGCCGCTTTTTTTGTGGATGTTGCCAACTCCAGCCTGGTCCGCGAGCTCATTGCAGACAAGCATCTGACCATGGTAAGTATGGACACCGCTGAAGCCTTTTCACGCAAGTTTGCGTTTATGCATCACCTGGTGCTGCCAGAAGGTGCCATGGACCTGGCGCGCAATATTCCCAGTCACGATGTGCATCTGGTGGCGCCAACCGCGACGCTGGTGATCAAGGACAGCATGCATCCGGCGCTGATTTACCTGATGATGAAAGTGATTGCCGAGGTGCATGGTGGCCCAAGCATGTTTAACGGCAAGGGAGAATTCCCTTCTGCCAAGGATACGGATTTTCCGATCAGCACGCAGGCGCTGAATTTCTACAAATCCGGCCTGCCGATTATTGATAAATACCTGCCATTTTGGGCAGCCACCTTTGTTAATCGCACGCTGATTGTGATTTTGCCTTTGTTGGCGTTGCTGATCCCGCTCACCAAAATTATCCCGATGGTGTATGTGTGGCTGGTCAAGCGCAAACTGTTCCGTTATTACGGCGAGCTACGCTTTCTGGATACCCAGCTGCAAGAGATCAAATCGGCTGAAGATGTCCGTCAGTGCCTGGATAAACTCAATGAAATTGAAACCAAGGTGGTCAACGTCAAGCTACCGGTGCCTTTTTCACAATATGCTTACGAGTTGCGTGCGCATATTGAGCTGGTTCGCTCCAAACTCAATCAGCGCACGTTTTAGGCACACGCCTTAAACGCACAAAGCTCAGGCAAGGTCTGCCCGATTGCGCATCCAGTCTTGCAAGGCCTGTGCGGTCATCGGCTTGGCATATAAAAAGCCCTGCACAAAATCACAGCCCAGCGCCTTCAGATAATCTGCCTGGTCTTCGGTTTCCACCCCCTCGGCCACAATCTGGTAATGCAGGTTTTTGCCCAACACCACAATGGCACTGATCACCGCCTCTGAGCGCTCTTTGCCGGGAATGTCATTCACAAAAGACCTATCCACTTTCAGGTAATCCCCGGGAATATCACGCAAATAAGCCAGGCAGGAATAACCGGTGCCAAAGTCATCAATCGCCAGTTTAATGCCGTGCTGTTTGAGTTTTTGCAGGCGCTCGTTACCCGTGCAGTCGGCATGAATAAACGCACTCTCGGTCAGCTCGATTACCAGGCGCTCAGGCGCCAGGCCAGTCTCTTGCAGTACCAGCAACACATACTCGGCAAAACAGGGAGTATTTAACTGCAAGGGGGAGACGTTAACCGAGACTTTGGCCCGACTCAATTCACCGGTAGTCCAGGAGGCCGCTTGTGCACACGCGGCTTTGAGTACCCAGGCACCCATGGGCACAATCAGACCGGTCAACTCGGCCACACCGATAAACTGATTCGGCGACACGACCCCACGCTCGGGATGTTGCCAGCGAATCAGGGCCTCGACGCCCACCAGTTTACCGGTCTGAAAATCCAGCTGCGGTTGATACACCAGGTAAAACGCCTCTTGCGCAATCGCTGCTTCGAGTTCGCTGGCAAAAGCCAGGTCTTCTGGGGGCAACACCTGCTCATGCATCACCCCTTTGTGATAATAGGTCAAGGTCATCACAATGATGATTAAAATCAGTGCAGCAGTGATAATGATGGGCGTCAGGCGAAGATCGTTATCAAAAAAAACACCCACCCCTCCCAAAACAATCGCGCATGTAATCAAGATGCAGACGATCCATCTCAGATGCTTGCCAGTGTCATCCAGCAACAATAGGTAACTCATGGGGGTAGCGGTGATCTGCCTTGCCAGCAAGGCCGCCGCACACAGAGAGCCACCAATAGTGGTCAACAGTGACAGCTGACCGTAAGCGTGCGGAATATGATAGGCCCAGGCCAGCAAGCCGGTGACCGGCATCAAAACGGCAATACTCAGCAAGACCTGACTGGCGCGATTGCAATGGCGATGATGCAGCACCGCTGCCAGCAACACCAACAAGGCCATGCCCAGATCAAAAACCATATTGCCCTGCTGGTCACTGGAGAACGCGACGAGAGTCACCCAGCCGTTGTTGAATGAGAGGGCACTGCTTCTGAGATAGAGCTGGAACAGAAAACCGGCAGCGACAATCAGGATCAGGACGCAAATCACGCGCTTTTGATGCCAGGTCTGGTACACCACCCCCAGGCTGGCGAACATGAAGATCAGGTATGCACTGCTTTGCACTAAAAACAGGCTTGCCGCAGAGTGTACTGGCAAAAACGGTAGTCCCCACAACATAGTGACAATACTGACAATTGCCAGCCAGGGAGCAAACTTTTGCACAGTTCTTAAAAACCGGTGCCGCATGTATAACTGCTGTGTTGAAGTTGCGTGATGACGCTCAGTAGACCAGTCAATACTGGAAACTGACATAGTGCTCCCCCTAATCTTGATCTATTCTGATCCTGTGCGGGCACAGGCCATGTCATTCACTATAGGCGAAACGAATGGATACCAAAGTAAAATAAAATGGCACATTTCTACTCTTTATATCAAATTAATTGATACTCATGAGTGATTCGCTATAAAACAGATAGTTTTTATAGCAGAGTGGAAGCAAGCTAAACGAGGGAAAAAGTCCTGACCATGGCAGGTCAAGTCATGATCAGTCAATGCAAATCAGGTGAGCGTTTCAGGTTGTGCCACAGAGACCCATTGTGGCAGCGCATCGGCTTCAAGGGGTTTGGCATACAAAAAGCCTTGCACAATATCGCAGCCGATTGACTTGAGGAAATCAGCCTGTGCCTGGGTTTCTACCCCTTCGGCAATAATGCGGTAATCCAGGCTTTTGCCCAGGCTGACGATCGCCTGAATCACGGCTTCTGCTTTATTGTGACCAGGCAGCTCCATCACGAATGAACGGTCTACCTTGAGATAATCGCCCGGAATATCACGCAAATAAGAGAGGCAGGAATAGCCAGTCCCAAAATCATCAATCGCCAGTTTAATGCCTGCTTCTTTGAGCTGATGCATCAGACGCGCATTCTCGCCGTCATCCTGTACAAAAGAGCTTTCGGTCAACTCAATCACCAGCCGTTCTGGTGCGAGCCCGGTGTCTTGCAGAATCTGCATGATCTCTTCTACCAAGGTGCCAGACTTAAGTTGCAATGCAGAGACGTTGACAGACACCTCTATCTTGCCGAGCACCGGATGATCCTTCCACTGAGCGGCCTGTGCACAGGCCGTTTGCATGATCCATTTGCCCAACGGCACAATCAACCCGGTCAACTCAGCCACCCGAATGAATTTCTCCGGGGAAATAATGCCTTTTTCAGGATGGCGCCAGCGAACCAATGCTTCCACCCCTTTCAGTTTGCCCGTCTTAAAATCGACCTGCGGCTGATACATCATAAAAAACTGCTGATTATCCAGCGCGGTCTCGACCTGGCTGGCGAAATCCATATCGGTTGCGGGCAGTACCTTTTCGCTGACCTGCCCCTGGTGATAATAAGTCACCGACAGGGTATAAATGATGGCGATCAAGGAAACCAGCACCACGAGGGGCAAGCCGCGCATATTGTCGCCAAACATCACACCGGCCCTCGCCAGCAAAATGGCGCAGATACTTAGCAACAAGATACTGGAGCGAATCTGTTTACCGGTATCGTCCATCAGCAACAGGTAACTCATGGGCGGGTGAGACGCCTGCTTGGCGAGCAAGCCAAACGCACAGAGCATGCCGCTCAAGGTGGTCAGTGGGGACATCACACCATAAGGATTGGCAATGCCGCAGAGCAACCCTAGCAACGGAATCAAAGGAATCATGACCGCAATACACAGCATGCCCTGACTGGCAGCAACATAATGATGCCGCTGAAAAAGATAGGAGACCGCAATCAGACAGGCCAACACACCACCGGCAATAAACTCCCAACTGTTGGAAGGCGCATGCAGGCCGGTTTGGCCTGAGGCACGCAAGATGCTGGCGGTATCGTTAAAATCGGCGGCATAGGGTGACAGTTGCACCACAAACAAACTGATGGTCACCAGCGACATGGTCAACATGGCCAGATTGTTGCGGCCATTTTCGAGCAGCAGATTGTAGCTGACCAGAATAAAGGTAAGGTAAGTCAACAACTGTGCGAGCCAGATATTGTTATCTACATCCAGCAAATAATGGGGAAAACCCAACAAGCCGCATACCATGCTGGTCATCGCCAGAAAATGCGTATTGTCTTGTACCTTTCGGACAAGACGATGCCGCATAAACTGCCGCTGTGTGGTGTTTTCGTTGAGTGGCGCTACCAGCTCGCCAATCCCGTTCTGACTCATTATCAACCCTTAAAAACCTTGACGACTCAATGTTGCGCACATGTTAAAAAACATGTTTGAGCAATGTCATTAAACCTTAAAACTTACCTGTTTTAACGGTCAATAAAGGGGATATATTTAGAGCAGATTCAAAATAAGCGGGTCTCGCTGGGCGCAATCACCACGCAAGAATCAAGCTGCTTCTAACACACGCTGCATGCCATCGGCACTGTTACGGGTATACACGACTTTGAGTCCGCGCTTATGTGCGACATGCTTGATGCGGTACATCATGGAATGATTGAGCCAGCCGGTGACCAGCACAATCACGTTGACGTTAACAGGTAACTCGCGCTTGACGTCGCCGGGTTTTCTGCCCGTCCAGTGGTCAATTTTATCAATCCCCTGTGCGTGCAACACCTGTTTGATTCCCTCGATACGGTCACCACCAATGACTAATGCTTTTGACATAAAACATTCTCCTGTTGTAGAGAAAGAAAAAGGCATTGGGTAAATGCCTTTTTCTAAAATGAACTGCTGAATTTCAATGCTTACTTCTGGTAAATCTCGTCGAACACACCACCATCGGCAAAGTGTGTTTTCTGCGCCTTTTGCCAACCGCCAAACGCTTCATCAATCTTGATCAAATTGACTTTAGGGAACTGTTTTTCGTATTTTTTGGCCACAGATTCCAACGTCGGACGATAGTAGTTTTTGGCTGCAATTTCCTGGCCCTCTTCACTGTACAAGTATTCCAGATAGGCTTTGGATACCGCTTCAGTGCCATGACGCTTGGCATTCTTGTCGACTACAGTCACTGGTGGCTCCGCCAGAATAGACAGTGAAGGCACGACCAAATCAAACTTGTCCGGCCCCAGCTCCTTGAGCGCGAGGAAAGCCTCGTTTTCCCAAGCCAGCAACACATCGCCAATACCACGCTCCACAAAGGTCGTGGTTGCGCCACGCGCACCGCTATCTAACACCGGCACGTTTTTAAACAGTTTTTTCAAAAACTCTTTGGCTTTCGCCTCGTCGTTATTGTTTTGCTTGAGCGCATAGCCGTAGGCCGCCAGGTAGTTCCAACGCGCCCCACCAGAAGTTTTGGGGTTAGGGGTAATCACCGAGGTGCCTGGTTTCACCAAGTCACTCCAGTCCTTGATGTTTTTCGGGTTGCCTTTACGCACCAGAAACACAATGGTCGAGGTATAAGGCGAACTGTTGTGCGGCAGACGTTTCTGCCAGTCCGGGCCAAACAAGCGGCCTTTGCTGCCAACCTCGTCAATGTCGTAAGACAAGGCCAGCGTCACCACATCGGCCTGCAGGCCATCAATGACCGAACGAGCCTGCTTGCCAGAGCCACCATGTGACTGCTTGACGATGACGTTGTCGCCGGTTTTATCTTTCCAGTATTTAGCAAATGCAGCGTTGTAATCCTGATACAGCTCGCGTGTTGGATCGTAGGACACATTGAGCAAGTTGACATCAGCCGCCCAAACGACTGCAGGCAAGGCGAGCGCAAGAGTTAATACGCCTTTGAGAAGACTAATTTTAAAATTCATTCAATTCCCCATTAAAAACCTAAAAGTGTCAGTTCAGTGTAGAAGAAATCAGACTCACTGGAGCGAGTAGGATCATTGTTATTGGCGGCTAATTTCACTGCATTCTTGACAAAGTCACCCGCCCAAAAATGTGCATAGCCAAGGTTGAGAGATGCATACTGATTAATCGGAAAGCGAACACGTAAATCGAATTCTTTACCAAGGTCGCGGCCTGAATTACCTGTTCTATCTCTCAAATTGGCGCCAGCGTTCCAACGGTCACTGGCACTGTCCAAACGATACCAGCTAAAGCCAGTGTCTACCTTGAGGTTCTCAAGCCAGGTAAATTTTGGATCAAACTCCAAACGTATCTTAGGCGTACGGATGTTTTCCATTTGAATGTAGTCATCGTTAGACCAAGGGCGGGCAAAACCGAATAAGCGGTCAAAACGTTGGTTTGCAGTAAAATCATTGCCGGTTGCAGGGGTTTTGTCACCTGTTGCTACGCCGTAAAAAGCACTTAACCGTGGTTTCCATAAATGGTTAAAGGTATAGCCAATTTCACCATTGTATGCATGCGCATCATGATCGACATCCCGATAGCCTATAGCAGCACTAATGAAGCGTTGTTGATGCCCCCATTGCTTGATATAACTTGCATCGTAATCCCATTGGGTTCCAGGGATTACGCCAAATACGCGTAAACCTGCCGTATGGATTTCACGATCAATTTTGGCTTGGCTTTGTTGAGTAGCAGTGTAGACAGAACGATCACTGTATGAAACGCCGTTGGTATCGTACTTCACCTCACTACCGTCTTGTTTTAACAAGAAATAATATGGCTGGACGTTGACATATTGAGACCAACCACGCCAGTCGAAAATGGCACCATAAAAATTCTGTGAATGGTCAACCTGATCCAACTGATCGGTGAATCGTTGTACAGGCTGCACGCCAAACACTTCCAATTGCCAGTCATTCTTTTTATCGCCAATATTGGCGCGAACACCCTGAAACGTATTTGTAGTGTTACGCCATTCGTTACGTGCAATCAATCGTCTGTCAACAGCTTCCCAAGCCAAACGTCCACCACGGATCCAGAAAGGGCGACTGTTGCCAAGATCATCTTTACCGAAAACACTGTCTTTGTAATACAACTCAAGATACGCCTGCAAAACATCCGCTTTATCAATATCACGGGTATCATTACTACGGGAGTAATCACTATGATTACGGCGTGAATCTTGCAACTCAACTGCAAATCTGAATGGATCCAAGATATTTTTCAAACCCAGATAAGCTCTTGAACGCAGTAAAATTGGTTCATCTAAATTTTGCTGAGCACGACGAAAATCGTTGTCACGATGTTCAAAACGCGCACGGTATTCGAACCCAATATCTAACCAATCGATATCTGCAAATGCGTCATAATCTTTCAGCCAAGTTTTGTTTAGCTGCTTGACGTAACGAGGTGGCTCGGTTTCCTTCTGAGTACCGTAGCTGCGACGGTCTACAAAATAGCCATTCGCGGCTTTGGCTGCAGCCTTTTCCTCAGCCTTGATTTCCTCAAGACGCGCCTTGATTTTCTTTTGTTGCTCAGTATCCTCTATTTGTGCCTCCGCGAGCTGTGCCTCTTCTGCCAAGGCCACGCCCCCTCCCAACCACCACAAGCTTGCGGTCGCCAGTGCGAGACTAATTTTTTTAAACTGCATGTAATTCTCCCGAAATTGAATGACTTCCAGCGGCCTGGTCAGTGTTTACTAAACTATTAATTACTTTTTGGATTTGGTTTGATGATCAAAGCGGACTTTTTCGCGTCGCTCAATTTGCGTCACCCGGCCATCGTGTATCGTGATTTCGATGGAACCATAGCCAGTATCCTGCTGTACCGCAGCGATCGCGGAAGCAACCACCGCCAACACTGCGGAATCTGCTGCGCTATCAGTTTTGTGTTGTTCTGTAGACATGCTGCCTCTCACCACATTGAATGAACAGCATTATTTCAGACTATTTATATTTTAAAAAATAATTATTCGTTATTTTTATATTACATTTAACTATATAAGGAGTAAAAAAAATCCCGCATCACTGCGGGATTTGAGTTTGAGATTCGTACGGAAAAAGTTAGAAGTTGTACTGCACCTGTACACGCAAAGCATCGGCGGTGAAGCTTTGGTAATCCTGGGTCCCTGTACGGTTACCAGTTACCAGATTGTTACGCTTCATACGGTGGTATTCGGCCATAATTTCCACTTCTGGTGCCAATTGCCACTCAAGACCCAACTCCCAATCGTTAACATGGTTTTCTGGAGCGTTAGTTTCTGCCTTGTTGTAACCATCAAAATATTGCCATTTGATAAATGGGATCAAAGTACCATTCGTCTCAAGGAACTGGAAATTGTCAATTTTATACATGGCCTGAACATAACCGCCTTGCAAGTGTTTATCTTCAATTCTGTTCTGAGCAATATCCAAACCTGGTGTATTACCCCAGTTCCACTCTGCTTGTAGACCAAAAGGTTGTGGATACATAATAAATGATACACCTACGCGCTGGTCTTCATAACCTTTGGCATTTTGAGCGCCAATAATGGGCTGAGCAGAAGTTGTACCAGCTACAGTTGATCTACCTGTTGAACTACTCAGTGCACTGGAAGAAGACCCTGTACCAAAAGCTGAGTTGTAACGGCCAATCGTCGGTACATATTGTCCATGATAGCCTTGAATACCCGCCTCATAAATCTGGCCAGTTTCAGTTTTCCATGGATACGTAGCCCGAGCCACTACATGATAATTATCATTCGCATCGCTACGGTTAGCACCTTGACCGTTATATAGGCCTAAAGCCAACATACCGTAATTACCTGAGTGCTTAAGCCCTTTGTCGTTAATCTCTTTAAACAGAGCTTGAACGTTCTCTGGTGTGTAGTAATAGAACGCACCCGTATCGCGTTCGTCGCGAACCGCACTGTTCAATGCGTCTACACGATCCATCGCCAAACGGTTTGAAGAGGACTGCAAGTTCTCAAAACCATAAGGAACTTTAGATTGACCGACACGCACTCGGTGTACTTTGGCTTTATCAATATTAATGTCACCGTACGCATCACGCAATTGTGCAATGTTGTTAGTGCCACTGGCTGATGAAGCAAAGTCTGGTTGAATGTAGTAGCTTAAATGATCACCATAATCACCAAAAACAATGATACGTGCTCGGCGAATCAGAAAATTCTTGTCCGCGTTAATAGAATCATCGGTACCTACTGAACGATCAGACCATAAATCAACAGGATTTCTTGGATTATCACCGTCATCACCAATCATTTTGGTCACACGGTTCTGTACATAACCACGAATATTGACGCGACTTGTCCAACTTTTGCTCTCTTTTTTCTTTTGGACTTCTACTTCATTGGTACGGCCCTTCATGAGCAAGGCACCTTCTTCTTCAGTAAGTACGCCTTTGGCGACCAATGCCTGCACGAGATCAATGTTGGAATCTGCCATTGCGGTCAGTGATAAACCTGCAAGCAAGCCACCAGCCAACGCCGCAGATAAAATGCGGTGTAATTTTGAATTCATAAATTTTCCCTGATTGAATATTTCTATAAACAACGGGGCGTATTTTGAAGAACAAATATGACACTTTAATGACAAACCTTACATATTTCTTACAGCGGACTAGTATAAAAAAAGCCACCTTTAAAGGTGGCTTTTTCACATCATCTCTGAGTTAACTCTCAGCACGCATGTGTGGGAAGAGAATCACATCACGAATGCTGGGGCTATCAGTCATCAGCATCACCAAACGGTCTATGCCAATTCCGCATCCACCTGTCGGCGGCATGCCATATTCCAAAGCGCGGATAAAGTCAGCGTCGTAATACATGGCTTCCTGATCACCGGCTTCTTTCGCTTTTACCTGAGCCTGGAAGCGCGCGGCCTGATCTTCAGCGTCGTTTAATTCGCTGAAGCCATTGGCCATTTCACGCCCGGTAATAAAGAGCTCAAAACGCTCGGTAATTTCAGGATGTTTGTCGGAGGCACGCGCCAGTGGTGACACCTCAACCGGGTAATCAATAATATAAGTAGGTTGCCACAATTGGCTTTCTGCGGTCTCTTCAAACAATGATAGCTGCAATGCGCCCAGTCCTGCATGGTCAAACGCCTTGACGCCAAACTTGAGTAATTCTTTGCGCAAGAACTCGGCGTCATTCAGTTGCTCAGCGGTGTAGTGCGGCGCATATTTCTGAATGGCGCCCAAAATGGTTAAACGCTCAAACGGCTTGCTTAAATCGACCTCTTTACCCGCATAGCTCAACACTGCCGTGCCACGAGCAGCAATGGCAGCTGCGCGTATACATTGTTCGGTAAAATCCATCAGCCACTGGTAGTCAGTGTATGCGGCGTAGAATTCCATCATGGTGAACTCAGGATTGTGACGTACGCTTAAGCCTTCATTGCGGAAGTTACGGTTGATTTCAAACACGCGCTCAAAGCCGCCGACAATCAGACGCTTCAAATACAACTCAGGCGCAATTCGCATAAACATCTGCATATCAAGTGCGTTGTGATGCGTAATAAAGGGTTTGGCTGAGGCGCCCCCTGGAATAGGATGCAGCATCGGTGTTTCCACTTCCAGAAACTCGTTTTCATTCATGAACTGGCGAATCGCTGCCACCACTTTGGAACGGGCCTTGAATGTTTCACGGGTTTCTTCCGAGGTGATCAAATCGACATAACGCTGGCGGTATTTGATTTCTTGGTCTTGTAAGCCATGAAATTTCTCCGGCAAGGGACGCAATGACTTGGTCAGCAAGCGCAATTCAGTGACATGCACAGACAACTCGCCTGTACGGGTTTTGAACAATCGACCTTTCGCGCCAAGGATATCGCCCATGTCCCAGTGCTTGAACTGGTCATACAAGGCTTCACCGATTTCATCCCTGGCAATGTAAAGCTGGATACGTGCTGAGCTATCCTGAATCGTAGCAAAACTGGCTTTACCCATCACGCGCTTGAGCATCATGCGGCCGGCAACCACTACAGGGATTTCTTGAGGATCCAGGGTTTCCTTGTCAGTCTCGGCATATGCTGCCTGCAACGCAGCGGCTTTATGCTCTGGCTTGAAATCGTTAGGAAAAACGGCCTTCTCGCTGGCCTGCGCTTGTTCACGCAACAAGCGTAGTTTCTCGCGACGTTCTGCAATCACATGATTTTCATCAACCACGCTCTCAGTTGCGTTATCTGGGTGGGAGTGTTGTGCTGTCATATTGTATCCGGCATTCGCCTGCGTAATCTTAAACGCGCTATTTTAGCATTGTTAGCGCTGATTTTTAGAGGATCGTCTACGTCGTTTCTTGCTGGATGGGCAAATGAATACGGATCATGAATCCGTCCGGGCTTAGATTGGTGGCGTTGACAAAGCCGCCATGGGCTTCAACGATATGCTTGGTCATGGCGAGGCCGATGCCATGCCCTTCGACTTGCGAAGCGCGGCGACCTCGCACAAAAGGCTTGAATATCTGCTCAAGCTCTTGTGGCTCTACGCCCTGCCCCTGATCCTGTACTTCGAGAATAATTTCGCCAGTACGCTGACTATGTTGCAACTCAATCGTCACCTCACCATCCACAGGACCATATTTGAGCGCATTGCGGATCACGTTATCAATCGCACGTTGCAACAACTCCAGTTGCCCATCCAGGATGACGGGCTCATCAGGCATCAACAACCGTAGCTTAGCGTCATGCTTTTCAAACAGGACATCCCCAACAATGCCTGTCAGCAGAGCTTGCAAATCCACCTCTACTTTTTGCAGCTTGTGAATATCCGACTCAAAGCGAAAAATTTCGAGTAATTCAGAGATCATGCGCTCCATGCGCACAGCTTCAAGCTCAACGCGCTGCAAAGAGCTCTGAATTTTTTGTGGATTTTGCATGGCCAGACCAACAGCCATCTGTATTCTTGCCAATGGGGAACGCAGTTCGTGGGAAACATGATGCATCATGTTTGACTGGCTTTTGATCATATTATTCAAGCGCAGCGCCATCAGATCAAAGGCCTGCCCCAAGCCGGAAAACTCATCATAAGAGGCCTTGATCTTGGGGCTGACACGCACGAGCAGATCGCCCTCTGCTGCACTTTTAAGATGAATCAGTAACAGCTTGATTGGATGCGCGATGGCCCAGGCAAGCAAACTGGCAAAGACGAGATTGGCGAGAATGCCGAAAACAAACACCCAAACCGGAAGGTTAAACACCATAGGCAGGTGTTCATGTGACAGTGTTTTTGCGATCAGCTCTTTAGAGGGTTGCGTCGGGGCTTGTGTTTTAACCTGGTCACTCGCGGCATGTAACGCTTCATGGTAGCCGATCAGCTTGCGATTCAGCTCCCACTCTGCAATGTTTCCAACAATAATATCGGTTGAAATGAGCGCCAGAAAAAGTGCTGCAAATAACTTCCAGAACAGGCGCCCCATAGGCCTCGCAATAACGAATTACTCTCTTACCAGTTGATAGCCAACGCGGTAAATTGTTTGAATCACATTGACCCCGCCGGAAACTTCAGAGATTTTTTGACGGATACTGCTTAAATGAACATCAATGCTACGGTCATACTTGACCAGCGGACGACCTAAGGCCTTGACTGACAGATCCTCTTTGCTGACGATGGTGCCTGCATGTTTGGCAAGAATTTCAATCAAACTGAATTCGGTACTGGTGAAAATGATAGGTTTATCCGCCCAGAACACTTTTCTGCGCTCGCTGGAAACCACCAGTTGACCAACCACAATATCATTCCCTTTGGGACTGTCGCTGGTATGGCGGCGCAAGATCGCACGCACGCGGGCAACCAACTCGCGTGGCAAACAGGGTTTTTGAACATAGTCATCCGCGCCAGCTTCCAGGCCTTCAATACGGCCTTCGTTGTCGTCCTTGGCGGTCAACATCAACACAGGAATATCGGAATGCTGACGGATGTTGCGTAATGTTTGCAATCCATCCTGGCCAGGCATCATCACATCCAGAATAGCAAGATCAAACTTGCCAGCCAGAACATATTGCTCACCCGTCAGGCCATCATGTGCAGTTGTCACGGTGTAGCCTTCCTGCGTCAGAAATTCCTTTAGCATGTTGGCTAGTTCAACATCATCGTCAATCAACAGCAGCTTGCTCATTTATGTCCTTTTTGAGATTTGCATTAGGCTCAATGTACTTTAGCCACGGAATCTTAACGAACAAACAAATTCAATAACAAGCGTAAGCGAGACATTTTACCCAAGTTTTCAAACTGAATCGAAAATGTTAAATCAATTTAAAGTATACCGCAAATATGTTCGATGCAAAATTTAATCCGCAGTAAAAGCCTCACACAACTGGCTGAGCAACTGACCAAACAGGGGCAATACATCCTCCGGGCCATGCGGACTGTCATCGTCTGTGCTTGCAATCAGGTAGCTGATGGTCACTTTATCCAGATTTTCGCGGTAGGTCAGCCAGTGCTCGGAATCGGTTTCTGCAATCAATTCAAACTTATGAAACCCGGACTCAATAATCTCTGCCAGCATTTCTGGCGCCAGCCCTGCAAACAAGGTTTTGCCTATCGTCACTTGTGCCCGGGCATAATCTGGCTGGTGCCCATCCTGCGTTAATGGCATGAGCAAAAAAGCGTACAACATCAAGCCAAAACACTGATACACCCCCAGCATATCAAAGTCGCTTTGCAACTCATCGGCCGGATGGCGCTCTGCAGAACGTATGGCCTGAAAAGTTAAAAAACTTGCCAGATAATGCGCAGCCTCTTCCACATCGGCATTTGCATAGGCAGACTTGGCCGCTTCAGCAGACAGCGGCACTGCGTTGGCTTGGGCCTGACAGAGCTGATGTAACCACTTCAGCCGCTCTTCATATGTCATTTCCATAACTATTCCTTTATTAATGATTCCTATATATATGTTTGCTACAACAGTTAATCTACTTCCGGCAATGCCTCAAGTGCTTCCTGTAGCGACAACCATTCACTCTCAACCGTATCCAGCTGTTTCTGGTTTTGTGCCTGTGCAATCAACAGTGCTTGCAAAGCCTCCCGTTGCGAGGCTTCATAGATACCGCTCTCAGCCAGTTGGCTGTCTAGTGATTGCTTGGTTTGCTCCAGCTCGGCCAGCTGCTTCTCCAGTGCTGCCAGACTTTTGAGCAGCGGTCTGCGCGCTTGCAACCGCGCCTGTCGATCTGCTTTTTGCTGATGATAGGCATTCTGTTTAGTGGCGGTGCTTGTTGGCTCGGACATGGCAGACGGCGCAGATTGCAGTAAAGACTGCTTGTAATCTTCCAAGTCACCATCAAACACGCTGACCTGTCCTTCAGCAACCAGTACAAATTTTTCGCAGCACGTCGCCAGCAGTGTGCGGTCGTGCGAAACCATGACCATCCCCCCTTCATAGGCCTGCAAGGCCATAGACAGGGCATGGCGCATTTCGATATCCAGATGGTTGGTGGGTTCATCCAGCAAAATCAGGTTGGGACGTTGCCAGATGAGCATCGCCAGCGCCAGCCGTGATTTTTCGCCGCCGGAAAACGGGCCACACGGACTTTTTGCCATCTCGCCCCTAAAATCAAAGCCGCCCAAAAAGTCCAGCAGCTCCTGCTCCCTGGCTTTAGGGTCCAGGCGTTGCAAATGCATGAGTGGCGAATCCTCGGCGATCAGTTGCTCCAGCTGGTGTTGCGCGAAATAGCCGATGCGCAGGTCTTTGCCCTCCACCCGCTCGCCCGCCAACAAGGTTTCAGATTGCGCCAGCGCCTTGATCAGCGTGGATTTACCTGCGCCATTTTTACCAAGCAATCCGATACGCTCACCGGGGCGAATCGCCAGATGCGCCAACTTGACCAGTGTTTGCTGACCATAGCCCAAGGCCGCTTGATTAATCACCAGCAAAGGATCTGGCGCGGCGCCCAGATCACGAAAACCGAAACTAAAGGGCGAATCCACATGTGCAGCACTGATGCGCTCCATGCGCTCAAGCGCCTTGATACGGCTTTGGGCCTGACGCGCCTTGGTGGCCTTGGCACGAAAACGGTCAATATATTGTTGCAAGTGGGCGATTTGCTGCTGCTGTTTTTGGTAGCTGGCTTGTTGCAACACCAGTTTTTCAGCGCGTTGGCGTTCAAAATCGCTATAGCCGCCGCGGTACAGGCTCAGTTGCCGCTGCTCAATATGCAGGATATGGTTAACGGTGTTATCCAGAAACTCGCGGTCATGCGAGATCAACAATAAGGTGCCGCGATAAGCGCTCAGCCAGCCTTCCAACCAAATCACCGCTTCAATATCCAGGTGGTTGGTCGGTTCATCCAGCAACAGCAGATCAGAGCGGCACATCAGCGCGCGTGCCAGATTCAGGCGCATCCGCCAGCCGCCCGAAAAATCACTGACCGCTTGACTCAGTTGTGACTGGGTAAAGCCCAGCCCCGCCAGCAAGGCACTGGCTCTAGCCTCGGCACTGTAACCATCAATATCGGCCAATCGTTGATGCCACTCCGCCACCTGTATGGGATCCTGTGTGCCATTGGCCTCAGCCTGCGCCAGATTTACTTGCAGGGCATGCAACTCTTCATCGCCTTCGAGCGTGTAGGAGAGTGCAGACTGCGCAAGCGCAGGCGTTTCCTGCGCCACATGGGCAATCACCCATTGCTGCGGAATCAGTAACTCACCAGCCTCGGCCACCAGCTCGCCACGCAACAAGGCGAACAGGCTGGATTTGCCTGCGCCGTTCGCCCCGGTTAAACCAACCCGATGGCCGGGATGCAACTGAAAGCTGGCGCCTTCGACCAAGGGCTTGCCTGCCCGCGAAAAAGTCAGCTGCTTAAACTGAATCACTCTTGAATACCTTTGAACGTCATCGAACAGCAAAAGAATCGCATTTTAAACGAATCATGCCCGCTCGGCGGATAAATCCTTGAAGCGCCGCTGAAATAGCGGTGACGCCAGATAAAATCGCGTAATGTAGTTGTGACGCTGACAGTGACGCAACTGTTTTCGAGTAAAATAGTCACATAAATAAATAATATCTTTTTTGTCCTGCAAAATCCCTCAATATGCCCCTGCAAAAAATCAAACGCTGGCTGCTCTCTTTGTTGATCGGCCTCCTCATCCTGCTGGCAGGCATCGTCGGGGTTATCCAGTTTTACGTGTTTCCCCATATCGACGACTATCGCAGCCGGATCGAACACACCTTGAGCGACGCGCTCAAGCAAAATGTCACCATTGCCAGCATAGCCATCCGTTGGCGTGGCCTGGCACCGCAAGTCACATTGGGCAAGGTGACGCTATACGATACGCAACAACGCCCGGCGCTTGAACTGGCCCAGGTCACCACCCGCCTGTCATGGAGCAGTCTGGCGCTACTCTCACCCTCTCTGGTCAGCCTCAATATTGATGCACCCAATCTGGTAGTGAGAAGAACTGCAGAGGGTCAAGTCTTTTTGGCAGGCATTTCCATGTCCGGACAGGGGAATCCAGCGTTTGCCAACTGGCTGCTGTCGCAACGACGCATCAAAATATCCAATGCCACGGTGACCTGGCTTGATGAACAACGCCATGCTCCGCCTTTGCTGCTTAAGGATTTGAACATCCAGATATTGACACCGGTCTGGCAACGCCTGTTGCACCGTCACAGCATTCATGTTGATAGCCTGGTTTCAACAGGGACCAAGCAACGTATTCATCTTGAAGCCGTCGCGGTTGGCGATGATGTATCCAAGCCAGAAGCATGGCATGGCGAACTCTCGCTCCGTTTGCCTGAAACAGACTTGGCGGCCTGGAGCCCCTGGATTGACCTGCCTGTCGCGCTGACAGCGGGCAAAGGCAACCTGACCGCGACGCTGGCCTTTGACAAGCTGCAGCTACAGCGACTGGCGGCACAGGTTGCGCTCAATCATGTTGCAGTCTCGCCCGCCCGGACATCGCAAACCTTTATCGCCAAAACGGTCAGTGGTGAAGTGCGCTGGCAACGCGTAGAACAACGGCAAATGCTGACACTCAAGCACTTTTCTGCCGACATTGAGCCCGGCCTCATGCTCAGCGATGCCAATGGTGAGGTGCAATGGGACCAGCACGGTCATGAAGGCACACTGAGCCTCAAACAACTGGGTCTGACGCATAGCAACCTGCTGGCGCAATGGCTGCCTGCCGACGCCGCCCTCACCCGCTATCTCGAAAACATGGTCCCCACGGGCAATGCCAGCAAAGTCAAGGCTCGCTGGCTATACCACGACAAGCAGTGGCAGGATTACGCCATCACAGCCAGCTTTGATCATATACAAACCAAGGCGTATGAAAAACTCCCTGGCTTGCAAAACTGGGCTGGTCAGCTGTCTGTCAAACCCAATGCAGGCAACCTGGAGCTGGACACAAAAGAGGCCACACTTGAATTGGCAGGTCTATTGCGCTGGCCGCTACCGATTGATCAGCTACAAGGCGAAATCGAGTGGCGCAATAACGGCCAAAAAATGTTGATCAGCACACACAATCTGCATTTTGCCAACCCGCATCTGGCGTTACGCACCAACATGGAATACCAATTGGGTGCCACCGGTGGCGATACCATACAGCTTCAAAGCCAGATTGAACGTGGCGATGCCAAATTTGCGTCGTTCTATTATCCCCTGGTGCTTGATCAGGCCACCCTGCACTGGCTGGATACCTCGATTCTGGGTGGCCAGATCCGACACGGCGAAGTGATTGTCAAAGGCCGGGTCAAAGACTTCCCCTATGTGAATGCAGCGTTTCATTCAGATCCGTCACTGGGTTTATTCAGGGTCACAGCCCAGCTTGACCGTGCCAGCCTGGAATACGGGACCGATTGGCCGCAACTGCAAGACATCGACGCCTTCCTCAAGTTTGAAGGCAAGCGCATGGATATTGCCGTTAAAAATGCCACCACGGTCGGCCAGCACATTACGCAAGCACAAGTAGAGATTCCGAGACTGGATGCAGATGACCCCATTCTGAGTGTCAAGGCCGTCGCAACTGGCAACCTGGAGCAAGGCATTAAATTCATCAACACCAGCCCGGTCAAGCAAGTCACCATGGGCTTTACTGATACGCTCAAAGCCACCGGCGCGGCAGACCTCAAGCTGGCGTTACAAATTCCGCTCAATAACGTGGATGCCAGCCAGTTTCAGGGCGACT
The DNA here is from genome assembly GCF_029132825.1 of Methylophilus sp. YYY-1. NCBI lineage: Bacteria > Pseudomonadati > Pseudomonadota > Betaproteobacteria > Nitrosomonadales > Methylophilaceae > Methylophilus > Methylophilus sp. YYY-1. Next base: position 92,415 of record NZ_WOVG01000003.1, read on the forward strand.
ATGCGATCAAAAATGGCCATATCGCCGCCAATACGCAACTAGCCATGCCCGAAATGGGCAATATCAACGGGCATCTCAAATTCAACGAGAAGGGCTTGCAGGCGCAAGGCATACAACTCAGCCTGTTCGACAATCCGGCCACCCTGAGCTTGAGTACCCGCCCGGACAAATCTGTGATGATTCAGGGCAGCGGCCGCATCACGGATGCCGCCCTCAGAAAGCTGGATAACAACCTGTTAACGCGTGCCTTGCATGGCACCACTGACTGGAAAAGCAATGTGCTGATTCAGGCACCGAATCTCAGGCTGGATATTCGCTCGCAACTGATAGGCATGACGATTGATTTACCCGAGCCCGCCAAGAAAACGGCAGACACACCTGCCAACCTGATCATCCGTGTGCGTCAGGAAAACAACCAGCCGGATAAAATTGCGATTGACTACAATGAGTGGCTACACGCCAACCTGTTCCGCCAGGTCAATGGCGAAACGGCAACCATTACCGCAGGAGAAATTGCCATCAACACCCCAGCCCGCTTGCCCACAGGCAATGGCATCAATTTGAGGGCCGACTTTCAAAAGCTCAACATTGATGAATGGCTGCCCTATCTTAATCAGTCAGGCACGCCCCAAAACTCGGCCACTTCTTCACTGGCGCTCAATCAGGTAGAACTGACCGCAGGCACTTTGCATGTGTTTGACCGCAATCTGCATCAGATCAAACTGAATATCACGCCCGAAAGTGAACGCCTCAAACTGCTGATACAAAGCCAGGAGCTGGCGGGCGAGGCAGACTGGCTGGCGGGCAAACCCAATAAACTGGTGGCCCGTTTAAATTATCTGCGTGTGCCACGCACCCCGGATAACGACAATACGCCAGCCCCCGCCGAGGCGCGCAGATTGGACATGACCTACCCGGAGCTGGATATTACTGCGCAGGACTTCCAGTTTGGCGACAAGCAATTAGGCAGTCTGGACTTAAAAGCTTTTAACAGCGGCGAGAGCTGGGTGATCCAGCGCATGAGCATTACCAATCCGGACAGCCAACTCACCGCAGACGGCACCTGGCGCAACTCGGTGCGCAGCCCGCAAACCCAGCTAAAATTCAACCTGAACTCCAGCAACCTAGGCAAAACCTTGCAGCGCTTTCAGCCCGGAGGGGAAATGGTCAAGGGCGGCACAGGCAACATGAATGGCCAACTAAGCTGGCCAGGTAGCCCGCACGAGTTTGCGGTTGAACGCCTGGATGGCAGCTTCACCATGCAGCTTGAAAAAGGCCAGATCCTGAAAGTGCAACCCGGCGTGGGACGCTTGCTCGGCCTGTTGAGCTTGCAGAGCTTGCCACGGCGCTTAACGCTGGATTTCCACGACTTGTTTAGCGAAGGCTTTGCCTTTGACAAAATCACCTCTACCGCCAATATTCGCGACGGAATTTTACGCAGCGATGACCTGTTTATGACCGGCCCCGCTGCTGAGGCCAGAATCAAGGGGGAGACCAACCTCAAGGCCGAAACGCAGCGCCTCAAAGTGCGGGTCGTCCCACATATTTCCGACTCGGTATCGCTCGCAGCGCTGGCTGGCGGACCAATTGTCGGTGTGGCTGCCTTTGTCGCACAAAAGCTGCTCAAAGATCCACTTAACAAAATCAGTGCCAGTGAGTATATGATTACAGGCACCTGGGATAACCCGCAGGAAGCCGACGCCGATAAAAAAGCCCCGGCCACCCCTGCTGTTCAACCTTTAAAAAATCTGCATTAATGTCAATATCAAGCATTTAAACTGGAAACTTGCCATGGCCGACAATAAAACCAAAAAACTCAAATCCTCAGCCAATGATGACATCGTCAAAGTTGCGGCGATCCAGATGGCGTCCAGCCCCAGTGTGTCGGCCAACCTGGTCGAGTCCAAGCGGCTCATCGAAATGGCGGCCAAGGCGGGCGCCAAACTGGTGGTGCTGCCCGAGTACTTTTGCATCATGGGGCTTAAAGATTTTGACAAGGTCACCATTCGCGAGAAGCCCAATACCGGGCCTATCCAGCAGTTTTTGAGCAAAACCGCCAAAGCCTACAAAATCTGGATTGTCGCTGGCACAGTGCCACTGGAAAGCAATTACGCCAATAAAGTGCGTAACAGCTGCCTGGTGTATAACGACAAAGGCGAACAAGTCGCGCGCTATGACAAGATTCACCTGTTTGGCATGGATATGGGCACCGAGCATTACCATGAAGAAAACACCATTGAACCTGGCGATACCGTGGTCACCGTAGACACCCCGTTTGGCCGCATTGGTCTCTCGATTTGCTACGACTTGCGCTTCCCCGAGCTGTTCCGCGCCATGGGCGATGTGGATATGGTCGTGGTGCCCTCAGCCTTTACCGAAACCACAGGCAAAGCCCACTGGGAAACCCTGGTGCGCGCCCGTGCGGTTGAAAACCTGTGCTATGTGGTTGCTTCTGCGCAGGGGGGTTACCATCTCTCTGGCCGCGAAACCCATGGTAACAGCATGATTGTCGATCCGTGGGGCGTCGTGCTTGACCGCTTGCCACGTGGCTCCGGGATTGTCATCGCCAATGTTAACCGCAACTATATTAAAAACCTGCGCGAAAGCTTGCCTGCGCTTAAACACAAAACCATTAAAGCCATTTAATGAAAACCCTGAGCATGCAAGCGGCACTCCTTGGTGAAAAGTCACTCAAACCAAAACAACCCGCTCACCAGACGCTGAAAGTAAAGTAGACCCACTATGCAAACACACCTGACCACAGCCAACGACTTACTGCTGCGCCCTGCTGGACTGGATCAAGAAGCGCTGACCAATGTGCTCTCCGGCATGATGACGCACAATATCGACTATGCCGACCTGTATTTTCAATACAGCCGCAGCGAATCCTGGGGCCTGGAAGAAGGTCAGGTCAAATCCGGCAGTTTCAATATCGACCAGGGTGTTGGCGTGCGCGCCGTCAGCGGCGAAAAAACGGCTTTTGCCTATTCGGATGACATCCACCTCGACGCCTTGCAACAAGCCGCCAGTGCCACCCGCGCCATCGCCAGCCTGGGGCAAGAAAAAACCGGCCATAGCATCGTCACCTGCAGCCACCTGCCGCTCTATCTGCCGCAAGACCCGATTGCCAGCCTCAGTGCAGATGCCAAAGTCAAACTGCTTGAAAAACTCGAGCGTTACGCCAAGGCCCAAGACCCACGCGTCACGCAAGTGATGGCCTCCATGGCCGCCGAATACGAAGTCGTCATGGTCGCCCGCAGTGACGGCGTCATGGCAGGCGATGTGCGCCCGCTGGTGCGCGTCTCCCTGCAAGTCATCGCCGAACACAATGGCCGCCGCGAACAAGGCTCCAGCGGTGGCGGTGGCCGCTTTGATTACAGCTACTTCACCGATGAAGTGCTGCAAGACTACGCACAAAAAGCCGTGCATCAAGCCCTGGTTAATCTGGATGCCCGCCCTGCCCCGGCAGGCAGCATGACCGTCGTGCTCGGCAGCGGCTGGCCAGGCATTTTGCTGCACGAAGCCATCGGCCACGGCCTCGAAGGTGACTTTAACCGCAAAGGCAGCAGCGCTTTTAGCAATATGATCGGCCAGCAAGTCGCCGCCAAAGGCATCACCATTGTCGATGACGGCACCATCGCTGACCGCCGCGGCTCCCTGACTATGGATGACGAAGGCAACGCCCCGGAAAAAACCGTATTGATTGAAGACGGCATCCTGCGCGGCTATATCCAGGATACGCTCAACGCCCGCCTGATGGGCATGAGCCTCACCGGCAACGCACGCCGCGAAAGCTACGCGCATATCCCCATGCCACGCATGACCAACACCTATATGCTCAACGGAGACAAAGACCCGCAAGAGATTATCAAGTCAGTCAAAAAAGGCCTCTACGCAGCCAACTTTGGCGGCGGTCAGGTAGATATCACCAGTGGTAAATTCGTTTTCAGCGCCGCTGAAGCCTACATGATTGAAAATGGCCAAATCACCTACCCGGTCAAAGGTGCGACACTGATTGGTAACGGCCCCGACGTACTGAAACGTGTGAGCATGATAGGCAATGATATGGCGCTGGATAGTGGGGTGGGTACTTGCGGCAAAGAAGGTCAAAGTGTACCAGTTGGTGTTGGACAGCCTACCTTGAAGATTGATGGATTGACGGTCGGTGGCACGTCGGCGTAACTTACGTTCTTTATAATTTTATAATTAGTTGAATTTAAGATAAATGCGTGCTTATTATCTAACAAGTGAAAAATGGGCATTAGAAGCAATAAAGAAACGTCGGCTCAAACTATCTCGGTTAGACGAAATGAACGATCCCTTTGAGTTGCTTGGCGTTTCTCTCAAGACAAAGGAAAGTCGCTCAGTTTTTCTTCAACTGAAAAAGGAGTTGAACGAAGAAATAGGTATTTTATGCTTTAGCAAAACTTGGCATAACCCAGTCATGTGGAGCCATTACGGCAATAGACATAAAGGCCTATGCCTAGGGTTCGACTTAATGGACGATTGGACATTTCCCATTTCATATAAAGGCGTCCGCCTTAAAGAAGATACAGAAAAGGGCGTGAGAGAAAACAAGGAAACTCTAGGCCACCAACTTCTTACTACCAAGTATAAACATTGGGAATATGAGCGAGAAGTGCGAATGATCATACAGCTTAAACATGCTGTGAAAGATAAAGAATATTATTTTCTTCCTTTCTGTAATGCTCTTAACCTTAGAGAGGTGATCATTGGTGCACGAAATGATACGAGACCAGAGAAAGTTAGTTCAAATATATCAACTGAAGATTTTAAGGTGAAGATCACCAAATCTAGAATGGCATTTGGATCATTCAAAATTGTAATGAATAAAGCTTTCAAAGTGGTTGAAAGCGGTACTTCCTAAATCCTGTCCAAAAAAGTTTTGTGGGCAACAAGTTGCCCACCCTACAGCCTTAGAGGTTATGACTTCAAATTACGCATGCCAAAGTAAGCGATATACGCATAACAAATCACCGGCAACACAAAGGCATGATGTATTCCCAAACGGTCAGCCAGCAAGCCGGTTAAAAGTGGGATCACTGCGCCCCCCACAATCGCCGTTGCGAGCAGACCCGACCCTTTTTTCTCCTGCCCGGCTCTTAGGCCTTTGATGCCCAATGTAAAAATGGTGGGGAACATGATGGAGTTACACAAGCCCACCAGCACCATGGTAGCAATCGCCAGATTGCCTGTACTTTGCATGGAGACCAGGATAAATATGACCGAGAGCAATGCGTGGGTGATGAGCACTTTGGCAGGGGCAAATTTCTTAAGGGTAAAGATGCCGATAAAGCGGCCGATCATGGCGCCACCCCAGTACAAAGCCACCAACGGTGCGGCCTGGGTTTCTGCAAAATGGCTGATCTCCATCACATAATTGACCAGAAAACTGCCTATCGAGACTTCAGCGCCAACGTAGGCAAAAATACCGATTACGCCCAGTAACAGGCCTTTTTCTCGCAATACTTCAGACCAGCTGCTCTCGTCTGCTTCTGCGCTTTCGATCCCTGACAGGTTGATGCGTGAAAGCACGACTGCGATCACGATCAATACGCTAGCGATCAAGAAATAAGGATAAACCACGCCTTCGGCATAGCTGGAGTTAGTCAAGCCAGAGAGGATGAAATAGGCGCCAAAAAACGGGGCGACAAAGGTGCCGAGAGAGTTAAAGGCTTGAGCCATGGTCAGTCTGGAAGACGCAGTTTCTTTGGGCCCGATGATGGACACGCAAGGGTTTGCGGCCACTTGCAGTAGCACGATGCCAGACGCGAGCACGAACAAGGCCGCCAAAAACAAGCCATAGGTGTGCAATAGCACCGCCGGATAAAACAGCAGGCAGCCCAGGGCGGCCAAGGCAAAGCCGATCACCATGCCTTTTTGGTAGCCGACTTGCTCAATCAGTTTGCTAAACGGGATAGAAGTCAGGCCATAAGCCGCAAAAAAACAGAACTGGATCAAGGCCGCCTGGGCATAGCTCAAGGCAAAAATAGCTTTCAGATAGGGCACCAGAATGTCGTTCAGGCAGGTGATAAAGCCCATCATAAAGAACAGGATGGTCAGTGAAGTGAGCGCTTTTTTATACATATTTATTTTTAAAAATGATGAATTGCTGTCACTACACCATATCTGCAGCGACTTTGGAAGGGCCACCCTGCATTTGCAAAGCGAGTGAACTTGATCGTGAAAAATGCTTCAAACAGCAAAAATAGCTGACACATATCAAATTCCCTGCATATTCAGGAAGTTAGCCGCTTGACGATGACGGGTTACCGTTTGTAATATGAGTATGACAAGGCCACAAGCTTTATTTTCATTCATCTCTAGACCAAGGAGTTATGTATGGCAACCAGCAAGACCACTGATGTATCCGCAAAAAAAACTAGCGCCAAAAAAGCGGCCCCTAAAACTGACACCCCAAAAACCAAATCTGCCAGCCCCCGTAAAAAGTCTGTAAAACCTTCTATTATCACCAGCGAAGAGCGTTACAAGATGATTGAAGTTGCGGCCTACTATATCGCAGAGAAAAATGGTTTTGGCGATAGCCACATGGATTACTGGCTACAGGCTGAAAAAGAAATTGATCACAAGCTGAATGCTTGAATCTCAGCGGCCTGGGTTTGCTGGCCGCTTACCGTAATGATTTAGCGGTGCCGACGTGAACTGGATATCGGCACCGCTATGTTGTGCATATTGTAAAAATCCCAAAACTTCATGGTGACTCAACTTGAGTCCATAAGCCACATAGGGGTACTCTGAGAGTGGCACCTGTTTCTGGAAGAACGGCCAGTTAGCGCTGGGATTGTAAAACCGTTCAACCAGGCTGGTAATCGCCAATAACTCGTATTGTCCTTGTGCGTTTAACACCAACCACGGCCCGCCAGAATCGCCCACCGTAGGCATGGGAATCGTATGGTCGTACTGGTCGAGGTCGTTTAATCGGTTTACCGCCAGCAGCGCCTTTTCGGCATGCACCAGTTCTTGCGTATAGGCAAACTGGGTCTGTGCTTGCAGGTGCAACATCTCGTCCATGTCGCGATAGGGCTTGGGCAATATCTGATAAAAATCCGACAGGTCATGCACAGGCTTGCGTTCGCCGCAGCGCGGATGCCGCGTATCCGCCTCGCCATAACCGCGCCCATAGCCGCAAATCATAATCACATCTGGCACATGGTCGTCGATGCGAATGCGCAGCGGTTGGATCAGGCTTTGAACTTTGGCATCAAATACCAGCACCGCGACATCCTGAGTCAAATCTTCAGCTACACGGTCAAAGGGCCGGTAGAAGGCTTGTGTTAAGCGCACGTCCTCAAGCCCCAGCAGTTCAGGTTGCGCAATTCCTACAACGGGCAAATCTTTGGGGCCGGTCAGCCGCACTTCTTTCATGCAATGCGCAGCGGTAATCAGCGTCAATGGTTTGAGGCCCACAATGGCGGCACTGCAAATCGAGTCGTAATACTCCCACTTTTCAACAGACTGTAAAAAGTGTGCATGCTGTATGCTGAGCTTGACCGTGGAAATCGTCATGCCCGGAAACGTGAGCCCATGAATAATGGCTTGCGTGGGATAGCCCATGGTCAATCCCAGACACACCACGAGCACAGGCGCAATCCGCCTGAGCAAGCCTTGCTTGATGTACCACATCAGGATTAAACCGCTTAGTGCAAGCTTCTGGCAGCGTTATTTTTTAACTCTATGGGGCCAAAACAGCTTTCAAGCGAAGGATCATCGTCATCACAAGAAATAAAACTGCTGCCATCAGGTTTAAACAGCACAAAACTGGTTTGCTCGGTATTGATTTCAGAATGTTGTTTGGTGCAATCCAGGGCCTTGTTGCTTAAGGTCACGCGATGATTCAACTTGAAAAAACCATGTTCATCCGGTTGCGGGGTGACTTCATAACGCGCTTCAAGTTGCTCGTCGCCGCTAGTAAAAACCGCTGTGCCGTCTTCTTTAAACCAGTAGGTTTCGAGGCAACCACTCTCGGGCAATCTGGATTCCCAATAACCGATCAGGGGATGTTTGAGTGATCTGGGGTCTGCTTTCCCCTCTCCTTCTGCATGGACAGACAAACTGCTGAACAGCGTCGCCCCCAACACCACGGACAACAGGAAGAAGCTTGTTTTTTTGACTCGCTGATCACGCATTGCACACCCCCAAGATTGAAATGATGTAAAGCTGTCAGCGATTGTCATGGAAAAATTTTAAGCGCAGATAGTGAATGATTCACTTGAACGATTGCATTATTTCCTAGAATGACGCACTACCCGGCATCATCGCACTGTCATCTCCAGTGGCAGGCAATAAAAAACCCCGGAAAATCCGGGGTTGGTCATCGCAAGCAGATGAATTATTTCATCACGCGGTTGCGGTATTCACCTGTGCGGGTATCGATCTCGATTTTGTCGCCCTGGTTCACAAACAAAGGCACTGGAATTTCAAAACCGGAAGCGATTTTTGCTGGTTTCATGACTTTACCTGAAGTATCGCCTTTGACTGCAGGCTCGGTATAAGTGATCTCACGCACCACAGTGGTTGGCAGTTCGATAGAAATCGCTTTGCCTTCGTAGAAACGCACTTCACATGGCATGCCGTCTTCGAGGTATGGCAGCGCGTCTTCCATAAACTCGGCGTCCACATCGTATTGGTTGTATTCAGCATCCATAAATACGTAGGTAGGATCAGCAAAGTAAGAGTAAGTCACTTCTTTCTTTTCGAGCACGATCACATCAAACTTGTCCTGTGCGTTGTAGACGTTTTCGCTAGGCGCTTCAGTCAGCAAGTTTTTCATTTTCATTTTCACCACAGCCGCGTTACGGCCGGATTTGTTATATTCAGTCTTTACAACCACCATCGGGTCGTTGCCAATCATCACTACGTTGCCAACGCGGAGTTCTTGAGCGATTTTCATAATAAGCCTTAATTTGTATGCGGGATTTTAAAACGCCGGATTATACCCGATATGCGTGACATTTCTCAAGAAAACAAGGGATTAAGTGACCACGCTTGCAAATTGCTGTGTTGCGCGGGACCCGTGCACAAGTCGTATCTCATCGACTGCCTTGCTTGCTGCGTTGTTAGCGCATTGCGCTTTATGCTCATCGCTCACTTAACGCCGGATTTTGTCAATAAAACGCACCAAGTTGGTGGCGAGATCTGGCTGCTGCGATTGTTGCGCTTTAAACGCTTGCGCATGACTGGCAAGCGCGGGCAATGCAGTGACCAGCGATTGCCACAAGTCAGGACGCCAGTGCCCGCGTGCCCAGGCCAGCATGGTTTCACGCACGGTTTCGGCAACCGAGGCTTCGGCTTGTGCCAGATAGTGATCGAGAAAGGCATTGAGTTTAACCAGATGCGTTTCTTCGCTTTGCTGATACGGCAACCAGATCATGGGTTTGCCTGCCCACAATGCCCGTATCCAGCTATCCTCCCCGCGGACAAAATTCACATCGCACAGGTAAAGCAGGCGGTCGTAATCCGCTTGCGATAAAAACGGAATAACGAGAAACCTACACTGCTCGCGCTGGATCGTCTCACCCACCCGCAATGGGCTACTCCCCAACGCCTCGGCCAGCATGGGCGCGACGGTTTCTGGCACCAGTACACGCACTGGCTTGAGAGACTGCGCAAGCGACGTCACCAATGCGGCCAGCGGGGCATGCGCGTAGCAAAACAAGGAGAGCGTGAGTGCTTGAGGGGATGCGGCTATCGGCGGCGCAGGTTCAAAGGTTGACCAATCTGCCGTTGCCTGCCATGCGGGCAAGCTGGCCTCACGCAGCAGGCCACCGGTCTGCTGCGTAAACCCGGGGTAAAAGAAATAACGGATCAAACCATTGGCTTGTGGTGAGGGTTGTGCATGAAACCCCTCTACCCAGGGTTCTGCAGATAAATAATCGACATTGATCCAAGTGGCAGTGCCGCGCAACATGGCTTGCTGATAAATCTCTGGCAAACCACAGCCAAAGGTTTCAATGACGATATCGGCCGCTGGTGAAAAATCTGCGTCTGCAGTCCACTGCTGTAACTCAATGCGGGCATGTCCAGCACCCGCAAAACGTTCGGCCAACGCAAGATCATCCACCCACAGGCGCAATGCAATATCGTACTCATCGGCCAATTGCCTGGCCAGGCGCCAGCACACGCCAATATCGCCAAAGTTATCCACCACTTTGCAAAAAATATCCCAGCGGGCGCCAGACAAAGCTTGTGGAAGTGACGCAACAAGGTGTATATGAGTCGCACACATAGGAGGAATAAAACGGGGGAATGCCGCTGAAACTCAGGAAGCGCTAGTCTACCCGATCTTGCCAGTGGTCGGCAGCCTGGCGCGTTTATGCCGCTGAGGCGGTAGTCATTTCAGCGGTTTCTAGCCAGGTCAATTGCAACAGCTTGGCATCGGTCGACGCGCGATGGGGCTCCAAAGCCATTTGCTCACGCAGGCGCTGCTTGGTCTCATGCCAGATGGCTTTCTGGTCAAGCGTGAGCGTCAGGCTCAAATCTTCAAGCTTGAAGTTGGGGCTCAAGCCGGCGGCCTCATACAAGCCGTGTAACCAGACGAAGTCTTGATACCAGCCATCGGTATACACCGTTTTGCCATTGAGCATATGATTCAAATGCAAGGCAATCTCGCGTGCCGTCGCGCCATAAGTTTCCAGCGACTGACGGGATTGATGGTGTAGTTTTTCCGCTTCATCATCCCAGTGCAGCCAGTCCGCATGCGGCTGTACTTGCGCACTCCAGGTCTGCCCGCTTTTATCCACATAGCCAATTTCGACCGGATAACTGCCCGCGCCAAAGCCAGAGGCTTCAATGTCGATGATGATAGGTGGATTCATGGCAACTCTCTGCATTGTTTTTCTAATTTAGTCATCGTCAAAAAGACGGACTTCTTTAATGAAACAGAATTATACGCAGGAATATGACGTGCAAATGAATTAAAAGCATTTGTTTTCAACCGCTTATTGACATTCAGCCGCATAAACGCGGCTGAATGTCCTACCCCTGATTCATCCAACACCAGGGGATGCAACTCAAGCGATCAATAAGGGGGCAATAAAAGCAAAGAAGCTGCCGACCAAAAAGATGACCACAGAAAACCCGTAAATCCACAGGCTTTGCCGCCGGGTTTGCTGGCATAGCTTGGCTAACTGTGGATCCACTGGGCAAGGCAAATTGCGCGCACGCCACTGCATGATGCCGGCCAGCAGCAACATGCTGCCGGCCAGGCCAAACACCAGCGGCTTATGCTCGCTGATCCAGATCAGTTGCGGAAAATGGCTGATCAGGCTGGTCAAGGTTGCCACCGAGCCGATCGCCACCAGCGTGGCTGGCAAGGCACAGCAAATCAGCGTCGAGCCACTGGTGAATAGCGACAGCAGATTCAAGCGCTTGCTCGCCTGCAAATGATTGATTTCTGCGGCCATCATTTGCTACCTGCCTGGTGATCTGCCTTGGCCACTTCTGCCTGAATCGCTTCAACAGTCTGGTTCACCCGGGCCAGCTTGGCCACCGTATAGCCAGCATCTTCAATCACTTTGCTAAAGGCCGCGTCGGAGACCTCCTGGCCATCTTTGAGTTGCAAGGCAACCACCCGGCTTTTCAGGTCAACAAAAGCAGCCTGTTTCTGTGGCAAGGCATTGAGTTTTTTCTCGATGCCTTTGGCACAAAACGCGCAGACCATGCCGTTGACTTCGGCCTTGATCGTGGTCACGGCAAAAGCCGCAGGGGTCATTGCAGACAGCATTAATGTAATCAGTAATTTTTTCATGATTCAGATTCCTTTTATTCAATATTCAATCAGGGTTAAAACACAAACATGGCATTCAGGCGCGGCGCAAAGCCCTCGCCTTGCCAGGGGTTGGTCACCCCAAACTCAAGAAAGTAGTTTTTGTTGATGAGCCTTAGTGCAGGCGTCACCTGCACGGACGGATCGTTGTTGCGCATGGTTTTAACCTCCATGACAAACCATGGCTGGGTCTCGTTAAAGCCGGTTTCATAAAATGAAAACCCAGCTTGCACGGCGGCGGTGTCATAGTTCATGTGAGGGGCGCGGATCATGCGCGCCTTGGCGAGAAAATACAGCCGGGTAGACTCCACATCAAATTGCAGACTGGGCGTATAGGCAAAGCCATCATAGTGCCCGCTTGCCTCGCCGACGCTGCCGTTAAACCAGACATTGGCCTGGGCAGACGGCAGGTTCCAGCGTTTGATGATGCCGGTGTAATTGATCCCGGAAATGGTGGTGGCTTGCTCGCCTTTCCCCGACATGCGCATTTGCTCGACGCCAATGGCATGCCCAAAGGTGGGCGAGTAATTCAACATCCATTCCTGGTTGTAGCGACCGATCTCGGTCATGAGCATGGCGCTGTCCTCAAACCCCATCAGCGCCGCCGCGTGGGCAGGCAAACTAATCTGGCTGAGCAAGAAGGCGCCACAGGCAACATAACGTTGCTTAAACATATAGCCTCCATATTCAAAATGCAAAAACGCATTGTGCAAAAACGCTAGATACGGACGGATTTGTCCTGGGCGTTAAGCGAATATGGGTGGCTTGATCGCGGGAGGGTAAGTTTGTGAGTGCACAGGATCTGCCTCAAACAAGGGGGCAGCATGAGACTGTGCGAAGAAGACAACAGCTGGAAAAGCTTGCAGATCGGCCACACCGGTGCTAACCATGCAAAAACCGCAGACACTGCACTGATGACCGGGCGCGACTTCAGTATCCCCTTCAGGCATGGCATGTTTATGCGCGTCTGCCATATGGTGGCAAGGCATGGCTTCGGCCTGCGATTGCACTTGAGCAGAGCGTTCATGAGAAGACACAGCATGTGCGGCCAGATTGAAGGCCTGGTCAGCCAAGGTCATCTGCAATGACATGACGTTGGCAGCCATGACAAAGCATGGCAACCAGAAAATCAGGAACAAGCAGAGACGTTTACGCATGTCTTTAGGATAAGGCCTGGCCATGATTAGTTCAAGTCTTTGTCGATACTTTTACATGATGCTGCCAGCAGCGGGAGCGGCGCGATGCTTCCATCAGGCATAACGGATATCAATAATTTCATACTCGGTGTCGGCCCCTGGCGTCACCACATGTACGGTATCGCCCAGATTTTTGCCCAGCAGCGCTCTCGCCATCGGCGATACCCACGAAATATAGCCTTGCGAAGGATCCAACTCATCCTGGCCGACGATGCGTATGGTTTTTTCGCTGTCATCACCAAGGTTAAACAAGGTCACCCAGGCGCCAAAAAACACTTTTTCAGTATTGGTTTGCGTATGGCTGTAAACAATCTCGGCCGATTCCATGCGTTTGGTTAAAAAGCGGATACGCGAATCAATCTGCCGCAAGCGTCGTTTGCCGTAGATGTAATCCCCATTTTCGCTGCGGTCACCGTTGCCTGCCGCCCAGCTCACCACGCGGACCACCTCTGGCCGGTCGACTTTAATCAAGTATTGAAACTCTTTCTCCAGGGCGGCATAGCCCTCGGGCGTAATATAGTTTTTTTGTTCAGCCATTCAATTCCAAATCCATTTTTTGTACCCCGCACGCTGACTTCAAAGGCAAGCCCATGCTCGCCGAGCATATCATACAACGACATTGGTCTAGTATCTGCCAAACAGGCTTTTGCCTGCTGCATCCTCCCTTTGTGAAACATTTGTGAAAGTTTGATGAAAACGCTTTAGTTCAGGCCTTGTTTTACGTAAATAGGTTGAGCGTTGCAATCTGCACGCCCACGCCAGCCTGATGACTGGCCGTTGTTCAAGTTTGTCCCTGAGGAATTGTATGAAAAAGTCTCTCGCCCATCTCAATGTCGGCACCCGTTTGTTTTTAAGTTATGGATTGCTGATTTTATTTACCACCTTTATTTTTGTGATTGCCTGGCGCGGGTTTAATCATATCCACCAGACCTGGCAACAGTTTGAAACCGTACAACTGACCAAACGAACCCAGATCGAAAACGCCAGCAAAGGCCTTGGAGATGCGGTACATCACTTTAAAAATTACATCCTCAGAGGCGGCCGCGAAGCCCGCAAATTTGAACAAGGCCTCACCGATATTGAACAAGCCATGCAAGCCTATGCCGCGACCGGCGCGCTCAATGCCCAGGAAAAAGAGATTTTAGGTAATATCACCCTCGCCCTGACCACTTATCGTGACGCCATGAAACGCTGCGAAGCGCTCAAAAACGAAGGCATGGGCGTGACTGAGATTGATGCGACAGTCAAAGGCGCAGACAAGCCATTAAATCATTCTCTCAGGCTGCTGATGGATATGAACACTGCAGGCGTGTCGGATGCTTCTGCGCAATTTGCATCCACCATTGCCAGCGCGAACAAGCAGATCGAAATCGCATTACTGGTAGCGATAGTCATGGCCATGCTCATCGCCTGGAAAATGACCCACTCCATCACCAGACCGCTCGATCAGGCACTGAGCATGTCGCAGCATATCGCCAATGGTCAGTTTATTGTGCAGGCAGCGGTACAAGGGAGCGACGAAACTGCCCAACTATTAAACGAAATGCAGCGCATGCAAGCCAATATTCAGAACATCGTGCAATCCCTGAATGAAATGTCCAGCCAGCACCGGGCCGGCATGATTGATTACCGCATAGACAGCAGCCAATTTGCGGGCGCCTATCAGCAACTGACTTCAGGCATTAACCAGATGGTCGAGGAGCATATTGAGGCGCAGAGCCAGTCTTTGCAGGTGGTCACAGCCTTTGGCGAAGGGGATTTCAACCAGCCACTGGCGGCTTTCCCTGGTCAACGCAGCTATATCAACCAGAGCATTGAGCAGGTGCGCCAAAACTTCAACCGCTTAATGGAAGATGTGCATACGCTGTCAGCCGCCGCGGAACAGGGCCAGCTCTCCACACGCGTGGATGAATCACGTCATCAGGGTGAATTCAGGCAGATTGTGGCCGGCTTTAACCAGACGCTGGATGCCGTGGTCACGCCCTTGCAGACCACGGCGCATTATCTGGATCAAATGGCGGCAGGCAATATTCCGACCCGCATTGACACCCAGTTTGCCGGTGACTTTAACCTGATGCAAACCAGCCTGCAACACTGCGCACAGGCGATTCACCAGCTGATCAGCGATGTTCATCACCTGGCCTCGGACGCGCAACAGGGCAAACTGGATACACGGGTAGACGTAGAAGCACACGCCGGGGATTTCCGTCAGATTATCCAGGGCATCAACCAGACCCTGGACGCGGTGGTCTCGCCACTGCATGTGGCGGCAGACTGCGTTAAACGCATTGCGGCTGGAGATCTGCCCGCCCCTATCAATAACCAGTACCATGGCGACTTCAAGGTGCTGATCAACAACCTGAACACCTGCATCCTGTCCGTGAAGCGACTGGTAGCCGATACGCGCCAGATTGCCGATGAAGCCCAGCAAGGCCAACTGTATAGCCTGGTGGATGTGACGGCGCATGCTGGCGATTTCAGGCTGGCCTTGCAAGGCTCACAAGAGATTCTGCAACGCATGGTGGCGCCGATAGAAACCGTCAAGCAAGCGGCAGAAACCATACAGGTGGCTGCCGCAGAAATTGAAAAAGGTAATAACGACCTGTCACGTCGCACCGAGACGCAAGCCAATGCCCTGCAAGAAACATCAGCCAGTCTGGAAACCCTGACCAGCCATATCAAGCAAACGGCCGACCATGCGCGTCAGGCCCGCCAGCAGGCCAGTCAAGCCAACCAGATGGCCTTGCAAGGCGGCGATGCCTTTAAAGCACTGTCGACCACCATGCAAGGTATCAATGAGACCTCGGACCAGATTGCCCAAATCACCAGCGTGATTGACAGTATTGCCTTCCAGACCAACATCCTGGCGCTGAATGCAGCGGTAGAAGCTGCGCGTGCCGGTGAAGCTGGCCGTGGCTTTGCCGTGGTGGCAGGCGAAGTGCGCAACCTGGCCACCCGCTCGGCCGCTTCAGCCAAAGAGATCAAGGAATTGATTGCCACCTCGGTCAGCCAAACCAATGTCAGTGCCAAACAAGTGGGGCAAGCCGGCCGCACCATGCAGGACATTGTGCTGGCCGTGCAACAGGTCTCCAGTAGCATAGGCGCTATCTCCGAGGCAGCCGGTCAGCAAAGTGACGGCATGCAGCAGATTTATGCCTCCATGACCGCCATCGACGAGACCACGCAGCAAAATGCCGCCTTGGTAGAAGAAGCTGCCGCGGCCGCAGAAAGCATGCTGGAACAGGTGCACACCCTGGTGGCCTCCGTCAATCAGTTCAAACTGGAGGCAACACCAGAAGAAACACTCGCCCTGCCACAACAGACGTGGCGCTTAAGTGCCTGAAGCTTGCCTAGCCCCAGGCATAAAAAATGCGCCCGTCTTGGGCGCATTTTTTATGCTTCACGGTTAATTGTAATCGTCATTCACCTTTAACACGTTATAAACATAGTAACTAGTCTCACCAAAGCAGCTTGACGGCACGCCCTTGTGCTCTTCATATTGCAACCGGACGCGCTCACCAGACAAGGCATTGATTTTGGGAATCACGGCCGGATCGCGCACGGTAAAGTAAAACTTCTCGGCCTGGGTGCCGGGCACGGTGACCAGCACCAGCTCACCCTCCCAGGTTTTGCACAACCAGCCTTTATTCGAGAGTTTTTGCACATAGCCGACCCGGTCCCCCGATGAATACACCCAACTCAAGCTAGCCCAGGTATAGAGTGCAAACAAGGCCACCGGCAACAATAACCATAACAGCCACTTTAATACACGCATGTTTAAAATCCTGCTCTTCCGTAAATGATGAATTGTATGGCTGAATCATAAGGGATAAATCACTTGTACAGCCATATTTATTGTCATGGCGAACAGTTTGCCTTGTGGCCGCCTGGCCCTAGACTTAAGCCGGGGCTTTAAGGGCTATCGCCCGCACTTCAAACGGGTGCTGATCCAATAGCTGGCCGTGCTTGTCCCGCAGGCTTAAGACATGTTTGCCTGGGGGCGGCAAAGGAATCGTCAGTTGTGGCAAACGGCATTGGTTGATCAAGTGCTGATCCAGATACAGACAAGCCTGCCCGCTCCAGGCGGCTTGCACCAGCAAGGCTTGTTTGCGGTCGGGAATATCCGGATCTGGCGCAATCACCGCCCCCGCCGGTGGCGCAATCAGCTGTGCTTGTAGCGGTGCCAGACGAAGGGTGGTTGTAGCTGGCAGTGGCGCATTGCCTAGCACCCACTCTTGCCGGGGGGCCTCGATGGCTGGCACATAATGCACGGTTTGCGCCACGACACCGGCTGGCGGCACAGGCGGCGTAGACGCGCTGTCCCGGTGCAGATATTCCATGATGTCACGCCACACCGGCGCTGCGCCTGTCACGCCTGACACATCCCACATTGGCTCGCCAGAAAAGTTACCGACCCAAACCCCTACCGTATAGCGCTGGCTGTAGCCGATCGCCCAGTTGTCACGCATGCCTTTGCTGGTGCCGGTTTTCACCGCCGCCCATCCCCGCGTCGATAATGGGCTGGACAAGCCAAAAGTCATACTGCGTGCCACCGGGTCAGACAAAATATCACCGATGATAAAGCTGGTTTGCGGAGTGAACACCTGGCGTGATGGGGACAAAGGCTTGGTGCCTGTGTGAAAACGGATTGGCTGCCAATGGCCCCCATTGGCCAGTGCCCGGAAAGCATTGGTGAGCTGGAGCAAGCTGGTTTCGGCACCGCCCAGAGCAAGGCCAAAACCATAAAAATCGGCGTCCTGCTTCAAATCCTGTAAGCCCAGCTGTTGCAGGGTGTGTAAAAAACGGTCCACACCCACCAGGGTTAACGCGCGTACGGCAGGTACATTTAACGATGAGGCGAGCGCCGTGCGCACACTGACCGCGCCATGAAAATGGCGGTCATAGTCTTGTGGAATATACAAGCCGCTGGGCGTGGTCAGTGCCAGTGGCGAGTCATCCAGCACTGAGTCGGCTTGCAACCAGCCCTGATCTATCGCCAGTGCATACAAAAAAGGCTTGAGCGTAGACCCTGGCTGCCGCAACGCGGCCACGCCATCCACCGCTGCAGCCCCGGATAAATCGCCGCTGGAGCCAACATAGGCCAGTACCTCGCCACTGGTATTGTCAAGCACCAGCACCGCGCCGTCGGTCACATGCTGGCTGGCCAGTTGAGCCAGATGGGTTTGCAATGTTTGCCGGGCAAAACGTTGCACACTGGCATCCAAGCTGCTGCGGTCACGCTGTCCGGCCTGTGTGAGCAACCGCCTGGCCACATGAGGCGCATCATCCTGCCCGGCCATGGGGAAAGGCCGTTTCGGCAACAAGGCGGCGCGTATCCACAAGCGCTCGCAGTCTTTGCGTGCATCCTGCGTGTGCGTATGCGCCAGCACATCGCAAGCGCGCCCGGCCAGACGCGAAGCACTGGCGGCTGGCGCCCGCACCAGTGCTGCCAGCAAGGCCGCATCCAGACGATCCAGTGCCGCCGGGCCTTTGGCCAGCAAGCCACGCGCGGCCGCATCGATGCCCACCAGTTCGCCACGAAACGTCACCCGATTTAAATACGCCTCCAGAATCTGGTTTTTCTGCCAATCATGATCAATGGCCAGTGCCAGGCGAATTTGTGCCAGCTTGAAGCGCCATGGCGAGGTGTGTGAAAAGCCAGGCTGGGTGTCTTGCAGCCATAATTTGGCTAACTGCATGGTCAATGTACTCCCGCCGCGTCGATGCGGGCGATGCAGGTTATCCCAAATGGCAGACAACAGGGCCCACGGATCCACCCCCGCATGCTGATAAAAGCGCTTGTCCTCGGCCACCAGCATGGCCTGCTGCAAGCGTGGGGAAATCTGTGCCAGCGGCACCCAGTCCAGCCTGCGGTAATCATGATTCAGGCGCAAGCGTTGCAGCGGTGCGCCATGTCGATCCAGCAGCCAGGCCTCTGAACTCTGGCTGTGTTGCTTAAACTGGCCGAAGTCTGGCACCTTCACTGTCGCCACCCACAGGATCAGCAGGCAGATTCCGGCCAGCAGGGCCAGCACTACGCAAAGCCACGGACGACTGCGCAGACTGACCCACAATGGCAGGAAGAAACGTCGCATCACGCTCACTGTACCTGCATGGCAGGCACCGGCAGCTCGGCAAACACTTCTGGCGCATACATGGCCTCCACCCGGCTGCCAGGCAGGCTGAACTGGCCGGGCTGATTGAGTCTGACCGTATATTCGACCGTGAATTTACCCTTGGGCGCGTAGGCATAATAAGCCCTGAAACCATCCAGTGCGCGCTCTTCATAGGCCGGGCGTTGCCAGCCCAGGCGTTGCTCGTTTTGCGTCAGTTGCTGGCTGTCACCGCCCAGGCCACTGCCGAGGATGGTCGCGCCACTGGGCACCGGGTCATTGATGACCACCCAGGTCATATCGGCTTGCGCCTCAACCGTAAGGCGGACGCGGTAGACATCGCCCCGTTGCCAGCGGCCAGCCGTTTTTTGCGACACCGGTGTGACCTCACGTTGCAAGCGATAGCCGGCAAACAGCGGGGCTTGCAACGGTAAGGACGCTTTGGCGGTGACAAATGCCCAAGGCTTGCCTTCACCCTGTTGCTGGATTTGCAGCGGAGCTGCCGCCTGCGGCCAGGCATACTGCGTCAGCAATCCCCCCGCTTCGGTCCAAGGCGCGGGCTGGGTGGCGCTAGTCATTGCTTTAGCAGGCTTGGCAATGGCGGCACGTGACCAAGGCAAATGCTGGCTTTGCCCGGCCAGGCTAAGCTCGACCTGGCCAGTCACCGCAGCCTGTTCATGGGCTTTCTGGAAATGCCGCAACGCCAGCACGCCCCAGGCATTGGCCAAGGTGGTCCGCCAATGGCCGGCCTGTTGTCGCGACAACAAGCCACGTGCGAGACGGCCCGCATCCTCGGCAGGCAATTGCGGGTCTGCCGCCAGCAAGTCCAGCGTACGCGCCGCATTCACGTCGGGCGACACCATCAACCACCACAGGTCATCCTGTTTCTCGGTCGAAAACGTGAACTGCGTGCCTGAAACCATCCAGCGCGATTGCAGCACCTGCATGGCCTGGGCGCGCTTTTGCTCAGCCTCTGGCAGCGCTGGCATGCGTTTGAGTATGGATAACCAGTCAATCACGCCTGAGGTCGGCCACAGCTCGGGACGAATCTCCAGCGCATCCAGCATTTCTGGTCTGGCATGGTCATAGCGTGCCAGGGCGTCAATCGCCGCCAGCTTGCGCAACACGACATCTGCCGTTTGGATGCTGCCATAGCGGTGAATGCGGCCAGCGACAAAATCCTCCAGCCCTTTGAGCATGCGCTCACGTGCCGTGTCCGGGATGTCATAGCCTGCAGCATCGGCAATTTGCAATAAATAACTGGTGAGGCTGTCATCCCCTTGCAGCCAATCCATGGGGAAATAACGCGCCAGGCCATCGCCATCGAGGTGCTGGCCCAGACTGAGCATCACGCTATTCCAGCGGGCCTGATCCTCCAGCGTCACCGCCACCGAGGCGCGCTGTTCCAGGCAGATATAGGGATAGCGCTGCATCCATTCGCGCACGCTGCCCAGACTACCGACCAGTGAGCGGTTAAGCCGCACGTCTATGCCACCCCGGCCCGGCACCGCCTGCGCTGGCGCTTGTACCGTCATCTGCCAGGGCTGACCGGCTTGCAATTGCTGTATGGTCTGCTGGTAGACACGAACCGGATAAGCCGCACCGACCTGCTGGTGCACTTTTAAACGGTCTTTAATCTGCAAACGAGTTGGGGGTTGCGCGGTAGACTCCCCGACCACCGCCGCATCTATTTGCCAATCCAGGCCGGTCACGTTGTAAGGCACGCGTAGCGGGAACGCCAGGGTCGCGGCCTGGCCAGCAGCTAGCTTGACGCGCTGAGGTTTAAGCGGGGTCTCCACGCCCAGTGGGGTGGCGGTCACTTGCGTGGTGAGGGGTCGCTGGCTAGCATTGCGCACGGTCACCATGGCCTGCAGCTGATCGCCTTCACGCACAAACGGCGGCAGCCCAGAAAACAGCATCAGGTCTTGCGTGGTGCGGATCAGCGCACTGCCAGAACCAAAGCGCGCTGCACCGGCATGGGCAATGGCGGCAATGCGGAAACTGGTCAAGGCATCATTGAGCGGGATGCTGACACTGGCCTGGCCGTGTTTATCCAACTTGATCACGGGCTTCCACAGCAGCAAGGTATCAAACAGTTCACGCGCGTTGGCGCCCTGCCCGCCACCGCCGCCAGGGGCGACGGCTTTTTTACCAAAATGGCGTTTACCAATCACTTGCGACTGTGCCGTTGAGGTATATACCTCTATCGGCCGGCGCTGCATCATGGCCTCCAGCAACTGCCAGGAATCAGGCTTGGCCAGTTGCAGCAAGCCTTCATCCACCGCAGCCAGCGCCACCTCGGCATTCGAGAGCGGCTTGCCCGCCGGGTCTGTCACCGTCAGCTTGACCCTGGCCTGTTCACGCACTCGGTAAACCGTGCGTTCAGGGTCCACCTTGACCTTGAGGGCATAGCCTTGCCAGCCCACCTTGATTTGCGTCATGCCCAGCTTGAAGGCAGGCTTGCTTAAATCCACCAGGGCCGTTGGCCGCGTATCCACCTCGACCGGCAAATGATCGACCAGGCCTAAAAACTGGCCCACCTGATAGACCATGCGCTTGAGCCAGGCAAAGCGTCCGGGCGCTTGCGGATCGACACGGCCACGCACCACCATCACCGACACATAGGCATTAGGCCCATACTCGGCAGCGATCGGCACCTTGACGATGGGCGACTGCATGCTGATTTTGCTGACATACGAGGCCAGTACGCCTTCGCGCTCCACCGTCACCAGCGCCGTCGCTTCGCGGAAAGGCATGCGCACTTCAAACTGCGCCGTTTCGCCCGGGGCATACTCGCGCTTGTCAGCCAAAATATCAATGCGGTCGCTGGCGCCTGCGCTATACCAGCCGTCTTCATCGGCGACATACACTTCCTGGCTGGCGATGGCAGGCTGCTTTTTGCTGTCTTTAGTGGTTGCCACCAGAATCAGTTCGCCACTGGCCGGAGCCTCCCCCTTGCAACTGAGCAAACCCTGGCCATCGGTTTGCCCGTCGCACACCGCACCCACATGTTTCACCTCAGCGGTTTGTTCATAGGCATAAAACCCGCCCAGCAACCGTTTGCGGTAAGCATAGGTATGCCGCTGGTAGGCCTCGACGGCTACCGGTTGCCGCACCAGCGGTTTGCCTGTGCTATCCAGCGCTAGCACCTTGAACGCCAGACTCTGTTGCGTCGCAAAATAGCTATCCATTTTAATGCCGAGATTCACAGCCGAAGGCAGCAGCAGTGCTTGTGTGGCTGCCGTCAATATCTGGCCGTTGGGGTCGGCATATTCCATCTCCACCTGCAAGGCATGGGGGGTACGTACATCAGGTAAACGGTCAAACGTGACACGCGCGCCGCCACTGCCATCCAGCGTCACTGCCTGTGTGCGGGGCGGGTAGCGCTTGTCACTGTCAGCAGATGCTGGATCCGAGGATTGCCCATCACTCCAGCCTTCTTCCGGGTCATAAGAAAAAGGTTGTATGGCGTGCAGCCCTTCCTGTGGCCGCTCACCGCCAAAACGAAACGCCTCATACTGCGCAAACTGCATGGTATAAGGCTCTAGCCGGCTACGGAACTTGACCGGCAAGCCAGCCGCAGGCCCGCCCGCCAGATAGTTGAGTTGCACATCCACCTGTAATTGACGCTGGTTAACCACCGGTGCAGCGGGCGGTTTGAGGCTGGCATGCATTAAGGGCACGCGGTATTGCTCAACCCGGAAATGCCCCATCGTTACCTCCATGCCCTCCACCATCATGGTCACCATATAGTTGCCCAGCTTGGCTTCTTTGGGAATCACCCAGCTAGACGTACCGGCCGCATTGGCCCAGCGCACCGCGCGCGTCTCGCTTTCGCCGCTGCCCTGATGCGTCAAGGTGATCTCATCCGGCAACCGCTCGGGCAGGCGCAGTCCTTTGCCGGTGTGCAAGCGCACAAAGTGCTTCATGGAGACGGTTTCACCGGCGCGGAACAAGGGGCGGTCAAATACCGTATGTGCCAGTACCGGGCCCGCGCTCTCGCCGCCGCCCAGGTTGAATTGCCAGGGGCTGAGGCCATCATCCCACTGTGAAAACATAAACGACAAATCATCGTCTTTGCGTGCCGTGACCAGATGACCATAACAACTTTTGCGGTAGCTGTCTTCAAGGGCCTGTGCAATATTCGCGCGGCCCTGGCGGTCGGTTTTGCCTTGCCAGAGCAAGACGCCATCGCAGGTGGACACCCTGACTTCGGCCCCCGAGACCGGTTTGGCATTATCCAGCCGCGTCACCCATACCAGCGAGGACTCATGGCCTTTTTTATAATGCACGGCCAGGTTGGTGACCAGCGCGCTAGATGAGACAAAATAAGGTTTTTGCTCGCCATGCAACGCCGCCCCCAGGCGGTCACTGGCAAATTCGACCACATAGAATCCAGGCTTTTGCAGCGGGATGCCCATCACCTCAAACGTTTTCTGCCCTTGCCTGCGCGGCAGGCGGATCTCACTGGAAGCTATGTCCTGGTTGCCTATTAGCAGGGGGATTTCTCCCTCGCGTGGGTAACGGTCATGCGTTTTCAAAAAGGCGTCAGACTCGCCACTGCCATAAGGATGCTGGGTGACTTTAAAATACCAGGCGGCCAGTTCGGCATCATTCTCGGGTTGCAAGCGGCCCACACGGCCAGATTGCTCGGCATTGGCGCTGGGGGTGATGCGCGCGCCTTGCAAGGTGACCTCGACATTACGCACCGTCACCGGCAAGGCAGGTTGCGCATACCGCTCCAAAATGCCAAATTTTGCCGGGAACTTGATCAGGGGCGGATCGACATCCATTGTCATCGCCAACGGAAAAGCGCGCGCATTGACCGGCACGCGCCCGGCATCATCTTTAAAATCACCAGGCAATTGCAACACCACCCGGCTATTGGCGGTAAACGGTCCTTTGAACTGCACCGCTTCCAGGCTCTCGCCTTGTGCATAGTCTGCAATCACCGGCTTTTGCATGCTGCCATCCGGCAGTTTGAGTCGGATGGCCTCAGCCAGGCGGCGGCTGACAGGTGCATTAAACTGCACCTGTATCGGCAACACCGGAATACAGCCCGCCTTGGCATTGGTGCGCGTACAGCTGGCATTCACTTTAAACGCATCGCGCACTTTAAATCTCAGCACTTGCGGCTTGTTGGCAACCACACCACTGACGGAGGTGATGCCTGCGTCCCAATGCAAACTCACCTCACTGCCCGCAGGCAACGGGCGGCTGCACTGTGCCACCACAATATTCGCCTGCTGCATACGGCGGTCTTTGACCGACAGCAGACCCTGCTGCGCATTTTTAAACAACACCAAAAACAACTGGCTGGCGCGGTCTTTTTGCTCGCGCAGTATCTGCTCGCGTGCCTGGCCCGTGATCAACTTGAGTGGAAACAGCTCACCTACACCTTGTATGCTGCAAGCCGCATGCTGCTTGATGCTGTCTTCATTGACAGGCGCATCCAGCCCCAGCAAAAACACCTGTGACTCATCGATATATTCAATGCCCTCTTCTGGCAGCGAGGTGATGATGGCCGGCCCCCCGGTTGAAAAACTGAAGGATTGCGACGAAACCGGTGTGCCCGCGACGCTTTGCAAGCCTTTTTTAACAGAGAAGCGGCATTGCAAACCGGCCGGTAAATCGGTCTCAAAGTCATACACCCACTGCCTGTCATCCAGCCAATGCCCCTGGCCTTTGGCATCACATTGAATGTCAAACGGTGCAGGCAGACGCGGGTCGCCAAAAGCCACCATTGGCAGCGAAAACCGGGCGCTGACTTGCCTGACCGCCTTTACCTCGCCTTGCGGTGCAAAGGTCACGCGCGCTTGCGTGTCCGCGTCTGCAGCTAATACATTCCCTGCCAGCAACCCTTGCCAGAGCACACAACAGGCAGCCAGCCAACTTGCAGTCATCCAGCCGCTGGTAAAGCGCTCAGAAAACCGCGCCGGTTGTGCGCGCACAGCGTGTGTCAAAAAACGGGCCAGCATAGCGTGATCCTTAATATGGCAAAAACGCGGACGAAAGGGCAGCTCTCATCATTCAAATTGCTAAGCCTGACAAGGCGCGATTAAAAAATGGCGCGATTAAAAAATTCAGTCGCCGCATATCGTTGATACGGGAGGAAAAACTTTTTATGCGCAACGCAATATCGCGACGCAAGTTGATTGATTAGAGGTGCCCGAAAAGGACATTATCTTATAAAATGACCTGTTGGTTAATGACACTTTGCTGAACATGCCTAGCGCTTCTCTCCCTCCTTCACCCACGCCAGCGGCGACCATCCTCTGCGCCTCTGCGCGTCTGGCGCAAGGCATCCGGCAATGGTTATCGTCCAGCTACCAGCAGCAAGGGCTGTTGCAATGGCAGGCACCGCAGGTGTTTCCGCTGCAAGACTGGCTGCACCAGCTCACTGAGCAAGCCATTTTATGTGGCCGCATTGCCGTGGCGGATGCCCCGGCGGGCATGCTGTCCTCCACACAAGAGGCGCTGCTGTGGGAGCAAGCGATTCAGCATTGTCTGCGCCAGCATGACCACCTTGATTTATTGAACACCAACGGCCTCGCCAGTGCAGCGATGGAGGCGAACCGCTACCTGATTGAGTGGAATATCAGCCTGGATATGGATGCAGCCAGTGAGGAAACCCGCCAGTTCATGCAGTGGCGCCAGCAATTTCAGATGCTGTGCAAGCAAAGTGGCTATCTTGAGGGCGTGCGTTACCAAGCCTGGCAATTGGCGCAACTGCAACAGGGCTTGCTACAGTTGCCCGAGCGCATTGCCCTGGCCGGGTTTGACCGCATCAATCCGCATTTGCAACGTCTGATCGACCGTTTGCAAGCCGCAGGTGTGACCGTAGAGCCCTTTGAACATCGCATCACCGCGCAGCAGGTGCAGCGCATGGCCTTTGCTGAGAGCCTGGACGAAATGCGCGCTGCCGTGCATTGGGCCAAGCAGACACTCAGCACCCACAAACAGGCCAGGCTGACCATCGTGGTGCCAGACCTGGAAGCTGTGCGCGACACACTGGCCAATCTGCTGGATGACACCTTTCACCCTGAGGCCTTGCATCCTGCGCATGCTGAAATCCCCCGCTGTTATGAGTTTTCGCTGGGCACGCCGTTAACGCGCTGGCCGCTGGTGAATACCGCCTTAACCTTGTTGCGGCTGGCTTTTCAACACACGCCGCTGGCACAAACCGAACTGTCGGCGCTGCTGGCGGATGTGTATTGGTCACAAGCCCTGTTTGAAGCCGATGCGCGCGCGGCGCTGGACGCCGAAATGCGCCGCCAGTTGCCCTTGCAAGTCAAGGCCACGACCTTTGCGCGGTTTATTACCCGCAAGCAGCAAGATGAGCATGCGATTCATAGTCCGGCGCTATTACAAGACCTCAACGCCTTGCTGACCACGGCCAGACAGCTGCCGGCCAAACAACTGCCTTCGGCCTGGGCCAAGAGCCTGACGGCATTGCTCACCGCCAGCCATTGGCCAGGCGAGCGCAGCCTGTCCAGCCATGAGTACCAGTGCCAGCAATCGTTTTACAAGGTCATTGCGCAACTCGGTGCACTGGATGCCTGGCTGGGCCCCATCCCGGCCATTACCGCCATCCAGCGTCTGACACAATTATGTCAGGCACAGATTTTTCAACCGCAAACCGTGCGCCAGCCCAACCTCGCCGTCATGGGCATGCTGGAAGCCAGTGCCCAGCCGCTGGACGGGGTGTGGGTGATGGGCATGAACGACCATGTGTGGCCCCCGCTGTCGCGCACCAATGCCCTGATCCCGGCCGAGCTGCAACGGCAGGCAGGCACGCCCAATGCCAGCAGTGAGGTGCAAATCGCCTTTGCCAGCCAGATTCACCAGCGCCTGCTGGGCACGGCGAACCGGGTCATTTTTTCTTATGCGCAAAAAGAAGGTGACCGCCTGTTGCGCATGAGCCCGCTGATTCAAGCCATTGCCGAAGTCGGTGCCAGTGCCGGGGTCGCCACGCTGGCGGAAACCCTGGCCACCAGCCAGCCCGAGCACTGGCAATGGCTGGACGACCACCAGGCCCCGCCCGTGCAAGATGGCGAACACGTCAGTGGCGGCACTGGCCTGCTGCGTGCGCAGGCGATTTGCCCGGCGTGGGCGTTTTATCAATACCGGCTTAAAGCCCGCAAACTGGAGACGCCGCATAACGGGCTGGATGTCATGCAGCGCGGCGACCTCATCCACCGCGTGATGGCGGCATTTTGGCAACAACCGCGCGAGGACTGGCAAAGCTGTGCTGAAGAGGAATTGAAAAGTCAGCTGGACGCCCTTGCCGCGCAAGTCATGGCCGAGTTTAATACCGAGTTTTCGCAGCCGTTTACAGAGGTGTTTTGCCAGCTCGAAGCCGAGCGCCTGAGCAAACTCGCCCTGACCTGGCTGCTGCAAGTCGAACGCGAGCGCATGCAACCGTTTACCGTGTCACTGGTTGAAAAAACCTTTAAGCCGCTGATTGAAGGCATCCAGGTCAAACTGGTGATAGACCGCGTGGATACGCTGGCAGATGGCCGCCTGGTGGTGATTGATTACAAAACCGGCAGCATGCCAGACACTAAAAATTGGGCCAGCGATAAAATCACCGAACCACAACTGCCCATTTATGCCGCCTTTATTTTGCAAGACGCCGAGATTGCGGCGGTCTGCTTTGGCAAGCTGCGGCTGACGGATGGTGGCTTTGCCGGCATCGCCGCCGAAGAAGATATTGTGCCCGGCGTCAAAGCGTTTAATCACGAAAAAAACAAATTGTTTGACCCGACAGAATTCCCAGACTGGCCGTCGATTCTGCAGCACTGGCGGACGCAAATCACGCTGACCGCGCAAGCCCTCAAGGCGGGCGAGGCGGCAGTGCTATTTGAGGCGGAGCAGGATCTGGATTATTGCGATGTGTTGCCTTTGCTCAGATTGCCAGAGCGGCAATTGCAGTTTGAGCACTTGCAATCAAAAGGTGCCGCATGATGCACTCAAAAACACCACCAACGATGACAGCAGAGACCGTTTTGTCAGAGGCGCTGGCACTGGATGCCGCCAACCGTGAACGCGCGCTGGCGCTGGAGTCCTTTATTGTCGAGGCCCCGGCGGGCGCGGGCAAAACCGAGTTGCTGACCCAGCGTTTTCTCAAGTTGCTGCAAACCGTGCAGGCCCCCGAAGAAATTATCGCCATCACCTTTACCAACAAGGCCGCTTCGGAGATGCGCGTACGGATTCTGGATAGCCTGTTGCTGGCGGCCAGTGGCGTGGCACCCGAAGCCGCACACAAGAAAATCACGTTTGCACTTGGCCAGCAAGCCTTGCAGCGCTCGGCCGCCCTCAACTGGCAATTGCTGCAAAGTCCGGCCCGCTTGCGGATTTACACCATAGACTCGTTATGTGCCAACCTCGCGCGGCAAATGCCGTTGCTGAGCCGTTTTGGCACGCAACCGGCGGTGACAGAAGATGCCTGGCCTTATTACCGCGAAGCCGCCGGGCTGGCCTTGCAAAGCATGGATGAGCCTGTGCTGGGCGAACCGGTGCGGCGAGTGTTGCGCTATATGGATAATGACCAGGCAAGGCTGGAAGCCCTGCTCATGTCCATGCTGGCCAAACGCGAACAATGGCTGCATCACAGCCAGACCGGGCACACACTGTCTGGGCAAATGGCACTGGTGCATTTAATTGAAGGTGAGCTGGCGCAGATTCACCAGCATCTGCCCGCCCGTTTGCAACAGGCGCTGATGCCGATTGCGCGTTATGCCGGCAGTCAACTCCCAGACACGCACGCCATCGCTCAGCTACGCGATTGGCAAGTGGCTTTGCAACCGCGCTTGGCTGATTTGCCGAACTGGCGCGCGCTGGCCGAGTTGTTATTGACCGGCACGGGGGGGCTGCGCAAACGGCTGGATAAAAACATGGGACTGCCTGCCACCGACGAAGCCAAGCCTTACAAGGAGGCCTTGACCGAGATTCTGGACGGCCTGGCACAAGATCGCCGCGCAGAACCCAGACTGGCGCGCATCCGCATGCTGCCAGACCCCAACGCCCGTGACGAAGCGCTGATTGCAGACTTGAGCCAGCTGTTGAATATTGCGGCGGCCCAGCTCTGGCTGCACTTTCAGTCACAAAACGAAGTCGATTTTGTCGAGATTGCCCAGCGCGCCTTGCAAGCGCTGGTAGAAGGCGGCGAAGCGAGCGAGCTGGCTATGCGGCTGGACTACCGCATACAGCATCTGCTGGTCGATGAGTTTCAGGATACCAGCCCGATGCAGATCGACCTGCTCAAGGCGCTGACGCGCGGCTGGCAACCGGGCGATGGCCGTACCCTGTTTACCGTGGGCGACCCCATGCAGTCGATTTACCGCTTCCGCAAAGCCAATGTCGGCCTGTTTTTGAATGCGGCCGAATTCGGCATCGGTGACATCGCGCTGACCCCGCTCAAACTGTGGCGCAATAACCGCTCGTGCCCGGCCGTGGTCGAATGGATCAACCAGACCTTTAAAGGCATGCTGCCGTCTGAGGATGCCCCGCAGCAAGGCGCGATTGCTTACCGGCCTTTTGTCGCCACGCGCCCGTCTCTGCCTGGTGAGGGGGTGTTTGTGCATCCGCTGATCCAGCCAGTCAGCGAACATGAAGAGGAAGAACCGGCAGATCTGCGCCGACTCGAAGCCGAACAGATTATCCGCATTATCCAGCAAACACGCGCCGAACAGCCAGATGCCACCATTGCCGTGCTGGTGCGTGCACGCAAGCACTTGCATGCGCTGGTCACAGAAATGCGGCGCAACCATGCCGAGTTGAGCTTTCAGGCGGTGGAGATTGAAGAGCTGGCAAACCGCCAGATTGTCCAAGACCTGCTGACGCTCACCTACGCCCTGCACCAGCGGGCTGACCGTGTGCATTGGCTGGCCTTGCTGCGCGCACCCTGGTGCGGGCTGACGCTGGCCGACCTGCATGCCTTGATCGGCCAGGACGGGCAACGCAGCGTCATGAGTCTGCTCGAAGATGAACAAGTGATGGCACGCCTGAGTGCAGATGGCCAGGCCCGCGCCCGCCATGTGCGTGAGGTCATGCAAACGGCCTTGCAATGGCGGTCCCGTACCGCCACCAGCCGCTGGGTGCACAACACCTGGTTGCGGCTGGGCGGCGCACACTGCTTATGGAATGAAAACGATGTGCAAGACGTGCAGGCGTTTTTTGCCCGCATTGCCGCGCTCGAGCAACACGGCCAGTTCAGCCCGCAAAGCCTGGCCGAAGATGTGAAAAAACTGTATGCAGCCCCCGATGCCAAAGCCGATGACCGCTTGCAATTCATGACCATCCACAAATCCAAGGGTCTGGAGTTTGACACGGTCATTCTGCCGGGCCTGGATGGCAGCAACCCGCCCGATGACGCCAAGCTGGTGATTTGGGAGGAAGTCACGACGGCCGATGGTGACGTCGCACTGGTCGCGGCACCGTTTGTACCCACAACCCTCAAGCGGCAGCACACCGGTGTCACGCCCTACGATTACCTGAACGACCTCGACAAAACCCGCGCGGCCTATGAAGACGCCCGCGTGCTGTATGTCGCCGCCACGCGCGCCGAGCGCCAGTTGCATCTACTCGGCATTGCCAGGCCGGATAAAAACGGTGACCCGCAACCCCGTAAAAATACGTTTTTACAGCTGCTGTGGCCAGCCGTCAGTACGCATTTCAATCGCGAACAAGATATCGTGGTCCGCTACCCGCAACAAAGCCAGCAGGCCGATATCCGACAGTTTATGCCCAAGCTGATCCGCTTGCCGCAAGTCACCAGTCCCGCCCTCTTGCAACCCAGCAACGATCTCGCGCGCGCTTATGATGCCACGCCCCCCGCAGACAGCACCGTCAGCAGCCTGGAGGCCGATATCGGCACCCTCGCCCACCTTTACCTGCAACTGATCGCCGAGCAAGGCCTGGCCGCCTGGCAAGCCCTCGCCAGCACGGGTTGCCAGTCATTGCTGGCAGCCATGCAACGCTGGTTTTCGCAACAAGGTTATGCTGAAGTGGAGGCTGTGCCAGCCAGCCAGCAAGTGGCGACGCTACTCACCACCACGCTGCAATCAGCGGATGGCCGCTGGGTGCTCGCTGACCATCCGCAAGCAGCCTCTGAGCTGGCGATTGAGCAACTTGCCGCCAATAAAAAAGTCATAGATCGTACTTTTGTTGCTGAGGGTGTACGCTGGATTGTCGATTACAAATCGGCCCCCGTTACAGCAAGTGATGATTTACCCAGCCTGGCAGCCACGTTCAAGCCACAATTGGCTGCCTATGCCCAGCTGTTTGCGGCCGAAGGCTTGCCGGTGAAAACGGCTATTTTATTTTTAAGCGCAGGCAAACTCGTGCCTGTGGAGATTCTTTGAAGGACAGATGATGATAGATACACAAGCGATTCTCGATGCATTTCAATTCCGCCATGCCTGTAAAGAATTTGATGCCAGCAAACAGATTCCTGCAGAAGAATTTGAATTGATCCTGGAAGCCGCCCGTCTCTCACCCAGCTCATTCGGCTTTGAGCCCTGGCATTTTATTGTGGTGCAAGATAAAACCCTGCGCGAAAGCCTGAAGCAGCATGCCTGGGGCGCGCCGCTCAAACTGGATACCGCCAGCCACTTTGTCTTGTGTCTGGCCATGAAATCCCCCTTTCTGGACGCAGACAGCCCCTACCTGCCGCAATTCATGCGTGAAGTGCAGCACCACCCGGACGACATCGCCAACATGCGCCTGGGCTTTTACAAACAGTTTCAACAGTCTGACTTTGGCCTCACAGACGAGCGCAAACTGTTCGACTGGGCCAGCAAACAATGCTACATCGCGCTGGCCAACATGATGACCGTCGCCGCCATGCGTGGCATAGACAGTTGCCCGATTGAAGGCTTTAAACAACAAGAAACCGAGACCTTGCTGGCAGAGCAGTTTGGCGTAAACCTGCAAGAATATGGACTAGCCTATATGGTCGCCTTTGGTTACCGCAAACATGCACCCAAAGCGAAAACACGCCGGGCCATGGCGCAGGTAGTCACCTGGAAGTGAGCTTACTTGGAGCGTTCGGATACCCCTGCTGAACAGTACCCAGTGACCCCCTTGATTGTTCACGCACGGCGACGCTTCAAGCATTGGCCTCAAAGGGCTATTTAAATGACTTGCCACCCTTTGCTACAGTCTGATTTCAAAATAAATAAAGGGGTGACGGATGAAATCAGTATTTAAAAATATGTTCGCTTGCAGTGTGCTCATGTTGGCAAGTGTTGCGGCCTATGCATCTACAGAGCACTGGGCGTTATCTCATGGGATTGCCTTCAAGCATGACGTTGCTACATACTCGTTTGCGTTGGATGCTTCGACAAAGGTATCTTCCAATAGCCTCGTAGACAGAATGGCTGCTAAGGATGAGGATCAGGCTGACAGTTCAGATGCGGAAACTATGCTTGCATAAACCTGCACAAGTGCCGCAAACGCTTGGTAGGCACTTGCTGATATCTAATGTGGTTGACCGATGTAGCGCAAATAAAAAAGGCCAATGAATGGCCTTTTTTATTTTTTGGCATCAGATTCTGATGAACCGCAGCCAGTTTTAGACACTCAATCAAGCTAACTGATTACGCAGCCTCGTTTTTGAAGTGTCTGCGCACGTACCAGGCAACAAAGATCAATCCCAGCGCGGCAATCACATAATGTGACTCGTGGAAGTACACTTTCAAATCTTCCCAATGCTCACCGGCTTTCATGCCCACATAACCCAGCACCCAGCACCAGATCAGTGAGCCGACAAAGGTATAAGCGACAAAGCGTGTCATGTTCATACGCGCCACCCCAGCCGGGAATGCGATAAATGTGCGTACGGCAGGCAACAGGCGGGCGATGAAAATAATGATTTCACCATGATCTGCAAACCAGCGGTCCGCCATGTCGAGGTCTTTTTTGCTGATCAGCACATATTTGCCGAATTTCTCCACCAGCGGACGACCGCCGTACATGCCCAGGTAATAAGCGGGGATCGAGCCGACCACACAGCCTACCGCCCCTGCCAGCGCAATACCCCACAGCGTTAAATCGCCCTTGCTGACCAGAAACCCGGCAAATGGCATGATGATTTCAGAAGGCAAAGGAATACAGGCGGATTCAATCGCCATCAACAACACAATACCGCCATAGCCCATGCTGGCAATCACGGCAATAATCCAGCCCGCCACGGCAGCCACTAATTTTTCTAACATTACATAAATTCCTTCAAAAGGGTTTTCACTAATTCTACACGGTGATTGAGGTTGCCTAGCTGCACGGTGACACGTAATTTATCCGGCCCGTTCATGCGGCAGCGCTTGTCGCGTTGCAACAGGTTGATCAGCTTGAGCGGATCGAGGTCGGCTTTGACATTAAACTGCAACTGAATGGCTGCGTCAGAGGCATCGATTTTAATAATGCCCAAGGCTTTGGCGGCGATGCGCAAACGGTGGCAGGCAATCAGCGCCTCGCCGGGCTCAGGCAACAGGCCAAAACGGTCGATCAGTTCTTCCTGCATGGCATCCAGCGCGTCGTCGTCTTCGCAGTTGGCCAGGCGTTTATAAATCACCAGCCGCTCGTGCACGTCCGGGCAATAGTTGTTGGGCAACAAGGCCGGGGTATGCAGATTGATTTCGGTGGTCACCCCCAGTGGCGCATCAAGGTCAGGCTCTTTGCCGGCCTTGAGCTGTTTAACAGCATGATTCAGCATATCGGAATACAAGTTAAAGCCGATTTCTTGCATTTCACCACTCTGGCTGTCGCCCAGCAACTCACCGGCACCGCGGATTTCAAGGTCGTGCATGGCGAGGTGGAAGCCTGCCCCCAGGTCTTCCAGCAGCTGAATCGCGTCTAGCCGTTTTTGCGCCTGCGGAGTGATATTACGGTGCGGATCGGTCAGCAGATAGGTGTAAGCCTGGTGGTGGCTACGACCGACGCGACCACGTAACTGGTGCAATTGCGCCAGGCCAAACATATCGGCCTTGTTGATGATCATGGTGTTGGCAGTGGGCACGTCGATGCCGGTTTCGACGATGGTCGTACACAGCAACAGGTTGGCGCGTTGCTGGTAAAAGTCGCGCATCACGTGTTCCAGCTCGCGCTCGCGTAACTGGCCATGACCGATGACGATACGGGCTTCGGGCACGATTTTCTCCAGCTTTTCCTTCATGACATAGATGGTATCCACTTCGTTATGCAGGAAATACACCTGGCCGCCGCGCTTGAAC
The DNA here is from genome assembly GCF_029132825.1 of Methylophilus sp. YYY-1. Classification (NCBI taxonomy): domain Bacteria; kingdom Pseudomonadati; phylum Pseudomonadota; class Betaproteobacteria; order Nitrosomonadales; family Methylophilaceae; genus Methylophilus; species Methylophilus sp. YYY-1. Next base: position 126,763 of record NZ_WOVG01000003.1, read on the forward strand.
TCACGCATGACCGCCTCGCGGATAATGCCGTCCGAATAAGGCGTATGAAAGGTTTTGATTGCCAACCGTTTTTGCGGCGGCGTGGAAATCACTGAGAACTCACGCAGGCCTTCCATGGCCATGCTCAAGGTACGCGGAATCGGCGTGGCGGTCAGCGTCAGCACATCCACCTCGGCACGCAGGGCTTTCATCTGTTCTTTTTGTCGCACGCCAAAACGGTGCTCTTCATCCAGAATCGCTAAACCCAGGTTCTTGAATTTGACGTCTTTCTGAATCAGCCGGTGCGTGCCAATGATGATGTCTATGCTGCCATCGGCCAGTCCCTTGATGGCTTCGGCCTGCTCTTTGGCGGTGCGGAAACGGGAAATTTCGGCAACCTTGATTGGCCACTCGGCAAAGCGGTCGACAAAGTTCTGGTAATGCTGCTCGGCCAGCAAGGTGGTCGGCACCAACACCGCCACCTGGCGGCCACCCATCACTGCGACAAAAGCGGCACGCAGCGCGACCTCTGTTTTGCCAAAGCCAACATCACCGCACACCAGGCGGTCCATGGGGCGGCCAGATTGCATGTCTTTGATGACGGCTTCGATAGCATCCAGCTGGTCTGGCGTTTCTTCAAACGGAAAGCCTTCACAAAAGGCCTCGTAATCATGCAGGCCCAAGGTAAAGGCATGGCCTTTGCGCGCAGCGCGTTGCGCATATAGGTTAAGCAACTCGGCTGCGGTATCGCGAATCTGTTTGAGGGCTTTTTTCTTGGCTTTTTCCCACTGGCCGCTACCTAGTCTGTGCAATGGTGCACTCTCGGGCGGCCCACCGGAATAACGTGAAATCAGAAACAGTTGCGACACCGGCACATACAGTTTGTCTTCGCCAAAATACTCAATCAGCAACAGCTCAGTCTCGCCCTCGCCAAAATCGATATTGACTAGGCCCTTGTAGCGCCCCACCCCGTGCTGCTCATGCACCACCGGGTCATCCAGCCGCAGTTCGGACAAGTCTTTGAGCATGCCTTCGGCATTACGCGCTTTCTCCTGATTGCGGCGGCGCTGCTGACGCACGGTGCTGGCATACAGCTCGGCCTCGGTGACCACCGCCAACGCGCCCGCGCGCGCATCCTTATCCACCATGCCTTGATGCAAGGGCGCCACGCCGAGCATGACCGGGAAGTTCGATTGTGCAAACCCGGCCCAGTCTTCAGCCAGTGAAAAACTCAGGCCATGATCGCTAAACAGTTGCGCAATCGTCTCGCGCCGGCCCAGGCTTTCTGCGGCAATCATTACCCGCCCGTCAAATTGCTGGATAAAGGCTTGCAGTTTGTGCAAGGGCTGCTCGGCACGTCGATCTACATCGACAGGCGGTAAAACGGTTTGTTGGGCAATTTGCTGAGTGACCAGCGCGAAGTCATGCGTGCGCTTAAAAAATTCATCGGCTTTTTGCAGCAGTGTTTCCGGGCGCAAGATGGGTTTTTCCGCATCATGTGCCATCAGGCGGTAACGCGTACTGGCATCGGCCCAGAATGTTTGTGCGGCCTTGTCCAGGTCCCCATGCAGGCAAAGGACGGTTTGCGCGGGCAAATAATCAAATAGTGTGGCTGTCTGCTCAAAAAACAGCGGCAAATACCATTCGACCCCGCCGCTGGGCGTGCCTTTACTCACATCTTTATAGATTTTGGCGCGTTGCGGGTCGCCCTCAAAGTACTCGCGAAACTGGCTGCGGAAACGCGTGATCGCCGCTTCATCCATAGGAAACTCCCGCGCAGGCAGCATGCGAATTTCGGGCACCGGATAGACGCTACGCTGGGTGTCGATATCAAACGTGCGTATGGTTTCGATTTCATCATCGAACAGGTCTATGCGGTAGGGAAAGGCGCTGCCCATGGGGAACAAATCCACCAGCCCGCCGCGCACGCTGAACTCGCCCGGTGCCATCACCTGGCTCACGTGGTGGTAACCCGCCTGCGCACACTGGTTGCGCAAGGCCTCCACATCCAGCCGTTGGCCTTTTTTGAGCATGAACGAGTGCGCGGCCAGGTAAGCCACCGGCGGCAGGCGCAATAATGCGGTCGCCATCGGCACAATCACCACATTGCTCTGGTTTTGGCTCAGTTGATACAAGGTTGCCAGGCGCTCAGAGATTAAATCAGGATGCGGGGAAAACACGTCATACGGCAGCGTTTCCCAGTCTGGCAGCAAGTGCACGGCAATCTCTTTGCCAAAAAACGGGATTTCGTCCATCAGCCGTTGCGCTTCAAACGCACTCGCCGTTAAAACGACCAGAGGCGTATTTGTTGCTTTTAAACCACAAGCCAGCTCGGCTAATGCCTGGCTATCCAGGCCCTGACTTTGAAAAGAAAAGCGCTGCGGATGCCCGATCACGGGGAGTGAAACTGCCATAAAAAATTAGACTCTTATTGCTCAGGTTAGATGAGTATTTGTTGGCGAATCTGCCGAGTTTGCTATTATAACTGCAAGCGTCGATCGGCTGTCATGGAATGACACCTAAGACGCCCGAGCGAATAAAATGTATGACCCCAGCACGGAGATGAGAAAGATGAATGACAAACAAGCCGTCGCGCTGGAAGCTGCCAGCTACGTCAAAGACGAGATGATCGTAGGCCTGGGCACAGGATCTACCGCCAATTACTTTATTGAAGCGCTGGCGCAACGCCAGCAGCAAGGCCTGCGGGTGACCACGGTTGCCAGCTCCACCATCAGCATGATCAAGGCGCAAAGCGTTGGCTTGACCGTGCTGGGCCTGCAACAACTCAGCCAGATAGACCTTTATGTGGACGGCGCGGATGAAATCACGCCCGACAACACGCTGCTCAAAGGCCGCGGCTATGATCTGGTCATGGAAAAACTGCTGGCCAAGGCGGCCAAACAGTTTATTGTGGTAGCCGACAAAAGCAAGCTGGTGCCTCATATTGGCCTGAACTACCCTATCCCAATTGAAGTGATGCCCTTTGCCTGGCAAGCGGCCAAGCGCAGCATTGAAGCCATCGGCGGCACCGGAGAGTTACGACCCAATGTGGCCAAAGACGGCTTGTGCATGACCAGTCATGGGAGCCTGGTACTGGATATGCGCTTTGAGGCTGGCCTGGATGCGCATAGCCTCAACGCAGCACTGAACAACATCCCCGGCGTGGTTGAGCATGGTATTTTTGCCAAACTAGCCACAACCATCCTGATTGCAGATCAGGGTCAGATCGCAACACGGGTTTAACTGGCGGCATTTCACTGCCGCTTTGCTGGCTCATGCGTTTTCTCTCTGCCCATTTGGTTCGCGCCGCATGGTTAACGGCCCTGCTCTGCCTGGGGCTCAGTGCGTGTAGCGATAATAGTGATACCAAGCCAGCCACACGCGCCAAACCCAAGCCGGATCCTTACACCATTCGCTTTGTCACGATCAATAGCCCCAGCACCTACTTTATCGACAGCCAGAACAATTACGCCGGACTGGAATATGACCTGGCCAAACGCTTTGTCGAGTTTTTGGGGCCGCCGTATAAACTCGAATTCGTGGTGGTAGACAGCTTTTCCAAAGTGTTCCCTACCCTGCTCAAAGGCGACGCCGACATTGCCGCCGCCGACATCAGCATCACCCCTGCACGCAAACGCCAAGTGCTGTTTGGACCGGCTTTCAACCAGGTGCAGTCCATGGTGGTGTTTAACCGCGACAGAAACAGTGAGCCGAATCAAGCCAATGCGCTTTTGAATAAACGCATTGTGCTGCCCAAAAGCACCAGCTTTGTTGAACGCATGCGCGAGCTGCAGGCCAAGTATCGGGGCCTGACCTGGAAAGAATCCGACAAAATGAGCTCGGAGCAACTGATTGAAGCCGTGGCGCGCAACGAGATCGACTTTACCGTCGCAGACAATCACCTGCTGGCGATTATGCAATACAACTATCCGCAACTGGATGCCGGCATGATGCTGGGCCAGGCCGACAAAATCGCCTGGGCGCTAAACAAACTGCATGGCGAACCGCGGCTCAAACAGGTGCAGGCTTTTTTCAAACAGATCGAAAAAAATGGCGTACTGCGCAACCTGGTTGACCGCTATCACGGCCATACCAAACGTTTAAAACCGGTCGATGTGGTTACCTTCCTCACCAAATCGCAAACCTTGCTGCCCAGGTATATCCGCCTGTTTAAAAACGCGCAGGAAATCACCGACATCGACTGGCGACTGCTGGCCGCGCTCAGCTACCAGGAATCTCACTGGGATAATTACAGCACCTCGCCCACCAATGTACGCGGGCTCATGATGCTCACCGAACAAACCTCCAACATGATGAACGTCACCGACCGCCTCGACCCCAAGCAAAGCGTGATGGCAGGCGCCAAGTTTTTTCTATGGATGAAAGACCGCATTCCCGCACGCATCCCTGAACCTGACCGTACTTTTATGACCCTGGCCGCCTATAACAACGGCGTCGGCCACCTCGAAGATGCCCGCATCATTGCCCAGCGCCTGGGCCTCAATCCCGATAGCTGGGCAGACGTCAAACGCGGCTACCAACTGCTCAATGACCCCACCCACTACGTTAACGCCAAACATGGCTACTGCAGCTGCGGCGCGCCCGTGATCTATACCGAGCTGGTCAGAAGCTATTACCAGATCATGCAAAAATACTTTCCGCCCTATGACCCTGGCGTAGACCCATACAAAATCGCAGACATAAAAATGCCCTGGTTGTTAGCCAGGGCATCATAAAAAATTCAAACCATTAAGTTTTGTTGCATTCAACCACCAAATGGTGTTCTGTTGGCATATAAAAACCATCCCCAGCATCTGGGTGATCGAGCACATGATGTTCCACCAACTTGAAATCACTGGCGCATAGGTCTTTGGCCTTGGTTTTGCACTCCTCTAAACTGCTATTGAATTCACTGCAAGTCAATTTAAAACCTTGTTTACCATTGCCTGCGTCAAAGGGGGTAGATTGCACGCTGGCGCAAAAAATGAACAATGATAAAGGGATAAAACGTAGTGATGTTTTCATGATCACAGCTCCTGTTTAACAAATTTCATAGATTTGTCATACCAATGTCATCTTTCTGTGAATGACATATACGTATGTGCTTAGGAGTTAAGTAAAGTTGCATGAAATTTTTGTGACATGCAGTTTCTGATAATAAGTACAATTTTCTGAGTCATTGATCGCAACAATTGATGCCATGTAACACATACTAGTTAGAAATAAAAATGCCTTGGCTATCAACCAAGGCATTTTAAAAACAGCGATTGAATCTATTAACTAAGCATGGTCTTTCCGCCCATATAGGGTTGTAATGCTTTAGGAATATTCACAGTACCATCAGCATTTTGGTTATTCTCCAGCACAGCTACAAGCGTACGGCCGACGGCCAGACCAGAACCATTCAAGGTATGCAACAACTCAGGCTTGCCATTGGCATTACGGAAACGGGCCTGCAAACGGCGCGCCTGGAAGGCTTCGCAGTTGGAAACAGATGAAATTTCACGGTAGGTATTCTGTGCGGGCAACCAGACTTCGAGGTCGTAGGTTTTAGCCGCGCCAAAGCCCATATCGCCGGTGCAAAGTGAGACAACGCGGTATGGCAGTTCGAGTGCCTGCAAAATCGCCTCGGCGTGGCCAACCATTTCTTCCAGCGCCTGATAGCTGGTGTCAGGGTGCACAATCTGTACCATCTCGACTTTATCAAACTGGTGCTGACGGATCATGCCTTTGGTATCTTTACCATAAGACCCGGCCTCTGATCGGAAGCATGGGGTATGCGCGGTCAGCTTGATCGGCAGGCTGTCCATGGCGACAATTTCATCCCGCACCGTGTTGGTCAGCGTGACTTCTGAAGTCGGGATCAGGTAGAGCTTGCTGTCATTGTGGGCGGTAGAGAACAAATCCTCTTCAAACTTGGGTAATTGGCCGGTACCGATCAGGGTTTCGCGGTTAACCATATACGGCGTATAGCACTCGGTATAGCCATGTTTCTCGGTCTGGGTGTCCAGCATAAACTGGGCAATCGCGCGGTGCAGTTTGGCAATCTGACCTTTCATAAAGGTGAAGCGCGCGCCTGAGAGCTTGGCTCCTGTATCAAAATCCAGCCCTAATGCCGCACCGACATCAGCGTGGTCTTTGACTGCAAAGTCAAACTGGCGTGGCGTGCCCCAGCGACGCACTTCGACGTTTTGGGTTTCATCCTGCCCGACCGGCACGCTCTCATGCGGCAGGTTAGGCACGTTTTGCATAAGCGCCAGCATGCTCGCTTGCACTTCATTGAGTTGTGCCTCGGCCACTTTCAGCGCATCGCCCAAACCAGCTACCTCGGCCAGAATGGCACTGGCATCTTCGCCTTTGGATTTGGCGATGCCGATTTGCTTGGAGGCTGCATTGCGTTTGGCCTGCAGGGTTTCGGTATTGGTCTGAATGGTTTTACGGTGGGCCTCGAGCGCTTTAAACTCTTCTGCGGGGAATACAAATTTCCGTGCCGCCAGACGGGCAACCACGTTATCCAAATCATTTCTAAGCTGTTGAATGTCTAACATTATTTTTTCGCTTTGCTTTTTAAGTATTGCTGATCAAGGTCTTTAAGTTGATTGAGTTTCTCGCTTATTTTACCTTCCAATCCACGCGGTGTGGGCTGGTAAAATTGTGGCGGATCCATGTCATCAGGGAAGTATTGTTCGCCTGCGGCGTAAGCACCAGGTTCATTGTGCGCATAGCGGTATTCTTTGCCATAGTCGAGCGCTTTCATGAGTTTGGTGGGCGCATTTCTCAAATGCAAGGGCACGTTGCGGGACTTGTCTTGCGCCACAAACGCCTTGGCCTGATTGTAGGCCATATAGCCCGCATTACTTTTAGCTGCTACGGCCAGGTAAATCACAGCTTGCGCCAGGGCCAGTTCGCCTTCTGGGCTGCCCAACCGCTCAAACGTCAAAGCGGCATCATTGGCAATCTGCATGGCGCGTGGATCAGCCAATCCAATATCTTCCCAAGCCATGCGGATAATGCGACGGGCCAGATACAGTGGCTCAGCGCCGCCATCGAGCATGCGCATGAGCCAGTACAAGGCGGCATCCGGATTGGAGCCGCGCACGGATTTGTGCAGGGCAGAAATCTGGTCGTAGAAGGCTTCACCGCCTTTATCAAAGCGGCGCAGCTTGCTAGCCATGGTGGACTGCAAAAAGGATTCATCTATGCGATCCACTTTGGCTGCAATGGCGCCGTTAAACAGGCCTTCAGCAAAATTAAGCAGGCGTCTGGCGTCGCCATCGGCATAGGCGAGCACCTGTTCTTGCACCGTCTCATCTAGGGCAACACCAGGTGCGACTTTTAAGCGCGCACGCTCAAGCAATTGCGCCAGCTCGTCTTCATTTAATGCATTGAGTACAAACACCTGCGCCCGGCTCAGCAACGCGCTATTGACTTCAAATGAGGGGTTTTCGGTGGTGGCGCCAATAAAGGTGATCAGCCCACTTTCGACATAAGGCAAAAACGCATCCTGCTGCCCTTTGTTAAAGCGGTGAACTTCATCGACAAACAGGATGGTATTGCGCCCGGTTTGTTGCAAGGTGAGTTCTGCACGCTCAACGGCTTCGCGGATATCTTTAATGCCGGATAGCACGGCAGAGAGCGGCACAAATTCGGTATCCGCAGTTTGCGCAATCAGGCGCGCCAACGTGGTTTTACCCACCCCTGGTGGGCCCCATAAAATCATCGAGGGCAACTTGCCGGATTCAAATGCGCGTCGCAACGGCTTGCCCTCACCGAGCAGGTGGGTTTGCCCGACCACTTCAGACAATGTTTTTGGTCGTAGCTGCTCAGCAAGTGGAATACTAGAGGGAGTTTGCGGTTCAAACAGGGATGACATGATGATTCTGGCGCGGTCTACTGGCTACTCGCCAACGACATCCACCCCTTTGGGCACAGTAAACAGAAACTGGTTGGCGTTGAGGTTGGGATTCACTTCCACGTTTGAAAACACGATATGCGTGCTTTGACCAAACGCATCCACCAGCCGCATTTCAGCCAGCTTGCCCTGGCTGAAGGAAATGATCACCACCTGAAAACCACTGTCTTTTTGAATTGGCTTGGCCTGTACGCGTTGCAAGCCCTCAAAATCGAGCAAACGCGTGAGACGGAAGCTCTCTTCGACATTAGGACCACCTGCCAGCAAAGCCGCGGGACTGGTGCCTAATACTTTATCTACCGTACGCAGCGTGACTTGCTGCAAGTCGACATCAAACAAAAACACCTGTCGGCCATCGCTAATGATTTGCTGCTCGTAAGGCTTTTGATAATCCCAGCGGAATTTGTTGGGCCGCTGCAATAGCATGGTGCCGTTGACCTCTTGCAGCTTGCGGCCTTTCTGGTCAAAGACGGTCTGCTTGAAGTTAGCGCGCATGGCGTGCGTGCTCTGATAGAACTGCTTTAAATCATCGATGCCATCGGCAAATGCTGTTGAAATGAGACATACGCTACATAACGCCAGCAGCACTCGGGTAAATACTTTATTCATGGTCTCCTCCGGCTTTCACTAATACCTCACGGTTGCCATTGCTTTGCATGGCAGAGACCAGTCCGGCACGTTCCATATCTTCGATCAGGCGGGCAGCGCGGTTGTAGCCTATGCGCAATTGACGCTGCACCGATGAGATAGAGGCGCGGCGTGTTTTGAGCACAATCGCCACTGCTTCATCATACAGCGGGTCTTTTTCGCCACCCGCACTGGCCTCACCACCACCCAGGCTATCCAGGTCGCCGCCTTCGGTCTCATTGGTGAGAATGCCTTCAATGTAGTTTGGTTCGCCTTGCGCCTTGAGGAAGTTAACCACGTTATGCACTTCGCCATCACTGACGAATGCACCGTGAATCCGTTGCGGGTAGCCGCTACCGGGCGGCAGATACAGCATATCCCCCTGGCCGAGCAAAGTTTCGGCGCCCATTTGGTCGAGAATGGTACGCGAGTCTATCTTGCTCGAGACCTGGAATGCCACGCGTGTGGGTACGTTGGCTTTAATCAGGCCGGTAATCACATCTACCGAAGGGCGTTGCGTGGCCAACACCAGATGAATGCCTGAGGCACGGGCTTTTTGCGCCAAGCGTGCAATCAGTTCTTCTACCTTTTTGCCTACCACCATCATCAAGTCAGCCAGCTCATCAATCACAACGACGATCAACGGCATTTCATCGAGTGGCTCCGGCTCGTCCGGTGTCAAACTAAATGGATGCGGGATCGAAGTACCCTGTTTTTTCGCATCGACAATTTTCTGGTTATAGCCAGCCAGGTTACGCACACCCAGCGTAGACATCAGTTTATAGCGACGCTCCATCTCGGCCACACACCAGTTGAGAGCATTGGCGGCCTGACGCATATCGGTCACCACCGGCGCCAACAAATGCGGAATACCCTCATATACAGACAATTCCAGCATTTTCGGGTCAATCAGGATCATGCGCACACGGCTGGCTTCCGCTTTGTACAACAAACTCAAAATCAGCGCATTAATCGCCACCGACTTACCAGAACCGGTGGTCCCCGCTACCAGCACATGCGGCATTTTCGCCAGGTCGGCCACAATCGGCTTGCCGGCAATGTCTTTACCCATGGCAATCGCGAGCGGCGAATTTAAATCGGCATAAGCCTGGCTACCCATAATCTCGGTGAGTGACACGATCTGGCGTTTGGGGTTAGGAATTTCCAGCCCCATATAGCTTTTGCCAGGAATCGTCTCGACCACCCGCACGCTGATCACAGACAAGGCACGCGCCAAATCTTTAGACAGGTTAGTGATCTGGCTGCCTTTGACACCAGGTGCCGGATCCAGCTCATAGCGCGTAATCACCGGACCAGGCTGCGCAGTGACCACCTTAACCTCGATGCCAAAATCCATCAGCTTGCGCTCAATCAGGCGCGAGGTGAAGTCCAGAGTTTCTGCCGATTGCAACTCCACCGACTGGTTAGGCGCATCCAGCAAATGCAACGGTGGCAGGCCTTCCTGCTCTATGGCCTCAAACAACACTGCCTGTTTCTCTTTGACCACGCGCTCGCTTGGCGCGATGGCAACCGCAGGCACAGTAATCTCCACCGGCTTGCGGTCTTCAATGCGCTTGCGTTCCGCCTCGACAAACTCTTCACGCGCCTGCAACACCTGGCGGCCAACTTGACGGTCTTGCCAGTCCTGGTATTTCAATACACTCCATTGGTAAAACTGAATAACCCAGTCACCAAGCCGTTCGCTCATGGTGATCAGCGACCAGCCGGTAAACAGGCTAAAGGCCGTGGCAAATAACACCAGCAACAACATGGTCGATCCGGCAAAACCAAACATATTGCGCAGGAGATGGTCGATGCCGCTACCGATCACCCCACCCTGCTTGAGTGGAAAATCAGCAGGCAAACTCACCAGATGCCCAGACTCCAGGGCTGCAGAGGCAAGCAGCATCAAGGCAAAACCGACGGCATTCAACCACCAATCCTGCTTTTCAGCCGCATTCTGGTGCAGGCGCTGATACATGAGCCACACTACAAAAAAAGCCAACACCACAAACCACCAGGAAGAAAATCCAAACAGAGACAGAAAAATATCGGCCATCCAGGCACCTACCGTGCCGCCTGCATTGTGAATGCGGTCACTCTCGCCCACCGCGTGCGTCCAGCCTGGATCTTCATGCGAGTAAGTCAGTAAAATCACCGCCAAAAAAACACCGAGTGCCGCCAGCGCAATCCAGGCAACTTCACGGATAAGCTTGGCGTCGCGCAGCTGTTTTTCCGTCGAGACTTTTTCCAGACGGACATTAGCGGCTTTTTTCTTATTAAAAAACAATATGTTGTCTCTTTCTCTGCAAGAGTGAACTTAAATGATTATAGCAAAATCAAATTGCAGACAGGGGAACGAGGTTCTAAAATACCCTAATCACTCACAAGGAGAGCTCATGGATATCGGAATTAACAATGAAAACCGCCAGGAAATCGCGCAAGGCTTGTCCAAGCTGCTGGCAGACACTTACACGTTATATCTCAAAACGCACTATTTTCATTGGAACGTCACTGGCCCGATGTTCAATACCTTGCATTTGATGTTTGAAACACAATACACCGAGCTCGCATTGGCCGTAGACCTGGTGGCTGAGCGTATCCGTTCACTGGGCGTGTATGCGCCAGGCACTTACGCACAATTTTCCAAGTTGACTTCGATTGAAGAAACCGTGGACGTGCCTAAAGCCAACGACATGATCAGCGAACTGGTGGCTGGTCACGAAGCGGTTTGCCGCACAGCACGTAGCGTGTTCCCGGCAGCCGACAAAGCCTCTGATGAAGCCACGGCTGACTTGCTGACTCAACGCCTGCAAGTTCATGAAAAGACTGCTTGGATGCTAAGAAGCCTGTTGGAAAAATAATTCCGAGCAGTCTTTCAGTGTAGGCTAAGCTGCTGGTGATGTCGGAACTAAAAAACTGAATGGATGTTACGTAGCTTATTAGAAAAATAAGCTACGGATGCAGTTTTTCGTTGTAGGCTCACTCGGCGTAGCCGATGTTAAGCAAAGCGGCCTAAGCCAAAAAACTGCTTGGATGCTAAGAAGCTTGCTGAAAAAATCTTTATATATTGATCACTTGACTGGAAGATGACCATTTAAAACCCCATGATCATCCCCATCTGAATAAAAATAACCTTCCTGAATGGAATTTTCACCATGGCAACTAAACACGCCCGTTTAATGATTCTTGGCTCCGGCCCTGCCGGGTATACGGCAGCCGTCTATGCGGCTCGCGCCAACCTTAACCCGGTTTTAATCACTGGTCTCGCGCAAGGTGGCCAGCTCATGACCACCACCGAAGTCGATAACTGGCCTGCAGATGCCAACGGCGTCATGGGTCCGGAACTGATGGCGCGCTTTCAGCAACATGCCGAGCGCTTTAACACCGAGATGATTTTTGACCACATTCATACCACCCATCTCACAGAAAAACCGATTCGTTTGGTGGGCGACAGTGGCGAGTACACCTGCGATGCACTGATTATTGCAACAGGCGCTTCTGCCAAATACCTGGGCCTGCCCAGCGAAGAAGCGTTTGCTGGCAAAGGCGTGTCCGCCTGTGCCACCTGTGACGGCTTCTTCTACCGCAATCAGGAAGTCGCGGTAGTGGGTGGTGGCAACACCGCAGTGGAAGAAACGCTTTATCTGGCAAACATTGCCAGCAAGGTCACCCTGGTTCACCGCCGTGACAAATTCAAGGCCGAAGCCATTTTGGTAGACAAGCTGATGGAGCGCGTGAAAGAAGGCAAAGTGGTACTAGAAACCTTCCAGACGCTGGATGAAGTGCTCGGTGACAACACGGGCGTGACTGGCATGCGTCTGAAAGACGCAAATTCTGGCACCACCAAGGACATCCCTCTCAAAGGCGTGTTTATTGCCATTGGTCACCAGCCGAATACGCAAATCTTTGAAGGCCAGCTGGAGATGGAGGGCGGTTATATTGTCACCCAGGCCGGCCGCCAGGGCAATTTTACAGCGACCAGCATCCCCGGCGTATTTGCTGCAGGCGATGTGCAAGACCATATTTACCGCCAGGCAGTCACCAGTGCCGGGACCGGTTGTATGGCTGCGCTAGATGCCGAGCGCTATCTGACCAGTCTGGAATAAATCCAGCAGCAATCGTGAAGAAGCGCACCCCGGTGCGCTTTTTTATTTTAAAATCGGGTTATGTCACAAGAACACCCGGACAACGATGAAAATGATGTGTCACTGTTTTACGAAGCAGTCAAAGGCGCACGTCCGGTCAAAACCAACCGCGTTTCCCATGCGCCAAAAAAACCCAAACCGATTCCGCGCCAACTGATCCGCGATGAAAAACAGGCACTGATCGATTCACTCAGTGACCACTACATCCCTGCCTACGAACTCGAAAGCGGCGAAGAATTACTGTATTTGCGCGAAGGCCAATCGCCGATGGTGTTAAGCAAACTGCGCCGTGGTCATTGGGTGGTGCAAGCGCATATCGACTTGCATGGACTGATCAGTGATGAGGCCAGGGTCACAGTCTCCGAATTTATTGCCGGCTGTAAAAAACGTGGGCTGCGTTGTGTACGCATCGTGCATGGCAAAGGCTTGGGCTCGCGCAATAAAGAGCCTGTGCTTAAACACAAATTACGCAACTGGCTCATGCAAAAGGATGAAGTGATTGCCTATGCCCAGGCACGGGCCAATGATGGCGGCAGCGGGGCCGTGATCGTCTTGCTCAAAGCATAAACGCGCTGCCATCTCTGGCAACGCGTCATGAGCCTCAATCAAAAACTTACCAATATTGTGGAGATGGATGGTGGCGCGGACCATGTCCTCTCATGGCGGCTGGACGGTAGACTGGTGCTGGCATCGGCTGTACCTGTGCGACATTTGGCCTCACCATCACAGCCACTTCCAGCGTTGGGCCGGGATCGCGGTCCATCATGGTAGCGTATTGCCGGCCCTGATATTCATAATTCACCAGATAGCCGGTGGTCACGGTTTGCCACTGGTCCACCATCACACATTGCTGCACGGGGCGGGTGACAACACGCTCATTGCCATAGGGATTCTGGTTGTCCACGCGGTCACCGACAATGGCGCCTACCCCGGCACCAACAGCGGCAGCAGCCACACGGCCACCACCACGGCCTATGGTGCTGCCCAGCAAACCACCTGCTACGCCACCAATAATGGCGCCGGTGTTAGATCGCGCCGGCGCCTGATAAACACTCTCATTGATGTATTCAGTGCGGCACTCCTGACGTGGCTGATTGACTTGTTGCACTTGGGGTGCCACCGACAGCACCCGCGCCCGGTCTATATATTCGGCATCGGCAAATGCAGCCTGGCTGGCCAGCAACATCCAGGCACTGATTGCGATAGTTTTACGCACGTTGTTTCTCCTCTCAACATTCACACTGCATGTGGCAGTTGAGATTGATAACGTGCAGGCTGTTCAGTGCGATGACGCACAGACAGGACGCCGTGAGCGAAATTTTGTATCAGCGTGGATACAAGCAGGTTATTGATTGCTATTGGCCAGCTTGAGTAACTCGCCGCGTTGCTGGATTTCAATCACGCCGCGTCCCATGGTCAACCAGCCTTTTTGTTCCAGGCGCTTAAGCTGGCGGCTGATGACTTCACGTGCGGTGCCCAATTCGTCAGCGATCTGCTGATGGGTGCGCTGTATGGTGTTATTGCCCATGTCCAATAGCCACTTGGCCAGGCGTGCATCCAGCGTCTGAAAAGCGACTTCATCCAGCAACACAATGAGGTCGCTGATCAGTGCGCCGTAGTTCTGCATGACGTATTGCCTGAACACCGGCGAATCAATCATGAGTTTATGAAAAATGGCTTCCGGGATAATCACATCCTGAATGTCATCCTCAACCACTGTAGAGGCCGGATATTGGCTATTGCCTAACAGGCAAGTTGTCGTGATCACACAGGTTTCACCGGCACCCACGCGATAAAGCACGATTTCTCGCCCGCTGGCTGACATTTTATAAACGCGCGAGCGCCCTTTTAAACGCAGCACATAGCCACCGCAATGATCACCTTCGCGATAGCCAATCGCACCAACCGGCGCCTCTACAATGCGCGCATACTGCGAAACCAGTTTTTTTGCAGAGTCTTCCAATGCTTCCAGTTCTGGAAACAGACTGATCCATCCTAATGATTGCATCATCCCAATATCCCCATTCGTTCATTTTTTTGCTTGTCATACCTGCATGACAGCCACTTTTTTTATGTACTGCACTTTATCACAGTTTGATTTGCATCCCTGTTTCAGATGGATTTGGCATGTGAACATGCGATGGCAACTTGGTAGAGGTCGAGGGTCATCGTCATAGGATTGACCGCAAGCTTGCCCAAAAAATATGCAAATTGGATTAAGTTGATAACGCACCCCGTCAGTCCATCATCCGCAACACACAAAAAGTCATGCCCAGATAAGTGTTAAAGCGTACACAATCTGTGACAACAGGTTTATGATTGAATTTCAACGTACAAAGAAAATAAAAATATAAATGATTATGCAAGGGGTAATATGCAAACTTCAGAAATTGCGGTGGATCTGTTTGATCAGCTAAGGGCCTCGGCCGATCAAGCCAGTCAGTTAATGAAGGCCATGGCCAATACAGACCGCTTGATGCTGTTGTGCCAACTGTCACAAGGCGAAAAATCCGTCAGTGAATTAGAGGCCTGCCTGAATCTCAGGCAACCCAGCTTGTCACAACAGTTAACCGTGTTGCGCGAAGCGCAGCTGGTGACCACCCGCCGCGAAGGTAAAAACGTGTTTTACCGCATAGGCAGCCCCGCCGCGCTTGCAGTGATCCAGGTGTTACACCACGAGTTTTGCAAATAATCCGGCGGGGACCATGCATCATTGCCGAGGACGTCACGATGAATCTTAAACAAATCGACCAACATTACAGTATCAGCGACCAACTCACGCCTGAAGATTTAAATGCGCTGGCTGCGCAAGGCACGACCTTGGTGGTCAACTTCAGGCCTGATGGCGAGGGCGGCGAATCGCAGCCTGTCAGCCAGGCCTTGGCCTCGCAAGCAGCGGCGCTAGGCATAGCCTATGCGTACATCCCGGTAGTCCCCAACCAGATCTCAACCGAGCATGTGGCTCAACTGCAAACCTTGCTGATCAGCCACCCGGGACCCGTCGTCGGCTTTTGCCGTACTGGCAACCGGGCCAATCAAGTCTACCAACTGGCCTTGCAGTCGCCCGCTGTGGCTGCCCAAAGCAAACCTGCTTGTTGCGGTGGATCAGCGGAGACCAAAGAGGGCTTACTGGATAAAGTCAAAGGCTGGTTCAAAGAATAAAATCAATAAGAGAAGACGGTTTCACACCATGCAAAAAAATAACTTTGATATTGTGATTGTCGGTGGTGGCGCGGCGGGTTGTGCTATGGCTGCCAGCCTGAAAAAACGCGATAACACACTTGCGATTGCCATTATTGAGCCGACAGCGCAGCATTATTACCAGCCAGCCTGGACCTTAGTCGGCGCGGGCGAGTTTGACGCAGCGAATACGGTACGCCCCATGGCTGAATGCATCCCGCACGGTGTCACCTGGCTACACGCGGCAGCGACCGGCTTTATGCCTGAAGAAAAACACGTTGTCACTGACCGCCTGGGCAAGATTCAATATCAACAACTGGTGGTTGCCGCAGGCCTTAAACTGCATTGGGAGGGCATTAAAGGTTTGCCAGAAACGCTGGGCAAACATGGGGTGACCTCAAACTACCGCTTTGACCTGGCTCCTTACACCTGGCAACTGGTGCAGCAATTACAGTCGGGCAAAGCCCTGTTCACTCAGCCCCCCATGCCAATCAAATGTGCAGGCGCACCGCAAAAAGCGCTCTATCTTTCTTGTGCAGAATGGTTGGCACAGGGTCGGCTAGGCCAGATCAAGGCCTCGTTTTACAGTGCCGCACCCGCTTTGTTTGGCGTGAAAGAGTATGTGGAGCCGCTGATGCAGTATATCCGTCGCTATCAGGTGGATTTGCATTTGAATAGCACGCTGGTAGAAGTGGACGGCCCCAACAAAACCGCCTGGTTTAATATCAAGGATGCCGACGGCAACGTGCAGCGCATCAGCGAAACGTTTGACATGCTGCATGTGGTGCCGCCACAAACGGCGCCCGACTTTATCAAGCAAAGCCCGTTAGCGAATGCGGATGGCTGGGTGGAAGTCGATCAGCACAGTTTGCAACATGTGCGCTATCCAGATATTTTCGGCGTGGGTGACTGCACCAACACCCCCAATGCCAAAACCGCAGCGGCAGCTCGCAAACAAGTGGTCATTGCCGCAGAAAACCTGTTGGCGGCGCGGGCGGGCCTGGCACTGCCCTCGCGTTATGACGGTTATGGTTCCTGCCCGCTGACGGTTGAAAAAGGCAAAATCATCCTGGCGGAATTTGGCTATGGTGGCAAAATTGTCCCCACCTTCCCTTGGGATTCAACCAAAGCCCGCCGTTCTGCCTGGTGGCTCAAGAAATACCTGTTACCAAAGGTCTATTGGCACCTGATGCTCAAAGGTCGCGAATGGCTGGCCAGATGCGGGGCGTGTGGCTAGCACGCACGCCCAAATTAACGTTTAGCTTTGCTGGCGAGAAACTTCTTAAGCCATTGCAAGGTGAGGGCCACACCAAAGCCATTCACCTCACTGGCGACCGCACCCAAGCCATCCTTGTGTGTATAAGACGACAAGTCTATGTGGCACCAATCGACCTCATGCTCGATAAACTTGCCTAAAAACCGTGCAGCAAGCATATGGTCCGCATCACTGTCCATGGTGCACTGCTTGATGTCGGCAATCTCGCTGTCCAACTCGCTGTCGTAGTCTTCTGCATATGGAAACGCCACCACTCGCTCGCCACTCTCAGTACCGGCCTCGACCATCTGCTGCGCCAGGCTGTGCTGGTTGGCAATAATGCCGCTCATACGCGACCCCAGCGCAGTTTGCATGCTGCCGGTGAGTGTGGCGTAATCAAGGATGACATCCGGTTTGCTGCGACTGGCCAGAGTCAGGGTATCAGCCAGCACCATACGGCCTTCGGCATCGGTATGCACGATTTCGATGGTCATGCCATTGAGCGCCGTGACCACATCATTTTGCTTGTAAGCATTGGGGCCAATATGGTTTTGCGCCAGCGCCAGCCAGCAGTCCACATTCACAGCCAACTGTTGTGCGCTAATCGCCTGCAACACACCAACCGCCACCGCGCTGCCGTTCATGTCCTGATGCATGCCTTGCATATATTTGGCCGATTTCAAATTATGGCCGCCGGTATCAAAGCAAATGCCCTTGCCCACCAGCGCCAGTGTTTTTTTCGCCTGCGGATGGCGATAGCTCAACCTCACAATCGCGGCATCCTGCGGCTCAGAGCCTTGCGCGACGGCCACAAAAGCACCTGCGCCCAACGCCCTTAGCCTATCAATATCAAACACCTCATATTGCCACCCTTTTTCGCTGGCCATCGATTGCAAGCACTGCTGATACAGCGATGGCGTCAACATATTTGGCGGCGTCATGGTCAAGGCGCGGCAGACGGTATTACCAGCGACCAAGGCGGTGACTTCTTCCGTCCAGTCCAGGGCATCGACACCAAACAGGCCGATTTCTCGTAAGGACTGACCCTTGTGCTTTTTCTTGAGTACCGGCAAAGCTTGCGCATTCACCAGCGTGACATACGCCGCCTGCCGGGCGAGCACGGTGGCCTGTTTTTTTGCATACACACCAATAGCGATGCGCACAGGATGCTCCTCCAGCAACGGCTTCACCGCGCTGCGTAACAGGCTATTCAACGCAAAACGAGGACTACTGGCCTCGACTTGTACCAGACTCACCAGGCGGCCATCTGGCCATTCAAGCGTGACCGGCTTTTGTGCCAAATCAGCGGCAGTGAGGCCAGCCCGCGCCAGTTTTGCGGCTAATGCTTCGCCAAATGGCAGGGTAGAAAAGTATTTTTCTTCAAATACCAGCAAAATATGCTGCGCAAATGCTGACAACACGGTTGAATTGACTTCAGAATTTTGGGACCACTCGATGCGCATACAGTCAGAAAACACTCTTATATAAAATATTAAATAAACGTAGCAAAAGCCAGTAGACAAGCGTGTCTAGCTGATGCAAAACTTGACCAAAAGCGTCAAAAAAGAGACACTTACAGCTAATTGATAGCTTGCTGAGACTCATCACTTGAGTGCAGCAACGTGATACCATAAAAGTAGTGTCCAATTTCGGAATCCCTTCTTGGTAATCAACACTTTCTCAGCTCTAGGCATTGCTCGAAGCTAGATTATACGCATAGCGACTTAAAACTCGGAGAATCCTCACGCATGGCAACGCATTCGCAAGCACACCTCAATGAAACAGACGCACAAGAAACCCAGGAGTGGTTAGAAGCCCTCAGCGCAGTCATTGAGAATGAAGGGCCAGAACGTGCCCACTTTCTGTTGGAAGCAATGATTGATCAGGCCCGCCGTTCTGGCGGCCATTTGCCTTACAAAGCGACCACCGCTTATGTGAATACCATCCCCACCCACTTGCAGGCCAAACTGCAAGGCGATCCCGAGATGGAGCGCCGTATCCGTGCCCTGATCCGCTGGAATGCGATCATGACTGTGTTGCGTGCCAATGAAAAATCGCCCGGCATTGGCGGTCACATCGCCAGCTTCCAGTCTGCAGCCACTTTATATGACGTGGGCTTTAACCACTTTTTCCGTGCAGCCAACGAGAGTTTTGGTGGCGACTGTGTGTATTTCCAGGGGCACTCCTCACCAGGCGTGTACGCACGTGCCTTCCTTGAAGGCCGCATCACTGAAGAGCAGATGGATAACTTCCGTCAGGAAACCGGTGGCAATGGCCTGTCCAGCTACCCGCACCCCTGGCTGATGCCGGATTTCTGGCAGTTCCCTACCGTGTCCATGGGTTTAGGGCCATTGGCCGGGATTTACCAGGCACGTTTCCTCAAGTACCTGCATAACCGTGGCATTGCCGATACCTCAGACCGCAAAGTCTGGGTATTCTGTGGCGATGGCGAGATGGATGAGCCAGAATCACAAGGCGCGATCTCGCTGGCGGCGCGTGAAGGTCTGGATAACCTGATTTTCGTGATCAACTGTAACTTGCAGCGCTTGGATGGCCCGGTACGCGGCAACGGCAAGATTATTCAGGAATTGGAATCCAACTTCCGCGGCGCGGGCTGGAACGCGATCAAGGTCATTTGGGGTTCTTACTGGGATCCGCTGCTGGCCATGGATAAAGACGGCCTTCTGCGCAAACGCATGGAAGAGTGCGTGGACGGTGAATACCAGAACTTTAAACAAAAAGGCGGCGCCTATACCCGCGAGCATTTCTTTGGCAAATATCCAGAACTGCGTGAAATGGTGGCTGCGATGTCAGATGCCGACATCTGGCGCCTGAACCGTGGTGGTCATGATCCGCACAAAGTGTTCGCAGCTTACCAGGCTGCAGTGACTCACAAAGGTCAACCTACTGTCATCCTCGCCAAAACTGTTAAGGGTTATGGCATGGGCGAAGCCGGCGAAGGCCAAAACACTACCCACCAGCAAAAGAGCATGGATATTGCCTCACTGAAGGCGTTCCGTGACCGTTTTGACCTGCCATTGACTGACGAGCAGGTAGAAAACCTGTCTTACTACCGTCCGGCTGAAGACAGCCCGGAAATCAAGTACATGATGGAACGCCGCGCAGCTTTAGGTGGCTTTGTACCTAGCCGCCGCCGTAAAGGCAACGAGCTGACCGTGCCTGAACTGTCAGCCTTTGAAAACATGCTGGGCGCCACCGGTGACCGTGAAATCTCCACCACTATGGCCTTTGTGCGTATCCTGTCTACGCTGGTGCGTGACAAACAAGTCGGCAAATATGTGGTGCCTATCGTGCCGGATGAAGCGCGTACATTTGGCATGGAAGGCATGTTCCGCCAACTGGGCATTTACTCTTCGGTGGGCCAGTTGTATGAGCCACAAGATTCTGATCAGGTGATGTTCTACAAGGAATCACAAAGCGGCCAGATTTTAGAAGAAGGCATTAACGAAGCCGGCTCTTTTGCCAGCTGGCTAGCCGCGGCGACGTCTTACAGCGTTACCGGCACCCAGATGATTCCGTTCTACATCTATTACTCCATGTTTGGCTTCCAGCGTATTGGCGACTTTGCCTGGGCCGCGGGCGACAGCCGTGCCCGTGGTTTCTTGCTGGGCGCGACTGCTGGCCGTACCACCCTCAACGGTGAAGGCTTGCAACATGAAGACGGCCATAGCCACTTGATGTCCGCGACCATTCCTAACTGTATCTCCTACGATCCTACCTTTGCTTACGAGCTGGCTGTGATCATCCAGGAAGGCATGCGCCGCATGGTGCAAAATCAGGAAGATGTGTATTACTACATCACCCTGATGAACGAAAACTATAGCCATCCGGCTATGCCGGAAGGCAGTGCCGAGGGCATCCTCAAAGGCATGTACAGCTTCAGCAAGTCGAAAGCCAAAGGCCCGAAAGTACAATTGATGGGTTCTGGTGTGATTCTGCGTGAAGTGATTGCTGCCGCCGAGTTGCTGGAACAAGACTGGGGCGTGTCTGCGGATGTTTGGAGTGTGACCAGCTTTACCGAGCTGCGTCGCGACGGTATTGACGCCGAGCGTCACAACCTGCTGCATCCAGAAGCCAAACCTAAACTGAGCTATGTTGAAGCCTCGCTGCAAAAAGCAGAGGGCCCTGTGATTGCCTCTACGGATTACATGCGCAGCTTTGCCGACCAGATTCGTCCATTTGTACCCAACAGATTCGTGACCCTGGGTACAGACGGTTACGGCCGCTCTGACTCTCGTGAAGCCCTGCGCAGCTTCTTTGAAGTTGACCGTTACTATGTGACGCTGGCCGCACTGAAAGCCCTGGCGGACGACGGCAAACTGCCAGCCAGCAAGGCCGCCGAAGCCATTAAAAAATACAATATCGACATTAGTCGTGCCAACCCGGCTACGATTTAAGGTCACGACATAAGGAACATAAACAATATGTCTATCAAAGAAGTACTGGTGCCGGATATCGGCAACTTTGACAGCGTCGACGTCATTGAAGTCCTGGTCAGCGTCGGTGACACCGTCGCCAAGGAAGATTCATTAATCACCGTAGAGTCTGACAAAGCCTCTATGGATATCCCCTCCTCGCTGTCTGGCGTGGTCAAGGAAATTCACATCAAAGTGGGCGACAAAACCAAGCAAGGCGCCCTGATTCTGACACTGGATACCGCTAGCGAAGCGGCACCGGCAGAAAAAGTGGCCCCGCAGCCGACCGCCACACCCGTGGTGGCCACCGTGACGGTGGATGAAGCCAAGGTTGCGATTCCTGAGCCTACCCGCCCGGTGGCTGAAGTTCCCCAAGTCATCCAGCCGCAAGCCACGCCTAACCCGGTGGCTGCCAGCACCGTAGCCAGCAGCGGCAAACTGGCACATGCCAGCCCGTCTGTCCGCAAGTTTGCGCGTGAACTGGGGGTGAGCCTGTCACTGGTGAAAGCCAGCGGCCCTAAAAACCGTATTTTGCAAAGTGATGTACAAGCCTACGTCAAAGGCGAACTGTCTAAACCACGCTCTGAAAGCATGAGTACTAGCGGTGGTTTAAGCACCTTGCCCATGCCGGTGATCGATTTCAGCCAGTTCGGTAATATCGAGACCAAACCGCTTTCCCGCATCAAGAAGCTGTCTGGCGCCAACTTGCACCGCAACTGGGTCACCGCGCCGCATGTAACACAGTTTGATGAGGCTGACATTACCGACCTCGAAGACTTTCGTAAGTCCATGCTGGCCGAAGCCGAGAAGCGTGGCGTGAAATTGACTTTGCTGGCTTTTCTGATGAAAGCAGTGGTCAACGCCCTGCGTACTTACCCTAACTTTAACGCCTCCTTGTCCCCTGAAGGCGATAGCTTGATCCTCAAGCAGTATTACAATATTGGCTTCGCCTGTGATACACCGGACGGCCTGGTCGTGCCTGTGGTACGTGACGTGAATCAGAAAGACGTGATGGACATTGCACGTGACCTGGCGGACCTGTCTGCCAAGGCCCGTGAGCGCAAGCTGAAAGTTGAGGAAATGCAAGGCGGCTGCTTTACCATTTCAAGCCTCGGTGGCATTGGCGGCACCATGTTTACGCCGATTATCAACTGCCCTGAAGTCGCGATTCTGGGGGTTTCCCGCGCGGCCATGCAGCCGGTGTACAACAAAGACACGGGCGGCTTTGACCCACGCCTGATCATGCCGTTGTCATTGTCATACGATCACCGCGTCATCGACGGCGCGGACGGCGCACGTTTCACCAGCCATCTGCGTGTGATGCTGAGTGATGTAAGACGCTTGTTACTCTAATTTTTAGACGAGTAAATACGCAAAGGGCGCTGAAAGCGCCCTTTGTGTTTTAAGCCATCTGTATCGGCTGCATAAAGTCCCCGGTCACTATCCTCGCCTCATCTGCTACAGGCCATTGGTAGAGATAAATCCATACTGGCTCAAGCAGCTGATCATCTATCGTGAGAATCTGTGTTTGAACCCGTTGATATTCCGCGGGTTGTGCATGCCGGGCACTGCATTCTTCATACTCATCCAGCATGGTCAACACACTTTGCGTATCTCGGAGGCGATATACCTCTCCATATACACGATGACAGTGGTCGTTAGAAGCCACAACGCCAGGATAGAAGCTAATCTGATACATCAGCCCCTGAAACCAGCCATAGGCGACAAAATCAGCCTGCTGAGCCAGATACAGCGCCATCGCATTAGTATTGCCCTGACGCAGGGTGCCATAGACAAACAATAAATCATTCATGCTGCGATATTAACTGCGTTTAATGCGCTGATCCATGGTCAGCCTGCATCAGGTCTTGCCTAAATTATTTAAATTCGTAATTTGCAGTCAGTAACAACATTTGCGGGTCACCGGTAAAACAAACGGATTGGCTGGAGCAGCCAGCAATGTAGCGTTTATTGGCCAGATTTTTGCCGTTGAGTGCAAAACGCCATGCGTCTCGTGTGTAATAAATGCCCGCATCAAACAAGGTGTAGTCGGGAACATCAAATGTGTTGGTCTCATTGCCCGCTTGTTTACCGATATGACGCACCCCTGCTCCGACGCTTAAGCCAGGCAGAATTGCACTCAGATTGTAATTAAGCCAGGCATTCGCCATATGATTTGCGACCAGAATGGGCCGCTTGCCCAGATTGGTCGAGTTGCTTTTGGTCACTTCCGCATCAATGTAGGTATAGCTGGCGACCAGGTTGAGATCATCAGTCACTTGTCCCGTCGCCTCCCACTCAAAACCGCGGTGGCGCTGTTCGCCTGTTTGCACACTAAAGCTGGCGCCATTAACCGGATCATTGGTGGTCACATTCTGCCGCTTTAACTCATACACAGAGAAGGTTGTGGAAAAGCGCTGATCAGGAGAGGCGTACTTAAGACCGGCTTCTTTTTGCTGTCCGGTTTCTGGCACAAAAGGTGTTCCCGCAAAGGTACTCCCAACCAAAGGCACAAACGATTCACTGTAACTGACATAAGGCGACCAGCCATTTTCAAACGCATATAGCAGGCCCAGCTTGCCAGTGGTTTTGTGTGCATTGCTTTGGCTATTGTTGCCTGTAATCCGGTTCTGATTAATTTCGGAGCGGTCATGACGCAAGCCCAGTTGCAGATTCCAGCCCTCTCCAAATTTAACCAGATCTTGCCAATAAACTCCTTGTTGCAATAACTCGTCACTACCTGTGCTATTCCCGGTCACAGTCACATTGCCCAAACTGACATTACTGTAATTGGGATTGAACAGATTTAAAGCCGAGACGCTTCGAGTCGCATAAAAGCGGTTTAAATAATAACGGATGTGGTCTAACCCAAAAAGCATTTGATGACTAAAAGCTGCAGTCGTGAAGTTGGCAGACAATTGATGATCCAAGGTCCACATTTGGGCAGACAAATCACGAATAGACGCACTGCGATTATAGTTGAGCTGATTGGCTGAAAGCGTCCGTGGTTCGGTAAAGGTGCCGTTCAAATTGAGGGTGTTATAGCGTACGTTTTGCCTAAAACTCAAATGCGCATTAAAAGCATGCGAGAACTCATAACCGAGCAAAGTTTGTTCTGTATCGTAATGGTCCAGGCCGGGCACACCGACAAAACGTTTGAAGGAAATATCGCCATTTATGTTAGGCAAGATGGTGCCATCGGCAGGTAATCCGCGTATCGGCACATAACTGCTCTTTTGATAGCTGGTCAATACCGTCAAACTGGTATTGTCACTGATATCCCAAGTCAGTGAAGGGGCCACATACTGGCGCTTTCTATCGACAAAATCGACCTGGTCATCACTGCTGGCAGTCAAGGCCACCAAGCGGTAACGCAGGGTTTTATCCTGATTCAGCGCATCAGAAATGTCTGCCGTGTATTGCTGTTGCTGATAATTGCCAAAAGCCATGCCAAAACGGGCCATAGGGGTGTCGGTTGGACGCTTGCTGACTAAATTGACAAAGCCGCCCGGACCGGTCTGGCCATAAAGCACAGAAGAAGGCCCTTTAAGCACTTCTACCCGCTCCAGACCGAAAGGCTCAGCTTGTATCCAGGAGAGGTCATACGCCATCCGCATCCCATCTCTGAGCACATAATCACTTTGCACAAAGCCACGAATCGAAAAGTCATCCAGCCCGCGCCGGCCTCGTTGCCCAGCATCCACCCCCGCCACAAAACGTAGCGATTCCGCCAGCGTTTGCACCGCTTGATCGCGCATTTGCTCACTGCTGACCACCGAGATGGATTGGCTGGTTTCATTAATTGGCAGATCAGTTTTTGTTGCGGTACGTGCCTGACTGGCCCGATATTTTTTAATCGGGGCAGTGGTTGACTCTGCGATTTTGTTTGTTTTGACGGCCACTTCTGGCAAGGTTTGATGGTCGGGCTGCAACGCTTCTGCACTTGCCATGGATGTAGACAAGGTGGCTGCGACCAGGGCCGCGGTCTGGAACTTCATGGATCACTCTCTATATTAAATAATAATCATTATCATTCAATATATTAACATAAATCCAACTAACCACAGCGTAAGCGCTACTTAAATACTTTCCAAGCAATGGTTACAACATCGCCAGTGTCAACCACACGCCCATTATCAAAGAGCTCCCCATCAATCCCGCCAATATCAATCTTGACTGACGCATTTTGGTCCAGAGCAATACACCCGTGATAGACAACACAATCAGCCCACCCGCCAACGTATCAGCCATAAGTACCCAACCCACACTTGCGCCCGTCCCTTTGTGCAGGTTGGTCAAAAATCCCCAGGCATTTACCTCTTCCTTGCGTACCAGCGCATATTCATTACCCACCACGTACTCTGCGGTAAGTTTTAGTTGCGGCATACGGAATTCGACTTCCCATTTTTCTGGCTGCGCTAAGGTTTTACCCATAAACCGTGCGGAAGATTTGTTCTTGAATGCAGGCTTGGCCTTCTTTTGAAAAGGCGCATGGTCAATCTCAAATGTCTGTTGCAGGTATCGAACAAAGTCCTGCTTTGTCGCGGTATAAGCAGCGGGGACTGACAGCTGAATTTCTTTTTGCTCGATTTGAACTGCAGGGATTTTAAGGGTATTGCGGTGATCCAGCAGAATACCGGTGACGCCAAACAGCAACCCCAGTAATGCTCCCCATAAACCTAACCATCCATGCACCTGTCGTAACCAGCGAATGGTTTTTGCACGTCGGACATTGGCTGAGAGTTGGCGTGGATGTTGCACTAAGCGCTTTCTGAGAATGATGTGAAAATCTCAACCAGCGACAATCGTGTCTTTCGATAAAACATTTCGGGTTGCTATTAATTGAGAATAAGACGCAATTATATCTCAATCAACGCATACCGACGATAGTGCTCAATATTTTTTAGAACAATGAGAATTGCTGTTGAAGCTTAGTAGCACGCCCCCAGCTAGGATCTGCAGAGAACAAATCCGTGCGCAAATCAAGCCGTTCACCTGACATGCCCAATTTCTGGCAACTGAGTTTAAAACGATGCGCCAGCAGGTCGGCAAATATGCCCTCACCACGCATGCGCTGACCAAAACCACTTTGATAGGCTTTACCGCCGCGGCTTTGCTTGATTAAGCTCATGACATGGTCGGCCTTGAGTGGAAAATACTGTTGCAACCACGCCTGGAATAAATCACTTAATTCATGCGGCAAGCGCAAAAACACATAGCCCGCCTTGCGCGCGCCTGCCTGATACGCCTGTTCAAGAATCTTTTCCATATCACAGTCTGTTAAGGCCGGAATCACCGGCGCCACCATCACGCCGGTTGGAATGCCCGCCGCACTCAGTTTACGCAGTGTTTCAAAACGACGCTCAGGCGCGGCTGCCCGCGGTTCAAGCCGTCTGGCAATCTGACGATCTAACGTGGTAATACTCAGATAAATACTGGCCAACCCCTTGGCCGCCATAGGCGCAATCAGGTCAATATCACGCTCAACCAGTGAGGACTTGGTGACCAGGCTAAAGGGATGATTGGCGTCGCTCAGCACCTGAATCACCTGGCGCGTCAGTTGATATTCACGCTCTATGGGTTGGTAGCTGTCCGTATTCATACCGATGGCAATCGGCGCACAGCGGTATTTGGGGTGTGCCAATTCCTTTTTCAGGAGCTCGGCAGCCTCCGCCTTCATGAGCAAGCGTGACTCAAAATCGAGGCCGGGAGAAAGCCCCAGATAGGCATGCGTGGGTCTGGCATAGCAATAAATACAGCCATGCTCACAGCCACGGTAATGATTCAGGGTACGATCAAACGGCAGGTCTGGAGATTGAATGTAATTGATGACGCTTTTAGCCGCATCCAGCATGACTTCTGTGCGTAGGGCCGGCGCCTCTTCATCCAGACTGCCCCAGCCGTCATCAATGATTTCGCGGCGATGTGGATCAAAGCGGCTGACCTGATTGCTGCTGGCCGCACGTCCTTTGTATATAAGTGGCTTTTCCACCCGCTCGGGTGGAAAAGCATCAAGATGGTCTTGCGCTAATTGGTCTACTTGCGTTCCGATATCCACTGGCATGCCAATGCACTCCAGTACGGCAGGGATTGCAGCGCGAGCATGGAAACCCACAATTGCGCATCCAGGTTGCTAAAACCGCGCGAATACAGCATGGCTGCTGCGCTGAGCAACAGAGAGATCAGAATCGTCAACTCCTCCTTGATTGGCGCGATCAGCTGCCAATTACTAAGTTTGGCTTTGGTTTTATTCGTCACGACAAAGACGCCTGCCTTGTGTGTCAGGCCACTGATGATACCCCGAGCAATGGCATGTGATAAACCCAAGCTGGCCAGTGAAGCGCCAAAGATATCCATCCAGCTGCAATGCATGGTTTTGCGGTACAAGACTGGTCCCAGAATGGCCTTGATCGCCAGGAAACACAGTATGGGAACAATCATGACCACCACTGGCAAACTGAAGTATTTAGGGAATGCCAACATGGCAATCGTCCAGCCGATAGAACCGATGGTGAATATCAGTTGCAAGGCCTCCCCAAACCAGCCAAACCAGCCAGTCAAAAAGTGGTAGCGCTGACTAAAGTTGAGTGATGATTTACCCAACAACTTTGGCATGTGATGTTTAAGTATTTGCATCGCCCCAAATGCCCAGCGATTACGTTGTGATTTCAAGGCTTTGAAGTTGGCCGGTGTTAAGCCACGCCCAAAGGTTTCATCAATATAACGCAACTCCATGTTTCTCTCGAGCAATCGCAACCCAAGTTCGGTATCCTCACAAATACACCACTCAGACCAGCCGCCCAGCGTTTGCAACGACTCACGGCGGATCAGTGTCATGGTGCCATGCTGGATCAGCGCATTACGCTCATGGCGGTGATGCATGCCAATGCGGAAGAAACCTTCAAACTCCCAGTTACACATGCGGTGGAAGAAATGATTTTCCCATTCACGGTGGGCTTGTGGTGCTTGTACGACCGCCACTTGCGATTCCTGAAAATGAGGGACGAGGTCGGATAACCAGTCTGGTGTCACCACATAGTCAGCATCGACTACCCCCACCACTTGCGCATTCGGGTGGGTTTTATCCAGTGCAAAATTCAGCGCGCCCGCTTTAAAGCCTGGCCAGGAAGGCAAGTGATAAAAATGGAAGTTATCTGGCATATTCGCCATATAAGCCTCAAGCGGCTTCCATTTCGCCTCATCCTTGGTGTTGTTATCCACCACAATCACTTCATAACGCGTGTAGTTCAGATTACGCAGGCTATCAATCGTGGCAATGACCATTTCTGGCGGCTCGTTGTAACAGGCCAGGTGGATAGAGACAAATAACTCCTGATCGGCAGGTAATGGCTGGGCGCGTTTAAAGAACCGCCGCCAGTAAGGTTTAAACATGACCTCACTAAACTCGGCGGCGTAGATCATCAACACCATCGAGGTCAGTGTAATACCCAATATCAGCCCGATCAGAACCACAAAATCGCGCAAGGTGTAGTAGTAGTCACCTGGCAGATTCCAGGCAATGGTCAAGGTCGTGATACAGGCCTGAAACAACACCGCCATCGACAATACGCCCCCTATGCCCCAGTGTTTAAAGCGCCAGGCAATAAACATCATCGGGATAAATGCCAACACCGTAGACCAAGTGGCTTTGGCAATCCAGCGCGTATTCGGTGGCACCGCGTCTTGCAGGGAGTATTTCTGGTGGCGATCAGCGTTATACATGCCCCAATAGGCACCCGCCCAGCCTTCCAGCGCAACTTTCCAGGGCTGGTCAAACGCTTCCATCAGGTAAAAATCCAGATCCTCAATGGAGTTACGGGCCAGGAACTCGCGGATAAAACGCGCCTGGTTGACTTCGCTGGCGACAGAAGCGCCAATCGCTGGACCACGACTGGGCCAGCCTACCTCGGTGATCACGATTTTTTTACGGGGGTAAGCTTCCATGAGCTGGTTATAGCGTTCAATGGTGTATTGCACAGCTTTTTCAACCGGCACGCCTTCATGGTAAGGCAGCAGGTGTACCGCAATATAATCCACATGCTTCACCAACTCCGGGTGTTTGAGCCAAACATGCCAAGGCTCGGCGGTAGACACCGGCACATTGCTATGTTCGCGGACAAAATCCAGGTATTCAATCAAGGACGGAACCGGCAAATCGTTACGCAACAGCGATTCGTTGCCAACAATCACACGGTCAATATTGCTGTAGTTTTCCAGCTTTTCGAGCAAGGCAGACACTTCCCGCGTATTTTTCTGCTTGTCTGCATCTATCCAGGCCCCCGCAATCACATTCATATTGCGCTTGGCGGCCAGCGGGATCACCTCGTTCAAATCCAGTGATGAATACATACGAATGTGGCGCGTATGTTTATGCATGAGGTCGAGATCTTGCGCCAGTTCGGCGGTGTTCGGATGCTGCCCTTCGAGCGGGCTTTGGTTGGCCCGGTAACCGGTATAGGCAAATCCATTGACTTCCGGCTTGACACTGATCAGTGGCAGCGCCCGGTTGGCCAGCGTCCAGAGGCCAAAATGCAACGCTGAAAAGACTATCGCAAACGCCAGACTTGGCAGCAATTTTTTAAACCATGAAACGATCACTTCTCACACTTCCCGTTATTGATGAGTTATTGTTTTAAACTGAATGATACGCTGAATCAGCAGCGTTGGCTGTCAGCGGAATACCTACTTGTAGGCTTCTGAGAGGTAATATCAGCAAGGCAACACCGCAGACAGCAGTCCACCACCAGGCCATGGTATTCCCTGGCTCCATGATCGCCACGGCCACGGCGCAATTGGCAGCCATGACCAGCAGTGCAGCCGCCAGCCAGAATCCAGCATTGACGGCCCCTGTTTGACCAGTCTGAGCGCGTGGCATCAATAAAGAAATCGTGATCGCGACCAATGGCAGGCAGACCAAGATGATAGGGAAATCCAGATAGCGCCCATTGACGGCAAGCGCGCCACTGGTCAGCAAGAATCCGACCGCCAGCAGTCGGAGCGCGGCTTGTTCCAGGCAAGCTTTTGCGTTCAACCCCAGCCATTGCCTGAGTTGCAAGCCAAGCAGGCCCCACCCCAGCACGGCAAGCCCAGCCAGCATGCTCAGCTCTAGAGAATTACGGGCCGCCAAGTGTACATATTCCAGTTGCAGATAGGCATGCAAGCCCAGCAGCATGCCGCTTAATGCGAGTACAGCCAATTGATTCGCTGGGCGATGGCGATAAAATCCATAGGCAACGAATAGCAGCCCCAGCCCGAGCGCGGGCAGATAGGGTTGCAAGCCATCTGCACGCTCAGCCATCGCTCCCTGCAAGCTGAATTTGGGTTTTAGGTCCGTATCAAGCACGCCCCAATACCCCCCGACCGTGCCCTCCAGCTCACGCTTCCAAGGCTGATCCACGGCTTCAATCACGTTATATTGCCATTGACTCTGCTTGGCGGCCTGCAAAAAACCACGCATATATTTGGCTTGATTGATCGCGCTCGGCTTGGCCCAGAAGCGTTGGCGACCTTGCGATGGCCAGCCGGTTTCACCAATCAAAATAGGTTTTTTAAAGACTGTGCCCAAATGTCCCATCACCGAAGCGGTATGGGCAACCGCCTGATCAATGGCAACCGGCTTATCTTCCCAATAGGGCAGAATATGCACGGTGACGAAGTCCACGTCCTGCTCTAAAGTAGGATGCTTGAGCCAAAACTCCCACACATCGGCATACGTGACTGGCACCTTGGTATTGGCTTTCACCCATTGCAGGTAGCCATGCATCTTGGGCTCGGACTGCTCGCCGCGCAACAAGACCTCGTTCCCTACCACAATGCCACGCACGGTCTCAGGATACTGGTTCGCTTGCTGCACCGCTAGCTTGAGTTCTGCCTGGTTGAGATCTTCCAGCCAACCGATCCAGACGCCAAGAATGACTTTCATGCCCAGTTTTTGCGCAGCCTTGGGCACATAATCCATCCCCTGGCCGACGGAATAAGTGCGCACACAGCGCGTGACTTTGGACAAGGCTTGTAAATCCTGCTCAATCTGCAGCGGATCGACATGCATATCCTTGACCAGCGGACTCATGCCAGGCTTGTAATAAGGCGAATAAGAGATACATTGCAGGGGCAACGCATCCGCATCCACCTCAAGCAACACTTGTGGTTGCTGCAATCGCCAGACGTAGTAAACGGAGCCTAGTAAAAACAAGGTCAGCCAGACGATGGGTGAAATTCTTGATAACAAACGCTGCAATATGGTCACCTTGTCACGAGGTTGCTAAAAATAGCGGCTATTCTCTCATAAATCACCTAGGCTTGCGCCCTGCTTTTACAAGCTGCAAGCGACAAAAACACTAAAAGAGACTTGGTAAATTATGTAATTGCAATTATGATGAAATGTATTCAAAAGTCTCGCAAAAAACTCAGGCTTTTAAACTTTCTCACGCCAAAAATTTATTTCAGAAGTCATATGAACGTTAAATCCTGTTTAATCACCTTTAGTCTGTTCGCAATCTTTTCATCCACTGCGTTTTCAGCCCCTGCCGCGTCACCTGACTACAGTGGTGAATATTTGTGCAAAGGCAACAATATTGCTGTCGGCGATTATGAAGTCACCATTTATCTCAAAAAGAACCGCCGCAACAGCACAGCACAAGTTTCCGTCTACGAGCTGGCAACACACACGGAAAACAAGCAAAGCTACACTGGCCAGGCCATTACCCGTGGCAAACAGTTGGCAATGACCTTTAAACTGTCTGATGCCAAATATGCAGAATTCTCTACCGGCATGGGTCAATTCAGCAAAGTGGGCAAGGCCGGCTGGACCTTTAAAAACGATTATTACGAACCAGATGATACGGGCGGCAATTACGGCCATGAAACCTGCACCATGAAGCCAGCCACAGCGGTTAAACCGGTCACAACCGCCCCCGCCAAACGCTGATGCACGATGTGATTGAAACATCTATCGGGACAATCAAGCAGTGACAAGCCAAAAGTGCGGTTGTTCTTTTGGTGATAAAATAGCAAAACTAACGCATATATAAGGTTTTCATGAGTCAAATGGTTGAAATAGTGGTGCCGGATATCGGCAATTTTGACAGTGTCGATGTGATTGAAGTGCTGGTCGCCGTCGGCGATACCGTGGCCAAAGAAGATTCCCTCATTACTGTGGAGTCTGACAAAGCTTCCATGGACATTCCTTCCTCACATGCTGGCGTGGTCAAGGAGTTAAAAATCAAGGTGGGTGACAAAGTCGCCAAAGGCAGCCTGATCTTGCTGCTGGAAAGTGCTGAATCAACCACGACAGCAGCACAACCTGCCGTAGCACCTGCTGCTACACCCGCCACACAAACCACCGCCACAGCGGCGCCCGCTGCCCCAGTTTCGGCAGCCCCTGCCCCAGCGGTACCGACAGGTAATCATGATGTCACCTGCCAGGTCATGGTATTGGGCTCCGGGCCTGGCGGCTATACTGCCGCCTTCCGTGCAGCCGACCTTGGCCTGAAAGTGGTTCTGGTAGAACGCTATCCAACACTTGGTGGCGTCTGCCTCAATGTTGGCTGCATCCCTTCCAAAGCCTTGTTACACACGGCTAAAGTCATTACTGAAGCGCAAGAAACCGAACACCATGGCTTGCGCTTTGGCAAACCTGACATTGATCTCGACAAACTGCGCAACTGGAAAGCTAACGATGTCGTCGGCAAGCTGACTGGTGGCTTGGCCCAGATGGCTAAGGCGCGCGGTGTCACTGTGGTCAATGGCGTCGGTAAATTTACTAGCCCAAACCAGATTGCCGTTACCGGCGCCGATGGCAAAGTCACCCTGGTCGGTTTTGAGAATGCGATTATTGCCGCAGGTTCACAAGCCACTAAATTTCCGGGGGCGCCTGAAGATGAACGCATCATGGACTCCACTGGTGCACTGGCTCTGGCCGATATCCCAGGCCGTATGCTGGTGATTGGCGGCGGCATTATCGGCCTCGAAATGGGGACGGTCTACGACGCGCTGGGCTCTAAAGTGAGCGTGGTGGAATTTATGGACGGCCTGATTACCGGTTGTGACCGCGACCTGGTGCGTCCACTGCAAAAACGCATGGAAAAACGTTTTGAAAGCATTATGTTGTCGACCAAAGTCACCAAGATCGAAGCCAAGGCGGATGGGATTTATGTAGACTTTGAAGGTGCTAATGCGCCGCAAGAGACGCAAAAATATGACCGCGTGCTCGTTTCTATCGGTCGCCGCCCGAATGGTAAAAATATTGGTGCCGAACATGCTGGCGTGGCCGTCGATGACCGCGGCTTTATTAGCGTGGACAAACAAATGCGTACCAATGTCCCACACATTTTTGCGATTGGTGATATTGTTGGCCAACCCATGCTGGCCCATAAAGCTACGCATGAAGCGAAAGTAGCCGCAGAAGTGATTGCCGGTCACAAGGTCGAATTTGTCGCCAGTGTTATCCCTTCCGTCGCCTATACGGATCCTGAAGTGGCCTGGGTGGGCCTCACCGAAACCGAAGCCAAAGCCAAAGGCATTGAGATCGAAAAAGCCAGCTTCCCGTGGGCTGCCAGTGGCCGCGCCTTGTCTATCGCGCGTACCGAAGGCACAACCAAACTGATTTTCGACAAAGACACTCACCGTGTGATTGGTGCCGGAATCGTTGGCGTCAATGCTGGCGAATTGCTCGCAGAAGCTGTGCTGGCGATTGAAATGGGCGCCGATGCGCATGACCTGGGTCTGACCATTCATGCTCACCCCACCTTGTCTGAAACAGTATGCTTTGCCGCTGAACTCAAGGAAGGCACCATCACCGATATGCTGCCACCGAAAAAGCGGTAAAACATAAATTTATTAACATCTCTTACTAAAAATATACCTGCCCTCTATAATATTAGTTAACTCCTGCTCACGGGAGTTAACTAATAACAACATAAGGGAGTATATGAAATATCATCACGTCGCTTTTGTGATGGCAAGCAGCCTTCTGTTTTCGGGTTGTGCGTCGATTACCAAAGATTCAAATCAACCGATTCGCGTTGAAACATACAACAAACAAGATCAACTCGTTGAAGATGCCAAATGTACGGCAAAAAATGAGCGCGGTGAGTGGTCCACCAAAACACCGGGTAGCCTGGTTGTGCATCGCTCTGGTCAAAACCTCGAAATTAAATGTCAAAAGGATAATGCAGAGTCTGGTTTTGCTGTTCTGGTCTCCAGAGCCAATGGCGGGATGTGGGGTAACATTCTGTTTGGCGGTGGCATAGGCGCGATTGTTGATCACAACAAGGGGACGGCTTACAGCTATCCAGACTGGGTAAAAGTGATTTTAGGCGATAGTCTTGTGTTTGATCGTAAAAACAATGTAGATAATCAAATCATGACAGGCCTGAAAGCCAATGGGGATTTGCTGAAGAAAATTCAAGAAGATAAAGCCAAGGAAGAAGAAGCGGCCAAAAAAGCAGCTGAAGCTCAAAAAGCAGCACAACAGTAAGATTGATTATCAAAAAACCCGCGAATGCGGGTTTTTTGATGTCTATCGTTTTAACGCCTTGTGAATTTTAATTACAAGGTATTTCTTTAAGCACGGCATCTGGAAACTGCGAACGCGCCTTTTGCAAACCAACAAGTTGTTGTGGCGAGACCTGTTGCATTTTGATGACCGCCTGACCGCCATTACGGGTCGCTTTAATCAACAATTTTACCCCCTTATGTTTGAGGTCTAGCATGAGCTTATCGGCCAGTTTTTCATCACGAAAAACACCGAACGAGATCGCGTTGCGCCATTTGGGGTCGTCTTGCACAACAAAGAAATCCTCCACACCGAGTTTACGCAATTCATCGGCTTTGATTTGCGCAGCCTCGGCAGTAGGTAGCGGCGGTTTATAAATCCAGTAACGCACATTATCCTGCGGACTGCCGATCAGATTGGTATGAGTCTTGATATTGAGTTGCTGTGCAAGGCTCAAGGCTTCATTCAAGCGCGCCGTGTTGAAGCTGCTCCACTCATAGCAAGCGCCAGCCGTCGCGGTATGTTGTTCTGCGGGCTTAGCCGACGGGGCTTTTTCTGCCTGTTTTGCTTCAGCGGGTTTCGCTTCTACCACTTTGGAGCTCTCCGGCTTGTTAGGCTCAGGAGATTTTTGCTCAGATGGCTTGGTTTCAGGCAATTTAGCTTCAGCACCCTGGGCATCTGGTTTTGACACTGGCTCACTGGCAGGCACATGGCTATCAGCAGGCTGCTCTACCGAATCGGAAGGCTCGTTTACCGCCGCCTCTGGATGGCGTGTGGGGTAAGACGACAACGACTGCTCGGTGAGGATTTTAATTTGCTGTGGCTGGAGCTCTGGTTTGAGGCTACTGACGGCAGGTGACAGGGCATCGCGCTCAAAATAAGCAAACACCACCACATTCAGCAATACCAATATCCAGAATATTTTTTTCATTCTCTTATACTTTTCATTCGTCTGAACACTCAGCCAGGCAGGCCAATCCCTTTAATACCAGATTATCCACAATAATCGCCTGTGCTGACAATGCATGCGGCAAATATCTGGCGATTAAATCTGCATCGCCGCCACTCATGAACAATAGTGGCACATGATCCAGCTGCTGGCACAAGCGTGCGTACTGGGCAGCCACCGAAGCAGCCAGCGCCTGCACGCAGCCCAACCACATGGCATGCTGGCTATTTTGCGCAAAGCTATCCGTGCCAGCGTCAAGGTCGGGATAGGCATAATCGAGTTGCGCCGCCCCTTGTTGCAAACTTTGCCACATTAGTCGCAACCCAGGCTGGATACTGCCGCCAGCAAACATCGCCTGTGCTTTTTTGATTACTAGCGCATCCATCGTCATCGCAGTACCCGCGCTGACGACCAATGCTGATTTACCCTCGCTACGCCATACCGCTAACAGGCTGCACCAGCGGTCGCTACCCAGTTGCGAAGGTTGACTGTAGCTGTTTTGCAAACCCAAGGCTGAAGAGGTGGCGACAATAGCTTGCAAACGTTGATCCCGCTCGTGCAAGGCTTGCAGCCAGCGCTCGCCCGCCACATTACTTAAATAGATCAGGCTCGCCTTAGCGATCGCGGCGTGCAAGGCTTGCGCCTGTGCGGCGCCCTCAAACCAGTCTTGATTATCCAGGGCATTGATCTGCAGCGCTGTAGACTGGCTTGATTGCTCAGGACACCAGGCCCATTTGGTGCGGCTATTGCCAGCGTCAATCAGCAGTTTCATGCCGCACTCCGCACGCTGATTTCGCCTGCGTTAAAGCGCTGAATACCGGCAGCGGTTTCTACCAGCAAACTGCCCTCTTCAGCTACGCCAACCACACGACCGGGAACCGACTGGCCATTGGCTAACAGCAGATTCACAGCTTGCTGCTCAAAAGCATGGTACACCGTCCACTCGGGCTGAAAATAGGCAAAACCATGCTCGGCAAACAGGCTTAAGTGTTGCGCCAACTGGTTCAAGCAGTGGCCGAGCAACTGGTTAGGGTCTACAGGCGCACCCGCCAACTGATTTAGGCCCATCGCCGCCTGGTCAATCTGCTGTTGTAAATCGGCCTCCAATTCCAAATTGAGGCCTATGCCGATCACCGCTGCACTTGGGCCTTCCATATCCCCTTGCAGCTCAATCAGAATCCCGCCCAGCTTGTGCCAACTGCCCGCTTGCAACACCAGCAAGTCATTCGGCCATTTTAAGCGCACGCTGGTTAAGCCCATCGTGTGCAATGCCCGCACCAGTGCCAAACCGACTACCAGGCTCAAGCCAGACAAGCCAGCCGCGCCACATTGAAAGCGCCAGAGCAAAGAAAAAGTCAGGCTACCACCCAATTGAGAATGCCAGGAACGGCCGCGTCGACCGCGACCGGCTGTCTGCATATGCGCCGCCACACAGGTCGCATGGGCAATACCGCGCGCACTCTCCTGCATTAAATAGCGGTTAGTAGAATCGACCTGCGCCAGCACTTGCACATGAAACCAGGGCGCATAGTCACCACAGGCCTGGGTAATTTGATCTGCATCGAGCAAGGTCAGCGGCTTGGGCAAGCGATAACCGCGTCCACGGACTGAAAACACCTTGATGCCTAGCTGCTCAGCGGATTGAATCGCGTTATATACCGTGGCGCGGGTGACGCCAAAACGCTGGGCCAAGTCTTCACCAGAGTGAAATTTACCATCCGCCAGCACGGCCAGAATAGGAAATGCCAGCTTGTTCATAACAACCGGTGAGTGGCGATAATCATGCGTATATTCATAGCCCGCAGTGTAGCATACCCGCCCTGTCAGGCCGGGCGATAAAAGCCCGAAACGCCCTGTATTAAGCGTTTTGGGTCAGGTCGCTAACCGTGTAAAATAAGCACACTTTAGCAACTTCAAGAACCGCCATGTCTACACAAAAAGAACCGACCCCCGCCGCCTCCAATTTTATTCGTGCTATTGTTGATAGAGACCTTACCGAAGAAAAATATGCCGAAAAGAAATGGGCTGGTACGCCAGGCGATGCCGCGCATCACGCCACCGGACAAACCGATTTTGCTAAAATTCGCACCCGTTTTCCGCCCGAGCCGAATGGTTATTTGCACATCGGCCATGCCAAATCGGTGTTTCTCAACTTTGGGTTAGCGCGTGATTATGGCGGCATCTGTCATATGCGTTTTGACGACACCAACCCAGAAAAAGAAAGCCAGGAATATGTAGATAGCATCACTGAGATGGTGCGGTGGCTGGGCTTTGACTGGGACAATACGCGCCCGGATGGCAGCAAAGAAGACAATCTCTACTTTGCCAGCGATTATTTTGACTTTATGTATGCCGCTGCCGAGGCCTTGATTCAACGCGGACAAGCCTATGTCGATGCGCAAAGCGCCGATGAAATGCGTATCAACCGCGGCACGCTAACCGAGCCAGGTAAAAACTCGCCATTCCGCGACCGCAGTGCAGAAGAAAATCTGCGCATCTTCAGAGAAATGCGCGATGGTAAGCACGCCGATGGCAGCATGGTGTTACGCGCGAAAATTGATATGGCCTCGCCCAACATCAATATGCGTGACCCCGCGATTTACCGTATCCGCCGCGCCCACCACCACAACACCGGTGACAAATGGTGCATCTACCCTATGTACACCTTCGCGCATCCGATTGAGGATGCCCTGGAAACCATCACCCACTCCATCTGCACGCTAGAATTTGAAGACCAGCGCCCTTTCTACGATTGGCTGATGGACAATCTGGCTGATGCCGGAATGATTAACAAACCGGTGCCTTACCAATATGAATTTGCACGCCTCAACCTGACCTATGTTGTGCTCTCCAAGCGCAAGCTGATTCAGTTAGTCGAAGAAAAACATGTGACTGGCTGGGATGACCCACGCCTGCCTACCCTGGCCGGTGCTCGTCGCCGCGGTTACACGCCAGAAGGCTTTAAACTGTTTACAGACCGGATCGGCGTCTCCAAGGCAGACTCCTGGATTGATTACAGCATCCTCGAAGACTGCATGCGCGAAGTGCTCAACGAATCCGCACCGCGCAAAATCGGCGTACTCGACCCGATCAAACTGGTGATTGATAACTACCCTGAAGGTCAGGAAGAAGACTGCTACGCCCCTAACCACCCGCAAAACCCTGAGCTGGGCAAACGCGTGGTCAAACTCTCCAAAGAGCTGTGGATAGAGCGCGAAGACTTTATGGAAGAACCTTCCAAAGGCTACTTCCGCCTGTTCCCAGGCAATATGGTGCGTTTGCGTTACGGCTACGTGGTCAAATGCCTGAGCTGTGAAAAAGATGCGGCTGGCAACGTCACCACCGTACACTGCGAATACCTACAAGACACCAAGTCCGGCACGCCGGGTGCGGATAGCGTCAAGGTCAAAGGCAATATCCACTGGGTCAGCGCTAACCACGCTTACACCGCCGAAATCCGCCTGTACGACCGCCTGTTTAAAGACCCGCATCCAGGCAGCGGCGATAAAGACTTTTTGGATGACATTAACCCGGATTCTGTCAAAGTCATCACCGCCCAGCTTGAGCAAAGCGCCCAGGAAGCCAACCCAGGCGACAGCTACCAGTTTGAGCGTCATGGCTATTTTGTCGCCGACCGTAAAGACAGTGTGGCTGGGAAGCCGGTGTTTAACAGAACGGTGACATTGAAGGATACTTGGCAGAAATAATGGATAAGAGCCACGCCGATCATTCATCTTTGACTGATAATCGGGAACTCAGCTTGGATGAGCAAGCGTGGCTAACTATTTCCAAGCAACGTCTGGATGACATCCTTTCCAACAAAGTAAAAACCATCCCAGCCGAAGTCGTTTTTGAAAGAATTGACCAACTTCTAGGCCGATGAAAAAAGTCATCATTATTGCAGGTCCAAACGGCGCAGGAAAAACTACCTTTGCCCGTGAATACTTGCCTAATGAGGCCAATTGTCCAATCTTGCCGACCTGATTGCTGCTGGGTTGGCGCTCCCCGCCCCCTAAAACGACTGCTGATGGCCACAATACCCCAGCCCTACCAGTAAGCGTAGACTCAAAACAGGTTTAAAAAACTTACATCAGCTTTACAGCGCTCTATCAAATTCATGGTCTTTGTATGACAATTCAGCCAATGAACCTAAATTACTCTGACGAGGCGTAAATCTATGACTGAAAAAGAAAAGTTGATAGAAAAAAGTTTGAGGCCATTGATCAAGCCCTACGTCGCGCAGCTCAAAGCTGCAAAAACGCTAGCAGAGCAAACTGGTATACCTTATGTAGTTACTAAAAAATAAGGATGATAGCCTGCAACAACATGTCCTTAATTACTAAAGAATAATTTAAGCTAACTGTAAGTTCATCCGCGCTAATCGTCTATGCTCTCTCACAACCAAAAAATCTTTGAATTTCTCGAATACTATTGTCAGCTATCTGAATCACCTCAGTATGCTGTGCTTTTAAAAGGTGCTTGGGGTAGTGGAAAAACTCAATTTATCAATCAATTTATTGAGAAAAGAAATAGTCAATCTCTCAAAAGTCTTTTAGTGAGTACCTATGGTATGTCCTCTTTTAAGGATATAGAGGATGAATTTTTCAGATTACTCCACCCTAAATTATCTTCAAAAAAAGCAGTCCTCGCTGGCAAAGTTGTGAAAGGCTTTTTAAAGGGTGCCTTAAAGATCGACTTGAATAATGACGGTAGAGAGGATGGAACTATATCTCCCACCATACCTGATATTAATTTGCCAGATTATCTTACAAACTTAGAAGACTTTGTAATTGTTTTCGATGATTTAGAGCGAAGTAATATCAACATTCTTAAGCTTTTGGGCTACATAAATCATCTCGTTGAACATGGTGGTCACAAAGTTATTCTGATTGCTAATGAGGATGAAATCAGGAGTGAAGAGCAAATTAACAAAGATGATATCTCTTACCAGAGGGCTAAGGAAAAGTTAATTGGTAAAACTTTCGAACTACAACCAGAAACTGATATCGCTTTAAAAGCTTTCATTGATAAATATCCAGAGAATCAAAAAGAAATATTTACAAGACTCACGCCTGAAATTGTAAGAATATATAACCAGTCGCTTTATCAGAACTTGAGGCATATAAGACAAGCCCTTGATGATTTTTTGAGACTACTCAATTCTCTTCCTGAGAATTTAAAAAGCCATAATGATTTAATTCAAGCTTTGTTGACGAACTATCTGATATTTAGTTTTGAAATAAAAAGCGGGCATTTAAAACCAGCTCAATTAAGAAAACTAACCATGAGCGATTGGGTTTCTTTTATGAATGGCAAAGGAACTGAAGATCCGGAACAACCAATCTCAATAATTACCAAAAAATATCCTGACTTTTCTTTGTATGACCTTGTACTGAGTCTTGAACTATGGGAACAACTTTTTGAAAAAGGCATTTTCGATACAGAAAAACTAATATCTGAAGTTGAAAATAGTAAGTATTTTTTTACAGAAGATACTCCAACCTGGAAAAAGCTTTGGTATGCCTATGAACTCACTGATGAGGAAATCAAAAGCTATCTTGACATCGTTCACGAGGAGTTTGTGTCATTTAAGCATCATGAAGTTGAGGTTTTTTTACATATTTTTGGCAATCTATTATTTTTGTCTGAATGCAAAATATATCCAAAATCAAGAGCTCAGATTCTTAAACTTGGGAAGAAATATATTGATCATTTGAAAAAGAATAATTTATTAGCTATTCAAGCTGATAATTTAAAAAGTCATTTCGCTCAAGAGTCCTCCCATAACCTAGGGTATCAGGAAAGAGACTCCGCAGAATTCAAAGAAATATACGAGTACTTAATCGAAAAAATTAACCAAGCTGTACTTGATGACTATCCACAAGTTGCAAATTATTTACTTGATCTAATGAGCAGCGATAATTTTAAATTTTGCCAACACCTTCAATTAAACAATGATAAAGATAATCTTTATTACAAAATTCCAATCCTAATTTACATTGATCCTCGGAGGTTTGCTAACAAATTCATTTCCTTATCTCAAAGGAATAAATGGAATATTGAAAGTTTACTAAAGAATAGATATGGATTCGTTGACTTCAATCAGGAGTTAAAAGACGAAGCCGACTGGCTGGTAAAGGTCGCAAGAATTTTTACTACTGAAGCAAATAAACATCCTAAGACTATGAAGAAAAGAAATTTATTGATAGCCGCACAAACTTTTAAAGCTGCTGCAGAACATCTAAGAAATTAATTACAAAAGCATAAAATGAATCTTGAGTTAAAAAATTCAAATCGGTTACTAAACCACGGCCCTACAACCATCATCACCTCCGCCCATGCAGACAAACGAAACATCATGGCCGCCGCCTGGGTCTGCGCTTTAGACTTTAATCCACCCAAAGTCACAGTCGTGATAGACAGCAAAACCTACACGCGTGAACTGATGGAAGCAGAAGGGACTTTTGCCATCAACCTGCCCTGCGTCAAGCAAATCGAGATGGTAAAAAAGGTGGGGAGTATCAGCGGCCGTGATTTGCCAGGCGCAGACAAGTTTTCTGAATACGGCATTGAAACCTTTGCTGCAGACAAGATCAGCGCGCCACTGGTGAAGGATTGCGTGGCGTGGCTGGAATGCAAAATCATCCCCGAGCCGCATAACCAGAACACTTACGATTTGTTTATTGCTGAAGTGATCGCGGCGCATGCTGATGAGCGTGTATTTTCTGACGGCCGCTGGCATTTTGAAGGGCATGACGACTTGCGTACGATACACCATATTGCGGGTGGCGTATTCTTTGCCACGGGCCAAGCCTACTAATCTCTAAACTCATGCAAAAAATCAGCCCTGCCCTGTTGGTCAGGGCTTTTTTATTGCCTGCGATCTTGTTAAAAGTTGAAACTTTTTATTTTAAATTGATGTCAATTTATTAGCCTGTAGTTGAAATAGGGGTATTACAGGCCTGATATCCCGCTTATTTCCCTCGCGGAAAACATGGATGCAAGCAGCATCTTTCAATCTAATGGACGTGAAGTCCTGCAGCATTTTTCATCATGATCAATTGCAGTTGCCAGGCCTGAGGTGCAATTGCCTTGCTTTGTGGTGAGCCAGTGGAGGTACACATGCGTGTGAATAAAAAAGAACCCTCAGAATCCTTGTACGTGTTGCTAATCAGCGTACATGGTTTGATTCGTGGCCAGCAACTTGAGCTGGGCGTGGATGCCGATACCGGCGGGCAATGCACTTATGTACTGGATTTGGCAAATGCGTTGGCGGAGCATCCGCAAGTCGGCAAGGTCGACCTGATGACGCGGTTGATCGACGACCCGCAGGTGGCGAGCGATTATGCGCAGCCTGAAGAGAAACTCAGCGATAAGGCGCGTATTATCCGCTTTCCATGCGGGCCCAAGCGCTATATCCGCAAAGAGTTGTTATGGCCACATCTGGATCAGATGGTGGACCGTTGCCTACACTATTTACGCCAACAAGGCCGCTTGCCAGATGTGATCCATTCCCACTATGCCGACGCCGGCTATGTGGGCCGCCAGTTGTCTATGCTGCTGGGCATTCCGCTCATTCATACTGGCCATTCACTGGGCAAACCCAAGCAGGCGCGGCTGCTTTCCAGTGGCCGCAAGGCAGACAAGATTGAAAAGCAGTTTAATTTTGAGCGACGCATTGCCGAGGAGGATGCGCTGATTCAACATGCTTCGATGATCGTGACCAGCACACGTCAGGAGGTTGAGCTGCAATATGGCATGTATGCGCAAGCCGATCATCAGCGATTCCGCGTGATCCCGCCCGGTACAGATACATCGCGCTTTTCGCCGCCAGGCCGCCGAGCAATACCAGCAACGCTGGAGCAAAGTATCCATCGCTTTTTGCATGACCCGAAAAAGCCGATGATTTTGTGTATTTGCCGGCCCGAGGTGCGCAAAAACATCAAGGGCTTGCTAGCAGCTTATGGCAGCCACCCGGCGCTGCAAAAGAAGGCTAACCTGGTGCTGGTCGCCGGTAGCCGAGAGCGCATTCGAGACCTGGAAAAATCGCAGGCACAGGTGTTGAATGAATTGCTGCTGGATATTGATGCCTATGACTTATGGGGCAAAGTAGCGATTCCCAAAAGTCATGCGCAAGAAGATATCCCAGAGCTGTACCGCATGGCGGCCAAAAGCCGTGGCGTATTTATCAACGCTGCCTTTACTGAGCCTTTTGGGCTGACCTTGCTCGAAGCTGCGGCTTGCGGCCTGCCGGTGATTGCGCCAGATGATGGTGGTCCTCGCGATATTCTGGCCAATTGTCATCATGGCTTGCTGGTAGACACACTCGATAGCGATGCGATTGCTGCCGCCCTGCTCTCAGCTCTCACGGATAAAGCACGCTGGCGCAAATGGGCCAAGAGCGGCGTCTTGAACGTCAAACGCCATTACACCTGGGCGGGTCATGTGAACAAATATGTCAGAGAGGTACACCAACTGCTAAGAAAACAACGCAAAAATCTGCGCAAGCAGCAAGTCGCGCTGCATCAAGGCAAGTCACCGATCCCGCTGGCAAAATATGCATTTATCACAGACATAGACAACACCTTGCTTGGCAACCAACAGGGGCAGCTTGACCTGGTGGAATGGCTGGTGGCCAATGTCGGCTATAACATTTTTGGCATCGCCACCGGG
Source organism: Methylophilus sp. YYY-1 (assembly GCF_029132825.1). Taxonomy (NCBI): domain Bacteria; kingdom Pseudomonadati; phylum Pseudomonadota; class Betaproteobacteria; order Nitrosomonadales; family Methylophilaceae; genus Methylophilus; species Methylophilus sp. YYY-1. The sequence goes on from NZ_WOVG01000003.1 coordinate 171,417, forward strand.
CGCCCGCTGGAGAGTGCGATTGAAATATTGCGTAAAAACAATATTCCTATCCCGGATGTGCTCATTACCTCCGTCGGCTCGGAAATTCACTATGGGCTCAACCGCACGCCAGATATCGGCTGGGCTAACCATATCCGCCATTTATGGCGACGTGATGACTTGCTAAAAGCGTTAGCGGAGTTGCCTGGGCTACGTCTGCAATCTGCTGAAAATCAGCGTGAATTCAAAATTTCTTATGTGGTGGATGCCAGCAAGATGCCGCCTGTGAAAAAAATCCGCCAGCATCTGCGCAAGCAGGGGCTGCACGCGCAAATCATTTATTCACACGGTGAGTTTCTGGATATCTTGCCGGTTCGCGCTTCCAAAGGCCATGCCATCCGCTATTTGTCTTACAAATGGGATTTGCCACTGGCCAACTTCTTGGTGGCAGGCGACTCTGGCAATGATATTGAGATGCTGATGGGCGACACCATGGCCGTCGTAGTGGGTAACCATAGCGAAGAATTGGCACATTTAAAAGGCATGCCACGGATCTTTTTTGCCGAGGCCACGCATGCGCACGGCATTCTGGAGGGCATGCGCCATTATAAATTTGGCAGCGCAACAGCCTGAAATAATCAGATCAACAAGGACCTCGATACATGTACGAACAAATTTCCCACGCGGTATTGAACGAGATTCTGTCTTCGTTCAAACAACCGGCTGGCAAAGACTGGCACTATTTTTATACCCGGCTGGGTGCTAACTTTTACGCCATTTATTCGCTGTTTCAGCATCTTTATGGTCAGCGCGAAGACTTTAAGCCACAACTGGGGCGGCTGGTGGAGGTGCTGGCGACACAATATGCACAGCGCGCGCCACATTTGCGCGCAAAAGACCTGGAGCGCGAAAAAAACCATGACTGGTTTATGCAGCAAAAGTGGGTAGGCATGGCGCTCTACAGCCAGGGCTTTGCGGGCAGCCTGGCCAATATGCGTGACAAGCTGCCCTATATGCAAGATCTCGGCATCAACCTCGTCCATATCATGCCGATTTGTGACTGTCCGGCGCATGAGAATGATGGCGGCTATGCAGTACGCGACTTCAGGAAAGTGGATGCGCGGCACGGCACGATGGAGGATTTGGAACACTTGATTGCCGCCATGCAGCAGTGCGGAATCCTGCTAACGCTGGATGTGGTGGTCAACCATACCTCAGATGAGCATGCCTGGGCGCAACAAGCCAAACAAGGCAACCAGACCTATCAGGATTATTACTTCATGTATCCTGACCGCACGCTGCCTGACTTGTTTGAAAGCGCCATGCCGGAAGTGTTTCCTGAACAGGCCCCAGGCAGTTTTACCTTTAACGCAGACACCGGCAAATGGGTGATGACGGTCTTTAATCATTACCAGTGGGACCTCAACTACACCAACCCTGCTGTGTTCATTGAGATGGTGGACATCATCCTGTTTTGGGCAAACAAGGGCGTAGATATTCTACGGCTGGATGCCGTAGCGTTTTTGTGGAAAAAAATCGGTAGCAGTTGCCAGAACGAGCGCGAAGCCCACCTGATTTTGCAATTGCTCAAGGATTGTTGCCAGATTGCAGCCCCCGGTGTGATCTTTATTGCCGAGGCGATAGTTTCGCCGACAGAAATTATCAAATACTTTGGTGAAGATGCCATCAACGCCAAGGAATGTGAAATTGCATATAACGCCACATTTATGGCACTGCTTTGGGATGCAGTCGCCACCAAACGTACCGTATTACTGACCAAGGGCGTGGAGGACTTGCCGGAAAAACTGGACCGCGCAACCTGGCTCAATTATGTGCGCTGCCATGATGATATTGGTCTGGGCTTTAGTGATAAAGCCATTATCGAAGCCGGATTTGAACCGGTGTCACATCGCCGCTTTTTGGTCGATTATTACACCGGACATTACCCTGAATCGAATGCACGCGGCTTTGCCTTTGGCGTCAACAAAAAAACCGGCGATGCCCGCATATCTGGTGCGCTGGCGTCACTGGCCGGGCTGGAAATGGCCCTGCAAACACAGGACCCACTGGCAATTGAAAATGCGATCAAAACCATCGTCTTGTTGCATAACCTGATTTTGTCGTTTGGCGGAATCCCGCTGATTTACTATGGCGATGCGGTTGGTACGCTTAATAACGACAGTTATCTGCAAGATGAAAACAAAATGCACGACAACCGCTGGGTACACAGACCGACACTGGACTGGGAGGTGATGGCGCGTCGTCACCAGCCAGGCACCGTCGAACAACGGATTTTCAGCCAGATCAAGCAACTGATTGCGATCCGCAAGGAGACTTCAGCCTTTGCCGATTTAAACAACCGCGCGCTGATTACACAAGACAATCCGCACCTGTTCGCCTTCCACCGCTATGTGCCATCGGGCATGCATGCCAACGTGGTGGTAATCGCCAACTTTGCCACACAAGCGCAGCAGGTCAACCTGCAGCCGTTTAAGCAACGCGGCCTGTTTAAAGCCAGGATGATGACGGATTTATGTAGTGGTTCAACGATCTCCACCGAGCAGGAGACTCTAGAAATCCCGACCCTGACCGCTTACTGGCTATCCAGTTAGTGCATTTACTTTATTGATCGAAAGGAGTGTTTGACACCATGTCTTGGTTTACATACTTAGGAATAGAGCAACCTGCGGAAATACTGGCGCTGGTAAAAACCCTGCTGCGTATTTTTTTCATTATTGGCGTGGCTTATTTTCTCAACCGGCTGAGCAAAAGCCTGATTGTGAAACTCAGGGATAAGCTCAACTCCAGGCAAGTAGATAATCTGGAAGAGATTAAACGCCTCAACACGCTCAGCATGGTGCTGCGGTATATCGTCACCACCGTGATTCTGGCGATTACCGTGGTTGAAATCCTGCATGAGCTTGGGATTTCGATTGCTCCGGTACTGGCGGCAGCCGGGGTCGTTGGTTTGGCAGTGGGCTTTGGCGCACAGAGCTTGGTCAAAGATTATTTTAATGGCTTTTTTCTGCTACTCGAAAACCAGATTCGCAAAGATGATGTCGTGGAAATTGCCGACAAAGCTGGCTTGGTGGAAGAAATTACGCTGCGTTATGTGAAGATGCGCGATTACGAAGGCAATGTGCATTATGTGCCCAATGGCCAGATCACCACGGTAACCAATCGCTCACGCGACTTTGCCTATGCCGTGATGGATATCCGGGTGGCGTATGACGAAAACCTCAGTAAAGTGATGCAAATCATGCATGAAGTGGGTGCCAGTATTGTGCAGGATGCCGAGCTGGCTAATAAAGTATTGGATAAGCTGGAAATTGCCGGGGTGGACAATCTGGCCGAGTCCGCCGTCATCATCCGCTGTCGCATCAAGGTACGGCCGCTGGAACAATGGACAGTCAAGCGCGCTTATTTACAGCGGATTAAGAATGCCTTTGATGCGCAACAGATTGAAATTCCGTTCCCACAACTCACGGTCTATCAAAATCAGCTGGCGGCCTAAGACGGCTGCTTGCAAAGGAGCCAAGAGCCACTCAGGCGGCCAGTTGACGAATCACTGCTGCCAGTTGCTCTGCCTGCGCTTGTACCAACGCCTGGTTTAGGCCCTCCACCATCACGCGGATTTTGGGCTCAGTGCCAGAAGCACGTAACAAGACCCTGCCCTCACCTTTGAGCGCCGTCTCGGCTTGCTGCACGGCGGTTTGCACGGCCGCCTGGTTCAAGTCCAGCTTTTGTTTGGTGGTTACATTAATCAACACCTGCGGATATAGCGTCAGGTCAGCACCCAGCTGTTGCAAGGACTTGCCGCTTTCACGCAAGGACTGCAACACCTGCAGGGCAGCAATAATCGCATCACCACTCGAGTGTTTATCCAGCGTGAGGATATGGCCAGAATTCTCCCCGCCCAGTTTCCAGTTTTTTTCCTGCAACAGCTCCAACACATAGCGGTCGCCGACATTGGCACGGCCAAACGGAATCTGATGCTTTTGCAAGGCGTGTTCCAGGGCCAAATTTGTCATGAGGGTACCGGCCACGCCGCCCTTGAGTTTGCCTTTGGCATACAGGCCCATGGCAATAATATAAAGTAACTGGTCACCATCCAGCAGCTTACCTGCACCATCGACCATCATGACACGGTCGCCATCGCCATCAAAGGCAATGCCTAAATCTGCCTGATGTTCCACCACGGCTTTTTGCAGGGCTTGCGGGTGAGTGGAACCCACCTGCTCGTTAATATTGAGGCCATCAGGATGATTGCCTATAGCGATGACGTCTGCCCCCAACTCATGGAACACCGGCGGCGCGACATGGTAGGTGGCGCCATGCGCACAATCGAGCACAATTTTGAGGCCACGCAGATCAAGGTGATTGGGAAACGTGCTTTTACAGAATTCGACATAGCGGCCCGCTGCGTCATCGACACGCTTCGCTTTGCCCAGTTGCGCGGAATCCATGACCTGCATGGGCTGAGCCAGCGCGGCCTCAATCGCATACTCGATCTCGTCCGGTAACTTGGTGCCCTGTGCAGAGAAAAACTTGATCCCGTTATCATAATAAGGGTTGTGTGAAGCAGAAATCACAATGCCGGCCTGCGCACGCAAGGCACGCGTTAGATAAGCCACGGCAGGCGTCGGCATGGGGCCAGTCAGCAGCACATCCACCCCAGCAGCAGACAATCCGGCCTCCAGGGACGCTTCCAGCATATAGCCAGAAATCCGCGTATCTTTGCCTATCAGTACCGTGGGGCGTTTACCCGCAGGCAAGTGTTCATGGCTGGCCAGTACACGTCCGGCTGCATAGCCCAAGCGCATGACAAACTCTGGCGTAATCACCGACTCTCCAACGCGTCCGCGAATGCCATCTGTACCGAAATATTGCTTACCCATGTGTGTATCCTTTAATCGTTATGCTTGTGTATGGTCATGCTGAGCTGGCTATTTAAGTGCAGCAACCACCTTGAGGGCTTCAACCGTTGCCTTGACATCGTGCACGCGTAACAGATGTGCCCCTTGCATGGCACTAATTACGGCAGCAGCTACACTGGCGTGCAATCTGGCGTCGACATCGTTGCCCGTCATTTGTCCCAATACCGATTTACGCGACAGGCCAACCAGCAATGGGCAGCCCAGCTCGCTAAACTCAGGTAAAGCCTTGGCCAGGGCAATATTGTGCGCGCGGGTTTTACCAAAGCCAAAGCCTGGATCCAGCATAATCCGGTCTTGGGCGATGCCTGCCGCCAGACACATATCACGCTGGGTCTGCAAAAACAGTTTCACCTCCACCACCACATCCTCATAGCGAGGATCCAGCTGCATGGTTTGCGGCATGCCTTGCATATGCATGATGCAAACACCAGCATCGCTCTTTGCAACCACCTCAAGCGCGCCAGGTTCCTGCAAGCCTCTTACATCATTGACGATGCTTGCGCCAGCCGCAATCGCGGCCTGCATCACGGCAGGCTTATAAGTATCAATGGAGATCGGAACGGGAATATCGCGTGCGACCAGGGCCTCTATTACCGGCACCACGCGTTGTAATTCTTCGGTCAGGGAGACTGGCGTCGCATTAGGCCGCGTAGACTCACCACCGATATCGAGCACCGCGGCGCCTTGTTCGATCAATGTCAAGGCATGATGCACCGCGGCATCCACCTGCTGGAATTGACCGCCATCGGAAAAGGAGTCCGGCGTAACATTGACGATACCCATGACTTGGGGCTGGTCAAAATTGAGACGAAAACGTCCACAATGAAAGAGCATAGGTCATTGATTTCCAAAAAAACAAAGGCTGGCAAAAGCCAGCCTTGTTATTTTAACTGAAAGCCAGGTTGTCACAAACCTGTGGCCAACCTGAACCTCAATCTTAGTTAGGCTTTAGGTCTCAGTATCATCGCCTTTTGCCGTTGGTTGCGGTGCCGGGTTTACCATGGTGCCCGAACCACTGCCGCCAGAACTGATGGTAGGTCCATTTTTCTGCTTGGGTGGACGCACTGGCAAACCAGCCATAATGTCATTGACCTGATCAGCATCAATGGTTTCGAACTCCATCAAGGCTTTAGTCATCGCCTCCACTTTGTCGCGGTTATCTTCAAGCAATTTGCGCGCAATCGCATATTGCTCATCCAGGATACGGCGAATTTCAGCATCGACTTTTTGCTGCGTGGCTTCTGAGACGGTCCGTGAAGACATACTGCCCATCCAGGAATCCTGCTCGCTACCTGCATAGACCATGGTCCCCAGCGAATCGGACATCCCGAACTTGGTCACCATGTCACGAGCCATTTTTGTCGCACGCTCAAAGTCATTCGAAGCGCCGGTAGACATCTGATGCATGAAAATTTCTTCAGCAATCCGGCCACCAAACAGAATCGAAATATCTTCCAGCATTTTGTCCTTGTAATTGCTGATACGGTCATGCTCAGGCAACTGCCATGTCAAGCCCAGCGCCCAGCCACGCGGCATAATGGTGACCTTGTGCACAGGATCCGCTTTCGGCAGCAACTTGGCAACCACCGCATGCCCGGACTCATGATAGGCCGTATTCAAACGCTCCTCTTCACGCATCACCATAGACTTGCGCTCTGGCCCCATGAAGATTTTGTCTTTGGCATCCTCAAAATCTTGCATATCTACCGTGCGTTTATTACGACGTGCAGCGAACAACGCCGCTTCGTTGACCAGGTTAGCCAGATCAGCACCACTAAAGCCTGGTGTACCACGGGCAAGAATATCCGCTCTAACATCTGGATCAATGGGCACTTTACGCATATGAACATTGAGGATTTGCTCACGACCTTTGATGTCTGGCAAGCCGACCATGACCTGACGGTCAAAACGGCCAGGACGCAATAATGCTTTATCCAGAACATCGGCACGGTTGGTTGCTGCAATCACGATCACACCAGAATTGGCCTCAAAACCATCCATCTCAACCAACATCTGGTTCAACGTTTGCTCGCGCTCATCGTTACCGCCACCCGTACCGGCACCGCGGTGACGACCGACCGCATCAATCTCATCAATAAATACGATACAAGGGGAGTTCTTTTTGGCGGTTTCAAACATGTCACGCACACGCGCAGCACCCACGCCAACAAACATTTCCACAAAGTCAGAGCCAGAGATACTGAAGAATGGGACTTTGGCTTCACCGGCAATCGCACGGGCCAGCAATGTCTTACCGGTCCCAGGCGGGCCTACCATCAATACGCCACGCGGGATGCGGCCACCCAGTTTCTGAAACTTGCTAGGATCCTTCAAGAATTCAACCAACTCAGCCACTTCTTCTTTGGCTTCATCGCAACCGGCCACATCAGCAAATGTGGTGCTGTTGTTGGATTCATCCAGTTGACGTGCCTTGCTCTTGCCGAACGAGAATGGGCCACCGCCCTTGCCGCCACCTTGCATCTGGCGCATGAAGAAAATCCAGACACCGATCAAGAGAATCATAGGAAACCAGGAGACAAAAATGCTCATAAGCATGGATTCATGCTCTTCTGGTTTGGCTTCTACGATAACGTTATTTTTAAGCAGGTCTGATACCAACCATGGATCGGAAGGCGAGAATGTCTCATAGTTTTTGCCCTCGTTGGTAGTCACATGCAAGGAGCGACCATCAATCTGCACCTTGGCTACGCGGCCATCCTTGACCTCTTGCATGAACTGAGAGTAAACCACCTGGCCACTGCTTCTTCCCGTGCCGCTAAATTGATTAAATACCGTCATCAGCAACAAGGCAATTGCTACCCAAATCGCGATATTCTTCAGTAGATTATTCAAAGTGGTTCCTTAACTTTAAAAACGAAAGGCAGGGAGAATCCCTAAGAAAATAATGGAGGCAAAGCCTATAATTTCAAGCCTTCAATGGCATTGTATACCCATTTTTTTGCTTGTGCGATCAAACTAAACGCAAAAAAGCATTGCAATTCAAGCTTTTCGCTGCAAGCCCAGCAGATACACTTCACTGCTACGATCACGCGAGGCTTTAGGTTTACGTGTGACTACTTTGGCAAACTGGCCACGCATTTGTTTCACAATTTCCTCAAAGCCACTGCCGATAAAGACTTTGACCAGAAAGTTGCCGCCCGGTTTCAACCAATGCTGACAAAAATCCAGGGCGAGTTCCGTCAAATACGTCGCCCCTGCCTGGTCAACATCTTTGAGTCCGCTCATGTTAGGCGCCATGTCGGCAATCACCAGATCGACCAGCTTGCCATTCAGCGAGGCCTCCAATTGCTGCAGTACCGTTTCTTCGCGAAAATCACCGCAAATAAATTCCACACCGGGAATCGGATGCATCTCCAGAATATCCAGTGCAATCACGCGTCCCTGGCCTTTGATGCGCTGGACCGCGACCTGTGACCAGCTGCCAGGTGTAGACCCCAGATCCACTACAGTCATGCCAGGCTTGATCAATTTATCTTTATCGTCAATTTCGAGCAGCTTATAAGCAGCGCGGGCACGGTAGCCGTCTTTTTGTGCACGCTTGACGAATTCGTCATTGAGATGCTCTTGCATCCAAGCTTTACTGGTTTTGGAGGGTTTCATAGGGGGAATTCCTGCTTCATGCTAAAATGCGGTCTGTTTTCAAGGAATATTTTGCATGCAATTAAACAGCAAACAAATCGCTTATTTACGTGGTCTGGCACACAATTTAAATCCGGTAGTCATGATAGGCAACAATGGCCTGACAGACGCGGTACTCAAGGAAATTGAGGTCAGCCTCAATGCCCACGAGCTTATCAAAGTGCAAGTGGCGGGCGATGACCGCGATTTGCGTAAATCATTACTCGAAGAGATCGCCGAAAAAGCGGGCGCCATCGCCGTGCACCATATCGGCAAACAACTGGTGTTTTATCGCGCCAGCGAAACCGTGAAAGCCTCAGCGAAGATCGTGATCCCCAAGCTGTAATCACGTTCACAAACACGCCTGATACAAAAAACGCGCATTCTTTTGCGCGTTTTTTTATTGGCCTCAGTTCGACTTGACCACCAACCAGACGCCTAACAAACACTCAATCATATAAGCAATACTCGCCACACCATGCCAGGTTTTAAAGCGGCTGGCGAACACACTTTGCATCACATCGTTTGGCAGAGCGCTGGCTTTGAGCTGAGCCAATAATGGCTGGATGCCAAACTCGCCAATCAGGACCAGTATCCACATGATGAGGATCACCCAGAACAGGCCTTGCTTGAATGCGGAAAAACCGTCACTCGCCAACCGCTGGATCAACAACCACAAGCCGCTGACAAGCCCAATGTAGCTGACAATGGTAAACAACTTTCCTGCGACGTTTCCGGCCAGCATATGGTCAGGAATGGTTTTGAACAGCACACTGGCGGTGATGGCGGTCATCCACAAAGCCCCCACCCACAACGTAAGTAAGACCGGGTTTAACCATCCGGTGAGTCCTGATTGCTTGGCCATCGCTGCTACGCTCCTATTTTCTGCTATTCACGCATCCCAGATGATTCAATCGCAAGGACTAAACGTAGAGTACCTCAATAATTTCGTACTCTTTCACGCCGCCTGGAGACTGGACTTCAACGACTTCACCCTCAGACTTGCCAATCAGGCCACGTGCAATTGGCGAACTGACCGAGATTTTGCCATTTTTGATATCCGCTTCGTCCTCACCCACGATCTGGTAGGTTTTGGCATCGCCAGAATCCAGATCTTCAAACCTGACGGTTGCGCCAAACACCACACGACCCTCTGCATTGAGCATGGTTGGATCAATAATCTGCAGGTTGGACAATTTCGCCTCCAGTTCGGCGATACGGCCTTCTATAAAGCTCTGCCGTTCTTTGGCTGACTCATACTCTGCGTTCTCAGACAAGTCGCCTTGTGCCCGCGCTTCAGCGATCGCCTGGATAATATTGGGTCTATCCACCGCGCGCAAACGTTGTAGTTCTTCTTTGAGCAATTCTGCACCTTTCACGGTGACAGGAATCTGATTGACTGCCATGATGAAAATACCTTCAAAAAATGAGTATAAAAAAAATAAACCACACCCGAATGAGCGTGGCTTATTTAAATATCAACTAAGCCTAGTGTATGTTAACCAAGGCGTTTGTGCAAGTCTTGCACCGAGTAGACATCCATATCTTTGCTTTGTGCCATGCCTATACAAGCGGCACGCGCACCCGCCAGGGTCGTGTAATAAGTCACCTTGTTTTGAAGCGCGCTGCGGCGAATCTCATACGAGTCAGTAATCGCCTTTTTGTCTTCTGTGACATTGACAATCAAACTGATCTCATCGTTCTTGATCATGTCGACAATATGCGGACGGCCTTCAGCGACTTTGTTCACCGGTGTCACCTCCAGACCTTGCTCGGCCAGTGCACGCGCTGTGCCTTTGGTCGCCACTAGCGTGAAACCGAGTTTAACCAGGTCCTGCGCAATGTCGATCACTTTTTTGTGATCTTCGTTACGTACGCTGATAAAAGCTCTACCCCCGGTAGGCATCTTCACAGAGGCCCCCAATTGTGACTTCACAAAAGCCTCGGCAAAGGTGTTTCCTACGCCCATCACTTCACCGGTCGATTTCATTTCTGGGCCCAGGATGGTATCCACGCCCGGAAACTTGATGAAGGGGAACACAGCTTCTTTCACCGAGTAATAAGGCGGAATCACTTCTTTGGTCACGCCTTGAGATTTCAGCGTCTGACCTGCCATGCAACGTGCCGCAATTTTGGCCAGTTGCAAGCCACAGGCTTTGGACACAAATGGCACGGTACGGGATGCGCGCGGGTTAACTTCCAGCACATACACCACATCGCCCTGCCCACTGTTCTGCACGGCAAACTGTACGTTCATCAGGCCTTTCACACCCAGCGCTTTGGCCATTTGCACAGTTTGTCTGCGCAACTCATCTTGCAGGTCGTCGCTCAGGCTGTAAGGAGGCAGTGAGCAGGCAGAGTCACCAGAGTGCACACCGGCTTGTTCCACGTGCTGCATGATGCCACCGATCAACACATCTTCACCGTCGCTCAAAGCATCCACGTCTACTTCAATCGCATCGTTCAGGAAGCGGTCCAGCAGGACGGGAGATTCATTAGATACCTTAACCGCTTCACGCATGTAGCGCTCCAACTGGCTTTGCTCATGCACGATTTCCATCGCGCGGCCACCCAGAACATAAGAAGGGCGCACCACCAACGGGTAACCGATTTCAGTCGCAAGGCGAATTGCCTCTTCTGGCGCACGCGCTGTGCGGTTCGGCGGCTGCTTCAGGTTCAGGCTATGCAGCATTTGCTGGAAGCGTTCACGGTCTTCTGCACGGTCAATCGCATCTGGCGTGGTCCCAATGATAGGCACGCCAGCTTTTTCGAGGTCACGCGCCAGCTTGAGCGGGGTTTGGCCGCCATACTGCACAATCACGCCCACCGGTTTTTCGATGTTGACGATTTCGAGTACGTCTTCCAGTGTCACCGGCTCAAAGTAGAGACGGTCAGAGGTGTCGTAATCGGTAGAGACGGTTTCAGGGTTACAGTTGACCATAATGGTTTCGTAACCATCTTCACGCATGGCAAACGCCGCGTGCACACAGCAATAGTCAAACTCGATGCCCTGACCAATGCGGTTAGGACCACCGCCCAACACCATGATTTTTTTCTTGTCCGACGGATTGGACTCGCACTCTTCCTCATAGGTCGAGTACATATAAGCCGTGTTGGTGGCAAACTCAGCCGCACAGGTATCTACGCGCTTATAGACCGGACGCACATTAAGCGCCTGACGGAAAGCACGCACTGCATGCTGGTCTGTACTCAACAGCTTGGCCAGTCGACGGTCAGAGAAGCCTTTACGTTTGAGGCGGAACAGGGTCTCTTTGGTCAAATCCCCCAGCGACTTGCCTGACAATGACAATTCGAGTTTGATGATTTCTTCAATCTGCACCAGGAACCAGCGGTCGATTTTGGTGATATCAAACACTTCATCCACACTCATGCCCAAACGGAAGGCGTCCGCCACGTACCAGATACGCTCAGGACCGGGCTCACCCATTTCCTTGACGATACGGTCTTTGTCATCGGTGACCGAATCCAGACCATCCACACCGACTTCCAGACCGCGTAACGCTTTCTGGAAAGACTCCTGGAAGCTACGACCCATGGCCATGACTTCACCCACAGATTTCATCTGTGTCGTCAAGCGGCTATCCGCCTGCGGAAATTTCTCAAACGCAAACCGTGGCACTTTAGTGACCACATAGTCAATCGATGGCTCAAATGAAGCCGGGGTCTGACCGCCGGTGATTTCATTACGCAACTCGTCGAGCGTAAAACCCACCGCCAGTTTGGCCGCGACTTTGGCAATCGGAAAGCCTGTTGCTTTGGAGGCCAACGCAGATGAGCGCGACACCCGCGGGTTCATCTCAATCACAATCATGCGGCCATCGTTCGGGTTGATGGCAAACTGCACGTTAGAACCACCGGTATCGACCCCGATCTCACGCAATACGGCCAATGAGGCATTACGCATGATCTGGTATTCTTTGTCGGTCAGGGTTTGTGCTGGCGCAACAGTAATACTGTCACCGGTATGCACGCCCATAGGATCCAGGTTTTCAATCGAACAGATAATGATGCAGTTGTCCGCTTTGTCGCGTACCACTTCCATCTCGTATTCTTTCCAGCCCAGCAGCGACTCTTCGATCAGCAACTCGTTGGTTGGGGAGGCATCCAGGCCGCGCTCGCAAATGGCGATAAATTCTTCGCGATTGTAGGCGATGCCACCACCACTGCCGCCCATGGTGAACGAAGGGCGAATAATCGCCGGATAACCAATCGTGGCCTGCACTTGCAAGGCTTCTTCGAGGCTGTGTGCAATCGCTGAACGTGCAGAACCCAGGCCAATTTTGGTCATTGCTTCTTTAAACTTTTGGCGGTCTTCGGCTTTATCAATCGCCTCTTTAGTCGCGCCGATCAGTTCCACATTGTATTTCTGCAAGACGCCATGCTTGTCCAGATCGAGGGCACAGTTCAATGCCGTTTGCCCACCCATGGTTGGCAGCAAGGCATCAGGACGCTCTTTTTCAATAATTTTTTCGACGATTTGCCAGGTAATGGGCTCGATGTAAGTCGCATCTGCCATTTCCGGGTCAGTCATGATGGTGGCTGGATTGGAGTTGACCAAAATGACCCGGTAACCCTCTTCCCGCAAGGCTTTACAGGCTTGGGCGCCAGAGTAATCAAACTCACAGGCTTGACCAATGACAATCGGACCTGCACCGATAATCAGAATACTTTTAATGTCGGTTCTTTTTGCCATTAGATGGACTTTCTTTCTTGCATTAACTGGATAAAGCGGTCAAACAACACGCTCATTTCTTGCGGGCCTGGGCTGGCTTCCGGGTGTCCCTGGAAGCTAAAGGCGGGCTTGTCTGTACGCGCGATCCCTTGCAGGCTGCCATCAAACAATGACACATGCGTCACTTTGACATTGGCAGGCAGCGTCGCCGGGTCAGCCGCAAAACCATGGTTCTGGCTGGTGATATACACACGCTTGCTTTCCACATCCTGTACCGGATGGTTGGCACCGTGATGACCAAATTTCATTTTCAGGGTTTTTGCACCACTGGCCAATGCCAGCAACTGGTGGCCCAGACAGATCCCAAAGGTGGGAATGCCTGAATCCACCAAGTTTTTGATCGCTTTAATTGCGTAATCACATGGCTCAGGATCACCAGGGCCGTTAGACAGGAAAATGCCATCTGGCTGATAGGCCAAGGCTTGTTCGGCAGTTGCCTGGGCCGGCAAAACGGTGACTTTACAGCCACGTGAAACCAGCATGCGCAGAATGTTGCGTTTCACACCATAGTCAAATGCCACTACATGAAACTGTTGCTCAGCCGATTTGCTAAAGCCCGCGCCTAATTGCCATTCCTGCTCGGTAAACTCATAGGCTTGTGTACAGCTCACCACTTTAGCCAGATCCATCCCGGCAAGCCCAGGGAAGCCCTGTGCATGGGCCAATGCCTGTGCCTCATCCACATGCTCACCCGCCATAATACAGCCGGCTTGCGCACCCTTCTCACGCAAAATACGGGTCAACTTGCGCGTATCGATATCAGCAATCGCCACTACATTGTTGGTCTTGAGATAATCGGAAAGATTTTGTTCACTGCGGAAATTGCTTTCCAATAAGGGCAGGTCACGAATAATCAGACCCGCAGCATAGACTTTGCCAGATTCCACATCTTCGCTATTGGTACCATAGTTACCAATATGCGGATAAGTCAATGTGACAATTTGTTCGGTATAGGAAGGATCGGTAAGAATTTCCTGATAACCGGTGATGGAAGTATTGAACACCACCTCACCGACTGTATGACCGGAAGCGCCAATGCTCATGCCCTTAAAAACAGTTCCATCTGCTAACACTAAAATCGCTGGAATTGTTTTTGACACCTTTAGCTCCTTAAGTTTGAATCGAAACACATCTTTTGAAGGTCGCAACATGCCTGCGAGGGCCCTATGCAGCGGTGAGTAGATGTGCAAAACGGGAAAAGTTTTTTGGACTCTTCCCGTTCAGAATTGCGGCATTATAGCCTAGATTAAAGCCTCACTCAAGGGCGAGGTATTGTCAGAGGATGTTAAAGCATGATGATTGCCCGCGTGAAATCAGCGGCTTAACCATCAATTCTTGTCAAAGCCAAGCACATCTCGCATATCAAACAAACCGGCCTGTTGGGGTGCCAGAAACTTGGCAGCGCGCAACGCGCCCTGAGCAAAGGTCGCCCGGCTGGAGGCCTTGTGCGTTAACTCTACACGCTCACCCACACCAGCCAGGACCACCGTATGATCGCCCACCACATCGCCACCGCGCAGGGTTGCGAAGCCTATGGTGCCCGCTTCACGCTCACCAGTGACACCTTCACGCGCATACACGGCACAATCCTTCAGTGCCTTGTCTATGCCTTTGGCTGCGGCTTCGCCCAAGCGCAGTGCCGTGCCAGACGGCGCATCGACTTTATGGCGATGGTGCATTTCGACGACTTCGATATCGTAGCCTTGGTTCAATACGCGCGCGGCTTGTTCAACCAAGTTAATCAGCAAGGTGACACCCACGCTCATATTGGGCGCAAACACAATCCCGATATTTTTGGCAGCTGCCTCAATACTGACTTTCTCAGCCTCGCTAAACCCTGTGGTGCCAATCACCAGCTTCACCTGCGCCTGCTGACACGCTTGCAAATATTGCATACTGGCTTCAGGACGGGTGAAGTCCACCAGCACATCAGCCCCCTTCAATGCAGATTCAACATCAGAAGTAATTTTGACGCCACTCAACTTGCCAAACTGCTCACCAGCATCTCGACCAATCATGGCACTTTCAGCACGATCCAAGGCCGCATGCAGTTGCAAGCCAGGATCAGAAAAAACGCCTTCAAGCAGGGCATGCCCCATACGGCCAGACACGCCTGCAATCACTACTTTCAACATAACTCGCTCAACTTATTGTTTTATATACTATTTTAGAAAAACGGATTAAAAACCGATTTGCTCCAACACGCCATCCAGATGCTCTGCGCTGCCTTCTGGCGCCGTCACCTGTTGCTTGGTGGCTGGCAGTTCTGCACCATTGCCAGCACTTTCACGCACGATCAACCAGCGCTTGCTAGCGTTATCCAGCTTGAGCTGCAGACGTTTGACCATTTCGTCGCGATAGGCTTTAGAAGCATACTTCTGATTGAAGGTGACCACTGCACTATCCCCTTCCCGCGCCACACTCACATCAGTGATTTCGAGCGTGATTTTACCTTGCTGTGGAGACAGGCGTTTTTTACGTTGCGCCTCCCAGGCTCCGCGGCTAGGCACGCCTTCTGGCACAAACTCAGGCGAGTAAGCAGCAAAATAAGCATTCACATTTTTGTTTCGCCAAGCCTGCGCCCAGGCATCCACGGCCGCCTCTACACTGACTTCTGGGGTAGCGGCTGGAGGTTGTGTTGCCACTTCAGCCTGATCCATGGCAGGGGCAACCATCGGCGTCTCGGCCAACATCACCTTGGGCGTTGCTGCTACTGCAGCCACGGCTGGAATCGTTGCCGTACGCTCACGCGCAATTAACCAGCGTCTTTGGCTAGGCTCATAACGCATTTCAAGCGTCTTATTCAGCACATCTTTGTAAGTCTTGGCCGAATATTTTTGTTCAAATTGCACCACCGCAGAGACACCATCGCGCTGCACCACAATATTATTCAAGACCAGTGTGATTGGGCCCTGGCTGGGAGAAAGACGCTGCTTGCGTTGTGCCTCCCATGCCGCTTTGCTGGGCAAGTTTTCTGGCACAAAGTCAGGCGCGTAGGCGGCCAGATAGGTTTTAATATTCTTACTGCGCCAGGCCTGCGCCCAATTGGCGACTGCCTGATTAATCTCGGCATCACCGACAGCGGCAGAAGGCTCAGCAGCATTTTCTGCCACGGTCGCCACAGTATGCTCGGCTGGCTTGGCAAGCGCAGCTTCTGGTGGTAATACAGGCGTGACAGGTGCAGCCGCCAGACTTTCAGACTGAGGAGAGGCAGCGGGTTCAGCAACAACAGGCGCCACTGCAAGCGCGGCGGCAGGGCTGCTTGGCGTCACAGACTCTTTAGCTGTAGGCACTTGCGCAACCGCTTCTTTGACAGCTGGTTTTGAAACTGACGGTGGAGGTGGAGGCGGCAGCTCCGGTTCGGGTTCAGGTTCTGGCAACTGCTCCGCAATAAATGTAGGTGCTGGCTCGCTGGCTGCTTCTACTTTTGGGGCAACGCCTTTTTCAGTCACTTGATGCGCTTGTGCATCCGTCGCAGGCTGATTGGCTTCAGCCATATTGCCCTTGATCATTTCCTGTTCGGTAGGGATGACAGGCGCGACATATTCCCCCTCAGGAATATAAGGGATAACCTCGTCATCTTCAGTCATGTTGACTGTAGTCGGTGGTGAAGCTGGCTTAGCCACCGGCGCAACAGACAAGGGCTTGGTCTGCGGTTTAGGTGCGATTGATTTTTTGCTGTTTTTTGACTTAGGGGCAGCCTCAGCAACAGCAACGGTAGCGGCCGTCGCGGCGACCGCGGCCGATGGACTTACGCCAGGTGCATTTGCAGCAGAGGCAGGACTCGTGGTGGAAGCCGCGCTTGCTGCAGTATTCGATTCAGCCGCAGGTACTGCCACAGCAGGCGGCGCAGCATCCTGTTCAAAGACAGGTGGCGGCTCAACGGTGTCTGCAATTTGGGCCGCCATGGTTTTTTCATTCATGGCCTGTGTACTGGCCGCCAAAGCTGGAGTACTCGCCTCTGCCGGATTCGCTTTCACCATTTCTTGCGGAGTAGGGGCTGCCTTATATTCCCCCTCAGGGATATGCGGCACAATTTCCTCATCGGCCATCTGCTGCGGAGTGACGGCTGCTTGAACCTGCGTAGGAGACTCGGCAGTGACCACTTTATTGGCTGAGTCCGCTTTGGCTGGCTTAGCTTCCTTCGCTTGAGCATCACCCTCCCAGAATTTCAGCTTGTCCGCCCAGGACTCCTCTTTCGTTGCTTCAGCTTTTTTAACCGGAGCTTCTACAATGGTTTTGATGTCCGGGTTCTCTGCCGAAGGAATCACATCGCCACGCACAGCCACCAGGCTGTCCTTATCAAAATCCAGAATGACGCGACGTTTTTCAACAATTTGGCCTTGCTGGCGTAACTCGTAAAAATAGTCCCAGCGATTATCACTGAAACTATCTACGATGAGCGGTGTCCCCATAATGTAGCGGACTTGCGAACGGTTCATACCCGGCCGCAGTTGCATTAACATTTTTGAAGTCACCACATTGCCCTGCTGGATGTCCATCTTGAATGGTTTCATTGATGGAAGCTTGGCGCCGCACCCACTCTCCAGAGATGCGACAACCAACACAAATAAGATAGAATTACGCATTGGATTCACTTTATAATCGGTATATTCATTACATACATTAATATACCACGTAGTTTCGCGAATCAAGTACGCCATACTACTTAACCCTCGGACAAAAATTATGCATGATCCTAAAGACCTCAAAAATGCAGGCCTGAAAGCAACACTGCCCCGTTTAAAAATTCTGGAGCTATTTGAAAACAGCGAGCAGCGCCACCTGTCCGCGGAGGATATCTACAAGATCATGATCACCAACGGCGAAGACGTGGGCTTGGCAACGGTCTACCGCGTCTTAACGCAATTTGAGCAGGCAGGCTTGCTGGTACGGCATCACTTTGAGAGTGGCAAAGCCGTGTTTGAAATGAATGAAGGCACTCACCATGATCATATTGTCTGCATCAAATGTGGCCGGGTAGAAGAGTTTTATGATGAAGAGATCGAAAAGAGACAGAAAGCTGCCGCCGAAAAATATGGCTTTAGCATGCAAGACCACTCTTTAACTATTTATGGGACATGTACAAAAACGTCTTGTAACGAATCCTGATATTCAACCATCAACTATTCAGGTCTTAACACCGACCTGGATACGCTTGATTGTCAGCCTCGCTCAGAGGCATGTTAAGTCCACAGATTCACATGCATAGTGCTGCTGGTTTTCCACCTATCGCCAGCGCCGGCGCCCGCATCCTGATTCTGGGTTCTCTGCCTGGAGTGACCTCCCTGCGGCAACATCAATATTATGCGCACCCGCAAAACGCGTTCTGGCACATCATGGAAACATTATTCGGGATTCCAAAACAAACGGCTTATGCGCAACGCTGTGACCAGCTGCAATCACTCAAGTTGGCGGTATGGGATGTGTGTCACTCGGCCAGCCGACCTGGCAGCCTGGATAGTGCGATTGTCGCCGAGTCTGTGATTGCAAATGATATTCCAGGCTTACTCAAACACATTCCAACCATAGAATGTATTGCCTTTAATGGTCAAGCAGCGGCAAAGCTCTTTAAAAAGCATGTTGTTTTAGAGACCACAATCCCGCAGATCACCCTGCCTTCAACAAGCCCGGCACACGCCAGCCTGAGTGTTGCGCAAAAGCTTGCACAATGGCAAACGCTACAAGTCAGGCTGTCACACCCAGCATTTCTTTCGCATGCTGGCGAGTCGCCTCTGTAATCTGCAAACCGCCCAGCATACGCGCGATTTCTTCAATCCGTTCATGCGCATTGAGTGCATGAATTCGGCTCAAGGTCACGCCTTGCTGTTCAAACTTGCTGACTTGCAAATGTTGTTGCGCCTGCGAGGCCACTTGCGCCAAGTGGGTGATGACCAGCACCTGCCTGTGTCGACCCAGTTCACGCAACAAACGGCCCACCACTTCGGCCACTCCGCCACCAATGCCCACATCCACTTCATCAAAAATCATGCAGGGTACGATGCCTAATGACGCGGTGGTCACTTGCAAGGCCAGGCTGATACGCGACAACTCGCCGCCTGACGCGACTTTATTGAGCGGCCGCGGTTCGACCCCGGCATGACCGGCCACCATAAACTCCACCTGTTCAAGGCCATAGGCAGCCGGTTCGCCCGGCGTCAGACTCACCGCAAAACGCCCCCCTTTGAGTGACAGTGCCTGCATTTGTCCGGTGATGGTCTCGGATAAGGCTTGCGCCGCCTGGTGTCTGATAGCAGACAGTGCGGCGGCTTGTTGCTGATAAGTCTGCCACGCTGCCTGCACCTGTTTTGCCAAGGCTCCGTCATCGGCAAACGTTTCCAGCTCAGCCATCCGGCTTTGCTGCTGTTGCAACAGTGCTGGCAACTCATCCGGCTTGACCCGATACTTGCGGGCCGCGGTGTGGATCGTCTGAATACGTGACTCCACCTCAGCCAAACGCTCGGGATCAAGTTCACTTTTTTGCAAATGCCGATTGAGTGCCCGACTCGCTTCTTCGAGCTGAATCACCGCCGAATCGACCGTTTCTGCAATTGGTTGCAATCCGGCATCGATGACTTGCAATTCAGCGAGCTTGCCTTGCACTTGCGACAACAAATCCAGCGCATTGACCTCCTCGCCTTCACTCATCATCTGCAAGCTCGCCTCCATGCCAGTCAGCAGGCTGGCACCATGACTGAGCCTGACGTGCTCTTGCTGCAAGGCCAGCCACTCTTCTGCCGCAAAGCCTAGCTGTGATAACTCCCGCGTACTGTCACGCAACAGGGCCAATTCGTCTGCATACTCACTGGCATTTTTCTCGAATGCCAACTGTTGCTGATGCACTTGAAACCAGGCTTTATAACTTTTAGTCACGTCTTTGGCCAGAGGCACTGCCTGCGCATAGGCATCCAGAATTTCTCGCTGGGTGGCCATTTTTAACAAGGAGTGATGTGCATTCTGGCTGTAGATATCAATCAGCGTCTCCCCGATTTCACGCAACTGCCCGACGGTTGCAGAAACACCGTTAATAAAGGCACGGCTGCGGCCGTCGGCATAAATCACGCGCCGCAGAATCAAGCTATCATCAACGGCCATTTCTTGTGCACGCAACCAGTCTGCAGCCGCCTGGTTACCCGAAATATCAAACGTGGTGGCAATCTCGGCTTTGTCACAGCCCTTGCGCGTCACATCGCCTTCGTTCCTGGCGCCCAGACTCAGCGACAGCGCATCAATCAAAATCGATTTGCCTGCACCGGTCTCGCCGGTGAGTGCCGTGTAGCCTGCCGAGAACTCCAGTTCCAGCACATCAACAATGACAAAATCTCGAATAGATAGGGCTTGTAACATAGATGGTTAAACGGGCGCGTTAGCCCCAGTTGAGTTTGTTGCGTAACATATCAAAATAGCAGTAGTCTTGAGGGTGCACGAGCCGAATCGACTGCTCAGCACGCGCAATACGCACATGGTCTCCGGCGGCCAAAGGGAATTGGCCTTGGCCATCATAACTCATCTGAGCGTCGGCCGCGCTGACCACAATCACCTCAATCACACTGTCCGCAGGCACGGTGATCGGCCGATAACTGAGCGTGTGCGGACTAATAGGCACGATCGAAATCGCCTCCAGATCGGGATGCATAATCGGCCCGCCGGCAGATAAACCATATGCGGTTGTCCCGGTCGGCGTGGTCAAAATCAGGCCATCCGAACGCTGTCGAGACACAAACTGACCATCCACATGCACCTCAAGCTCAATCAGGCGAAAGGCGCTTTTAATCACCACATCGTTTAAGGCAACCACAGGCAAAATCTGGCTGCCCGCTCTGGTCACCACTGAATGCAGTAACATGCGTGACTCAAGCTGAAAATGACCTTGTAAAATCTCGTCAATCTCATCCAGCATCTGGTCCGTTTGCAAGTCAGTCAAAAAGCCGAGTCGCCCGCGATTAATGCCAATCAAGGGCACGCCGGTTTCACGCAAAGCACGGCCGACGCTCAGCATGGTTCCATCGCCGCCCATGACAATTACCAAATCGGCTTTGCTGCCTATCTGCTCCAGCGAGGCCTGCTCAAAACCTTCTTGTTCCACATAGGCTGCGGTATTGGCTTCCACACAGACATGCAGCCCCTTGGCTAACAAGTGATGTGCCAAGCGGGTCAAATCACTTTGCATTTGCTGCAAGGCAGCAGTGTCCATATACTTGCCGACAATGGCAACTGAGCGGAATGTAGATTGCATGCCGCATTAAAGCATAGAAGCCCTGAACTGAAAAGCTAAAGGGACTGTTATCCCAGGCGCAAATGATGCAAAATCTAACTCATTCTAATGAGATCGTCTAAAGTGGATAAACGCGCGCAAATTTTGCTTAAAACCTTGGTAGAGCATTACATCAGTGAAGGGCAACCCATAGGCTCCCGCACCCTGCTCCAGCATTCCGGCCTGGATGTCAGCCCTGCGACAATACGTAACGTCATGAGTGACCTCGAACAATTGGGGTTTATTGCCAGTCCACATACCTCTGCGGGCAGAGTGCCCACCAAAAAAGGCTACCGCCTGTTTGTGGACTCGCTGATGACGATACAGCCGCTTGATCAACGCGCCCTCGCCCAGCTTAAAACTGGACTATCCTCGCCCGACCCGCAAGCACTCATTAACAATGCGGCCGATATGCTCTCGCAATTGACCCAGTTTGCAGGCCTGGTGATGACGCCCAAGCGTAGCCGCAATGTGCTCAAGCACTTGGAGTTTTTACATATCAATGACAAAAAAATACTCGTGATTCTGGTGACCGATGACGGCCAGGTACAAAACCGGATTGTCCTGACCGACCGCGCATTTAGTGCCAGTGAGCTCACCACGGCCAGCAATTATGTCAACAGCCACTGTCAGGGGCTCACGCTGGAAGAAGTACAGATCAAGCTCAAGCAGGAGCTGCAACAAATGCAGGCAGACATCAATCACCTCATGTCTGCTGCGCTGGATGCTGCCAGCCAACCCGAGCCTTCAGAAAAAGAGGCGGTGGTGATTGCGGGCGAACGCAAACTGCTAGAAGTGAATGAGCTCTCAACCAACGTCGGCAGCTTACGCAAACTGTTTGAGATTTTTGAACGCCGCACGGCGCTCATGCAACTGCTTGATCAAAGTCAACGCGCCGATGGCGTGCAAATCTTTATCGGTGGCGAAAGTGGCTATCTGGCACTGGATGAATGCAGCCTGGTCACTGCGCCCTATGAAGTCGATGGTCAGGTCGTGGGGACGCTGGGCGTGATCGGCCCGACCCGAATGGCCTATGAGCGGATTATCCCGATTGTCGATATCACGGCCAAGCTGTTATCTAGCGCGCTCTCAAACTAAATACTGCCTGACCATATCAGGCTAATAATTCCGACACCGAGATCAGCCACGGGCGGATAAATCTTTTACTGCTGTTTTTTCACAATCCTGATCTACATGCTTGTCTATGTTGCGCAAAGCGCTCGACACAAGCTCTTTTTTTATCACTCAGGAGTTTGTTATGAAAAAATCCGCTTTAACAGTTGCACTGTGCCTAAGTACTTTAATCATTAATCCCACGTATGCTGCAACCTACGATGCGACCCGAGCTGGTGGCGGTTATGTTTTCAGCAATGTTTTTAGTGGCAATACAAGTTTCAATGACTATATTTCGTTTAGCACTGATGGCTTACAACAAGTCCTCACCAGTATTTCTGGTACAGGAACCACCTTTCAGTTCAAGGAATTTAACTTACTTGATGAAAACAAAAATCTGGTCATGAATGGTACGGTATTCAATTCCGGCCCCAATCTTTCTTTTGGATTTACAAATAGCATTCAACAAGGTAGCTACTATCTGCAAGTCGTTGGAGAAAGTACAGGTACAAATGCCAGCTACGCAGGGACCATTACCTTAGCGAACGCAGTCCCAGAACCTGAGTCCGCAGCGCTGATATTGGCGGGATTAGGCCTCTTAGGATTGAAACGCAGAAGACAAGCTTAAACATGATTCAGCCTCCCTTGTTAGAGCAACGTTATGCTCTGGCAAGGGCTATTTTGTTTCCTTTCACTTTGATAGGAAATATTCTCCCGTCAGATTCCTCTGACACACTAATCAGCTTAGATTGACTGCCTGCGCTCTGCTCACTTACTTAAAATACCCACATGTTTAATCCCTTTGGAGAGGAAATCATGAAAAAACCATCCCCTGTCTCACTTCAGAAATCCCTGGTTTGGACTGCCCTGCTGGTCCTGACTCTGAGCACTTCTGCCTGTGGCTCTATGAGCACGCGTGGTAAAAACACTGCCATTGGCGCGGGTGTAGGCGCAGTCGCAGGCGCAGTCTTAACTGGTGGCAGCTCCATCGGAACGGTCGGTGGTGCGGCGGTTGGTGGCGTGATTGGTAACCAGATTCATAAGAAATAACCTAGATCTAAACAAAGATTCTGGTCGCAAATCAGCCGCATGATTTGCGACCAGATTAACTATCGCAACAACAAACATCGGCACTTTTCAAAACAAGGTGAGTCATAAAGGCACTTTTCACTTAAAATGCGTTCATGACTTACTACCAGCCAGAACCTGCTTACACCCACGGCAGTCAACCAAAAGTGGGTATCCTGTTAGCTAACCTGGGTACGCCTGACGCCCCCACGGCTAAAGCCTTGCGGCCTTACCTGCAGCAGTTTTTGATGGACAGGCGTGTGGTCGAAATCCCGCGCTTTATCTGGTGCTGGATTCTGCATTGCATCATCCTGGTGATTCGCCCGAAAAAATCGGCAGAAAAATATGCCAGCGTGTGGACAGACCAAGGTTCACCGCTCATGGTTTATGCCCAGCAACAGAAAACCTTATTACAACAGAGTCTGGCTAAACACATCAACAGCCCGCTTGCCGTCGAACTCGGCATGAC
This sequence comes from Methylophilus sp. YYY-1, assembly GCF_029132825.1. NCBI lineage: Bacteria > Pseudomonadati > Pseudomonadota > Betaproteobacteria > Nitrosomonadales > Methylophilaceae > Methylophilus > Methylophilus sp. YYY-1. The sequence continues at coordinate 195,629 of NZ_WOVG01000003.1, forward strand.
CTATGGCAACCCCAGCATGAAAAGCGCCATTGACTCCCTCAAAGCGCAAGGCTGCGACCGCATTTTAGTATTCCCGCTCTACCCCCAATACGCCGCCAGCAGCACTGCGGCGGCGCTGGATGCCGTGTGGCGCGTACTACTAAAAATGCGCAACGTGCCTGCCATCCGTACCATCAAGCACTACCACGATCATCCGCTGTACATTCAAGCCTTGGCCAGCCATATCAAAGCCTACTGGCAACAACACGGCCAGCCAGAAAAACTCGTGATGAGCTTTCACGGCGTGCCTAAATTCCACCTGATGAAAGGCGACCCCTACCATTGCGAATGCCACAAAACCGGACGCTTGCTAGCTGAGGCCTTAGGCTTAAGCAAAGACCAATATCAAATCGCCTTCCAGTCCCGTTTCGGTCGTCAGGAATGGTTGCAACCTTACCTCGCCAACACGCTAGACGCCTTGGGTAAACAACAAATCAAACGCATAGATGTCGTTTGTCCCGGCTTTAGCAGCGACTGCCTGGAAACCCTGGAAGAAATTGCTATGGAAGGTAAACACTTGTTCCAGTCAGTGGGCGGTGGGGATTATCACTATATCCCTGCACTCAATAGCGAAGCGGTCTGGATTGAAGCGATGCGCGATATTGCGCTGGAGCATTTGCAGGGTTGGGTGAGTAATGAGTTTGACTCAGCAAAAGCAGCAGCTGAAGCACAAGCGAGTAAACAACACGCTTTGGCAATGGGCGCTGAAAAATAACGCTGTGGCTCGAACATCACATTTTTTAAACATTTAAAAGCCCTCATGACTGACATGTCATTTTCCAGCATCTAACTTGGCTGCACGTCAAAAGGATGAAAACACTGGCCAAAGCTTCGCTATCTAGATGGCCAGTGTTGGTGGAGAGAGCGCCGTGATGTTGAGTCAAAAAATTAGTATCAGCACTTATCTGCTTGAGAACCGTGCACAAAGATAGCAAATCTATCTCCTGCATTTGCACCAAGCATAAAAACTCATTTCAGCGTCCATTCGCATTGGTCTTGCTTGCAGCGCTCGCCTATTCCACTGCCAGCCCTCCCCAATTACGCGTTATAATCGCGTTTTAACGTTTTTATCGTTCCCCTATGATCATTATCACCGGTGGTGCAGGCATGATTGGTTCTATCATGGCTTGGCATTTAAACAACAAACTGGGTCGGCAAGACCTGGTGATTGTTGACCGTATCACGCATGAAAACCAGTGGCAAAACCTGGTACACAGACACTATGCCGAATACCTGGATAAAGACCAGCTGTTTGAGTTTCTCGAAGAAAATGATGAGATCACGGCAGTGATTCATATGGGGGCGATCAGCGCAACCACCGAGCGTGACTTTAACAAGCTGGTGGCGGATAACATGCATTATTCGCAAGACTTGTGGTCCTGGTGTGCCGAGTATGAGGTGCCGTTTTTCTACGCCAGCTCTGCGGCCACGTATGGCGGTGGTGAACAAGGCTATGACGATGCCAGCATTGAGAACTTGCGGCCATTAAACGGCTATGGCTACTCCAAGCACTTTTTTGACCAGTGGGTGTTGCAGCAAGTCGCACAAAAGCAAGCTACCCCGCCCGCTTGGGCTGGATTCAAGTTTTTTAACGTCTACGGGCCGAATGAATATCACAAAGAGCGCATGGCCAGCGTGGCGTATCACACGTTTAACCAGTTTAGCGAAACTGGAACCATGCGCCTGTTTAAAGGCACCAAAGAAGGCATAGCGGACGGCATGCAGTTGCGTGACTTTGTCTATGTCAAAGACGTGGCGGATGTGATGGGATTCTTCCTCGAAGCGGCATTAAAAAACAAACCGGTGGCCAATGCGATTTACAACATAGGCACTGGCCAGGCGCGCAGCTTTAAAGACCTGGCGACCAATGTAATGACCAGCATGGGCCGCGAGCCCAACATCACGTATATTGATATGCCGCAAGACCTGCAGGGCAAATATCAGTACTTTACCCAGGCGGAGATGAAGAAGCTGCGCGATGCGGGATATAAAAAGCCGTTTACCTCGCTGGAGGAAGGCGTCAAAGACTATGTGCAAAACTATTTGATGCAAGACGACCCTTACGCATAAGTCATCAAACAATTGAGCGATAGATTGTGAGCGATATGAACCATATTGAATACCTCAAAGGTGAACACGCCGCCCATATGGCGATGTTTCAGGCGCTGGAGCCCTTGTTTCCACTCATCAGCGATGTCGGCAACTTGCTGCGTGATTGCATTGCGCGCGGGGGCAAGATTCTGCTGTGTGGCAATGGCGGCAGTGCGGCAGATAGCCAGCATATTGCAGCAGAGATTGTCGGCCGCTTTAAAAAAGAGCGCAAGGGTCTGCCCTCGATTGCACTGACGACAGACACTTCCATCCTGACCTCAGTAGGCAACGATTATGGCTATGACTATATATTCGCACGTCAGGTAGAAGCCCTCTGTCGCCCGGAGGATGTGCTGATCGGCCTCACCACCAGTGGCAATAGCGCCAATGTGGTCCGTGCCATTGAAACCGCCAATGAAATTGGGGCCACCACCATAGGCATGACTGGCGGCACAGGTGGCAAGTTAAATGCCCTGTGCAAGCACAACATTGTGGTGCCATCCAGCGTGACTGCACGCATCCAGGAAGCGCATATCTTTATCGGCCACAGTCTGTGCGAGATTCTGGAGTCTTAAGTCTGATGAATCCTGCATTCAGTAAAGTTGTGCAGCAGTTTGGTGATCAGGGTGCCCATGCCCTGGTGATTGGGGACGTGATGCTGGACCGCTACCTGCTCGGCGAGGTAAACCGCATTTCACCTGAAGCACCGGTCCCGGTTGTGCTGATCAAATCCGAACAACAGCGCGTGGGCGGTGCCGCCAATGTAGCAGCCAACCTGGCATTATTGGGTATCTCAACCAAGATGATTGGTTTGATGGGCAATGATAGTGAAGGCCAAACCTTACTCAAAGCCATGCAGTCACATGGGATTACGACCGAAGCGATGCTCACCAGCCAGCATCGTCCAACCATTGCCAAAACCCGTATTCTGGGCGGACACCAGCAAATGCTCCGTCTGGATCAGGAAGATACCCAGAATTTGAACGAAAGCGAACAAGCTGAAATTCTGACCAATATTGACACTGCACTGGCAGCGCAGCCTGCCTTGGTGATTTTGTCAGACTACGCCAAAGGCTTGCTCACCGAAACCGTCTGTCAGCAGGTGATCCAGCGTTGCCGTGCGCGGCAGATACCGGTGTTGGTAGATCCTAAAGGCCGCGATTACAGCAAATACCGTGGCGCAACTGCACTCACGCCGAATAAAAAAGAAACCGCCGAAGCCTGCGACAGCAGCCAGCAAGATCCGGCGCTAATCGCCAAAGCAACGGCGCTCAAGCAAAGCTTGCACCTGGATTTTCTGGCCGTCACCAGAGGCGAAGAAGGCATTACGCTGATTGATGACAGCACCCACCATCTGAACGCCACCGCCAAGCAAGTATTTGATGTCTCAGGCGCAGGGGATACCGTGATTGCCACCCTGGCTGCCGGGCTGATGCACGGGCTGTCGGCACTGGATAGCTTGTCATTGGCCAATATTGCCGCTGGCGTGGTGGTCGGCAAAGTCGGCACCGTGCCAATTACCAAGGCCGAATTACTTGATGCGCTGATGACGGCACAAGGCAATGAACAGGCGCACAAAATCTGCGCACTGGAAGAGCTCAAGCAAAAGGTCAGCCGCTGGAAACAGCAAGGCCAAAAAATCGTTTTTACCAATGGCTGCTTTGATTTATTGCATGCAGGCCATGTCACTTACCTTGAAGCGGCCAAAAAGCGGGGCGACAAACTGGTGCTGGGACTCAACACCGATCGTTCAGTATCTGCGCTCAAAGGCCCGACCCGACCCGTGGTGAATGAAAATGATCGTGCGCGCGTGCTGGCCGCCCTGGAGTCTGTGGACGCGGTCATTTTGTTTGATGAAGACACGCCTTTGAACCTGATCATGGCAGTTCAACCTGATGTCATTGCCAAGGGCAGCGACTACACCGCAGCTCAAGTGGTCGGTGGCAAAGAGGTGCTCTCCTGGGGCGGTGAAATTGCATTGATTGACTTGGTGGAAGGCCGAAGCACCACCAATCTGATTAAAAAAATGCATGCATGAGTAGTGCTGACAAGATTCTGGTCATCGGCCCGTCGTGGGTAGGCGACATGGTTCTCGCGCAAAGCTTGTTCAAGCAACTCAAGTCGGACCGCCCCGCTTGCCAGATTGATGTCGCCGCACCGTCGTGGACACTGCCATTGCTGGCGCGCATGCCCGAAATCACCCAAGCCATCGCCCTGCCCTTCAAACACGGGCAATTATCTTTAGGCGCGCGCTGGCGCTTTGGACGTGGTCTGAGGGTTCAGGGCTACACACAAGCCATCTTACTCACAAACAGTCTGAAATCAGCCATTTTGCCCTGGGCTGCCGGCATTCCATTACGGACCGGTTTTAAAGGAGAGATGCGTTACGGCTTGGTCAATGACATGCGCCCGCTGGATAAAACCCGTCTAAAAAAAACCGTCGAGCGCTTTGTGACGCTGGGTTTAAGCCCGCAAACTGTGCTCCCTAGCGCCTTGCCACAACCTGCATTGGTCGCTGATGCAGCCAATGCTGACCGATTACTGCACGCTTTCAAGCTCGATGCCTCCAAACCGATGCTGGGTCTCTGCCCAGGGGCCGAATATGGCGAAGCGAAACGCTGGCCAGCCGAGTATTACGCGCAAGTCGCCAATCATGCGCTTGATGCAGGCTGGCAAGTGATGCTGTTTGGTTCCGATAAAGATGCCCCGGTGACGGCCTCCATCCAACAGCTCACGCAACAGCGATGCCTGGACCTGGCGGGCAAAACCAGCCTGGGGGATGCAATTGACCTGATGTCGTTGTGCCAACGGGTGGTCAGTAACGACTCGGGGCTGATGCATGTGGCTGCCGCACTGGATAAGCCATTGGTAGCGATTTATGGCTCCTCTGACCCGAAACATACGCCACCGATGCACCCGGATGCAGTGATCCAATATCTGGGGCTGGCATGTAGCCCGTGTTTCAAGCGTGTATGCCCGCTCGGTCATTTGAATTGTTTGCGACAATTGTCCCCTGAACAAGTCTTACCCACACTCGCACTCACGCGCGTGGAGTTTGCGTCATGAAACGCTTTTCTTACCTGCAAAAAATCACGCAAGCCCAGTGGTTAATCCTGTATTTGCTGGCCGCCTTTCTGATCGTCAGCAAAATTATGTATAACCAGCACGGCTGGGTAAACAACGACTCACTGTTGTATTTTGAGCAGGCCAGACTCCTGGCTGCCGGGCAATGGCAGCAGGCGCATCGCCTGTTCTCGTGGCCGTTCTACCCAAGCCTGCTCGCACTGATACACCGCAGTACGGGTCTGGAGATACACAGCGCGGCCATCGGCCTGAATATAGTGTGCTTTGTGCTGTTTGTCGCGGGCTTTCAACAATTGCTGCTAGAAGCGGGCGCCAAGTTGCGCACGCTGCACTGGGGGCATGGCCTGCTGTTCTCCACGCAATATATGGTCGGCAGTGTGCTAGGCATGTTGCTGCGCGACGAGGGCTTTTGGGCGGCCTATACCTGGGGCCTGGTATATTGGCTACGCAGCCTTAAAACGCAACGTTGGCAGGACCTGCTGGCTTTTCAGGCCGTCATGGTCATCGCCACCTTATTCCGAATCGAAGCGGCGGTTTATTTGCTCGCCCTGCCCTTATGCGCGCTTGCCTATACCGGCTTAAGCGCCTCAGCGCGACTCAAGCTTTGGCTGCGCGCCAATAGCCTGAGCCTGCTCACAGCATTGATGTTAGGCATCGCCTTATTCGCTGGCGTATTGCGACTGGATCAATTAGGCAGGTTGCAAGAAATCTTCACTCAGGTCACGCGCCTGTTTGGGGAACGCATCGATTTTATTCAACAAAAAGCCGCCATTATCAACCAGCAGGTATTAGGTGAAGATCTGGATGAATACGGCCTGTTCAGCCTCTGGGTGACCTTGATCCTGATTGCCATCAGCAAAACATTAAAAACAGCCGGCCTGCCAGCATTGATTGCCATCTGCTGGCCCAAACAGAGCTGGTGGTCGCGCTTACCGGCACCTGCCCGGCATCTGGCGCTGGCAACACTCAGCGTCAGCTTTGTCGTCAGCCTGGTGATCTTGTTGAATGTGTTTGTCCTCTCCAGCCGCTATGTCATTGCCAGTGGCATCGTGTTTATTTTCCTCGCCGCGTTTGCCATGACTGAATGGCAAAGCCGCTGGCCCAAGCTCAGTAGCCGAGGGGTTGCCTGTTTGCTGGTTGCCATGCTCGCCTACTCCTTATGGGATAGAAATCCGATTGATCTTGATCGGCAGGCGGTGGACTACATCCAGACCATCAACCCACAACAGCAACCGGTATTTTATGACACCGAAAATGCGCGGTTTTATGCCCACCAACCATATCAGGATAGAGTACTGGGTCATACACTGTTTCCCGAGCTTGTCAAGCAGCAGGCGATCTCGAAGTATGACTACTATATGATCACTATCAGCAAGGATGCAGTGGATGTGGCTTATGAACAGCTCGCTGTGCAAACCTTGCAAAAAGCCAATTTCAAGCTGGTCAAAACCTTTTACGGTTGGCGCGGTAAATCTAAAGTCATGATTTTTAGCAAACAGGCCGTGATACCCTGATGCAATACGTTAAAATTCATAAAAATAATTCACTATTCGTTCAGGCCTCCTAATGATTCATTCGCTGACCCAAAAATTTCCCATTCTTAACCTCTGGCAACCACCGTTCAAACATTTACTGCGCTTAAGCATTCTTTGGGTGATTCTGGTGGCCTGTACCGCAAACGTCTGCAACAGCTTTTTCATTAAATGGGGTTTCCGCGACGACTCCCGCTATGCGTCGCTAGTAGGGGTGATTGATGGCACGGCTTACCAGCCCTATGTTTACCGCTCAACGGTCCCGCGTCTGGCTGACCTGGCCGTGCAGCAGATTCCGGAAAAGAAACAGGAAAAGCTGTTTGAACGCATCATCTCGTCCGACAAACTGAAAAACCATTTCTTTCACGATGTACCTGCCGAGGAATGGACGCCTCGCGTGGCGCTGGACTACCACCTGATGTATGGCCTGACTTTGCTCAGTTTTCTGCTGACGCTGATTTACCTGCGCAAGATTTTTCTGCACTTTTCTGACAACTACTCGGCCTCTATCCTTGCCGTGGTGCTGTTTAGCCTGATCTATCCGCTGACCTTCAAGCGTGGCGGCTATTTTTATGATTTCTTTGAACTGCTTGGTATCACGGTCAGCACTTATTACTTTCTGACTGACCGCAAGTTTCTGGCGTCCATCTTGCTCATGCTCACGGCATTTAACAAAGAAACCGCCTTCGTTGCCGCATTCGGTTTTTTCTTCTTACATGCCAAAGACTATCCCATGCAAAAGCGCGTGGCTTATTTCGCACTACAATTCATTGCCTGCTTCCTGATCCGGCAATGGATCATCGCACCCTATACCGGGAACACGGATTCTGCGCTGCATTTTCACTTGCTTGATAACGCAAAATTCTGGCTCAATCCGGTCAATTACTTCAAATTGAGTGATTTTTATACACTGGGATTGTTCTCGCCCACGTTGCAGCACGTCTTGCTGTTTCCATGGCTGGCCTACTGGATACGCGCTGGCTGGCAACAAATGGATGACATGCTCAAACGGTATACATTGGGGATTTTTATTCCTAACCTGCTGCTGTTCCTGAACTTCACCACCAAGGATGAGTTCAGAAACTTCTCGCTGAGCATGATCGCCTTGTACATCATCCTGATTCATGGTTTTTCAAACTTCAGGCAGTGGCTAGACCAGAAGTGATTACGCACGCATGAGATTCGTAGATAAATTGCGCATGGGTTACCGGCGCTGGCAATTGGGTGACGCCTTCAAGCATCAATACAACTGCCACCCGGACTTTGACCTGCAGCGCGGGGAACACAGCTGCACCGTCCTCTGGAAAAAGCAGCCAATAGCCACCATCCCTTTTGCGCATACGCTGAGCCAACAACAACGGGGACCATGCTGGATCGTCGCTTCCGGCCCTTCGCTGGCCGAGATTGATCTGCAGCAAATCGCCTCGTATCCGACCATCAGCCTCAATTGCGCAATTAAAAAATTTAGCGCGGCCAAGCTCCATCCGACCGACTGTGTGATTGTGGATCACCGCGTATTTCAGCGCCAGTGGGATTGTGTCGTCGAATCTGTCCGTTCGGGCGCGCGCTGTTTCTTCAACTTTGAAGGGCTGAGTATTATTGCTGAGCGTGCGCCAGAACTGCTGAAGCAAGGCAATCTCTACCTGATTGAGTCGGTGAGTCGCAAATATGGGGTGGCCAGAGGCAGTGCCGAGCAATACTTGCAGGCTTTTACGCAGTCGTCTGAGATTCTGCTGGCCCCGGATTTATTGCCCTACTGCCGCTCGATAGGCTTTAGCCACAATTTACAACAAGGCGTGTTTGCCGGGAAAACGGTGGCCACCTGGGCAGTTCAACTGGCGTTTGCCCTGGGCTATGAGGCGATTTATATTCTGGGCATGGATTTGGGCGGCACCGGTAAAGCCCATTTTTATGCCGACCAGCACAATCCTTCACCAGATTTTCTGCGCTATTACGAACCGCATATTCGCGGCTGCTTTGAGCTGGCGCGTCTGGCCAGTGAAAAAACAGGGGTTAAGCTATATAATCTGTCGCTACAGAGCGCCTTGCCTGCCGAGATTATTCCAAAAATGTCGTTTGCCGAGGCTTTGCAACAAATTACCGAGACGGCATCCGTCAAGAAATGATTTAAGTTATGAAAATTATTATCCCGCTGCAAACCTGCTCCACGCGTATTCCGCATAAAAATATTCGCCCTTTTTATCAGGACGATTCGCTGTTCGACATCAAGGCCAAGCAAATTCTGACCTTTGAAGCGCCAGAAAATGTCTATGTGTCATCAGAAAGTGTGGAACTGGTCAAACCGTTGTGTGACAAGTATGGCTTTCACTTTATGCAGCGCGATGCCTCCCTGACCGGCAACAAAATTTATCAGCCTGACCTGGTCAAAGCGCTAACCGACCCGCTGCCTGGTGACGATGACATTATGTGGATTCAGGTCACCTCGCCCTTGTTTAACCAGTTCAAGGAAGCTTTGGCGGTCTGGAAAGATGTCCGCAACGATTATGATTCGCTGGTTGCTGTCAAACCGTTCAAAGGGCATTTGCTGGATGGCAAGGGCAATCCGGTCAACTATGGGTTTGGTTACTGGCACAAAGTCTCGCAAGACTTGCCCAAGTTATATTCGGTGTTGTGGAGCCTGTTTATTCTCAAACGCGAGACGGTCAACCGCTTTCACTACCATATCGGCGTCAATCCCTACCTGTTTGAAACCAACCATATGGTGGTCGATATTGACTACCATGAGGACTTTGAGCTGGCAGGCATGATTTACACCAAGCTACACGGTACGATTTAATTCACCGCCAAATCATTCACGCCGCGCTTACATGGCTACGCCAGCGCGGCGTTTGCGCTGGTACTTGGCGTAAAGCTTGTCCGCACGCTGCGCAATGGCACGGTAAAATGCCGACTCCCCACGCAGTAACTGACGGTCGTCACCAACATAATGCCGTAGAAATGTGAGCAGATCTCCGCGGGATAATTGAACATCCATGGCTGAAAAATACAGCGCAGCCAGATCTTTCATTTGCATACGTTGCGAAGGCTGTGCGCGGATTTCTGCTCTATGCAAATCCAGCACATGCAATCGTGGCGGCAGCAGCGTCAATTCAGCCGCTTTAAAGCAGAAATGGCAGATATAAAAGTCACGATGGTAGAGCGGATACGCATGCATCTGACGTGCAATCTCCGCCACCCGGCGGATCAGCGCACGCTTGAACCGCAGTGTGGGCGGTGTGATTTGCCACTGTAGCGCCAAATCCTCCAGCGTGACAATCTCACCCAAATCCTCGGTAATCACAAATGAGCGCTGAGTGGCGGGCAGCCAGCCCTGGATGCCATGCCCCACATAAGGCGTGGTGAGAATATGCAAGCGGTGCAAGGCGGCGATGGCCGCCACCTCATTCTGCGCATTCACCACCGGGCGTTTAAAGCTGAGCCAGTTTTTGAACAACTCGCCCCACCCCACACCAAAATGCCGTTTAATAAAAAAATGCTGGCCCGCCAGCGCAATCCGCAAGGTCTCGCGTTCGGCAACCTTGCGGAAACTTTTGCCTGGCAACTGCATAAAAAAATCAAACACATCCGGTCGTTGCCGAATCTCGGCAGGCAGCGGATTTTCTGCTTTAAATTGCACCGTGGTACTCATGACGCCTTGTCTTTGTGCAAGGCCAAAAAGCGGCTGCAATTCTGAATCGCCTGCAATAACAATGGTTGATATTTGGCCATGAGGCTGTCTTGCGCGCTGGCAGATAACGATTCATCGTGCGGCCCAGTCGGCACAAAATGATCCACGCCATGATGCAAATATGGAATACGGTACTTCATATCCGTTGTTTGCACGCCAATAGAGTGCCAGTCACTGACCACAACAAATGGGCGTGACTGCGTGGTCAGCAACGACAGGCCAAGCGAATAGCTGCTGCTATCCTCAGGCGCACCCAGGGCCTGTAATAACGTTGGTGAAATATCCAAATGGCTGGTCATACGCTCAATTTCGGCATGCGCGTGCTGCGGCATCCACACCACCATGGGCGTATGTGTCTGCTCCTCAACAAAACTCGAGTTATGCCCCCAGAAGCCCTTTTCCAGAAACTCTTCTCCATGGTCGCCAGTGATGATGACAATGGTATTGTCTAATGCGCCCTGCGCACGCAGTTCATCAAGCACCCGCCCCATTTGTTGATCTACCCAATGGGCAGCATTGGTATAGCGGTTTTTGAACTCGCCAATCTTGGGCTTGAGCGACTCGCGGCTCATGCCCCAGTAATTCACATCCTTCAAATACGGGGAGGCAATCACGGCTTGCTCCGGGAAGTCATAACGCGCATGCGTAGACTCAAAGAAGAAAAAGCTCATGAATGGCCGCTGCTTATCCCGCGCACGCAAAAAGGCGATTTGCTCAGAGGCATTTTGTTGGTCACGCTGCCAGGGGTTTAACTTCTCCTCCGCCTCGTGCAGCTGTGCAAGCGGCACGCTGGCGAATAAGGTTTTATTAAACTCGGGATAAGAAAACAGTGCGCTGGTACGCAGGTCGAGTTGGTAGTTCAAGGCCTGCATCCGCTGCATGAGCAAAGGCGGTTGTTGTGCATGTAAAAAGCTGGACCAGTAAGAGCCATATAGCCCATAAAACATGCCGAACAGGCCTTCTCGCGTACCGTTGCCACTGGAATAGTGGTTTTTAAAATACAAGCCTTGCTGCGCAAATTGCCAGACATGAGGCATGATCTCAGGCGTTAAACGATCCCAGCGCAGAGACTCTGCCACCAGAATGACAATATTCGGCGGCTGTTGGACGGGGCTAAACGTCACCGGCGATAAAGGATACTGAATTCTGGAAGTATCCACATTGAGGTGATTACTGCTATGGCGCACCGTTTGCACGCCCATTTTTTCTGCCCAGCTGCGGAAGGTAATCCGTTTATAGAAGGGATAGACGGTCGCCGAATCAAGAATCGCCCCGTTATTTTTGACATCACTGATGCCATACAGGACGGCTTGCGCGACAAAGGCCAGCAGCACAACCAGGTACAAAGGCCGTGTGAGCAATAACGCGGGCTTGAATGACTGCATGCGCGTACTCAACCACCAGGCGAACAGCTGAATCAGGATGACAATTGCGACCGATACGCCGATGGCCACATAGGTCTCGTCGCTGGTACCGAGCGAGGCCAGGCCGCCTTTGGTGGTAACCAGATTCCAGATAAAGCCGTTGAAATGAAAGTTATACAGGTCATAAATCATTAAATCCGATCTGACCAGTAAAATGCCTATCACAGAAAACGTGAGAGCCAATAGTGCGGTATATCGATTGATGGTGCGTGCCAGCAGTGATTGCAGCCAGGCCGGGATCAAGATCACGACGGCGTAGGCAAAACTGTAAAACAGCCAGGCACAGACATGAAACCAGAAGGCTGCGCCCGTGGTGGCTTGCGCACCAATGCTGAAGAACCCCCAGCAGGTGGCTAGCATGTGCAGTGTAGTCAGGCCTAAAAACAGTTTGAGTGGTGAAATTTTCTTCATGGCGGCATTCATCTTTAAGCAGTCAGGCGACAGTTAGGGCGCACAGAAAGCCGTTACAGGCGACAATTCAAGCTGATGACAAACGGTCACCCCATGCGTCTGGCAGTAGGCTTGCCAATCCGGCATATCGGTCCAGTCAGCCACAAAAATGAAATCCAGCCCGGCGCCAGTCGAAGCCTGATGATCAAAGCGGCTATCGCCAATAAACAAGGCCGGGAACTGGATGGTCCCATCGGCAATCATGCTGGCCAGGTGCTCATTCTTTTTAGTCGGTCCACCATAAATGCCCAGTTCAAACAGCGTATCCAGGCCACGGCGCGGGAAAATTTGCCGCAACTCTGTTTGATCTCCGCCAGACAGCAGCATCCACTTGGCGTTTGCGGTTTCTTTTTTCAAATCCATCAGTGCAGGCGCAACCTCACACTGCATCAGGGTTTCATCCAGAATCTCGGTAAACGTATCCATAAAGGCCTGAAAACGCTCAGGTGTTAAAGGCTGTTTGATAATCTCGGTGATGTAATAACGGATTTTGTCATTGCGCGGGATGCTGCCCAACTGGATATGATAGTCCACAAAGGCCTGCGCCTGCGCCTCCGTCCCCCCCATCCGCTTGGCGGTGTTGTAATAGGCATCCACCTTGGTCTGGTTGCTATTGAGGACAACGCCATCGCAATCGAGCACAATGGTTTTATACAGGGAGAGGTCTGGTCTTTGGGACATAACGGCGTGGGCTTGGCAAATAAAAAAGGCTTGTATCACTACAAGCCTTCATTATAGACGATTTGTCTAACGCTATACTTATTTGGCCGCCACGATCGCAGAAGCCTCTTTCGCCAGCTTGGTGATCTGTGCCCAGTCCTTATTGGCTACGGCATCGGCAGGCGTCAACCAGGTGCCACCGCACACAACCACGTTAGGCAACGCCAGGAATTGTGGGGCGCTTTCAACGCTGACACCACCCGTTGGGCAGAATTTCACGTCTGCAAATGGGCCGGCAAAGCCTTTGAGCAGGTTAATACCACCCACCGCCACTGCCGGGAACAATTTCAGGAAGTAGTAATCATCGGCATTCGCCATCATGATTTCTGAGCCAGTAGACACACCTGGCAACAGTGGCAAGCCGATTTCACGGGCATATTTGCCTAACTCGCTGGTGTAGCCTGGGCTGACCGCAAACTGGCAACCTACATCCTTGGAGTTTTTCGCATCTTTCAGATTACGTACGGTCCCAGAACCCAAGATCGCGTCAGGCACATGCTTGGCAATTTCTTCCATGGCTTGCAGTGCAACCGGGGAACGCAATGTGACTTCCAGCACCTTAATGCCGCCTTCCAGCAACGCTTCGGCCATCGGCACCGCATCTTCCACTTTGTTAATGACAATCACCGGAATCACCGGGCCATGATTTGCTAACTCTAATGTGCTCATGTTTTGAATATTGACCTAATAAATAAAAAAATTGTTTTTTAATCGTTTGCTTTATGTAAATGAAGCTTGCTAAGCAAGACTAGGCGCAGGCTCGTAGACAGTACGAATAGTACGGCAAGCAAACTGCAACGACGTATTGCGACGCAATGTGCATTTACAACCAGGTAACGGCGCCTTCTTCTGCAGACAGCACATTCCTGCGCATGCCACCAAACAACTCACGGCCCAAGCCATGGGCGTTGTAATGACGTTTGGCATCGCTCAACTCTTCAGCCTCGCGCTCAGCCCAGGTGTCTTCATCCACCAGCACATTCAACTGACCGACGGTCCCATTGAGGCGAATAATGTCACCATTGCGGATTTTGGCAATCGGACCACCCGCGCTGGCTTCCGGACTCAAGTGAATCGCAGCAGGAATCTTGCCTGAAGCACCACTCATGCGGCCGTCAGTCACAATCGCCACCCGGAAGCCCTTGTTTTGCAATACAGCAAGTGGTGGTGTCAGTTTATGCAACTCTGGCATGCCGTTGGCTTTAGGGCCCTGGAAGCGCACGACAGCAATGAAGTCACGCTCCAGCTCACCGCGGTCAAACGCGGCCAGCAATTCTTCTTGCGCATCAAACACAATGGCTGGCGCCTCGATGATGTGACGGTCTTCAGGGACGGCAGAAATCTTGATGACGCTGCGGCCAAGGTTACCCTTGAGCAGACGCAGGCCGCCAGACTCGTTAAACGGATGCGAGGCTGTGCGCACGATGGTTTCATCGCCGCTTTCGGCCGGGTAGTCTTTCCACACCAGCTTGTCCGCTTCTTTTTCCGGCTTTTTACCGTAATCGCGCATGCCGCCGCCACTCACGGTGTAGACATCCGGATACATATAACCGCCTTCGATCAGTTCGCGGATCACAAAACCTGGCCCACCAGCTGCTTGGAATTCGTTGACGTCGGCCTTACCGTTTGGATAAACACTGGCCAGCAGTGGCGTCCCTTTAGCCAGATAGTGGAAGTCGGTCCAATCAATGATAATGCCCGCAGCACGCGCAACCGCTACCCAGTGAATCAAATGGTTGGTAGAACCGCCAGTAGCCAGCAAAGCCACCATAGCATTCACGATCACATGCTCATCTACCAGACGGCCAATCGGCACAAATTTATCTTTTTTAGCGTTTTGCACTACCAAACGCACCGCTTCACGCGTCAAGTCTTCACGCATGCCATCATGCGGGTGGATAAAAGCCGCCCCTGGCACGTGCAAGCCCATGGCTTCCAGCAACATCTGGTTACTGTTAGCCGTACCGTAGAAGGTACAGGTGCCGGCACCGTGGTAGGCCGCAGATTCGCTGGCCAGCAGCTCATCACGGTCACACAGGCCTTGTGCATATTTTTCACGCACTTTGGATTTCGAGGTGTTATCAATGCCGGTGCTCATCGGGCCCGCTGGCACAAATACACAGGGCAAATGCCCAAAATGCAGGGCGCCGATCAACAGGCCGGGCACGATCTTGTCACAGACACCCAGCAGTAATGCTGCATCAAACACGTCATGAGACAAGGCAATGGCCGTACTCATGGCAATGGTATCGCGGCTGAACAGGCTCAGCTCCATGCCAGGCTCGCCTTGGGTAATCCCATCACACATGGCAGGCACGCCACCGGCCACCTGCACGGTTGCGCCATGCTTGCGTGCTTCATCACGAATAATATCCGGATAGTTCACATACGGCTGATGCGCGGATAACATTTCGTTGTAAGCAGTGACGATACCGACGTGTGTCGGCTTCTCGGCGTAAATCTTGAATTTGTCGTTTTGTGGCATGGCCGCAAACGCGTGTGCCACGTTGGCACAGCCCAAGCGGTCCGGGCCTTTTTCACGGTTCAGGTAATCATCAATGCGCTGCAAATACGCCTTGCGGGTCGGACGGCTACGCTCGATGATGCGTTCTGTTACTTCAATGTGAGATTGTTTCATTGACTATCGCTCAACTGTGTTTTAACTACCTGATGAACTATCCTGGTGAACTGCTTTGAACTTGCTATTGCGTCACAGTATAGGGTGAAGATATATGAATCCAAACAGGCTCCCTACCCCCGATTATCTCCAAACTGCTGCACTACGTCAAATTGAATTACCCGAATCCAACATTTTTTCAGAGGATTCAATGACTTAAAACAATATGCCTCTTTTTCGCGTAGTGCATTGACACTCATGGAATGTAGTCAGACATCAAGCAGATTTGGTCACCAGAATATCTTCCAGCATCAGATATTCCAGATCACAGCCATAAAACATATTCAGGGCATCGGTCGGGCTACAAATCATCGGTTCGCCGCGTCGGTTAAGCGAGGTATTGAGCACCACGCCATTACCACGCAGTTGCTCCAGATGCTCAATCAGCGCGTAGTAGCGTGGATTGGTGGCTTTGGTCACAACCTGCGCACGCGCGGTGCCGTCCTCATGGACCACTTCCGGAATGCGGTTTTTCCAGGCCGGGTTCACATCAAAGGTGAAGGTCATGTAGGGCGCCGGATGGTCGGTTTGCAGAATATCCTCCGCCACGCGGTCCAGCATGCTGGGGCAGAATGGCCGCCAGCGCTCACGGTATTTGATCTGGGCATTGATGCGGTCCGCAACCCCAGGAAAGCTGGGGTCGCCCAGGATACTGCGGCAACCCAGGGCACGCGGGCCAAACTCCATGCGACCCTGGAACCAGGCGAGTGGATTCCCCGCGGCCAGTAATTCTGCCGCTTTACGTGGGCCATCTTCTACACGGGTAAAAACAGGCTTGGACGGATGCGCTTCACAGGCGGCAATACATTCTTCATTGGTGTAAGAAGGCCCGAGGTAAGCGTGTTCCATTTTATGGATACTTTCGCCCGCCAGATGTGCAGCGTAAGTGGCCGCGCCCAGACTGGTACCGTTATCGCCAGAAGCAGGCTGTACAAATAATTCTTTCACGTGTGGCAAGGCGATAATGCGCTGATTCAGCTTGACGTTGAGCGCAACGCCCCCTGCCATCACAATCTTGCCGGTTTCGCGCAGAATATCACCCAGATAATATTCAATCATCTGCAAAGCCAGGTCTTCGAGCAGCTTCTGCACACTTGCAGCGTAATGAATATACGGGTCGTCAATCTCGTCGCCCTCACGCTTGGGGCCTAGCCATTCAATCAGTTTGGGCGTGAAGTAGTAGCCTTTGCCATTTTCTTTGTAACGGCGCAAACCGACCACGTTGACGTATTCGGTGTTGATGATGAGTTCACCGTTTTCAAACTTGGCCAGGCGGCTCAAATCATATTTGTTCGGGTCACCATACGGCGCCATGCCCATGACCTTAAATTCACCATCCAGCATCTCAAACCCAAGAAACTCGGTGATCGCGCCATACAGCCCACCCAGTGAATCCGGGTCATAGAATTCCTTGATTTTGTGAATCTTGCCATGTTCGCCATAGCCAAAAAACGTGGTGGCATATTCCCCTTTGCCGTCAATGCCGACAATGGCGGTTTTTTCCTTGAAGCCACTCAGATGGTAAGCACTGGAAGCATGCGCCAGATGGTGTTCAACCGGCACATATTTGGCTTTGCTCAACCCAAGCTCTTCCATCAGTTTGAGTGATTTGTCGCGGTTGCGACGGAAACGGCGGTTACCATTAAAAATGGCATCCAGTGCACGGTCTGGCGCGTACCAGTAGCGCTTGGCGTAATGCCAGCGCGCAGCCGACGTCAGTGGAATTTCACCATAAGGGAAAGCCACGATATCGACTTGTTCAGGGGAAATGCCCGCCTGTTTCAGGCAAAACTTGGCCGCTTCGTAAGGCCAGTGGTTTTTGGCGTGCTTGTCGCGGATAAAGCGCTCTTCTTCTGCCGCAGCGACAATTTTGCCATCTACCAGAATGGCAGCCGAAGCATCATGCCCCAAGGCACCGGATAAACCTAACACAATCATGCAGAAACTCGCGTAACGATCAAATCAATCGAATGGATTAAATAGAAATGCCCGCCAGGGTGAGTGGCGTATGGTCTGGATAAACCGTTTTAAATCTATCCACCAGCGCATTATACAGTGAACTATCCGGTTTCCAATTTTGCAGCAGCCGCCGCAGGTCGCGGGCATGTGCGCGTAAGGCACTCTGCGCACAGTGATGCTGGCGCATGCTGTCCAGATCAATCACCACGATCTGGCCTTGATCGGTGACCTGCAAATTGCTGCCTTTGAGGTCGCCATGTGACATTTTGAGCAGATACCATTGATAACAAAGCATGACCAATTGCTCCACCACCTGTGCCTCAAGCGCAGGATCGCGAGGCTGCTGAAAAAAGGACAGCACATCGGGCCAGGGGCTAAATGCGGAGACAAAATACGCGCGGCCACGCAGCCCGCAGTAACGGCGTTCGTACATCAACATGGGTTGCGGGGTCAGCATGCCGTAATATTGCAGGCGGTGTGCATTTTGCCACGAGGCGGCCGCCCGACTGGGCCGCCAGGCCCGGCTCAAGGCATGCAGCCAGTGCTTGATGTTATAGCGCTTGATCACGACAGGCTGATCTTGCAACTGGGTATGACCCACGGTGCAGGTGTTGCCCGCCTTCAGGGTCTGCCCCACATGCATGGCCACTTCCAGCGCAGGCAAGTCGGTGGGATGCAATCCGCCAGCGGTACTGACCGCCTGCACACTTTGAGCCGTCTGTTGCCAGGTCACATCGCTACAGGTTCGGAAAATTTTACGCGTGACGTAGTGTTCCACCTCACGCGTCTTCATCTGTTGCGCCCAAGCCAATACTTGTGCAGCTGTGAGGCTGCGCGGCCAGCCGCGTGCATGCAAATAGACATCCAGTAGCCGTTGCGTCCACTGCATCTGATCCAGTACCTGCAACTTCGAAATCAACTCGGCGAGTTGCAGGTGCGCCTGTTTGCGGCTCAGTGTTTGCTGACGGATCCCATCGCCATCAATGGCCCACACCACGCCTTCTGCCAATAAAAAATTCTTTAAATGCAAATCGGTTTGGCATAATCCTGCGACATGCTGTGCTGCCAAGGCCTCAACCAGCAGCGCCAGCAAAGCATATCTGCCCTCTGCAGGCTCTACCGAATAAGCCTCTGCGGCATTGACCGCATTGGGAACAGCGGCATAAATCAATGCGGCTAGCGGCTGAGTGCCGTCATGCAGCGTGCCTTGCCATAACAAGGCTGGCGTACGGATGCCCGCAGCCAGCATGCGGCGCGCGCCGTCCGCATCCCGCCTGGCGTAACGTGCCGCTTCTTTGCCCGCAAACAGCTTGGCATAGATCGTCTGGCCATCCCAAATCCCCCGCAACACCCAGCGCCGCTCCTTGAGCACGCGGACCAGCGTGTCCAATTGCAAGGGCGGCTGGGCGTCCATGGCAAATTCAATGCGGATGGGTCCCGGCGAAGTGAACTGGCGCAGGGTCATGCTTGCGCAGGTCGTCCTAACAGCAAGAGCGCCTGCTGCAATACTTCTTGCGGGCGTATGTCCGCCATGCTGTCTTTTTTAATCAATTGCCGGTTGGCGCGTTGCGGATAAGGCCCGGTCAACAAGTGATTGGTCGGGCCAAACAGTCCCAGCATCGGCACTTGGGCGGCAGCCGCGACGTGAAATACACCACAATCATGTGAGATAAACAGATTGGAGCGCTCCATCAGCTGGCGCAAGTCTGCCACCGTGGTTTTGCCTGCAAGGTTAATACTGTTAGGCACCGCCTTGACAAATTTCTTTGCCAGAAAGGCTTCATTGCTGGTGCCAGTAATCACCAGCCGTACGCCCGGGATGGCTTGGACCAGCAATTGTCCCAATTCAATATAGGCATCAATCGACCACAGTTTTTTATCATCGGCACGCCTGGCGTAAAAAAACTTCCAGCCATGCAATAGCGTGGTGCCACAGCCCAGGTGAATATTGATCACGGTGTCTGCAGGCTGCACCTCAAAGCGTGACAACAAGCTCACCTGACCAGGCGCGCTGTAAATCGCATAGCAACGGTCTTCATCGGTGATTTCAATCTGGCGCTGTAACTGCTGGCTCAACCATTGCTGGCAAAAGGCTAGCAGCTGTTCGGCATAATGCACATCGGTTTTATCGATGGTCGCCAATTGCAGGCGCGGATCATTAAAAGGCAGCTTTTTGAGCGCATTTTTATTAAACGCCAGTACCGCGTCATAGTCTTGCGCGAGCTTATTGACGCGGCGGAGACTACTGGTCACCCACAGCTTGCTGATGGCCGGGTTATGTTCAAACACCTGTGCGCTCAGGGCATTCAGCGCGACAACATCAATCCGTGCCTGTGGCAGATGCTTGCGCAAAAACCGGATAGCCGGCGTACAGAAGATATTGTTGCCCGTGCTACTCGATGTCAGTATTAACAGTGAATTAACCATGTTTCATTATCTCTTGTTTAAACGCTTCAATCCCCAGCGCAGCCACCACCAGCCGCAGCGTTGGTAACACTGACCATGCTCGCTTGCATAGGCTTGATACAGCTGATACAACAGGCTGTCCGGCCAATCCTGCAAACGGCTCATGAATTGCCGCAAATCCCGCAAGCGTTGCCAGGCTGGCAGCCACATATGCTTGGCTTTTTCGAGATCAATGAATGCAATCTCATAAGCGCCAAACGTTTCGTGCTCAGGCAGCGCGCGGACAAACAGGTGCTTGGGGTATAGCGCCCGATGCTGTATGCCCGCAGCGTGCAATGTTTTTAACGCCTGTGCGACAGCGATCAGCAACGGCGGATTGGCAGTCATATTGGCAGCCGTGCAATACGGAGTAAGCTCCTCATAGCCTTGCAGTGCCTGCGTGGCCAGGATGGCCTGACGGCCCGCTGACACATCGCGCACGCCCGCGTAAACCACTTCGGGCACCCTCACCCCCTGCGCCCGTAAATACTTGAGCATGTCATATTCAACCATAAAGGTCGGCAAGCCACGCCAGGGATAGCGCCAGCTAAAGCGGGTATGGTTCTGCTGGCGTTTCACATACAGTTCAACCAGTTGATGATCAGCACATGGCAATTGCCAGCGCCCGACCCCACTCCAACCGCCTCTTTCCAGATTGGGTGGCTCCAGCCAGGCAATCGCCAGTTGCCACCAGGCATCAAAGTGGTCCATGCGCTGCGCAATCAGGGCATCGCGGACACGGCCCTCTTCGGTTTGAATCTCACTTATTTTCAAAATTAATCAGCGAATAGACGGGTTAGCAAACGACGATTTGTTAATATGGCAGGATTAGGGGGTGGATTTTAACAGAATGCACCCTGAGTGAGATTTTCCACGAGGCAGATTTTTTGATGTTGGTGTTTTTTTGCAAATGGCTTTCAAAGTTACCCTTAAGCTACGTCCACCGTCTGGGCGCGGTGATTGGTCGATTAAGCTGGCATCTTGATCAAAAAAGTACCGGCATCGCTATCGAGAATATTCACCAAAGTCGTCTATGCAAAGACAAGGCAGCTGTTCAGCAACTGGCCAAAGATAGCCGGATAGAAGCCGGTAAATCCCTGATGGAATCCCTGTTTATCTGGGGCGCCCCACAATCCGGCTTGCTGCCACTGGTAAAAGCGACGACTGGCTGGCACTTGGTTGAAGCAGCACAACGTGCGGGCAAAGGCCTGATTTTTCTCACACCACATCTGGGTTGCTTTGAGATCACCTCTATTTATTATGGTAGCCAACACCCGATCACCGTGCTCTACCGCCCCCCAAAACTGACCTGGCTGGAAGGCCTGCTACAAGAAGGTAGGCAAAAAGGCCAGGTTGCGCTGGCGCCCGCCAACGCCGCCGGGGTCAAAAAACTGCTGCAAGCGCTCAAACGTGGGGAAGCCATTGGCATTTTACCTGACCAGATTCCGCGAAATGGTGAAGGCGAATGGGCCGATTTTTTTGGCAAACCGGCTTATACCATGGGGCTAGCCAGCAAACTGGCCGTGAAATCAGGCGCAACGGTCATTATGGCGTTTGGTGAACGCCTGCCCGCTGGCGAAGGCTTTCATATCCATCTGTCCAAGGTCGAAGACATACAGACGCCCGCACTGCTGAACCAGGCGATTGAGCGGCAGGTATCCCAATGCCCGGTGCAATACCTGTGGCAATACAACCGTTACAAACAAAGGCGTTATGCCATGCAAAAACTGCAGCCTAAACAGAGCGGCATGGAGGACGAGCACTAACTCGCCCATGCGAAGATGGCGCTAGACCAGGCCCTGAATCCAGCGGCTATACACCTTGTCGGCGACAGCGTGCAAGACGTCGCAATCCTCGCTCACTTTTGCCAGCATGGTCTCTGCAGACTGGACCGCTGGGCTGGCGGCCGACGTGGCAATATCGTTTTTCCATTGCTCCGTCCACATTTTAACCATGTCGGGTGTCATTTCAATATGGCATTGCAAACCGATGTGTTTGCCCATGACATATGCCTGGTTGATGCAATACGGGCTGGATAGCACGTGTGTTGCCCCTTTCGGCACCGAAAACGTTTCGCCATGCCAGTGAAAGCTGTTAAACACTTGCAAGTCACCAAACCAGTCTCGTGCGGCAGGATCGTCTGCCACCTGCACTTGCCCCCAGCCTATTTCTTTGACCGGGTTTTTACTCACCACACCGCCCAACGCCTTGCTGATTAACTGCCCTCCCAGGCAGTGCCCAAGCAAAGGGACATCTTTTTCTACTGCCTGGCGAATCAATTGGAGTAAAGGCGGAATCCAGGGCAGGTCATCGTTGACACTCATGGGGCCGCCCATCAACACAATGCCACTATATGCCTCGACTGAGTCAGGCACGGGCTCGCCTTTATCAATGCGCACCTCGCACCAAGGAATGGCATGCTGCGCTAAAAAAGTGCCCAAATAACCAGCACCCTCGCAGCAAGCGTGCCTGAATACCACCACCTGTTTCATGACATTACCTTCTTATAACTGACTTCCTGATATTGCCCAAGCAAGATTCCGTCCAATGTGTAAGGCCCAATCGCATAACGGATCAGGCGCAGGGTCGGAAAGCCGACGTGCGCGGTCATCCGCCGTACCTGGCGGTTTTTGCCCTCACTGATTTTAATCTCCAGCCAGGTGGTCGGGATCTGTTTGCGCGCCCGAATAGGCGGGTCACGCTGCCATAAATGGTCAGGTTCATCGATGATTCTGACCTGCGCCGGCTGCGTGACAAAATCGCCCAAATCGACGCCGCGCAGCAATGGCATCAAATCTGCTTGTGTAGGAGCGCCTTCCACTTGCGCCCAATAGGTTTTGACCTGTTTGTGCTTGGGATGGCTCAAACGATGTTGTAATGCGCCATCATCGGTTAGAATAAGCAATCCCTCAGAATCGGTATCTAACCGCCCGGCGGCATAAACGTTGGGAATCGGAATATAGTCCTTGAGCGTCGGGTGTTTTTCATGCGCAGTAAACTGGCATACGACGTTAAAGGGTTTGTTAAACAGTAATAACATGGAAAGTGCTATGTCTAAAATCAAGGTGCCCGCCACTGGCAGCAAAATCACCGTCAATGCTGATAATACCCTAAATGTTCCTGACCAACCTATTATCCCGTTTATCGAGGGCGATGGCATCGGCGTTGACATCACGCCCCCCATGATCAAAGTTGTGGATACTGCGGTTGAAAAAGCCTATGGCGGCAAACGCAGGATTTCATGGATGGAAGTCTATGCCGGTGAAAAATCCACCACGCTGTATGACAAAGACACCTGGTTGTCTGACGAAACCATGGCCGCACTCAAAGACTATGTGATTTCAATCAAAGGGCCGCTGACGACTCCGGTTGGTGGCGGCATCCGTTCACTCAATGTGACTTTGCGCCAAGAGCTAGACTTGTACGTGTGTCTGCGCCCTATCCAGTATTTCACAGGCGTGCCTAGTCCGGTCAAACACCCTGAAAAAACCGACATGGTGATTTTCCGTGAAAACACTGAAGACATTTATGCTGGCATCGAATGGGCAGCTGGCACGGAGGAAGTGAAAAAAGTCATCAACTTCCTGAGCGACATGGGTGTACGCAAGAAAATCCGCTTCCCTGAAGCCTCTTCCATCGGCATCAAGCCAGTCTCCATCGATGGCAGCAAGCGCCTGATCCGCAAAGCCATTCAATACGCGATTGATAACAACCGCAAATCAGTCACTATCACCCACAAGGGCAACATCATGAAGTTCACCGAAGGTGGCTTCCGTGACTGGGGCTACCAGCTGGCCAAAGAAGAGTTTGGCGCAGAACTGATTGATGGTGGCCCATGGTGCAAACTGCCGAACGGCATCGTCATCAAGGACTGTATCGCCGACGCCTTCCTGCAAGAGATTCTGTTGCATCCTGAAGATTACGATGTTGTCGCTGCACTGAACCTGAACGGTGACTACATGAGTGATGCGCTGGCAGCACAAGTCGGCGGCATTGGCATTGCCCCAGGCGCGAACTTGAGCGACACCGTTGCCATGTTTGAAGCTACACATGGTACCGCGCCTAAAATCGCCGGTAAAAACCTGGCCAACCCCAGCTCCCTGATCTTGTCAGCCGAAATGATGCTACGCCACATGGGCTGGGTGGAAGCTGCGGACCTGGTGTTGCACGGTGTGGCCAAGGCCATCGCCAGCAAACGCGTGACCGGCGACTTCAGCAGCCAGATGGAAGGCGCGACGCAAGTGGGCACCGCTGAGTTTGGTGACGAGATTATCAAACAGATGGCGTAAGCAGACACGCAAGGCCCAGCATAAAAAAACGGCTCGCTATGGCGAGCCGTTTTGTATTTTTTACCCCTAAAACAAAAATTATGCTTTTTGTATATTGGAGGCCTGCTTCCCTTTTGGACCTTCAGTCACATCAAAGGATACGCGCTGACCTTCTTTCAAGCTTTTGTAACCAGATTCAACGATTGCGGAGAAGTGCGCGAACAAATCGTCACCACCATCATCCGGAGTAATGAATCCAAAGCCCTTAGAGTCGTTAAACCACTTTACGGTACCTGTTGCCATTTTACTTCCTTACTTTTTTACTTAACAGGGAGGCGCCCCCAAAAGTTTGTCTCAAGTACTCCAGTCGCAATAAACAAGCTTTGCTTTACTTAAAGACGGCCACAAAAAACCTGAACCCAAACGCCTTAAGGATTTATAAGTGAGCATAATTTAAAAGTCAAGACTATTTTTGTATCTTTTGAGTTAAGTCAAGAAAACTCCCTAAAATTTGCACAAAAGCTGCATCAGAATGCGTCTTTTCTGCGATTTGAATCCCGCCTGGACCCCATATACTGAGGTAGAAAGTATTGTTATATCAGTCGATTAAACGGCGTATTTAAGGATTCGGAAAACAGACTCAGAACGCTATGGCCACACTGGAAAGCACAAAAAAACTGGGCGGCATGGCCCGCATGCTGGTGCAATCTTCGCTGATGAGTGAAGAAGAAGCGGCCACCCTGCAAGAAAAATGTCAGAGCCAAAAAGCCAGCTTCCTCGCCGCGACGCTGGCACAAAAGAAAATCTCACCCAAAGAAATCGCATTCTCTGCCTCACAAGCGTTTGGTTTTCCTTTTTTTGACCTGGATGCGCTTGAACAGAATCTGCTGCCTGACAAAGGCATTGATATCAAACTGATGCAGTCGCATCGCGTGCTGCTGCTGCAACAAAAGGGCAATGTGGCCTATATTGCCCTGTCTGACCCGACCAATCTGCATGCGCTGGACACCATCCAGTTTCAAATGGGTGCAACCTTGTTCCCGATTGTGGTGGAAGATGACAAACTGGGCAAATGGATAGACAAAATTGTCGAATCCAAAGACACCAGCATGTCTGCACTCAATGCCGGCGGGGATGATTTTGATCTTGGCCTGGAGGAAAGCAGCGAAGAGCCCGAAGCGGATATCATGCAGGAAGTCGATGATGCCCCTGTGGTCAAGTTCCTGCAAAAAATCTTGATGGACGCCATTAATATGGGCGCGTCTGACTTGCACTTTGAGCCTTATGAAAAATTTTACCGTATCCGCTTTCGCGTCGATGGCGTGTTGAGGGATATGTCGCAGCCCCCGCTGGCCATCAAGGAAAAGCTGGCTTCACGCATCAAAGTGATTTCTAACCTGGACATCTCGGAAAAAAGAATTCCGCAAGATGGCCGCATGAAGCTGATCCTGTCGAAAACACGCGCAATTGATTTCCGTGTCAGCACCTTGCCACTGATCCATGGCGAAAAAATTGTCATGCGGATTCTGGATCCCTCCAGTGCCACGCTGGGCATTGAAGCGCTCGGCTACGAGGCACCACAACAGGAGGCGCTACTCAAGGCCATTCACCGCCCATACGGTCTGGTACTGGTCACCGGGCCCACCGGTTCGGGTAAAACCGTCTCGCTGTATACCTGTCTGAATTTACTCAATGATCCCGGCGTCAATATCTCAACCGCAGAAGATCCTGCCGAAATTCCGCTGGCGGGCATTAATCAGGTCAACGTCAATGACAAACAGGGGCTGACCTTCGCTGCAGCCCTTAAATCCTTTTTGCGTCAGGACCCGGACATCATCATGATTGGTGAGATCCGCGACCTGGAAACTGCAGATATGGCCATCAAGGCCGCATCGACCGGGCATATGGTGCTGTCCACCCTGCATACCAACGATGCGCCTACTACCCTCTCCCGTTTGTTAAATATGGGAGTCGCCCCCTTCAATATTGCCTCTGCCGTGACGTTAATTACTGCACAGCGCCTTGCAAGACGGTTGTGCAAGCATTGCAAAGTGCCGCTGAATGTCCCCAAGGAAGCACTATTGAAAGTGGGCTTTACTGAAGCTGATCTGGATGGCAGCTGGCAGTTATACGGTGCCAAACCAGGGGGCTGCGAACATTGTAACAATGGCTACAAGGGACGGGTGGGGATTTATCAGGTGATGCCGATCACCGAGGAAATCGCGCGCATCATCATGTCTCATGGCAACGCCATGGACATTGCCGCGCAGGCCAAACGCGAAGGTGTGAAAGATCTGCGCGAGTCTGGCTTGCTCAAGGTTAAACAGGGACTCACCTCGATTGAGGAAGTCGAAGCAGTCACCAACGAGTAACACGGGTAGGCATTCACTTTTTAAGAAGACATTATGGCGACTGGCAACATCAAACAATCTGTATATTTGTGGGAAGGTAAAGACCGCAAAGGCAAGCTGATCAAGGGCGAGATGCGCGCCAACGGCGAGGCCGTCGTCAATGCGACCTTACGCCGCCAGGGCATCAGTGTCAGCAAAGTGAAAAAGCAGAGCTCGCTGGCGACCAAAGGCAAGGTGTCAGAAAAAGATGTGACGCTGTTCACCCGCCAGTTGGCGACCATGATGAAAGCCGGCGTGCCTTTGCTGCAGGCGTTTGACATTGTCGGCAAGGGCCACCACAACCCTGCGGTCTCCAAACTGCTGGGCGACATCAAGGCCGATGTTGAAACAGGCAGCAGCCTGAGCGCGGCCTTCCGAAAATACCCGCTGCATTTTGACCAGTTATTTTGCAATCTGGTGGGCGCTGGCGAGCAGGCCGGGATTCTGGATGCCTTATTGGAACGCCTGGCAACCTACAAGGAAAAAATCCTCGCCATCAAAAGCAAGATCAAATCAGCGCTGGTATACCCGACTTCGATTATCGTGGTGGCGTTTGTCATTACCGCCGTCATCATGATTTTTGTGGTGCCCTCGTTCAAAGAGCTGTTCAGCAGCTTTGGCGCAGACTTGCCTGGCCCGACAGTGGTGGTGATTAACCTGTCAGACTTTTTTGTAAAATGGTGGTGGGCCATTTTTGGTAGTCTGGGTGGCGGCCTGTGGTTCTTTTTCTATACCTGGAAACGCTCGGCAAAACTACAGGCGACCATGGATCGGCTAATGCTACGCCTGCCTATTTTTGGTGAACTCATCCGCAAAGCTACCATTGCCCGCTTTGCGCGTACGCTCTCAACCATGTTCGCCGCTGGCGTGCCGCTGGTAGAAGCGCTGGACTCTGTGGCAGGGGCCTCTGGCAATCAAGTGTATTTTGATGCCACAAAAAAAATTCAAAGCGAGGTCAGTACCGGGACCAGTCTCACCGTAGCCATGCAAAACACCAATGTCTTCCCGAATATGGTGATCCAGATGACCGCGATTGGTGAAGAGTCTGGCTCATTGGACAGCATGCTAACCAAAGTGGCCGATTTTTATGAGGGTGAAGTCGATGATGCGGTGGCAGCGATTTCCAGCCTGATGGAACCGGTGATCATGGTGGTGCTCGGCGTGCTGATTGGCGGGCTGGTGGTCGCCATGTACATGCCCATCTTCAAAATGGGTAAAGTGGTCAGTGGTGGCGGCTAGGCAAATACACGCGCCTGCGTGATAAAACAACCGGGTAAAAAACAAGGGGCTTTACGCCCCTTGTTTGTTTTTAACGCAAATGAATATACACCGTGCTTACATGGCTTTTTTGCTAGCAGCCTGCAAGGACTTTTCAATCTCATCATAAGGCTGCGCACCCAGCATGCGTTTACCGTTTTCAAAAAACATGGTCGGCGTGCTGTTGACCCCGACTTTATGCGCCAGTTCGCCGACTTTTTCCAGCGGCACATCGCACTTGGCCGTCGTGGTCGGCAGCTTGTTGTTCATGATCCAGTCTTGCCAGGCTTTTACACGGTTGCTGGCACACCAGATGCTACGCGATTTGTTGGCCGCATCCGGGTGCAGCTGTTCAATCGGATACAAAAAGGTGTAAATGGTGACATCGTTAATGTTGGTGAGCTCTTTTTGCTCAAGGCGCTTGCAGAATGGGCAATCCACATCCGAAAACACCACCAGCTTGCGACTGCCATTGCCTTTGACCACCTTGATGGCCTGATCCAGAGGCAGCGTATTAAAATCAATTTTAGTGAGCTCATCCATACGCTCACCGGTCAGGTCTTTTTTGGTTTTCGGATCTACCAGGCGGCCTTCAGCTATCAAAAAACTGAATTTATCATCGGTATAGATGATCTGGCCACCCATGTAGACTTCGTATAATCCGGCATAAGGGGTTTTGGTCACGCTATCCACCTTGAATTTTGGATAGGCACTCTCGATCTGTTTCTTCAGACTGGCTTCATCTGCCACGCTGCCCATAGACCACAGCAGACAGAGGGCACCCAAGGCCTTGATGACAGCCGTTGCGTTGTATTTTTTCATACCAACTCTTTCTCGAACGTGCACCGGACGCTACGCTTGCGTCGCGGTGCGAATTAAAAAACGTTTCAGCATAGCACTGTTTTCAACGCCGCGTAAGCCAAGCAAGGCGGCATGCGTCCACAGTGCCTGTGGACGCGCAAACAGAAAATCCAGTCCTCGCGTCAGGGCATGCATGCTTCGGATATCGCGTTGACGGCCACGCATGACATGCCGCAGCACGTTAACATCCCCCAAGGGCTTAATGCCCGGCAAGCGTGCGACTTCCGCACATAAGGCTTGCACATCTTCGAAGCCCAAATTGACCCCCTGCCCGGCCATAGGATGCACCTGGTGTGCGGCATCACCGAGCAACAGGATATTGGGCAACGCCATGGTTTCAGCTGTATTCTGCCTGAGGGGAAACGCCACCACAGCACCATTAGGCGTCAGTGGGCCCAAGACCTGACCACAGCGGTGTTCAACTGCGACTGCCAGCTCACCGGCAGACAGCGCCTGCATGCGGGCGGCCTCGGCGTGGGGTAAGGCCCAGACCAATGACACCTGCTGCTCAGGCATCGGCAGCAAGGCCAGCGTTTCATGGGCACCAAACCACTGCCTTGCCACGTGTTGATGCGCTTGTGTGGCAACATAATTGGTGACCAGCGCCGTCTGCGCAAAGTCCACTTGCTCCACGCCGATGCCACACTGCGAGCGCACCCATGAACTCGCGCCGTCTGCGCCTATCAATAATTGTGCTTCTATCGTTTGCTGCGGCAATGCTACACGAATTTGATGACCAAATTGTTGCAAGGATTGCGCCGGTGCGTCGGTAATCACCGTTACGTCCGCGTCTGCCAACACAGTCCAGCACGCCTGCATCAAGGCCTGACTCTCGACAATGCAGCCCATTTGGGCCAGATGCGCTTCCTTGGCTGTCAGGCTCAGGCTGGGCTGGGCATGATGCTGCGTCGGTGACCATAAATGCATGGCGTTGACCGGATTCACGCGCTGCGCAGGCACATGCTGCCAGACGCCAATCTCAGCTAACCAGTCCATGGTTTGATTGGTCAGCGCATAAATCCGGCTGTCCCAGTGTGACTGATCGTCGGCCCAGCCTGCTGGCAGCTCAAATGGTGGCTTGGCATCCGTCAGGACCACCTGCTTGCCCAGTCGGGACAAGGCGATGGCAGCGGTGAGCCCCACCAACCCAGCGCCGACAATCACTACATCTGCCCGCATCAAGTGCTTTTCAGCGTCCATAACTCATTTTTTCCACCAGAAAACGCCGGGCTATCGGCAACATGCTGAGCATCCCCAGCCCCGCGCCACGCAACACGCCCACCCCGATCAAATCATTTGAAAATACATTGACCAGAAAATCGGTAAACTGCAAGCCACGCCCGGTATCACGCTGTCTGGACGCCTGGTAGGCGAGCAAGCGGTGGTCCGCACCCCACTCATGCGATGCCGTAGACGCCACATTCTCGGCCAGCGCCACCGCATCGCGGATGCCGACATTAAAGCCCTGGCCGGCGACCGGATGCATGGTTTGCGCCGCATTGCCGATGACCACGCAATGCGCCGCAAACGTCTGTTCCAGCTTGCTTAATTTAAGCGGGAACCTGAAGCGTTTTCCGGCATGCAGAAAGCGGCCGACGCGGTCACCAAAGGCGGCATGCAGGGCGTGCAAAAAGGCGGCATCATCAAGCGCAGCAATCTCGTCGATATACGCCTGCTCGCCCGTCCACACCAGTGAAAACTGGTCACCATTCGGTAGCAGCGCCATCGGGCCGCGTGGCGTAAAGCGCTCGTAGGCAATCTGCCGGTGCGGCAGTTCAGTTTGTACCAGGCCCACCAGTGCATCATGCCCATAATGCTTGGTGTCGCGCTGCAAGCCCGGAATAGCCTCCAGACTCCGGCCGCCATCGGCCACCACCGCTAACGGTGTAGACAGCGAGTACCGTTGCCCATCGGCTGCCGTATATACAATATCGGCGGCACTGGCATGCACCTGCAAGTCCGTCACCGGAGCTTCATAATGCAGCTTAATGCCAGTGGTCAATTGCGCCAAGCGCGCATCCAGCGCCCGCATCAACACGCCATAAGACACCACATACCCCAGCGCCGGTAGCTGATGTTCTTGTGCTTTGAGCACGGTGCGGCCCAAACCTTTTTGCTGTGACACATGAATGGTTTCAATGGCGGTGACCGCATCGGCCAACATGGCCCATACTTGCAATTGCTCCAGCACCTGGCGCGTGCCAAAAGACAAGGCCAGGGCGCGGCCATCGCCGTACATGGCGCCTGGCGCCTGCGCTTCAAGCACGGTGACCGGCACACCCGCTTGCTGCAAAGACAAAGCCAGCACCAACCCGACCGGGCCGCCACCAATCACGACGGGATGTTCAATCAATTGCACGCTGCATCCATTTGTATGACAAAAATACACTCAAAAAATACTTTTTTAGAACAGTCTTTTAGACCTAGCCGACATCCACTGCAAAAGATCAGCGTTGCGCCATCAGCGCTTCGATATCAGCGACGGTTTTGACCGCAGCGGTCGTCAACACTTCATGGCCGTGCTCGGTGACCAGCACATCATCCTCGATACGGATACCGATATTCCAGAAATGTGGCGGCACATTGTCTGCAGGACGCACATAGCACCCTGGCTCTACGGTCAACACATGGCCAGGCTGTAGCATGACCCACGCACCGTCGGCTGTTTTGTACTCGCCGGCATCGTGCACATCCAGGCCCAGCCAGTGCCCGGTGCGGTGCATATAAAACTGGCGGTAGCTACCAGTTTCGAGCACCGCGTCGCGGCTACCCTGACACAAGCCATAGTGAATGAAGCCATCCACCAATACTTCGAGCGCAGCTTCATGCGGCGCATTCCAGTGCTGCTGCACATTGACTTTGCCCAAAGCGGCCGCCTGGGCGGCCAGCACCAATTCATACAAGTCCTTTTGTGGGCCACTGAAGCGGCCATTGACCGGGAAGGTACGCGTGATGTCCGAGGCGTAACCATCCAGTTCACAGCCAGCATCAATCAACAGCAAATCCCCGTCTTTGAGCTGGGCATTGTTAAAGTTGTAATGCAGGGTGCAGGCATTGGCGCCACCAGCCACAATGCTGGTATAAGCAGGCGCTTGCGCGCCATGGCGATAAAACGTGTGTAAAAACTCCGCTTCGACCTCATACTCCCATTGCCCGGGACGGGTGTGCTGCATGGCACGGTTATGCGCGGTGGCAGCAATCTGTGCTGACCGGCGCATGACGTCCATCTCCTCGGACGATTTAAGCAGACGCATGGCATCCAGCGCTTGACGCACATCAAGCAGTTGGGCGGGTGCTTGCATGCCAGAGCGAGTTTGTGCTTTGACCGCATTCAACCAAGCAGTGACTTTGCTGTCCCAGGCGCTGTCTGCACCCAGACTGAAATGCAAGACAGGCTGATTTGCCATCAGCTTGGGCAGTTCGGTGTCCAGCTGCGTGATCGAGTAAGCCTCATCAAAGCCAAACACTGTTTTGGCAGCTTCAGGGCCATAGCGAAAACCATCCCAGATTTCGCGATCCAGGTCTTTGTCACGGCAAAACAAAATACTTTTGGGCTGTGGTCCGGCCATCAGCACCAACACCGCTTCCGGCTCTTTAAAGCCGGTCAGGTAATAAAAATAGCTGTCAAAGCGGTAGGGATAGTGACTGTCGCGATTGCGTGTCACTTCGGGTGCGGTAGGAATGATCGCAATACCGGCCTGCATGTGGTTGATCAACTGCTGGCGGCGGCGAGAAAACTCTTGCATGGAAACACTCAAAGCTAATCCTGGATGATTGGGCATTGTAGCGTATTTGGTCGGCGATTGCTGGATTGGTTCCCCCTGCCTGCCAGGCACCCGCAATCAAAATCCCATCATCTCATACAGTGGTGATCGCCTGACCGATTGCTCAGCTTGTTCTATGGTGCCATCTTGTTGCCATTGTTGCAGTTGACGTGCCAGGATGGGTCGCACCTGGGCGGCATGCATGCCAGGCTTGATGGCGGGTAAATACAGCATTTTGAGCAACAAGGCATCCAGCCCCGTCAGCAAAGCTTCGGGCGTTTTATCGTTAAAAACCGAAGGAAACACGTGCTCGGAATCATTGGGCAAGCCCATGGCCTGGGTGATTTCTTCGACGATGCACGAGACCAGTGACCGATGCGATTGCGCATGATCTACCGGAATCACCACCCAAGCCCGCTTGAGCGCCTGCCCGGCATCAGCGGTAGACCCAAACATACAGACCGCATCTTCTGGCGGCTGCATGTTTGGATTGCCACTCACCGTTCTCAAATCCTGCTGCCATTGTGCCGCCTCGCTAAAAATCACGATCATATTGGCGTCAGCCGCACTGCTGGCAAAACCCACAGCATGCCCGGTAATTTGCGCCAGATGCTGAAGGTGGTAGCGCGTCAGTGTTGTATGCTTTTCCTGTTCGTCGGCATGGTGAACCAGCCATACCTTGACCGGCTTTAACCACTTGCGCACCCCAAACTCCCCCGGCCGGTATTCGTTGTGTAACGCGACCTCTACAAAGGTAAGCTGCAGGTACTCCGGCGACTGCCAAGCCTCTTCGGCTTTGCTGGCCTGCACAGACAATAGCGCAATCAGCAAAA
This sequence comes from Methylophilus sp. YYY-1, assembly GCF_029132825.1. NCBI lineage: Bacteria > Pseudomonadati > Pseudomonadota > Betaproteobacteria > Nitrosomonadales > Methylophilaceae > Methylophilus > Methylophilus sp. YYY-1. The sequence continues at coordinate 229,111 of NZ_WOVG01000003.1, forward strand.
CAATCCCTTTAAATATCGTCATGCCTGTTCGTTTCGCGTAAGGGGTTGAGTAATGGCGACAAACCATTGTGGTCGATCTCCTGCATCAATTGCAGCAACCGCCCCAACTCACCGCGTGGAAAGCCTTCACGGGCAAACCAGTTTAAATAGTGGCCGGGCAAATCGGCAATCAAGCGTCCCTGATACTTGCCATAAGGCATTTTGACGCTGACCAGTTGTAATAAATCTTCGTTTTTCATGGGCTACTTGATGCGGGATCAACTTGGAATCATCGTGGCTATTCTACTAAAAAACTGTCGGCCCTCGCAGGCAAAGGGCCTGGCCTCAAGAATTCTGTGCAGCTGCCGATATGTTATCCAGTATGCCCTAATCACAAATAAAGATTACCTAGTGTTGAACTGAACATCGCGGAAAACCATGATGCAATACGAAGTCACCAAAGAAAAAAGTGCAGAGCACCTGCGGCAAGCCATCCACCATATGTCGATGCAGGATGCCGCCTTTCATCCAGTCAGCTATGCGGTCTGGTATGAATACTCGTCCGGCGAACATGCGCGCCTGATTGATGAGGTCAACGCACTGATTGAAAAAGAAAAAAAACTCAATGAAAAAAGCACGGCCCATGTCTTTAACAAGCATATTGCCGGCATTGATACCGATCATGCGAAAAAACTGGTAGAACGTTTCAGCCAAGTCGTCACCGAAATGCGCAGCTCGACCGAAAAAACCGGGCTGCAAACAAGCGAATACAGTAAAACCCTGGATGCCTGGTCTAACGAGATCCAGCAACAGGAGCCGCAACTGGCTTTGCAACTGGACTCATTGCTGTCAGAAACGCTGATGATGACCAATAGCCTCAACCATTTGCAAGGCAAATTGAGCTCAAGCCTGGAAGAGGTGGACGCGCTCAAAAACGAAATGATCAAGGCCAGACAAGAAGCCTTGCAAGACGGGCTGACTGGCCTCATGAACCGTAAGGGCTTTGACGTGGCGCTGCACGATTGCCTGCAACAGCACATCGTCGATACCAGCCTGATTATTGCGGATATTGATTACTTCAAAAAGGTGAATGACAGCTATGGCCACTTGTTTGGCGACAAGGTGATCCAGGCAGTTGCCAGCATTTTTAAAACCGTTGCCGGCAACAGCTACACGGCGGCGCGCTATGGCGGTGAAGAGTTTGTGTTGCTGCTACCGAATACGCAGCTGGAAACCGCGCGTGAAATCGCCGAGCAAATCCGGCATAAAGTTGCAGCGATCAATATCAAAAACACCATCACGCAGCATATGATTTCCAACATCACCATCTCATTGGGCGTGGCCGCCTACCAGCCTGGCGAACAGCCAGAGGACCTGTTCAGCCGTGCCGATCAGGCCCTGTATACGGCCAAAGCCAATGGCCGCAACCGTGTCACCCTGTCCAGCGAAGCCCTTGTTGCTGCCTGAGCCGTGCCGCTGAGGACCTCAGCGGCCAATTACAACAAATCCCGTTTTTGCTGGGGAATATCCTCATAAGGATAGCGGGCATGGCCAAAACGCATCACCAAGACCGAAACGGCCAGAATCAGAATCGCGGCAGACACTGCCAGCATATGCGTCTCTGTCATTTCTTTCATATCCAGCAACAAATACCGCGCCAGGGCCACCATGGCAATATAAATCGGGTAGCGCATCGGCAATTTGCCAGAGCCAAAATAACTGTTGATCATGGAAAAGACTTCCAGATACAGGAACAGCTGCAACAAATCGCCCAGGTCGACCATGCCGGCGTTCCACATACGCGACAGTTCATGCGCCAGTGAAAAGAAGGTGGCCAGTGTCACTAGCCCCAACCCTAAACGTTCTATCCACATCAAGGCCTGATGCGCCAGCTTGTCTGTTTTATGCTCGTACGGTGGTTTCATGATGCTCCCTTTTTGCTGCTTGTTATGATCTGTTTAACCATTCATCCAGTTGTTTTAATCGTTCTGGCGTCCCAATGTCATGCCAGACCCCCGCATGGTGCTGCCCGCTGACTTGTTGCTGCCGCATGGCGGCTTTTAATAACGGCGCCAGTTTGGCTGGCTGCCCGCGCGTCACCGTTACAAACAAGTCTGCATGATAAACCCCCACACCTGAGAACGTCAGTTTATGGCTGGCGTCTTCTTGCAGCAGGCCATTGACCAGGCCAAAATCTCCGGCCGGATGTTGTGGCGGATTATCCACCATGACCAGATGCGCCAGTTTACCGGCGGGGAGCGCCAGGCGTGCATAGTCAATATCGGTATAGACATCGCCATTCACCACCAGAAATGGTTGCGTCCCTAATAGCGGCAAGGCATAGGCAATCCCCCCCGCAGTTTCCAGCGCCGTACTTTCTGCACTGTAACTGATATTCACCTGCCAGCGGTCACCATCGCCCAGCGCGGCTTCAATCTGCGCCCCCAGATGCGCATGATTAATGACAATCTCAGTGATTCCTGCTTGCGCCAAGCGCTCAATATGCCAGACGATCAAGGGCTTGCCGCCCACTGCCAGCAAGGGTTTGGGCGTGTGGTCGGTCAGCGGCCGCATGCGCTCACCGCGACCAGCGGCCAGAATCATGGCGCGCATCTTCATGCCGCCTCTAGCGTCTTCAGCAACTTAAAGAAAGGACGCAACTCGACATAGCGCTCGCAAGCGGCTTGCAGATATTGCATCACCAGCGGCATATCCTTGAGGTAGCCCGCCTTGCCATCCCGATGATACAGCCGCGCAAAAATCCCCAGCACCTTGATATGCCGCTGAACGCCCATCCATTCAAAATCACGATAAAACTCACCAAAATCAGTATTCACGGGCAATCCCGCCTGCTTGGCAGATTGCCAATAACGGACCACCCAATCCATCATGATTTCTTCATCCCAGTGGATATAGGCATCCTTGAACAGCGAAACCAGGTCATAAGTAATCGCCCCGATCACGGCATCCTGAAAATCAAGCACGCCGGGATTATGCTCGGCGGTAACCATCAAGTTGCGCGAGTGATAGTCTCTATGCACGGTCACTTGTGGCTGCTGCAAAATATTGTCGACCAGCAAGGCAAATGTCTTGTCCATCACCGCTTGCTGCTCCGGAGTCAGCGTTTTGCCCAAATGCTTGCCCACATACCATTCCGGGAACAACTGTAACTCACGCATGAGCAACGCACTGTCATAAGGCGGCAAAGCGGCGGGCTGGGTCGCCAGTTGCATCTTGATCAAGGCCTGGCATGCATCACCATAAAAGGCTTTGGCATTACCGGCATTGAGCTGCGACAAATAGGTGTCATTGCCCAGATCACTGAGCAGCAAAAACCCTTGTTCCAGGTCTTGCGCGAGAATCTTGGGCACATTCAACCCCGCGGCCAGTAACTGCTCGGCCACGCGGACAAAAGGACGGCAATCCTCCTGGGGCGGTGGCGCATCCATGGCAATCAGGGTTTCTGCGGCCAGATGTACGCGGAAATAGCGACGGAAACTGGCATCGGCGGAAGCCGTGCTGAGCGTAAAGGGTTGCTGAAGTACGTCTGTCAGCCATTGCTGAAGGTGCTGTGTTCTATCCACAAAATATCCCGAATCTTGAATAGGCCTGTCTGGTGGCCGCTGCGATGAAAATGCGGCAGCCATTTTAAGGGAAAAATGACTTTTTAAGCGTTTTCATGAATAATATAGCGCAATTGAAACAAGGCATCGGGCTAACATCCCAAAATTCGCCGTAATAATTACGCTGCCAACGGCAGGCCTGACCGAAACGATCACTCTTTGAATAACTTGCACGTTCACTCATCTACTTTTCAGGAGCGCGGGATCCGCCTGATTCTGGCATTGCTGGCCATAGGCACACTCTCGCCTGAGCACTTGCGCGCTGAGGAAGAGGCTGCCCCTGAAAAAATTCAGCTGGCAGAGGCGGTCACCTTGCCAGGTGCGATTGAGATTGAAGGCGACACCCTGCAACTGCGCATGGACCGTCAAATGCGTGCGACGGGCAACGCTGTGATGCGCAAAGACGGGCAACAGGTCACGGGCGATGATATTCGCTACGATATCCAGAACGATGAATTGCAAGTCGAAGGCAATGCGGTGATTACCGCCGGTCAAACCAAAATCACCGGCCCCATGTTGCGCATGCGCCTGAGCGAAAACATCGGTGAAATGCGTGATGTATCCATTGAATTCAAAAGTAGCCCGCCACCGCCCAACGATGAGGACGGTAGTCCCTTGCTGAATGATCAGGCAATTTTACTCAGTGACCCGAAAAGATATCTGGAAGACAATCAGTCTTACAGCACCCAGGCCAGTACCAAAAGCAATGCATTTGACAACATTCGCGCCACCGCCAAACAGGTGCTCTTTGAAGGCCAGAACATCAAACGCCTGAAAGGCGCCAGCTATACCTCTTGTGCAGCGGATGTGGATGACTGGTATATCAAAACTAATAGCCTGGAACTGAACGATTACTCTAGAACCGGCGTGGCAACCAATGCCTATGTCGAATTCAAAGGGGTGCCTATCCTCTACACGCCCTGGATGAGCTTTTCGTATAACAACCAACGTAAAAGCGGCTTTCTTGCGCCCTTGTGGGGCACGACCTCGCGGAGCGGTTTTCAGCTTTTAACGCCTTACTATATCAATATCAGCCCGGATATGGATGCCACGGTATCCACCAACTACTTCAGCAAGCGCGGCCTGCAACTGCAAGGAGAGTTCCGCTATCTGGGCGAAACCTATTCCGGCATCAACAACCTGGAGTATCTGGATAAAGACAACATGACGGGGCAAACCCGTTACTACGCCAAGCTCACGCATTTACAAAGCTTTGGCAGTAACTGGTCTGGCGGCTACAGCTTTGAAAAGGTCTCTGATGATACTTACTTTTCAGACCTAGCGACACGGATTCAGGTCACTTCACGTGTGAACTTGCAACAAGCCGTGTTTGCCAATTACAACAGTGAGCACGTCACCTTTAACGGCATCCTTCAGCGCTACCAAAACCTGGATAACGTGTCCTTTGTTTATCAGCGATTACCTCAGCTTACGTTAACCTACAACGATGATTTTAAAGGTTTCCATGTTCAGACAGGGGCGCAATACGTTAACTTTCAAACCATGGATGGCATGGTAGACAAGCCTAGCGGCAGTCGCATGAGTGTCTACCCTTCGATTTCATACCCGATGAAAAACTCTTATGCTTTTTTGACACCAAAAATTGGTGTGCAAAGCACGCAATACAGTTTGAGCAACAATACGCCGGTAGGATATTCGCAAGAATACAATCAGTTGAATCGTACGCTGCCTATCATGAGCCTGGATTCTGGTCTGTATTTTGACCGTCAGACCAGCTTGTTTGATACCACGTATACGCATACGCTGGAACCACGGGCATACTATGTGTATATCCCTTATAAAGACCAGAGCAAGCTTCCGATTTTTGACACCTCGCTCAACACCTTGAACCAGAACTCGATTTTTTATGAAAATCAGTTCAGTGGCGATGACCGTGTCAATAATGCCAACCAGATGACACTGGCCCTCACCAGCCGTCTGATTGACAGTGAAACCGGCATTGAGCGCCTGAGTGGCACGCTGGCGCAGCGCTATTATTTTGAAGACCAGAAAGTCACACTACCCAATACCACCACCAGTATCAGTAAATCCTCGGACATTCTGGCTGGCTTCACGGCAAGGCTCTCCAGTCGCTTGAATCTGGATACTTTCTGGCAATACGATACAGAAAGAAGCAATATGCAGCGCAACAATTACTTGCTGCGCTATAACCCTGAACCAGGCAAATCGTTTACCTTCGGCTACCGTTACACGGCTAACACGCTGGAGCAAATCGATACTTCAGCGCAATGGCCACTAGGCTCCGGTTGGTACGGCATCAGCCGATTGAACTACTCTATCCGTGACGCCAATGCAGTACAGTTTTTGGGCGGACTTGAGTATGATGCGGGCTGCTGGCAGGCACGTGCTGTCATGCAACGTGTGCAAACAGCGACGGCCAATGCGAACTACGGCATGTTTTTTCAACTCGAACTCGGTGGGCTGACCTCTATTGGTGCCAACCCGCTGAATGTGATCAAGCGCAATATCCCAACTTATATGCGCACTTATGATATCCCGGCAATTTACAGAGACCAGAACGCGCAATGATGAAACATATACTGAATTTAATCCTCACGTTGAGTACCGCTTTGCTCATCACAGCACAGTCTGCAACCTTATTCGCGGCAGAAAAAAAACCGATTGAAAAAATGGACCGCATTATTGCCGTGGTCGATCAATCCGTAATTACCGAGCGTGAAATGCTGAACCGTATGGAATATGTGAAAGCACAAATGCTCAAAAAAGGCGCTGACCTGCCGCCCGATGAAGCGTTGCAGAAACAGATTTTGGAGCGGCTGATTGTCGATAGCCTGCAATTGCAACTCGCAGCGCAAACTGGCATCAAGGTGGATGATGCGCAGTTGGACAAAACCATAGACCGGATTGCCGAACAAAACAACCTCACCTTGCCTGCGTTTAAAAAAGCGCTCGAAGAAGATGGCACCAACTTTTACAAATTCCGTGAAGATATCCGCAATGACATCATCATCGCCCGTCTGCGCGAGCGCGATGTTGATAACAAAGTAAATATTTCTGAAGCGGAAATTGATAACTACTTGACGACACAGGAAAAAGAAGGCGAACTGGATGAATTTAACATCTCGCAGATTTTGATTCGCCTGCCCGAAGACAGCGGCCCAGACGACATTCAAAAAGCCAAAGCACGTACCGAACAAATCATGAAAGCGCTGGCGGACGGCATGAGTTTTGAAAAAGCCTCGGCCAACTTTTCGGATGCACCAAATGCGCTGGACGGCGGCGGCCTGGGCTGGCGCAGTGGTCAGCAGATGCCTGCCCAGTTTCTTGAACTGGTTAAAACCATGCAGCCCGGCGGTATCTCTCGCCCAATCCGCAGTGCAAGCGGTGTGCATATCCTAAAGCTCAATGAAAGACGTGCGGGCGCCAGTACGCTGATTGTTGACCAGACCCATGTCCGCCATATTCTGCTCAAACCGAACGAGGTGTTGTCGGACAAGGAAGCAAGACAGAAAATAGAAGGCATTAAAGAGCGTATAGACCACGGTACACCATTCCAGGACATGGCACGCCAGTATTCGGACGATGGCAGCGCCTCCAACGGTGGCGATTTAGGTTGGATCAGCCCGGGTGACACCGTGCCGGTATTTGAAAAAACCATGGCAGAATTGGCCATCAACGAAGTCAGCGCCCCTATCCGTAGCCAGTTTGGCTGGCATTTGATCCAGGTGCTGGAGCGCCGTAAACAGGACATGTCCAAAGAATCCAAACGCTTGAAAGCGCGTCAGGAAATCCGTGCACGCAAGGCTGAAGAAGCTTACAACGACTGGGTTCATGAGTTGCGCGACAAGGCGTTTGTCGAAATGCGGCTGGAAGACAAGTTTTAAGTGCAGCGCACTGAAACCGGCGCATCTGCACCATCCATGAACGCTTTGCCCAAAATTGCCATTACGTCTGGCGAGCCTGCAGGCATCGGCCTGGATGTTTGCGTCAAGCTGGCGCATACCGCCCTGCCAGCAGAGATTGTGGTACTGGCTGATCCGCAAGCTTTACAGGCACGCGCTGCGCAACTGGGCATGCCACTCACCATACACACGGACGTCCGGCCACTTCACTCCCACGCAGGCGATGGCACGCTGACCGTGCTGCCCATCCCAACGGCCGCCCCCGTCGTGGCAGGCAAACTGGATCCCCGGAATGGCCGCACCGTACTAGAGATGCTGGACCGCGCGCTGGCAGGTTGCCAGACCGGGGAATTTGATGCCATGGTGACCGCCCCCGTGCACAAAGGCATCATCAACCAAGCCGGCATTGCATTTACTGGCCACACCGAATATCTGGCAGAAAAAACAGGCACTGCACAAGTAGTGATGATGCTGGTGGGGGGAGGCATGCGCGTGGCTCTGGCGACCACCCATTTACCACTGACCCAAGTCAGCGCCGCCATTACGCAAGCCTCGCTCACCACCACGCTGCGTATTTTGCACCATGATCTGGTACACACCTTCGGCATCCCGCAACCACGCATCTATGTCGCCGGACTGAACCCGCATGCAGGGGAAGATGGCTATCTGGGCATGGAAGAAATCGACACGATTAACCCGGTGCTGACACAGTTGCGCGCAGAGGGCATGCTACTGATGGGCGCCCTGCCCGCAGATACCATGTTTTCGCAGAAAAACCTGGCCCATGCCGATGCGTTTCTGGCCATGTACCATGATCAGGGCCTGACCGTACTCAAACATGCCAGTTTTGGCCAAGGTGTCAATGTGACGCTGGGCTTGCCCATTATCCGCACCTCGGTCGATCACGGCACGGCGCTGGATATTGCGGGCAGCGGTCAAGCCGATATCGGCAGCATGCTGAGCGCCATCCAGCTCGCCATTGCACTTTCGCATACCCGCAAGACTCGTCACAAATGAAACATATCGCCAAGAAAAAGTTTGGTCAGAACTTCCTGATCGACCAGAGCATTATCCAGAGCCTGATCAATGCCATTCATCCACAAGCGGAGGATCTGATGGTGGAAATCGGCCCGGGGCTGGGCGCCATGACACAGCCTTTGCTCAAACAGTTGAACCACTTGCACGTCGTCGAAATCGACCGTGACATCATTCAATGGATGCAAGGCTTTTATCCGGCGCAAAAAATGACCATCCACAATTCGGATGTGCTCAAGTTTGACTTCGGCACCCTGGGTGAACGCATCCGCATCGTCGGCAACCTGCCCTATAACATCTCCAGCCCCATCCTGTTCAAGCTGCTCGAGAACACGTCGCAGATTATAGACATGCACTTTATGCTGCAAAAAGAGGTGGTCGAGCGTATGGTCGCCGCCCCCTCCAACGCTGAATATGGCCGCCTGTCGGTCATGCTGCAATACCGTTTGCAGATGGAATATCTGGTCACCGTGCCACCCGAAGCCTTTGATCCGGCACCGAAAGTCGAGTCTGCTTTTGTCCGTTGCGTGCCCTACGCCAGCCTGCCTTTCCCGGCGACGGATGAAGCCCTGTTTGCCAAAGTGGTCACCGCCGCGTTTGGCCAGCGCCGCAAAACCTTGCGCAACACACTTAAAGGACTGCTGGATGATGCAGGCTTCAGCGCGTTGAATATCGATTCGCAGTTACGCGCCGAAAATCTTAGCGTGGCCGAGTTTGTCGCGATCAGCAATTATCTGGCAAGCCAAAATCAATCATAAAACCATTCATATCAACAAGTTAATAACAAAATAGTCACTTAGCAGCGGCTGGCCAATTTGCGATTGTGTGCAGCCTTAAGCTGATTTTAAATCTGCTTTAAAACAGAGCCTGATATAATTCTGTTTTTTTTATTCTTACCCATTTTTGGAGCATGTTATGCGTTTGATTCTGCTGGGCGCCCCTGGTGCCGGTAAAGGGACACAAGCCACCTTTATCAAAGAAAAATTCAATATTCCGCAAATTTCCACCGGCGATATGTTGCGCGCAGCAGTCAAGGCAGGCACCCAATTAGGTCTTGAAGCCAAAAAATTCATGGATGCCGGCGGCCTGGTACCAGACGAAGTCATTATCGGCCTGGTTAAGGAACGCATTAAAGATGCCGACTGCGCCAATGGTTTCCTGTTTGACGGCTTTCCGCGCACCATTCCGCAAGCCGAAGCCATGAAACAGGCCGGCGTAGGCATTGACTACGTGGTTGAGATTGATGTGCCGGACGCGGCCATCGTTGAGCGCATGAGTGGCCGCCGCAGCCACCCGGCTTCAGGTCGTACCTACCATGTCAAATTCAACCCACCAAAAGTGGAAGGCAAAGATGATGTCACCGGCGAAGACCTGGTACAACGCGATGATGACAAGGAAGAAGTGGTATTAAAGCGTCTGGAGGTTTACCACAACCAGACCGAACAGCTGATCGGCTACTACTCAGACTGGGCCAATTCTGGCCAGGGCGGCGCGCCAAAATACGTTAAGGTCAATGGCCTGGGTGAATTGAATACCATTAAAGAAGAAATCTTTGTAGCATTGAAATAATTTCTTCAAATCAAAAAGCCCGCAAGTTGCGGGCTTTTTTTATGGACGTTACGATTAGAAATCGTAACGTATGCCACCAAAAACCTGGCGCTGGCGTCCTGCCACCATACCATCGACACGGCTAGCAAGATATTCGCGATCACCCAGATTATAAGCGCTAGCAAAATAAGTCATGCGACTACCAACCGGTCTGTAATTCACAGTCGCGTTAATGAGCGCGTAAGATGGAATATCACCTGTCACCCCTCGAAATACATTCGCACTATTACGGCCGGCTCTGAAGGACACATCCTCTTCCTGACGGCTCACATAATCCACCCCGATACGTGCATCAAGACCAACCGGATGCTCATAACCAAAGCTTAAAGAAGCAAGATGCCGAGGGGCATATGGCAAGCGATCACCGTCTACAATATTAGCTGCTGCATTGGTTTTTTTAAATTTAGCAGTGAACAAGTTAGTGTAAGAGCCTGCGATGTAGAAGTTGTGCGAAGTGTTGTAAATCTGCCCAAAATTAATTCGACCACCAAACTCGATACCATTTTGTTCAGACTGACCACCATTAATGAATGTGCCTTGTACAGGCCCAGCGACGACAATATCATCAAAGACCGTGTGGAATAAGGTACTCTCAAATGTAACGCCTTTAAAGAAACTCGATCTTAAACCTAACTCCCAATTAATACTCTCCTCTGACTTGGTTTTACTCACAACGGCTGTATTCGCACCATTTTCAGCAAAAAGGTCACGGTCAGGACGTGGTGGTGCAAAACCTTTGTGCACACCCGCAAATAAAGTTGTTTTCTCAAAGCCATTCCAGGTCAAACCCAATCCTGGCAATAACTTAGTTTGATTATTCGTTAACTTGGACTCAGGGTTATTTTGGGGGTTACCATCTGCACGCATCACATCCGTTTTAATCCGAATATCCTCTAGTCTCAGACCGGGCGTAAATGTCCAGTCTCCAACATAGAAGGTATTCTGTGCGTAATAGGACTTTGCTTCTACTTCAATTTTAATATCTTCTCGTGGCAAGGTCGTTTGGGCAAAACCCAGATGTTGGAAACGGGCGTCATCACCACGATATTGTTTACGATCGATGTCTTCCTTGTGATATCTGAAGCCCAATACTGCATTACTTTCGATCCCGAATAGGCTGTGTTGAATATCCAGACGTGGCTCAATCCCCCAATATTCAAACTCACGTGGCCGCCAACGCCCGCCGCATTGATCAGCTAACGCCAGATTAGGGTTACCATTACCGCCAATGCCTGCTGGACATCTTTCCAGTTGGGATCGACCCGCATTTTCACCTGGGTTGTTGATTTGCCTGAATGATGCCCGTTCAGATTTTGCATAATAAGCTTGCGTACTCAATTTCACCTGCTCATTGACCTGAAACAAGTGCTGCAATTGAAAGGTAGTCCGCTCATGCTGAAACACATCATTCTTGCCAGTAGGTGCCTGATACTTATCTTCGTTATACTCCACAAGGCCCAAACCGGTTTCTGATACATGCGAGTCCTCGCGGAAATAACTGGCTTTAGCAATCAACGTATGTCTGTCCGACAAGTTTAACTGTCCTTTCGCCGTATACTCCTGAATCTCAAAGTCATGATGCTTGCGGATGCCATCGCCTTTTTTATGTAGGGCATCTATCATCAGTCCTCCACGCTCATCACCAGCGCCTATCGTGCCGTAAAGACTGCTAAAGTCATGGTTACCCAACGTCGCCTGTACATTTCCATGCACTTGTCCATCCGTTGGCACAGGCCGAGTCACGAAGTTGATCATGCCGCCCACGGTCTGTGGTCCATAAAGAATCTGGCCGGACCCCTTTACAACTTCAATACGCTGTACACGCTCAAGCGGTGTGGTGTAATGCGCTGCCGGATCTCCATAAGGCGCCAGAAAGATAGGCATCCCATCTTCCATTAACAAGGTACGTGAAGTCCGGCGAGGGTTTAATCCCCGAATCCCGATATTCACGCCCAAACCAAATGTATTCTCCCCAACGACATTCACACCAGGCACATTGTTCAACGCTTCCTGAATTGAGAATGGGCGGCGCTCCATCAGTGCTTTTTCATCAATTAAATCGTATGACCCCGGCACGGAGTCCAGGCGGTCGGGCAAAATGCCACGGACTTCGAGTTTATCCAGCGCCACCGACTTGCTCGCTTGAGACTGGTCTTCTGCCAGCCCCTGTAGCGCATAGGCATGTAATGAAAATGCCGTCGCAACGACAATCAGTTTTTTTCTTGGTTTTTGCATGTGTGTAACCCCAAAAATGACAACAGAGTGTGTCAAGGCTGCAAACAACATGCCAACATATCGCGATAATTATTAACTATATGATTGTTATAAAAATAATCTATTTTATGACTATATATTAATGATAAATCAATTTAATCACTGGTCCAAAAAAACCAATCCGATTTAGAATTGGTTAATATCAACCACCACTTACGTGGATATGCAGGCGTTAAAAATTCCGCTTCAGGAAAATCATCCCCACCATCCAGCAGAACCTTAGTCAGGTATAATCTTGTTTTTTATTTCAAACCCATTTCAGCATGCAACAGCAGTATCCATTTAAAGAAGTCGAGCAACAGGCCCAACAGCACTGGGACAGCAAGCTGAGTTTCCAGGCCAAGGCAGACAGTCACAAGCCCAAATACTATTGCTTGTCGATGTTCCCCTACCCAAGTGGCAAGTTGCATATGGGGCATGTGCGTAACTACACCATCGGCGACGTATTAAGCCGCTATCACCATATGAAAGGCTTTAACGTGTTGCAACCCATGGGTTGGGATGCGTTTGGCTTGCCTGCAGAGAACGCGGCGATTCAGAATAGCGTGCCACCAGCGCAATGGACATATGACAACATTGCCTACATGCGCAAGCAGTTGAAGTCACTGGGCTTTGCCATCGACTGGAGCCGCGAGCTGGCCACCTGCCAGCCTGACTATTACAAATGGAACCAGTGGCTGTTTTTGCGCATGCTGGAAAAAGGCATCGCCTACAAAAAAACCCAGGTGGTGAACTGGGACCCGGTCGACCAGACCGTGCTCGCCAATGAGCAGGTGATTGATGGCCGCGGCTGGCGCACCGGCGCCCTGGTTGAGAAGCGCGAAATCCCTGGCTATTACCTCAACATCACCGGCTACGCACAGCAATTGCTGGATGACCTGGACAAACTGCCAGGCTGGCCAGAGCGTGTCAAAACCATGCAGGCCAACTGGATAGGCAAGAGCGTGGGCGTGCGTTTTGCATTTACGCACGACATCAAAAACAATGATGGCCAATTGATTGATGACGGCAAACTGTGGGTATTCACCACCCGTGCCGACACCATCATGGGCGTGACCTTCTGTGCCGTGGCAGCCGAGCATCCGCTGGCGACACAAGCTGCGCAACAAAACCCGGCGCTGCAAGCATTTATCGACAAATGCAAGCAAGGCTCCGTCATGGAAGCTGACATGGCCACCATGGAAAAAGAAGGCATGGACACCGGCCTGACCGTCACCCACCCGATGACCGGCGAACAGGTGCCGGTGTGGATAGGCAACTATGTCCTCATGACCTATGGCGAAGGCGCCGTCATGGCCGTGCCTGCGCACGACGAACGTGATTTCGGCTTTGCCAAAAAATACAATCTGCCGATCAAACAAGTAATCAGCGTGCTCGGTCAGGAATTTGACCTGGCAGCCTGGCAAGAGTGGTACGGTGATAAAACCAAAAGCGTCTGCATCCACTCTGGCAAATATAACGATCTGGGCTATGCAGAAGCAGTTGAGGCTGTGGCAGCAGATCTGGCAGAAAAAAATCTGGGCGGCAAGCAGACCAACTGGCGCCTGCGCGACTGGGGCGTTTCCCGTCAGCGCTACTGGGGTTGCCCGATTCCGATCATTCATTGCGACAGCTGTGGCGATGTGCCTGTGCCTGATGACCAGCTACCGGTGAAATTACCGGAAGATTGTGTCCCGGATGGTTCAGGCAATCCGCTCAACAAGCGCGAAGACTTTTTAAACTGCACCTGCCCCAAATGTGGCCAGCCCGCCAAGCGCGAAACTGACACCATGGATACCTTTGTCGATTCCAGCTGGTACTACGCACGCTATGCCTCAGGCTTTAGCAATGAAGCCATGGTGGATGCACAGACCAATCACTGGATGCCGGTAGACCAGTATATTGGCGGCATTGAACACGCGATTTTGCATCTGCTCTACTCCCGCTTCTGGAGCAAGGTCATGCGCGACCTGGGGCTGGTCAATTATGATGAGCCATTTGCCAACCTGCTGACACAAGGCATGGTGCTGAATCATATCTTCTCACGCCGCACGGCTAAAGGCGGTATTGAATATTTTGCGCCGGAAGAAGTCGAGCTGGTACACGATAACAACGGCAAGGTGACCGGTGCCAAGCTGCTCAAAGATGGCTCGGCCATTGACTACCAGGGCATAGGCACCATGTCCAAGTCCAAGCGCAATGGCGTCGATCCGCAATCGCTGATTGAACAATATGGCGCGGATACTGCCCGCTTCTTTATGATGTTTGCGGCGCCGCCAGAACAAACGCTGGAGTGGTCAGACAGTGGCGTGGAAGGCTCACACCGTTTCTTGAAACGGGTATGGAATTTTGGCCATGCCTTGTCCCAACAAACCCCTGCTGACCTGCCAAACAAACTGACCGGCGAGCTGGCCAACCACAGACGTGAAGTGCATAGCGTGCTCAAACAGGCCAATGTCGATCTGGGCAAGCTACAGTTCAACACAGTGGCCTCTGCCTGCATGAAAATCCTCAACACGCTGGAGAAAGTGCAAAAAGAGGCAGAAAAAGACTGGGTCGCCGTGGCGTTTGAAGGCTACAGCATCCTGTTGCGCCTGTTATCGCCGATTGCGCCGCACATCACGCAAGTCATGTGGCAATCGCTCAAACTTGGCGAAGACATTCTGTCTGCCAAATGGCCAGAACCAGCCAACTCAGCCCTGGTACAGGACGAGGTGGAATACGTGGTGCAGGTTAATGGCAAGCTGCGTGGCAGCATCAGCATCCCCAAGAGCATGGCCAAAGAGCAGATTGAAGCGACTGCCGTCAATCAGGATTTCGTCCAAAAATTCCTGAACGAAGGCAGCGTGAAAAAAATCATCGTTGTGCCCAACAAACTGATTAATATTGTGGTGGCTTAGCCCTTTCTTTCGAGGAGCGCATTGTGCAGCAGACAACCCCGACCCGCTGGATTCACGCGATCACCCTGTGGTGCAGCATCGCCGTGCTGACCGCGCTCTTGTCTGCTTGCGGGTTTCACCTGCGCCAACCGTCACCGATTGCCTTTAAAACCATTTTTATCAAGGGCTCTACGCAAATCAATATTGCGCTCAAAAAGGCCTTGGTAGAACAGGGTGTCAAGGTTGTGACCGACGCAGAAGAAGCTGAGCTACAGCTGGAACTGCTCAAAGAAGAAAACGAACAACGTATTCTGTCTCTGAGCGGAACCGGTGTAGTGCGTGAATACGAGCTGTACTACCGCGTGCAATACCGTACCAAAGTCACCGGTGAGCCAACTTGGGCACTGCCGTTGATCATGGAAGGCCGTCGTGACTATACCTATAACGACGCCAACTTGCTGGCCAAGCAGGCCGAGCAAAAAATGCTCAGTGACAGCATGCAGTTAGACGTGCTCAACGGCATCATGCGACGACTGTCTGCCCTTAAAAAAGCCGAATAGCCATGCGCATTCAGGCAGCGCAACTCGCGCAATACTTGCCTCCCAAACAGCATTTGTTCGTGCTGGCGGGTGATGAGCCCCTCTCCATCACCGAGGCCATAGACCAGATCCGCGCCGCCGCACGCCAACATGGCGCGCAAGAGCGTGCCAGTTTTACTGTAGAACGCTACTTCAACTGGGGACAAGTCAGCCAGTTTCTGCAGAGCTTTTCGCTGTTTGCCGAGCAACGCATTCTTGAAATCAACCTCCCCACCGGCAAGCCCGGCGTGGAAGGCGCCAAAGCCTTGCAGCAACTGGCAGAACAGCCTGCGGCTGATACCACCATCATCCTCACCCTGCCCGCCCCAGACCGTGACATGACCAGCAGCGCCTGGTACGAAGCCCTGTCACAACATGGGGTGCTGCTGGTACTGAACCAGGTGCCGCTGGCACAACTGCCGGAGTGGATTGCGCAGCGACTGGCCATGCAACAGCAAACTGCAGATGAAGCCTCGCGCCGCTTTATTGCCGAGCAGGTCGAAGGCAATCTGCTGGCCGCCCATCAGGAAATCCAAAAACTGGGCTTGCTCTATCCCCCCGGCCCGCTCAGTGAAGACGCCATCCGCCAATGCGTGCTTAATGTGGCCCGCTTTGATGTCTCGCAACTGGGGGAAGCCATGTTGCAAGGCGATCCGCAACGCGTGATGCGCATGCTCGAAGGCCTGCGCGAAGAAGGCGAAACCGCGGTGGCGGTCATGAATCCGCTGATTTGGCTGTTCCGCCCATTGTTGCAGGTAAGGCTGGCCATGCAACAAGGCATCGCCATGCAAGCCGCGCTGAGTCAGGCCAGGCTATTTGGTGACCGCCAGCAATTAGTCAGGCGCGCGCTGGAATTTTTACCGCAAAAACATATCGAAGCTGCTTTGCAAAAACTGTCTGACATAGACCGTATGGCAAAAGGCGTGGGCGATGGCGATGCCTGGCTGGAGCTGTCAAGGCTATGTACAGGCATTGCGCGCATGGCAGCCAACAAGACGGCCAGAACCGCCACAGGCAGGTCTCGTTAAGGTTTTCAGTTAGAATAGCGATTATGGACATTCAACACTATATGAAACAACTGGGGGAGCAGGCACGCGCCGCCTCCCGCTTGATGGCAAAAGCTGACACCAACACCAAGAACCAGGCGCTGCGCAATATTGCCGCCTTGATCCGTCAGCACGAAAAAGCCCTGCTCGCCGCCAACCAGCAAGACCTGCAAGCCGCCCAAGCCAATGGCATGGAAGCCGCCATGCTGGACCGCCTGACATTAAGCGAGAAATCGGTGGCAACCATGGCAGAAGGCCTGGAACAAATTGCCAGCCTGCCAGACCCGATTGGCGAAATGAGCAATTTCAAATACCGTCCTTCCGGCATCCAGATCGGCCAGATGCGCGTACCGCTGGGCGTGATCGGCATTATTTACGAGGCCCGTCCTAACGTGACGGTCGATGCGGCGGGTTTGTGTATCAAATCCGGCAACGCCTGCATTCTGCGCGGCGGCTCCGAGGCCATCCATTGCAACCAGGCGCTGGCCAAACTCGTGCATCAGGGCTTGCAACAAGCAGGCTTGCCACAAGCGGCCGTGCTCGTGGTCGAGACCACTGACCGCGCTGCCGTCGGTGAACTCATCACCATGAAACAATATGTGGATGTGATCGTGCCACGCGGCGGCAAAGGCCTGATCGAGCGCATCAGCAACGATGCCCGCATCCCTGTGATCAAACACCTGGATGGCAACTGCCATGTCTATGTCGATGACGAAGCTGACCTGGCTAAAGCCGTGCGTATCCTCGAAAACGCCAAAACCCAGCGTCTGGGCACCTGCAACACGGCAGAGTCACTGCTGGTCGCACGCAGCATCGCCAACACTGCCTTGCCTCAACTGGCCGAGATGCTGCTAGCCAAAGGTGTGGAAATCCGTGGTTGCGACGAAACGCATGCCATCGTGCCACAGGCAAAGGCGGCGACTGAAGAAGACTATTACACCGAATATCTGGCCGCGATTATCTCGTGCAAAGTAGTCAGTGGCGTGGATGAAGCGATTGCGCATATCAACCAGTATTCCAGCCAGCACACCGAGGCGATTGTGACCGAAAACTACACCAAGGCACGCCAGTTTTTGCGTGAAGT
The DNA here is from genome assembly GCF_029132825.1 of Methylophilus sp. YYY-1. Lineage (NCBI taxonomy): Bacteria > Pseudomonadati > Pseudomonadota > Betaproteobacteria > Nitrosomonadales > Methylophilaceae > Methylophilus > Methylophilus sp. YYY-1. The sequence goes on from NZ_WOVG01000003.1 coordinate 247,080, forward strand.
GGACTCCAGCAGTGTCATGGTCAATGCCTCTACCCGCTTTGCCGATGGCTTTGAATATGGCTTTGGTGCAGAAATCGGTATTTCTACCGACAAACTGCATGCGCGTGGCCCGGTCGGTCTGGAAGGCTTAACCTCCCTCAAGTATGTCGTTCTGGGTGACGGCCACGTCCGCGCTTAATCACGCTGGCAGGCGTTTGGCTTGTGCAATGCTAGATGCGCAACGCCATAATCTACCCAAAGAGTCATGAAGATGGAATGCATAGGCATTTTCGGCGGCACCTTTAACCCCATTCACAACGGGCATCTGGCGCTCGCGCAGACCGTGCTTGACACGCTGCACTGTACGCAAATCCGCTTTGTACCTGCCGCATTGCCTCCGCACAAGACTGCCCCGGCGGTTACGGCGCAACACCGTGCTGCCATGGTCAAGCTTGCCATTCAGGCGCATCCGCAATACGTGCTCGACAGCTGTGAACTGGATCGCCAGGGCCCCTCTTACACCATAGAGACGTTACACCTGCTCCGCCAGCGTTTCCCCGAGCAATCCCTCTGCCTGCTCATTGGCCAGGATAGCTACCAGCAATTGCCGACCTGGCACCGCTGGCAGGAGCTGCTGGAGTATTGCCATCTGTTGGTTGTGCACCGTGCAGACTTGGCATCCAGGCTTGTGTTACATGCAGAACACACGGAAAAGTTCGTGGCTATCGAGGCCTTTGCCAGCCAGTGTGCAGCCGCTACGCATGGCTTCATCGGCTATTTGCCCGAGAGCCCGCCGGCGATTTCCTCGACCGGCATCCGTGCAGCACTGGCGCATCCAGGCCAGAATTTGACAGACCAGTTGCCTGCGTCTGTGCTCCAGTATATCCAGCAGCACCATCTATATCAGTCGGCTTAAGCCTCTTGCAGTCCCCATCGGGTGGCATGCTGTCGCATTTTGCCCTAAACGCAGGATGCATCATGGCTATTTTTAGCCCAGACACGGCAGTATGCTCAACAGCAGAAATAAAATCGCTATACTGCGGTTAAAACAACTCTAAATTACTTATCAAGAGGATACGTCTGCGATGAAATTGTTAACCTGGTCTCTCACTGCTTTGCTCGTTGCGTCCCCGTCCGCATTTGCCAATATTGATATCCAATTTGACTTTAGTTACGATACCAGCGGCTTCTTTAACAGCACCAACATTCAAACCCTCAATTCGGCTGCCTCGGTGTTTGAAACCCGTATTACCGACTCACTAAGCGCCATTAATTCAGGCGGCCTCAACAACTTCCAGGGTCTGATTCTTGACCCCTCGGATATTAACCAAACGCAAACGCTCTCCAATCTGAGTGTGGCGGCAAATGTGATCAAAATATATGTGGGTAGCGATAACCTTGGTGGCTTCACCATTGGCGCAGGCGGGTCCGGCGGCTATTCATGTAGTGGGCTAGGCAGTTTTTGCGCCAACGCCGTCGACCGTGGCCAGACTAACACCACGGGTAACAGTGCCACCGACTTTGCCACCTGGGGTGGCATGATCAGCTTCAACAGTTCAACCTCATGGTATTTTGGCCAGGATCAGGCAGGTTTGACCAATACCCAATTTGATTTTTACACGGTGGCCGTACACGAAATTGCCCACGTGCTTGGCTTTGGCCTGGCCCCCTCGTTTGAAGCACAGGTCAACGGCAGCAATTTTAACAGTAGCGAAACCGGGACCGTCGCCCTCAGCAATGACCTGGCGCACTGGGCACCCGGCACCATGAGCACGGTTGGCGGAACACTGCAGGAGACGGTGATGGACCCAGACATTACTCCTGGCACACGCAAATATTTTACCGATCTGGATTATGCAGGCATGGCAGCTATCGGTTGGTCCGTCGTAACACCGGTGCCTGAATCCAGCATCAGCCTGAATCTGTTGGCGGGCGGCCTGTTGCTTGGCCTGCTATACAGACGTAACCTTGGCAGCAGACGTCAAACGGTAATCAACGCATACGCTTAGCAAGGCTAGCCTAGACCATGCGTTTGCGCGCCAAAAACTGATCCAGTTGCCGCGCGAACGCATGGCGGTCAGACGCCTGCATGGCATTGGGGCCCTGCGTTTCCACCCCGCTGGCGCGCAGTGATTCCATAAAGTCGCGCATAGCCAGCCGCTCGCGGATATTCTCTTCAGAATAAAACTCCCCGCGTGGATTCAACGCATGGCCTTGTTTTTCAATCACCTGCGCGGCAAGCGGGATATCTGCCGTAATCACCAAATCGCCCGCTTCCAGCATCGCCACGATCTCGTTATCTGCCACATCAAACCCCTTGGCGACTTGCAAGGCGCGCAAATAGGCTGAGGGCGGCACATAGAGAACTTTGTTGGCGACAAAGGTAGTCATGACCTGACTACGCTCCGCCGCCCGAAACAGGATGTCCTTGATCACGCCCGGGCAGGCATCGGCATCCACCCAAATCCGCATTAACCGGCTTTCGGCACCGGTCTGGCGCTAAATAATGCGCCGCCTTGTGGTTTGTGGCCCCCTGGCTGACGCGCAGATTTTTGCTGGGCAGCAGGATGTCCAGATGCATTCGCCGGTTTTTTCTGCCCAGCGTGTTGTCCAGCGTTGCGCGGGTTGCTTGTCGCGGAATGGGGTTGACCTGGTTTCGGCTGATGTTGTCTGGGTTGGCCTGGTGTCTGACTACGCCCCGCGTCACGGGGCGCCTGGCCCGATTTAGGCGCAGGCCGTTGACCGCGTGGCTGAGTCCGTGATGGCCGATCCGGTTCTTCACTGCTTTTTTCGGGGGCGACAAAGCCCTCTACTGGCAGCTTGGGGATCTCACGCTTGATCAGCTTCTCAATGTCTTTCAACAATTTGACTTCTTCCCTATCCACCAGCGACACCGCCGCCCCAGTGGCGCCAGCACGGCCAGTCCGGCCGATGCGGTGCACATAGTCTTCGGGCACGTTAGGCAGCTCAAAATTCACCACTTGCGGCAGCTGGTCAATATCCAGGCCACGTGCAGCAATATCGGTCGCCACCAGCGCAGTGATCCCCCCCGCTTTAAACTCGGCCAGCGCCGCCGTGCGGGCATTCTGACTCTTGTTGCCATGAATCGCCATGGCCGGGATGCCGTCTTTTACCAGCTTCTCCGCCAGCCGGTTCGCGCCATGTTTGGTACGCGTAAATACCAGCACTTGCTCCCACTGATGTTGCTTGATCAAAAAGCTCACCATCTCACGCTTGTGCGACTGCGGCACCATATGCACACTTTGCTCAATCAGCGCGTTTGAGGTGTTCCGACGCGCCACTTCCACCAGGTCCGGGTTATTCAGCAGATTATCTGCTAGCTGTTTGATTTCATCGGAAAACGTCGCCGAGAACAGCAGGTTTTGCCGCTGCTTGGGCAGCAAGGCCAGCACTTTTTTAATGTCGTGAATAAAGCCCATATCCAGCATGCGGTCGGCTTCATCCAGCACCAGAATTTCAATGCCAGACAAATCCAGCGCCTTCTGGTTAGTCAGGTCGAGTAAGCGGCCCGGCGTCGCTACCATGATATCGAGTGGTTTTTTCAAGCGGCTGATTTGCGGGTTAATGCCCACCCCGCCAAACACCACCATGCTTTTCAATGGAAGATATTTACCGTAAGTGGTCACTGACTCGCCGATCTGCGCCGCCAGCTCGCGTGTTGGCGACAGAATCAGGCAACGCGGCTTGCCTGCGGCGGTTTGTTTTAACGGGGTTTCAGACAAGCGATGCAAAATCGGCAAGGTAAAGCCAGCGGTTTTGCCTGTCCCGGTTTGCGCACCGGCCAGTAAATCGCCACCGCGCAATACATAAGGAATCGCCTGCGCCTGAATCGGCGTCGGTGAGGTATAGCCGGCATCGGCAATCGCGCGCAACACAGGCGCGCACAAATTCAAATCAGCAAACGTCGTGTTTGCAGGGGTATTTTCTTGTGACAAGGTTATTCAACTTTAATAGTGTGCATCGCCCATCACAAAAGACAAGCATGCAACAAATTATTGGGCGTTGGTCTGTTGCCGCAGCAACACCAATCTGGACAAACGAGGATTATATCGATGATTTATGACAAGGCCGCTGTGAGGATTGGTAGTTCACAGGGTAGTTACATTATACCCGCTATTTACGCAAACACTGTATTTAAAAATGTCTGCATCCAATCAAGCCACGGATGACGGACTTTTTTGCGTGGTGATCGTCTGAAACGTCCACGCCACAAAGCGGCTTTGCTTCTGGCCTTGCGCCATCTCCACCGTTTTTACCGTCAGTGCCCGCGCTTTTTTGAGTTCACGCATCACCAGCGGCAGGTTGCTGGCTTTGGAGACCAGCGTGGTAAACCATACACACTGTTGGGCAAAATGCCTGCTCTCGTGAATCATGGTGGTTAAAAACGCTGCCTCACCGCCCTCATACACCAACTCATTGGACTGGCCGCCAAAATTCAGTGCTTGCGGTGGCCGCTTGCCCAGCCCGCGCCATTTACGCTGTGTGCCCGCCTGTGCCTCAGCCGCCGAGGCATGAAAAGGCGGGTTGCACATGGTCAGCGTCCATTGCTCGCCCGGCAAGATCACGCCGTTAAAAATGGCAGCCACATTCGGCTGCTGGCGTACAGAAATCAGTGGCTGCAAGCCATTGGCTTCAATCAGTTGCTGTGCATTGCGCAAGGCGTTGGCGTCAATATCCACGCCCAAGCATTGCCAGCCATAAGTCTGGGCCGCAATCAGCGGATAGACTAGATTGGCGCCGGTGCCGATATCGAGCAAACGCACAGATTGCGCATGACCAGACTCGGCCAATAAATCCGCCAGGTAATGCACATAATCGGCCCGGCCAGGAATAGGCGGACATAAGTAATGCTTGGGAATATCCCACACCGTCACGCCATAATACTGCTTGAGCAAGGCCTGGTTTAAGGTTTTCACTGCCTGCGGATGAGCAAAGTCTATCGAGTCATCGCCATAGGCATTCGGGCGCACATAGGGCGCCAGGGCCGTATGTGCCTGCACCAGCAGCGCAAAGTCATAGCCCTCGCGGTGCAGATTGCGTGGATGCAATGCAGATGAAGAACTGACGGGCTTCATGCCTAAGTATTCGCCAATTGCACTTGGTCAGCGCGCCTAAGCAGCCGCTGCCTTGGCGCGTGCGGCATGCAATTTACGGTAGCTATCCAGCAGTCTATGGTGTCTGTCCAGCCCATCCAGCTGCAAGTTGGTCGGCGTCAGGCCATAAAAGCGCACACTGCCATCGACAGCGCCTAGCACCGCGTCCATACGCGCATCACCAAACATGCGGCGGAAGTTTAGCTCGTAATCGGCCAGGTGCAGCTCGTCATCAAGCGTCACTTCGAGCACGGCATTCAGGGCCTGGTAAAACAAACCGCGTTCCAGGGTGTTGTCGTTGTACTGCAAAAACGCCCCCACCAGATCCTGCGCCTCCTCAAACTGCTGCAAAGCCAGGTTGATGAGTAGCTTAAGCTCCAGCACCGTGAGCTGGCCCCATACCGTGTTCTCGTCAAACTGGATGCCGATCAAGGTCGCAATATCGCTGTAGTCATCCAGCTCGTTATTCTCCAGCCGCTCCAGCAAGGCCTGCAGGCGGTCATCGTCCAGTTGATGCAGGTTCAGGATATCTTCGCGGAACAACAACGCTTTATTGGTGTTATCCCACACCAGGTCTTCCACCGGATACACCTCAGAATAATCAGGCACCAAGATGCGGCATGCCGTCGCGCCAAGCTGGTCATACACCGCCACATACGCTTCTTTACCCATCTCGGCCAAAATGCCGAATAAGGTCGCGGCTTCGTCAGCGTTGGCATTGTCGCCCTTGCCAGAAAAGTCCCACTCGACAAACTCGTAGTCCGATTTGGCACTGAAAAAGCGCCACGACACCACACCGCTAGAGTCAATAAAATGCTCAACAAAGTTATTCGGCTCAGTCACCGCTTCGCTGACAAAGGTCGGCTGCGGCAAGTCGTTGAGGCCTTCAAAACTGCGGCCTTGCAGCAACTCGGTCAGGCTGCGCTCGAGCGCGACTTCCAGTTTTGGGTGCGCGCCAAACGAGGCGAACACGCCACCGGTGCGCGGGTTCATCAGCGTCACGCACATGACCGGATATTGCCCGCCCAACGACGCATCTTTCACCAGCACCGGAAAGCCCTGCGCCTCCAGCCCCTCAATGCCCGCCACAATGCCGGGATACTTGGCCAGCACCGCTGGTGGCACATCCGGCAACGCCATTTCACTTTCAATAATCTCGCGCTTAACGGCCCGCTCAAAAATCTCGGACAAGCATTGCACCTGCGCCTCGGCTAGCGTATTGCCCGCGCTCATGCCATTACTGGCGTACAGGTTTTCAATCAGGTTAGACGGAAAATACACCACCTCGCCATCTGACTGCCGCACAAACGGCAGCGCGCAAATGCCACGCTCACGATTGCCAGAGTTGGTATCAATCAAATGTGAGCCACGCAACTCGCCATCCGGGTTGTAAATGGCCCGCGTGTAGTCATCCAGAATCTCTTTTGGCAGCGCATCTTTGCGCCCCGGTTTAAACCAGCGCTCGTTCGGGTAATGCACAAAGTCGGCATTGGCAATGTCTTCGCCCCAATAAGACCCGGCATAAAAATGGTTGTTACTCAACCGCTCAATATACTCACCCAGCGCCGAGGCCAGCGCACTTTCCTTGGTCGCGCCTTTGCCGTTGGTAAAGCACATGGGCGAATGCGCATCGCGGATATGCAACGACCACACATTAGGCACAATATTGCGCCACGACGCGATCTCGATCTTGATACCCAGGCTCGCCAGCAAACCGGTCATATTGGCAATGGTTTGCTCCAGCGGTAAATCCTTGCCAGTGATATACGTCCTCGTCTCCGCCGCCGGGTTCACCGTCAGCAAGGCCTGCGCATCGGCATCCAGGCTTGCCACTTCTTCAATCACAAACTCAGGCCCGGTCTGCACTACTTTTTTCACCGTGCAGCGGTCAATCGAGCGCAAAATGCCAATGCGGTCTTTTTCAGAGATATCAGCAGGCAACTCAATCTGTATCTTGAAAATCTGCTTGTAGCGGTCTTCCGGGTCGACAATATTGTTATGCGACAAGCGGATGTTTTCAGTCGGAATATTGCGGGTGCTGCAATACAACTTCACAAAATACGCCGCGCACAGTGCCGATGAAGCCAAAAAGTAATCAAATGGCCCAGGCGCCGAGCCATCGCCCTTGTAGCGGATAGGCTGGTCGGCAATCACCGTGAAGTCATCAAACTTGGCTTCAAGGCGGAGCTTATCGAGAAAATTGACTTTAACTTCCATGGGGGGCTTCCAAATGCGGCAAAATGCTAAGGGCGTTATTATCCCTCACAACGACTTTACCACCTAAGGATAAATGGCAAGCTGCTGATTAATTGAGCTTTTTAAAATGGATGACACATGAGCAATGTAGCTATTGCTCTAAAGACTGATCCCCCTCAAGCGCAAGCCTGACCACTGCTGATGCCCTAGTCAGATAATGGCTCCAGAGCAACCAATATCGATAAAACCGTAATACTTGCCAGTGCGCAAAGTGCGACTGTGAGACGCCCGAAGGGGCTATAGCGGGGGCATTCCTGAAGGGTTAAAGTTATTGAACATTAATTAACAGGGAAAAGAAATGAAATTGGCAAACTTAAAAAAATTAGCAGACGCCTTTCAGGTGCTGTAATGATCGCCGCCGCGATGTTCGCAGCCTCCAGCCAAGCCAATGCAGCAATCACTCAAGCAGACTGGAAAGTTGCAGGCGATGGCGCGATCACGCGTGACACATCAAGCAATCTGGAGTGGCTGGATGTCTCAGTGAGTATTAATCAGTCATTTAATTATGTTTCTACACAATTTGGTGCAGGCGGGCTTTATAGTGGGTTTCGTTATGCAACCGGCGATGAAGTGGCCACATTATTTACAAACGCCGGTCTTAATTTTACTTACTCAAGCTCATCTTCAGATGCAACCAAGGTTAATAGTTTGATTTCGCTCGTAGGTGCAACCAGTAATACCAACGAATTCTTTAGAAGCAGTTTATGGACAAGGGGCATTGCGATTCAAACACCTTTTGACTACAACCCAGGGACTGGCAACTATCAAACGACAGAGGCAAGAATCTACACTGAAGTGCAAAGCTTTGGGCCATCATTTACAATGTATACAGCTGCAACAAGCGTTATTCGTGGCGCATGGCCTATTCAGACTGCGCAGAGTGATGTAGGTAGCTGGTTAGTGCGCAATGCCGCTGTATCGCCAGTCCCAGCGCCTGCCGCTGCCTGGATGTTTGCCGCAGGTTTGCCATTGATAGGGGCATTTGTACGCCGTCGTAAAGCATAGTTTAAGCAAGATAGTTATTAAGGGGCGCAATTCGCGCCCCTTTTTCATATGGCGTTTCATCCATCCCAAAAACATCAAACTAGCGGATATCGTTAAATAAGCGCCATCACACTCTGACCTGTAATTATTTCAGAAATGGCAATTTGGCTAATATATCAGTGGTGTTCGGCTTTTATTGACAATGAATTGATACTGAGCACATCGTTTTTTCATTTAAACACTGAGTCCAGATGCTTGAAGCAAGTGTGCAGACCCGTAAAACGGTCAGCACTCGCGTCTCGTAAAATGAAGTCAAAAACAATTAAGTTTGTGTGATATTCTTCAAAGAATAAAACGACATTCTTCAGGGGTTACCACCATGGCTGCTGATGACAGAAAATTCATCATGCTGACAGATTATCTGCATGAACCTGTCATCCATTATGATCGTGATTGCAAACGTACCTATATCAATCCCGCAGCAGAAAAACTGGTTGGTGAACCGGCTAAAGATCTTGAAGGCAAAACACCCAGCTCGCTCAGACCCTCCTCCGTCGCTTTACAACACTACCAAGAAAAAATCCGTGGCGTCATAGAAACCGGCACGGATACGGAGTTTGATTTTTTTCTAGACCGGCTGCCTGATGGTCCGAATGTCCACACCAAGGTGCTCAGAATTCATGCCGTCCCCGAGCTGGATAGTGATAACAACGTGGTGGGCGCCCTTGCGATTGCGCATGACATCACGGCACTCAAGTTAAGTGAAAAACGTTTACGCGCACTGATTGAAAACCATCCCGACCATATTACCCGCTTTGACCAGCATGCCAGATACAGCTACGTCAGCCCTTCTCTCACAGCATTGTTTGGCATAGAGGAATCCACGCTGCTGGGTAAGACCCTGCTTGAATCTGATCAGATTGCCACGCCAGCAGAACGCAATAAAATTCACCACGCGATTTTGCAAACCCTAGAGCAAGAAACAGCTTGTACCATTGAGAGCCACTGGCCGCATGACCGCGTCATAGAGCTTCGTCTTGTTCAGGAAAAAGATGCCATCGGCGAGGTCTCGGGGGTGCTTTGCATCTTGCGTGATATCACCCAGCAAAAGCAGTCCGAAAAAGCAATGCTGACACTCAATCGTTCACTGCGTTTGTTGAGTAGCTGTAACCAGATGCTCATTCATGCAGAAAACGAACAACACCTGCTCAACGATATTTGCCAGTTGGTGATTGACTCTGGGGGCTATCCACTGGCCTGGGTGGGTTATCCCAACTATGGCACCTACCAACCCCTGCGCATTGCCGCAATGGCCGGTCAAAAGCTGACGAAGACGATTGCGCTTGAGCAGCAAACCCCGGAAATCAGCCTGGCCGTGAAAGCCTTTCAAAGCGAGCGTGTAGAGATTATCCAGGACTATCCCAATGCAGCCCGCTTGAATAATTTGGGCGACCTCGCCAGCCAGGAAGGCCTGCTTTCATGCATCGCCTTGCCACTCAAAGTGGCAAAACAGACCATAGGCGTGATCACAATCTACGCCTCCCGCACCTATGCGTTTTCTGATGAAGAGGTCACCCTGCTCGATGAACTCGCCAATGACCTGGCGTTTGGCATTCAGTCCCTGCGTATCCGTGCCGAACATCGGGAGGCAGAAACAAAACTGGAATATCTGGCGCACCATGACCCACTGACCGGCCTCCCTAACCGCCTGTTACTGCGCAAGCGTTTTGAACAGTTCATCCATCAAGCCAACAAGCGCGAATACGGCCTCGCCATGCTGTTTCTTGATATGGACAACTTCAAAGAGATCAATGACAGCTTTGGTCATGCCGTAGGCGATGCGCTGCTAAAAGAGGTGGTCAGGCGCCTCGAACGTATGCTGTCAGAGGCTTGCATGCTTAGCCGCGAAGGCGGTGACGAATTTGTGCTGCTGATCAATAACGCCCAGGCATCCGATATCGTGACTCAAACCGCACAGCAAATTCTTAACGCCATGCAAGAGCCGTTTGAGGTCAGCGGTAATACACTGCATGCGTCTTTCAGTATCGGCATCAGCCTCTATCCAAACGATGGCAAAGACTTTGAAACCCTACGCAAAAACGCCGATGCCGCCTTATATCTGGCAAAAGATTGTGGCCGTAATACCTACCGCTTTTTTGTCACGCAGATGAATGCCGACGCGCAAAAGCGCATGCGTATTCAAACAGACCTGCACACAGCACTTAAAAATAATGAGTTTTTACTGCACTACCAGCCACAAATACGCCTATCTGATGGCCGCATCAGTGGCATTGAAGCCTTAATCCGCTGGCAAAATGCAGATGGGCAGATGCTCCCGCCAAGCGAGTTCATACCTATCGCAGAACAAAGTGGGCTGATTATCCAAATGGGTCAGTGGGTGCTGCGGGAAGCCTGCCGGCAACTGGCCGCTTGGCACCAGCAAGGGCAAACCCAGCTGGTTGTAGCGGTCAACTTATCCTCACACCAGTTCCGCCATGGCAATATAGTAGAAACCATCAGCGCTGCACTGCATGATTTCGGCCTGCCCCCGCAATGCCTGGAGCTCGAACTGACAGAATCTATCCTGATTCAGGACACAGAATCCGTCATCAGCACCCTGCACACGCTAAAACACATCGGGGTCAAACTAGCCATTGATGACTTCGGCACCGGCTATTCCAGCCTGTCTTATCTTAAACGACTGTCTGTCGACAAACTCAAAATTGATAAATCCTTCATCCGTGACCTTCACAAAGACCAGGACAGTGCAGAAATTGTCCGTGCGATCATCCAACTTGGGCACATTTTGCAACTCACCGTGATTGCAGAAGGGGTAGAGACTGAGCAGCAACTGGCTTTTCTCACCGACAGTCATTGCGACGAAATACAGGGATATCTGTTTAGCCGCCCGGTCGCCGCAGAAAAAATACCAGAGATACTTGCTCGAATAGGCATGACGGCCTAATCCAGAATCTTATAGCTCATCGTTTACCAAGCTAAGGGGCGTAACTTTTCCGCAAATGCTAGGCTGCTGATTAACTGAGTTTTTTAAAATACGTTACGCTCAGAAATATATTGTAGTGTCAGAGTAAAATGACTTATGACAGATTTTTACTCTGACCCCAAATATCCGAAAAATCGTAGCCTATTCGATGCTGGTTGCGTGAATGAAGGCTTGAGGAATAAGATTCGGGTTTAATAAAACACTAATCGGAATTAGCTTTAAGCACCAACGCCGATCATTATAAAAAAAATAAGTTTAGTCTGAAACAATACTACTTTTCGCTCAAAGCATAATCACTATTGTTCAGTTTATTTTCAACCAACTCAGCAATATTCATATCTCTACATTTATTCATTTTGGCAGTCGCACAACTAAATTTCTGACCATGAAACAACTCTCTGGCCTTCTCAAAGTAAACTCGTGCAGCTTGCTTGTGGCCCATTCCTTCAGCCGCCAACCCTAAGTGATAATAAGATAAATCTGATTTGTGATTTACCTTGATGAGCGTTTGCATCAATCTTCGCCAATCTTCTTTTTGAATATATTCATTGATCGTTGAATTATTCATGAAATTGGTAAGACCACAATTAATGCAGGTAAGCTCCAGCTTACCCTCTTTAAAAAGCGCAAACTCAGCCGAGTAAAACACACGTGGTTTTGAATCTATCTTAGGCATTGCGAAGCTGCTGGTTGTCCCATCCGCATTAACTACCCGAACATTACTCGAATTGGCAAGTGGATCAATGCCCATTTTCACAAAGTTATAGCTTGGTTTGTAATCCGCAGTGTACGTTAATTTACTCTGGGCATAGATTTGCTGCATAGGCTCTTGCAAGGCTTTAAAGGCATCAATACGGTTTGGTGGTGATGGGTGCGTACTCCAAAAATCACCTCGAGACTCCTGATTTGTGACAGCCATCATTTTTTCCCAAATACTGATAGCCGCTGCCGGGTCGTAACCTGCTTGCGCCGCAATTTCCACTCCCATCTTATCCGCTTCAGTTTCAGCAGTTCTGCTATTTGGTAGTGTGATAAATGCAGCAGTACCAATCACAGCCATATCCTGAACCGCTCTTTGGGTATTTTGGTTATATCTACCATTGTTACCTTCAGATGCAGCGGCTGCGACAGCAACAGTGCCGACAATAATCTGGCCAAGCATTTGATTAGACATCTTTTCGGCGCCGTGATTGGCTAAAGCATGAGAAATCTCATGCCCCATTACTTGAGCTAACTCATCATCAGTTGGTTGAATTTTTTCAAGTAATCCGGTATTTACTCCCATTTTGCCTCCTGGCATGCAAAAAGCATTAGGAGTCTCATCTTCAATCACATTAACCTGCCAGTTCCAGGCGACTGTCTCAGGCCTGAATTCAATAGCTCGATGTACAAGCCTATTTGTGATTGTTCTAACCCGTTCATTTACTTCAGGGTCTTTTGAAATTTTCCCTTTTTTGTCATAACTATCTACAAGTGACATATACATACTGTCACTTCTTTCTATCACCGTTTTTTCAGAAACTAGCGCGAGTTGCTTTCTGCCTGTCATAGCATTGGTCGCACATCCTGAAACCACTATTAACAAGACCCCAATAGCTAACAACTTGATGAAATTCATCGTTGCAACCTCTCTGAATATTTTTTATGTTTTATTTATGGCTAGTAGAATAATTTGTTTTTGAATTGATGTAAATTTTTCAGTTTTCTAAAGTTTTAAATAAAAAACTTAGGCTCTGAATTATAAATTATTAGTTTTTGGCGGAATAAATCTGCAGCATTTCTCTAACTGTGGCACTGCTTTATCTTCTTCTAAGTTAGTGATCTGATTCTGTACCATGCCAAACATCAGAATACCGCTCGGATACGGCGCGAAGCCTGTCACTTTTGAAACGCCGGTGATTTCATAAAAATATCGCTTGTTCGGCAGAATATCTTCAGTGAACTCGACATCTCTCTGACCAGACAAAAAAGACCATCTCGATGCAAACTTATGCTTACCTGGCCCTAAATAAACCCAGGAAAAACTTTCTTGAGCAAGACTCACGATCTCAACATCATCAATGTAAATAGTAGATTTCCAGGCAGTCGGTTCAGCATACTCTCTGTAGAAATAGAATATGGACTTATTTTCCTGGCTTTCAGTGGCTTTTGCCACATGAAAGCTGGGTGCAGTCGCTGGCGCTTTACAACTAGTGAGTAAAACAACTTGCAGAACAACAATTAATAAGCATATGCGGCTATTGAACATGTTAGTTTTTCCTAAATTTTAGTTATTTTGTTGATTTTATTTTAGTGCACGTGATGTCTGGAGTAAGGAGAGAATGATTAAAAATGACGTACTAAATACTTTAACTCTGCCCCAATATCCATTTAAATCAAAAACAATTAAGATTCACCATTTATTAACTCGTATATAAGTTTTTCCAATACCTTACCGTTCTCTGATGAATTAGAACGCATCTCATTCATAACTTTGAGTTTAAGTTTTCTAGATCCTTGTTTAAGCTTTATTCTTTGCCCCAAATCACTAAACAATTTCTTCCCATCACATTCAGTTTTCCAATCCGCATTCCAGCTAGCTTCTAACTCTCTACGGCGCACTCTGCAGTTTTCTAAGAAATCATTATCCAAGTTATCATCTACTGCCACAAATTCATTCTTGATAACTGATAACCGTTGAGTAAGTAATCGCGAAAGACCAGTTAAATCTTTACCCTTCATATCTTTTGACTCGATAGACTCAATAGAAGTATTGGTAAATTTATACGATTGATAAATCTGTTTAAAAGCAATGTAATCAAGTTGGGATAAGCAAATTAACTTTTCTCATAAACCGGCTGCACACCCAACTTTTTAATTCTTTTCTTAAATGGCTTAAACGCGCCAGACTTGAGCGAAACAATAAACAAATGGATGGGAAACTCTTTGCTCACCAAGCGCTCGATGACTTTTTTCGAGGGGTCGGTGAGTGAAAAAGTGGGCATCTCAAACGCGAGCAGATAGTCACCCTTGGTGTTGTCGGCATCTAACACGCGCTTGAGTAAATAGACCCTTTTAATGTCCTTAGCTTCGCTGGCGATGACGGCTCTGATTTGTTGCACGGTGGCGTCGTCGAGGTCGTGTTGTGCCAGCGTTGCGGCTGGGGTTAAGGTGGAGAGCTCCTGGTGAATGGCTTGCAACTTGTTGGCGCGGGCTTGGTAGCGTTGCAGGTATTCATCGGCGCGGGCCGGGTTTTTGGCGGCGTAGTAGTGATAGGCTTGCTCGCAGGCGGCGAGGATGGCGGATTCGTCTTGCGCCATCACGTACTCTAAATCGTCAATACCGGTTTCATCTTCGTCGAGGAGTTTGTACACCCCTACTCTATAGCGGCCTTGCAAATGCTCAGGGTATTGCTGCACAAAGGCTTCAATGGCAGATCGTTGCGGTTCGTCTGGCGTCAGGTCTTCTTTAATGGCAATAACTTGCCATTGTTCGTCGGCACTCAGCGTTTCTTTGGCGAGCAGTTCATTCAAGGTGGCGGTTTGTGCCTGAATATCCTGATGGCGTGCGCTCCAGTTTTGCTCGATGCTGGACTGCCACTCTTGATCAAGCTTGTGGGTGAATTGTGGCAGCTCGGCGCCTAGCCAGGCATCGGCGGCGGAGGTGCTGTTGTCTGCGCGTGGCAGGGTTTTCAGGGCTTCAAGCTCAACGCCTATGGCTTTCAGGCGATCTTTGATGGCGGGATGCGTGTCGAGATGGTTGGTCTCGTAGGTGTAAGCGAGGTCTATGTAACGATGCAGGGTGTCTGGTTCTAGCGTTTGGTTGACGATAGATTGCCAAACGGCGCTTTTATCTTGCATGGGTGTGGGCTCAGTGGCAACGCGTTGCTGGATGTGCGCATGCAGGCATTCTTTTTCGAGCTGGTAGAGCACGTGCACGCGCAACAAAGCGCTGGCGGTGTTTTCTACCCCGGCGATTTTGACCGAGACATGGTCGGCCTGATACTCATTTTTGCGCGCCAACACAAAGCTGTAGGCGTTGAAATAAGGCGCATACCAGCCAAACATTTTGGCTACGTAGCGCGAGCCCCAGTCACGCCAGCCACTGGCCATGTCGTGCAGGCGCGCCCAGGTGGAGCGCAAGCGGTAAATAAAACCGGACCAACGGCTATGGTCGCCAGACAGGTGCCCATACTCATGCGCGATGACCGCCATCGCCTCGCCTTCGGTGAGGCCTTGCAACAGCGGCAAGCCCAGCATCAGGTAATTGGTTTCCCAGCCAAACAGGCCAAAGCGCGGATATTGAATAATCGCCGCATTGATATCGTGAGTGAGCAATACATGGCTGATTTTGGGGCCTGCGAGCGCGGTTTCGAGTGACTTGATTTTTTGCCACAGCGCGGGCGCTTGGGCGGGCGTGAGCTCGGTGCCCACTGGCTTGTCAAAGCGGCTGAACAACACCTTGAAGGAAGCTTTGAGCATCAAGAAGGCGGGCAAGATCATCAAAATCAGCAATTTGCCCAGCTTAAGCAAGATGAGTAGCACTGCACCACCAGCAACAAAGGTCAGCGCGACCAAGCCGATGAGTAAGGCCAACGGGATCAAGGCCATCAAGATAGCAAATCCCAGAATCAAAAAGCCTAGCAGGCTCACGAGGATGACGCGGACAAAATAGGTACTGTAATTTTGCTCGGCCAGCCTTTCGGACCGCGTAATCAGGTTCTCTAAAGATGTTTCACGCATGCGCTATCTACCCCTTTACACCAAAGCCAAAACCATTCCAGTCATGGTCGAATCAAGATGAGGAAATCGTTGCACGCCTAGTTTTGTTGTATGCGTTTAATCACGGGGGATCAAACAGTCTGGCGCACTATTTTTTAATGATTGTAAATGATGAGCTATTTTTTAAAAGGATTTTTTAATACAGACCATAACAGCATCAGCCTTGCACTCAGCAGATGGGTATCACGTTGCTGAGTGCAGCCTAACAATATGTCGCTACACCATGATTAAAGCGACCGGGTAGCCACCGAGCTGGCGATCTGCCGTCATTAACGTCACCCCTTCGACCTGCGTCTGCGCAAGCAACATGCGATCAAAAGGGTCTTTATGCCGCTCTGGCAAGGTGGCGACGCTCATGGCATGGCTGCTATTGATCGCGATCTCCTCAAAACCGTTCTCCAGCAAGTTACGCCGCAATACGGCCAAGTCCACTTTAAAGTCCACCCGGCCCAGGGTGTTTTTGATGGCAACTTCCCACAGACTGGCGCTGCTGAAGAAGAGTTGATTGCCTGTATCTTCAATGAGGGCTTTTGCTTTGCTTGGCAGCTGCTCAGCCCCCGCCGCTGCCCAAAGCAAAATATGGGTATCGAGTAACAGCTTCATCTTACTCGAGGCCAAACAGGGTTGAAATTTCGGCTTTGCCCAACTCGTCAAAATCGGCAGGCACCTGAATTTGACCTTGCATAAAGCCAATACGCTTGATTGCGGGCGGCTCAGTCGCCTCTAACCGGGTGACTTTTACCAGCGGCTTACCCGCTTTGGCAATAATGAAAGACTCCCCATTGACAGCCTGATCCACCAGTTTAGAGAGTTGTGTTTTTGCCTCGTGAATATTGATAATTTGCATGATGCCCAACTTAAACTAAGTTTAGTTAGTTTAGTTTAAATAGAAGGGAGATTGGAGTAAAGACTTTCGGACTCAAGCACAGCTTTTTATGAGCTCTTATGGGGCGTCATGTGGCTAAGCATACAATACGTGAACAGATACTCACTGAACTTCTCTATAACGATCAACTTGAGTTTGCGCAAATAGTTGAGGCGATCTCAACGCACCTCTAACAGCACTTCTGGATGTTTATGCGCAATGCGCATCAAGGTTTGCGCCGCACCTGAAGGTTTAATCCGCCCCTGCTCCCAGGCTTGCAAAGTGCGCACGGATACCCCCAACAATTGAGCAAACTCGCTTTGCGACAACCCCACCTGGTTGCGTGCTGAAACCACAAAGGAAACATCTACCTGCGTGCTACGCGCGACCTTGCCAGCTTTAAGCTCTTTGACTGATGCCAGCAAGTCTGCCTTGAATTGCGCCATCTCTTGATCAACTTTAGTCATTGATGAACTCCTGTTTTAAAGCACTCAAGAAGTCACTGGGGAGATTGTCAAATTTGGCTTTTGCATACACGATCAGCAAGCCAATTTCTCCCTTCTCGAGCTGGTTAACGTAAATCACCCGTACGCCACTGCGCTTACCCATACCATCGCGCGCCCAACGCACTTTGCGACAACCACCACTGTTTGGAATCACATCGCCAGCAAGTGGGTTTGCGGCAATCCAGTTGATAAATTCAACGCGCTCTTCATCACTCCATACCATCTTGGCGTACTTGATAAAGATGCTGGTCTCAACAATGGTAAGCATAAACTATACCCTTAAATAGTACAAACGCAAGCAATCGCCAAACGTGTGATGCACGATTGTTAATTAATGTAAATATAGCATTATCTATTGGGATAGGCGCTCAATCTTCGAGCGATAAAGTTCAACTTAGGCACTAAATTTTAGGTGTTTTATGCAAATACCCCCTTAAAGTATTGAATTGAATCACTTATCTACCGCTTAGCGGTGTATACATCAGTAAAAAACTCTGATATGGTGTTTATAACTAAAAGAATTACGATGTTTTACAACGCATTGTTCCCGGGGTGGGTAAATTCGATTATGGCTAAAAGATCTGGAAAATATTTGTACTCCATACGTAGCGCCAATGGGGTCTTGGTAGAGAATCTGCAGGTGTACGGTAAATCCCGTGCCGAAGCGGATGAGAAAATTCGCCAGATGTATTGGCGCTGCGAGATTTTGAGCTGCAAGCTGGTCGCGGATTTGGATACACGTGCGCCCAACCTCAAAATGCAATGGGTGCGACCGGCACCGCGTGCCGCGGGCTAGTCACAGCAGCATACGAAACAGGCACATAAAAAAGGCGCGAATGGTTTCGCGCCTTTTTTATTGTGTGCTAATGGCTAAAGCCCGCGCTTAAAACGCCGGATTAAAACAAGGATAAATTACTGGCCGTGCTCCGTACTCTGGGGATGCGCCGTCTGACCAGTTTTTTAACGCGGCTGTCATCGGTGCTGGGGAACGGGTCATCAAACAGTGACCCTTGTGCCGGGAACAACTCTTCTTGCGCCTGAAACACCTGCAACTCGGGGCGCAGTTCGCAATCGAGCCGGATATCCGACTTGGGGACGCAGCAGCATGGCAGGATTTCGTCACTGGCAATAAATGCCAGCGGTTGCTCCAGGTATTCGACCTCACCATCGAGCAGGCGCACGCGGCAGGCGCCACAATAGCCGCCGCGGCATTGGTACTCGACCTCATGCCCGGTGCGCTCCAGGCCTTCCAGCAAGGTTTCATGCGGGATCAGGCTGAAGCGGGTATGCTGGCTGCGTATGCTGATCATTTTAAAAATGACTTGTTAAAATCAATAGCGAAACAATCAATTAATGAGCGCGCGGGATAAAGTGCACGGCTTATGGAGCACAGAAACCGCAATGTTCACGAGAGCACATGAGGGTTTCGCGCACCGCACAACGCCGTAATTTGCCCGCGCAGCCATTTAAATTACAACTCAAAGTCGTTGAGATCGTCAGCCGAGACTTCTGAATCAATCTGCCCGATTAAGTAAGAACTTAATTCTACCTCTTGAGGGGCCACTTGTACGGTGTCGGAAGACAGCCAGGTGTTGATCCATGGAATCGGGTTGTTTTTGGCATTGGGAAATGCCGGAGGCAAGCCGACTGAAGCCATGCGAGTGTTGGTGATGTATTCCACGTACTGGCAAAGAATGTCTTTATTGAGGCCTATCATGGAGCCATCTTTAAACAGGTACTCGGCCCACAGTTTTTCCTGCTCGGCGGCGGATTTAAACATCTCGAAGCACTCGGTATGCAGTTCTGCGGCAATCTCGGCAAACTCGGCGTCATCCTGGCCAGAACGCATGATGTTGAGCATGTGCTGTGTGCCGGTGAGGTGCAAGGCCTCATCACGCGCAATCAGGCGGATGATCTTGGCGTTGCCTTCCATCACCTTGCGCTCGGCAAAGGCAAACGAGCAGGCAAAACTGACGTAAAAGCGGATGGCTTCGAGGATATTGACGTTCATCAGGCAACGGTACAGCAGCTTTTTGAGCGCGCGCTTGTTGACCACTTTGGTCTCGCCATTGATGACATGATTGCCCTCGCCCAGCTGCGAGTACAGCATGGTTTGCTGGATCAGCTCATCGTAATAATGTGCGATATCCGAAGCGCGTGCCGTGATGTTTTCATTGCGCACGATGTCGTCGAACATCACAGAGGGATCATTGACGATATTGCGGATGATGTGGGTGTAGGAACGCGAGTGTATGGTCTCGGAAAACGCCCAGGTTTCAATCCAGGTTTCCAGCTCAGGCAGGGACACCAGTGGCAGCAAGGCCACGTTGGGGCTACGGCCCTGAATCGAATCCAGCAAGGTCTGATACTTGAGGTTGCTGATAAAAATATGCTTTTCGTGCTCGGGCAGATTCTGGTAATCGGAACGGTCTTGCGACACGTCAACCTCTTCCGGGCGCCAGAAGAAGGAGAGTTGCTTCTCGATCAGCTTCTCGAATACCGGATATTTCTGCTGGTCGTAGCGCGCCACATTGACGGGCTGCCCAAAGAACATGGGTTCTTTGAGTTGATCGTTATCGGTTTTGGTGAAGATGCTGTAGGCCATCTGTGTTCCTAATGTTTAAGTTTAATGCTCAAACTGTTTTTAAATTGTACTTATTACCCCACTGCAATAAGCGTTGAATCAGTGAGCGAGCGGGATAAAGTGCAAGGCGTACGGAGCACAGAAACCGGAATGTACACGAGAGTACATGAGGATTTCGCGCACCGCACAACGCAGCAATTTGCCCGCGCAGCCACTGAGTCAATGCTTATTTAAATTTTGCAGGCTCCGCTGGCACACCCATCGTCCTCGGCTTCCGTACCGCCCTCGCTCGCACCATCTCGGGTGTTGTGGTAGTACAGCGTTTTAACACCGAGTTTGTAGGCTTGCAGCAGGTCTTTCAGCAGTTGCTTCATCGGCACACGGCCACCTTCAAAACGGGTCGGGTCGTAGTTGGTGTTGGCTGAAATCGATTGATCGACAAACTTCTGCATCACGCCCACCAGCTTGAGGTAGCCGTCATTGCTGGGGATGCGCCACAACAACTGGTACTGGTTACGCAGGCGGTCAATCTCAGGCACCACCTGGCGCAAGATGCCGTCTTTGGATTGCTTGACCGAGACCAGGCCTCGCGGTGGCTCAATGCCGTTGGTGGCATTGGCAATCTGGCTGGAAGTCTCGGAAGGCATCAGCGCCGTCAGCGTGGAATTGCGCAAGCCATCTTTCTGGATTTCCTTGCGCAGGCTTTCCCAATCCAGACGCAGCGGCTCGTTGCACACGGCATCTAGGTCTTTTTTGTAGGTATCAATCGGCAAAATGCCTTTGGCATAGGTGGTCTCGTTAAACGCACCACACGCGCCAAACTCGCGAGACAGTTGTACGGACGCTTTCAACAGATAGTACTGAATGGCCTCAAAGGTACGGTGGGTCAAGCCCAGTGCGGCGTCATCGGTATAGCTGGTGCCGTTTTTGGCCAGGTAATAGGCATAGTTGATCACGCCCACGCCCAGTGAACGGCGCTTATTGGTGGCGTTGAGCGCGGCTTTGACTGGGTAATCCTGGTATTCGAGCAAGGCATCTAATGCACGAACCACGAGGTCGGCCAAGCCTTCGAGCTCGTCCAGCGATTCCAGCGCGCCCAGGTTAAATGCTGACAGGGTACACAGCGCAATTTCGCCTTCGGTGTCGTTGATGTCATTGAGTGGCTTGGTCGGCAGTGCGATTTCCATACACAGGTTGGACTGGCGCACCGGCGCAACGGCCGGATCAAAGGGGCTATGCGTGTTGCAATGGTCCACGTTCTGGATGTAGATGCGGCCGGTACCGGCGCGCTCTTGCATCATGAGCGAGAACAAGTCTACGGCAGGCAAGCTGCGCTTGCGGATGCTGTCATCGGCTTCGTACTGGGTGTAGAGGCGCTCAAAGGTATCCTGATCGGCAAAGAACGCGTCATACAGGCCGGGCACATCATGCGGCGAGAACAAGGTGATCTGTTCACCTTTGATCAGGCGCTGGTACATGAGGCGGTTGATCTGCACGCCGTAGTCGAGGTGGCGCACGCGGTTTTCTTCCACACCACGGTTGTTTTTGAGGACCAGCAGGGATTCAACCTCAAGGTGCCATAACGGATAGAACAACGTCGCCGCCCCGCCGCGTACCCCGCCCTGTGAGCAGGATTTGACCGCAGACTGGAACAGCTTATAGAACGGCAGGCAGCCGGTATGCTGCGCTTCACCGCCACGAATTTCACTACCCAGCGCACGGATACGGCCGGCGTTGACGCCAATACCGGCGCGCTGCGACACATACTTCACAATCGCGCTGGAAGTGGCGTTGATACTGTCCAGGCTGTCGTCACACTCAATCAGCACGCAAGAGCTGAACTGGCGTGTCGGCGTCCGCACGCCAGACATAATCGGGGTCGGCAGCGAGATCTTGAAAGTAGACACCGCATCATAAAAACGCTTGATGTAATCGAGACGCGCCTGGCCTTTGTAGTTAGCAAACAGGCTCATCGCCACCAGAATGTAAAGGAACTGCGGGCTCTCGTAGATCTTTTTGGTGACGCGGTTTTGTACCAGGTATTTGCCCTCAAGCTGCTTGACGGCGGCGTAAGAGAAATTCATGTCGCGCCAGTGGTCCAGATAGCCATTCAGCGTATCGAACTCTTCGCGGCTGTAATCCTTGAGCAGGTGCGGATCGTATTTGCCCAGCGCGGTCAGGTTGGTCACATGGTCAAACAAATGCGGTGGCTCAAACTGGCCATAAGCAATTTTGCGCAGGTGAAAAATATTCAGGCGTGCGGCCAGGTACTGGTAGTCTGGGGTTTCTTCCGAAATCAGGTCGGCAGCAGATTTGATGATGGTTTCATGGATATCGTCGGTGCGGATACCATCATAAAACTGGATATGCGAACGGAGCTCCACCTGTGACACCGACACATTGTTAAGGCCTTGCGCGGCCCAGTCAATGACGCGATGAATCTTGTCGAGGTTAATCGGTTCCTTGCGGCCATCACGTTTCGTGGCTTGCATGGATTCGTATTGTGTCATGGTGGCTCCCAGTGCTGGCGGCGGAAGGGACACGGCACTGGCTGCGGGGCGCATTTTTTCTGGCAATAGCCTGCCCGTTGTCGAGCAATCAAAGAAAAAACCTGCACCCGTTTAAAGACCAGACTTGCAATCAGTACAGGACTCACTGCATCTGCCGAGGACACCCCGCCTCAAACGTTAACAAGAAAAAATCACGGCAGGTCTCCTGGCTCTCAGGTCATGATTGTTTGCCTTGGCCTTCCCGAATCGCTTCAGTGGCGAGCAAAGCAGCAAACAACTCGCTGATTACAGTTGCGGGGGCAGCTCTGGCTTGACAATGGCCATCGCCATCGCGCACCAGATTCCCTTTTAAAGACAGGCACTGATCAGTACCCGTATACCGTATGGACGTGACTATAAATCAATATATATGCATTTTCAACACACAAAAACACAATATATTGTTATGAGACACTAAGTGATTGTTTTGCCTGAATATATTTTTTTGCAAGCATTTTGTGCTGTGACCTGATGTTTGCCCAGCCTCAAACAATGCTTTTTTGCCTCACCGCCAGGCGACTGGAGGCGACAAGCCAGCGTCAGACCAGCCTACTGACGCTGGCGAGATGGCAGCAGCCATCCTCACAGCCATCTCTCTTAAAAATCCAGCTGTGCACTGGCTTTAAAGATACGCGGCTCGCCTTGCGTCAGGAAATTCCAGTCGCCATGTGCTTGCCAGTATTTTTCGTTGGTCAGGTTCTGCACCCCGGCACGCAAGGTAAGTTTATGCGCGTTCAGCTTGGTGTGATAGCGCGCACCGAGGTCGAACAAGGTATATCTGTCCAGTGCATGGGTATTGGAGGCCTCAAGATAACGCCGACCGACGTAACGCGCGCCTGCCGACAGTGTCAGGCCAGGCAAATCCATCACCTGGTAGTCCGCATACAGCGCTGCACTCAAGGTGGGGGCATTGGCGGCATCCTTGCCGTTCACGCTGGCATCATCACTTTTATTTTCGCTTTGCATCCACACCAGGCTGCTACGCAACGCCCATTGGCTGCCTAACTCGACACGGCCAGCCAGGTCTAGCCCGCTCAACACCAACCCTTTGCTTTGTTGCACATAGACATTGTCTGCATTGGTATACGCCAAACCACGCTGCATGCGGAACAGCGCGGCCTCGGCCGACCAGAAACTACCCTGTTGCTTGAGGCCAATTTCATACTGCTTGCTTTCAAGCGGGCCAAACGACTGGTTTTCGTTATTGGTGCCTATGGGTGCCGTATTGCCTTCTTCGAGCGCTTCAACATAGCTGGCGTAAGCCGTGATGGACGCTTGTGGCTTCCAGAGCAAGGCGTAAGTCGGCGTCATTTTGCTTTTTTTGTAGGTGGGGCCATTGGGCTGATTTTTTTCATAGTTGCTATGTCTCAGACCAATAATCGTGCTCCATTCCGGCGTCCACTGCAGGGTGTCACTCATAAACACACCGACATTACGGGTTTTGAAAATGGTACTCAGATTCCGGTTGATACTTGCGTCAGGATCAGTCTCATCACTGCGGCCAGTGTACAGGTTACCCGTCCCCAATAAGGCAAAGCTGTCTGGCGCGCCACTGCGATGCACCGTCTGCAGGTCTGCGCCTGTGAACAGGGCATGCTTGATCTGGCCAGTCTCAAACTGGCCATGCAGCATCAGATTAGCTGACTGATTGTGATGTTGGCTGTACCACTGCACTTGCGCATCGGTAAAGTTTCCCGCATCGTCATTGATGGTCATATAACTATCGTAATTGGTACGCCTGAGCTTGGAAACCCGCGCCGCAGTGCTTAAATACCATTGGTCATTAAACTGCCAGCGCAACGCCGTGCCTGCCGTCATCATCTCGGTTTCATGATAGGTGAAGTCCTGCGTCAAGCGGCGTGCGCCATCAATCGGTTTAGGGCTGGCTGCATTTTGATCCACCACCAGGGCAAACATGGATCCATTGACCTTGCGCTTCTGGTAGAGGCTATCCAGCTCAACAGTGAGTTGATCCGAAGGTTTGAAATCCAGCGCCACAGAGGCAGAGTCGCGCTTGATCGGCGCATCAAGATAGGTATCCCCTGCCTCATGGATGTAGTTAATACGCATGCCCGCACGCCCCTCTGCAAAGCGGCGACCAACATCCAGATTCAGGTTGTACTGGCTATCCGTCATTAAGCCCGCCGTAACGCGGGTGATTGGCGTATCCCCGGCGCGTTTGAGTCTGTAATTGAGGATGCCGCCCGGCTGCGCAAAGCCGTACATAAAACCGGACAAGCCTTTCAGCAGCTCCACTTGCTCAAAATGCTCAATCGGTAAATCGGTGTTCCATGGTGAAATATTCAGGCCATCGATCTTGTAGCCATTCAATAAATCCAGTGCCAGGCCTCTCACCGTAATCATGGTACTCTCCCGGGCCACGCCATTACTGGACGCGGTGACGGCTGCATCCAGCTTGAAGGCCTCGGCAACATTGCTAGCTTGGCGATCTAAAATGTCCTCAGCCTTGACCACGCTGACTGAAAACGGGGTATCGAGTAAGGATTTGTCGCCCAGCGCCCCCTGACTGGCAGTACTCGCTTCATAACGGCTTAACAGACCGTTACCCTCTTTACTGGCCTGCACCTGTACCTCGCTTAAGGTTTGTGGCGCGTCTTTTTCGGTGATGACAGGAATCACACTGAAATGCGTGTCATCCGTCCGTTGTAATGCCAGGCCGGTATTTTCCAGTAATTGATGCAATGCGGCTTGCGCAGTGTAGCGGCCTTTAAGCGCGGCTGCTTTCTTGTCAGCCAACAGCGCGGCATTTGCACTCAAACTCATGCCCGTTTGTGCTGCGACTTGCGTCAATGCGGTTGAAAGCGGCCCTGCGGCAACATCAAAAACATAAGTGGCCTCTGTGGTCTGTGCCCAAGCGGCTGGCGCAAGCGGATGCAAGCCCATGGCGGGAAATAGCAGTGCTGCTCGCACAAGCAGCTTGCGCATCTGTGGATGGAATAAAACAGGGGACGGCATGATATCAGGCTCCAAAGTTGAATATTGAATGGGTTCAACTGGTATGCCGGATGAGCATCAAAAAAGGGAACTCTGATTAGAAAATGGTTTATCGTGCGACCAGCGCCAAGCCACCCGCCGCGTCCTCACGCGTGCGCACGGGCAGGACCGTTTCGATGGCGGCCAGGATCAAGGGAATATCCTGAGCCGGGTAATTGAGCGGATAGACGCCAACCAGCCGCAAATTTGCCACCGCCGACTGCACGCGGATAGGCACACGGGTATAGCGATTTAACTCGGCGACAAACTGGGCGAGCGGTAGATTGTCCGCCACCATTTGCCCGCGCGACCAGGCTTCACGGGCCAGGTCTGCCCGCCCATCGGCGATTACCCCGGTTGCCGTGAACCTCGCCTGCTGCCCTGCCAGGATATCCACACTGGCAGCATCATGCGGGCGAATGCGTACGGCGCCTTCAAATACGGCCACATGCCCGCCTTGCAAATCACCACGTACCGTAAAGCGCGTGCCGAGTGCGGTCAACCGGGCATGCAGGGTATCGACCACCAATGGCCTGGACTGACGCTGCAGATCACGCGCGGTGGTTACAAGAATTTCGCCTTGATGCAAAACGATGCGACGCACATGCGGGTCATAGTGCACATCGACAGCGGTGGCCGTATTCAATGCCAGCAAAGTGCCTTCTGGCAGGCGCCAGGTTTTGCGCTCGCCGATTTGCGTGCGATAACCGGCATGCGCAATTGCATAGGCATTGAGCCAGCCACGCCACGGCAAGGCCTGGCGCATAAGCAAGCCACTGGCAAGCACCGTCACGCCCAAGCCCAAACGGCGCAAGGTACGGCGACGCTCAACCGACTGCACCTGCTTTAAGGTCGCTCGTGCCGTGGCGGCAGGCACGGTGGTCGCCAGCTGTTTAAAGGGTTGACTGATGGCTTCAACGCGCTGCCAAACCCGTGCATGCGCAGGATCGGCCGCCAACCAGGCTTGCCACTGTGCAAGCTCTTGTGCATGCAGGGACTGATCCTGCAAACGCGCAAACCACTCTGCCGCCTGATTTAAAATACGCTGCTCATCCGCCTGGTTGTGATGCATGGTTATGGCCCCTCATCCATCATCAGGCAAGCCAGCATGGCTTGTGCCATGTATTTTTTCACCATGCGCTCGCCTACCCCCAGCCGCTCACCAATGTCTCGATAGCCAAGGCCATCCAGCTGTGATAACAGGAAAGCTTCGCGTACTTTGGGCTTTAGGCAGTCCAGCAACTGGTCAATGCGGACCAGCGCCTCAAGAATCAGGGCACGCTCTTCGGGTGAGGCAACGAAAGTCTCGGGCGCCACAGCTAGCGTCTCCTGCCAGGCACGCTCCACCGCTTGCCGGCGCCAGTGATCAATCAGCAAATGCTTGGCAATCTGCGTGAGGTAGGCGCGGGGTTGTTCGAGCGCATGCACATTGCGCTTGCCATGCATCATGCGCAAGAACGTATCCTGCGCCAGATCGGCAGCTTGCTCACTGCAACCGAGCTTGCCGCGCAACCATGCGCGCAACCATTGGTGATGATCGATATACAAGGCGCCTACTGTTTGTTGCAGCGTATATTCGTTTGCCAGCATAACAAATGGATGAGATGCAATAAATGATAATAATTCTCATTATATCACCTATCCGCGCGGGTGGCATGTTTGAGCGGCAGTATGGTTACGCCAGAAACTACGGCGCTGAATCAATGCCGTTGCAGTGTATTGGCAGGCTGTGGCGCGCGTAAGGTGACACGCGATTTACCTGCGCGCTTTCGACTCCAGATCAGCACACCCGTGACTGTCACCAGCACCAGTGACAAGCCAGTGCAACAGACAAAGATGCGGTAGGGCATGCCAAACACTTGCCCCATATGCAAGGCTCCCAGCCAGTTGCTAAAGGTGTTCCCGGACTGGTCTTGCGTCGGCAGCCAGTGGCCTTTGATTTCACCAGTATAGGCATCTATCGCAATCGCCGTATTGCCCCGATCTTGCCGCAAATCGGCCGAGCTATGCACAAAATACTGGTACACGCCGCGCTCGCGGTCCAGACGCAAACGGTCTTCGTAATCAATCTGCAGCTGATGGTTTTTTGCAAAGCCTTGCATGGCTTGTTGCGCCAACTGGTGAGCTTGCGGCCAGGACATGGGCAGGCTGGTCAACGGTTGTGGCAGTTTGGGGATGCTGCGCCAGGACAGATCAAATGGCATCAGCTTGGTCATGACCGGCAGATAAACTTGCTCGCGCAAGTTGAACATGACACTGGACCAGGCAAAGATCAGCAATACGCTGCACAGCCAGAGACCAACCGCACGGTGCAGGTCAAAGTTAATACGGGTGCCTGAGGCTTGCCATTTGACCAGCCAGGCCGGTTTCCAGCGTTGCCAGTAACTGCTTTTGGATTGTGGCTGCCGCCGGGGCAAGGTGAGGAAAAACGCCACAAAAGTATCCAGCGTCCACAGCACGGCAACAATGCCCATGATGAGGCGGCCGCTGACACCGGGCAAAGCCAGCGAATAATGCAATTTATACAAAAACGGTAATAGCGTCTCGCGCTGGAACGGCCCAGCCGTGGATAAGCGTGACCCCAGCACCTTACCTGATTGCGGGTTGATAAACAGTTGATCTGCCGGGATGCTGGCCTGCGGATCCTCAGGCGTGAGGCGGAAGATCACGGCTTCTGCGTGGTGATCTTCCAGCGCGCTTTGTGGCAATTTGAATTGCAATTCATCGATACGGGTATTGGCGGGCGCCTGCTGTTGCGCCTGCGCTTGCAGCTGGTACACGTCCAGCATGGGCTGGCCTGGTTGCGATAACGCTTGATACAGGTGTGGATTGAGCCATGCATCGAGCTCATCCTGAAAAGCGATGATAGCCCCGGTAAAGCCGGCAATGACCAAAAAAGCGGCCATCGCCAGGCCCACCCAGCGATGCCAAACCACAAGTGCGTGTCTCGTTACCATTGAAAATTTAAATTGGCCATCACATTACGACGGTAGCCCCATTTGCAACCGTCGCCACTGTATGCACAATTGGCCACATACTCCTTATCAAACAAATTACTGGCATTGAGTGCAAACTGCCAGCCTTTCCAGCTTGTGCCCAGCTGGGACAAATCATAACGGACCGCCAAGTCTACCAGCGTATAAGACGGCAGCTTGAAGGTGTTGGCATCGTTACCGAAACGGCTACCGGTGTAACGCACGCCCCCGCCGACCACCAGGCCGGGCAGCCATTGCCCAGGCAAGCGGTAGTCGGTCCATAATGCGGCAGTATGGTGAGGCACATGGTTAGGATCTTTGCCCTGGAACGGCACCCCCTGCAAGCTATTATTACTGCGCGTGATTTCAGGCAGCATATAAGTATAACTACCTATCAGCGACCAGGCGTCCCACTGGGTCTTGGCTTCAAGCTCCAGCCCGCGGGTACGCACTTCCCCATTTTGCAGATTAAACAAAGGATGCTGCAGGTCAGTCGTGGTCACGTTCTGGCGGCGCAAATCAAAGACGGCCGCGCTCAACAGTGTCTGACTGTCTTTGGGTTGATATCGGATACCGAGCTCATATTGCTTGCCAGTTTCAGGGGCAAAGGCCTTGCCATCAAACATGGTGCCGATCACCGGTAAAAATGATTCCGTGTAACTGGCATACGGCGCAAGGCCATTCTCTGCCAGGTAAACCAGGCCGCTGCGCCAGGTTTCTGCCTGATCGCGTTGCGACGAGGAGGCAGCAGGACTCAGCACATTGTCTGTTTGCATGCGGGTGTGGTCCTGACGAACCCCCAGTGTTGCCACCCACTGGCGGTCAATTTTTACTTGGTCCTGCAAGTAAATCCCGGTCTGGCGTTGCTGTTGCTTCAAATTGGCTGACAACACCAGGTTCACCGGCGTCGCTCCATACACCGGCGTATACAGATCCAGCGGACTCGCCGTCCCTGATGTACGCAGCACATGGTTATCCAGGCGCTGGCTGTCTATCCCCGCCAGCACCGTATGCTCAAACATGCCGTGCGTCCAGTGGCCTTGCAGATGCGTATCCACCACCACATTGTCGACATTTTCATCGGTGCCCATCGCGGCCCGGTTGATGCTGCGCTGGTCTGCGCGCAAGCTCACCAAATAGGTTGAAATGGCATCGGTGCGCAGTTGCTGGTAGCGCAGGTTCTGACGCAGGGTCAAGTGCTCATTAAACGCATGTTCAAACTGGTAGCCCACCGAATATCGTTCCTGCACGTATTTATCCAGGCCTGGCTCACCCACATACCGGCTGGTGGAAATTTTGCCAAAGGGGCTGCTCACAAGCGTGCCGACCCGCGGCAATGCCTGGTAGCCCTGGCCACGGTCATTTTTCTGGTAGTCGGTCAGCAAGGTCAGCTGGGTCGCGTCCGAAGGTCGCCAGGTCAATGAAGGCGCCAGATAGACGCGGTCGTCAGTGACACGGTCGATCTGCGTATCGCTTTTTTGCACCAAACCCACCAGGCGGTAAGACCACACGCCCTCATCATCTAGCCATTGGCTGACATCGCCACGCACCTGTTGCCGGTCATACTGTCCCAAGGTCAACCCCAGCTCATGCAGCGGTTTATCCGTAGGCCGTTTGCTGACCAGGTTAACCAGCCCACCCGGCGCGCCCTGGCCATACACAATTGAGGAAGGGCCGCGCAATAAATCAATGCGCTCAAGGCCATAAGCCTCAACCACCGTACCGCCCTGATTATTAAATGCGTAATTACGCAAGCCATCGCGGAACTGGTCCCGGCCCAGGCTAAAGCCACGGATGCCGATATTGTCAGCGCGCGGGTCTGGCCCGTTTGCTTCGGACTGCACACCAGCGGTATAGCGCAAGGCATCGCCTACCGACTGCACGCCCTGTGCGTTCATCTGGTCACGCGTCACCACCGACAACGATTGCGGCGTTTCGATCAGGGCAGTATCGGTTTTGGTCGCCGTCACGCTACGCTTGGCAACATAGCCTTTGACTGGCCCATTGGCGGGTTCTTGTACAGTTTGCCCAGACACGCTGACCTCCGGCAGGTCTTGTGGCTCACTATGCGTATGTGGCGTCACAGGCGCGGCTTTAGTCAGCGTATAGCCAGAGGCGGTGGTCTTTAACACCAGTCCGCTGCCTGCCAGCAGTTTTTCCAGCGCCTGCCGCACGCTCAAATCACCTTTGAGCGCAGGTGCCTGCTTGTGCTCGGTGAGTTCCGTTGAAAAAATAATGCTTTCCCCGGTCTGGTGGGCCAGGGCCTTCAACGCCTTGTCTAGCGGTTGTGCGGGCATATCAAGCTCGACGGCATGCACAGACAGGCTGGACAGCAAAGCGGCGAACAAGGCAGAGTTGCGAGTAAATGACATCTTCTTCCCATTGAATAAATAATGAATGACATGGGTATGTCGTGCCAGCCTTCGCCAATGTTGATGTCCTTTAGAAATTTTTTTACGGATGATCCTGACTCAGCGTGATCGAACCGGGGAATCCGGCTTAACCGCACGGATTAACGCTGCCGGATCACCACGTCAGCCTCTGCCTGTTTTTCGACACGCACGGGCAAAATCTCGGGCAACACGGCCAGCAAGGATGCGATGCCATTGATATCGTATTCGCCGGATAGGCGGTATTGCCCCACCCGGGCATCCGCCAGTGTGATCTGACCAGCGTGATAGCGCTGCAATTCGGCCACCACGTCACGCAGTGGCAGCCCATCAAAAATCAATCGCCCGTGCTGCCAGGCGGTAGCCGCCTCGGCACTGGTGCACCGGTTTTCAGAAATGGCTGCGCCGCGGGTGGTCACCGAGAGATTTTTAGTCAGCCGACGCTGTGCCTGCGCAGTGATCACGTCTACACTGCCCTCCACCACCGTGACCATGGCTCCCTGCGCGGTATTGCGGACGTTAAACACGGTACCGATATCGCGAATCTTCACCTGGTTGGCATCCACGGTAAACGGTTGCCAGGCGTGTTTCACCTTAAACAGTGCTTCGCCTTGTACCAGCGTTAATTGCCGCGAACGCAGATGTTGCTCGGCCACCAGAACGGTGTTGGTATTGAGACTGACAGCAGAGCCATCCGGTAACTGGAAGTGGGCAGACTGACCAATTGCCGTCTGCAGGCGCTGGCTGGACAACACCGGGTCATAGCAGAGCACGGCCGCCAACAGGCCGCAAGCGGTGGTTGCCAACGCCTGTTTTATTCGACGCCGTTGCCGGGTTTGCTGTATGGCTTCCTGCAGCAAGGCCTCCCTGGAGGGAAAGTGCGCGCGCAAGGCGTCAGTGTATGGCGCCAGCGGATCTTGATGGTCAGCAGGCTGGTTGGGCGCACGCAATGTGTGGTCCGGTGCTTTCATAGCCCCGCCCATTGCCGCTGGATGCTGCCCATGGCCTTGTTAAAATGTTGCGTCACCATATTACGTGAAATACCCAGTGCATCGGCAATCTCCTGCTGCGGCATGTCGTGCAGGCGATGCAGCAAAAACACTTGCCGTTGCCGGGCTGGCAGCGCTTCTATGATGCGCTTCAAAGCCTCAAGACGTTGTACAAAATGCATGACGCGTTCGCCATCGATCTGGTGCGCGTGCTCCGCTGTCTGCTGCAATTGATTGAGGTGGGATTGTTGCGTCTGGTACTGGCGGTAGCGGTCAATCGCGCGGTGACGCGACAGCTTGCGCAAAAACGCCATCGGCGTTTGCACCGCCAGCTGCGGTGGCCGCTCCATGATCTCCAGGCAAACATCATGCACCACATCCCTGGCGAAATGCTGGTCGCCAAAACGGCGTCTGACATAGCTCACCAATTCGTCGTAGTGATAGACCAAGGCAACCACGAGTTTGGAATGTTCAGGATGAAGATGCACTGCGCAAAAGACAATCAATAAAAACCATATCTTAGCGGCAGGCAAGAAAAAACACAAATGAAAATCATTATCAATAAAAAATAATTGTTTACCGCCTCCTCGCGTGGTAAAAAAGGGCCCTCTATGCGGGCCCTGTAAGTGAATGTGTAAGTGATTTTAGTACGCTGGCTTAAAGTGCGGCCTGTGCACGCAACTGCTGGGCCGCAGACACCATATTGCGCAAGGCCGGGATCACTTCTGCCCATTGGCGGGTTTTCAAGCCACAATCCGGGTTCACCCACAAACGTTCGGCCGGGATGCGCGCCGCCGCTTTTTGCATCAAGGCGACCATCCGCTCAGGTTCTGGAATATTCGGCGAGTGAATATCGTAAACACCGGGCCCAATTTCATTCGGGTAGTTAAAGTCATCAAACGCATCCAGCAGCTCCATGTCCGAGCGCGAGGTTTCTATGGTGATGACGTCGGCATCCATGTCGGCAATCTCGGCAATAATGTCATTGAATTCCGAGTAACACATATGGGTATGGATCTGGGTTTCATCGGCCACCCCATTTGCGGTGATACGGAACGACGCCACCGCCCATTGCAGATACTTTTTCCAGTCTGACTTACGCAGGGGCAAGCCCTCTCGCAAGGCCGCCTCGTCAATCTGGATCATGCGGATACCGGCTTTTTCCAGGTCCAGCACCTCCTGGCGTATGGCGAGCGCTAACTGGTAGCAAGACACTTCACGTGGCTGATCATCGCGCACAAACGACCAGTTCAACATGGTCACCGGGCCGGTCAGCATGCCTTTCATCGGCTTGCTGGTCAGTGATTGCGCGTATTCAATCCATTGCACTGTCATGGCTTTTGGGCGGCTGATATCGCCGAACAGGATAGGCGGCTTGACGCAACGTGAGCCGTAGGACTGCACCCAACCAAACTGGCTGAAGGCATAGCCCTCCAGTTGCTCGCCAAAATACTCCACCATGTCGTTGCGCTCCGCCTCGCCATGCACCAGCACATCCAGCCCCAGCGCTTCCTGCTCACGCACACTACGCGCAATTTCGGCTTTCATCACGGCCTGATAATCTGCCTGATCCAACTCACCTGCCTTGAACTGGCGACGCGCCTGACGGATTTCTGCCGTCTGCGGGAACGAACCGATGGTCGTGGTGGGGAATTTGGGCAGGTTGAACAAAGCGGCCTGTTTGGCAGCGCGCTGCGTATAAACGTTCTGGCGCTGCCCCAGTTGCGGCGTCAATGTTTGCAGCACGGCCTTCACAGCCGGATTGTGCACACGCTTGGATAGCCGACGCGCCTCTATCGCCACCTGATTGACGGCCAAAGCCACTTTCACCGCCTCGCGGCCATGATTTAAGGCCGTGGCCAGCACCTGCAGCTCTTCGAGCTTTTGCTTGGCAAATGCCAGCCATGACTTGATTTCGCTATCCAGTTTAAGCTCGCTGTCGAGGTCCACCGGCACATGCAACAGCGAACAAGAAGGCGCCAGCCACAAACGGTCCCCCAGACGCTCGGCAATCGGCGCCAGCCAGTCCAGTGTCGCATTCAAATCAGTTTTCCAGATATTGCGGCCATTGATCACACCCAGAGACAGCACCTTGTGTGCAGGCAACATTGCCAGCAACGGCACAATTTCATGGCGGGCATTGATGGCGTCTATATGCAAACCGGCGACCGGCAGGTTGGCTGCCAGGTATTGGTTATCCGCCAGCGGGCCAAAATAGGTCGCCAGCAGCAGCTTGACGCGGCTACTCTTGAGTTGGTGATAGGCCAGGTTAAACGCATGCTGCCATTCCGGTGTCAGCTCGGTCACCAGCACAGGTTCGTCCACCTGCACCCACGCCACGCCCTGCTGCGCCAGCGTTTCAAGCAACTCGGCATAGACATTGAGCAATTGCGGCAACAGCGCCAGCCGGTCCGAATCATCCTTGGCCTTGCCAATCGCCAGATAAGTCACTGGTCCAATGATCACCGGCTTGGTTTGCACGCCCAGTGTTTTGGCTTCGGCCAATTGCGCAAGCAGGCGCGACGCATCCAGCTTGAAATGCGTGTTGGCCGTAAACTCGGGCACGATATAGTGATAATTGGTATCAAACCATTTGGTCATCTCGCCTGCCGCCACACCACCACAACATTGCGCATGCGCTTCCGCAGACTCAGCCGAGCGTCCACGCGCCACACGGAAATAGTTATCCAGTGGGTCACCATGAAAATCCTGAACCCGCGCAGGCAAATTGCCGAGCGTAAAACTCATGTCCAGCACCTGGTCATAAAACGCAAAGTCGCCCACAGGTGCAAAATCCAGCACCGATTGCAATTGCCAGTGCTGTTGCCGCAGGTCTTTGCCTATCTGCTTGAGGGTGTCTAACGAAGACTGGCCTTTCCAGTAAGCCTCCAGCGCAAACTTGAGCTCACGCTGTGCGCCTATGCGTGGAAAACCGAGATTGTGGGTCGTGATCATGATGGGTTCCTTAACAAATCAGAACCGGCATTCTAGAAAACACAACCCATGAAGTAAAATGGTATTATTTCAACCATCTATTAATTTAATTCATACATAGAGACATGATAGAACGTATCCATCTGGCGATTATCCGTGAGGTCGAGCAACAAGGCTCACTCACCGCCGCCGCTGAAAAACTGTTTCTCACGCAGTCGGCGCTCAGTCATTCGATTAAAAAGCTCGAACAACAACTGGGGACGGATATCTGGCTACGCGAAGGCCGCAGCCTGCGCCTAACTCAGGCCGGGCAATATCTGCTCGCCGTTGCTAACCGCCTGCTGCCGCAGTTATCACTGGCTGAAGAGCGGCTGCGCCAGTTTGCGCAAGGCGAACGCGGCACCCTGCGCATCGGCATGGAATGCCACCCGTGTTACCAATGGCTGCTCAAAGTGGTCTCGCCCTACCTGGCTGACTGGCCGGATGTGGATGTAGACGTCAAACAGAAGTTCCAGTTTGGCGGCATCGGCGCGCTGTTTGGCTACGAGATCGACATGCTGGTCACGCCCGACCCCTTGTATAAACCCGGCCTGCTGTTTCAGCCGGTGTTTGATTACGAACAAGTGCTGGTGGTGCCTCGCCAGCATGTTTTAGCTGAGGCGGAATATGTGACGCCGGCACAACTCAGCAGCGAAACGCTGATCACCTACCCGGTAGACATAGACCGCCTCGATATTTACAACCAGTTTCTACAACCCGCCGGCATCAGTCCGCACCTGCATAAGCCCATAGAAACCACAGATATCATGCTGCAAATGGTCGCCAGCGGCCGCGGAGTGGCAGCTTTACCGCGTTGGTTAGTGGAGGAATATCAAGCCCGGTTTGACGTGGTGCCGGTCAAGCTTGGTAAGCAAGGTATTGCCAAGCAGATTTACTTAGGGATTCGTGAAGCAGATATACAGATTGATTATGTACAGGCGTTTATTGGCTTGGCACAGGCTTAATGCACCCATGCGGTTAGCCGTTTTGATTGGTGGCTAACCCACACGAATCAGATGGCTCGCCCAAGGTGGTACGGTGGTGTACAAAGCATGGAAGCCGCTATTAAAGCTTCCAAAGTTAAATTGCTTGCTCTGGGCTAGCAGAGTGAGCGCGTTTCTTGAAAACAGGCTGATATGGCCATTGCGCGGGGATGCATACCACCAGCTCAGCCGCTGGTTTGGATGGATATTACCGTCAGAGAGCAAGGTAGAAAACAACACCAATCCGTCTTGAGCCAACAACGATGACAAGTCTGACATCAGCGCCCATACATCAGGCACATGCTCGAACACCTCAAAGGCGGTGATGAGCTCAAATTGTCCGAGCGATGCAATGTCTGTCTGCTTGTCTACAAAGGGATCATACGACTTAGAATGCCAACCTGCCGCTGACAATTGCCGTGAGAGCAACCCGTTGCCGCCGCCATAATCCAGATGCCGCAACGTAGGCGGAAAAACAGGGAAGATCGAACGCAAGACCTCTGCATTTGAGGTTGGCCTGATCTGAAGATAGTCAGGATCGACCACCCCATAGTCCGCGTTGTAGATATCTTCCTCAAACCTGCTTAAAGGCCATTGGTGCAGCTCAGGCGCCCAGCAAAAACCGCAGTGATTGCACAGGCCGTAATAGACGGCAACGCCTGTGAGAGGCAGATACTTTCCACGCTGCTCCTCGCAAGATTTGTTTAAATCCACCACATCCAGCAGTGATCCCGCGGTTTTGCAAACGGGGCAGACCAGGCGTTCTTTCATGATAGTCAAAGCGCTAACAAGGCTCTTTAAAACAATGATTCCTACATGTTGCCAGTGCCGTGTATGGAGGTCAACAGGAGGGCATTCGAGGCTGGCGGTTTATTCTAGCTGCAAAACTTGCTCGCGCAATTGCGCGAAGGTATTGGACTCACCACGCAAAGTGAAGAAGGTGCCCTCTTCCTCAGAGCGCTCGCTCAACACCTGGCAACTGCTATAAATTTTGCCGCGCACTTGTTGTGCCGACCATGGCAGGAAAAGCTCGGTTTCCTCCAGGTCTTGCTGAAAAAAGTCGACGATCTTCTGCCGCAGACTAGCCACTTCTTCCGGGCGGCGTGCACTCATGACGATGCAATCTGGATATTTCAGGCGCAGTGCAGCTTCACATTCGGCTTGCGCGGCGGCATCACCCACATAATCTATCTTGTTAAACACGCGAATCCGCGGCACGGTGTTAGCTTCAATTTCCTCCAGCACGGTGTCCGTGACTTCCAACTGACGCTCAAACCCGGGGTCACTGGCATCAATTACATGCAGCAACAACGCCGCATCCAGTGCCTCATCCAGCGTGGATTTAAAAGAAGCCACCAGGCCATGCGGCAGGTTTTTAATAAAGCCGACGGTATCGCTGACCAGCACGCGCGGCACGCTCTCGGGGTACAAGGCGCGCACCGTGGTATCCAGCGTGGCAAACAGCTTGTTCGCCACCAGCACCTCGCTGCCCGTGAGCGCACGCATCAGGGTAGATTTACCGGCATTGGTGTAACCCACCAGCGCCACACTCGCCATCGTCTGCCGCTCCTGACGCCGCGCACGTTGCGTGCGGCGCTCGCCATCCATGATCGCAATCTCTTGTTGCAGCTCAGCGATGCGGTCACGAATCTTGCGTCTATCCAGCTCGGTGTGCGATTCACCGGCACCGCGCCCTCCCGCCCCGCTACGCTGCCGCCCCTGTGGACCCGCCAGCTTGGCGGCCTCGCGCAAACGTGGCGCCATATAACCCAGCCGCGCAATCTCCACCTGCGCACGCGCTGCGCGTGAGCGAGCGTTGCGGTGAAAAATTTCGAGAATGACCATGGTACGGTCCATCACCTCGCAACCGACTTCAATTTCGAGGTTACGCGCCTGCGACGGCGAGATTTCATGGTCCACCAGCACCGCCTCAATATTCAGCGCCTCTGGATTAAACGCCAGCACCTCAGGGTCACCGGCCATACTGCGCACATAATCACGAATCTCTTCACGCTTACCCACGCCCAGATAGCCCGTGATATCAAAGCCTGCGCGCTTCTGCACAAAGGTGTGGATAATCTTGTAGCCCAGCGTTTTTGCCAGTTCACGCAGCTCATTCAGCGAAGCTTCAAACTCCATATCACTGACATTGGGCAGTTGCACGGCCGCCACAACGGCATGACTGACGGGCTCTTTGACTTCACTTTGCATGAGGGAACGACGCTTCTTGAATGGTAGAGGGCAGATAGTACCTGCAAATGCGGGATTAGACTAAGTTGTTTGACGCACAGGCGCGCCTTCAACGTTTTGGAGGGATATAAACTTCCTCATCATTATTTTTGTCTTTTTTGTCGCGTGCAGGCCAATCACAGCTACATGCATCTGCGCAGTTAAAGGCTTCAAAAATAGGACAGGATTTAAGATTTGGCATCTTACACCCCATATCGCAGGGTGAGTCGCATCCGATATCACAGTCGCCGCGCTGGCTCCGATGCGGTCTAAGCTTCGGAGGGGAATACCGCCGACTAGATACGCCACATAGGTACAGTCGCTTTCTCAGAATAATAAAGCCATCAATGACGCCATATCGTTGGACTGCACGCAAGCCAAGCACAGAACAGCTCGCATGCCCGGTGTGATAGCGATACGAGCAACAAAAACCCTTGTACGGAGAAATGAAGCGTTGATAAAAGCGGATTACTTTGAGCAAAAGTGACTTCATTTCTATATTTTTGCCTTGCAACAATATTCTTTAGTCTGTAGATAACGTTTGACATGAGAGGCGGCGCAAGGGCGTAGTCCCTGTGACTTCCTCTCGCTGGAAGAGTTAGGCGCTTCTTCTTTGGCGCGCATCATCTTGCAGTACATCTAGAGTGGCATTTAGCCAAAGTGCAAAGCCAATCAGCTGGCTCTTTGGCTCCAGTTCAGAAAACTCAGAGGGTAAAGTCGGATCCGCGTCTCTGCGAGTCGTTGAGTACGTTCGAATGATCGCTTGCCGATCATCTTGTGAAACTGAACGTAAGAGCTTGGCAACTGACTCGGCTGAAAGCTGTGCGTTGATTTTGTGCGCGAATGCGTTTCGAAGATCGCCAAGCTCTTTCAGAGGCGCAAATAGGCTCTTGTGCATTCCCATTGCGCAGCAGAGTCTCAGTTTCTGTTCATACCTGAGACGAGGAAGTTCGCTAGGAAAAGGTATGAGCAAATCTAGCAAAGTGTTTATGGACGACTCAATGTAGATGTGGGTTCTAACGACAACCCCAAGATCGTCTTCTCCGAAGAGTGCATTAAGAAACTCAGCTTTGAGGGTTCTGGGTTGCATACTTGCAAGCACCTAACGTTCAAGATCAGGAACGCTGCGCGACGCTTTATCGCACAGCGTCCCCTGCACCGCCGGGTTAGAGGAGCCGTTCATCGCGCAAGTCTCTTTCTCAGGGAATCGGCCTTGCGCTTGACACCAACCTTCGGATTGATGAGCAACGCCGCATCGAAAGGTCTGTAGCGTGGGCAACTCGTTGCCCACGCGTAAAATCGTTATCCGTCACCAAACGCTCCTTCCACAAAATCTAGCCCAACACCCCAATGCTCATTATAAACGCCCGCTTTAACATATCGGTGAAATGTTGAATAAGGCCAATCTTTCACATTATTCACTAAGCCATGTTTAAGCGGGTTGAAATGCAAATAATCCATATGCTTAGCATAATCGTTATCATCGCGAATTTGATGCTCCCAATACCGGCGTTGCCAAATGGTCGATTCACGATGTTTTGTTTTGGACGCTGACATCCATTCAGTATGGTTTAAGCGCGCACCGCAAGCACGGCTTACATAGCGTTTGATGAGGTGCCAACGAAGCGCAAAGTTTGCATCATTGGGTGGTAGCGTCCATATGGAATGAATATGGTCAGGCAACAACACCCATGCGTCTATTGTAAACGGGATGTCAGTACGGACTTTTTGGATGGCATGTTTTAACGCATCACGTACATCATCATCACAAAGAAATCTTTGCCTGCGGTAAGTCACAACTGTAAAAAAGTAAGTGGCTCCAGCAGTATTGGCGCGACGATAACGTGACATGGTGGAATTGTGCGTGAGTTTTACCGCGTGGGCAACGAGTTGCCCACCCTACCTGACTCATGATGCCCAACGTTTAAAGTAAGAGGCTGGCGACAATGGTGGCTCAGCCCTCGTTATTAATAAACATTTCATAAAAGCACCTTTTCGCC
This sequence comes from Methylophilus sp. YYY-1, assembly GCF_029132825.1. Lineage (NCBI taxonomy): Bacteria > Pseudomonadati > Pseudomonadota > Betaproteobacteria > Nitrosomonadales > Methylophilaceae > Methylophilus > Methylophilus sp. YYY-1. The sequence continues at coordinate 287,214 of NZ_WOVG01000003.1, forward strand.
AGTCCCGCTTGACTGATGGGTTAGGCTTTTGAGAGCAAACTGTATGCATATGGTTCGCTATTTAATGAGTATTGCTGCCCCAATTGAAGACAGGAAACCTAAGCCAATTAAGGTGGAGCCTGCCTTAATTGACAACAAGGTCATTCTTTTCCAGCATGCCGTTACTGATTTTAAGACTTGGCTTGCCCAAATAATGCCAACAAAAGAAATTAAGCTAGCAATCGTTACAATAATATAACCTTCCATAAGCACCCCAGCTGCGACCCATGGCATTAAACCGCTATCTCCACCTTGAAGCGACAATGCGGCCAAGGCTAGCCAAATGAAAATAATTAATGAACCAAACACGATAAGAGTTATAGCCAACACTGCTTCTATTTTATGCAACATCAACAATATGCCTAACGTTTGAGATAAGGGGCTGGCGAGGATGTTGGCACAGCCGATGTTATTAAAATTGATTTCATAGAAGCTTGTTTTCGCCAGTCCCGCTTGATTGATGGGTTAGCCAGTATGCTTAACCACGGAGAGCAAATGATAGACTCTCTCTGCTGAAAGTGCATGAGTTAATACTGGGTTGGCAAGCTCGTAAAGAACCTCGCTAACGACAGGCTCTGATAATGCCAAATCATCCCTACACTCAAGGGCATTGGCCCAGGCCTCAACATCCGAAGCGGTGAGAGTACCTTCGGTGAGTAAATTTAACACTCGCTCTAGGTTTTCTGGGGCTAAGACGGCTAAATATTCTTCACTGTCCCATGCAAATTGGGACATGCGTGCAATTGCTTGTGCAATTGGCAATTCAGCTTCGACAAGAGCTTTGAGAGCTTCTACGCGTTTCATATGGCTAACGTAATGTAGGCATCCTAAATGACGGAAAACATTCCGTCATTGATGCTTTTTTGATTGAAGGTTTAAGGGCTTTATTTAACATTTTCATATTGTTATTTAATTTTAGCCCATCCTAAAATACAAACCTAAACCCGTCAATTACGCTTTTTGTGAAAATCTAACTCCCACCCAGCGCCTTATACAACCCTACCTGATTCTGCAACGCCTGCTGTTGAATCTGCACGGCTTGCGACTGCGCGTCTAACACGCTGCGTTGTGCATCAAGCAACTCTAAATAAGTCACCAGTCCTTGATCAAGCTTGCGTTTCACCAGTTGCAAGCGACTGCTCTCCAGCTCTCGCAAACGTTCTCTGGCGGCAAACTCTTCGGCAATCACTGTGCGTGTACTAAGCACATCCATCACTTCTTTAAACGCGGTCTGGATGGTTTTTTCGTAATTGACGACCTCGATATGCTGGCGGGCTTGGGCCAGGTTGAGGTTGGCTTTGTTGCGGCCGTAGTTAAAGATCGGGAGCACCAGTTGCGGGCTGAAGGCCCAGTAGTTGCTGCCTGTATCCGAGAACAATTTGGAGAAGTCTGAATTGACCAAACCGACATTGGTAGTGAGTTGCAGGCGTGGGTAAAACGCGGCTCTGGCAGCACCTATATTGGCGTTGGCGGATTTGAGCTGATGCTCGGCAGCACGAATATCGGCCCGTCTGGTGAGTAGGCTGGAGGGCAAACCTGGCGTGACGTCGGCCAGTTTCAAGGCGGCGAGCGGCTTGACTGGGAGTGGCGTGCGGTGTGAGGTTTCGCCCAGTAGCAGATACAAAGCATTTTGCGTAGTGGCGAGCTGGCGCTGCCATTGTGCGAGCTGCGCTTGTACTTGCTCAACCTGAATTTGCGCGGCTTTCACGTCCAGCACTTGATCCAACCCGGCTTCAAAGCGGCGCTGGGTGCGTTGCAGGGTTTGCTTGCGGTCATCCAGCGTTTGCTGGGCGAGCTTGAGCTGGTCGTTAATCGCTAAAAAATTGACGTATTGGGTGGCAATCTCGGTGATCAGCGTGGTTTGTACCACTTGCCGGTTTTCGCTCACGGCAAGGTATTGCTCCAGCGCGGATTGCGTCAGACTTTTCACGCGTCCAAACACATCGATTTCATAGTCAGAAATACCCACACCAACGCGGTAAAGCTCTGCCTCAAATGCCTGGCTGGAGCTGAACACGGTGCGGCTACGGTCGTAGTTGAGGTTGCCCTGTATGGTTGGCAGGCGGTCGGCCTTTTGTACGCCATAGGTGGCTTTGGCCTCATCCATGCGCAACACAGCGGTTTTGAGGTCACGGTTATGCTCCAGCCCGACCTGAATCAGGCGCTGCAAATCAGCATCTGCAAAGTAGCTTTGCCAGCTAAGTGGCGGCGCTTCGCTCACGGTGTCACTTGCTGGCTGGCCTGGATAAACCTCAGGCACTGGCGCGGCGGGCCTGAAATACTCAGGCACGAGCGAGCAACCGCCCATTGCAAAAGCCACGGCAAGGATGATGGAAATACGGCTAAACTTCATGAGACACCCTTTGCTGTGAGGCTGGTTGTTTCATCCAGCGGCCCACGACAATAAAAAACAACGGCACGAAAAAGATGGCGAGCAAGGTAGCTGTGACAATCCCGCCAAGCACACTTGTGCCGATGGCCACTTGTGCACCGGAGGCGGCACCGGTTGAGAATGCTAACGGGATCACGCCAACGCCAAAGGCGAGCGAGGTCATCACAATCGGGCGCAGACGTTCTTTGGCCGCCATCAAGCTCGCTTCCATCAGCGGCATGCCTTGCAACACGTGTTCGCGCGCAAACTCCACAATCAGAATGGCGTTTTTGGCTGACAGACCGATGGTCGCAATCAGACCGACCTTGAAATAAATATCATTGGGTAATTCACGCAAGGTCACCCCCAGCAAGGCACCCAGCACGCCCAATGGCACCACGAGCATGACGGCAAACGGAATCGCCCAGCTTTCATACAAGGCGGCCAATACCAGAAACACCACCAGGATGGACAAGCCAAACAGCAGGCTGGCCTGGCTGCCCGACTGTTTTTCTTCCAGCGATTGCCCGGCCCACTCATAGCCGATGCCTTTTCCCAGGCCATTCACCAGGGTTTCCATGGTGCGCATGGCTTCGCCACTGCTAAAGCCAGGCGCGGGACCGCCATTGATGTTAAATGACGGAAAACCATTAAAGCGCGTGCGTTGCGGCGTGCCCATGGCCCAGTCCAGCGTCATGATGGAAGCCAGTGGCACCAGGCCCCCATCTGCCGCTTTGAGGCGGATTTTCTTAATATCTTCCAGCGTTTGCCGCTGCCTGCCATCGGCCTGCACAATCACGCGGCGCACCTGATTGCCATAGACAAAATCGCCCAGGTAATTCGAGCCGAGCAGCGTCGCCAGCGAGTCGTTGATTTCATCCAGTGACACGCCCAGCGCCTTGGCCTTGCTACGGTCTAGCTGCATGTTGACCACTGGCGTGTCATACAAGCCAGCAAACAATACATTGGCCAACTCTGGCCGCTGGGCAGACTCAGCCAGCAACTGGTCGCGCGCTTTCATCAGCGCCTCAACACCCACGCTGGCACGGTCTACCAGCCGCAGGTCAAAGCCGCCAAAACTGCCCAACTCTGGCAAGGGCGGCGCATTCATGGCAAAAATAGTTAAATTGGGGCGCCCAAAAAACTTCTGGTTGACGCGGTTTACAATCGCCTGCACCTGTTGATCTGGGTTTGGCCGTTCTGCCCAGTCTTTGAGCGTGATAAACAGCATGCCGCTATTGGTGCTGGTGCCATAAAAGCTAAAGCCGCTCACCTCAAAGATAATATCAACGGGCTCATGTGCCTGAATATACTCACTCATATCGCCCAGCACTTTGGCGGTTTCTGCCAGCGTCGCGCCTTGTGGCAACGACACCATGACCATAAAGTTACCCTGGTCTTCTTCGGGCAAAAACGCATTTGGCAAACGCACCAGCAGCCAGCCTGCCAGCGCGACAATCAAGGCAAACATGGCCAGCCAGCGCATAGGCTTTTTGAGCAGACCGCCAGTGAGGTGGGTATAGCGCTCAGTCATACGCTGAAAGCTGCGGTTAAACCAGACAAAAAAGCGCGCTTTGTTGCCTGTCTCATGGCGTAGCAACGTCACGCACAAGGCCGGCGTGAGTGAGAGCGCCAAAAAGGCCGAGAAGCTGATAGATACCGACAAAGCCAGCGAAAACTGGCGGTAAATATTGCCGACCGCGCCACTGAAAAAGGCCATGGGGATAAACACCGACACCAACACCGCCGTAATGCCGACCACAGCACCACTGATTTGCGACATGGCTTTGACCGTGGCATCGTAGGCGGACAAGCCCTCTTCCACAATCAGGCGCTCGACGTTTTCAACCACCACAATCGCATCATCCACCAGAATGCCAATCGCCAGCACCACGCCAAACATGGTCAGCACATTAATCGAGTAGCCCAGCCAGTACATGACAGCAAACGTCCCCATCAGGGCAATCGGCACGACAATTGTCGGGATCAGCGTCGCACGCAGGTTTTGCATGAACAGATACATGACCAGGAACACCAGCACAATGGCTTCCACCAAGGTCTGGATCACTTTTTTGATCGAAATCGAAACGAATGCTGACGAGTCATACGAAAGTTGAAAGGCGACATTCGGCGGGAAATATGGCTGCATCTGCTCCATCGCGACCTTGACCCGCTTGATGGTTTCAACCGCATTGGAACCCGGCGCCAGTTTAATCGCCATCCCGGCGGCATTCTTGCCATTGACCCTAGAACTGTAGGTGTAGTCACTGCTGCCCAGCTCGACCTTCGCCACATCTTTAATCAACAGGGCTGAGCCATCTGCCTGCATGCGGATAGGCACATTGGCAAAGTCTTCTACCGTTTTTAACGTAGCCTCGGCTTCGAGTGAGACACTCAGCGGCGCACCGTCCGGCACACCACTGGCCCCCACCTGTCCCAAGGTCAGGCGGGTGTTGTAGCTGCGCAAGGCATTCACGATCTCGGTCACGCCCACATTGAGACCGGCCATTTTTTGCGGGTCTGGCCAGATGCGCATGGCGTATTCCGGGCTGAACGATTGTACTTTACCCACGCCTTGCACACGCTTGAGCGTAGGCATCACCGTGGCCGATGACAGCTCGCCAAGATCAATCTCGCTGTAGCGGTTATCTTCCGAAGTCAGCGATACAATCAACTGAAAACTGTCAGCAGACTTCTCTACCGTGATGCCACTGCGACGTACGATTTCCGGCAAACGCACTTCGACACTTTTGAGGCGGTTTTGCACATCCACGGCAGCCAGATCAGGATTGGTGCCCTGACGGAAAGTGACACTGATGGAGGCCATGCCCACATTGCTGGTGGCAGAAACATACATGAGGCCCGGCATGCCATTCATCTCGCGCTCGATAATCGAGGTCACGGTTTCTTCCACCACCTTGGCCGAGGCGCCAGGGTAAGTTGCGGCGATATTGACCACGGGCGGGGCAATATCAGGATACTGGGCAATCGGTAATTGTTTGATGGCGATCAGGCCAGCCAACACAATTAGAATGGCAATCACCCAGGCAAAAATGGGGCGATCAATAAAAAAACGGCTCATGGCCTGGTTCCTGTCTTTCTGCGCGCTGCCCGGTTAAGGGGCCACGGCTTTGGTGATATTGTCTTGGGCACTGATCAGTTTAGGCGTCACTTTGCTGCCCGCCGTTTGTGCCGCCACATTAGTGACCACCACTTGCTCACCGGCATGCAGCCCTTGCTCAATGACCCACTGTTTGTCTATGACACGGCCGGCTTGTACCTCGCGTGACTCCAGCTCGTTTTTGGCATTCACCACCCACACACGCGTCGAAAACTGGTCACGCATCAACGCATCTCTGGGAATCAGAATCGCATTCGGATTGGTGGCCTGACGGATTTTGATTCTGACGTATGCGCCTGGCATCAACACCTGCTGCGGGTTTTCAAAAATGGCGCGCATGACCACAGAGTCGGTCGTTTGGTTGACGGAGACGTCCGAGAATGAAAGTTTTCCTGCTTGGGCGTACATGGAGCCATCCGGCAAGACCAGTTTAATTTTAAAGTCACCATCGTTGCCTTTGAGCTGGCCATCGCGCAGCGCTTTGCGCAAGGTAAACACTTCAGAAGACGACTGGGAAAAGTTAACATAGACCGGATTGACCTGCTCGACGGTGGTCAGTTGCGTAGCTTCATCTTTGCCGACCAGCGCCCCCTCGGTGACCAGTGCGCGGCGGGCCACGCCATCAATTGGCGCGGTCACATTGGCATACCCTAAATCCAGCCGCGCACGATTGAGTTTGGCCTGGGCAGACGCCACCTCGGCTTTTGCCAGTTGTGCCTCAGCTTGTGCCGCGCGGTAATCACGCTGGCTCACAGACTGGTCGCCAATCAAAGCCTGATAACGCTGCAACTTGTCGTTAGCATTGACCAGGTTGGCCTCGGTCCGTGCCAACTCAGCCTCGGCTTCGAGCTTACTGGCTTGCAACTGCTCGGGATTGATCTGGAATAACGGCGTGCCGGCTTTCACCACCTGCCCTTCCTGGTACAGGCGCTTAGCGACAATGCCGGAGACACGGGCGCGCACCTCGGCAATGCGGTAGGCCTCGACCCGGCCAGGGAGTTCGACCTCATCGGGAATATCCGCCACCTGCACCTTGACCACCTCCACCACAGGCGCCGCGCCTGCGGGCTGAGCGGCTTCTTTCGGCTTGCTGCACGCAGCCAATTGCAAGATCAACAGCGCCGAAAGCGCCAGCGTCGAGTGAGAAATACGGGACATGCACTACCCTTAATTGTATGGATGACAATATTCTAGCGGCACTTTTATAATTAATCAATCATGACTGATTAATTATTTTTTGGTATGATAGCGGCCATCATCAACGACTGGACTGTCACCGAGCCGCCAGGCTAGAACCACCCGACATGGCTAGAAAAACCAAAGAAGACGCGCAAAAAACCCGTGACCAGATTCTGGATGCAGCTGAGCATGTGTTTTACGGCAAAAGCTTTACGCAGGCGACCATGGCTGATATTGCCGATGCCGCGCAACTGTCACGCGGCGCCGTATACGGGCATTATAAAGGTAAGCTTGAAGTCGCCACGGCCATGGCCGAGCGTGTCATCCATCAAGCCTCACCGTTTCAGGGGCAACCGGCGCATAGCGCACTAGAAAACCTGAAACACTACTGCTTGCAGGAAGTGCGCAGTTATATCGAACCCAGCTCTATCCAGCGCGTGCTGTTTTTTCTGTATGTGGGCATTGATGATTCGCCCGAGCTGCTGCAACTGCGCTACAACTGGGAGAAAAAACGCATTGCGCAAATCAACAGCCTGCTGACACAGGCCATTGCCCACAAAGAGCTGCCCGCTGACGTCGATTTTGACTTGGTCAGTCTCTACTGCCAATCGGTGATCGAAGGCGTATTCAGTATTGTTTACTTTGGCAGCATGAGCGAACGTGAACGCTGGCAGCGCGCAGAACAATTGTGTACCTACAGCCTGCAACGCTTGTCCATGCCTTTTTCGCAGCCTTAACCCCGTGCTGCCTGCGATTGGTGATTGACGCGGCATGGCTTCTTGCGGCAAGATAAAAAATAATACATTGATCGCAATTAATTTCAACTTTTTGGCCAGCACACGGTCAGTCTGAACAGGCGGTATGTCTGTGCTTGAAATAGCATCAACGCTTGCGAAACCCATATTGCGTATGCCTGCGCAAATAAAATAACTTAAAAGAAACCCTGACGATGGACCATAACCTGAGCCTGATTACCACCATTGCCGTCGCGTTTGCGCTGGCACTGGTGTTTGGACTAATTGCCGAAAAACTCAAATTGCCTGCGCTGATTGGCTATTTGCTGGCCGGCATCATGATCGGCCCCGCCACCCCTGGCTTTGTCGCCGATCTTGAAATTGCCTCGCAGCTGTCGGAAATCGGCGTCATGTTATTGATGTTTGGCGTCGGCCTGCATTTTTCGGTACAAGACCTGCTGTCGGTCAAACGCATCGCCCTGCCCGGCGCACTGGCGCAGATGACGCTGGCAACCCTGCTAGGCATGCTGGTCGCCTGGAGTTGGCACTGGAGCTGGGGCGAAGGCCTGGTATTTGGTTTGTCCCTGTCTTGCGCCAGTACGGTGGTATTGCTCAAGGCGCTGGAGTCACGCCGTATTCTGGAAAGCATGAACGGCAAGATTGCAGTCGGCTGGCTGGTGGTGGAAGACATGGTGACCGTGCTGGTACTGGTGTTGATGCCTGCCCTGGCGGGCGTGTTGGGCGGTAGCCAGAGTGAAGCAACCAGTGTTGCCGCCATATGGCAAACCATAGGCATGACCTTGCTCGAAGTGGCAGGCTTTATTGCCATCATGCTGGTGGTCGGCAAGCGGGTGTTGCCGTGGTTGCTCTGGTACGTGGCGGGCACCGGCTCGCGCGAGCTGTTCACGCTGACCGTGATCGCGGTGGCGATCGGGGTGGCGTTTTTTGCCTCTACCCTATTTAATGTCTCGTTCGCGTTGGGTGCGTTTTTTGCTGGCATGATCATGCGTGAATCAGAATACAGCCACCGTGCCGCTGAAGATTCGCTGCCGTTCCGCGATGCCTTTGCCGTGTTGTTTTTCGTCTCGGTCGGCATGTTGTTTGACCCTAGCATTCTGATCAAACAACCTGTACAGGTGTTGTCTGTGGTAGCCATTATTATCCTGGGTAAGTCGCTGGCGGCGGTGGCCATTGTGCTGGCCTTACGTTATCCCCTAAATACCGCGTTAACCGTGGCCGCCAGCCTCGGGCAAATCGGTGAGTTCTCGTTTATTCTGGCCGGGCTGGGGGTCTCACTCAACCTGATGTCCCCCGATGGCATGAGCCTGGTACTGGCAGGCGCGCTCATTTCCATTGCCTTGAACCCGCTGGTGTTTGCCTCGATCAAGCCCCTGGCCAATTGGGTGGTCAGCAAGTCTGATCTGGCCCGGCAGTTCTCGCTACGCATGGACCCCTATGGTGAGTTGCCGATGACCACTGAGCGCAAATTCCTCGAAGGCCAGGTGGTGCTGGTCGGTTATGGCCGGGTGGGCAAACGCATTGCGCAGTCACTGACCGCCGCCGCCATCCCCTATGTGGTCGCTGAACAAAACCGTGAAGTGGTGGAAAAACTGCGCAAACAGGGGCAACCTGCTGTCTCGGGGAACGCGGCGGACCCGATGGTGTTGATCCAGGCCCACATTGCCAATGCCTCCCTGCTGATTATTGCCACGCCGGATGCCATGAATATCCGCAAGATGGTGGAGATCGCCAAGCAGCTCAAACCGGATATCGAAGTCGTGATTCGTACCCATCATGAGGACGAATACCTGCGCCTGCAAAAAGAACTGGGCGAGACCGAAGCGGTGTTTTTTGGCGAGGAAGAACTGGCCAAGGGCATGTCTGCCCATGTGTTGCGGCGCTTTGAACGCCCGCATTAAGCGGCATCATAAATGACCTTGTACGCAAATTAACGTATAGCGTGCGGGCCTGGCTGGCGTTAAATTAATACCAAGGTTAATACCTGCTACGCCCCACATTTTAATCACACCGTCAACAGCGCCGGTGATGATTCGAGCAAAAAAGCTCACCCGCCATTTGATGGCCGGTGGGCTTTTTTTATGCGTAATCGGTATGTATCGAGTCACTAACCTTTTTTAAATTTTTCAGGAGAAGCTTCATGATACATGGTGATATTTCCAGCAGCCAGGACACCGTCGGTGTGGCCGTCGTCAATTACAAAATGCCCCGCTTGCATACCAAAGCCGAGATTCTGGCCAACTGTCGCAACATCGCCGACATGGTGGTCAATATGAAAGCCGGTCTGCCCGGCATGGATCTGGTGATTTTCCCGGAATACAGCACGCACGGCATCATGTATGACAGCCAGGAAATGTATGACAATGCCACCACCGTGCCCGGCCCGGAAACCGACATTTTTGCCGAAGCTTGCCGCAAGGCCAAAGTCTGGGGCGTATTCTCGATCACCGGCGAGCAGCACGAAGAGCATCCGAAAAAAGCCCCTTATAACACCCTGATCCTCATGAATGACCAAGGTGAAATCGTGCAGAAATACCGCAAGATCATGCCATGGGTGCCCATCGAGGGCTGGTACCCAGGCAAGGAAACCTTTATCAGCGAAGGCCCCAAAGGCCTCAAGGTCAGCCTGATTATCTGTGACGATGGCAACTACCCTGAAATCTGGCGCGACTGTGCCATGAAAGGCGCCGAACTGATTGTGCGTTGCCAGGGCTATATGTATCCGGCCAAAGAGCAGCAGATTCTGATCAGCAAGGCGATGGCGTTTGCCAATAATACTTATGTCGCGGTATCCAATGCTGCCGGCTTTGATGGCGTCTACTCCTACTTCGGCCACTCGGCGATTATCGGCTTTGATGGCCGTACGCTGGGCGAATGTGGCGAGGAAGAAAATGGCGTGCAGTATGCGGCCTTAAGCAAACACCTGATCCGCGACTTCCGCAAACATGGTCAGTCCGAAAATCACCTGTTCAAGTTGTTGCACCGTGGCTACACCGGTGTGCTCAATTCAGGCGATGGCGATCAAGGCGTGGCGCAGTGTCCATATAGCTTCTACAGCAAATGGGTACAGGACCCGGCGGCTGCGCGCGACATGGTAGAATCGTTTACGCGCTCGACGTTGGGCACCAAAGAGGCGCCCATCGCAGGCTTACCTAACGAATAGTCGGATAGTCTGACTGGCGATCACTCTAGGCTAGATGAAACTAGGCGAGATCACACTAGAGCTGATCGCCGCAACGCAACACAATGGCTCCGGCCCGGCCGGAGCCCCTGATGAAAGCATCTCATGGCAAACACTGACCCGATCCCGGTCGGCGTGCTGTTTTCCACCAGCGGCGCCACGGCGACCATAGAACGCTCACAGGCATTTGCCACTTTCTTTGCCATCGCAGAAATCAATGCCGCGGGCGGCATCGCTGGTCGTGAACTGGTGCCCGTCCACTATGATCCGCAGGGCATGCCGCAACAATACCAGTTACTGGCCGAGCGCATGATTCGAGAAGATGGCGTCAATGTGATCTTTGGCTGCTATATGTCCAGCACGCGCAAAGCCGTGATTCCGGTGGTGGAAAAATGGCGCAAGCTGCTGTTTTACCCCACGCCTTACGAGGGCTTTGAATTCTCGCCGCATGTGATTTACACCGGCGCGGCGCCCAACCAGAACAGTGCACAACTGGCTGACTATATGACGCGGCATTTTGGCGCGCGCGTCTACATGATAGGCTGCGACTACATTTACCCGTATGAGTCCAACCGCATCATGAGTGACTTCATTCTTGAAGTCCCGGGCGGCAAAAAACTGGCCGAGCGTTATGTACCGCTGACGGCGACAGAAAAAGATTTTTTAGCGGTGGTGCGTGACATCAAGGCCAAATCGCCAGACTTTGTGTTTTCTACCGTGGTGGGGCAAGCCACCCGCCTGTTGTACCAGGCTTATGCCGAGATCGGCATGGATGCCCAGCACACCCCGATTGCCAGCCTGACCACCTCTGAAGCAGAGGTGGCAGAAATGGGCGGCGGTGCGGCCCAGGGCCACATCACGTCTGCGCCCTATTTTCAAAGCATTGCCAGTACCGAGAACCAGGCCTGCATCGCGCGCTTCAGGCAGCAGTATGGCAACGAGATTGCGCCTAATATGGCCTGGGAAGCGGCATATTTTCAAACCCACCTGTTTGCCGAAGCGATGCGCGCGGCCGGGAGCGACCAGTATGATGCGCTGTTGCCACAGCTGCTGGATCGAGCCTTTGACGCACCGCAAGGCCGTATTGTCATTGATTCCGGCAACCACCATACCCGGCTACACCCGCGCATTGCGCGCGTCAATGCGGCTGGCCAGTTCGAGATCATCGCCGGTGGCGGTGCCGCAGCGATAATCCCCGACCCTTATCTGGTGACGCACCCAGGCGCCAGCTGGAACAACCTGCCTTATGCGGCGGAGTATCGCGTTGGCTGAGTCGCCCACCGCCCCTCACCCTGGTCAGCGCCAGGCCAAGCAGGTGCAGGCGCCGCGCTCCACGCTGGAGCTGTTCCGCCATTTGCGCCATGCCTGCATCACGATTTTTCATCCTGAGGACGAAAACCGCGAGGTATTGACACAGCAACTGCACCGGATTGGCTGCCAGACGGTCGCGCTATGGCCGCCGGTGGCTGATCTACCCGCGCAAACCGAGCTGGTGATTTTTCTGCTAGATGCCCAAGCCAGCGCCAAAAAGAAACTGCCGTGGCTGACACCAGAGTCGGCGATCCCGCTGATTGGGGTGCTGGATTATGAAAACCCGACCACCCTGGAAACAGCCACCGCGCTGGGCTGCCATGGCATGCTGGTACGGCCGTTGCAGGCCAAGGGGCTACTGTCAACGTTGATCATGACCATGCATCACTGCCAGCAACTGAAAACCTTGCGCAAACGGACCCTGCGGCTCGAAGAAAAACTGCAAGCCGCAGGCGAAATCAGCGCTGCCCAGGCCATGTTGGCGCATGCGCGCGGCATTAGTGCCGTCGAGGCCTATAAAATTCTGCGCGAACAAGCCATGCTCAAGCGCGTGACGGTGGAAGAAATTGCACGGTCGCTGCTGCAAACCGACGGTCTACTGTCCAATCCAGCCAAATCCCGTTAGAATGCAGGCCCTTTAAATGGCGGCAGGGTGCTGCCTGCGCACAGTTTTTGCTTTATCAAGCGTGATGAATACCGACATTTCCCCCGCACAAACCATTACGCTGGCCAAGATCAGGCATATCGAGGAGCTTGAGCGCCTGGATAGCTGTATTGCATTTGTTGAGAAAATTGGTCAGTTGATTCACCAGTTGCAAATTGAGCGTGGCGCCAGTTGTTTGTGTATTGCCTCCGGTGGCCAGCGGTTTGCCACAGAGCGCGCAGAAGCCGTCGCACAGAATCAAGCCATAGAAACCGGCTTCCGGGCAGCGTTGCAGCAGCATCTGGATAAAAACAGCCGTGCCGATGCCAAGCAATTGACACTGATCTCATGGATATTGCTGGGCCTGGACCAGCTCACGACACTGCGGCATCAAATCACCCTGCTCAATATCTCGTTTGCCGATAGCATCGAATCTTTTAACCGCTTGATCGGCAGCTTGATTGCGCTGATTTTCGAGATTACCGACAGCTCGGTCAATAGCAAGATCTCCACCTGTTTGCTCACCTTGTATAACCTGATTCAGGGGAAGGAGTTTGCCGGGCAGGAACGTGCGGTAGGCGCGTATTTATTTGGCTCTGGCAGCCTGCAACTGCCGCACCAGCAAAAGCTGTTTGAACTGATTGCGCAGCAGGAACGGCACTTTGACCTGGTGTGCCAGTTTGGCAGCAAAGAGCTGTGTGAGGCCTGGCAACAGTGGCAAGCCAGTGACTGGCAGCTGCAACATGCCAAGTACCGCGCCAAGCTGACCAGCGCGCGCGACCAACAAACCCTTAACCCCAGCCATGCCGACCTCTGGTTTGACTTATGTAGCCGCCGCCTGAGCGAGATGTGGCAGATTCAGTGCCAGCTGGTCGACACCATGCATGAACTGCTGGCCGGACTCACCCGCCAGGCCAAACAAGATTACGAGCAAACCCGGGAGTACCTGCAAACCATCCAGGCCAGTCCGCAGGCCAACTTGAACAGCACGTTTTTCAACCTGGCGATTCCCATCGAAAATGCGCTGAATTTTCAGGCCCATGACACCTCGCAAACCTATCCCATGGCGTCTATGATCGCCTTGCTGCAACACCAGTCCCGGCAAATTGCCGACATGGAAACAGAGCTGTCAGACACCAAAAAGGCGCTGACCGAGCGCAAATTGATTGAGCGCGCCAAGGGCTTGCTCATGAGTACGCGCGGCCTCAATGAAATGGAAGCCTACAAAACCATGCGTAGCCTGGCCATGGAGCAGAACCGTAAAATTATTGATGTGGCCGAAAATATTCTGGCCCATCACACCGTGACGCGATAACGGTTTTCACAACGCTCCCAGACCTTCAAATTGGTGCATCCGCACCCACGTGGTGCGAGAGGCATGCCCCCTTCTTAAGCCCTACTTGAAAAAAGTTCCGTTAAAACCCAATAAAAATCAACCATTTAAAAACAACAACCCACTTGGCACAGGCTTTGCTTATATGAAATCAAGTAACTTACCAAAGGCGGTGCGTTGCTTGTAGTAAGTTAACTGGAAACCCCAGTTTGAATTTCTGACTAGCCGTTGCTGTTTCATCATCACGGCTGGCAAAGATAAGGACAAAGGCGTCCTGAGTGTAGACCACGGTCTGCATTCAGGACGCCTTTTTTGTTTTGTATTTTCCGAACCCCTTTTTCGAATCAAATCTCAAGGAGCCGACATGAGCAGTTCTGACAAAAAAAATGTATCCCCCACCGAGGCAACGCCGCTGGACCAGGTGAACCAGCAACGCCGCCATTTCTTTATGAATACGCTGGCAGGCGCGTTTGGTGCTGCCGCCATGATGAACATGGTGCCTTCCGCCATCCGTAGCCAGGCTTGGGCGGCCGGCTCGGATGCGCCAGAAATCACCGAAGTGAAAGTCGGCTTTATCCCGCTGACGGACTGTGCGCCGATTATTGTCGCCGCGCAAATGGGCTTTGATAAAAAATATGGCATCAAGATTGTACCGTCTAAAGAAGCTTCGTGGGCAGGCGTACGTGACAAGCTGGTCAATGGTGAATTGCATGCTGCACATGTGTTGTATGGCCTGATCTACGGCGTACAAATGGGCATCGGCGGCCAGCAAAAAGACATGAACGTGCTGATGACGCTGAACAACAACGGCCAGGGCATCACGCTGGCTAACCAGCTTAAGGAAAAAGGCGTCACCAGTGGCGCGACGCTGAAACGTTTGCTGGATAACGAAAACCGCGACTTTACCTTCGCCCAGACCTTCCCCACCGGCACGCACGCCATGTGGTTGTACTACTGGCTGGCGACCTATGGCATCAATCCGATGCAGGACGTGAAAACCATCGTCGTACCGCCGCCACAAATGGTCGCCAACATGCGGATTGGCAATATGGATGGCTACTGCGTGGGCGAACCCTGGAACGCCCGTGCCATTTACGACAAGATCGGCTACACCGTCGCCACCTCACAAGATATCTGGGTAGACCACCCGGAAAAAGTGTTGGGCACCACCGCTGACTTTATCGCCAAGAACCCGAATACCGCGCTGGCGTTAACCAAAGCCATCCTCGAAGCCTCACGCTACATTGATGCGACCAAAAACCGTGCCGAAGTGGCCAAGTTGATCGCAGGCAAAGCCTATGTCAATGCGCCAGAAGAAGTGATTGAAGGTCGCTTCCTCGGCCACTACGACAATGGTATCGGCAAAAAATGGGAAGACCCCAACTACATGAAGTTCTTCAATGACGGCAAGGTCAGCTTCCCTTACCTGTCAGACGGCATGTGGTTCCTGACCCAACACAAACGCTGGGGCTTGCTCAAGTCTGACCCGGATTACCTCGGCGTGGCGAAAAAGGTGAACCGCATTGATATTTATACCGAAGCCGCCAAATCTCTGGGCATTAGCGTGCCGACAGACGTGATGCGTAGCAGCAAGCTGATTGACGGCGTGGTCTGGGATGGCAAAGACCCCAAAGCCTATGCCAACAGCTTCAAGGTTAAAGCGTAATTCTTTCAAGGAGAGTCACCATGAGTGTCGTCAGCTTTAACAAGGAAAAAATCATGCAAAACAGTGAGCAGGCTGCCAAAGCAATGCCAGCCAAGCAAGCAAAACCGGTTGTCGCGGTGGTGAGCCCTCTCTCGGCCACCGCAACAGCAGCCACCCCGGCAAGTAAAAAAGCCGGGGCATGGGCGGCAATGGCCAAACGCGTGTTTGAAGGACTGTTGCCGCCTGTGATTGGCTTGCTGATCTTTGGCGCCATCTGGTCTACCGTGGCTGCCCTGACTCAGGGCTTGCCAGGACCGGTGCAGACCTGGCATTCGGCGGTGGAGCTGTTTAGCGACCCGTTTTATATCAACAACCCGAATGACATGGGCATCGGCTGGAACATCCTGAACTCGCTCAAACGCGTCGCCACCGGCTTTGCGCTGGCAGCGATTGTCGGCATCCCCATGGGTTTTATCATCGGCCGCTATGCCTTTATGTCAAAAATGGCGGCGCCGATTATCAGCCTGCTCAAGCCGGTCTCCCCACTGGCCTGGCTGCCGATCGGCCTGCTGGTATTCAAAGCGGCCAACCCGGCCGCGATCTGGGTGATTTTCATCACCGCGGTCTGGCCCATGATTATCAACACCGCCGTTGGTGTCAGCAAAGTGCCGCAAGACTATATGAACGTGGCCAAGGTACTGAACCTGTCCGAGTGGAAAGTCATCACCAAAATCCTGTTGCCGTATGTCATGCCTTACATGATGACCGGTGTGCGTCTCTCCATCGGTGCTGCCTGGCTGGTGATTGTGGCGGCAGAAATGCTGACCGGCGGCGTGGGTATTGGCTTCTGGGTGTGGGATGAATGGAACAACCTGAACGTTGAGCACATCATCATCGCGATTTTCATTGTGGGCATCGTCGGTCTGTTGCTGGAGCAGTGTCTGGTCATGCTGGCCAAACGCTATAGCTACGAATAACCACGACACCTCATTGACTGGTAAAGGACTCTGATCATGACCACCGCTGTAAAACAAGACCGCTATGTGTTGATTGAAAACGTCAACATGATTTTCAACACCAAAAAAGGCAGTTTCCAGGCCTTGAAAGACATCAACCTGTCTATCCAGGAAGGTGAATTCATTTCCATCATCGGCCACTCCGGCTGCGGCAAATCAACCGTGCTCAACCTGATTGCCGGCTTGCTGCAACCGACAGACGGCTACCTGTTTTGTGCCGGACGCGAAATCGCCAAGCCCGGCCCTGAACGCGCCGTGGTGTTCCAGAACCACTCCCTGCTGCCATGGCTGACCTGTTTTGAAAATGTCTACCTGGCCGTGGAACGCGTGTTTGCTGCCACCGAAACCAAAGCACAACTGGCAGAACGTACCCGCGCGGCACTGGAACTGGTGGGCTTGAGCCACGCCATGGAAAAACGCCCGAATGAAATTTCCGGCGGCATGAAACAACGCGTGGGCATTGCCCGTGCCCTGGCCATGGAGCCCAAAGTGCTACTACTGGACGAGCCGTTTGGCGCGCTGGATGCGCTGACCCGTGCCGGCCTGCAAGACGAACTGATGGCCATCATGGCACGTTCTGGCTGTACTGCCGTCATGGTGACGCACGATGTGGACGAAGCGGTGCTGCTGTCTGACCGCATTGTCATGATGACCAACGGCCCGGCAGCCACCATCGGTGAAATCCTGGCGGTCGATTTACCCCGTCCGCGCAAACGCCTGGAGCTGGTGGAAGACCCAGCGTATACGCATCTGCGCAGCGAAGTTTTGAAGTTTCTGTATGAGCGGCACGCCAAAAAGGCGGCCTAAGTGAAAGGTGCTGGCAGGCGGCCACCTGTCAGCACCACTTGCTTTTCAAAAGCAACCCTCATCTAAGCAAGGTTACCCCAATAGAGAAAAGGAGCAACACATGAACGCTAACCTACACCCACGCTTGCGTCAAGTTTCCGCAGCCATCTTGCTGGCGGCACTTGGCTCACCTGCAATGGCAGAAGAAGAAGTTCTGCCTGAATACACTTTTATGGACGCGATTAAAACCGGTAAAAACCTGACCAGTTTCAGACTACGTTATGAGTATGTCGATCAGGATGGCTTACAGCCGGCCACTTTTGCCAACGGCAGCCCTAACCCGACTGCCAATCAAGCCCTAGACAACGCCAACGCCATGACCATGCGCAGCCTGATTGGCTGGCAAACGGCCCCGTACCACAACTGGAGTTTTGCCGCGCAACTTACCAACGTCAGCAAACTGCAAGATGATTTCAACGATGGCACTAACCCAGTGCGTGTCAATGGCGCCTCTAATGAGAGCGACAAGATTAATTATGCCAAAGTAGTGGATCCTGACTATACCGATTTGAACCAGCTGTTTGTAGACTGGACCGGCATTAAAAATACCAAGGTGCGTTTGGGACGACAAATTGTCAACCTGGACAATGTGCGTTTTATTGGGGATATTGCTTTCCGCCAAAATACACAGGTCTTTGATGGTCTGTCCATCTTGAACAAGTCAATTCCAGATACTGAAATTTTCTATGCTCACTTTGACCGTGTCCGCCAGATTTTCACGACGCACAGAAGCGGCGACCTCGACATTTTGAACACCAGATACCGTATTTCCCCGACCGAATTTCTGGTTGGCTACGCTTACCTGAGCGACTTTGACAATCTGGGCTTTGGCAATGCCTGGTTTGGCACCGGAACAGCCAATTATGCCGCCAGCCAGTCCAACAAAACGTTTGGCGTACGCCTCGATGGCACACATCCATTCACCCCGAACTACCGCGCGCACTACACTGCCGAATATGCCAAACAAGATAATTACCGGGGTGGTGATAGCCGCATTGATGCGCATTACTACAAGCTGGGCGGTGGCTTCGGGATTGATAACTTCAATATGCGTGTCGATCAGGAATTGCTCTCCAGCAACAACAATACTTTCGCGTTCCAGACTCCTTTTGGTACCAACCACCTGTTTCAAGGTTGGGTAGACAAGTTTCTGGTCACCCCACGTGAGGGCATTAAAGATACCTTTGTCACAGCCACTTACCGTTACGGCGACTTTCTGTTCTTTGCCGATTACCACGTGATTGACTCTGACAATGACTTTTATACCGTGGGCAGCGGCACCAACCGTAATGGCAGCCGTTACGGCACGGAATGGAATGCCGCCGTCACCTGGAATATCGATAAAAACTGGATGACCAAGTTTGAATACGGAAAGTTCAGTGAAGGTGACCAGTTTGGACTTGGGCCGAATACCACCAGCAATGCTGCTGGCACACGTGGCCGTTTCCGTGATACCGAAAAACTGTGGCTGACCGCCATGTATACGTTCTAAGCGGACGTCTCGTCTCAAACCAAAGGAGCCCCTCATGTCAGCAAGCAAAGTGTATTTAATCGGTGCCGGTCCTGGCGACCCTGAGCTCATCACGCTCAAGGCGGTCAAGGCCTTGCAGCTGGCAGAGGTGGTGCTGGTCGATGACCTGGTCAACCCTGAACTGCTCAAGCATTGCCCGCAGGCACGTATTGTGCCGGTGGGCAAGCGCGGCGGTTGCAAGTCTACGCCACAGCATTTTATTCACCGCATGATGATCGCCCTGGCCGAACAAGGTCAAACCGTGGCCCGCCTGAAAGGCGGTGACCCGTTTGTGTTTGGCCGTGGTGGCGAAGAAATGCTGGCACTGCGTGCCGCCAATATTGATTATGAAATTATTCCGGGCATGACCAGTGGCCTTGCCAGTTGCGCCAGCATGGAGGTACCGGTGACCCACCGTGCGTACAACCATGGCGTGACGCTGGTCACCGGCCATACCAAAGATGGTGGCCCCCTGCCCTGGCAGGCGCTGGTGGCCAGCCATACCACGCTGGTCATTTACATGGGCATGCAGCATCTGGCTGAAATCTGCCGTGAACTGATCGCTGCAGGCATGCCCACAGACATGCCCTGTATGGTGGTTGAAAACGGCACACGCGCCGAACAGCGTGGCCTGACCTCAACGCTGCAAGCCATGCCTTACCTGGCCCATCAGCAAAGTCTTAAAAGCCCGTCCATTATCGTGGTCGGCGAAGTGGTTAAATTAGCCAGAAACAGCCAACAGGAACAAGATTGGCAACAAAACCTGCAACACTGGCTCAGCATCGGCGATGCAGCATAAGCGCTGAAAGGAGTGATTCAATGATAAAACAGAAACTGGTAGTGGTTGGTAACGGCATGGCTGGCATGCGGACGGTGGAAGAGCTGCTCAAGATTGCGCCGGACATGTACGACATTACCGTGTTTGGCGATGAGCCTTATCCCAACTATAACCGCATCATGTTGTCGCCCGTACTGGCCAACGAGCAGACCATCGATGACATTATCCTCAATAGCCGCGAATGGTATGCCGAACACAACATTACCTTGCATACCAGCGCCCGTGTCAACAAGATAGACCGCAAGGCCCGCACCGTGACCGCCGACAACGGCCTCACGGTTGAATATGACCGCCTGTTGCTGGCAACCGGCTCCAAGCCGTTCATCTTGCCGATTGCAGGTGCAGACTTGCAGGGTGTGCTGGGCTACCGCGATATCAAAGACACCAACGACATGATCGCTGCGGCCAAAGTCTACAAGCATGCCGTCGTCATCGGCGGCGGCTTACTTGGGCTGGAGGCTGCCAATGGCCTCAAGGTACAAGGCATGGACGTGACCGTGGTGCACAAAAACGAATGGCTGCTGGAACGCCAGCTCGACAAGACCGCAGGCAAGATGCTGCAAAAATCCCTAGAAACGCGCGGGCTGCAGTTTTTGCTGCAAAAAGACACGGAGCAATTGGTCGGCAAAGACGGTCGCGTGGTCGCCGTGCGCTTTAAAGACGGCCAGGAAGTGCCTGCAGACCTGGTGGTGATGGCGGTGGGCATCCGTCCCAACTATGCTTTGGCCGAATCGGCAGGCATTTATTGCAACCGCGGCATTGTGGTGAGCGACACCATGCAGACCTATGACCCGCGCATTTATGCCGTGGGCGAATGCGTCAACCACCGTGGCATTGCTTATGGCCTGGTGGCCCCCTTATTTGAAATGGCCAAAGTGTGCGCCACACATTTGGCCAACTTCGGCATTGGTGTATACAAAGGCTCGGTCACTTCGACAAAATTGAAGGTGACCGGCATAGATTTGTTTTCTGCCGGTGATTTTATGGGCAGTGACGATGCCGAAGAAATTTTACTGCACGACGCGGTCGGCGGGGTATACAAAAAACTCGTGATCAAAGATGACACCATCATCGGTGCCGTGCTGTATGGCGATACGACGGATGGTGCCTGGTATTTCCAGCTGCTGCGCGACAAAAAGCCGATCCACGAAATCCGGGATCACTTAATGTTCGGGCAGGATAGTCTGGGCAATACCGGCCACCAGGGTCAGGACAAGGTGTCTGCCATGACCGACGAAATGGAAGTCTGCGGCTGTAATGGCGTCTGTAAAGGCACCATTGTCAAAGCGATTCAGGCACAAGGCCTGTTCACACTGGATGACGTCAAAAAACACACCAAAGCTGGCTCCAGTTGTGGCAGTTGCACTGGCCTGGTTGAGCAGATTCTGGCCTCGACGCTGGGCGGCGGTTACGCACCGCCTTCGAGCAGCAAAGCCGTGTGTGGCTGCACCGACTTTAACCACGAAGAAGTGCGTGACGAAATCCGCAAACACAAATACCTGAGCATTCCGGCCGCCATGAAGGGCATGGGCTGGAAAACGCCGAATGGCTGCGCCACCTGCAGGCCGGCGTTGAATTATTACCTGATCTCCACCTGGCCGCATGAAGCCAAGGATGATCCGCAGTCACGCTTTATCAATGAGCGTGTGCATGCCAATATCCAGAAAGACGGCACTTACTCTGTGGTGCCGCGTATGTACGGCGGTGTTACCTCGCCCGAGCAATTGCGCAAAATCGCCGATGTGGCCGACAAATACCAGGTCCCCATGGTGAAAGTCACCGGCGGTCAGCGCATCGACTTGCTGGGCGTGAAAAAAGAAGACCTGACCGGCATGTGGGCGGACCTGGACATGCCATCCGGCTATGCGTATGGCAAGTCTATACGCACCGTCAAAACCTGTGTTGGCTCGGAGTTTTGCCGTTTTGGCACCCAAAACTCCACACAACTGGGCATTGATATTGAAAAAGCCTTTGACCATATGTGGGCCCCGCACAAGGTGAAGTTTGCGGTCTCCGGCTGTCCGCGCAACTGTGCCGAATCCGGGATCAAGGACGTCGGCGTGATCGGCGTGGATTCCGGCTGGGAGATTTATGTCGGTGGCAACGGCGGCATCAAGACCGAAGTGGCGCAGTTTCTGTGTAAGGTGAAGACCGCTGAAGAGGTAATTGAATACTCTGGCGCTTTTATCCAGATCTACCGCGAAGAAGCCCGTTACCTGGACCGCACCTTGCACTGGATCGAACGTGTCGGGCTGGATTATGTGAAAAAACGCATTCTTGAAGATGCTGAAGGCCGCAAAGCGGCATATGAGCGTCTGCTGTATGCGTTGCAAGGCGCCGTAGACCCTTGGGCTGAACGTGTCAACCAACGTGCTGCCCACAAAGAGTTCGACACAATTACCGTGTAACGAAAAATACTGTTTAAATGAAAAGTGGCGTGCCATTCTCCTGATTGCACGCCCGGGAGATAGATGATGCAAAAAAGTTTTTGGGAAGTGGGCCATAAACCCACCCTGTTTTCGGCCTTCTTTTATTTTGACCTGAGCTTTATGGTCTGGGTCATGTTGGGGCCGCTGGCGGTGCAAATCGCCGCCAACCTGCAATTGAATCCGGCACAAAAAGGCCTGATGGTCGCCACCCCGGTACTCACAGGCGCGCTGCTACGGATAGTCATGGGCGTGCTGGTGGATCAGCTCAAGCCGAAAAAAGCCGGCCTGATTGGCCAGGTGATTGTGATTGGCGCGCTGCTGACAGCCTGGCTGCATGGCATCCATACCTATCAGCAAGCGCTGTTGCTAGGCATGTTCCTGGGCTTTGCCGGTGCTGCATTTGCAGTGGCCTTGCCACTGGCTTCGCGCTGGTATCCGCCAGAGCACCAGGGTACGGCGCTGGGCATTGCCGGTGCAGGTAACTCGGGCACAGCCCTGGCTGCCTTGTTCGCCCCTGGCCTGGCCGTGGCCTTTGGCTGGAATAATGTATTTGGCCTGGCACTGATTCCACTGGTGCTGGCGTTGCTGGTCTATGTCACGATGGCCAAAGACGCCCCGGATACGCCTGCGCCAAAATCGCTGTCGCAGTACCTGGCCGTGCTCAAAGATAAAGATGCCTGGTGGTTTATGTTTTTCTACAGTGTCACTTTTGGCGGTTTTGTGGGCATGGCGTCTTCATTGACCATTTACTTCCACGACCAGTATGGCCTGGATGCGGTGCACGCGGGTTACTTCACCGCAGCCTGTGTCTTTGCCGGCTCGCTGGTGCGCCCCATAGGCGGTTGGTTGGCCGACCGCATCGGCGGTATCCGTTCACTGAGCACCATGTATGTGCTGGCAGCGGTGTTCCTGTTTATCCTAAGTTTTGGCATGGCTAGCCAGTCACTAGGCTTGCTGGTAGTAGTGCTCGCCATGGCAGCACTTGGTATGGGCAACGGCGCGGTCTTCCAGCTGGTGCCCCAGCGTTTCCGCAAGGAAATCGGCGTCATGACCGGCTTGGTCGGCATGGCCGGGGGCGTTGGTGGCTTTTACCTGGCGTCCAGTTTAGGCTACTCTAAACAAGTGACGGGCAGTTATCAGGTCGGCCTGACCATTTTTGCCGGCTTGGCAATTCTGGCGCTGATCGGCCTCTCACGCGTAAAAAACCGCTGGCGCACCACCTGGGGCGCAGCCACAGTCACCAGCGCCAAAATTTAATGGCATCGGACAACCGCCCAGCATTGAAATGTTAGCGTCATCACGGACCCCTGCATGAAATTACGGATCAGCGTCGGCGAAAGCAGCCTCACCGGACCGCGGCCTCGTAACGAGGACTACGTAGGCCTGGTGACGCCTGCCGATGCGCAGCTTGAGATCAAGGGCGCCCTGCTGGCGGTGGCTGATGGCATCAGCGGGGGGGCTGGCGGGGCCGAAGCTGCCGAGATGACGATACGCACGGTGTCGGCAGATTATTACGCCACACCCGATACCTGGACGATCCAGCATGCGCTGGACAAGGTGGTTCAGGCGGCTAACCGCTGGGTGCTGTCGCAGGCACGCAAACACAGCCAGATGGCCGGCATGGCGACCACGCTGTCCATGCTGGTGCTACGCGGTCAGCGCTATGTGCTGGCGCATGTCGGCGACACCCGCATCTATCGCCTGCGCGAGCAGTCGCTGCAATGTCTGACCACCGACCATGTCTGGGACCGGCCAGATATGCGGCATGTACTCAAGCGTGCAGTCGGCCTCGATGACCAGTTGAGCGTGGATTATGCCGAAGGCCTGCTGCAAACCGGCGATGTGTATGCCATTATCAGTGATGGTGTGTGGGCCGCACTGGGCGAGGCCGAGCTGCACAAAATATTGATGCTTTACCATACACCGCAGTTGATGACCGAACACCTGACCCGGCAAGCGCTGGAACAAGGTGGTCAGGATAATGCCTCTGCCGTGGTGGTGCGTATCGATCAGCTCGGACAAGACCACCTGACCGACATGCTGGCCGATGCCTTGAGCCTGCCGGTGCCGCCCAAGCTGGCGGTGGGCGACACCCTGGATGGCTTTACCGTCACCCGCGTGTTACATGATGCACGCATCAGCTTGTTATATCAGGTAAAAAATGCCGCCGGGCAATTATTTGTGCTGAAAACCCTGCAACCCGCCCGCGCTGAGGATAAGGCCAGTTGCGAAGCCCTGCTTAATGAAGAGTGGCTGGGCAAGCGCGTGGTGTCGCAATGTGTGCCGCAAATTTTGCCGCTCACGCGCGAACAGCGCACGCATTTATATTATGTGATGACCTGGCATGAAGGGGCCACCTTGCAGCAACGGCTGGATGCCGGCCATCACTTCACCATCAATGGCGTGGCCAATATCGGCCAGGATCTGTTGCGTGGCTTGAGCATGCTGCACCGGCTCAATATTGTGCACCGCGATATCAAACCGGCCAATATTCACCTGGGTAGCGATACACGGTTGCGCATCCTCGATCTTGGCGTCGCGCTTAACACCACGCTGCCCATGCCCGAGCAGATGGAAAATCCCGGCACGCCCAGCTATATGGCGCCGGAATTGTTTGACGGCAAACTGGCCGACCGCCAGGCGGATATTTATGCCGCAGGTGTCACGCTGTATCACCTGCTGACACGCAAGTATCCCTATGGTGAAATTGAGCCGTTCCAGTCGCCACGCTTTGGTGAACCGGTGCGCCCCAGCCGCTACCGCCCCGAGATTCCGGCCTGGCTGGAAAACCTGATTCTAAAAGCGATTGCCCGCAAACCGGAACACCGCTTTGAAACCGCCGAAGAAATGCTGCTGGCGCTGGAGCATGGCGAACTCAGACCCATTGTCATCCCGCGCACGCCGTTGATTGCCCGCGCACGGCTGGTCAAATGGCAGTGGCTGGCCATCATTTCATTGTGCGTGAATATGTTATTGATTTATTTGTTACTGGTCTCATAAGGCCAGTAACAAATTGGAAAAGAGGAAAAAAATGCGTTGGACTAAAATTTGCCCGCTAAACGACATCCCTGCCCTGGGTGCACGTGTGGTGCGTCATGGCGAAACCGACATTGGTGTGTTCCGCACTGAAGATGACCGCGTGTTTGCGCTCAACAACCGTTGCCCGCACAAAGGCGGCCCGCTGTCGCAAGGCCTGGTCTATGGCGACAAAGTCGCCTGCCCATTGCATAGCTGGAAAATCAGCCTGGTCGATGGCCAGGCCGAAGCGCCCGATATCGGCCAGACTGCCTGCTATGCAGTCAAGGTCGAAGATGGCATGGTCTATCTGCAATTAAACCCGTAATTTTCAGGCAACACGGACAGCTCCCTTATGTCGCAACAGCAACAACTCCAGACTGCAAACGATCTGCTCACCGCAGTACCGGTCTCCTTCCATCCGCAACGACGTGAAACCCGCAGCACCTGCTGCTATTGCGGTGTCGGCTGTGGCGTCATCATTACCACCGAGGGTCAGCAGATTGTCGATGTCAAAGGTGACCCCGAGCATCCGGCTAACTTTGGCCGCCTGTGCACCAAGGGTTCGACCCTGCACCTGACCGCCAAACTGGACGCACGCGCCCTCTACCCGGAACTGCGCCTGTCGCGTGACCTGCCGCGTACGCGCGTCAGTTGGGATACCGCGCTCGATCATGTGGTCGACCGCTTTGCCGAGATTATCAACACCCATGGCCCCGATGCGGTGGCTTTTTATATCTCCGGCCAGTTGCTGACTGAAGATTATTATGTGTTTAACAAGCTGGCCAAAGGCTTGATTGGCACCAACAACGTCGATACAAACTCGCGCTTGTGCATGAGCTCGGCCGTCGCCGGTTACAAGGCCACACTGGGTGCCGATGCGCCACCGGCCTGCTATGAGGATATCGACCATACGCAATGCCTGTTTATTGCTGGCTCGAATACCGCTTTTGCCCACCCGATTGTGTTCCGCCGCATTGAAGATGCCAAGGCAAACAACCCGAACATGAAAATTGTGGTGGTAGACCCGCGCCGCACTGACACCGCACAACTGGCAGACTTGCACCTGGCGATCTTGCCCGGCACCGACGTGGCGCTGTTTAACGGCCTGTTGCATGTGATGCTGTGGGAAGGCCTGCTCGATATGGCCTATATCCGCAATCACACCGAAGGCTTTGAAGCGCTCAAGGAAACCGTGCGCGAATATACCCCCAAGATGGTGGCCGATATTTGTGGCGTGCCTGAGACCGATATCATTCAGGCCGCCAAGTGGTTTGGCACCGGCCCGACCTTGTCCATGTATTGCATGGGGCTGAACCAGTCCATCCATGGCACTGAAAAAAATGCCGCGTTGATCAACCTGCATCTGGCCACCGGTCAGATCGGCAAGCCCGGCGCAGGCCCATTCTCGCTGACCGGTCAACCCAACGCCATGGGTGGCCGCGAAGTCGGCGGGATGGCCAACCTGCTGTCGGGCCACCGCGACCTGGCCAATGCCGAACACCGTGCAGAAGTCGCGCGCTTGTGGGGCGTGCCCGACGTCCCGGCCACGCCGGGCAAAACCGCGGTAGAGATGTTTGAGGCGGTTAAAAGCGGCGAGATCAAGGCGATCTGGATTGCCTGCACCAACCCCGCACACTCCATGCCAGACCTCAATAATGTGTTGGCCTCCCTGCAACAGGCTGAGCTGGTCGTGTTGCAAGATGCGTTTAACAACACTGAAAGCAATGTCTACGCCGATGTGTTTCTGCCTGCCTCGACCTGGGGTGAAAAAGAAGGCACGGTCACCAATTCCGAGCGCCGCATCACGCGCGTGCAGCCAGCCGCCCCCAAGCCGGGTGAAGCCCGTCATGACTGGGAGGCAGTGGTCGACTTTGCCCACCGTTTGGCACAAAAACTGGGTAAACCAGACACCCTGTTTAACTACCCAAATACCGAAACCATTTTTAACGAGCACCGTGAAAGCACACGTGGCCGCGACCTTGATATCACAGGCTTGAGTTACCAGATTCTGGAAACCCGCGGGCCACAACAATGGCCGTTTAAATCGGGCGCCAGCCAGGGCGAAGCCCGCTTGTACACCGATGGCGTGTTCCAGAAACCGGGCGGTAAGGCGCATTTTGTCAGCGCGGTGTACAAGCCGACCGCCGACAAGCCGGACGCGCGCCATCCCTTCCGCCTGCTGACCGGCCGCCTGCGCGACCAATGGCATGGCATGAGCCGCACC
This sequence comes from Methylophilus sp. YYY-1, assembly GCF_029132825.1. Classification (NCBI taxonomy): domain Bacteria; kingdom Pseudomonadati; phylum Pseudomonadota; class Betaproteobacteria; order Nitrosomonadales; family Methylophilaceae; genus Methylophilus; species Methylophilus sp. YYY-1. The sequence goes on from NZ_WOVG01000003.1 coordinate 314,670, forward strand.
GGCACGCTGGCGCAGCTCTACAACCATGTCGAAGAGCCCGTGGTCTCCATGCATGCCGATGACATGCAACGTCGCCAGATCAGCCAGGGCGACATCGTTAAACTGAGTAACAAGCGCGGTGAGTTAATCATCAAGGTGCAGCAATCAGACGAAGTCAAACCGGCCGAGCTGTTTATCCCCATGCACTGGGGCAGCCAGTTTATGCACGGCTTGGGCGTGAATGTGTTGATGCCACCGGCTTTTGATAAAACCTCCAAGCAACCGGAACTCAAGCACACGGCGGTCAAGATCGAAAAGTTGAGCTTGCCCTGGCAAATGACGGTGATGCGCAGCTGCAACGACCTGCACTTGCTCGCCAACATCCGCGCGCTATTGATGGCCTTTGATTACGCCACCGTGGGACTGTATGGCCGTGGCAACGGCATGCTGATTCTGCGCGCGGCGCACCACGCTGCCCCGGATAGCCAGCTGATCGCCCGGCTGGATCAGTTGCTTGGCATGGTCGAAGATGCGCCCATGCTACGGCTGGATGATGTCAAACGCGGCATCAGTAAACGCATTCTGGTCGAGCAAGGCCAGGTCAGCGCGGTGCGCCTGATTGGTGAAATGCTGGCCGCAGACTGGCTCAAGCAAGTCATGCTCGAAGGCCAGTTCACCGACGAATTGCGCAAATGGGCACTGGCGCCGCTGGCGGCGCCCCCCACTGGACAAAAATCACGCGGCAAGATCGTCTGTAACTGCCTGGATGTCTCAGAAAACGAGATTATTGAGACCTGTCAAATGGGTGCGAATTTACCGACGCTGCAAGCCAAGCTGAAATGTGGCACCAGTTGCGGCTCCTGCGTGCCGGAACTCAAGCGGCTGGTCAAACTGCATGGCAAAACCCATGCGGGATAAGGACATCACGCGCGCACATGAATGCATTTGATCGCCTGTCGGCACAGGATTGCGCCAAGGATGGTGCAATCCTGTGCACATGCCTCATTAGCGTGCACCAGACCAATGGCAGATAGATCGTACGGTGCCCGCGAGCTCAAACATACACGCAATATCGCAGATAAAACACATCAGGAACAATAACTTAGCATAAATCCCGATTCATCTGCACCCCCATCCTGGCGGTTGGCATGCCAATTGCTTTTTTTTATCACAAAGTGGCGTTTTATCATGCCATTTTTAAATCAGAGATTTTCCATCGTCGGCAAATCTCATACTGGACAACGGCGTCCATAGCTTGTTTCGCAGGATTGCAATGTGCAATCGCGGCATTGGCTATGGACGCCGTTTTTGTTTTTAGGCTTTGAGTTTGATAACGCAATGCACGCAACTGACATGAAAAACATCGTGACACTGCCTGCTTGCATCTGATTAGGAATACAAGATGAATCAACACACACGCATCCTCGTCGTCGGCAACGGCATGGTGGGACATTACTTTGTGCAAGAACTGGTGAAACGCCACCCTGACCTGGCCGCCGCCAACCTGCAAGTCACCGTGCTGGGCGAAGAACCACGCCCGGCTTATGACCGCGTGCACCTCTCCAGTTTTTTCTCGGGTAGCACGGCGGAAGACCTGTCGCTGGTCGAGCCTGGATTTTATGACCGGCCGGGCCTGACATTGCGCCTCAATGCCCGCGTCAGCCATATAGACCGCCACCAGCATACCGTGACACTGACAGACGACACGATATTGGCCTACGATAAGCTGGTGCTGGCGACCGGCTCTTATCCATTTGTCCCTTCTGTCACCGGGCGTGACCGTGAAAACTGTTTTGTCTACCGAACCATTGAAGATCTCGAAGCCATGACGGCAGCAGGCAAAACCGCCAAAAGCGGTGTCGTCGTTGGTGGCGGCCTGCTGGGCCTGGAATGTGCCAAGGCATTGAAAGACATGGGCCTGGAAACCCATGTGGTTGAATTTGCGCCCCGTTTGATGGCGGTGCAAGTAGACGAAGCGGGCGGCAAAGTGCTGCGCAGCAAAATTGAGGAGCTGGGTGTACACGTGCACACCAGCCGCAATACCACGGCGATTGTCGATGGAGCGACTGCGCGCCACCGTATGGTGTTCTTTGATGACACCTGGCTGGAAACCGACATGATCGTATTCTCTGCCGGTATCCGTCCACGCGATGAACTGGCACGTGAATCCGGCCTGGCCATCGGTGCTCGTGGCGGTATCGCCATAGATAACTTCTCCCGCTCCAGTGACCACAATATTTACGCCATCGGCGAATGCGCCAGCTGGAACGACGAGATGTTTGGCCTGGTCGCGCCTGGCTATGACATGGCCCGCACCGCCTGCGCACATCTGCTGGGTGAAACATCGACCACTTTCCAGGGCGCAGACATGAGCACCAAGCTCAAACTGATGGGTGTGGATGTCGCCAGCGTAGGCGATGCGCATGGCAAAACCCAGGGCTGCCGCAGCTACCAGTACACCGATGAAGTGCGCAATATCTACAAAAAAATCGTCGTCAGCGAAGATGGCAAAAAACTGCTGGGTGCCGTGCTGATTGGCAATGCCGATGAATACGGCACGCTGCAACAGATGACCGTCAACGAAATGCCGCTGCCGGAAAATCCTGAATTCCTGATTCTGCCAGCCAGTGATGGCAAGGAAAAACCTGGCCTGGGCGTGGATGCCCTGCCAGATACCGCGGTGCTGTGTTCTTGCAATAACGTCAGTAAGGGCGCAATTGGTGAAGCGGTGGCGGCTGGCAATTGCAGCATAGGCGCCATCAAGTCGTGCACCAAAGCCGGTACGGCCTGTGGTGGCTGCGTACCGTTGGTGACGCAAGTCATGAAAGCGCAGATGGTGAAGCTGGGCATGACCGTCAACAATCACCTGTGCGAACACTTCCCGTATTCACGTCAGGAGCTTTACCACCTGGTGCGTGTGGGCCAGATCAAATCGTTTGACGAGTTACTGCATAAACACGGCCAGGGATTGGGCTGTGATATCTGCAAACCTACCGCCGCCAGCATTCTGGCCTCATGCTGGAACGAATTTATCCTGAAAAAAGACCTGGCGTCCTTGCAAGATTCGAATGACTATTTCTTGGGCAACATCCAGAAAGACGGCAGCTACTCGGTGGTGCCTCGCATGCCGGGCGGCGAAGTCACGCCGGATGGCCTGATTGCCATCGGACAGATTGCGAAAAAATACGGCTTGTACACCAAGGTCACCGGTGGCGCACGCGTAGACATGTTTGGCGCCCGCGTGGAACAATTACCCAATATCTGGGAAGAGTTGATCGCGGCCGGCTTTGAATCTGGCCATGCTTACGGCAAATCACTGCGTACGGTCAAAAGCTGTGTCGGCTCCACCTGGTGCCGCTATGGCGTGGATGACAGCGTCGGCCTGGCCGTGCAGCTGGAAAACCGTTACAAAGGCCTGCGTGCGCCGCACAAAATCAAGTTTGGCGTCTCTGGATGCACGCGCGAATGCGCCGAAGCGCAAGGCAAGGATGTGGGTTTGATTGCGACTGAAAATGGCTGGAACCTCTATGTGTGCGGCAATGGTGGCATGAAGCCACGCCATGCCGAGCTGCTTGCAAGCGATCTCAGCAAAGAAGAAGCCATCCGCATGATAGACCGTTTTTTGATGTTCTATATCCGTACCGCAGACCGCCTGCAACGCACCAGCACCTGGCGCGACAACCTCGAAGGCGGCCTGGATTACCTCAAGCAAGTTGTCATTGAGGATTCGTTAGGGCTGGGCGCTGAACTGGAATCCCAAATGCAACACGTGGTAGACAACTATCAGGACGAGTGGAAAACCGCTGTCACCGATCCCGAAGTGCGCAAGCGCTTCCGCAGCTTCGTCAATAGTGTGGCAGGTGACGACAATATTGTCTTCGTCAATGAGCGCAACCAGATCCGCCCGGCCACGTCCGCAGAAAAACAGCAGACCGCACCTGCCGCCAAGGTCATCCCCATCCTGGCAGCAACAGAGTAATCAAGGAAACCGTCTATGAATCAGTTACAAGCAACAAACGCCCAGCCTGCCGAGGCAGCCGCATGGCACCCAGTGTGCGCACTCGAGGATATCTGGCCGAATATGGGGGTCTGTGCCCTGATTGAAGGCCAACAAATTGCCATTTTCCGCCTTAAAAACGACCAGCTCTACGCGCTGGATAATCACGACCCGCATAGCGAGGCCAATGTGCTGTCCCGCGGCCTGGTCGGTGATTTGGGCGGCGAGCCTGTAGTCGCCTCGCCGATTTACAAGCATCACTACCAGCTACGCACTGGCCTCTGTGTTGAGGACGCAACCGTGTGTCTGAATGTTTACCCGGTCGAAGTCAGGGATGGCAAGGTGTGGGTACAACGATAACCAGGGTGACTCAGAGGACAGAACCATGCACGCCATGAAAAAGACCGATAAACCCGGCCAGCACACCATCCTGAATAGTGACCGCATGGTGGCGCTGATCAACCTCTCTGGCCGCCAGCGCATGCTATCGCAACGCATTGCGCTCAATATCCTGTTGAGTGCACACCAGCCTCAAGCACTGGCCCAAGCCAAAGAGGCGTTGGCCTTGTTTAGCCAGACGCATACACTTCTGGTCAAAGGCAACCATGAGTATCCCGGTGTTTATTTTGCCGCGCTGGAAAAAGTATTGTTTGGTCCGGAAGATAACGAGGCCAAAATCCGGCAATTTATTCAACACTGCCAACAGGCGATTAGCGCCTGCGAAAGTAATCAGGGTCTGCCTGCAGCCATGATCCCCTTGCTGGGCGAAGAGGCCAGCTTGATCGTGGCCGTCCTCAACCAGATTACGGTCACGTACGAAAATGAATCCAAACACTGCGAACTGCTCAGACGCAAAAAGCAGGAAAACCTGATGAGCAGCATCCAGAAGATCGCCAAAGAAGCCAAGATTGTTTCCTTTAACGCGCAGGTCATCGCCGCACGGTCTGGCGACGCCGGCAAGGAGTTTGCCGTGGTCGCCAGCGTCATGACCGACATCACCAATGAAATTGAACAACTGGTGGCTAAAGCGCTGGTGAGTGATTAACACCCTAAAACACCATCACCATCAGCCCGGATGGATGATGGTGATTTGTTTGCGCACGAACGGCAGTGCCAGTCACTGCCGTCGCGCATTATGCGGGGATGACGCAATCATTCCCCACGGGTTACCCGTGGTGTTCATGCGCAGCAGCCACTTGATGCTGTGACTGCACATTATTTTCCATCACTTGCTCGATAAAGGGATTCTGGCTGAGGCTATCATCAGACGCACTTTGTGCGCTGGCCTGGCTCGATTCAAACTTGGTATGCAGCATCGTTTCAACCGCGTTCAAATCTGTGGCGTTTGAGTTGTCGGCCGCAAAACCAGCGACTGAAAAAGACAACAGAACAAGGGTAGATAACAGTTTCATTTTTGACTCCTAGTGATAAACAACAGTACGTTGTGAGGTGAAATTTACGCGGAGTCTGGGAGGAAATGAAATTGTTTGTTTGAATGGATTTATTCAAACAAACAATGGAACCTTTGGCGTCTTACGGCGAGCTTACAAAGGCTTAAATAGGGAGGAGATTCCCTTGACGATAGATTGATGCCCATCTAATATCAAACCCCATAGGAGATGACATTCCTCCTTGGGAGTCGCGAGTAAATACTTCCTCAACCGCCCAGTGCTGATGATGTCTACACGAACCCGGGACGGGGGGTGTAGACACGACCATACGCCTTGTCCTGATATTGAAACCAAGCTTGGGACAAGTCTCTTGAAATTGACACCAGTTCACACACCACAGACCTTGTTACGTCAACATTCGGTTCGGATTTCCTGTCCGCCGCAGCCCTATCCGCCTGTCTTGCCCAAGCCTGACCCTGCGCCGCCACCGGAATGATGAGATGCATGCCCCACCATTCGTTTTGACCAATGTGGAAAAGATTGCCTGCCAGCGCCTCTGACCCCACACTCAGCCAAGGACCGATAAGCCATGAACTTACGTGATTTGAAGTATTTATTAGCCGTCTCTGAATATAAAAACTTTAGCAAGGCGGCTGAACATTGTGCGACCACGCAGCCCACTTTGAGCAATCAGATCAGAAAGCTGGAAAACTATCTGGAGGTGGAGATCTTTGAAAGAGGCACGCATTTTGTGCGCGTCACCCCTGTGGGAGAAAAGATTATTGAGGCGGCCACGCAGGTGATCGAGCATGCAAACCAGATTGTTCACATTGCTCGTGAAGCCAGGCAGCATGCCTCTGCCAAGCTCACCTTTGGCAGTTTTCCGTCTCTTGGCCATGCCCTGCCACTGCAATACATCTTCCATCTAAAACAGCAGTTCAAGCCATTTAAAGTGCAACATGTGGAAGAAGATGTGGATGTGCTCATCGATTTATTGGTGAATCAGGAAATTGATTTTGCCTTGCTGCCATTGCCGGTCACGCATGCCAGTCTGACGGGCATCAAACTGCTGGATGACCCGTTGTACGTAGTGGTGCCCAGCCATCATGCCTATGCCTCATGCAAAAGCCTGCAACTCAGTGATTTAAACCAGCAAGCCCTGCTGTTTCTGGTGGAGGATCAGTCGCATTACCGGCAAATTCTGGAGCATTTTGATGCCAATTTTGCCCGGCAGCATTTGGACAAAGATGATGATTTCAAGGCGGTGAGCTTTGAAGCGCTCAGGATGATGGTCAAACATGGTTTGGGGCTGGCCGTGATTCCTGGCACAGCCATCAACCATGAGGATCATGATGTGCACTATATCCCCTTTGCCTTACCGGCGATTGGTCGCTCGATTGGCGTTTATTGGAATAGGAACCATGTGAATCCAGCACTGTTGCAACAGGTGTGTGCTCAATTACAACGCCAACATGATGGAGAAACAACGCTGATTGCAACTTGAGTGCGATTTGCGTCAAACCAAGCTAGCTTGTTGACGGCCATGCACTTGACGGGGCTCAAGACACTCAAGCAGGCGGCCTATTTTTGCGATCACCATATCCAACGTGTACTCAGAAGAGATTAAACAAGGCAATAATCGAACGACGTGATCTCTGGTGACATTGATCAACAGATGCTCCTGCTGCAATGCCTGAGTCATTAAATGACTGGCTGGCACCGCAAGCTCTATGCCCACCATCAAACCCAACCCTCGCACATCCACCACATATCGATTGCCTGCTGTGGTGCGATTGAGCCGCTCTAAAAAAACATGACCCATTTCGGCAGCCCGTTCCGCTAACTGACTTGCCTGCATGATGTCCAGGACAGCGCAGGCAACCCTGCTGGCCAGTGGGTTGCCACCAAACGTCGATCCATAGCCCCCTGGTGAAAACAGCCTTGCTGTCTCCCCTTTGGCAAGACAGGCGCCTATCGGGAAACCATTCCCCAACGCTTTCGCCAACGTTAGCACATCAGGCACAATCTGTTCATGCTGGTAGGCAAACCACTGACCGGTTCGACCAAGACCAGACTGAATCTCATCTAACATCAGCAACCAACCATGCTGATCACAAAGTGCTCTTAATTGCTTTAAATAGCCCGGTGAGAACACTTGAACGCCACCTTCGCCTTGAACCGGCTCCACCAGAATCGCAACAACACGCTTCTGCTCAGCCGCGACTTGTTGTATTGCTGCTAAATCATCAAAGGGCACCCGGATGAAGCCTGCAATGTGCCGTTCAAACTCAAACCCAGTCTGCCTGGAGGCATTGGAACTCGCTGCATTGGTGGCATAGGTCCTGCCATGAAAAGCATTCTCCATCACAATCACCACCGGATGAGTAATGCCTTTTCTTAAGCCATACAGCCGTGCAATCTTTAAGGCAACTTCATTTGCCTCGCACCCGGAGTTACAAATAAAGGCTTTGTCCAGGCCACTCAAGGCACACAGTTTTTCGCCAAGTAACGATTGCCAGTAAATTTCTGTCATATTAGAGGTATGAATTAATTGCGTTGCTTGCTCTGCAAGCTGTTCAGCAATCACAGGATGAGCATGCCCCAGGCTGGTAACACCAATGCCAGAAATGGCGTCAATATATTCCGTCTGGTGAATATCCCACAAACGGTCACCTTTACCTCGTTGAAACATCACTGGCAGGCGCTGATAGGTATGCATCAAATGCATGACTTTGTCTTTCTACTCAAGTTCTAGAGAAGTAATATCTACGGTTGTAAAAATAGGTTCCATGGCGAGCAATCGGGTGCCATGAGGACCTGTTTCCAGAATCCGGTTTTCCTCGTAGGAGACCTGAATTTCTATGGAATACCCTGCCGACGCACTCAATAGTGCCATCATGTCTCGCACGACCTCTTTTGCCATCGGGCCCTGTGTTTCCACCTTGCACCAAAGCCGGAAGTCTTTCCAGACGATGAGTCTATAACGTAGGCTCATAGCGCTGCGGCCCTGCCAACCGTGCGGACCAACTCTCCACCGAGGAAGTCTCAAGCCTGTGCTCAAACATGGTCCGCCATCTGTCCACCAAGGGTAGGTTGAGTGCACTTTTCAATTCATTCTGATCTAGCGGGGAGTGATAAAGCAATAACAGTATCCTGTGCAGGCTCCAGTCAGGATACGGACGCTCGTTCAAGGTTATGACATCGCCAGCGGCAATCACTCCCGGCTGCAGGACACGACAATAAAAACCCGTCTTCCTGTATATCTGCATTTGCTGGGCCAAGTCTGGAATCCCGGAGCGATCATTGACTTTCCAGCAAGGTTGTCTAGTCTGTGTCACTTCCAGCATGACACTGCCTATCGACAATCTATCCCCCATGCAAATCGTCAGTTCTGAGAGCCCCGTTGTGCTCAGGTTTTCACCCAATGCGCCATGACTCATCAAGTTTGCTGAGGGATAGCGAGTGTATTGCTGCCATTGTGCATAATGCTCGCTCGGATAAATATGCACCGCTTTATCAAGCCCGCCATGCAGGCGTCTGTCTGCCTGCTCATCGCCTTGCAATCCTGTAAAACCAACCTTCACAGGCACATGCACAGCCGTTTTTAATATGGCGCTGGTTGTCCCAGGACGCAAAAGCGCGCGCGGAGTACCCATACATACCGCTTGCACCACACCGATGACTTTTTTCATGGTAGATCCTGTTCTGCTTGATCTAGCCAGGCATGAAATACGCGCTGGGCTGCGTCCGACAAAGCGGCAGCATACAGTTTGCTGTCCCCGCGCAGCTGGTGCAGATTGATCTCTGCCATATGTAATTCACAGGCATGTCCAATCAGCCATTTTTCAAGCGCACTTGCATCAAACTCCAGATGGCACTGCAAGCACAACAGATAATCACCCAGGCTAAATGCCTGATTTGGGCAATGTGACGTCCCTGCAAGCAATTTGGCCTGCGGCGGCACAGAAAACTGATCTCCATGCCAATGGAGTACTGACACCTCAGACCCCAGTAAGCCCAAGGCAGACTGCCTGCCTTCAGCAGTCAAACTCAGCGGTGAAAAGCCAATTTCTTTGCCTTGCCGCATGGGCAACACCTCGGCGCCCAGCTGCTTGGCAATCAGTTGTGCGCCAAGACAAATACCAATCATGGGTTTGCGCGCGAGTAGTCTGGTATGAATCAGTTCAGCCTCATCCTTAAGAAACGGGTAGCGTCCCAGCTCATACACACTGATGGGACCACCCAGAATGACGACTAAATCGGCTTGTATAACATCAGGCAACGCAGGCAATGGATCGCCTGCCTCAACATATCGAATCTCATAATTCCTGCTTTGTAGCACCGGGCCCAATGTCCCAAGATCCTCAAAGGCAAGGTGACGGATCACCATGGCCACCTTTCTACGCATGGTTGTATCGTTCATCGCATTTCTCCCTTTACCGGTAGCGTTTGCCGGCAGATACCGCTGTTTCAGGAGAGAATTTATAAGCGTTGCACGCTGATGTCGTGAGCCTGTTATGAAATATAGGATGGTCCAGAGAGTGTGGAGAACCGAAAAGTTAGCTGCTTAGCAGTTCATGCAGCTTGCCTAGCAGCTGCGCGAGTTGCCTGTCATCATGACTGCCAAACCCCAGCCGGATCGCAGCCACTGTCTGATTAGCATGCGCATAGAGGCTATCGCGGTGAAAATGTAGTCTATGCTGCTTGGACCACAGCAGAAAGTCTTGCATGGCAATTGTTTTTTTTAAGGTGAGCCAAAAGGCCAAGCCGCCACTAGGCAAATTAAAATCCAACAGTTGATCGAAGTCCTTGTTGAAGGCGGCCGCCAGTGTTTTTCGCCGCTGGTCATAAATCTTCAATGTTTTCAGAATGTGGCGCTTTAGCTCTCCGTTGCCCATCAACTCTGCCGCCGCCAGCTCTGTCACCGGGTTACCTTGCCGGTCTATGATCATGATATGGTCGGCACAGGCCTGAATAAATGCTTCTGGCCCCACGATATAGCCCACACGTAAGCCAGGCGCCAACACTTTGGAAAGTGAGCCGACATAAATTACGCTTTCAGGACTACGGCAAGCCAAAGGTAATACAGGCTGCAAAATGTAATGAAACTCATGGTCATAATCGTCCTCCAGTATTTTGAAGCCATGCCTTGCCGCAACAGTGAGTAGTTGTATGCGCCGCTCCATGCTCATCATGACCGTCGTCGGAAACTGATGATGTGGCGTCACATAGACGAAACGGATCTCGCGCTTGCTGCAGATATGATCCAGTTGGTCAATATTCATGCCATGTTCATCAGTCTCCACCGTGATCACTTCTGCGCCGCAAGCCTGAAAGGCCAGTCGCGCTGGCTGATAGCTGAGTCGCTCCATGACCACGGCATCGCCTGGCTGGATCATGACTTTCGCCGTCAGAAAAATGCCCATCTGACTCCCGCGTACCACACAAATATTGTCTGGTTTGACATGTAAGCCACGCTCCATATTAAGCATTTGCGCGATGGCCATACGCAGCTCATCCGTCCCCAAGGGATTGCTATAGCCGAGACGGCTGGATCGAGCGGTATGTATCAGGGCATGGCGAAAGGCGCGGGAAATAATTTCAAACGGAATCAGGCGTGAATCAGGAATGCCATCATTAATGATGATTTCAAATCGCTCTGCAGCGGGGAATGTGGCATTGGGCATCACAGCAACAGTGGCCAAGGGATGTGATGATGCCTGGCTTGGTACTTGATGCAAGGTCATAGGCAAATGACTTGCGACAAAGGTGCCCCGCCTGCCCTCTGACTGCAACCATCCTTGTGCGATGAGTTCATCATAGGCCAGTACAACGGTTTTTCGATTGATGGCAAGCTTGGTGGCCATCTCCCGCGTGCCCGGCAGAGCATCTTGTGGCTTGAGCCTACCGGCTTTGATCTCTGCAATGATTAGTGTAACCAGTTGCAGATAAAACGGCGTGGACGACGATTCATCCAGCTTAATTACCAGGTCCCATGGTCTTAACATACCCCCTCAGCTTTCTCTCGCAAGCGTGTGATTGTTTTTCTCAAAACACAGTTTACCTATTGTTGACATGAGCAGGCAGGTTTCAAGCCTGGACCCATGAACATTTGAATTCTGGCTGGTTTTTGAGCACCAGTAGATGGTTACAGTGGCTGCACTGATGCAATCAGTCTCTCCCAAACGACCGGGAGATTAAAACCAAGATTATCAGAATATGGAGAGAATCAATGAACGTGAAAACAACTCACCTAGCGATCGTCGCCATGGCAAGTGCTATGGCTTATATGCCAGTCTCGTATGCCGAGACCGATATGGAAGCCGCCATGAAAAACCCGAATAACTGGGTGCACCCCCGTGCCAACTATAGCAATCAGGGCTACAGCACATTAAATCAAATCAATGCAAACAACGTCAAAAACCTTAAATCGGTGTGGACATTTGCGACAGGCGTTAACCGAGGTCATGAAGGCTCGCCGATTGTGGTGGATGGTGTCATGTATGTACACACCGCCTTTCCTAACAATGTGTATGCACTGGACCTCAATGACAATCAGAAGATTCTTTGGTCTTACTTCCCTAAACAGGAGCCGTCGGTACAGGCAGTGTTGTGCTGTGACAACGTCAACCGCGGACTGGGATGGGGTCACGGCAAGATTTACCTGACGCAAAACGACGGTATGCTGGTCGCACTGGATGCAAAAACCGGGGCCAAACTGTGGGACACCAAGGTCGTCGATACCAAAGTGGGCGGGACACTCACGGCAGCACCCCATGTGATCAAAGACAAAGTGATTGTAGGGTGTTCAGGCGCAGAGTTTGGCTTGCGCTGCTACCTGTCGGCTTATAACGCCAAAGATGGTTCCTTAGCCTGGCGCGCCTATAGTACAGGCTCTGATGCGGATGCCTTGATTGGCGAAGGCTTTAATGCAGATAATCCGCACTACAGTGCTTTATCTGTGTATCAGGATGTCAACGGCGGCAATAAACAAGGGGGCTCATTCAAAGCCTTGAAAAAAGAACAACTGCAATATCCTGAAAAAGACCTGGGTATCAAAACCTGGCTGAAACCGCAAGCGGTTAAAAATGGTTGGGAACATGGCGGCGGTTCCATCTGGGGCTGGTTTTCATTTGATCCCAGAACCAACTTGATGTATTACGGCACGGCCAACCCTTCGGTCTGGAATCCGGATGTGCGCCCTGGCGACAACAAGTGGACCATGACTGTGTTTGCGCGTGATGTAGACACGGGCATGGCCAAATGGGGCTATCAAAAAACACCTCATGACGAGTGGGACTACGATGGCGTCAATGAGCTGATACTGTTTGATAAAGCAGGTAAAACTTATGCCTGGCACCATGACCGCAACGGCTTTGCTTATACCTTTGAAGCGAAAACCGGCTCCATCGTTGTTGCCGAAAAAGTGCATCCATTTGTTAACTGGGCCAACGGGATTGATTTAAAAACCGGGATCCCTGACAAGAACGCGGCGGCCTCTACCCATCAGGACTACAACGCCAAGGGTATTTGTCCGGCTGCACAAGGTACCAAAGACCAGCAACCTGCTGCCTACTCCCCCAGAACCGGCTATATGTACACACCTTTGATTCACTTGTGCATGACCTATGAACCGGTGGAATCCAAATATGTTGCAGGTCAACCCTGGGTAGGGGCAACCTTGACCATGTTTCCTGGGCCAGATGGCGTGATGGGTGGTTTTGCTGCTTACAACCCTATGAACGGCAAGAATGTCTGGTACAACAAAGAAAAATTCTCAGCCTGGAGTGGGGCCTTAACCACCGCTGGTGACATTGTCATGTATGGAACGCTGGATCGCTGGTTCAAAGCCGTAGATGCAAAATCTGGTAAAGAACTCTGGAAAATGCAAGTGGGTTCTGGCGTGGTCGGCAATGCTTTCACCTATGGTCATAAAGGCAAACAGTATGTAGGCGTCTACTCCGGGATTGGTGGTTGGGCAGGGGTTGCCATGAACCTGGGGATGAGCAATGACACAGATGCGCTGGGTGCTAGCGGTGCGTACAAAGAGTTGACCAAATATAACGCCGCGCCAGGCGGCGGCACACTCAACGTCTTTTCACTTTAGATTCAATGTTGTGAAGTCACCTTTGAATTGATCTCCAAAGGTTCTTTATACCTCCTATTTGCCAATAGGAGGTTTTTTCTTACAGCGCTGTTGGTTGCTTGACTAAACTACCCCCAGGGTATCAGTTAACACTTGGCTTCATCCATAGATTCGAGTATTAGGTTCAATAACTTTGACACCTTATCCAATCAGGCTTGCTACTGGACAAACCGTATAGTTAGCTCTGACTTACATACACGATAGCCACGAAAACTACATTGAAAACAATAAAAAATCACGAAAATAAATATTATAAAAATAAATGATTTACAAGACTCAATCAGGCTTTATCCGCTTATTCCCATCCTTTACTTAGGGGTTTAATAGCAGACTCATAGCGTGTAAATATTACTAAAGAGGACTTTTTTCATGCAAATTGCACGTCTCAAGCTGTCTACCTTGATAGTCAGCGTTTTGACGACTATCCTGCTGGCTGTTTGCCTGTTCGTGTTTTTGAATATGCAGGCCAATAAAACAGTGGCGATTAATGGGGAGCAATACAACAAGATCATAGACCAGAAGGATCTGGTCGCTGACGTATTACCCCCACCGGAATACCTGATTGAAACCTGGCAACTGATTCTGCAAAGCGTCGCCATGAATGCATCATCCGCGGGCTCCCTGCAGCAAAAAGTCAGCGTCCTTAGGGCCGAGTTTGAAAAACGCCATGCTTACTGGGAGAAGAAACTTAATAACCCCGAGATCAAGCATTTGATGGCTGAACAGCTGTATGCCTCAGGCCAGGCTTTTTTTGCAATATACGATCACAAATTTATCCCTGCGCTGAATGCGCAGGATAAAAAGCAGATTGAGTCTGCATTGCACGAGTTAAACGCTGCCTACGAGGCCCATCGAACAATTGTTGATCAGGTGGTCATCTACACAAACAAGACAGCGCAAACGCTGGAAGCTGAAACGGCGCAAGTCATTTCCAAGGGTGAGATCGCCAATTATGTGATGGTGTTGCTGCTGATCGCGTTTGCCAGCGGCTTAGGCTATTTCATCGTCAGCACAGTTAAAAAACGTTTGGGTATGGATCCTGTTGAGTTATCAGAGCTGGCTGGCCGCTTTTCTGATGGTGACTTTTCAGCGCACATTGCATTGCCTGTTGGCGATGAAACCAGTGTCGCGCACTCCATGCAGGTACTCCAACGCACGCTGAGCAAACTCTCAACGGAAACCAACCGGCTGGCCAAAGCAGCGATTGAAGGGCAATTGTCTACGCGTGCAGAGACGGCAGCCTTTAATGGCGAGTTCAAGCGTTTGGTCGAGGGCTTTAACCAGACGCTGGATGGTGTGATTGTGCCGTTAAATGTGGCGGCGAGCTATGTGGCAGATATCTCCAAAGGCAATATCCCTGACAAGATTACTGCAACGTATCATGGCGATTTCAATGCCATTAAAGATAATCTTAATCATTGCATTGATGCCGTGAATGCGCTGATTGCGGACGCCAATATGTTGTCAGAGGCGGCGGTTGCCGGACGCTTGTCTACACGTGCAGACGCCAGCAAACATGAAGGCGATTTCCGCAAAATTGTTGAGGGCGTGAACCATACGCTGGATGCGGTCATTTCTCCACTCAATGTCGCTGCAGAATATGTGGATCATATTGCCAAAGGCCACATTCCACCTAAAATCACGGACACTTACCATGGCGATTTCAACACCATTAAAAATAACCTTAACCAGTGCATTGATGCCGTCAATGCGCTGATTATGGATGCCAATCACCTGTCACAGGCGGCCGTCAAAGGCGAGCTGTCTACACGGGCGGATGCGAATAAACATAATGGCGATTTTAGAAAAATTATTGAGGGCGTGAATCACACGCTGGATGCGGTGATTGTACCGCTGAATATGGCGGCCAGCTATGTCGCGCGGATCGCGCATGGCGACATTCCTGCCGAGATTACCGCCCCGTATTACGGCGATTTCAACGAAATAAAAAACAACCTGAATACTTGCATCCAGGCGATTAATCAACTGCTAGAGGACTCTGCGCTATTGGCACAAGCGGCCAAGGAAGGACGTATACAGGTGCGGGCTGACGAAATGAAACATGCTGGTGATTTCCGCAAGGTGATTGCTGGCGTTAACCAGACGCTGGACCTGATTGTTGAACCGATTAAAGCCGTACGACAGGCAGTTGAAGCGATTGATACTGCAGCCAGTGAGATCGCCAGTGGCAATAACCAACTTTCGCGCCGGACGGAAGACCAGGCAGCGAGCCTTGAAGAAACCGCCGCCAGCATGGAGCAATTCGCTTCTATCGTCAAACACAATGCAGAGAATGCTCAAGAAGCCAACCAACTGGCGCTGACAGCATCAAACGTGGCTGAAAACGGCGGCCAGGTTGTACGCGAGGCCATTGCCAGCATGAATGCAATGAATGAAAGTGCCCGCCAGATTGAAGACATCATTGCCGTGATTGATGGCATCGCCTTCCAAACAAATATCCTGGCCTTGAACGCAGCCGTAGAAGCGGCGCGCGCCGGCGAACAGGGCCGAGGCTTTGCCGTGGTGGCGAATGAGGTCGGCGCACTGGCACAGCGCTCATCCGTCGCTGCAAAAGAAATCAATGGCTTGATTAGCACCTCGGTCAATAACACCTATGATGCAGTCAAACAGGTAGACCTTGCTGGTAAAACCATGGAAGAGGTAGTCAGTTCAGTGAAAAAAGTCTCTGAAATCATGCGAGACATCAGTGAAGCCTCGTTTGAGCAAAGCAAAGGCATAGAACAAGTGAATCAGGCAATCACCCACATAGACGAAGCCACGCAGCAAAATGCGGCACTGGTCGAAGAAGCCGCCGCGGCAGCAGAATCATTACTGGATCAGGCTAACCAGCTGAGCCAGTCCGTCCAACGCTTCAAACTGGATCAACCCGACCATACACCCCATCGCTGGAAGTCGACCGAGCCTGAAGAAGAGGAAGATACTCTCATGCGCATGACGGGAACGTGAGCGGGCTCACATTGGCCGTGGTGACAAGATCAACCTTAAGTTTGCTGTGAATCTTAACGGGCTTTTGCCCCTGAGAGCGCGCTAAAACTGACGGCGCTGATCACCAGGACGGCACCAAACAATTGCCCCTGCGTAGGTGGAACGTTCTCAAAAGCGGCAATCACCATGGTGGTGACTGGAATCAGGTTCATGAAAATCGCTGCTTTGGCAGGGCCTAAATGTTTAATGCTGGCATTCCAGAACAGGTAAGCCAGGACGCCGCCGCCCAGTGCCATAATCAACAAGGCCAACCCGGCATGTGCCGTTGGCATCACCAACGGGCTACCGTTGCATGCCGCAGCCAGGCTCAATGCCAGCGCCCCCACGGTCATGATGCCGGCAGTGCTGGCAATCCCGCTCACCTGCTTAGGCATCATTTTCTTCACCAACACGTTATAAACCGCCCAGTTGAGCGATGCAATCATGATATACAGGTCGCCCGTCGCAATCGTCCACTCGGCCCCTGCCCCCAGCACCACAATGGCGACGCCAGCAATGCCCACCGGGAAAGCCAGCAGCTGCGCCAGCTTTGGCCGCTCACCGAGGATGAAATAGCTTAAGATCGCGGTCAGAAGCGGGTTTAAAGCCATGATCAAAGCGCCATTAATCGCCGAGGAATGTGCCATACCCAAAAAGAAAAACAAGTTAAAACCAAAGACACCCACAATCCCCAGCGTCAAGTACGCCTTCCACTCACGTAAGGGAATTACTGCCTGTGAAAACCGGGCAATCAGGATCATGACAATCGCCGCAATCGTATAGCGGCTGGCACCGGCCAGATAAGGGCTCATTTCAGCCAGCACCGGCTTTGCCAGATTGAAATTGGCGCCCCAGAGGATGGCGGCCAGGGTGGCCATCAAATACGTTTTGATCAGGTTCACTTCACGCTTTCAGTTTCAGACTGGGGCAACAACGCTAGGACATCACAAGCGCTTGCGTTAGTGTGCCCGTTTTCAGGCACATGTTTATTCGGATGCCGGCACCCCTGCTGGACGCAAGGATTGCAACACAGACTTGAGGACACCGGGAAACTTCTGCTCAATTTCTTCCAGACGCAACGCATTCATATGCTCTGTCCCCTCAATGAGGGTTTCTACCAGGCCGGCCGCACGCAGAATTTTAAAGTGGTGAGACAGGCTGGATTTAGGCCGATTCAAGTCAAACTCGCCGCAGGTCATCTTTCGGCCAGCCACCGCCAGTCGCCCGACAATTTCAAGCCGTGTCGGATCTGACAAGGCATACATGAGGTCGGTGAGTTCGACCTGTTCTATGCTGGGATGTTTAATTTGTCGCATGGTCTGAATTTATCATACCTCTTGATATTATTCTATTGTTCGATTATATTCGAACAATAGAATTTAAACCCATTCTGCAACACACATTTGTTAAAGGACGTTTTATGGCTGATTTGTTTTCTCGTTTCCAGTTAAAAGCAGTGACCTTGAGAAACCGCATTGCGGTGCCGCCCATGTGCCAGTACATGGCCGAAGATGGCGTCGCCAACGACTGGCACCAGGCGCATTACGCGACACTGGCCCGCGGTGGCAGTGGCCTGGTGATTGTGGAGGCGACCGGCGTGGCGCCAGAAGGCCGCATTACACCTGGGTGCCTGGGCATCTGGAATGATGCGCAAGCAGAGCAATTGCGCAAGATTGCGGCGGCCATCAAGGCTGCAGGAGCAGTCCCCGGCATCCAGATTGCGCATGCCGGCCGCAAAGCCAGTGCCAACAAACCCTGGGAGGGCGATGACCATATGGCCGAAAGTGATCCGCGTGCCTGGCAACCGATTGCACCTTCTGCCCTGGCCTTTGGTGGTGGCTTGCCGCGTGTCCCCCAAGCCATGACGCTAGCAGATATTGCCCGCGTACAAAATGACTTTGTGGCTGCGGCCAAACGTGCACTGGCCGCTGGTTTTGAATGGCTGGAAATCCACTTTGCGCATGGTTACCTGGGGCAAAGCTTTACCTCGGCGCACTCTAACCAGCGTACCGACCAATATGGCGGTAGTTTTGAAAACCGCTCACGGTTTACCATTGAGACCCTGGAAGCCATTCGCGCCGTCTGGCCGGAGCATCTGCCACTGACAGCCCGCTTTGGCGTGATTGAGTATGATGGCAAAGATGAAGAAACCTTGAATGAGTCTATCCAGCTGGTGAAAGCCTGGCGTGATAGTGGCCTGGACATGCTCAGTGTGAGTGTCGGCTTTACCATCCCTGAAACCAATATTCCCTGGGGACCCGCTTTTCTGGCGCCGATTGCACAGCGCGTGCGTCAAGAAGCCGGGATTCCGGTGTCTTCCGCCTGGGGCTTTGGTGCCCCCACCCTGGCGGATGGCGCCATCCGCAACGAGCAACTGGATCTGGCCATGATCGGCCGCGCGCACCTTGAAAATCCGCATTGGCCTTATTTTGCGGCCAAGGCGCTGGGTCAAGATCAGGCCGCCTGGGTGTTGCCAGCCCCTTATGCCCATTGGCTGGCGAGATATCACAACCCTAGCGAGACGGTTAAAAAGTAAGCCTGGGTAGCCACAAAAAAATAAACCTGCTTGCGCAGGTTTATTTTTTGTTTGGCAGCGGCACATTTATTCGGCGGGCTTGTCCATCAATTCCATTTCATCACTGGCCATCAACCGCTCGATGTCCACCAGAATAATCATTTCACTCTCAACTGTTGCCAGACCAATCACATAGTTGGTGTTAATCCTTGTCACCAGTGTCGGCATTTCACGCAGATTTTCTTCGTACAACTCTCGCACATCCGATACGCCATCGACAACGATGCCGACGACGCGACCACTGAGGTTCAGAATAATGACGACCGTGAATTCGTTATAGACCACCTCGCCCAGATCAAACTTGATACGCAAATCCACGATAGGCACAATTTTGCCGCGCAGGTTGACCACGCCTTTGATAAACGCAGGCATATTGGCAATATGGGTCACCGGATCATAGCCGCGGATCTCCTGTACTTTGAGGATATCAATCCCGTATTGCTCGTTGCCGAGAATAAAAGTCAGGTATTCGCCCGCTGTCTGTTTTGCGCTTGCACTGTCTGCACTGTTATTTTGTGTCGCTGCATTCATAACTGCTTCCTTAGATGAACTCATACACACTGACATTTTTGGGGTAGAGCCATACAAGCAAACCCTTGTTTGCATCGCATCGCTCTTGCCTGGCCCTCAGTATGGGCTTGATTAAAACTGAATAGCAATCGCCGTCGCTGCAATCAAACTCTGATCAGTCTGACGACGGCCCGACTCATTAAAAATATCATCCCTGCTTTGCAACTGACGCAGCTCGGCACGTACAGTGACACGCGGGCACACTTTATAATCGGCATTCACGGAGTAGCCCATGGTTTTAAAACCGTTGGGAGTGCCGGTGTTGATAATCACCCCCTGTTTGTCCTGATAGTATTCCACGCGCCCGGTAACACTGAACTGGCTGGAATACTGATACTTGGCCAGTACGGCCGGCGCCAGCCACACATTGTAGCCGTCGCCCTCTCCTGGCGGTTTTTCTTCGGCGCCAATATCAAACGCGGTAATCAGGCTCCACTGCTCATCCAGCTTAAAGATGCCATAAAAGTCATGAAAATAACGCATCTGGCGCGCACGGTCAGATTTGTCATTGCCAATAAACGAGCTGCTATTGAGCGTCACCCGATCATTCGGTTTATAGGTGAGCTGATGGCCGATGGACGGCGTTGTGTTGCCTTGCGGTGCACGGATGCGCTGCCAACCACTCAACACCAGGCCACTCGCCATCCACTTGCCATCGGCAGAGGTATAACTGAGTTTGGCCCCTGTTTCAAAATAAGGCGAACTCTCTGCCATCAAGCTCCGCGTCAGCGTCCAGTTCTCGGTGCCGATCGCACTTTCAAAACCCAGATGCGAGGGCATCACCCCGGCATCCAGCCAGAGATCGTGTTTGTCAGAAAGCTTGACACCCGCATTGGCTTCAAAGATATGTTGCAAGTCTTTGGGCTCGGCAGCGTAATTGGCGCGCATATAACTGCCCGAAGCCAGCGCCAGATTGCCGCGCACACGTTGCGTATTCAAACTGGCCTTGACCATGGCCAGATTGATGCTCAAATCATTGCCCCGGTTATGGCTATAGATAAAGTCGGGCCGTTTATGGTTGGGCGGATCATTAAAATCACGTACATAGTAGGTCTCAAGGTAGCCACTCAAGCTCAAGGGTGAGGACACCGCTACCGGCGTCTCCTCCGCCTTGACAGACAGTGGCAAACTACTGGTCAACACCAACAGAGTCGAAACAATCTTACTTAAGTTCATGGGCATTTAACGACAGATTCCGCTAAAAATTAAAACGGATCGCCGTCATGAGGACATGATTCTCACGGTCTACAGTTTTGGTATTTATAAACTGGTTCAGATAGCCGATATCTGCATTGCTAAAGTCACTGAATTTCCAGTTCACGCCCAGAAACAGGCGGTTCTGGTCAAACCCTTTGCGCGGACCCCAGTGTGTATCGTTAAAGTTGATAAACAACTCGTCATACACCACCCAGGATAATTGCGGATTCAAGCTCGAAGGCAGACTGGCGCGCACCATTTGCCGCCAGCGATAGGCATGCTGGCTAAAGTCCTCGCGCTCACGGTTTTCCAGCCTGGAACGGCTGCTCAAGCTCACGCCGCCAATCGGGTCAAACTGGTAAGAAAACTGCTGCCACAAGCGGTTTTCCTGATAGGCCGAGGCGCCTGCCGGATGATTGATAATCGTGTCATAACCCAACCAGACACTGGCCTTGGGCGTCACCTTGTAAAAAATGGACGGGCGCAGAATCAGCGTATCAAAATGCTTGCCCTCATCACGCCAGCGCGGATGCGTGTCCATGCTCCAGTATAAATTCTCTACCGGCAATTTACCTTGCGCATAAATATTCAGCCAATAACGGCCGTCTTCTTCAACTTCTGCCCGAGCAAAACTTGAAAAAATGAGAGAAATCAAAACGATGACACAACTAAATCCACGCACGGTAACGCCCCATCATAAGTTATAAATTAAGCGATGATCAGATCTCACTCATCAGGCCATCAGCGACAACATGTTCAAGGACTGATCAAGTACCACCTGATTTCGACCTGAAAGTTTAGCTTTGCTTAACGCATCATCCGCACGCGCAAAGAGATGTTCAAAATCGTCTCCATACTCATACGAGGCAACACCAGCACTGATCGTGACATTCAAACCGGATAAATGTTGATTCGCAAAGTAGTCGCAAAAGCCTTGTGCATACTGACTGGCCGCTAACGTTGTTGTATTTTTCAAAATCACTAAAAACTCTTCCCCACCAATACGAAAGCACAGTTCATTCGCAAAGAAATTTGCAAATAAAGCACCGGCCGCAGCTAATACCTCATCGCCAATCTTATGGCCATAGGTATCGTTGATCTGTTTAAAAAAATCAACATCTGCCACGATTAGCGCCAATGGTTTGGAAGACATATAGGCTTCAGAAATGACTTGCTGCTGTACATCACGCAAATAATGCCTGTTATATAACTTGGTCAATGCATCATGCGTTGCCAGTGATTGCATGGTTTGATATTGCATCTCATATGTGAGCAATAGTTGATAGCTCTCCAGCAAATGCTTGACCCTGATTTCAAACTCTTCCAGAGACGAGTCTTTTGAGTAAAAGTCATTTGCACCATTGAGGAGCAATTGTGTTCGCCGCGCAGGACTATTTAAGCCTGAAATAGCCAATATCGGAATACGTGACTTAGCCGCGTCATGAGAATTTCTTATTGCGCTAATCACGGAGAATCCATCGCCTATCCCGGCTAAGCTGAAGTCTGTAATCACCAAATCGTAAGTGTTGTCGCTGATGCGCTGAATCGCGCCTTCAGCATCGACACAAAATTCGCAATGGAGCCCGATGCTTGCTAATCGCTCGCCATAGACTTGAGAAAGAGACGGACTATCTTCAATGAGCAACACCCGACCTTGGAGTTTATTGCGCTTAGCCTGTGCAAAGTTCTGAATGAATGTATCTAAAGAGGAGATATTTAATTTACTAAAGCAGGCTGTAATTCCCACCTCAATAGATTCATGCGCAATTTGGTGAATGGCATTTGATGCGACCAACAAACTCACGCAGCTGCTACGTGTTTTGGGAGGCAATGCTTTAAAAAATTCAATCCCATTCATGGATTTATGATGGTAAGAAAACAAAAGCAAATCAACATGCTGCCCGTCTAATAACTCGATTGCCTGTAAGGGACTTGCAGCTTCTTCAACCTCAATCTCGTATTTCTTCAACAAAGATGACAATATTTTTCTTGTTGACTTGGAAGAATCCACAATCAGCGCTTTCACCTTATCTCCCACTACCATACATCACAATTTCTTGTGGAATTTTTGCCAGAGAAACCTCCCGTTCAACGGCTCCCAGCTTGTTTGCTTCTTTAGGCATTCCGTATACAACGCAACTTCTTTCATCTTGACCAAGCGTTTTTGCGCCCACCTCTCGCATTTCTTTGAGACCTTGGGCGCCATCATCCCCCATGCCCGTCATAATGATGCCCAGAGCATTCTTACCCGCCTGCTGGGCAACCGAACGGAAGAGCACATTGACCGAAGGGCGATGGCGACTGACGAGCGGGCCATCAATCACGTCAACATGGTATTGAGCACCACTGCGTTTAAGCAGCATGTGCTTACCACCAGGCGCAATCAAAGCGCGACCGGCAATCACGCGGTCGCCATGGGCGGCTTCCTTGACCTCAATCTCGCACAGTTCATTCAGTCTTTTGGCAAATGCTGCAGTAAAGTTTTCGGGCATATGCTGCACGATCACCATGCCAGGACAAACACGTGGTAATGAAGTCAACACGGCCTCCAGTGCTTGCGTACCGCCTGTTGAGGTCCCAATTGCCACTATCCCCTCCGTGGTTTGCGCCATGGCACGATTCGTCGCCGCGAGTACCGCATCCGCCGTCAGTTTAGGAGCGACCTTGGCCACAGGCTCAGCATGCGAGATTCTTTTCAGATTGGCTTTTGCCGCGACTTTAATCACATTGATAATGTCATTGGCATCATCCTCTAAAAAGTCTTTCAAGCCCGCCTTGGGCTTGGTCACGATGCTCACCGCCCCGGCCGCCAGCGCCTGAATGGTGGTTTCGGCGCCCTTCTCGGTCAGCGTCGAACAGATAATGACCGGCGTGGGGCGCTGCGACATGATTTTCTTGAGAAAGGTGATGCCGTCCATTCTGGGCATCTCCACATCCAGAATCACCACATCCGGCCAATCTTTCATCATTTTATCCATGGCAAAAATGGGATCTGCCGCTGCAGAGATGACCTCAATCTCTGAAGATTTTGAAATTTTCTCAGCAAGGACTTTTCTGACCACTGCTGAATCATCCACAATCATGACCCTGATTTTTTTCATAATTAATATTCTCGTTAAACCTTGCTTTTCACCCAGGCAAACCCACTCCAGATATCAAAAATAATATAGCGTGAGTCCTCGCCACCGTAATGATTGGCATGCACATGAAAACCATACTCTGCCAGAAGCATCAGAACGGCATGCAGGTTACGGTCACCAATATGGTTTTTTTGATTGATCTGCAATTGCGGGAACATATTGCTGCCGCCGAATACTTTCACCTGGCAGTCTTGTGGTCGAATCTTGCACTTGGCCATTTCTTCCATCATCAAGGCAATCGCTTCATCTGCATACTTGCCTGACTTGCCAGCAGCAGTTTCATTTTTTTCTTTATGTGAAACATGGCGTTGCGGCAACAGGATATGGCACATGCCCCCCATCTGTTTTGCCGGATGCCAGATCGTGACTGCCACACAGGAGCCCAGAATAGTACGAATTCTGGTATCGGCATCGCCCCAATACCACTCGCCAGGCTGCAAAAAAACCTCAAAAACCTCTTCAGGCTTCTTATCCAACAATCCAAAACTCAAGGCAGGCTGGGTACGCATCAACATAACAACTAATTAGCAGTTTTTTTATAAATAGAAGGCGCTTCAGAGACAAATTTCTCAGTGACGCCATTCAAGCTCTCGGAATGGCTGATCATGAAGTAACCGTCATTCTTGAGCAAAGGCAACATTTGATCAGTAATCTGTCGCTTAGTCTCGACATCAAAGTAAATCATCACGTTACGCAAAAAAATCACATCAAACTGGCCCAGATCAGGAAAAGGCTTGGTGAGATTGACCTGCAAGAATTTGATGCGTTGGCGGAGCTCTTTCACAATCAGCAGCTCACCATCGTGATCGCCGGTGCCTTTCAGGCAATATTTGGTCAGATAAGGTCTGGGGATCTCGGAGGCACGCTGCATGTTGTAACAACCGCTTTGTGCCTGCTGCAAGACCTTGGTGCTTAAATCTGAGGCGACGATTTCCCAGGGCTCTTTGCCCAGATGTTCATCGAGCAACATGGCAATCGTATAGGGCTCTTCACCTGACGAGCACGCCGCACTCCAGACCCGGAAAGGCTTGCCTTTGCTACGTTTGGGCAGAATCACCTCTTTAAAGAAGTCAAAGTGTTTGGGCTCTCTGAAAAAATGCGTTTCGTTGGTGGTGAGCAAATCAATCGCAATCTGCTTTTCTTTTGCATTGGCAGGATCATTGATCAATTTGTAATACTGCGTAAACGAATTGAGTTGATGAAAATGCAAGCGTTTGCTGAGCCTGCCACTGACCAGCGGTTTTTTAACGTCTGACAGGGCAATACCGGCTTGTGCGTAAATAAAGCTTTTAAACAAGCCAAATTCTTTTACTGTCAATGATTCAATCTGATCCATGTGCTACCCCTTCACTACTTAACTCGCTGCGGACTCACTGGCCAAGGTCGAGCCAGTCGCCAGGCTAGACACTTCATCGACAGAAAGTACCTTGTTAACGTTGAGTAAAATAATGAACTTACCCTCTATCTTGCCCATGCCTGCAATAAAATCTGCGCGGATATTGGCACCAAAACTTGGCGCTGGCTCAATATTGCCCGCCTCGATATCCACCACTTCATTGACGGCATCCACCATCATGCCCACCACTTGCGTTCCCGTCGCATGTGCAACCTCAATGATCACAATACAGGTTTTACGTGTGATCTCCGCCGTCGGCTTGTCGAAACGTGCCGCCATGTCAATCACAGGCACTACGGCCCCGCGCAAGTTAATCACACCTCGTATAAACGCTGGCATTTTGGGCACTTCAGTCAACTGCCCATACTCGATAATTTCCTTCACATTCAGGATATTGATCGCAAACACCTCTCGTCCGAGGACAAACGTCAAATACTGTTGCATGGCATCAGAAAAACCGTTTAACTGATGCTGTTCACCTCTTGCAATTGCCAATTCACTCATTTTTCTATCCTCTCGTTGTTGGTTTCAAGCGCATCACAATCACGCGACACTGTACGTCGCTGTGACGACTTAAAACCTCACGAACTGCTCCTCATCAATGCCGCCACCAAAGGTGCCGGTTTTAGGCGTTTGTATCACTGGGCTATTGAAAGATTTGCTCACAGTAGGCTTACTGCCCTGTGATTTTGCTTTTGGCTTGTCTGCTCCCTTGAGCAGGTGATGCTCACCACTCACTTTAAAGAAAGCAATCAACTGTTGCAGTTGCTCGGCCTGACCGCTCATCTCTTCGGCCGTTGCTGCCAGTTCTTCACTGGAACTGGCGTTTTGCTGGGTTGCCTGGCTTAACTGGTTCATGGCTGCAGTAATTTGCTCTGCACCACTGCTTTGCTCTTCACTCGCGGCAGAAATTTCCTGTACCAGATCACTGGTTTTGTTGATGCTAGGCACGATCTCATCCAGCAAGTCACCGGCACGTTCTGCCAGGCTCACAGAGTTCTTGGCCACTTCACCAATCTCTTGCGCCGCCACCTGGCTACGTTCCGCCAGTTTGCGCACCTCTGCTGCCACCACGGCAAAGCCTTTACCATGCTCACCGGCTCGCGCGGCTTCAATCGCAGCGTTCAGGGCCAGCAGGTTAGTCTGGTAGGCAATATCATCAATAATGCTGATCTTGTCAGCGATGCTCTTCATGGCAATCACGGTATCTTTCACGGCCGCCCCGCCTTCGTTGGCGTCTTTAGCGGCCTTACCGGCAATGCCATCAGTCACTTTGGAGTTCTCGGTATTCTGATTGATCGAAGCACTCATCTGCTCCACTGAAGCAGAAGTTTCTTCTACCGAGGCGGCTTGTTCATTGGTCGCCTGGCTGATGCTTTGTGCGGTGGCACTCACTTGCTCGGAGGCACTGGCTATGTTGTCTGCAGAACCCCTGACCTCTACAATCACTTGCATCAAGCGCTCTACCGTATTGACCACGGACAGCTTCAACTCTTCAAGCTGGCCTTGGTATTCATTGTCAATACGTTGGGTCAAATCACCCTGTTCGACCTCTTTCATCAATGCCATGACCTCTACCAGCGGATTGACTATGTTATCCAGCATGTCATTGAGGCCTTGCACCATCTTGCGGTAATCACCTTTATACAAACTGGAATCTGCACGTATGGTCAAATTGCCTTGTGAAGCCGCCTCAATCAGCAGGTTAATTTCACGCGACATGGCTTTCATATTGCTGCGGACCATCTCTATGGTGTCATTGATAAAGGCTTTCTTGCCTGGCAACTGCTCCATAGGTGCGTCAAAGTTACCTTCGCCAAACTCCTTGATCACCGCCATGGCTTTTTTCTTCACCGCAATGTGGCCGCCCACCATGGTGTTCACACCGACGGCCATGCTCTTGAAGTCACCCTGGAATTTGTCTGCATCGATGACCACATCAATATCACCGGCATCATGCTCTTTGGACATATGGTTCATGTCAGCAATAAAGCCCTTGAGGTTACTACGCATGCTTTCGATGGTGTCGTTAATAAAGGCTTTCTTGCCAGGCAGTTGCTCCATAGGCGCATCAAAGTTGCCTTCACCAAAGGCCTTGATCACTGCCATGGCCTTTTTCTTCACCGCAATATGGCCGCCAACCATAGTGTTCACGCCGACCGCCATGGTCTTGAAGTCGCCTTGGAATTTGTCTGCATTCATCACCACATCAATATCGCCCGCGTCGTGCTCTTTGGACATGTGACTCATGTCCGCAATAAAGCCCTTGAGGTTGCTACGCATGTTTTCGATGGTGTCATTGATAAAGGCCTTCTTGCCTGGCAACTGTTCCATCGGCGCGTCAAAGTTACCTTCACCAAAGGCCTTGATCACTGCCATGGCTTTTTTCTTGACGGCAATGTGGCCGCCAACCATGGTGTTCACACCGACCGCCATGGTCTTGAAGTCGCCTTGGAACTTGTCTGTGTTCATCGCCACATCAATGTCACCGGCGTCGTGCTCTTTGGACATATGGTTCATGTCAGCAATAAAGCCCTTGAGGTTGCTACGCATGTTTTCGATGGTGTCGTTAATAAACGCTTTTTTGCCAGGCAGTTGCTCCATAGGCGCATCAAAGTTGCCTTCACCAAAGGCCTTGATCACCGCCATGGCCTTTTTCTTCACGGCAATATGGCCACCGACCATGGTATTCACCCCCACAGCCATGGTCTTGAACTCGCCCTGAAACTTGTCTGCATTCATGACGACATCGATATCGCCTGCGTCATGCTCTTTAGACATATGATTGAGCTCATGCGTAAAAGCATCCAGCGATTGCTGCTTCTGCGCCAACTGCTGTTGCAACTCAGAAATCTGCAGGAATAAGGGGGTTAATTCATCTTGAACGCTTAAATCAATGGCTTGATTCAATTGCCCCTTCGCCAATTGCATTAAATATTGCTGCGCAATTTGAATACGACTTTTATTGACTGCCCTGTAGTTCAAGATAGACATAATGCTTTCCCCCAAAAATTGATCACATGTGATTTGACAAACTTCTGGCCGACTGGCCCTGGTGATCTATGATTCCCAGCATAGGTCACACGCATCCCACTCAAGTTAAAACTTCACAAACTGTGACTCATCAATATCGGCGGCATTGGCCGTCGCTACATGCAGTGCTGACTTACTACTGGCTGACGTGGTCACTTTTTTAACGCTCTTTTTTACTGTAGAGGCAAAAGCAGTCTCTTCTGAACCCACTTTAAAGTAGGAGATCAGTTGTTGCAGTTGCTCGGCCTGACCGCTCATCTCTTCAGCAGTCGCTGCCAGCTCTTCGCTTGAACTGGCGTTTTGCTGCGTGGTTTGGCTCAATTGATTCATGGCAGAAGTAATCTGCAAGGCTCCACTGCTTTGCTCTTCACTCGCGGCATAAATCTCTTGTACCAGATCACTGGTTTTGTTGATGCTAGGCACGATCTCATCCAGTAAGTCACCGGCACGCTCAGCCAGACCCACAGAGTTTTTAGCCACTTCACCAATCTCTTGCGCAGCCACCTGGCTACGCTCTGCCAGCTTGCGCACTTCGGCCGCTACCACCGCAAAGCCTTTGCCATGCTCACCGGCACGCGCGGCTTCAATCGCAGCGTTCAGGGCCAGCAGGTTAGTCTGGTAGGCAATATCATCAATAATGCTGATCTTGTCAGCGATGCTCTTCATCGCAATCACGGTATCTTTCACCGCCGCCCCGCCTTCGTTGGCGTCTTTGGCCGCTTTACCGGCAATGCCATCAGTTACTTTGGAGTTCTCGGTATTCTGGTTAATCGAAGCACTCATTTGCTCCACTGAGGCAGAAGTTTCTTCGACAGAAGCGGCTTGTTCATTAGTCGCCTGGCTGATGCTTTGCGCCGTCGCACTCACTTGCTCCGAAGCACTGGCAATGTTGTCAGCAGAACCTCGGACTTCAGAAATAATGCCTGTCAGGCGGTTCACCATACCATCGATGGCAAACAAAATACTGGTTGTATCGCCTGGACGTAAATCTGTCTTAACGGTTAAATCGCCTTCAGCCACACGTTTCACAATGCCTGCGGCATAGGCGGGCTCACCACCAATTTGAGCCAGCAATTGTTCGACCATTTGCTTCATGGAGTACAACAAGCTGCTGGTGTCGCCGGGTCTGGTTTCTACCTGAACCGTGTAGTCGCCGGAAGCGACTGTTTTCACTACCGAGGCAGCGTACTCTGGCTTGCCGCCGATTTGAGACATTAATTGCTCAACCATTTGCTTCATGGAGTACAACAAGCTGCTGGTATCGCCAGGCTTGGTTTCAACTTGAATCGTGTAATCACCAGCTGCTACCGTTTTTACAACAGAGGCTGCGTAATCCGGCTCACCGCCTAATTGTTTTAACAGGTTACGGGTAATAAAGAAGCCGATTGCGGCGGCTAGCGCGATGACTGCCAAGGCGATTGTGCGGGAGAGCAGTAAAGCCGTTGCCTGTGTGTCAGAGGCGTCTTTTGATGCCTTTTGACCAATTTCCACGTTATATTTTCTGTCTGCTTCTATCGCCTGAGACACTTTTAAAAAGTCTTCTTTAGCGGCAAAGACAGCGCGCCTAGCTTCCTCAATTTTGTTGGCTCGAGAAAGTGACAGTACCTTTTCACGCAAAATGTCATAACTCTTGATTTCAGCTTTCACATCCTCAATCAAGCGCTTATCTTTATCGTCTGTAATATTTTCTGCTTCATATTTTTTAACAGCCTCTTCCAATTTGGCACGATATTCCAGAACAACCCGATCAAGTTGTGACATCGTCGCATCATCGGTGTTAATAATGTGCTGATAAACTGTTTCCTGCATATCAGCATAAGCTTTGGACATTTCATCCAAAACAATAATACTGGGTACGGTATTGATATTGAGGTAATTGGTTTTGGTGTATACCTGGTCCAGGTAATACTGCGCCATGGAAGCGATTAAAATCAGGCCAAATACCGCTGTGCCAATCAGCAGTATCATTTTTTTTGCAACGGTCATTTTCATTTCAACTTCCTTTTCAACATTTAGTGATGCTTCTCAACCGTACCAGCCAAGATTGCGATCCCGCCTACAAACAAAACACTATTCACATTTAAACTCATCACAAACTGCCCCAGACTCTGCTCCGTGCCGACTACAAAATCAGCACGTAGATTGGCTCTAAAGCGTGGTAAATACCATCTGGGACTCGTTTGGTGTTGCAATCAATCATTAAAATTTCACAAACTGTGACTCATCAATATCGGCCGCCGTCGCACTCGCTACATGCAGTGATGCTTTACTGCTGGCTGGGGTGGTCACTTTTTTAACGCTCTTTTTTACTGTAGAGGCAAAAGCAGTCTCTTCTGAACCCACTTTAAAGTAGGAGATCAGTTGTTGCAGTTGCTCGGCCTGACCGCTCATCTCTTCAGCGGTCGCCGCCAGTTCTTCACTGGAGCTGGCGTTTTGCTGCGTGGTTTGGCTCAATTGATTCATGGCAGAAGTAATCTGCAAGGCTCCACTACTTTGCTCTTCACTTGCTGCATAAATCTCTTGTACCAGATCACTGGTTTTGTTGATGCTAGGCACGATCTCATCCAGTAAGTCACCGGCACGCTCAGCCAGACCCACAGAGTTTTTAGCCACTTCACCAATCTCTTGCGCAGCCACCTGGCTACGCTCTGCCAGCTTGCGCACTTCGGCCGCTACCACCGCAAAGCCTTTGCCATGCTCACCGGCACGCGCGGCTTCAATCGCAGCGTTCAGGGCCAGCAGGTTAGTTTGGTAAGCAATGTCATCAATAATGCTGATCTTGTCAGCGATACTCTTCATCGCAATTACAGTATCTTTTACCGCAGCCCCACCTTCGTTGGCGTCTTTAGCCGCTTTGCCAGCAATGCCGTCGGTAACCTTAGAGTTTTCTGCGTTTTGGTTAATAGAAGCACTCATCTGCTCAACAGAGGCAGAGGTCTCTTCTACTGAAGCTGCTTGTTCGTTGGTGGCCTGGCTGATGCTTTGTGCAGTAGCACTCACTTGCTCAGAGGCACTGGCAATATTGTCAGCAGAGCCACGCACTTCAGAAATAATGCCGGTGAGTCGGTTCACCATATTGTCGATAGCAAACAAAATGCTGCTGTTATCATTGGGGCGTAAATCCGTCTTAACAGTCAAATCCCCTTCAGCGACGCGCTTGACAATGCCCGCAGCATAAGCAGGCTCGCCACCAATTTGAGACAGCAATTGTTCGACCATCTGCTTCATGGAGTACAACAGACTGCTGGTATCCCCAGGCTTGGTTTGTACTTGAACGGTATAATCACCAGACGCCACCGTTTTGACCACAGAAGCTGCATAATCAGGTTCACCACCTAGTTGCTTGAGCAAACCTGAAGTAATCACCCAACCAACGAAACCAGCAATCGCAATGATGATCGCGGAAAGAATGAAAGCAAACGTGTTGGCTTGTGCTTTAGCTGCTTGTGCGTTTTTAGCACCCTTTTTAGCCAGCTCTACGTTATAGTCAAAATCCTCATTCAGCGCATTAGCGGCTTCATCTGCCAACGCCATCAATTCAGCAGAGGCCTCACGCGCCTGCTCAGATTTATTGGCGCGAGAAAGGGCAATGATTGCCGGTGCATGCGACATATACTCCACAAACAGATCACGACTTTTGGTGACCATCTGTTTGTCTTTTTCATCGGCTACATTGTTTTGGATGTAATGATCAAATGCGTCTAATGCGCCTTTTTTGTGCTCCGCAATCTTGGCCTCTGTTTCTTCTAAAGCCTTGGTATCTTTAGCATCCGTTAAAATATGGCGATTTAACTGGATACGAAAACGCAATGTGTGTTTGCGTATCTGATCCAGATCAATGAGGCTGGGGATTGAGTTCACATTGGCATAATTGACAGTGTTAAACACTTTTTCCATTTGCGTGCTCGCCATGATGACCAAGCCCACCATGCCAACAACCGCAGTGAATATTAAAAACAGCATTTTTTTTGCAACGGTCAGTTTCATGTTACATACCTTTCGTCTTTTGGATTTTCAATCCAGATGTTCTTTATAAAGCTCTTTATCTTGACTTACCCACCAGCTGTGCTGACGTTGCTCCCAGCCAAGGTGGCAATTTCATCCACCGACAGTACGCTGTTCACATCTAAAATAATCACAAACTTGCCATCAATTTTGCCCATGCCCTCAATAAAGTCCGCGCGGATATTGGCACCAAAGCTTGGCGCAGGCTCAATATTGCCTGCCTCAATATCCACCACTTCATTGACAGCATCGACCATGACACCAACCACTTGCGTCGCCTCTGCATGCGCAACTTCTATAATCACGATGCAGGTTTTACGTGTGATGTCGGCACTAGGCTTACCAAATCTGGCAGCCATATCAATCACTGGCACCACTGCACCACGCAGGTTAATCACGCCGCGGATAAACGCTGGCATTTTGGGTACCTCGGTTAATTGCCCATACTCAATAATCTCTTTGATATTGAGAATATTGAGGGCAAAGGTCTCCCGACCAAGGATAAACGTCAGGTACTGCTGAATCCCGTTTTCTAACACTGCTTGCTGCGTTTTTGGTAGCTCTGCCACACTCAGTTCACTCATGACTTTTCCTTTCAAGGTTGTCGGCAATTCTCGCAAGCTCGCCAGTAGGCTGCTGCAAATGTCGACAATCAATATTCCTTAGAACTTTACGAACTGTGCTTCATCGACTTGAGCCGCATAGTCGTTAGTTGACTTGGCACCAGTCACATGACCAATCGTTGGTTTAGAGACTTTTTTGATCACCTTTTTAGTGGCTGCCGAGACCAGATGATCATCCACCCCCACCTTGAAGAATCCAATCAGTTGTTGCAGTTGCTCGGCCTGGCCGCTCATCTCTTCAGCGGTCGCTGCCAGTTCTTCACTGGAACTGGCATTTTGCTGGGTCACCTGGCTCAGTTGATTCATCGCAGCCGTAATCTGCAAGGCTCCACTGCTTTGCTCTTCACTCGCGGCATAAATCTCTTGTACCAGATCACTGGTTTTGTTGATGCTAGGCACGATCTCATCCAGCAAGTCACCGGCACGCTCAGCCAGACCCACGGAATTCTTAGCCACTTCACCAATCTCTTGCGCAGCCACCTGGCTACGTTCAGCCAACTTGCGCACTTCGGCCGCTACCACCGCAAAGCCTTTGCCATGCTCACCGGCTCGCGCAGCTTCAATCGCCGCGTTCAGGGCCAGCAAGTTAGTCTGGTAGGCAATGTCATCAATAATGCTGATCTTGTCAGCGATGCTCTTCATCGCAATCACAGTATCTTTTACCGCAGCCCCACCTTCGTTGGCGTCTTTAGCCGCTTGACCGGCAATGCCATCGGTCACTTTAGAGTTTTCAGCGTTTTGGTTGATAGAAGCACTCATCTGCTCAACAGAAGCAGAGGTCTCTTCTACTGAAGCGGCTTGTTCATTGGTCGCCTGGCTAATGCTTTGTGCAGTCGCACTCACTTGCTCCGAAGCACTGGCAATATTGTCTGCAGAGGCCTTAATCTCATTAATCACCGTGCTGATTTTTTCAGACATGGTTTTCATGGAGGCCATCATCTGGCCGATTTCATCATTGGAGGTCACTTCAACGGTTTGCGTTAAATCACCATTGGCAATGGCATTAGCAGAAATCACAGCGCTATTGAGTGGGCGGGTGATGGATCTGATGATAAAGAGCGCGAGAGCCAATACAGCAAACGAAAGTAAACCACCCACAATCAAGCCAGTTGTCACAGCGCTAGATTTAACTTCAATCGCATTTTCAGCCGAGGCTTTAGCCAATGCCTGGTTGTAAGCCATATGCTCATCAATCGCAGCATTCAACTCTTCAGCCACTTTTGCATTTGAAGTTAAAATAGCAAGCGCTTCTTTTTGCTTACCTTCTCTCGAGAGCTTGATGACTTCAGTCATACCAGGTAAATAAGCCTCATAGCCTTTACGCACACGGTCTAACAGCTCTTTATCTTTTGCATCAAAGATGTTCTCGTTGCTATATTTCACCAGGCCATCTTCAACACCTTTTTTCGCCTCATTAATCGCAGTTTCAATCGATGTCATGGCATTTTGATCGGTATTGAGTACATGGCGATACACCCTGACCCGCAATTGACCAAACTTCTTCATGACCTCGTTTAAAGTACTGATGCTTGGAATCCCGTTCACGTTGGCATTGTTGGTCGCCTCAAACACTTTTTCGAGACTACTGTAGCTGAGACCGATCAAACTGAATAATCCAAGGATTGCGATGGCAATCATGAGGGAGATCTTGTGAGAAACTTTCATTACAAACCCGCTTTCTTTAATCAATAAATTGTTTGGTTACGCCACTGGGAGAGTGATCACTTAACTTTCCAGAAGCGCCTGTTCTTTTATGCTTTCCATATTGGCCAGTTGCATCATGCGCGGCACATCCAATACCAGTGCCACGCTGCCTGAGCCAAGAATGGTGAAGCCACCTATCCCTTTTACGTTCTCAAACACCTTACCCAGGGGTTTAATCACGGTCTGGAATTCACCAATCAACTTATCCACCACTAATCCTATTTTTTGGTTTGCATACTGCATCACAACGATGTTTTGCCGTGCAGGAGGCTCACCTTTACTTTCGAACTCATCCCTGAGTTTGAGGTAAGGCAACACCTCGCCCCGCAGGTTAATAAAGTTTCTTTGATCATTGACAGAGGATTCATAATCCGCTGCAGAAAGCTCAATACATTCCACCACCATATCGAGTGGGACCACATAAGAGGAGTCGGCCACGCCCACGAGAAAGCCATCAATAATGGCGAGCGTCAGTGGCAGGCGGATGCTCATGGTGCAACCCAAGCCAGGCCGGGACTGGATATCAATGGTGCCGCGCAGGGCCTGAATATTACGTTTGACCACATCCATGCCCACCCCGCGGCCAGACAGGTTGCTGACGGCGTCTGCGGTAGAAAAGCCTGCTTCAAAAATCAGGTTATAAATGTCTTTGTCACTGAGTGACTGCTCAGGGCTGACCAAGCCTTTGTCTATGGCTTTGGCCAGAATCTTGTCGCGGTTAAGGCCCGCGCCATCATCACTGACTTCAATCACGATGCTGCCTGAGTCGTGGAAAGCATTGAGTTTGAGCGTGCCATAAGCGGGTTTGCCTTTGGCGACACGCACCTCGGCCGATTCAATGCCGTGGTCCATGGAGTTGCGTACCAGATGCGTAAGTGGATCACTGATTTTCTCCACCACGGTTTTATCCAGCTCGGTTTCTTCGCCACTGATCTCCAGGCGGATATCTTTACCCAGCTCTTTGCTCACATCACGTACCACACGGTTAAAGCGGCTAAAGGTGGCGCCGATTTGCACCATACGCAAGGCCAGTGCTGAGTCACGTACTTGCTCCACCAGCGTAGAGATATTGGAAGTGGCTTCATTCATGGCACTATCACCGATCTTATTGGAAATCAGTGTGGCGCCAGCCCCTGCAATAATCAGTTCGCCCACCAGATTGATCAGCTCATCCAGCTTGTTGGCATCAATGCGGATATAGTTGGATTCGGCATTTTTGGTTTCTTTGACCTGACGCTGTTTTTCCAGCGCCGCATTGACCACCGCGGGTTGCACCAGCTGCTCATTGACCAGTGTCTGGCCGATGGGCTGCTTGTCGCCAGTTGCAGGGTTGGCCTGTTTTGCCAGCGCCGCCTCTAGCTCATTGGGCGTCAGTGTGCCGCACTTGAGTAAAATCTCACCCAGTTTCATGTCTTCATTGGAGAGGCGGTCGATCAAGTCGATATAGTGCTGAATCTGCCCATGCGGCGGCAGGATATGAATCTCGCAATCATCACGCACAAAATCAAAAATACCTTCGATCTCGACTTTGCTGGCCTGACTTTCGTAACTGATTTCAAAACCCAGAAAGCAGCTTTCGGCATCCATCTCTTCGAGTGCAGGCAGGGCTTGCGTGAGGGTGACCATGTGCACAATGCGGCCCATGGTATTCATGTAACGCAAGAAGCTGAACGGATCCATGCCACTGCGGAAGGTATCCGGGCCGAAGCGCAAGGAGAGATGCCAGCAACCGGTTTCTGCGGTGTCCATACTTTCTACCGCGCCCGGCTCGGCGGCGGTGACAGTCGCAACAGGCAACTCAGCCACGGTTTTGGCCGTCTGCTTGGCTTCCAGGTAAACATTGAGTCGGTGAATCAAACTGTCGTTGACCACCAGGGTGTCGGCATCTGGGGTAGTGCCTTCGGCCACATGATCAATCAGCTTGCTGATAAAGTCGCCCACTTCAAGAAACAGAGCCACGATCTCTTCAGTGACTTCAATTTCACCATTCCGCACTTTATCCAGCACGCTTTCAGCCACATGGGTGAAGCTGATGATAAAGTCCAAGCCAAACAAGCCGGCCGAGCCTTTAATGGTGTGGGCCGCACGGAAGATGGCATTAATCTTTTCTTCGTCTCCGGGATTCTGCTCCAGCGTCAGCAGCGCTTCTTCCATCTGCTGTAGCAAATCACGGCTTTCAATGATGTAAATCTGCAGGGATTCATCTAGTTGCATCTTGTTTCCTCCTTAAATAGTGGTCTCAAGCGGCAACTTCGGTCAGCACCTGGGTGATGCCAAAAAAGCCAGCGGTATCAGAAAGCTCAATCAAATCCATGACCGCATCACTGGGGTTTGCAAGTTGGAAATCCACGCCATGTGAGAGTGCATGCAAGCGGATTGCCATCAAAATTTGTAGACCAGCCGCATCGACTTCGTCCACCTCAGCCAAATCAAGCTGCAAGGGCAAGGTCTTGCTGAGCTCCGTCTTCACCTGGGCCATGGTCTCTGCCGCGTTATAAATATTTAGTTCACCACTAAAGGTCAGCGCACAACGCGCTTCATTGGTATCAATCATGACTGGCATACTGGAACTCCCTGAGATAGAAAATCGACGGATGGCTAAGGGTGATGCGCTATGGCAACACCAGCTTGGACACGGCGTTCAACAATTGTGGCGGTTGGAAAGGTTTCACCATCCATGCCTTGGCGCCCCCGGCTTGACCCTGCATTTTTTTCTCTTCGGCGCTCTCGGTGGTGAGCATGATCACTGGTGTGAATTTGTAGGCGGGGATTTGCTTGCTGGCTTTGAGGAACTCAAGGCCGTTCATATTGGGCATGTTCACATCACTAATGATGAGGTGGATTTTTTGCCCGTTTAACTTGGTCAGTGCGTCCTTGCCGTCTTCGGCTTCAATCACATCGTAACCGGCCCCTTTGAGAGCGGTACCAACTACGGATCGCAAAGAAGAAGAGTCATCTACAATAAGTATGGTTTTTGCCATGGCTAATTCCTTATTATCTAAAGCGTTTAAAAGAAAGTGATGTCATCTGCATCGTTGCTGGTGCTGGCCGGTGGCGCGGCACTCGCAGTGAAAGATTTTTTGCTAGCAGCAACAGTTGGTCTGGAGCGCTTGTCGTGGATCTGAGTTTGCTCACGCATGGTGTAAGTGGACTTCAATTGTTTTAACCATTCATCAACACTGCCCAGTCCGTTCACATCGTCCACGCGCTGATTCAGTTTTTCGATATCCTGCTGAACGTGGCTTAGCATTTGACTGACGCGGTCCTGAAACTGCAATGAAAACAACACTTGATCAATCTCTTGTGCCACATGCTGGCTTTCTTTAACCATCTGCTGACTCTCTTCGACCACCTCATTCGCGGTATGGCCAAATTTATCCAGCACGGTATTCACAATCTGTTCGGCCTCCACCAGGGTTTGCGCATCTTTCTTTTCAAACTCTTTTGAAACTTGCGATACATTTTTAATCGCTTGCGACACACGATTCACGGTTTCAGAAATATGCGAGCCGGTACGGCCGGCATCTGAGGACAGTCTTTTCACTGCATCGGCCACCACAGCAAACCCGCGGCCGCGCTCACCGACACGCGCTGCTTCAATCGCAGCGTTGACAGCGACCATCCCGGTTTCCTTGGCGATGCGAGTGACAATATCTGCCATATCCAACAGTTCTTTGGTATAACTGGATAAAGTTGAAACGGCCTCTAGCAGCGTCTGCTTTTCTTCGATGCTGTTTTTGAGCAAGGCAATCACCATGGCTAACTGATCCTGGCTTAAATTGAGCAATTCAAGCAATTGCGCATTACTCTGCGATTGTCCATGGCTGGTGACCGCACGGACGCTTTGCGACAATCCTGCAAACTTGGCACTTAACTCATCAATCGAGCTACTGGTCAGTGTTTTTGCAGCATGGATCTGATCTGCCCATAGTGGCAGCACCGATTGGCACAACTGCTGTAATTCCTCATTGTGAAATTCAGGCATATCATTGCTGCTCGCGGTGTGATCGTAATAATTTTGCATTCATGGGATCCTTACAGTAGTGCCAATGAAATTACATTTGTTTAGCTCAATTTTAAGAGACTGACGGATGCGTTAATCCTCTAATAAGCGTGGGTTTATTTATCCTAATCTAATCCTAGAATCAGGCCTAAAGCCTGCGCTATTTATGGCGTTATAGAGAGACGAGCGGCGCATAACCGCCAACGTGAATTTTTCACGTTAAAACAAGGAATTAGCTATGAAAATGCAGGAACTCAACATCAAACGGACCTTGTTGAAATTCGTCTTCATGATGATTATCAGCATTACCTTGACCGTTGGCTGTCTGATCTGGATGACGCATAAAACCTACTTCTCACGCGGGGTGATCATGAATACCTTGATCCCGAATATGGAGGCGCTGAACGAGGTCAGAACAGAAACCCTGATGCTGATTGCCGATGTACGAGAGTCGCTCAGAACGCAGGATTTATATGAGCACAATCACGTCCTGCCAGAAATCTTGAACAAACTCCATGTGCTGACTAACAAGGTGGAGCAGTTGAAACAACTCCCTGCAATCAACTCGCAAAATGCTAGTTTGATTGACGAAATAGAGAGCAACTTCCATCTGTTTAAAGACGAACTCAACCAGTTACTCATCCAGCAACCGACTGATAAGTCAGAAGCCTCAGTGACAACACGATTTACACCTCTGTTTCATGCCGGGAAAGCGACCATAGACAGCGTGGACACCGCACTGGCCGGTAATCTTTCGCAAACCTGGCAAGAGTTCAAGTCACTGGAATATATTGAATTTACCAATATCGGTATTTATCTGGCCAGCATGCTGCTCCTGCTGGCCGTGTTGTATTTTGCGGGCAAAAAAACCTATGCAAGGATTCTGGCGGTGTTGGGGTCAGAGCCAAATGAGTTTATAGGCGTGATT
Organism: Methylophilus sp. YYY-1; assembly: GCF_029132825.1. Lineage (NCBI taxonomy): Bacteria > Pseudomonadati > Pseudomonadota > Betaproteobacteria > Nitrosomonadales > Methylophilaceae > Methylophilus > Methylophilus sp. YYY-1. The sequence goes on from NZ_WOVG01000003.1 coordinate 354,342, forward strand.
AATGGTTTGCTGGAAGGCAAGCAAACACCGCCACAACAAGTGCAAGAAAACAGTCTGATGTTCAGACTGCAGCAGTCCTTGCTGTTTGACAGGGAAACCGGAGTTCTGAATAAACTGGGCTTTTTGCACCATTACCCGCAGCGATTCTCCGCAGACCAACCCGTCGTTGCGACCCTGATCAGGGTACAGTCACTCGAAGAGCTGTCAGAGTTTATTGGACCTGCCAGCACCACTGAACTATTGAACCAGTTTTTGGCACGGCTACAAGAAAGAGTCGTGTCAAACAGCATGATTGCACGCGTCGCCTATTCGAGTTTTCTATGGGTCAGAGAAGAATGCGGGGATGATAAAAAGCTGGTGACCGAAATTGAAACACTGATTGCACGCCTGCAAGCCCCTTATTCGCTTGGCATACGCGCCATCAAGATCAAGACCTTTGCCGGGATCATGAAGCTGCCGCAAGATACTGAGAACTTCAAGCTCTTGATTCCCTACACGACGCTGACAGCAACCAAGGCGGAAAAAACACTACAGCAGTACCTGTTTTTTGCCCCTGGGTTTCTACAAGAGTCTCTTGATTATATTGAAATGGAAGCCGCACTGTCACATGCGCTTGAAAACAAGGAATTTGAAATCTACCTGCAACCGCAAGTGGATATTCGCGACAACCGGATTGCCGGTGCCGAGGCCTTGATCCGCTGGAAACATCCGCTCAAAGGCTTTATCCCGCCAGATAAATTTATTCCTGTGGCTGAACGTAACGGGCAGATTCTGGAGATAGGTGACTGGATTCTGAATCAAGGCATCGCTTATGCCGTCGAAATCAATCAGAACCGACTTGACATGATCCCGATTGCAATCAATTTGTCTTCGCACCAGATTCAGGCGCCGCAGTTTTTTGACAGCTTGCAACAAAAATTAAGCCATTGGCAGTGCGATCCGGCCTGGATCAAACTGGAGATCACAGAATCTGTGCTGTTGGAGAAGAGTGAAGAGGTACTAAAAACCCTGTTACAGATCGCATCACTGGGCATTACAGTTTCGCTGGATGACTTTGGGACAGGCTACTCCTCACTGAGCTATCTAACCAAATACCCAATCAGCCAGATCAAGATAGATCGTGCCTTTATGAACGACATTCCCTTACATCTGGACAATACCGAGCTGGTGAAGGCCATCGTCAAACTGGCCGAAATTCTGCATTTTGAAGTAGTGGCAGAAGGCATAGAGTCTCTGGAACAGTTAAACTTTTTGAACACCACTTCGTGCAAGTTCGTGCAAGGCTATTACTTTTATAAACCCATGCCTTACAGTAACTTCAAGACACTGGTGACTGTCCCCAGCAGCCCCTCTGAAACAGTATTGCTCAAGTAAAACTCGCACTTCGATTGGGACTGGCCAGCAAGAAAGAATTAAAACTGATACAACAACGTCAACCAACTCTTGGTGGTATCAGGCTTGCGTGAGGTCGCTGTGAGGCTGCTGCCTAACGTTTCATTCTCATAAAACCGTGCATACTCAAACTTAGCCTGCAACTTGGGCGTATATTGATAAGCACAGGAAACATCCCACTCGTTACCGTAATGATCGCCCATGCCTGACGGCGTTTGATAGCGCTGATCGGCATACATGGTGTGCCACTCGGTATGCAATGTCCACTGCTCAAACTTGCCACCTAGCGTCAAATAGCGGTCTATCATGCCTTGCCTCGGCGTGGTGGTAAACAAATCAGTCCAGCCCTGAAAAGGATGCAAGGTGGCAAACGGCGTTTGAAACGCATATAAGCCGCGGTTACTCGATAGAATTTCCTGATCGATCCTGGCAAACCATTGTTTGTAACCCAGCCCCAAGCCCATTCTACGATAAGACACATCAATGGCACTGGCGCCGCCCTGGTAGGCGGTTTGCCTGGCCAGCTCCAGCGTATGTAACCAGCGCCAGTCAGGGTGCACATCTAGCGCACCATCAAAACGCAAGCCAATATCCTTGTGCGAATTATTCAAAACGCCAGTATTCTGGCCTGTTTCAGGCTGATCCATAAAATAGCCGTAAGCGGTGACACTCGCCTTGGGCGCATACTGATAACTGGCATGCACAATATCAAAATTGGTATTACGGTATTTGCCTGTAGCCTGGCGTAAATGCTCATAATGCCCCAGCAAAAACTCGGTATTTGCCAACGAGTGATTGGTCAAGGTCAGCCCGTCAAACACTTGAGACGATTGCCTGAAAATAATATCGCCCACATAACGGGTATTATCAATCCGGATGATTTGCCTGCCTAGCCGCACTTTGCTATGAGGAATACCGGTGTAATCAATAAAGAGCTGGTTAATATCCGTGATTTCAGGATCTTGCACCGTTGGCAACGGACTGGAATGATTGCGCCCCAGATTGTTATCGTAAAAATCCTGATTCAAATGGCTCACATTGATCAACTGCGCCGTGACACTGAGGTCTTTGTACGGCGCGGTTTGCCATCCGAGCAAGGACTGCAAGGTCAATGCGTTGGCGTCGTCTGGCTTGTTGGCCTGGTCTACATACTCATAACGAAACCGGAATTGTGATACCGATTTGCCCTGGTGAATCGCCTCATACACACTGCTCACGCCGCCTTCCTCTGCATAGATCGCAGCATGAAAAGTCAGCAAAAGGCCCAACAAAAGACGGCTACCTAGCCTGGGAATATGCTGCATGGTTGTCACCCCATTAATCAATCATGGCAAATAATAACCGTGATCGCAGCAAGGCAATTCATGCATTATCGTTTTGAATCTGCCCCATTTTTTGAATTGATACCCGAGTCAATGAATACAGAAAACCGGCTGGTGGCTGGCTTGTCATTGGTTAATCAGGACTGCCAGGAGCAGTCTGTAAACGATTAACAAGTTGAGAATAAGCGTTGATTTAGTCTCAACACAAAAAGACAATAGCCTTTCATGCTCTCACAATCGGGCTCGAGTCAAGCGGTATGTCATGTTACTGATTAGAATTACTCATCGCCATTGGGTATAGTTTCCAACCAGGTACGAATTGCCCATATTTCCTCTTGGGTCAATTTATCTGCGAAAGCCGGCATGGATATTTTGCTATTGCTACTGTTTTTTCCTTCATGCACGGATTTGAAGTAAAAAGCATCCCCCTCTTCTGCCGTAGGTAAAAAACGCAAATCTGGGGCTTTGCCCTGGGCGACAGCATTTTCCCCATGACAGAGGGCACAGTGCGCTTTATATAACCGATAACCAATATTTTCTGCCGTGCGATTGCCCCGATATGGATTTTTATTTTGTGGTTCCTCCAATGGAGACAGTCCATTTTGCATCGCTTTTGCAGGGAGTGTGCTAGATGCAATCACTGATAAAAAAATGAGTCGAGTTAACTGAGTTGATATTGAAAAAAAACTGACAATATTCATTTGTGTTGGCTGCGCTGAGATTGTCAAATATGGCTACTACACTTGCTAATAGTTGGTAGCAGCCATGTGTTAACCCTTTAAAAACCTGTGACTAAACGTCTCTTTTTTGCCTGCGTACCAAGCAAACCAAACCCAAGCCCATCAGTGACAGAATCGCGGTATCTGGCTCAGGGACTGCAGCAACCAGCTGTGAACCATACAATCGCAGTGTAGAACTCGCATTGAAATCGCCAATATCAACCACGCCGAAATAGATATCGAAATTACCCGTGTGGTCTGCTTTGAATGAGAAACTGGTGAGACCAGTACTCGCTAAATCATTACCGGAGGCATGGCTTGCAGTTGTTTTACCCACATCGCTTAAGGTAGACAATTTGCCGTTGATCACGATAAAACTGTAGTCTTCACCAATGTTACTTGCGCCTACATCGCGCGTAGCAAAGCTATAGTCAAAAGAAAGCGTGTCGCCCGCTTTTAAGTTGAAACTCAGCTTCATTGCAGAGCCCTCGTAAGCTTGCGCACTGAAGGAGTCAATATCCAAACTGCCATCAGCCAAACCTAGATAGTTTTCCAACCCTGTGCCAATATTTGTTTGCTCAGGCTCATTGCCTGAAACATTCAGCGCACCAGCATCAAGGGGATAATCATCCTGGTTGAATTTAGAGGCTGTGGTGAGCGTCCATACATTATTCAAATTGCCAACATCGCCTGTGTAACTTTGTACCTGGAGGTTGTTTGCCATTGCGTGGCCCGAGACTGAAAAGATCATTAAAGAAGCGATTAACACATTGCGTAAAATCAATTGCGGTTTCATTTTAATACTCCTGTGATATGACTCATGAATGGGTGGTGCTCATCATCTGCACCACCCTGAGTTGTTTAAGAAAAATCGTTAGAAATAAAAGCTATTCTTGTCGATTTTATTAGCGGTTGTTGCTTTCAAAGTAATCAGTGTACGGAAAGCAGTGGGTCTTGAAGCGCCATCAGTATCCACCTGAATAATGGTATCGCCCCCCTGGTTGACTGCACGCACGTAGCCATCTGCGATTGGATCACTTCCTTTATATCCAACCGCCTTCAGCAACTGGATGAGGTTCAACTTATCACGCCCAACAATGAAATCGGTAACCGTAGCACCGGCATCCCGGATCGAACGCAACACGTAAGTATTGTGACCATTACCTCCAGTGAACATAGATCCGCCCGTGACAATGATTTCATCATCATTGTTTGTAGCGTTAACCACTTGACGACTACCGGCTGGGGTAACCCTGTTTTTACGAGCGGTTAGCCACTGATCGGGAGTCAGTGCTGCGTTGGTGATACGAATTTCGTTGATACAACCACGGAACCCGTTGACATGCCCGCCTTGCCAGCCACCATATTGACCGGCGCCAACAACCCAGGCAGCCCAATTTAAACCTGCGATCCCAACGGCTGATTTGACATTACGCAAAACCGGAGCGCCTGCAACATACATCGTTGTATCATGTGTCACAGGATCATTCACAATCGCAACATGCTCCCATGTATCGGCCATCACCTCCCCTGACCAGTTTGTTTTTTCGGCAACACCTGAACTTAAAAAGGTAGTGGGCTCCCATTGAAACTCTCGAAGGCTAGAAACCGCAAATAACAGTGAGCTCTCACCCCCGTCACCCCCTTGATAACCACCAATCCAACCTCTGGGCATATCACGCGTCAGAATATTCATCCAGGCACCATTCGCCGGTGTCCAGTCTTTGGCAATTTTCACGAAAGCTTCAACGGTATATCCTGAGTTTTTAAATTGCTCATTACTTAAAGCACCGTTACCATCGGTAAAAAAGAAAGCAGGATTGGGTTTGGTCTTGTCGTTTGTCATAAAACAAACGCTACCATTAGAGGCGGAATAGGCATGATGATCGGCTGACCACATAATATCGCCAGACTTACCCTCAAAGTGCAATGGATTCTTTCCGGTTTGATCAGGCACGGCATACTTATCAGAGCCATTGATGACAGGAGTGCCCACTGTGCCGGTATCAAATTTCCAATGTGCCAGGGTGTTACCGCTATGTGCGTAATCATCCCGATCTAGCGGTGTGAGAATGACAGGCTCTGACGGCTCGGTGAAGCTTTCAGCAATATCATTACGCAACTCTTCGACAATAGATGTGTGGTAATTTGTTGAGCCCGCAATGAATGTGGAATTAAATCCCTTAAACCTTTCTGCAAAATCCATATCCACAGAAAAATCATTGCCATTCCCGCTTAAAAGTGCACGGTCAAACTGTGTCACAGTAGATTCAGGCTTTTCTGGTACCCAAGGCGAGAATGACAAGCCATTAATTTTGTTATTGGTCAGGTCAAATTCATATACCTGCATTTGTGCATTACCACCTTGGTAAGCCATTTGATAGTCAACCACCATCTCCCACACCGGGTGGCCATAACTATTGATTCTTGCCTTGTGCCCAGCGCCGTGATTATGACCACAAACCACCATGAATATTTGATCATTATCCTTGATCAGCTGATCCCATAAAAAGTTACTGTAGTCTGTTTCTACAACATTGACACCGTCACTTTGTATCGCCAAAAACTCATGACTCGTTAAAATCACAGGGAGCGTAGGATGATCCTTGATCACCTGACGAGCCCATGCAATGGCCGAATTCGATGCACGCCACGAAAGAGCAAGGACCAAATACTGCTGACCTTCAGCCGTAAAAATGTGATATTCATGCCAGCCATTAGGACTACGCCCACCAAAAGTGCCTTGTTTTTGGGCTCTGGAAGTAGGAAAGTACTTTAAATAGTTGTCGTTACTCGTTCTTTGCTCATCTGTACAATCTGTTTGCGACCCCCAGTAGCTACATCCGTAAGTGACGTCATGATTCCCTGCCAGAATGGAGTAATTCACACCACCATCCTCAAGTATTTTCATTGCCTTACTTGCAACTTCCCACTGGGGAATCTTACTTTGCTGATCCACGACGTCCCCTACGTGAACCACAAAAGGAATATTGTATTTTTTTGAGTTTTGCACCAACCAGCTTGTTTGCGATGTATATGGCTCAGAGCCATATCTTTCCATAAATTGATTACCTTCTGCAGGTGTAGCATAGCGTGAATAAAATTGCGTATCGGGCAAAACAGCAATCCCGAAACTTGACACGCCTTGGGCAAAAGCGAGGTTTTGCATGAAAACACCCGCTAACATCAGGCCTATACGATGACAGACTTTCATTTCTACTCTCCAAATTAAATGTAACAGTGGCTTGGTTGTCAGAAATGAAATGTAGAGTTTAAATATGAATCCTAAGCCTCATTTAAACGATAGTATTATTAAATCAAGACTACACCTCCCCCTCCTGCCTATTGCAAACGCTTGAGTCGTTATCTCAAGAAATGTCACACCTTGCGCTTGCACAAAATTACCGACCGAGTTCTACACGCTTAATCATTGATCAGGGGGAAAAGGGGGGTAAAGCGACAAGCATGCGTCAGGATCCCGCTCATTGAGGACTGACATCATTTCGTGAAGGTACTCTGGGGACAAAGAAAAACTGTTAACGCGCGCGCCCTTTGCGAAGCTTATATAGAGCGTCGGTCAGGTTTACCCTAGGCATGGCGCATCACAGCTTTTTTCTTTCGGCAGCAGCGTAGTTGCTGAAGTGCCCTTCGCGCTTGGCTTGCGCCCTGGCGCTGGCGATGATGCCAGCGGTTTTGCCGGGTTCAGCCAGTCTGGACACTTGTTTTTGCAGCGTACCACCGCAATGCGGGCAGGCGGGCGCACTAGCATTGAGTTTGAGCAACAGCTCTTGAGTTTTGCCACATTGGCTACACTGAAAATCGTACAAGGGCATGGCGGGCTCCTCAGGCAGCGACCAGCGGTTGCGCCAGCTCGGCGGTTTGCAGCCAGTGCACAAAATCAGCCAGCGGCAGGTCGATACGGCGTATCTTCTGTTCGGCCAGAAATTTTTCTTCCATGCGAGTCAGCGGCCCGGCAATTACCGCCCAGTGCTGCGCCGAAGAGCGTTTCATAATCTGTCTGGCATAGGTGCGGGTGAGTTGGTGGTTAAAGCGGCATCCCATAAACAGAAAGTGCGCGCCATAGCGCAGCTCCTGTACGCGAGGCGGAATCGGGGTCTGGATGTCGATTTCGGTCAGGACCTCGACATAGTCAGAATCGGAAATAATATAGTTTTGTGCGGGCTGGTTGCTGCCCAGGGGCTGATAAAGCACGGTGGTCCAGGCATCGGCTTCGCTGGCTTCTATGCTGTTGCCATCGGGCTCGACATAGTGCACCCATTGCCCGAGGTGCTCAGATTGTGACACGCCCTGTATCATGCCCCAGTTGTGCTGCCCGGCCAGCGCCTGTGCCATGGCATTGCTATACCAGCTATCCACCACCAGCAGCGGCTTCTTGGGCAAAGCGGCCAGAAAGCGGTGCAAGGCATTGGGGCTGGCCCCGGCGGCATAGGCCTCCGTCATCAGGTTGACCAGTGTTTTGCGGTGCTTGAAGTTTTCAATGAACTGGGCAGCGGCGGTCAGGTTGTTGCGGATTTTGTGTGGCACGCTGACCTTGGTGGTGAGCATGGCCACCAGCGCTTCCGGCGTGGCGGGCACCTGGCAGGTGGTCGGCGCAAGTTCCAGCACGGCAGGCCCAAGATAGGGAATCACACTGCCTGCGCTCAGGCTTTGACGGATGGCTTGCAGTTCACTTTCTGGCAATGCTTGCGTGGACATGTTGTATTCCTTGTGATGACAAAGTGTTGCGGGATTAGAGATAAATGGCCGCACCCGCGCCGACATTGATGGAGGCGTCCTTGGCGGTTTTGACGATAAAGGCAATCTGGTCTTCAGTGAGCCCGCCATGAAAAGGCAGTGCAATGGCGCGGTCTGCCACTTTTTCGGTGACCAGCAGATGCCCTTTGCGCATGCCGTAGTGCTCGACATAGGCACGTTGCAAATGCAGGGGTCTGCAGTAGGCTGCGGCCTCCACCAGTTCGGTGGACATGTCTTCGACCATGGCATCACGGCTACTGGCTGAAAAACGGGTGCCCAGATGCACGCAGTACAGCGTCCAGTGCACTTCATCAACGCCGGGGGCGATATAAGGCGGTTTGATGCCTTCAAAACTGGAGATCTGTGCCTGATACCAGGCTTCGACCAGTTTGCGTTTGGCCAGTATCTCCGGCAGGCGTTGCAGCTGAATCAGACCCAATGCAGCCGTGAGCTCGCTGATACCGGCATCCAGCGGTGGCCGCAGGCTGGCACTAAGCGAGGCCTGGTCGTCATGGCCATGCTGACGATAATGCCTGAGCTTGAGCGCCAGCGTGTCATCATCGGTGACGATCATAGCGGCCTTGCCGCAACACAGGGCAGACGGCTGGCTGAAATCAAACACCGCCGCATCGCCAAAGCTGCCGGTGAGCTGGCCCTGGTAACGCGAGCCGATAGATTCGCTGGCATCTTCTATCAGCAACCATTGCTGGGCACGTGCCAGGGTGCGCAAAGCCTGCCAGTCTGCCGGATGACCATTGGTATTATTCACCAGCAGGGCCTTGACCCTGGCCTGTGGTGCCCGCTGCAAGGCAGCTTCAATCTTGTCTGCTGCCAGGGTTTGCGACCAGTAATCGATCTCGCTCAACACCGGTTGCGCCCCGCTCCAGTGGATGGCATGCGCCAGATGACGCCAGCTATACGAGGGCGCAATGACGCTGTCGCCACTGCCTACGCCGGCCGCCCGCAGCACCAGCAGGCAGGCAATGGTGCTGCTGCTAACGGCAATGGCATGCTTGCGCCCCAGCCAGCTGGCAAAAGCCTGTTCAAACGCCGGGACAAGCGGACCTGTACTTTGTGCATTGCGCTGCAAGACCATGGCCAACGCAGCAGCCTCGGCTTCGCCATAATCGGCGCTGCTCAAGGTGATAGCACTGCCCGCATAAGCCTGGTCGGCCATGTCAGGCATCCCGCTGGGTGAGTACGATGCCGGTGGCATGCTCGAGCTGACGGGTCAGTTTGACACAGTGCTCGCGGGTATCCAGCAAATACAGGTTGAAATCACTCAGGCGACAGTATGGCGCTTCATCCATATCGCGCTCGGCCATGCGCAGAAAGCTGATGTCCGGATAGCACTCGCGCAACATGGTCAGCGGGTTGCTGGTCACAGTACGAAAATCGCCCAGCGCCGTCACAATCTCGTTCAGGGTTTGTTCAGCAATACACATCCTTTTCTCCTTTACTCACCGATGCGTTTCGCTTCTACCGTTACCGGCAGGCGGGTATCGGCGGCCATTTCCGGCAAACTCAGCAGCCAGCCATTGGCCAGCTTGACGCTGCCGCCCCACAACTCGGGCTTTTCCTGTTCGACAATCGGCTCTTCCAGGTCCTTTTTCGGGACATAGAGCGACAAGCCCTGTTCGGTACGGCGTATCATCACTTTCATCGTGTTTCCTTTCAAATGAGGTTAGGCGGCCTGTTGCAGTTGCAACTGTCTGACGCTGGTGACCACAGCCGCCAGTAACTGCTGCATGTCTGCGGCGGTATGGTGTATGCCCAGCGAAAAACGCAATGAGCACAAGGCTTGCTGCTCGCTGCGGCCCATGGCCAGCAGCACATGCGAAGGCTGATTGCCGCCTGCGCTACAGGCACTGCCACGCGAGGCAAGCACCCCCTGTTTCTCCAGGCGCAGCAGCAAGGCCTCGCCATTGAGGTCTGTACTCGAGTCCGCACTTAACCCTGCAAAACACAGATGGCTGGTATTGGCCACCCTGGGACCGCCGCCATTGACCTCGACGGCAGGCAGTGCCCGCAGCACCGCCTGTTCAAACTGGTCACGCAATGCCGCCATGCGGCTGGCATGGGTGGCAAGGTCTCCGCCCAGCACATCGCAGGCGGTGGCCAGTCCGACAATGCCGGGCAGGTTTTCGGTGCCACCACGGCGATGACGTTCCTGGTTGCCCCATAGCATAGGTTGCAGGCTCAGACCTTTTTTCACATAGAGCACACCTGTGCCTTTGGCGGCATAAAGTTTGTGCGCAGAAAACCCGAGCAAATCACAGCCCAGTGCGGCCATGTCCAACGCTAGCTTGCCTGCGCTTTGCGCCGCATCCACATGCATGAGCGCGCCATGGCGGTGCGCAATCTCGGCCACCTCGGCCACCGGAAAAATCACCCCGGTTTCATGATTGGCATGCATGAGGCTGACCAGAGCAGTGTGCGGCCCCACCGCTGCCAGCAACTCCGGCATGGACAATTGTCCCTGTGCATCAACGCCAATTTCCACCACTTCCACGCCCTGTTTTGCCAGCTGTGCCAGCAGTAATCGGGTGGAGGTATGCTCCACTGCACTCGTGACAATCTGCCGCCGCTCGGGCCGGGCGGCCAAAGCCGCCAGGATGGCCAGATGGTTGGATTCGGTGGCGCCACTGGTAAACACCACCTCAGCCGGGGTGACCTGCAAAAAAGCCGCCACGCTGGCACGCGCATTGACCAGTGCCTCGCGCGCCTGGCGCCCCAGCGGATGACTGCTGGACGGATTGCCATAGTGCGTACTCAGCCAGGGCAGCATGGCCTCCACCACTTGCGGTAGCGGCTGCGTGGTTGCATTATGGTCCAGATATAGCCATGTCATCGCCAGAACTCCCGATTCACATCTGCAATCAGCACATCCAGCAAGCTGGACAAACTGTGAAACTCCGCATGCGCGCGCCAGCATTGCCTGATATCATCCTTGCGATACAGGCGCCAGAAATCACCGGACTGGTATTCAATGCGGGCAATATCAATCTCGCCGCCCTGCGGGTCTACTGTGCGCGAACAGCACGGACTGCGCACCAGATAACCGTCGGTACAGGGCGTGACCGTGGCCGCCACGTATTTGTAGCGGCTGCGCCCAGCAAGCAGTTTTTCGATACGCAGACGGTCCACCGCGTTGGGGTGTGGACACAGAGAGGTGACCGGCATTGCCATCACTGTGTGCAGGCCCCTTACACCGGGGCCAGCTCCTCTTCGAGCACGCCGATGACCTTACCATCGGCAAACTCCACCAAATAGACCGGGATGCCACTGTCTTCCACCATGCCAACATTGACCACCTCGCCGCGCGCCCCGGCCTCGGCCAGCAAGGCGGCTTCGGCGAGGTCGGGATAACTGCCATCATTGAGCAAGTCCACCAGGGTCATCACCGGCTGCCCCCACTGAAAGCGCGGCGTACGCGGCTCCCTGAGATTAAACCCGGCCAGACTGGCGCCTGCGTTTACGACTTCAGTCATGTTGATGCCTCCTCTGTCTGTTGCGCGGCCTCATCGGCCAGCAGGTCTTCATCGTCATCTTCTGGCGCATCGGCTTCCAGCTCCTTGCCACGCATGCCGACGCGGTAACCCAGCTCGTAAAAATCCACACCATAGATATAAAACTGCTGCAAAAACGTGCCTATGCTGGTGACATAGCCGACATCGCCTTTTTTCACCAGAATCTCGCCCACTTCCTTGCCGGGGAAAGTGCCATCGTTGCGCACATATTTTTTTGAGCGCACCTTTTGCCCATAGTCAAACTTGGGCGGATTCACCAGTTCGACGACATCACTGTCACGTACGATATTGGTCGCCATGGACGCTCTCCTTATGTTCATTCGGGTGGGTCAGGACAGAGGGTTGCAGATTCGGATGTAACCTGGCGACAGCCGCCATCGCCACCGCCTCGTCGCTATCGCGGCTCATATCTGCTAAAAACTCGGGCGCAATGCGCAACACCACTTCAAAACGAATACGCCAGTCGGCATCTAGCCGGAATGCAGGCAACATCGCGACCGGCAAGCGGCGAATAGCCGTCAAACGGACTTCCTGCGCACTATCATTTGCCAGTAAAGGCAGCCAGTCCATGCCGATACGCTCCGCCACTTCGCGGCGTACCGAGGCATCGGCATCGTGCATCAGATAAAACAGCTGTGTGGGGGCAATGCGGCGTGCCACGATCACACGCACGTAATAATCGCTGTCATACAACAGACTGCCCAGTTCAGATTCGGGTAAGCGCAAAGCCACCCGGATGCGAACTTCACGGTCAGGGTCATAGATGAATTTGTGCAACAAATGTGACGGCAAGCGCAAAGCAACGCTGGCACGTACGGTTTCATCCACATCACTGACCAGGCGGTTCAGGTGAAAAACATCCAGAAACTTGGCCGCCACTGCCCGCACTTCAAAATATGGGTGGTCAATATAGCGCACGGCCAATGCCGGATGCTGGCTAAAAAAACGGTCTATGCGCTTGGCATAACGGTCATGCACACAACTGCGCATCAACTGGCATAGCCCCTGCGCATTTAATTCCGCATGCTCACAGGAGGAACATGACAAGGCGTTACCCTGCCAGTCAACCGCAGGCAAATCACTGTCCATCCAGTGTCTTTCTGCCTGCAAGCGATCCATAGATCCGGGCTCAATCATCCTCAGCCTCCCGGTCTGCCCGATCCAGCACATCCAGTAGCAACTGACCGCCCACTTTGTTGGCCGGATCCAGCTGCATCAGTTTTTCTGCCGCCTCCCGTCCAGCCTGCAACCGCTGTAGCCGCATCAGCAAATAGGCATAAGCCTTGAGACAAAATAGATAAAAGCGGTGGGCGGGTTCATCACTTTCAAACTGACCATGTTGCGGACTGACAAGCCGCCAACTGAGCGGAAAACCGAGCTCCAACGCCGTCATTCCCATACATTGCTCGGCCACCCGCAGCGCCTCCTGCAACCGGGCCTGATAGAAATAAAAACGGTATTCGGCTACCTTGACGGCAGGATTGTGGGGCGCCATCATGCGCGCCATGACCAGATGCGTTTCGGCCCGGCTGCTGTCGGCGTAGTGAATACTGGCCAATCGGAGTTGCTCGCTAGCCACAGCAGGCAAGGCGCGGTAGCGCTCGGCAAACCAGCTGTTTTCCAGCACTTCCGGTTTAAAGTCAGCATCCATGGCCGCACCCTACCCGCTGGCAATCCTCAGGATTTCCGCTGGATACTGGAGATACTGACTGTCGCCGGGCCACCATGGCTGGCATGGTCGCCATGACCACCGCCACTGCTGCCGCAACCGCAACTGCCGCTGTTGGGGGTGAGAAAGGTCAGGCCAGACTCCATCGGGCTATCCATAAAGTCCACCACGGCACCATCCAGTAACATGCGCGATTCAGCCGGTAAAAACAGGCGTACGCCGCTGGCCTCAACAATGGCATCCCCGGCAAAAGGCGCGGCCTCCACACTAAACTCAGAGCTCAGGCCAGAACAGCCACCAGGGCTAACTACCAGCCGAAAACCGTGCTGGTCGGTGCCGCCATTAAATCGAATCATGCGGCTGATAAACTTTTCTGCCTTGGGGGTGATCGTCAGTTCCATGTCGGTTCTCCGTTTATGCCTGATAACGCGGATAGGCGTTATCGATAATGCAGGTGTTATCTACCGGGCACGCCGCCACACACTGCGCTTCGTCAAAATGGCCGATACACTCGGTACATTTTTCCGGCTTGATCATGAACACGCCATTTTTTTCATAAATGGCCTGGTTAGGGCACTCCGGCTCGCAGGCTGAACAGCCTGTACATTGGGAAGTTACAATTTTGTATGCCATGTGAGGTCTCCTTTACTGTATGGCTCAGGCTGCTTTAAACGCGCCTTGTCGAATCGCAGCATCGCCGCGTGGAATATGGGTAATTTCGCCGCTGGCAACGCGGGCACGGTAACCGGCAAACCAGCCCAAAGCGGCTTTTTCAATAAACTCGTGGGCGTACTCCTCCACCGGCTCTATGCCTGCCGCCAGCAATTCATCGCGTGGGCAAGCACCGATTTTGGAAACCAATACGGCATGGCAGTCATTAATCGCATTGACGATGGAAGGCAATTGCTCATCCTCGCCATAGCCGCCCTGGCAATACAAATCCACCCGGCGGTGACCGACAAACGTGGTCGAGCTGGTAGTCAGTTCATAAATCTGGAATTCGTCAGCATGGCCAAAATGCTGGTTGACCTTGCCGCCACCAGTGGTCGCCACTGCCACCAGCACTTTCATGCCATCGTCAGCGCCCTGCTCGGCCAGTGCCGATTGCTTGGCGGCATGCTGGGCTTGACGCTCGGCTTCGACTTGTTCCTGGTAAGCGCGGCGTTTCTCGATGTCGTACACCACGTCCATCTGCTCAATCTGGTCCAGGGTAAACTCATCACTGCGGTCTTCACCCAGCAAGCCCACCGCATCGGCGCGGCACTGACGGCAATGCCGCATCAGGTTGGCGCCGCCCATGCAGGCATCCTGCACATCCTTGAGCTCCTGCGCAGTGGGCCCACGCTGACCATTGAGGCCAAAGTAAGTGCCATGCTCAGCCTCTGAGATCAGCGGCATTATGTTATGCAAGAAAGCACCACGCGCTTTCACCGCCCGGTTCACCTCATACAGGTGCTCGTCGTTGATGCCGGGAATCAGCACCGAGTTGATCTTGGTGAGAATGCCACGCGCAGTCAGCATCTCCAGCCCCAGCATTTGCCGCTCGGTCAAAATCTCGGCGGCTTCGCGGCCGTAAATGCGCTTGTGGTTGTAAAAAATCCAGGGATAAATCTGGGCACCCACGTCCGGGTCTACCATATTGATGGTGATGGTGACGTGATCCACATTGTATTTGGCAATCTCGTCCACATAGTCCGGCAACGCCAGCCCGTTGGTTGAAAGACACAACTTGATATCAGGCGCCTGTTCCTGCAACTGGCGGAAAGTCTCAAAGGTTTTGGCCGGGTTCGCCAATGCATCCCCAGGCCCGGCAATGCCCAACACCGTCATTTGCGGAATTTCGCTCGCCACCGCCAGCACCTTTTTCACTGCCTGGTCCGGCGTCAGCTTTTGCGACACCACACCGGGGCGGGACTCATTAGAACAGTCATACTTGCGGTTGCAATAATTGCACTGGATATTGCAAGCCGGTGCCACCGCCACGTGCATGCGCGCATAATGGTGATGGGCTTCCTCGGAATAGCAAGGGTGATTTTTCACCTTGTCCCAGATTTCCGCAGGCATATCCCCCTGACCATCGGAGGAACCGCAACTGGCCTTGCCTTCGCCACCAGTCGTACTACAACCGGAAGCCGCCTGACCAGCCACCTCCACCTTAATGCCGGGTAAGGGACGCAAGCGACTTGTGCTCGCTGGGCTTTCTGCCGAAATTGCCATTGCATGCTCCTCAATATGAATTTACAAGGAGTATTGCAATTCGCATGCCATCTGGCAGATAAAAAATAACTTATTAAAAATCAATGAATTAAATCGGATTATGTATGAGATTTAGATTGTCAGCTATGTGACAAAGGGGAGATCGGATTGTCGGATTGCTAACAGCGTTTGATATATGAAATATGTAGCTACCAGGCTATTTGGATTTTTTTAGCATCTATGGGATTATCACTTTGTAAGTGGGCTGTATTGCCCGAGTTAGTTGTCATAGTTAATCAGCAACGAATTGGATATTTAATTTTACTCTGACCCCAATTATTTAAACTTTAGCCAATATCATGTCCAATAGGATACGTAGCCATGTCCTCGAAGAACGATCAATAGCTTTCTTACGAGATATATTTCCAGACACATGGGCAATTCATTCTTTTATCAAAGACTATGGGATCGACATCCAAGTAGAAGTATTTGCCGAAAATGGGGACCGCACTGGAATTCGTTTCTACGGTCAAGTTAAGGCCACTGATAAGAACATAAGTAATGATCGTTTAAGTCTAGACCGCTCGCATTTTGAATACTGGTCTGGACATACTGATCCGGTTTTATTGTTGCGCTACTTTGATACAACGAAAGAGTTACGATGGTGTTGGTTACATGATGTCTCTTGGCTTATCAAGTCAGGAAATGACTCCTTAGACGTGGCCGGGTTACTGAAGACATGGGATGTAGCCACTTCTCCCACGCAGGTTGAAAAATACCTTCATGCAAGAAGGCAGGCACTATTTGAGCCACTTACCCCACCATATGAAATCACCATTGAGCAATTAGATGGCAATGATTTAGGGCCGATCATCGCTGCAAAGATCGCTAGCGCAGTCAATTCAAAGAGCTTTAAGGTTCTTCCGAGAGAGATGGCCATGGGCAATTTTCAGTTGGTCTTCGCTCCTACCAAGATCGCTTCTAGCTACAGTGGCCTACCGGGATTCGTATTTCACCACGAAAATGACCTAACAGAAGACGAACTAGTTGAGCATGCGCTATTCGCGACATTTCTTTGCGCATGTCGATATGAACGAATTCTCTTTGCAAGATCACTTGCTAGTGTTTCGGCCCCCCTTCTTTATCGCGCTGCTGGAAAAGAGCTAAGACCTCAATTTTTTGACGCAATGATTTTTTCTTTAGGCCTAATGCAGGCCGTAGAAATAATTACCCCTTTGCTAAAAGACGAAGACGATCCGTCATTGCCGTGGTTAATGTTCTCGACAACTTGTGCTGCTTCATCGTGGAGATATGGCGAGGCGCATTCCTGGGCGGCCTTACTTCGGCAGTGGCTGGAATGTCCTCCCATACCGGAAAACGCAGGTCCGTTCGCTTATAACTTGGGCAACTCGCTGGCTCAACAGGGGAAATGGGACGAAGCCTGTGAAGCATACAGCATAGCCATAGCAAAAGATTCGGCTTACGATAACAGATCGTATTTTTGGGGCGAGTTCGGGGCAGCAAATTTCGAAACAGGAAATTTCGAAGAGGCCTCTCGCTGTTATGAGAAAGCACTTCGTCTGGAAGACTCTCCCGAAAACCGTTGGCGCCTAGGAGATACCCTCTTTCATGCGGGTCAATTCGCAAATGCCAGCGAACAGCTCCAAATGGCATTACCTGAAGTAGGTGAACGCAACAGGACCTATGTTGAGCTTGTTTTATTAGTGTGCAATGAACTTTGCGACTTGTGGAATTTGGAGTCGCAAACTGCCTCGGCAATCGAGGAATGCGATCACGAAGTAATGCAGTTATCAACAACATCTATGAATGAAGTTGAAATCGTTGCGCACCTTCGCCCACTTATGAACAAGAACGCAATTGACGCTAGACTTAACTTTAACGCGGGCGTGTTCGCCAATCGCAATGGCCATTACTTAATTGCCGGATACCGATTCTTAACTTGCGCACTTAGGCAACGTGGGGATGCGGAAGCATGGATTAACTCGATCATATGCGCTCTTAACTCTGGGAATGCTCACTTGGCAATTCTTTCTGCCAAGGCTGCGCATTTTTTTGTAGGCGAAGAATTCCTACCATGGGCGCTTGGCATGATGCCTAGTAGTCCACAAATTCCTGCTCAAATGGCAGACTCATGGCGAGCCTTAATAACCGAATTAATAGAGTCATTTGAGCAGGATCGAACAGTAAGTGAAGAAACTCCTATACTTCGAGTTCATACGCCTAATGGGACACAGGTACTTCATTTAGGCAATTCATAAGTTTACGGTCAACTGAAATAGTAACACGACGGGGTTAAGTCTTGCATTACGACATTTTGTTTGGATAAAGATGCAAAATTAAAGCCCTTGCCTCTATGGGTTTTATTACGGCTAAGCTACAGCTTCAACTAATCTCATCTTGTATATGCGCCAACTGCATGGCTACCAACCGATGATATACACTTTGGTATCTACCACGTCAAAACTTGGGAGTGATGATGAGTCAGACTGCAAAAATATTTATCAATGGCCGTAGTCAGGCGGTACGCTTGCCAGCGGAATATCGATTTGACACCAAAGAAGTGTTTATCCGTAAGGATGAAGAGACTGGCGATGTCATCCTTTCTAGCAAACCCGCGGACTGGAGCGACTTTCTTGAGTTGCTTGCTGCAAGCAATGTCCCAGCCGACTTTCTCGATAGCAATTAACCTGCTCATGCATTGCACGAGCCATATATGCGATGGCAGACGCGCGCATCATAAAGTTTTGCCAGCACATGCAGTAACAGGCAGCCAAACCTATGGCTAGCTTACGCAGGACTCACTCAAAACCGCTTCACCTCAATATTGTATTTCTTCAGCGCATAGCCCATCTGCCTTGGCGTCAGATTAAGCAACCGTGCGGCTTTGGCTTGTACCCAGCCGCTTTTTTCCATGGCTTGCACCAGTTGCTCACGCTCGGTCAGGGGCATTTCTTCAGCCACCTCTTGCGGCGGCAACTCGACCGGGGGCGGTGGGCTGGCCGGGCTGACATTGACCGGGGCAATGGGAATCACGGTGCCTTGGGCCTGGTATTTCCACAGTGTGGAGGACAGGCAGTGGTTGGTCTGGCAAGGGATATCCACCTCGCGTATCAAATTGCTGCGCGCCATGGTGGCAAAGCGTTCAACGCAGTTTTCGAGTTCACGCACATTGCCCGGCCAGTGACAGTTGCTGAGCACATTCATGGCTTCGGGGGTGATGCTGACACGGGCACTGTTTTCTTTGTTGAATTTGCCGAGGAAGTTTTCTACCAGCAGTGGAATATCATCGCGGCGCTCGCGCAGGGCTGGCAGCGAGATGGAAATCACGTTGATGCGGAAGTAGAGGTCGGATCGAAACTCGCCTTTGTTGACGGCTTCTTCCAGGTTGCGGTTGGTGGCGCAAATGAGCCGTACATCAACCTTGATGGTTTTATTGCCGCCAACGCGCTCAAGCTCTCGCTCCTGTAATACGCGTAACAATTTGACCTGAAAAGCCGCCGAGGTGTCGCCAATTTCATCCAGGAACAGTGTGCCGCCATGCGCTTGCTCAAAGCGCCCTTTGCGCTCTTGCATGGCACCGGTAAAAGCGCCCTTTTCGTGGCCAAACAGTTCTGATTCGAGCAGGCTCTCGGAGAGGGCCGCGCAGTTGACCTTGATAAACGGTTTGTCCTTGCGTGAAGACAAAAAATGGATGGAGCGCGCGATGACCTCCTTGCCGGTCCCTGACTCGCCGCGCAGCAAGATCGTACTGTTACCGGGCGCGGCCATATGCACATCGGCAAACACTTCGCGCATGCGTTTGGATTGGCCGACGACATTGCCTATGCTGTATTTGCCTGCTAACTCTTTCTGCAAACGCTGACGCTCCTGCATCAGTTGTTCGCGATCACTGGTCACCTGCTGGTTTAACAGAATCGTCTGTCCGATCAGATTGGCGACCATGGTCAACAACTGCAAGTCTTCTTCAAACAGGCCATGCTTGTCTTCTGCAAAGCGCTCAAAACTGAGCACGCCTATGGTTTCACGCCCGGTTTTAATCGGCACACCGAGATAGGCGACGGTCATGCCTTCCACCGAGCGGTGCGCACCAGTTCGATTCAAAAATAATGGCTCTTGCACCAGGTCAGGAATCACCGCAGGCATCCCCATCTGGCAGATTCTGCCGGTCACGCCCTCTCCTACCTTGAAACGCGCCCGTGCGACCTCTTCTTTGCTAAAGCCTACTGAGGCGAGTACCTGCAAACTGTCGCCATCGTCGCGCACATAGACCATGCCACGCTGCATGCCCAAGTGGTTAGCGACCAGGTTCACCACTTGTCTTAGCGTTTTCTGCAGGTCTAGCGAGGAGCTGAGTATCTTGCCTATCTCATAAATTGTGACCAGTGCCACGTGGCTGGAATCCGACAAGTTCGCCATCATACCCACCTGAAAAATGAAGAGTTAAGCTGAATTCAGCAATTTTCATGCCGGGGTGCATGATCATTGAAGCTGATATATACGAATGGTGCAAAACCCGGATAAAAACGGGGTTCACGGCTATTTGACCAAGAGGTTTTACATAATTAAATAGTCTCAGCCACTGTTACAACCTGTTGCAGGTGAACTGCCTACCTGCACAATGCAACAACCCTTACAACAATATCTCTGCTTTGTTTGTCGCATTCACGACAAACACGACAAGCCTCCATTGTTAGCCTGGTCATGAATTTAATAAATTAACATATAAATCAAAAGGTTAAATCAACCCAGTCCGGCATGGCACAGAGCTTGCTCAAGCTAGCCTGAACCCACCTTTTGTCAGGTTGATTGTATGAAACCGATATACCTTGATTACTCTGCTACGACGCCCGTCGATCCACGCGTGGCGGAAAAAATGATTCCCTACCTCACCGAGCTGTTTGGTAATCCGGCGTCGCGCAGCCATCCTTATGGCTGGGAAGCCGAGGCGGCGGTGGAAGAAGCACGCGAGCATGTAGCCGCACTGGTTAATGCCGACCCGCGCGAAATTGTCTGGACCTCCGGCGCCACCGAATCCAACAACCTCGCCATCAAGGGCGCAGCGCAGTTTTATGCCAGCGGCAAGGGCAAGCACATCATCACCATGACCACCGAACACAAGGCGGTGCTGGATACCGTGCGCGAACTGGAACGCCAGGGCTTTAGCGCCACCTACTTATCACCACTGGAAAACGGCCTGGTCGATCTGGAAGCCTTCAAGGCAGCGATCCGGCCAGATACCGTGCTGGCCTCGGTCATGCTGGTCAACAACGAAATCGGCGTGATCCAGGACATCGCCACGCTGGGTGCAATTTGCCGTGAAAACAATGTGATTTTTCATGTGGATGCAGCCCAGGCCACCGGCAAGGTGGAGATAGACCTGAAAGCGCTGCCAGTCGATTTGATGAGTTTTTCCGCGCATAAAACTTATGGCCCCAAAGGCATAGGCGCGCTGTTTGTCAGCCGCAAGCCAAGGATACGCCTTGAGGCACAGTTGCATGGCGGTGGGCATGAGCGCGGTTTCCGCTCCGGCACCTTGCCGGTACACCAGATTGTCGGCATGGGCGAAGCCTTCCGCATTTCCAGGGCTGAAATGGCAGAAGAAAACGCCCGCGTCCGCTTGCTGCGTGACCGCCTGTGGGCAGGCCTGTCACAGATTGAGGAGTCTTACCTCAATGGCGATTTACAGCAGCGTGTGCCCCATAACCTCAATGTCAGCTTTAACTATGTCGAGGGCGAATCGCTGATGATGGCAATTAAAGAATTGGCTGTGTCTAGCGGCTCCGCCTGTACTTCGGCCAGCCTGGAGCCTTCGTATGTGTTGCGCGCCATTGGCCGTGAAGACGAACTGGCGCATAGCTCTATCCGCTTTTCGATTGGCCGGTATACCACCGAGCAGGACGTGGACTTTGCCATTGCGCTCATCGGCGCCAAGATCGGCAAACTGCGCGAACTCTCGCCGCTGTGGGAGATGGTGAAGTCCGGCATTGATTTATCTTCCGTGAGCTGGGTGCACGGCACCGAATCGCACCGCGAACCCAGCGCGGCGGCTATTTAAGGAGACACATATGGCTTATAGCGACAAGGTCATCGACCATTATGAAAACCCGCGCAATGTTGGCAGTTTTGACCAGAATGCCGAGGATGTGGGCACAGGCATGGTCGGCGCACCGGCCTGCGGCGACGTGATGAAGCTGCAAATCAAGGTCAATGCCGAGGGGGTAATTGAGGATGCCAAATTCAAAACCTATGGCTGTGGTTCTGCCATCGCCTCCTCCTCACTGGTGACCGAGATGCTCAAGGGCAAAACCCTGGATCAGGCCATGGACATCAAGAACAGCCATATTGCCGATGAACTGGCCTTGCCACCGGTAAAAATCCACTGTTCGGTATTGGCCGAAGATGCCATCCGCGCCGCCATTTCCGATTATCGCAACAAAAACGGGCTGGAGCAGGGCGAGTACGACGCCTGCCAGCCCCAAGCCTAGGAGCCCGCCATGACTGAAGCCGTTTTGAGTGACGACATTTTATCGACCCCGATTATTTTTACCGACAATGCCGCCGGCAAGGTGAGCGAAATGCTGGCCGAAGAAGGCGACCCCAGCCTCAAGCTGCGCGTGTACGTGACCGGTGGCGGCTGTTCCGGTTTTCAGTACAGCTTTGCCTTTGATGACCAGGTCGCCGAAGACGACATGGTGGTAGAAAAAGCCGGGGTGTCGCTGCTGGTAGATGCCATGAGTTTTCAATACATGATGGGCGCCACCATAGACTATCAGGAAGGCCTGGAAGGCGCGCGCTTTGTCATTACCAACCCTAACGCCACCTCCACCTGTGGGTGTGGCAGCTCGTTCTCGGTATAAACCACAGGAGTCGAACATGACTGTTACTCTCACCCCCAGCGCCGCCGGGCGTGTACAAAAATTCCTGGAAAGCCGCGGCAAGGGCCTGGGCCTGCGCGTCGGTGTTAAAACTTCGGGCTGCTCCGGCATGGCCTACACGCTGGAATTTGTGGATGAAGCGCGTGAAGAAGACCAGATTTTTGAAAGCCATGGCATCAAGGTGCTGGTAGACCCAACCAGCCTGGTCTATCTCGATGGCACCGAACTGGACTACACCAAAGAAGGCCTCAACGAAGGCTTTAAGTTTAGCAACCCCAATGCCAAGGCCAACTGTGGCTGCGGCGAGAGTTTCAGCGTTTAAGTTTCACAGCGGGGCATGCCCGCGCAGCGTATTCTGAGGAGTGACTATGGCACTGTTGCAAATTGCAGAACCGGGGCAAAGTGCAGCGCCCCACCAGCACAGACTGGCCGTCGGCATAGATCTCGGCACCACCAACTCGCTGGTGGCCACCGTGCGCAGTGGCGAATGTGTGGCACTGGCCGATGACCATGGTCGCCACCTGCTGCCTTCGGTGGTGCGCTATCAGGTGGCTGAGACCACCGTGGGCTGGGAGGCCAAGTTTGCCGCCGCCAGTGACCCGCGCAACACCATCGTCTCGGTCAAGCGCCTGATGGGACGCGGCCTGCAAGACATACAACACCTGGGGCAGTTGCCTTATCGCCTGGTAGACAGCCCGGGCATGGTCAAACTGGAGACCGTGGCCGGGGTGCGCAGCCCGGTCGAAATTTCTGCCGACATCCTCAAGGTGTTGCGTGCACGCGCCGAACACAGCCTGGGCGGTGAACTCACCGGCGCCGTGATTACTGTCCCTGCCTATTTTGACGATGCCCAGCGTCAGGCCACCAAGGACGCCGCCACACTGGCCGGTATCAATGTCTTGCGTCTGCTCAACGAGCCGACTGCCGCTGCCATTGCCTACGGGCTGGATAACGCCGCGGAAGGCGTGTATTGCGTCTATGATCTGGGGGGCGGCACCTTTGATTTTTCCATCCTGCGCTTGCACCGTGGCGTGTTTGAGGTACTGGCCACCAGTGGTGATTCGGCACTGGGCGGTGATGATTTTGACCTCGCCATCTACCAGTGGCTATGCGGCACCTTGCAATTGCACACCCTGGATGCCGCCGACATGCGCAGCCTGCTCAACGAGTGCCGTCAGGCCAAAGAACGCCTGACCAGCCAGAGCAGCACCGAACTCCGTTGCAGCCTGTCCAGCCACGGCGACATCCACGCCATCCTCAGCCGCGAACTGTTTTTTGAGCTGAGCCAGCCACTGCTGGCCAAAACCTTTAGTCCGGTGCGCCGTGCACTGCGTGATGCAGGCTTGCAAACAAACGACATTCAGGGTGTGGTGCTGGTCGGTGGCGCCACCCGCATGCCGCAACTGCGGCAAGCCGTGGCCGATTTTTTCAAACAGCCACCGCTCACCAACCTCGACCCCGACCAGGTGGTGGCGCTCGGTGCCGCCATGCAAGCCAATGCGCTGGCAGGCAACCGCTCAGACCAGGAATGGCTGCTGCTGGATGTCATCCCGCTGTCGCTGGGCATGGAAACCATGGGCGGCCTCAGCGAAAAAATCATCCCGCGCAACGCCACCCTGCCCACGGCACGCGCGCAGGATTTCACCACCTTTAAAGACGGCCAGACCGCCATGAGCTTTCATGTGGTTCAGGGCGAACGCGAACTGGTGGCTGAATGCCGCTCGCTGGCCCGCTTCGAACTGCGCGGCATCCCGCCCATGGTAGCCGGTGCCGCCCGTATCCGCGTCACCTTCCAGGTCGATGCCGACGGCCTGCTCTCGGTGTCTGCCATCGAGCAAACCAGCGGCGTCGCTGCGCAAATCAGCATCAAGCCCTCCTACGGCCTGAGCGAAGACGAGATCACCCGCCTGCTGCGTGCGGGTGTCGAACACGCCGAACACGACAAGCGCATGCGCGCCCTGCGCGAAGCCCAGGTGGAAGCCAGACGCTTACTAGACGCCACCGAAACCGCCATGGCCGAAGACGGCCACAACCTGCTCAGCAAAGCCGAATGGGACCATATCTGGCAACATATTTACGCGCTGGCGGAAACCCTGATCATGGGTGACAGCAACAAGCTCGAAGACCTGCGCCATGCCACCGAAGCCCTCAACAACGCCTCCGCCAGCTTTGCCGCACGCCGCATGGACCAAAGCATACAGCAGGCACTCACAGGCCAGCATCTGGAAAGCCTGACCGTATGACCCAACTCACCATCCTCCCCCACCCCGAGCTTTGTCCGCAAGGTATGCAGATTGAAGCCAAACCCGGCAAAGTGCTGTGCGACACTCTGCTACACGCGGGCATTGCCCTGGAACACGCCTGCGACGGCGTGTGTGCCTGTAGCACCTGTCATGTGATTATCCAGCAGGGCAATGCCAGCCTGACGGCTGCCACTGATGAGGAAGAAGACCAGTTGGATAAAGCCTGGGGATTAACGCCGCAATCCAGACTGGCGTGCCAGGTGAAGATAGGCAGTGAAGCGTTGACGATTGCTTTACCGAAATATAGTTTGAACCATGCCAGAGAGATGGATTAAGGTCTTTTGCTTTTAAAGCTTGATGATATTTAAGAAGGTCATTTTGCTATTTTTTATGGGTTGTCGATGCCAACATGGATAACTGGTTGTTTGTGATGTTCTTTTTCGCCTGTAGGCGAGCTACTTTTCTTTGCTTGCACAAAGATAAAGTAACCAAAAGAAAGTGCACCCCAGCTTCCGCTTGTTTCCTGCGTTGCTCGCCAAAATAAGCGCTCGCAGAACTCATCCTAGCGGCCTGCACAAATCGCAGGCCACCGCGGGATTCGAACAGCCGCTCGCTTCATCTTATTTTGTCTGCGCTACTCGGCGCGGCAGATGGGGACCCCTGAACACCATGCGACTGCTACTGTTGGCGGATTGAATAAAAGAATTATTTTTTTGAACGGTTCAAACTTCAACAGTGTGACTTTGGCGAGATAAATCCCATCCCATCACGCTGAGTAGCGGAGACAAAGTAAGGAAGAAGGGAGCGACTGTCTGAGCTCCGCAACAAGCCACGAAGTGTGTGGCTTGTCAGGGCGAGTTTCGTGACCGCTTACTTTGTTGAGCAACGCAAGGGAGCCGTCAGGCCGTGATGGCTGGGTGCCCTCTTCTTTGGTTACTTTCTGTGGGGCAAGCAACAGAAAGTAACTCGCCTACAGGCGAAAGAGTACGTAACAAACAATCACCCGCGTGGGCATCCCTGCCCACCCTACAACATGCCATCTATCCCCACACCGATTGTCGCATTTGTCTGCTTTCCGACATTCAATAACTTAAAATAATGTTCTTTAAATTCATACAGTTAAAACACATAAACAGCGTGGCACATTCCTTGCAATAACCACAACAAGAACTCCAAAGGTGTCTTGTCATGGCAAGTTTGAACGAAAAAATTCAGGACGTGTTTAATGAACCCGGCTGCGATAAAAATCAGGCCAAGGATGAAAAAGCACGCAAGAAAGGTTGTACCAAGCAATTGACGCCTGGTGCCGCCGCCGGTGGCTGCGCTTTTGATGGTGCCAAAATCGCCTTGCAGCCGATTACCGATGTCGCGCATCTGGTACATGGGCCGATTGCCTGTGAAGGTAACTCCTGGGATAACCGTGGCGCCAAATCCTCTGGTTCCAGTCTCTATAGAACTGGCTTTACCACCGACATGAACGAACTGGATGTGATTTATGGTGGCGAGAAGCGCCTGTTCAAGGCCATCAGGGAAATTATCAGCAAATATGACCCGCCTGCGGTGTTTGTTTACCAGACCTGCGTGCCTGCACTGACCGGGGATGACATCGAAGCGGTGTGCAAGAAAGCCAGTGAAAAATTTGGCAAGCCGGTGATCCCGGTGAATTCGCCTGGCTTTGCCGGGCCGAAAAACCTGGGCAACAAGCTGGCGGGTGAAGCATTGCTGGCGCATGTGATTGGCACGCAGGAGCCTGATTACACCACGCCGTACGACATTAATATTATTGGCGAATATAACCTGGCCGGGGAGTTATGGCAGGTCAAACCACTGCTGGATGAGTTGGGTATCCGCGTGCTGGCTTGTATCTCTGGCGATGCAAAATATCACGAGGTTGCGCAATCACACCGCGCCAAGGCGGCAATGATGGTGTGTTCCAAGGCCATGATTAATGTGGCGCGCAAGATGGAAGAGCGTTATGGCATTCCGTTTTTTGAAGGTTCGTTTTACGGCATTGGCGACATGAGCGACAGCTTGCGCCAGATTGCCCGCCTGCTGATACAGCAAGGGGCGGATGCCGAGTTGATGACGCGTACCGAAGCGCTTATTGCACGCGAGGAAGCCCGCGCCTGGGCGGCGATTGCAGATTACAAATTACGCCTGAGTGGCAAGCGTGTGTTGCTGATTACCGGCGGGGTCAAATCCTGGTCTGTGGTGTCAGCCTTACAGGAAGCAGGCATGGAGGTGGTGGGCACCAGCGTCAAAAAATCCACCGAGGAAGACAAGGAAAAGATCAAGGAAATCATGGGCGAGGATGCCCACATGATAGACGACATGCGGCCACGCGATATGTATGCCATGCTCAAGGAAGCAAAGGCCGACATCATGCTCTCGGGTGGGCGCAGCCAGTTTGTGGCGCTCAAGGCCAAAATGCCGTGGCTGGATATTAACCAGGAACGTCACCATGCGTATGCGGGCTATGTGGGCATGGTGGAACTGGTCAAAAACATCACGCAATCGCTGTATCACCCGGTGTGGCAACAGGTGCGGCAACCAGCGCCGTGGGAAACGGCGGTCAGCAGCGATGAGCCGCCACTGACCAGCGGCGACATCGCGGCCTGAAGGGAGCAAGACCATGGCACAAGTACTCAACCCCGGTAAAGCCTGTAGCGTCAACCCGCTCAAGATGAGCGCACCCATCGGGGCGGCGCTGGCCTTTATGGGCTTGCAGCACTGCCTGCCTACCCTGCATGGTTCGCAGGGCTGTACTTCATTCGGGCTGGTATTGTTTGTGCGGCATTTCCGCGAAATGATCCCCATGCAAACCACGGCCATGAGCGAGGTCACCACCATCCTTGGTGGCATGGACAATATCGAGCAGACCATCGTCAATATCTGGAAACGCAACCAGCCCTCCATCCTCGGCATCGCCTCTACCGGGCTGACCGAAACCAAGGGCGATGATGTGGATGCCTATCTCAAGCTGATTGCGCAAAAACACCCCGAGCTTGCTGACATGCATATCCTGTATGTATCGACGCCTGACTACGTGGGCGCGTTTCAGGATGGCTGGAGCAAGGCGGTGCTGAAAATAGTGCAGCACTTTGCACAGCCTGTGAGCGTGCGCCATGCGCGCCGCGTCAATGTGCTGGCTGGCAGCCATTTAACACCGGGCGACTTGCAGGAAATTCGCGACATTGTCGAACTGTTCGGGCTGGAGGCGGTGATAGTGCCCGATATTTCTGGCTCGCTGGATGGCCATATACCGGACGACTTTACACCGACTACCTTGGGCGGCACCACGCTGGAGCAGTTACAGACCTTGGGCACGGCACGCTATACGCTCGCTATCGGCGAGCAGATGCGCCCGGCAGCGCAGGCGCTGGAAGCCCAATGTGGCGTCCCCTACCGTCTGTTTGAGCGGCTGACCGGACTGGCCGCCAGTGATGACTTTGTGCAATGCCTGTCCGAACTCACCGGCACCCCCGTGCCGATGAAACTGCGCCGCCAGCGCAGCCAGTGTCAGGACGCCATGCTGGATGCGCATTTTTATACCGGCGGCAAAACCGTCGCTATCGGTGCCGAACCCGACATGTTGTGGAGCTACGGCCAGTTTTTGCTAGAGATGGGCTGTGACTTGCGCGCGGTGACCACCACTCACTCGCCGTTATTGGCGCAACTGCCTATAGAACAGGTGCAAATCGGTGATCTGGAAGATCTGGAAGTGCTGGCACAAGGCTGTGACCTGCTGCTCACCCACTCGCACGGCAGGCAACTGGCCGAGCGCCTGCATCTGCCTTTTATCCGTATCGGCATTCCGACTTTTGACCGTATCGGCGCCGCACACAAAATTAGCGTGGGCTACCGGGGCACGCGTGATCTGGCATTTGAACTGGCCAACACCTTTCTGGCACAGAGCCATGAACCAGCCCCTGATCACTGGTATCCCGCACCAGCAAGCGAGGCTGGTGCCGCCACTGGCTGCAACAGTTGTACGCCTGCTGGCAGTTGCCACAGCGCAAGCGACATGCATTTAGAAAGCACTGTGCATTTCAGTTAACCCCGCGTAAAGGAACCCCCACATGAAAGTCGCATTTGCCACACAGGATTTAAAACGGGTCGACGCCCACTTTGGCTGGGCCAAGCACCTGGCCATTTATGAGCTGACGCCGGAAAACTGGACGTTTTTACACTCGGTGCCGTTTGATGGCGACTTAAAAGAAGACGGCAACGAAGACAAGCTGGCACCCAAGCTGGAAGTCATCAAGGACTGTGCGCTGCTGTATGTGGCGGCCATCGGTGGCTCCGCCGCTGCCCGTGTGGTGGCGCACAAGATACACCCGGTCAAGGTCACCGCTGATGAACCGATAGACGAAATTCTGGGCAAATTGCAGGATGTGCTCAAAGGCACCCCACCCCCCTGGTTACGCAAAGCCCTGCTTAAAGACCAGGCCACAACGGTCGATTTTGATGAGGAAGAAGAAACGGTATAGGTTTTAAAGGCTATTTACCACAGAGACGCCGAGAACACAGAGCAGCAAGTGCATTCAGCAAACTAAGAATTTCTCTGTGACCTCTGTGCGCTCTGTGGCTAATTAAAGCTTTTAAATTCATTTTGAGCCACCAAGGACACGGAGTGCTCAGAGAAAACCGAAGGCGTTTGCGTGTTAATGCGGTAAGCAATATTTATTTATAGGAGAAAAACATGACAGCAGTCGCTGAAGCGCCAGTAGCGAGTGATCCCTGGACCTCGCCATTTGTGATCGAACTGATTAAGCAATGGCGGGCGCAAGACACCCATGGCGCATGGGAAGGCAAGGATAATGCGACCTTGCTGGCGCCTTATATCATTAGTAAGGAGCAGCGCCGCGAGATGCCAATTATCGGCGACCCCGACCCGGAAACCTTGTGGCGTCTGGAATTGTTTTATAACGCGGTGGGCCTGGCGGTGGAGCGGGAAACCGGCGTCATGGTCTCGCCCATGATGAAGATGCATCACGAGGGCTTTGGCAAGATGTTGCTGACTGCAGGCCGCCTGGTGGTAGTGAACAAGCATCTGCGCGATGTGCACCGCTTTGGTTTTGAAACCATGGACAAGCTGGCCGCCGAAGGCCAGAAGCTGGTGCAGGCCGCGGTGGACATGATACAAAAGTTTCCCGAAGTGGTGAATTACGGTTAGGAGTGCGCCATGAGTGAGATAGAAACAAGCGACGTAGACTCCATCAAGGCCGAGGTGAAAAAACTCAATGCCCAGGCCACCCAGCTCAAAATGGACTTGCATGACTTGTCCGAAGACTTGCCGACCGGCTGGGAAAAAATTCCGGAAGTGGCCGAGAAAACCTTCAAGGCTTATCAACAATTGACCGACGCCCGTAAAAGGCTGACCGCAGCGGGTGGCTAGGAGCAAACCATGGCTTTCAGTGTAACTTTACCCAGCGGCGTGGAGTGGACGCCGCAATTTGCCGACCACATTGCCGAGGAAAAATGCATAGGCTGTGGCCGCTGCTTTCGTGTCTGTGGCCGTGATGTGCTGGAGCTGGTGGGCATTACTGAAGACGGTGACCGCATCGCCATGACGCTGGGCGACGATGAGGATGATGAGTATGAAAAGAAAGTCATGACCATCGCCCATCCGGAAAACTGCGTGGGCTGCGAGGCCTGCGCCAAAATTTGTCCGAAAAAGTGCTATACCCACGCCCCGGCCTGAGGGTAACCCGTATGCAACAGAGCCTCTCCCCGCCCAGTGCTGTTGTAGCAAGTTCCCTGGCCTCATCTGGCCATGGCTGGGACGAGTTTGAGGATTTGATTGCATTATTGATGGCACATGCGCTGGATCAAAACATGAACACCTATGCACTGGCAAGATTGATTGCTGGCACCTGCTGCAGCGGCGCCAACCATTTGTGGCAAGACCTCAAACTGTCCAGCCGCGCCGAACTGTCGCAACTGATGCGCGACTATTTCCCGGCGCTGGTGGCCAAAAACAGCAGCGACATGAAGTGGAAAAAGTTCTTTTACCGGCAACTGTGCGAGCAGGAAAACGTATTGATATGCAAGTCACCCAGTTGCGGTGTCTGTGTGGATTATGAATTATGTTTTGGACCAGAGGAGTAAGCTATGACTTGGCAAACCATTGCTGCGGCACAAGCCGCCGAAATGTTGAGTAACCCGGAACGCTTTGCGGAAATCGCGCTGTTTGATACCCGAGATATGCACAGTTACCAGAGTGGCCATCTGCCAGGGGCCGACCAGCTGTCCGAGTACAAGCTGGAACAGATATTGCGCAGCCTGCCACGCAATATCCCGGTGATGATTTATTGCTATCACGGCAATGCCAGCAAGGTGTTTGCGCAGATGTTTGACGACTTCCGCTACAAGGAAGTCTACAGCGTGGATGGCGGCTATGAAGCATTGGCACCACTGGTGCAGGCGCTGCCGGAAAAGCTGGCTCACGCTGCGTAATATAGCAGCGTTGACAGCCGCAGGCTCGACGCTGCGGTTGATGTTTTACAGCGCGCTTGCATACACTAATGGTATCTCAACCCGATCAGGAAAATATCGTCATGAAAATCAGCGCACGTAACCAGTTCCAGGGAAACATCACTGCCGTACACCCTGGCAGCGTACATACCGAAATCGAAATTGCCCTCGGCAATGGCGACACGCTAGTGGCCATGGTCACCCACAGCAGTGCACACAGTCTGGGCCTGACCAGTGGCAAATCGGTGCTGGCCCTGGTCAAAGCCTCTTCCATGATGGTGATGACAGAGAGCGAGGGCTATGCCCTGAGCGCACGTAACGTGCTGCGCGGCGTGGTGGCACAGGTGATCAGCGGGCCGGTCAGTGCCGAAGTCAAACTCGATTTACCAGGCGGCAATACCGTGTTTGCCAGCATTACCCATGAAGCCGCACGTGAACTTGGACTCAGTCAGGGCGCCAGTGCCAGCGTGGTATTCAAAGCCTCTGCGGTGATACTGGCAGTTGCCAGCTAGGCGTTTACCCTCAGAGGCTGGCCACCCATTCCGCTGGCCGGGTATGAAAGCGTGGCTGGCAAGCATCCAGTTGATCAGAGATGGTGGTAGTTTTTAACCAGCCACCGTCTTTCAGACGCCAGGCCATCACCCGTTCGTAATAGACATCGATGCGTAGCGGAAACTCATCGATATCAAAGCCCTCTTCCGACAAGACAAAACTGTGGTAATAAAAACACTTACCCCCGTCGGCGGCGTAGCCATGGATCTTGGTAGCTTGCAGTGAGGGTTCATCGTGCCTTTCAAAACGCTCGGCGCGAATCACTCGCTGTTGTTCAGCCACAGACAAATTGGCATAGAGTTGTTCTATCATGAGTGGACTCCTTTCCTTTCTTGCACATTCAAGATGCGGATGCGTCGTGCATGGCGCGAAACGCGCCTACTCCATCAGTGCCACCGATTTGACCTGTAGCCAGACTGACTGACCGACAGTGATGCCCAGGGTCGACGCCGAGCGTTTAGTGAGTCTGGCAATCAGCACCGAAGCTCCCACCTTGACACGGATCAGCATGACACCGGGATGCGTGTCTATGGCCATGGCATCGACCACACCCTGCAACTGGTTCTGGATACTGCTATCGGTTTGTGGCCGGATGGCCACACTGACATCACGGGCCTGAATATGTACCCGCAGCTGACGCCCCAGCGGCAGGTCTCTCTGCCTGGTCCAGACGCTGCCACCGTCAAATGCCAGCCGCATCAGATGCCATTCCTGGTCAAGTTCGCTGACTTGCGCCTGCAGGACCACGCCGCTGTCCTCCCCCAGGCGGATCGGAGTATCCAGTTGCGCCAGCGTCTCCAGCAATGGCCCTTGTGCCAGCACTCTGCCCGCTTGCAGCATAACGATATGGTCAGCCAGGCGTGCTACTTCGTCATGGGCATGGCTGACATACAGCAATGGAATATCCAGATTGTCATGCAGGCGCTCCAGATAGGGCAAGATTTCCTGTTTGCGCGCATAATCCAGGGCAGCCAGCGGCTCATCCATCAATAGGAGCCGCGGCCTTACTGCTAAGGCCCGCGCCATGGCCACCCGTTGTCGCTCCCCCCCGGACAAATGTGCCGGGTTTCTACCCAGTAGCGGCGTCAATTCCAGCAAGGCGATGGCTGCCTCCAGATCTGCTGGCCGCGCCTGCGTATTGCGCCTGAGGCCAAAACGCAGGTTTTCCAGCACCGTCAGGTGTGGAAACAGGCTGGCCTCTTGAAACACATAGCCGATGGGACGGCGATGTGTAGGCAGGCAATACGCACCCTCCTGCCAGCGCTCGCCGTGAAAGCGCAGATAGCCCTCCCTGGGTTGCTCCAGCCCGGCAATACAGCGCAATAGCGTGGTTTTGCCTGAACCGGAAGGGCCAAACAGGACGGTGATGCCGCGCCCGGGCAGGGTGAGGTCTACATCCAGAGTAAAGCTTGGCCTGGCCAGATGAAAACGTGCCTGTATCTCGCCCATGTCAGTAACCCCTGTTCGGTTGCGTGCGCCACACATGCAGCGCCAGCAACACCAAAAACGAAAACAGCAGCATGACCGCGGCCAGTGTATGCGCCTGACTATATTCCAGGGCTTCCACATGATCATAAATCTGTACCGAAGCGACGCGGGTTTGTCCCGGCACATTGCCCCCTATCATGAGTACCACCCCAAACTCGCCTACCGTGTGGGCAAAGGTGAGCATGGCTGCCGTCAGAAACCCCGGCCAGGACATCGGCACCACCACACTGAAAAACGTATCCAGTGGCGAAGCACGCAAGGTTGCTGCTACCTCCAGCGGCCGCTCACCGATAGCCTCAAACGCGGTGTGCAAGGGTTGCACCATAAACGGCAGGGAATATAACACCGAGGCCAGTACCAGCCCCCAGAAAGTAAACGGTAAACTGCCCAGACCAGTGGCCTGTGTCAGCTTACCCAGCGGGCCTTGTGGTCCCATCGCCAGCAACAGGTAGAACCCCAACACTGAAGGTGGCAGCACCAGCGGCAAGGCCACGACCGAGGCCACCAGCCCTTTCCACCAGACGCGGCTGCGTACCAGCCACCAGGCGACGGGCGTGCCTATGATGAGCAATAGCAGGGTGACCAGACTGGCCAGCTTGATGGTCAGCCAAATGGTCTGTATATCCTCGATGCTTAACATGATGTTTCCTGTGTGATGCCTCAGGGCAATTTATAACCGTTTTTTGCAAAGATGGCACGCGCCTTTTCCGACTGCACGAACCCGTAAAACTTGCGGGCGGCATCCGCATTGTTATCTATGCCATGCTTGAGGATGACCACGCCCTGCGCAATCGGCTCATAACTCTCTTCTGGCACAGCCACCCATTTACCCTTGCCTGTAGTCTCCGGTGCAACGACAATCGACTTGGCACTGAAGCCAACATCTACCGCTTTGCTATCCACGTACTGGCTTACCTGGGTAATGCTCTCGCCATAGACCAGTTTGGGTTCCAGCGCCACTTTCACCTTGTAGAACTCCATGGCCTTGAGTGCCTGTTTGCCAAACGGTGCCAACTTTGGATTGGCAATGGCCACTTTGCCAATAGCCGCATCCGTCAGCCCGGCCACGCCCTTGCTTAAATCGGCCCCGGTTTGTGACCATAGCACCAGCAACCCGTAGGCGTAGGGTTTGGGCGCGGTCACGGCAAAGCCTTCTTTATACAAGCCCTCGGGAAACTCCATATCGGCAGACATGAATACATCAAAGGGCGCGCCCTGGCGTACCTGGGTGGCAATTTTGCCAGAAGCGTTGAGCACGCTTTGTGCCTCGATTCCGGTTTCCTGTTTAAACTCGGCGGCCAGGTCATCGAACACGTATTTGAGGTTGGCCGCAATGGCCACAGTAAAGGGCTCGGCAGCCTGGACCTGCATGGAAACTGCCAGCACACTGGCTATCAGCAGTTGTTTGAGTGATCGCATGGGATCTCCTTGTCTGAATAAAAGTTAGAAATCGAATTGGGCACGCATGGTGACGGCGTCTTCATGATCCAGCGTATACGTTTTGCTGCTACCTGAGACGGTGGCTGTGGTGGTCACCGGGGTATCAAAATGGGTGTGCACATAGTTGGCAATCACACGCACATAGGGCGTCAGCACCCAGTTGGCGCCTATCGTCCAGGCATCAAACGCGTTGCTACGGCCACTTGCCAACTTGCCAGTTCCGGTAGCATTAGTGCTAACAAAATCACCGCCATCAAACTTGCTGTAACGTGCCCCAAGTTGCAACGCGCCCCAGCCCTCGCCCCCCCAGACAAAATCCTGTTTGGGACGCAAGCGGCCAAACATGCCATCTTTATAGGTGCTGGTAAAGGTTTCACCGCTCACCAGCCAGTTGAGGCTGGCATACCATGCGGTCAGGTCACGATCAAACCCGGTGCCATCAAAATTTTCGCGTATATGTTCTGCCTGTAGCTTGACCGGACCGTGTGCCAGCCCAAGTTCATAACCCTCACGCGTACGGTCAACTGCGCGCGTAAAACCTTCACTCGTAGAAAATACGGTGTATCCGCGGCCTTCGGTCAGTACATTCAGGGTTGGCACGCTGCCAGGTTCCTGTTGGCCCCTGGCATAAAAGCCACCAACATGCAGAACACTGTCTTTCCAGTCGGCAAACTGGGCAATATTGCCGACCACACGTACCAGCGCATCCTTGTTGTCATATTTGGCATCGGTTTCATCACCATTGGCAGTGGCTGTGTTAACGCCTTTACCATCGGTCCATGAGGCGTTATAGAACAACCCTGGCACAGGTTCGCCAAACACCATCACGCCGCGGTCAAAAGTGGCACCCAGCAGATAGTCCGTGCCTGCCCGTTCCTGAAAATCTGTAAAGTTGGCATTCATGGCACGCTCAAGTCCATAAAACGGCTTGAACTGACCTGCGCGTAATTTGAATCCGTTAAAATGCAGGTAGTCGACGTGCGCATAGGTCAGGCCGACACTGCCATTATTGGCCGTACCGCTATATTCGGCTTCCAGTCTTGCCGCAAAATCCTTCATCGCCACATTAGCACCCAGCCGGGCGCGACGAATGTTGAAGGTATCTGCGGCTGCAATATCCGGAGAGAAACTGCGGTAGTCGGCTTGCACGCGGCCATTAAGGCCCAGTTTCCAGGCGCCACTACCATCTTCAAAACTCAGGCCATTTTTAAAGTTGGCGTACACTGGCTGGCCACTCGATTTGCCACGGGCAGATTGTAGCGCCTTGATTTCATCGGCCATCGCGTCCATCTTCCACTGCTGATCACGCAAGACCTGTTTGTCATCGCTCGCTACCCCTCTGGTTTCCGCCGGTTTTTCTAACCGTGCCTGGAGCAACTTCAATGCATCTGCCATCTGTTGCATTTGTGTTTGTTGTACTTCCAGCATGTGCTGCAATTGCGCGATGCGGGCATCGGTTTCAGCATCTGCCCACGCCTGGCTGGTTGGCATCCCCAGCCAGGCCAGACTGACCAGTATGGATACTTTTTTCATGTAAAGCGCTCCCTGATGTATTCAAAGACTCGATATAAAGCAAGATATATAGCGATAGAGAAAAAACTACTCGCTCACCCCTAAAATTACACTGCTGGCTTTAAAGACGGCTACCATCGTTTTACCAGCGGCCAGTTGCAGTTCGGCCACACTGTCATTGGTCACGGTCGCGGTGATCACATTACCACCGGCGCAACGTAGGCTGACTTCGGCATTGACACCACCCTGATGTATGCGAGTCACCTCGCCGCCCAGTTTGTTGCGTGCACTCAGGCCAGTCGCGGCTTCAGGACTGGCGAGGATCACCCAGCTGGCCTTGACCAGTGCCCAAGCCTCGCTGCCTACCTGCAAGCCCAGCTCATTCAAGCCATCATGGGTAATGACAGCGTGTATCTGGTCGCCGCCAGTCAATTGCAGGGTCACTTCAACATTGACCTGCGCCTGCTTGATTGCCACCACCTTGCCAAAAAACTGGTTTCTCGCACTGGTTTTCACTGTCAGCCTCCGCATCCATGTATAAATGTTGTCAAAATCAGCGATGCCATCACTGGCCGCCTGTAAAAATCTCTGGTGCTCACGCCTTAACACGCGACTGGCATCCACGACACGGATGCCGGCTTCAGTCAATTGCGCCCCGCCCCCACCCTTGCCACCTGTGGTAGTCTGCACCAGTGCGTCGCCAAACAAACTGTTCATGGCATCCACCGCATCCCAGGCCCCCTTGTAACTGAGTCCTGCCAGTTTGGCCGCCTGCGAGATAGAGCCGCAGCTACCGATATGCTCCAGCAGTGCCAGGCGACGGTCTGTCAGCAAGCCAGCCTGGCCATCACTGCCTTCCGGTCCCAGTACCAGTGAGCCACTTACCTGCATGGTCTGCGTCATCTGCGTTGTCATCTTTCTGTCTGCCTTTGTCATGTTTGTCACATTTGCTACGCTATAAAGTAGATTATATAGCGATAGGCAAGACTATGCAGTTTTTGTGCCAGCTGCCATGATAGACACCGGAAAAACTGCCAGTTACTGCCCTTCACCTCGCATAAACCAGTCAAACACCTGTCGCAATAACAATAACTCCTGCCTGTCAGCGCTACGCAAGGCACTCATATGCCTGAACTCACCGCCAAATAAGGCGATTTCGGACTTGGGCGCATCCGGTGTCATGTAACGACAAAGATGAATGCGTAATGGACCTTCATCAGTGGTGACCCAGGCCGTAAAATCATGCTGGTATTGCAGTGTGTCAGCAGGCACATTCAGGGTTTTGACGATTTCTACCCCTTGTGCTGCCGTGAGGGGCTGGCGCAACGGCTGGTCAGGCTCTGCTAATACGCTGGCACTGACGGGCAAGGCAGCCGGTGCCAACAACCCGCCATGGGGCCAGCGCACGAACAGCAGTGCAGTGCTGTAATTATCAAAATGACAGACAATCACACGTTGCGGCAGTAGGTTGGTGGCAGGTAGCATCATCATTCGCTTATACGGTCATACTGAACAGCGCCGGTTGCTGCTGCCTGAACACGCGCAGCCACATCAGGGTCGCTGGCACCATGGCGCGGATGGCAAACCAGATGGCATCTCGCTCGAAGCCGCCCGATGAACGAACTTGTGACAGCAGGACATTCCAGCCTGCCCAGTCGATTTCAGACATGGCCGTTTTGTTTTCCATCGGCAGCCGGTCTACATTTTCGGCAATGATGCGCAGGTGGCGCAGGGTTTCCGCCTGGGTGAGCTGGCTGCTGAAAAAATCCTCGGGAGCAACTTCCTCGGTAAGGGTCAGCACTGCCTCGCAGGATTGCTGCATGAGGTTAAGCATGGTGGCGCTGGCCAGACTCATAGCGGCACCCCATCGGCATAGGCCTGAATGACCGAGGCCCCCACGCTGTCTTGCGGGTCTATCTCTTGCAGTTTGGTCAGGATTTGCCGCACTTCTGGCAGACGCTGCTGGCGCAGGCGGATATAGGCAAAGGCCTTGAGGCTAAACAGGTAAAAGTGTTGCGGCGAATCGACTTGCGTCCAGTCACAGCTTTGTGCGGTCAGTGATTGCCAGTGGCTATTGATGTGCGCCTGTCTGGCTGCGGCGTCCAGCGCCATGTGTACAGCACGCTCGGCATCACCCAGGCGATTACGTACGGCATACAGTTTGTAGAGCGTGTAATACACATGCAGACAGTCGGGCGAGACCTGATGCGCGCGCAATAGCAGCGACTCTGCCTCACGCCAATCGTGGGTGGTGGCTGCCGCGGCCAGATACCCGGCAATCGGTGGCGGCAAGTCTTCGTGGGCGACGATACCATTCATGGCTGACCTCTCATGGGGTGTCTCTCATCTCAGGCTTTCATCACATCACAGACCATGCAGCGCATGCTGGTTCAAACACTGGCCTCGCATCTGTCAGCGTCCCCTACCACACGCTGTCCGGCACTTTCAGGCGCTCGACCACTTCGCCTGCCAACAGGTGCTTGTCTATGATTTCGGTCACGTCGTCTTTGCTCACACCACCGTACATCACGCTTTCCGGGTAGACCAGCACATGCGGGCCACTGTCACAGGGGCCCTGGCAGCCGCTAAACGTCACCGAAAACTGCTCCCACAGATTGCGCGTCTGCACCTGTTGCCAGAACGCCTGCAAAATATCATTGCTGCCCCGTCCCTGGCACGAGCCACGCGGGTGGCCCGGTGGTCTGGCCTGGTTACATACAAACACTTGTCTGGCGGGTTTACTCATGGGGATGTCTCCAACAATGCAATACAAAAAAGGGGATTAGCCGAACTTGAACAGGATGCCGTAGCCACCACGCGGATATTCCCAGGCCACATTGCGGTGCTCGTTACAGATAATGCGGCAGGTGCCACATTCCAGGCAGCCATCACTGATCACGGTGACATTTCCGTTACCTTCCATGGTCCAGCAGCCAGCGGGGCAACACACGGTACAGGCATGGCTGTCACAATGGCGGCAGACGTCAGCATCCTTGATCTCGATATGCGGCTTGCCGCTGTCCACCTTGTAGCGGTTCTGGAACAGTTTCTCTTCAACCTTGACGACAATACTCATTCAAAAGCCCTCCATAACTTGAACGCATCTCCCATCAGGCCCATCAGTGAGCGGCGTTGACGGAAGCTGTGGCGTATCTGCTTTTCTTTAGATTTTTTATCCACCCCATCCACAGTCAGCATGGTGTGGGCGGCTTTGGACAACAACTCGGGATAGTCATTAAAGAACTGCGGATTTTTGTGGAAGATTGCCGGCATGTCCTTGTATTTTTTCAGGTCTTTCATGACAAAGCTGTCGTTGAGCGTGGCCTCGTAGCGCTTGAGGTTGGCCTTGCTGAAGGGCAGGCCCTCGGCACGCAAGGCAATCAAGGTATCCGCCGCCACCATGCCGGTGGTCATGGCCAGATTGGAACCTTCGCGGTGCACGGCGTTAACAAACATGCCAGCGTCGCCAACGATGAGCCAGCCATCGCCAAACAAATCCGGCATGGCGTTGTAGCCGCCTTCTGGAATCAGGTGCGCGGTATATTCTTTCATCTCGCCGCCTTCAATCAGCGGCTGGATGGCCGGATGCGCTTTCATTTGCTCCAGCAAGGCATAAGGGGTGATTTGCTGGGCTTTGAAGTCGGACAGCATACAACCGACGCCGATGGTCACCGACTCGCGGTTGGTATAGAGAAAACCCGTCCCCATCATGCCCTTGGTGATTTTGCCCGCCATCTCGATGACCACGCCCTCTTCGCCCTTGACGTTAAAGCGCTGCTCGATAAGCTCGGTTGGCATAAAGTGGATTTCCTTGACCGCCAGCGCCACATCCTTGGGATGCAGCTCGGGGTGAAAGCCGGCTTTTTTCGCCAGGTAGGAGTTCACCCCATCGGCCAGTATCACCGCATCGGCATAAATCTCACCGCCCTGACGGTCCGTGCGTACACCGATGACACGCTGGCCATCCAGCAGCAGTTCGGTCACCGTGGTTTCGCATATGACCAGCGCCCCGGCCTTTTGCACGCGCTCGGAAAACCACTTGTCAAACTGCGAACGTATCATGGTGTAGCGGTTATAGGGCGGCTTGTTAAAGCTGTCCGAGCGGTAGTGCGAACCCATGTAGGAGTCGTCATCCAGCACCCACATGCGCTGTTCGATGATATGCCGCTCCAGTGGCGCATCCTCCCTGAAGTCAGGAATCAGTTTTTCCAATGCATCCGAATACAAAATCGCACCTTGTACGTTTTTCGAGCCTGAGCTTTCACCACGTTCCAATTGCAATACGCTGAGTCCGGCCTGTGCCAGACGCAAGGCGGCGGCGTTGCCAGACGGGCCCGCGCCCACAATGATCACATCAAATTTTTCACTCATGCTTAGCCTGCCTTTCTTGCAGTTGCCAGGTGTGCCTTAAATGCCTCGGTCAGCGCCGGTAATATGGTCATGGCGTTGCCGACAATGCCATAGTGAGCAAAGTCAAAAATCGGCGCATTGGGGTCGTTGTTGATGGCGATAATCACATCCGAGGCATCCATGCCCACGCGGTGCTGGATGGCACCGGAAATGCCCACCGCGATATAGAGTTTTGGGCGCACGGTTTTGCCAGATTGGCCGACCTGACGGTCTAGCTCGACCCAGCCCGCTTGCACCACGGGGCGAGTGGCGCCGACTTCTGCGCCCAGCACTTGCGCCAGCTCCCAGATCAGTTTGAAGTTTTCCGGCTTTTTCATGCCGCGACCACCAGCGACGATAATGTCGGCAAATGGCAGTTGCGGTTTGTCTTGCATCTCGTCCGGGATAAACTCCAGCACTTTGGTAATGATGCTGCTTTCTATCATGCCCAGGGTGTCTTCAATGATGCGGCCATTGCGCGTCGCGTCGCGCTCTGGCATCGCCATCACACGTGGCCGCACCGTGGCCATTTGCGGCCGATAATTCAGGGTCTGAATGGTACAC
This sequence comes from Methylophilus sp. YYY-1, assembly GCF_029132825.1. Classification (NCBI taxonomy): domain Bacteria; kingdom Pseudomonadati; phylum Pseudomonadota; class Betaproteobacteria; order Nitrosomonadales; family Methylophilaceae; genus Methylophilus; species Methylophilus sp. YYY-1. The sequence continues at coordinate 395,486 of NZ_WOVG01000003.1, forward strand.
AGCAAGGAGCCGCCAAAGGTTGGGCGACTCGCCAGCAGGCTGCGCACGTCGAGGTCGATATTGAGCTCGGTACAGTCAGCAGTGAGGCCAGTTTTGAGCGTGGTGGCGACACTGCCTGCCAAATCGCGGCCCAATGTGGTTGCACCAAGGAACAAGATTTCAGGCTGGTATTTGTTGACCAGATCGGTCAGCCCTTTGGTATAAGGCTCGTTACGATAATCTTGCAGCAGCGGGTCTTCAATCAGGTAGCACAGGTCTGCGCCATGGTAAAAGGCCTCCTGGCAAAAACTGCGAGTGGTCTCTCCGGGAGGACCCATCACCACGCCTGCCAATTCCACACCCAGCATATCGGCCAGTTTGCGGCCTTCGCCCAATAATTCCAGCGAAACGGGATGTATGGCGCCGCGCTCATGTTCAATAAACACCCAGACGCCTTTATACGCTTTCAGACGCTCATCAAGCTCAAATTTCTTCTTGCCTGCCGGTGCCGGTTTTTTGGTTTCTTCACTCATATGGATTCCTTTACTTCATGCTCCCTGGATCTATTCAAGCCGACCGCTTCAGCAGCTCTTTCTCGATGTTGGGAAACTTGGTAAACATTTTGGCGAGCAAGGTCACGCTCAGGTCTTTGGGCTCGTTGCTTTCGCATTGAATGATCTCGGCCTTGGTCGCGCGTGGTGTCGGTGCAAACACTTTGGAAACCACGGTAGGCGAGCCTTTCAGGCCGGTTTTGGTCGGGTCTTCAATCCCGGCGGCGTCTTTGTTCCAGATTTTGACCGGATAACGGGCAGCACGGAACATATTGGCCATGGTGGCAAAACGCATTTCGTTATTGCCTTCGAGCACGGTAATCAGGCTGGGGATTTTGGTTTTGAGCACCTGCACGCCGCCCTCAGAACGCCGCTCGACCACGATTTCCTGCTTGTCAGTATCCAGGGAACGGATTTTTGAAACATAGGTGAGCAACTGCATCTCCAGCCGTTTTGCGACGCCGGGGCCGACTTGCGCAGTATCGCCATCAATGGTCTGCTTGCCGGTAAACACCAAATCAACAGGAATATCTTTGCTGATCTGCTGGATGGCCGCAGCCAGCGCATAGCTGGTGGCCAAGGTGTCAGACCCGGCAAAAATACGGTCGGTCACCAGCACGGCATCGTCTGCGCCATAAGAAATCGCCTTGCGCAAGGCCGCCTCGGCCATCGGTGGCCCCATAGTCAGCACGGTGACACGGGCACCATATTCATCTTTCAGCCGCAACGCTTCTTCCAGCGCGTACAAATCATACGGGTTCACAATGGTCGGCACGCCCTGCCGCATAATGGTGTTGGTCACCGGATGCACCCGTATTTGCGCGCTGTCTGGCACCTGTTTGATACAAACCACAATATGCATAACGCTTCCTTCCTCTGCTATCGGGGCACTCGCTTGCGCCCTGTTATATAGGCTATTGCAACAACCATGCCACGCCGTCAAAAAATATTTTTCATATATTATTCAGTGACTTATAAATAAATATCACTACCATACAATTTGTCGCAAAGCCGACAAATCAGGCACGCTGTGAGGGCAATGTCTGGCGCAAACTGTTGAGATTGAAGGTTTTACTGCCGTCAGCCTCCTGGAATACCTTGAACACTTTTTCGGTGGCGGCATTGGAGTGTACGAAGTCCTCATAGGCGGTTTGCAGCAAGCGCTGGTAAGCAGCCAGCTGCACGCTTTCCGGTTGGGATGAATCCACCTGTTCACGCGCCAGATATTGTTGAAAGCGCTTGAGGATATGCAGGCGGTTGACGTGTACCACTTGCGGGTCATACGCCACATCAAGAAACTCAAAAAACTCTTCAGCAGCAGAAAACGTTTGCATACGGGATAACAAGGCACTCATAAGGCTCTCCAGGAAAAATCTTGGTTAAATTTCAGGAATCCAGGCGTTTGCGCGAGCGGGCTTCGGCCACACTGCGTTCTACAAGCGCTTCGGACTCGGCACGCTGACCTTCGCGCATCACGGCCAGCGTGCGTTCCAGTTGGTCTATACGGTCAAGCAAGGCACTGACCGCCTTGCCTACCGGGTCTGGCATCAAATGGTGGTCGAGGTCTATGCCTTGCTGTGGCTGGCGGCGGGCATTGTCAGGCAGCACCACGCGGCCGGGGATGCCAACCACGGTCATTCTTGCCGGAATATCCTGTATCACTACCGAGTTGGCGCCCACCCGCACCTCGGCACCCACCACCACCGGCCCCAGGATTTTGGCGCCTGCGCCCACCATGACCCCGTCACATAACGTTGGATGCCGCTTGCCGGGATTCCACGATACGCCGCCCAGAGTCACGCCGTGATACAGCGTGACATCGTTGCCAATCACGGCCGTTTCGCCAATGACCACGCCACAGCCATGATCGATAAAAAAGCGGCGACCTATGCAAGCACCGGGATGGATATCAATTTGCGTGAACATGCGTGTGACATAACTCAACCAGCGCGCTGCAAAGCGCCAGCCGCGCCGCCACAAGCCATGCGAAATACGATGCAGCAAGGTGGCATGCAACCCGGGATAGGTCAGCAAGACCTCCAGCCAGTGACGCGCCGCCGGATCGCGTTCAAACACGCACGCGAGGTCTTCACGCAGCAAACCAAAGAATGAAAGTGTGGGTGCGCCTGCATTCATGACATTCTCCCCGGCCTGGACTGACCTTCCAGATAAAAATGCTTGAGCTCTTCCATTGCAGGACTGCGTTTGGCCATCACGGCAAACTGGCGGATGCGCTGTAACAACCAGTCAGTGTCGTCTGACTGCAAACAGATGCCCAATTGCGCATAGACATGGCGCACGCTATGACTACCGGAATGCTTGCCCAGCACCAAATGCCGCTCGCGCCCGACTGCTGCCGGGTCAAAGCCTTCATAGGTAGCCGGGTCTTTAAGCAGGCCATCGACATGCATACCAGACTCATGGGTAAACACTGCCGCCCCAACGATGCTTTTGTTGGGGGCCACCGCCAGCCCCGACGCCTGAGCCACCAGCTGCGAAATCTCTGGAAAGGCATGCATATCCAGTCCCAGGTCCAGACCGTGGACTCGCCACAAGGCGGTCACCACTTCTTCGAGCGGCGTATTGCCCGCACGCTCACCCAAGCCGTTGACTGTGGTATTGACATGGCTGGCCCCGGCACGAACCGCCGCCAGTGCATTGGCGGTGGCCAGCCCGAGGTCATCATGCGCATGCATTTCGATGTCCAGCGCCGTCATCGCTCGCAAGGCCGCAATGCGCTCATACGTGGTAAACGGGTCAAGAATGCCCAGGGTATCGGCATAGCGAAAACGACAAGCGCCTGCCTGTTCTGCTACTGCTACCACCTGCTGCAAAAACTGCGGGTCTGCGCGGGAAGCATCTTCCCCGCCCACCGACACCTGCAAGCCCTCCTTGCGCGCCTGCGATACCACGTGTTCCACCTGCTGCAACACCCACGACCGGTCACGCCGCAACTTGCACTCGATATGCAAATCAGACACCGGCAACGACAAATTCACATGCCGCACCCCGGTCCGCAAACACGCCAGCAGATCGCCCTCGGTCATGCGCCCCCAGACCATTAGCCTGGTCGGCAATTGCAACGCCGCAATCGCGCGTATATCGGCAATTTCCGCCTCGCCCATGGCCGGGATGCCGACCTCCAGCTCTGGTACACCCAATTCGGCCAAAGCCATCGCAATCTGTAATTTCTCGGTACGGCTAAACGCTACCCCGGCTGTCTGCTCCCCATCACGCAAGGTGGTATCGTTGATGACTGGCTTGCTTTGTCGCATCGTGACATCTCCGCATGTATTATCCTAGAGATAGCACAGGCTGTGCCAAGCTATGTATGGCTTTTATATCCATTTAAAAACAATGAGTTAACAATATTTTTGTTGACTATTTTGATTGTAAGGTTTGCGACAAAGGGATGAGTTATGTCGTGAATGTCTGGGTGCCAGTCCATCGACTGATGTGGAACCGGCATGCACACCGATGGTCAGTGCCTCCGCATAAAAAAAGCCTCCCAACCGGGAGGCTTAAACACTCAACAATCGATCATTGTAAAGTGGGGGAAGAGACAGAGGACTACATTGCTACCGGGCCAGACATCGGAGTGCCCTACCCGGTACGCATTCAATCACAGGCTAGCGGATAATATCGAAGCTGTAATCGGTGGTGGCGATGCCATTGGTGCTGATGTCCATCTGGTCAAAGATCTTGTCCAGGATAGTGACCAGCACGTTGAGGGCACCTTGATAGCCCCACACCGGATAGCGGTGTTTATGGTGGCGATCAAAAATCGGGAAACCCAACCGGATCAGCGGGATACCGGTGTCACGGTCCAGATATTTACCGTAGGTATTGCCGATCAGGAAGTCGACAGGCTCGGTAAATAACAGGGAGCGCATGTGCCACAGGTCTTTCTTCGGATAGACCTTGCAGTTTTTGCCAAATGGGCTGGCATCAAACAGGGCTTGTATCTTGGCCGCCCAGGCATCGTCACCATTGGTGGAGAGTACCGTGGTTGGCTCAGCACCCAGTTCCAGCAGAAAACCGGTCAGGCCAAGCATGAGGTCAGGGTCACCATACAGGGCAAATTTCTTGCCGTGGATATGGGCACTCGAGTCGGCAATGGCATCCACCAGACGGCCACGCTCTTTGGTCAGGCTGGCAGGAATAGGCTTACCTGACAGTTTGGAAATAGCCATCAGAAACTCATCCGTGCCTTTCACGCCTACCGGGTGATGCAGCTTGACCACTTCCTGGCCTTTGCTCTGGATATAGTCGGCCGTTTTTTCGGCGCAGATGGACTGCATGACGATGGTGCCTTTGGCATGAATCGCGTTGGCAGTGTCTTCCAGTGTGGTGCCGCCATCATACATGCGGAACTCGCCATCGGTCGGCGTATCCCAGGCGTCGGACGGATCGCACAGCATGGTTGGGGTGATGCCAAACTCGTTGAACATGCGTTTCACTTCACGGTTGTTGCCGACCACATAGCCGTCAAACCCGCCGATAAAGTTGATGCTGTCATTAGGCTTGCGCTCCAGCGCAGGCACGGTACCGGCTTTGCCATCCCAGAAGTAGTTGAGGATGCCTTTGAGCGCGTTATCGTAGCCGGTGATATGGCTGCCGACAAACGCTGGCGTGTGGGCAAACGGCACATCGTAGTCAGCCGGGATGGAGCCTTTTTCGCGTGAGGTCTTGATAAAGGCATTCAGGTCATCGCCAATCACCTCGGCCATGCAGGTGGTAGAAACCGCAATCATTTTTGGTTTGTACAAACTATACGAGTTGGCCAAACCATCAATCATATTGTTCAAACCACCAAATACCGCCGCATCTTCAGTCATCGATGAAGACACGCAGGAAGTCGGCTCTTTAAAGTGACGGCTGAAGTGCGAGCGGTAGTATGCCACGCAGCCTTGTGAGCCGTGCACAAAGGGCAATGTCCCTTCAAAACCATTCGCAGCAAATACGGCCCCGAGTGGCTGGCATGCTTTTGCCGGGTTCACGGTCAACGCTTCGCGGGCAAAGTTTTTCTCTTTGTACTCTTGCGTTTTGGCGTATTCGACCTGCTTTTTCACTTCATCGGCAGGCACGGCAAATTCAAAATTCTTTTTCTTGTTGGCGAACATTTCCGTATATTCGGGTTCGCGAAACAGTTCAAAATGGTCTAAAACCTTATCAGCATTCTGGCTCATGTTCAGTTCTCCTCTTAAGCCGCTTGTTGCCATGGCGCTTTGGTCAAGCCCCATACCGGGTTGTTAATCGCCATGTCCATGTCACGGGCAAAAATCGCAAAGCCGTCATAGCCGTGGTAAGGGCCGGAATAATCCCAGCTGTGCATTTGACGGAAAGGCACGCCCATTTTCTGGAACACGTATTTTTCCTTGATGCCGGAACCGACCAGATCTGGTTGCACGGCTTCCACAAACTTCTCAAACTCGTAGCCGGTCACATCGTCATAGATCAGGGTGCCGTCCTTAACATAGTGAGTGGTACGCTGATAGTCATCGTTGTGGCCAAACTCGTAGCCGGTACCCACCACTTCCATGCCCAAATCCTCATAGGCACCAATCACGTGACGGGGACGCAGGCCACCGACAAACAGCATGACTTTTTTGCCTTGCAGGCGTGGTTTGTACTTGGCAATCACGGCATCGGTCAGTGCCTTGTATTTGGCAATGACCTGCTCTGTTTTCTCCTTGATACTGTCATCAAAGAAGCTGGCAATCTTGCGCAGGGATTCTTCGATTTTGGACGGGCCAAAAAAGTTGTACTCTACCCATGGAATCCCGTACTTCTCTTCCATGTGGCGGCTGATGTAGTTCATCGAGCGGTAGCAGTGCAGGATGTTGAGCTTGGCCTTGGGCGTGTTTTCCAGCTCGGCAATCGAGCCGTCACCGGACCATTGGGCGATCACGCGCAGGCCCATTTCTTCGAGCAGGATGCGGCTGGACCAGGCATCGCCACCGATGTTGTAGTCACCAATAATGGCCACGTCATACGGGCTGGACTCGAATTTGTTTTTGTCAGGGTCGGTTTTGTCAAACACAAAGTCGCGCACGGCGTCGTTGGCAATGTGGTGACCCAGCGATTGCGACACGCCACGGAAGCCTTCGCAACGTACAGGCACAATCACCTTGCCTTCGTACTCTTTGGCTTTTTTCTTGGACACGGCTTCGATGTCGTCGCCAATCAGACCAATCGGGCACTCGGACTGCACGGTAATCCCCTTGTTGAGGGGGAACAATACCTGAATTTCGTCAATGATTTTTTCCAGCTTTTTGTCACCGCCAAACACGATGTCTTTTTCCTGGAAGTCAGAGGTAAACTGCATGGTGCCGAAGGTGTCGATACCGGTGGTACCGATGTAGTAGTTACGGCGTGACGCCCAGGAATACTGGCCGCAACCGACCGGGCCATGCGAGATATGCACCATGTCTTTAATCGGGCCCCATACCACGCCTTTGGAACCGGCGTAGGCACAACCACGGATGGTCATTACCCCTGGCAGTGATTTGATGTTGGATTTCACATCACACTCGGATTTGCCTTCTTCATACACATTCAAATGTTTTGCACGTTTTTTGGCGGACTTTTCAGGATAGGCTTTTAACACCTCCTGAATCAGCTCGGCGCCGTTGACTTTTGTTTCAGCAGTCGCACTCATCGTTGTCTCCTATGTTCGACTAAAAACCAGTGATAAAAAGAAACTTTTCAAAAATTGTTGAAATTGCCCGGAAGTAACCTCCTCAACTTTTGAAACCGTCTCTGGAGGGGTTGGCAAGGGGCAAAGCCCCCTGCCAAAGACTGATTAAGCTGCAGTCGCCGCTTTACCAATCAGTGTTTCATCCTCTTTCTTCATGATGCCGAAGTCCATCAACAGGTCTTCCAGCTCATCCATGGTGATCGGGGTCGGGATGGTACCGTTACCGGCGTTGGCGTGAACTTTCTGCGCCAGTTGACGATATTCCTCAGCTTGCTTGGAGTCCGGGGCGTATTCCAGCACGGTCATACGACGCAACTCGGCGTGCTGCACCACGTTGTCACGTGGCACAAAGTGGATCAGCTTGGTACCCAGTTTGCCTGCCAGGGCTTCTGCCAGTTCCAGTTCCTTGTCAGTCTGGCGCTCGTTACATACCAGTCCACCCAAACGTACGCCGCCGGAGTTGGCGTATTTCAGGATGCCTTTGGAAATGTTGTTGGCGGCATACATCGCCATCATTTCGCCGGACATGACGATGTAGATTTCCTGTGCCTTGTTTTCACGAATCGGCATGGCGAAACCACCACACACCACGTCACCCAATACGTCGTAGGAGACATAATCCACGCCGTCATAGGCGCCGTTTTCCTCGAGGAAGTTGATCGAAGTAATCACACCGCGACCTGCGCAACCCACGCCAGGTTCTGGACCACCGGATTCCACGCAACGGATGTCGCGGTAACCGATTTTCATCACATCTTCGATTTCCAGATCCTCGACAGAACCGGCTTCGGCAGCCAGAGATAACACGGTGTCCTGTGCTTTTGCGTGCAGAATCAGGCGGGTGGAGTCGGCTTTAGGGTCGCAACCGACGATGAGGATTTTCTGACCCATTTCGGCCAACGCAGCCAGCGTGTTTTGAGAAGTGGTGGACTTGCCGATGCCACCTTTGCCATAAAATGCAATTTGACGTAATGCAGCCATAATGAAGCTCCTTAGGTTTAAATGAAAAATTCGTCGCTATACGCAGCCATCTTCCGATTCCGAATCGCAACCTAATCACTTTTCTTATCAGGCGATGGAGGGTGTCGGCCATGTAGCCTGTGTATCGCAAGGAGCGTGCCAACCCAAAATTATCAAATCAAGTGATTGTTTTATATGCGTTTTTGTTAAAAACGACCGCCATCCACCCCGCTTTTTAACACTGTCGCAAACCCGACAAAAGCCCTCGCCCTGCGTGGGGTATGAAACAAAGACCTCCATGCGCAAAACGCGGTGCCATGCCAGACTATTTTTGATATGTACAGGCCGCCAGGCCGCATGCAGACTGGTTCTATGCCATTTGCGACAAAGCCTTGCGTGTGGTTGGTACAACACTTGCTGAACCCGGCTTATCTGTCCCTAACCCGCGAGACTGTGATGAGCACCACATTGCCCCCTATCAACCCGACACTGGATACCAGCCGCCACAAAGCGATTCCACAGATCCAGAGCAATCCACACTTTGCACAAATCGGTGGTGTGGAAGGCATCAACCGGCTGGTAGAACGCTTTTACTTTCATATGAATAGCCAGCCGCAAGCCATGGCCATTCGCGGCATGCATGCGGCCGACTTGACAGAAACCAAAGCCGTGCTGGTGCTGTTTTTAGCCGAATGGCTGGGCGGCCCCAAGGTGTATAGCAGCCGACACGGGCATCCGCGCTTGCGACAGCGGCATGCCATGTTTGGCATAGGCACGGCAGAACGCGATGCCTGGATGTTATGCATGCGGCTGGCCATGCAAGACGAGATCACGCAGCCTGCGCTCAGACAACAACTGGAGCAGGCTTTTTTCAAGACCGCGGACTTTATCCGCAACCAGCAGACTTGAGCGTGCAAAACACGGCCTGTGTGCTGTGTCGCCCACGCGCTTGAATCGGATGGACTTTCAATTTATCAAGGAGAACTGTTGTATGACTACCATGGAAACCACCATTTTCGGCAAACTCAATGCTGAACACCGTTTGCAAAACCCGGTGTTTAAAGATGCCACCAAAGTGCCGGGCCGCTTTGGTTTTCGCGGCGAGCTGGCCATCAAATTTGCCGCCCAACTGGCCGATGAAGCTCGTCCGCCAGAAATCACCTGCGACCAGGTGATGGCCTATGCGCAGGAAGGCGAAAGCGGCATGCCGTTTTTTACCGGTTACCTGTTGTCATTTGGCTATCTGGAACTGCTGGTAGAGGCCCTCAAAGACGTGTTGTTGCCGGAAGGCAAATACATCGTGTTCTGCAACAACATCGACCTGCTGAAGAAATACACGGTCAAGATGAACGGCAGCACGTTTTATGTCCTGCCGATAGACGAAGCCACGGTGTATAACGAGTTGCTGGAACTGTTGCGTCTGGAAAAAAATGACCTGAAAAAACTGGATACTGGTGCCAAGCTGGATGCAGTGATTGCCAAGGCCATGAGTTTTAGCGCCAATTATCCGGAAATCACTTATGAAGAAGGCCTGCAATTGATGGGGCCAGTACGCAACCCGAATGAAAACCGTCCGGTTTAAGGCTGCATCTCGCTGGCATGCAGGCGGAAGACAGCCCGCAAGACTGGTACAGCACCAACCTGGTCGGTCTTCCGGCCGGATTGCTGGGCTCGGTCGCGTTTAACCGTCACCCGCAGCCCCTGCATATTGCCGGAGCACGCGAGACCCACAGCGGGCTGTTTCGTTTGCTGCACGCCAGCCACAACGCCGAAGAGGCCGCCGACAGGTTTGCCCACTATATGGCCATCGCCTTTGATTTGCAGCGACCAGCCGCAGCACAAGGCCCGCGCCGTTTCAGACCCAGCTACCTCAAATTGCTGGAGGGCTGGGGCTTTGATGCCAACAGCCCGCAGGGGGCGGTGCTCAAGGGCTGGGTGGAAAGTCGTTTTGGCCTCACGCCCAGCTTCCACCGCGCACCGCTGAGGCATTTCCCCTCCCCGGCCTGGGTCACCTATCTGGAAGAGAAGTTTTGCAGCCGCTTTCATAACTACAGCATCCATATGCAGCTTGATTTGTTATACGAGTATTGTCAGTTTGTGATTGCGCGTTTTGGCTTGCCGACCTCGCACCCCACACTGACCCTGTGGCGCGGCGTGAACCTCAACGAAGAACCGACCGTGGGGCAACATGGGCTGCGTGCCGGGCTGTGCAGGCTGCGGCTTAACAATCTGGTGTCATTTACCCGCAACCGCGAGCGCGCCGACGAGTTTGGTGACTGGATATTGCAGGTGGAAGTGCCGCTGGTCAAACTGTTACTGTTTCCCGGCTTTCTGCAACACAGCCCACTGTGCGGCGAGGAAGAAGTCATCGCGCTGGGTGGCGAATACGAGGTCATGGCCCGCTATGCCTGACCTCATGCAACGTGCGCTGGGCGCATATCTGGGCATGGCGGTCGGCGATGCGCTGGGCGCGCCAGTGGAGTTTATGACTGCCAGAGAAATCGCCAGCCGAGGCCAGCATCGCGACATGACAGGCGGTGGCTGGCTCAAGCTCAAACCCGGTCAGATTACCGACGACACCGAAATGTCGCTGTGTCTGGGCCGCGCCTGGCTAAGCCACAATGGCTGGCATGCCGAAACGGCCGCCCGCGGCTTTGCCGACTGGCTAAAAAGCCACCCGATAGATGTTGGTAACACCTGCCGTCGCGGCATCCGCCGCTTTTTGCTTCATGGTACGCTGCAAGGCCCGGCTTCAGAAGCCGAAGGCGGCAATGGTGCGGCCATGCGCATGGCACCCATTGCCATCGCCACCTATCACCTACCAGACCAGTTTGAAAAAATCACGCTGGCACAAGCGCGCCTCACTCATCACCACCCATTGTCCGATGCCGCCTGCCTGACGCTGGGCAGCATGGCGCATGCACTGTTCAATGGCCAGGGTGGTGCGGCCTGCCGCTTGCTGGCGGCAGCACTGGTCAAACAGTACCCTGCATTCAAATTCGACCCCTATCCGGGCAGGGCCAGCGGCTATATTGTTGACACGATGCAAACCGTGCTGCATTTTTTTCTCAACACTGACAATTTTGAAGACTGCCTGATTGGCACCGTCAACCAGGGTGAAGATGCCGACACTACCGGCGCCATTGTTGGCATGCTGGCGGGTGCCCGCTATGGCAGTCAGGCCATCCCCGAACGCTGGCTGCAGGCTCTGCCGCTGGCCATCCGCCAGGAAATCGAACAACAAGTCCCCGCACTCTTGCAAGGAGGTCTAGATGAGCACCATATTGTTTTATGAAAAACCCGGTTGCAGCAACAACAGTCGGCAAAAAGCCCAACTGGCTGCGGCCGGACACATGGTGATTGCCAAAAATCTGCTCACCGAGCCTTGGACACGTGAGCGCCTGCTGCAATTCTTTGGCTCATTGCCGGTGCACGCCTGGTTTAATCCGGCCGCCCCCAAAATCAGGGATGGCGAGATAGATCCGGCCACCCTGGATGCCGACACCGCATTGGCCATGCTGCGCGCCGAACCACTGCTGATCCGGCGGCCACTCATCGAGGTTGACGGTCAGCGCATGACTGGCTTTGACGCCAGTACTCTATCTGTTTGGTTGGGACAGCCCATCTTGGTCAACACTGCGTCGCAGAGTTGCCTGCGGCACCATCCCTCTTAGCGTTGATGACTGCACTAAAACAGCATCAACATATTTCTAAAGTGATAGGCCTTAATCCCCAGACACCGACGGGATTTTATGGATGCTCAAATCCGCGCCATCAAACTCTGACTCGGCATCCAGGCGGATACCTACTATTTTCTTTAATGCGCCGTAAACGATGGTTCCGCCCACTAGCGCGATCACTACACCCAATCCAGTACCTGCCAACTGGCTCATCAGGCTGACACCGCCCATGCCACCAAGACTGGTCGCACCGAAGATACCTGCCGCGATACCGCCCCAGGCACCACACAAGCCGTGCAACGGCCAGACACCAAGCACATCATCGATTTTGAAGCGTGTTTGCGTGAGGGTGAATGCCCAGACAAACAAGGTGCCAGCGACTGCGCCAGTGACCAGTGCGCCGAGTGGGTGCATGACATCAGAACCGGCACAGACGGCCACCAGACCAGCCAGCGGGCCATTATGCACAAAGCCCGGGTCATTTTTACCAAGCAGCAATGCGGCCAGCGTGCCGCCCACCAGCGCCATCAGTGAATTGACCGCTACCAGGCCGGAAATGCCTTGTATGGATTGGGCGGACATGACGTTAAAACCGAACCAGCCTACAGTGAGTATCCATGCACCCAAGGCGAGGAATGGAATATTGGAAGGTGGATAGGCATGCAAACGGCCATCTTTGGTATAGCGACCATTACGTGCGCCCAGCAGTATCACCGCAGGCAAGGCAATCCAGCCGCCCATGGCATGCACGACCACCGAACCGGCAAAATCATGGAAGTTGGCGCCAAAACTGGCCTTGAGCCAATCCTGAAACCCAAAATGAGCGTTCCAGGCAATGCCTTCAAAAAACGGATAAACAAAGCCAACCAGCAAAAATGTTGCTGCCAGTTGCGGGTTGAATTTGGCGCGCTCAGCAATGCCGCCAGAAATAATGGCAGGAATCGCAGCGGCAAAGGTGAGCAAGAAGAAGAACTTGACCAGACCGTAACCGTTTTGCACGGTCAGTGTTCCGGCACCATTGAAAAAGTGGATGCCGTAAGCAATGCCATAGCCAATAAAAAAATAGGCAATGGTAGACACACAAAAATCCACCATAATTTTAACCAGGGCATTCACCTGATTTTTTTGACGTACTGTGCCGACCTCCAAAAAGGCAAAACCGGCATGCATTGCCAAGACCATGATGGCCCCCAGCAATACAAACAGGACGTCATTAGCTGTCACTAATGATTCCATTTCGCTCTCCGAATTCAATAATTATTGATTGGCGTTTTGTTTGAAAGACACGCCTTTTTAAAATGCGCAGGTTTCAAGCAAATATCAGGCCATTTTTAAGTGATTGATTTTAAAAGGAGTGGAGTTTGGGCACCGGCAAAAACGCCCCAAAATAACTCAATCAAAAGTGCATTGCACATTATTGGTGCAAATTAGGGCATATTTAAACAAAAGTACTTAAAGATGCTCAAATGCTGATGAATGAGGCATGCCATGCGAACTCATCGAGAGTTTGCGTCAACAAAACACGGATAAAGCGGTGGATAACCGTATCGTCGTATGCCAATACGGAGGAGGGACAGACTTATATGATCTCGACCGGTTGCAATTGCTTGAGCATTTCGACCGCATCAGGATGCGCAGACCAGAAATAGTAAAATTCACGCACCGCGTTTAAAAATAGGTGACGGGTATTTTTGAGATTAAATAGCGGCAGGGTTGCGTCAGCGGTGATGCGGTAGGCGTTTTTTTCTGTGAGTGGTGCTTCACGCAAGCGCAACAACATGAGCTTTGCCATGCGCGTACGCAGTTCAATATCCATCTCCTGCTTGTGCTCCATGGATTTGAGCGCTTTGACGTAGCCGTTAAGCGGCCATAATTCTGCTGTTTCAAACTTCTCGGACTGCAACGCCGGCCAAACGGACTGCAAATCAATCACCGCCGGCTGCCAACCAATAGGATGTAATTCAAAGCCGACAGTATCGGCATATTGCATGACGGCTTTCACATCGCCGCGCCAAAAAGGATAAAACTCGCGGATAATGGTCAGGATTTCTGGCCAGCGCTGGGCTTCTTTGTCGGCCAGACAATCGTCCACCGCTTGCCGGTAGACCGTGCTGCTGCACTCTTGGTCTTTTAATAGCGGCGTTAACTCAGCCAGCACCGCGTCGCGCTGTGCCATGATGGCAGCATCAGCGCCCTTGCTGTGCAATAAATTATAATAAGCTTGAATCGCATCTGCTTCGCGGCTTGAATTCATCGTTAACAACACTAAATAAGAATGAAATGAATATGAAACGGATTATTGGTCATCATACACTGAAAAAGATAATCGTCTTAAAGGAGAACAACGATGGCTGAATGGGCCTTATTAGCCATTTTGATGGCGGGCGCATGGTATTGGATGGATACGATTTCGAAACGTGAGATCGCGCTCAAGATTGGCCGCCAGTTGGCTGAGCGCTGCCATCTGCAGTTTCTGGATGAAACCGTGGCTTGCGCCCGCGTCGGTTTTGCCAGGGATGGTAATGGACGTATGCAGTTACAACGCACGTATACCTTTGACGTCTCCAGCCAGGGCATTGAGCGCATGGCCTGTCATCTGCAATTGCGGGGCGGCCAATTGGTGGCCTGGCATATTCCGCCTTACGTCACCCAGTAAAACGCCATGGTGGTTGGCCGCTTTGCCCCTTCGCCTACCGGTCCCTTGCATTTTGGCTCACTGGTCGCCGCCGTCGCCAGTTACTGCGATGCTAAAAGCCAGGGCGGCCGCTGGCTGCTGCGTATAGAAGATGTAGACACCACCCGCCGCGTAGCCGGCGCCAGCGCAGACATGATTCGCACCCTGCAGCATTATGGCTTTGTTTGGGATGAGAAAATCGTCTACCAAAGTGAACGCACCGAGCACTATGAGCAGGCCCTGGCGCAGTTACGCCACCGGGGCCTGGCATACCCTTGCAGCTGCTCGCGCAAGGAGATTGCCGACAGCTCAACACAACTGGGCATTGAAGGTGCCATTTATCCTGGCACTTGCCTGCAACATCCCATTAAACCAGACACACCAGCTGCCTGGCGCTTGAAAACGCCTGCTATCAATATCGGCTTTGCCGATAGAGTTGTCGGCTGGCAGCAACATGCCATCGCCAGAGACATCGGTGACTTTGTGATCAAGCGTGCCGATGGTCTGTTCAGCTACCAGTTAGCCGTGGTCGTTGATGATGCTTTGCAAGGCGTGACCCATGTGGTGCGCGGTGCTGACCTGCTGCAGTCCACCACGCGGCAGATCTATCTGCAACAGTGCTTGGGCTATGCCACCCCAGCGTATGCCCATATCCCGCTGGTATTGAACGACCAAGGGCAAAAACTCAGCAAACAAACCCTGGCAACCGCTTTGCCGCTCGACAATATCCTGGCCACGCTCGTTGCCGCCTTCAACTTTCTACCCTATTTACCGCAACCGGTTCCCACTTTTTCAAACTTGCCTGCGCTGTGGCAATGGGCAATGGCCCATTGGCAACTCGGCCAGCTTGCTAGCGACTAGTACTCACGCTTATCCCGTGATTTGCTGACAAAACTTACAAAATTTATTGATAACCATTATCAACTAAGTTAATATTCGCGACAATCATTGAGAGGATATTAATTTTATGACGATTAAAAATACCCAAGAAAATCCGTTCAGACCTCGTCCAACGCTGCTCTCGATCGGGCTGTTTTTTAGTAGCGCACTGTTATCCATGACCGCGTTAGGCGCCAGTGAGCGCGAAACCGTCGAGTTACAAGAGGTCGAGGTCAAGGCAGAGAAACAGAGTGACACCAAACCGGTCAAGGGTTACAACGCAAAGCGCTCCACCTCCGCGACCAGAACCGATACCGAGCTGGTCAACGTACCGCAAGCCATTACCGTGATTACGCGCGACTTTATGCAAGACCAGTCCATGCAAAGCATCGCTGATGCTGTACGCTATGTGCCTGGTGTGCAAGCGGCACAAGGTGAAGGTAACCGTGACCAGCTTGTATTACGTGGCAACCAGACTACGGGTGACTTGTTTGTAGACGGCCTGCGCGATGACATTCAGACTTACCGCGACTTATATAACACTGACCGTATCGAGGTGCTTAAAGGCCCTAACGGCATGATTTTTGGCCGCGGCGGCGCAGGCGGTGTCGTGAACCGCGTCAGCAAAAAAGCCGGCTGGGATCCCGTCAGAGACCTGAGCGTGAGCTACGGCAGTTTCGATCACCGCCGGATCACCGCTGATTATGGTCAAGGGTTGTCAGAAGAATTAGCATTCAGACTCAATGCGGTGTATGAAAACTCCAACTCTTACCGTGATGGCGTGGAATTAAAACGCTACGGCATGACACCGACCTTTACGATCAAGCCGGGGGATAAAACCGAGATTGTTTTAAGTGCCGAATACTTTAAAGACGAACGCACTGCGGATAGAGGCATACCGTCTTTTATCGGTGGGGACAACAGCAACCTGAATAATCGTCCTTATCGCATCAAGGATTATGACAAGTTTTTTGGTAACGCAAAATTAAGCCCGACCGAAACAGAAACTGTCGCCTTTAATGCTGCCATCAGCCATGCCTTTGATAACGGCGTGCAGGTCAAAAACAGTACCCGTTTGGCCTACTACGATAAGTATTATCAAAACGTTTATGCAAATAGCAGTGTGACAACCGCCAATACCCTGCAATTAGGCGCTTATCGAGATGAGACAAAACGTGAGAACCTGATTAACCAAACTGATATTACCTATACAGCCAAAACTGGAAATGTAGAACATAAGTTGCTGGCTGGGACAGAGCTTGCTGCACAAGATACGACAAATAAGCGACTCACTCAGGGAACGAGTGAAAACTTAACTGGCAGCGTCTCGGCCGATAACCCTACAGTTTCCAATGTAGCCTTTAATGCAACCAGCCGCAATCAGAAAAGTGACTTTACCGTTGCCGCCATATACTTGCAGGATCAAATCGTTTTCAACCCCAAATGGCAGGCAGTCCTGGGCTTAAGACATGATCATTTGGAAACAAATTACACCGACTTGCGAACAGGTAACTTTGCTAATATCAATGTCACAAATAATCTGCTTTCACCGCGAGCCGGGCTGATTTACAAACCTACGACGGATAGCTCGCTATATGCAAGCTACAGCACCTCATATGTGCCGCGCGCTGGGGATCAGTTGATTGGTCTTACCGTGAGCACTCAAAGCTTCAAGCCTGAAAAATTCATTAATAAAGAAGTCGGCGCAAAATGGGATATCAACCCCAATCTGGCATTGACTGCCGCCATTTTTCAACTTGAAAGAGAAAATGTTTTGGCCGCAGACCCTACAAATACAGGTAACTCTATTCTGCTTGACGGCCAGGAAACCAAAGGTCTGGAAGTTGGCCTGAGCGGCAAGGTGACTGACCAATGGCAGGTCATGGGCGCATTCACGTTGCAAGAAGGCGAAATCACCAAACAGCAAGGCGCAGGCAACAGTGCGATCCTGGCTGGCAGCAATCTGGCAATGACACCCACCCGCACCTTCTCATTGTGGAATAAATACCAGATCAATGACATGTGGGCCGTCGCGTTGGGCATGGTCAGCCGCTCAGAAATGTATGCGGCCACCCCAACGGCTAGCCAAAGCACGCTGCTGCCTGGTTACACGCGTTTTGATGCAGCGATTTTTGCCAAGTTAAGCCCGCAGTGGGATGCGCAAATCAATATCGAGAACCTGACTAACAAAGACTATGCCCTGTTTGCGCACAACAACAATAACATTACGCCCGGTGCGCCTTTAAACGCCCGTGCGACCTTGAACTATCATTTCTGATCTAGCATGCATGTGATTTTAGCCCGCCACTGTGCGGGCTTTTTTATTGCGGGTGTCAGCGACGCCAAGCTTCAATGTTAAAATAGCGCACATGAAAAATGCACAACGTCCAGACCAACTGCACCCTTTTATTTTTGAACAGTCCGCCGTGCGCGGTAATTTTGTTCAGCTCAATCAAAGCCTGTTCACTGCGCTTGAGCATCAGAGCCTGCCTGATGCGCTCAAAAGCGTGATTGGTGAGTTTGCGGCAGCCAGTGTGTTGCTGACCTCTACCCTCAAAATGCAAGGGAAACTGATTTTGCAATTGCAAAGTAAAGGCGCCTTGCAGTTATTGGTGGTTGAATGCACTTCTGCTTTAAATATCCGCGCGACAGCCAAGATCAGTGGCGAACTCAATGGCCCACATTTAATAGACTGGCTCGCACAAGGCCAGCTGGTGATTACCCTGATGCCTGAAACGGGCGAGCCTTATCAGGGCATTGTGCCGCTAGAAGGTGACAGCATAGCCAGCATGCTTGAAAACTACATGCTGCGCTCTCAACAGATTGACACCCGCCTATGGCTGACCGCGGAGGGAAACCGCGCGGCTGGCCTGCTGTTGCAAAAATTGCCGCAGCAGCAAGAAAGTGATCTGGACTGCTGGAACCGTGTGCAACATCTGGCGGGTACTGTCACGGCCCCGGAGCTGTTGGATCTGGAAGCGGTCACCCTCTTGCAGCGGTTGTTTGTGGAAGAAGATGTACGGTTATTTAGCGGGCGCGAAGTGCAGGCGTTTTGTAGTTGCTCGCAAGCCAATGTCAGCAATATGCTGCAAATGCTGGGTCTGGAAGAAGTGCAAAGCATTTTGCAGGAGCAAGGCAGCATTGAGATTCAATGTGACTTTTGCCACAAACACTATGTGGTTGATGAAGAAGAAGCGCTCGCCTTGTTTGAGGCAGACAACTCGCTTGGCATCAAACACTAATCTGCGGCTATGTGCCCAGTCCGCGTTGGCGCTGGCATTCAAATAACGCAATCGCGGTGGCTGCGGCCGCATTCAAAGACTCCAGGGCCAGTGTGCCCTGATGTGCCATCGGAATGGTGACACAGGTCTCAACCGCGGCTTGCAGCGCAGCAGAAATCCCAGCCCCTTCGTTGCCCACCACAAACAAGACGGGCTCTTGCAGCCCTTGCTGATACAAGCTGGCGCCCTGCATGGTCAAAGCAAGGGTTTTGCCGGAAAAGCCCGCAATCACCTCGAGCGCATCCACGCTTTCCATCAGCGGTAAAATAAACTGTGCCCCCTGCCCGCCTCTGAGCGCTTTGGGCGACCAGGCATCGGTACAACCTTTAGTCAGATAGGCGGCCTGCACGCCTGCGGCCGCGGCCGTCCGCAAGATGCTGCCCAAATTACCCGGATCCTGGATATCTTCTATCACCAGTGCAAAATCACAGTGCGCGGGCAGCGTCGCAGCAGGAATATCCACCAAGGCCATCACACCACTACTGGATGCCACTGGCGCCAACTCGGCAAACATCAACGTAGGCAACAGCATGGTATCCACATCCGTCAACTGCTGTATCAAGGCCGTCGCCTCGTCATTACTATGCCCTTCAGGGATAATCAGCAGCCTGGGTTCACCATAGACCTGATGGTAGGCTTCAATCAAATGCACGCCCTCCAAAAGGGTAGACGCCGTTTTTTTGCGCTCACGCGACTGGTCGGCCAGCTTGCGCAATTGCTTGAAGACAGGGTTATCGCGGGAGGTAATATGTTTAAAAGCCATGCAGGAATTATACGTGAATTGCGCGGCTGGCTGATTTTTGCCTGGAATCCATCCACAAATACGCGCCCAGCCCAAAGCTGCGCACCATTCACGTATAATTCCTGCATGGCAAAAACACTTGATTTAGAACGTATCTTGCACCGGCAGGGCTTTGGCACACGCAAAATGTGCCGCATTTTAATTGTTAACGATGCAGTCACCGTCAATGGTGAACCCTGTGATGACCCGGACGCCAAGTTTGCGCTCGACAACAGCCTGCACTTCACGGTGGAAGGTGAGCCCTGGCAATACCGCGAGCATAGTTACCTGATGATGCACAAACCGGCGCATTATGAATGTACGCATAAAACCCAATTTCACCCGACCATCTATACGCTGCTGCCCAGCCCACTGGTTGAACGCGGCGTTCAGTGTATCGGACGGCTAGATGAAGATACCACCGGCCTGATTTTGCTGTCAGACGATGGTCAGTTTATACACAAAGTCAGTTCGCCCAAACACCATGTACCCAAGGTATACGAGGTGACTTGCAAACACGCTTTGAGCACTGCCGATATGCAGCACCTGTTGGCAGGCGTGCAACTGATTGATGAAGACGAAACGATTGCTGCCTTGGCCGCCACACAGATCACAGAGACCGTGATACACCTCACGCTGGCAGAAGGCAAATACCATCAGGTCAAGCGCATGATCGCCGCCATCGGCAACCGCGTAGAAGCCTTGAAACGCATTAAAATTGGCCAACTGGCGCTACCAGAGACTCTGGCAGTGGGGGAATGGCGCTGGCTCACCGACGTGGATTTAATTGCCGTTCAATCCTGAACGATCAACAAAGGACCTTCATGATCTGGTTAGTGCTGATAATTGCGGGATTGTTTGAGACCGCCTGGGCTATCGGTTTGAAGTATACCGAGGGATTCACCAAGTTTTGGCCCTCGTTCTGGACCATCGTGACCATGGTCATCAGCGTCTGGCTTTTGGGCGTCTGTGTCAAGCAGCTGCCTGTCGGCACGGCTTATGCCGTCTGGGTTGGCATTGGGGCTGTCGGTACTGTGATCGGCGGCATCTGGCTATTTAATGAACCGGTATCTCCATTGCGCATCTTCAGCTTGTGCATGATTATGGCCGGCATTATCGGCCTCAAGCTGGCGGCGCATTAACTGCCAGCAAGCACTGGCATTAGCAAACTGGCAATTTTAAATCCTGTTGTGTGAAAGCCGGGCAACTTGAAACTCAAGCTGCCCCCAAGCCTGGATTTAACTACCGAGCAATTTTTGTGCTTTGGCAGTGGCGTTATTGGCAGTCTGTTTTTTCGTGTGTGAGACGTGATGTGTTTTTGTGGCTCCACTTTGCTGAGCCACGCAAGCGCCGCCTGCACTGCCTAAACCGGCACCAATCACCGCGAGCAACCTGCCACCACCCAAACCACGCCCCAGGATTGCACCGCCGGCCCCGCCCACGGCACCCCCCAACATCGTCGCAGGCTGTGCTTTGCCGCCATTGGCGACCACACTCCCCACGGCACCACCTACGGCGCCCCCGAGCACTTCACCCGCGGGCCCCAGCATCACGGCACCAATGGCTGAACCAGCCAAGCCACCGACGCCACTGGCACCGACATTTTTGCTATTACAGCTTTGCGCCCAACTGGGGTTGCTGGCAATCAGCAAACTGACAGCAATCATCCATGTTTTCATGTCATGCTCCATTCAATGAAAAAGGGAAGAGGATCAAATAGACACTTGTACGACACGCGCGCTTAATCAGCAGTCTTAATCGTGATCATGGTGTCTGTGCTTGTGGTGATGGCGCGGACCTTTGTGTCGTTTGCCATAGCCACGCCCTGCATAGGGATCCGGCTCGTCTATCACTTTACCGACCACTGCACCGCCTGCACCGCCAACACCGGCGCCGACCACAGCGCCTGTGGTAGTACCGCTCACTTTACGCCCAACCATTGCCCCGGTGGCACCGCCCGCAGCCCCACCCAAAATGGCACCGGTCCGTCCCGCACGGCCTGTGGTCGCCGCGCCTCCCAGACCACCGCCGACAGCGCCACCGATGACCTCACCGGTAGAGCCGCCTAACACGCTACCTACTGCAGTCCCGGCTGCAGCGCCCAGGCCGCCGCCAAGACCTGTTTCCAGATTATCTGCCATGACTGGTGTTGCGCATATGAACAACACACCCCAAATCAATTTTTTCATGTTGTATCCCTTGTTTGAATTTATGCTATTTTAAATGGTCTTTGAAAAACCATATATTGTTTATTGACTATATTGTTATGTTAAATAGCCGTCTCAGCCTCTTTTGCATTTGCATCGTGTCAACTTGTCTCATCAGCTGCTCAGCGCCGATGCCCAGCCAGGCCGAGCAATCCATTGTCCGCAGCTTTGACCCTAACCAATACACCGGAACCTGGTATGAAATTGCCAGACTGGACAACCGATTTGAAAAAGGCTTGGAGCAAGTCACGGCCAATTACACCATCGAAGCGGATGGCACGCTCAAGGTAGTGAACCGTGGCTTCGATCCCCAGAAAAACGACTGGAGTGTCGCTACCGGCAAGGCCAAATTTGTCGATCCGGCCAATCCTGACGGCAGCCGTACCGGCAAACTCAAGGTGTCATTCTTCGGCCCTTTTTATGGTGATTACACCATCCTCGAAATCGATAAGCCTTATTACAACTATGCCTTGGTTAGCAGTGGCAGAGACTACTTATGGATACTCTCCCGCACACCACAACTCCCCTACCCGATCAAACAACATTTGATGGCCAAAGCCAAAGAATTGGGTTTTGCCACCGATCAGTTACTGTTCATCCGACAAGCCAACCAGGCCGAGTACGAATCCGGTAGACATGTGATGCCCCAGCATCAATAACTCCTGCCGGGACATCTCTGATACCACCGCATGGCCTTGTCCATCAGTTCATTGGGCATCCATCTGCTCAACAGCGCTGCCAGGTGCAGGTGGGGTATCCATCACTGTATCCATGCCTGCGGGCGCAGGGGCTGGCACCACTTCACCTGTGGTATAGCGCAACTCGCCCAGAACGGCATACACGCCTTCAGCCTGTTTGGCCAGATTAGTCACCGTTTCAACCTGCTCTTTGGAAGCAACCTGACCGCTCAGTTGAACCACACCATGGGTGTCAGAATTCACTTCAATTGCTGAAGCATCTACGCCATGGCTCTGCAACAGGGTTTTCACATTGTCGACCACCGTTTCGCTAGGCAAAAATTTATACATCGGTTCGCCTTGTGCCAGCGCATGGGTGCTGGCAAGGCCCATTAAAGTTACTAAAGCACTCATAGTCAGATAACGATTCACTTTCATGATGTTTCCTTTCATTTGTACACGTGATTAAGAGGGCGAGTTGTCCAAGCTGCAAAGAGGATGAATCTAACAACTACTTGTAGGACAACCCGCCAAACAAAAAAAGCAAGCTACATCATTGGGAGAGGATATGTAGCTTGCGAGGGGGTGTGAGTTAACCTTTCACCACAATAGCGTTTTTCACAGATTTAACGCCCTCTACGCCAGTCACCAACTCTTCAGCCTTGGCTTTGAGAGAGGCATCTCCGACAAATCCACTCAGCAATACTTCGCCTTTATGAGTTTCCACGCTGATCTTGAGTGACTTCAAGGATTCTTCCTCGAGCAGTTTGGCTTTGACTTTGGTGGTGATCCAGCTGTCAGACATGGCACCTTTAATGGCTTTCTGGCTGGTCTGTGTCTTAAGCTCTGCAAATTCTTCATAGCTCAAAGTGCCATCATTGTCGTGGTCAAACGCTTTGAAATCTTTTTTCTTTACGTTTTTGTCTTGCTGTATTTCTGCCCAGGTCAAGGTGCTGTTGCCATTCTTGTCCAAGGCCTTAAACTCTTCCTGATAGGGCTGTACGCCGTTTTGCACTTCGTCCAAATCGAACGCAAAGGCATTCACAGTGATTGTTGTTGCCAACAGGCTGCCAAAGATGATTGCTTGTTTATATTTTGACATTGACATTTGCGTCTCCTTATTTACGCACATCGCAAAGTAGTTGATGCGATGTGTAGCCATGTTACCGGCTGGGAGCACAGGGGTCAGTCGTCCACCGACTGAATCCCTTGTCAGAATATGACTACAGCGTGTAAAACGCTGTATGAGGAGGCTTAGTTGTTTGCAGGTTCGGCAGCGAGGAAAGGTAACATCACCCGCGTACTGGTGCCCTGGCCAGGCGTACTGGTGACTTCATAATGGCCGCCAATAGACTCTACCCGGTTGCGCATGCCGCTAATGCCGGTGTTACTACTGGTCAGACTATTCATATCAAAGCCGATGCCATTATCGGCAATTTCAAGCTTGATATGCTGGTCGTCGTGCATCAGATGCACCGAAACGCCACTGGCCTGTGCATACTTGCTGCAGTTATTCAGGCTCTCTTGCACCAGGCGATAAATAATCAAACTCAAGGTCTCGTTCATCATGAGCTCTTGCTCGGGCATGATGATATCCATTTGCCAATGGTTACGGGCAGCGGCCTCATCAACCAGGTTTTGCAACGAGGCGATCAGACCAAAACTCTTGATCATGGAGGGATGCAGGTTTTGCACAATCTCACGTTTAAAGTTGATACTACGGTCCAGGTATTGGTTGGTCTTTTTCAGCTTGTCGGTGATTTGCGGCGAGCTGTCTTTTAAGTATTTGATCGCCCAGGAAATATCCATTTTAATGGCTGTCAACAACGAGCCCAGCTCATCATGCAATTCGCGCGAGAGCTGGTAGCGCTCACGTTCAATGTTGGTCTGTGCCTGCAGGGCCTGGCGTTGCAGGCTGACGGTTAGGGACTGGATATTGCGCTCGTATTCGGCATTCTCATCCGTCAAGCGTTCGTGCAGATTGGCTTTTTCTGCCAGCTCACGCAATAACCGGCGAATCACCAGCACCACCAGTGACACAAAGATCAACGGGCACGCCATGACAAACCAGCGCATCATGCGCCGCATATTGTTTCTCGCCTCGGCCAGTTCGTGACGGTAATCAGTGATTTCCTTCTCAAACTGGCGCGAGAGCATTTGCACGTTCGCACTTTCTTTAATGCCAGAGTCCAGCTTGACCACGGCCAATGCCTTGTCGAACTGATGCTTTTTGGCAAAATCAATGGTCACACTCATTTCGGCAGATTTTTTGGCTATGCTGTTGACCAGCTGGTTCATGATGTTTTGTATCGTGATGTGCTTGACCAGATTGGTGTGGTTCAACAGCGTATTGATGTTTTGCAGATGTTCGCTGATCTCCTGCGTCGCCTCGTCATAAGGCGCGAAATAGTTTTCCGAACGGGTGAGCAAGTAGCCGCGCTGCGCGCTTTCAGCCACCGAAAGACTGGCTTGTGTTTTCCACTCCTCCATCAGGAGCTGGTCCAGTTTGGTCAGCAGGTCTGTTTTTTCACGCGTATTGACGATCAAGCGATCGTTCACCACCAGCATGGCCGCAGCGAGCAATAAACTCACCGTCAGTAAAGCCACCGTATTACCGCCAAAGGTATCACTGATGACTTCCAGCCTGTCCAGCAAGGCCATCAATTGGGTTCTGATTTTTTGCATGCGGTTTACAAGGATAAAGATTGAAAGAAGGGTCAATCCAGCGTATTTTAATGTGCATTGTGAACAATACATTATCATCATAACGGGCTTGATGAGGATGGGCAATGTAAACATGCGTGATCAAGCCAAATAAGCATTGTCAGAGAATTCTGACCGTGTAATCGGTAGTGAGCCGATAGGTTCTCGCAGGCCGGGCAGTTAAGATGGCACCATATTGAAAACGCATCTTAATGCTCATATAACATCAAGATCGATTTCAACCATGCTGTATGACTTTTTAAAGGAGTGACAAAATGTTTAATTTTTCCAAAGACCATGTTGAAAATACAACGGATGATTTAGCTAAAAAATCTGACCAAGCCATTGAAGAAATTGCAGCGCAAGTCAAATCCACCGCTAATGATTTGCTGGACGCAGTCAATGACACGGCTGACACGACACAAGACAAGGCCAAGGCCTTGATTCACACCCTGAAAGCAAATATCGACCGTTTGACCAGCGAAGAAAATGCAGCGGCATTGGCTTCTAACCTGTCAGCGAAAGCAGGCCGTGTGAAGGATCAGGTACAACGTGAAGTCAGCGATACCTACCACACCATCAAGGACAAAACCGCTGACACGGTACAAGAGCATCCGCTGGGTACGGTACTGGTAGCCGCTGGCGTCGGTTTGCTGATAGGATACCTGTTGGGCGCCAAGCGTCGCGAATAATTAAGGAAATCTATGTGGTTAAACCTCCTGAAATTTGTGGCTGTACTGTTTCTAGACCGTAAAGTCTCGGCATTGAAGGATAATTTCATCCATTTGCGCCATCATGTGGCTGACTATACCGAAGACAGAGCGCAACACATGAAACAGGATTTTCTGGAGGAAACCCAACGCATGGCTACCAGCATTGTCGGCCTGCTGGTGGTCTTCAGCATGTTTATTTTTACCGGCTTGCTCGGGTTGATGTGGCTGTTTTCCATCTTGTGGGAGAATCCGCATCGCACCTTGATTCTGGGGCTGGTGATGCTGGTTCCTGCCGCCATCGGGCTGATTGTGTTTTTGGCAGTGCGCGCGCAGTGGTACAAAAAACCATTGTTTGCAGATTCGCTGTCAATGATCAGTCATGACTGGCAGGTATTCCGCAACGAGATTGCGCCACCGCCACCGGCAACACCTGAAAATGAGGGTGGCGAAGCGGCTGACACTGAAAAACCGGCTTCTGACACCCCAAAACAATAAGAGAACCACATGAAAAGAATTCTTTTGGTAGATGATCACAGTATTGTTCGTGATGGTTTACGTAACCTGATTGAGCTTGAGTCTGACCTGCAGGTCACCGGAGAAGCAAGCTCTGGCTCAGAAGCCATCCAGCTGGTACGCAAAAACGAGTTTGATGCCATGGTGCTGGATATATCCATGCCGGATAAAAATGGGGTCGATACGCTGCATGAGCTTAAGCACGTCGCCCCGACCTTGCCGGTGCTTGTGCTGAGCGGCTATTCTGAAGACCAGTATGCATTGAACCTGATGCGTAACGGCTGCAAGGGCTATTTGTCGAAAAATGCGGATTCAGATGAAATCATTCAGGCCATCCGCACCATTGCCAGCGGCAAACGCTATATTTCGGCCGAACTGGCAGAGCTGATGACCAATGAACTGAGTCATCCTTCGGAGAAACAGTTACATGAAACCCTGTCCGACCGAGAGTTTCAAGTATTCGTCAAGCTGGCTGCGGGGCAGACCCCAACGGCCATTGCAGAGGAGCTCTTCATCAGTATCAAGACCGTGAGCACTTATCGCAGTCGCATTCTGGAAAAAATGGCAATGAAATCAAATGCTGACCTGACATACTATGCCATTAAATATGGGCTACTTAACTAAAGAAAAATCACTAACAAGGCGCCCTTTTGTCATGTCAGCATTCAACTTGCTTAAATTAGATCACCCAGGGAGTCATTGGTGAGATTGTTATGTATAGATTATTGTTAGTTGAAGATTCTGCGTTGATCCGTGATGTCATTGTGGAAATGCTGCAAGACTGTCAGCAGCTTGATATCCAGGATGTCGCCACCACCAGTGATGAAGCGATCAACCTGCTCAATGCCCATGAGTACGACATGGTCGTGCTCGACATTGAGCTGGCCAAAGGCACGGGCTTTGATGTGGTCAGGCATACCCGCCAGCAGAGCTACCCTTACAAAACGCCTGACATTGTCATGTTGACCAATCATGGCAACAGTTACTATCGTAATCTGGCGCAAAATATGGGCGTAGAGTATTTTTTTGACAAGTCCTTGCAGTTTGATGAGTGCATAGACATCATTCAACAGCGTGCCAGCCAGATCAACTAACTACCTTTCTTAACCCTGGCCAGACCCGGCCTGAAACACTGCGGTGCTTTGATGTCTTTAGAAACCTGGGAATTACTGAGCTATGTGGTCACCGTGGTCGGCTTGCCGCTGGCCATTGTGACGTTTGTGCTTGAACAGCGCAAAGAGCGCGAAAATGAAGATGAAGAGGTCTACCAGTTACTTGCAGATAACTACACGGATTTTCTCAAGCTGGTGATGGCTCACCCCGACCTGCAATTGCGCTCCAACCGCGAATCCCTGGCGCTCAGCGCCGAACAGGAGGAGCGCAAACTGGTGTTGTTTGAAATCCTCATTTCACTGTTTGAGCGCGCCTATTTGCTGGCTTACGATCCCGACATGCGTGGCAAACGCTTGCGCCGCTGGATGTCGTGGGAGGATTACATGCGTGAATGGTGCCAGCGTGAAGATTTCCGCCAGCACCTGCCACGACTGCTGGTCGGCGAAGATGCTGATTTTGTGGCCCACATTAGCCAGATTGCACATGAAGTCGCCTCTGCGCAGACGCGCTAGACCCACAGCTGATGACGCTATCCAACCACCCCTCAACCGCTATTTTTTGATGGCGGTGACTTTAAAGCCCGCCTGTCTGAAGGCCTGTAACAAGCCATTTTTACCGGCCAAATGCGCCGCACCAACGGCAATAAACACACTGCCTTGTCGCGCCTGCTCCAGACTACGCTCGGCCATCACCACATTGCGTTCGTCCAGCAACTTGACGCGCATACGTTGCCACAAAGCGGCCGGCAAAATGCCACGCGTCATGGCATCATCCATATTCGCGACCTGATCGGCATCCCCCGCCAAATACGCCTTCATCAACCGTTCAAAGTCTTGCTCCTTTTGCTTTTGGCTGCGTCTGAGCACCGCACGCAACATGAGTAATTGTTCATCCATGGACAAACTATCCATGACCCCAAAATGCGCTTGCGCACTTTCTAACCCCACAATACGTTTGTCGAACTCCTCTGCTTTAGCTTTAAGCAATAGATCTTGCGCAAACGGCGTTTGTGGCTTGGGCAAATCAAACATGACCGCCAGCAAC
Organism: Methylophilus sp. YYY-1; assembly: GCF_029132825.1. Taxonomy (NCBI): domain Bacteria; kingdom Pseudomonadati; phylum Pseudomonadota; class Betaproteobacteria; order Nitrosomonadales; family Methylophilaceae; genus Methylophilus; species Methylophilus sp. YYY-1. Next base: position 423,941 of record NZ_WOVG01000003.1, read on the forward strand.
CAGGGTTTCATTTTGACCACCGCATCCATCGGGATCACGTGCATGTCTGCCAGCGCAGCGACCTGCTGCAATTCTGCTTCCGAGAGTAACTGTTTCAAATTGCTGTCTGGCATTTGCAAAAGACTCACTGGCGGCGCCTCTGCTACCTCCAGCATAAACATATTCACATTTTTAAGCGCCTGAATCACCGGCGCTGAAAAGTTGGTGACCCGGTTATCGTCGGTATGCATAGTGCCAAACAGGTAACTGACCTGGCCATTGGGCGCCTCCAGCTGCCAGAACAGGCCTTTCTCAGCCGCTTGCAGCAGTGGGGTTACTATCAATAAACACAGGGCGAACAAACGGACACTTCGCATCAAATTCCTCACTTTTTGTGATTAGCTAAATAGTTGCAAACCCTCAGCAACCGGCATTGTGACATCGTCTCACAAATAAATATCCGCTGCCATGATTGCAAGGCATCAGGCCGTCATTGCCAGCCCCCACGCCGAGGACTACCATAGGCAGGTAGCTCCATGATCGAGCACTCAAGGATACAGCGACACTTCCCCCTCAACCCCGGAGACAGCCAGATGAAAAGCAACAAACGTTTGATTGTTTTATTTGATGGCACCTGGAACGACCCGCAAGACCTGACCAACGTCTACCAACTCTCGACCTTAATCGAAGCCAAGGATGGCGAGATTGAACAGCGTTTTTTCTATGAACCTGGCGTTGGGACCGGCACCGGCGAAAAGTTGCGCGGGGGTTTATTTGGGTATGGCTTGAGCAAAAACCTGCTTAAAGGCTATGACTGGCTAGTCAGGCGCTATCAGGCAGGCGATGAAATTTGGGTGTTTGGCTTTAGCCGTGGCGCGTATACGGCCAGAAGCCTGGTCGGCTTGATCCGAAAATGCGGGTTACTCAACACCAGCACACCAGATTTGCTCGCACGCGCTGAAGCGCTCTACCGCGACAAATCCGCTGCACCGGAGAGCCCCCAGTGCCTGGCGTTCAGGCAGACCTACAGCCAGGAAGTCCGTGTCCATTTTCTGGGAGTTTGGGATACCGTTGGCGCGCTCGGCATCCCCGGCACCATGATTTCAGAGCAGGGATTTTATGCCTGGCATGATACCGAGCTGTCAAAAATTGTTTCTTATGCCTACCATGCGATGGCAATAGACGAACATCGTGAAGCTTATAAAGTAGCGATGTGGACCAATGCGGGCGGCCAGCAAAAACCTGAGAACATTGCGGTGGAGCAGCGCTGGTTTATCGGCGCGCACGCCAATGTCGGCGGCGGTTATGGCCATGACCCGCTGGCCACCATTGCACTGGGATGGATGCTGGACAAAGCCCGTGCCGCAGGCCTTAAACTAAAACCGTTTTCAGTGGCCCCTAATGCCAGCTTATCCAGCCCCACAGATGCATACAAAGCGTTTGCTTATGGACTGTATGCTTTGTTCAAGGGCTTGTTTAGCAAAGGCGATGGTAGATTTTACCGGCCTTATCGTGGCAGCCCAGTCACGCCCTCCCCCGACGTAGCCACTGCGTTGCAAGCCCTGCCTGTGACAGCGGTTAACGTGACGCTGGATAGTTCGGTAGCGGAAAAATGGTTGGCACAAGCCGATTATCGCCCGCCTACGCTGCTCAATGCAGGCATAGCGCCGACGCAAGCGCCACGCTAATCCATCAATGTTTTTTGCTACGCGGCGCGTGCTTTTTCGGGCTGGCAAAGCTTTTGGTCTGGTTAAAGCCTTTGGGTAATGGTTTGGCCTGGAAGCGGCTGCCGTCCGATTGAACGATTTGTGGCAACACGGCAGGCTGGTACGCGGGCACAAGGTGCTTTTTACCATTGCCAATCAAATCCGCTCGGCCCATTTTTTTCAATGCTTCACGCAGCATCGGCCAGTTTTGTGGATCGTGGTAGCGGATAAACGCTTTATGCAATTTGCGGATATTGCCTGCTTTAGGGACGGGCACGGTTTCAGAATCCGCCGTCACTTTACGCAGCGGATTTTTACCGCTGTGATACATGGCTGTGGCCATCGCCATCGGCGTCGGCGTAAAGGTTTGCACCTGATCCAATCTAAAATCATTACGCTTGAGCCATAAGGCCAGATTAAGCATGTCTTCATCGGTGGTGCCTGGATGCGAGGCAATAAAATACGGGATCAAATACTGTTTTTTACCCGCCTCTGCGCTAAAGCGCTCAAACATGCGCTTGAACTCATCATAGGCGCCCATGCCAGGCTTCATCATTTTGCTTAGCACATTCTCTTCAGAATGTTCAGGCGCAATCTTGAGATAGCCGCCCACGTGATGCTGCACCAGCTCTTTCACATACTCGGGCGACTTCACGGCCAGGTCGTAACGCAAGCCGGAACCGATTAATATCTTTTTGACACCGCGCAGGTTGCGCGCCTTGCGATACAACTGAATCAACGCAGAGTGATCGGTATTGAGGTTTTCACATACGCCCGGATAGACACAAGACAACTTGCGGCAATTCTTTTCGATTTCCTCAGACTTGCAAGAGAGGCGATACATATTGGCGGTCGGGCCGCCTAAGTCTGAGATTACCCCGGTGAAGCCATCCACCTTGTCGCGGATTTCTTCAATTTCACGCAAAATCGAGTCTTCTGAACGGCTTTGGATAATGCGGCCTTCATGCTCGGTAATCGAACAAAAAGTACAGCCGCCAAAGCAGCCACGCATGATGTTGACCGAGAAGCGGATCATTTCCCAGGCCGGGATTTTGGCATCGCCATAGGCCGGATGGGGCTTGCGGGCATAAGGCAAGTCATATACATAATCCATCTCTTTGGTCGTGAGGGGAATCGGCGGCGGATTGAGCCAGACCTCCCGGTTGCCATGCTTTTGTACCAGTGCCCGTGCATTGCCCGGGTTAGACTCCAGATGCAACACGCGTGAAGCATGCGCATACATGACAGGATCACTCACCACCTCTTCATAAGACGGCATGCGGATCACCTGACGTTCGCGCGGCACTTTGGCAGCTTTCAGCGGTAAAGGCAAGCTGATCGCCGCAGCATTGGCGTCTTTCGCCTGATCATCCGTTGCGCAACTGGCATCAGCTTTGCCCATTTTCATCGCATAGGGGTCTTCGTGCTTATCCACCACCCCTGGCCGGTCGAGACGGGTAGAGGGCACCTCCACAAATTCATCTGGCACTTGCTTGCGGATAAACGCGGTGCCGCGAATATCCTCAATCTCATGGATCGCTTCTCCACGGGCAATACGGTGCGACAGTTCTACAATGGCACGCTCGGCGTTTCCGAACACGAGCAAGTCAGCCTTGGCATCCATCAGGATAGAACGGCGGACTTTATCTGACCAGTAATCATAGTGCGCTATGCGGCGCAGGCTGGCTTCAATACTGCCAATCACCAGCGGCACATCTGCATAGGCTTCTTTACAGCGTTGAGAGTAAACCAGTACCGCGCGATCAGGGCGCTTATTGGCCTCGGCATTCGGCGTATAGGCATCATCCGAGCGTATCTTGCGGTCCGCGGTATAGCGGTTGACCATGCTATCCATATTCCCGGCCGTGACGCCAAAATACAGATTGGGTTTACCCAGCACTTTGAACGGTTCTGCCGACTGCCAGTCTGGTTGCGCAATAATGCCCACGCGAAAACCTTGTGCCTCAAGCAAGCGGCCAATCAGGGCGACGCCAAAACTGGGATGGTCAATGTAGGCATCGCCGCTGACCAGAATAATATCGCAGCTATCCCAACCCAATGCATCCATTTCGGCGCGACTCATGGGCAGCACGGGGGCGGTGCCAAAGCGTTTCGCCCAAAATGGACGGTAACTTTGAATGGGTTTGGCAGTGAGGGAAGTATAGATTTCCACGCGGGTAACCAGCTAATGCTTGAGAGTTGCGCATTTTACGCATTAATTGATTGATTTGAAAGATTTTTTTCACAACATTCAGGTGAGTGCCCCCTCACCTGGCCAAATCAATCACAATCATTCACCACCACAAACCATTCCCAAATACTTGTGTAATAAATAAGACGGCATTTATTTAAAATTGGGCTCGCACAGGGGCCCGGTCTTATAAATGATTGCAGTCAGTTGTAAAGCCATGTATAAACAAAATGCAGGACGGGGAAATTACTTATAAAATAATTACATAAACTCACAATGAAGCACTACACTCTTTTTAAAAAAATCCTTTTACCACTGACCAGCTTGGGGTTGCTGATCGGTCTAGTTTCTTTCGCATTTATTTTTAACGCGCATTTAAACAATATCGAAACCCAGGCTCAGGAAGAAACACAAAAACTGTCCAACCTGTTGATCACGGCGAAAACCCTGGTCAGCGAACATGTATTCTCAAGCATGGCCTTGCTCAAACAATATGGCTCGCTTGAAGGCCCGCCCAATATTAACGGCACGACCCAGATACTGGGAATGGACGTCCCAAACTTGCAATTTGGGGATACCCCTCAAACCGGCAGCACACTACTGGTCGATTCAGTGACACGCATAGGTAGCGGTACCGCCACCATTTTTGTCAAACGTGGCGGGCAGTTTCTGCGCATCTCAACCAACGTCAAAAAAGCGGATGGCACCAATGCTTTTGGCACAGAGCTGGATCCGTTTGGCAAGGCGATTGTCGCACTGCAAAAAAATCAGGCTTATTTTGGCGTGGTAGATATCCTTGGGGAATCGTATCTCTCCCGCTATGAGCCCATGCAGGATAATCACGGTAACCTGATTGGGGCCTGGTACGTCGGTTACAAGCTTGATTTTAACGCCATTGACCAGGCGATCCGGCAATGGGGATTTTTGAAAAAAGGCTTTGTTGCCATCACCGACGGACACGGCAATATCCGCTTTTTAACCAATGGACTGACACGCCTGGAGGCAGAAACCGCCCTCAAAGATAGCCAGCACCGCTGGACCAAGGTCACGCGGCAGGTGCCAGAATGGGATTTTCAAATCAATATTGTGTACCCGACCAGTGAGGCTTACTGGTCTGCACTGGGCGCGCTGTCGCCTTTGATGATCATTACCTTTATCCTGACATTGGTCGTGCTGATTGCCATTGTCAGCGGCTTGCAGCGGTTTGTGTTGAACCCCTTGGGCGGTGATCCCGAGACAGCCAAGCATTTATTGATGCGGATTGAAAGCGGCGACTTTGCCGAAGACCAAACCACGGCAGCCCCCGACAGCCTGATCGCCAACATGCTTAAAATGCGCAGACGCCTGCGTGAAATGGTGAGCCAGCTGCAGGCCAATGCCAGCCGGCTAAAGGTCTCTTCCAGCGTGTTTGACCATGCCCATGATGCAATTTTCATTACCGACACCCAGGGGCATATCATTCAGTGCAACCCCTCCTTCAGCGTAATTACAGGCTATGCACAACCTGAAGTCATGGGTAAAACTCCGCAACAACTAGGCATCGCTTATCAGCAACCAGACCTGTTCCAGTCCCTATATGACAGCCAGCATGGCTTTCAGGAGTGGCAGGGCGAGGTCTGGAACCGTCATCAACAAGGTCATGAGTATCTGGTAGAACTCGAATTGTCGCCAGTGCTCAACCAGGCGGGCGAATTTCAGCATTATGTCGGCCTCTTCTCAGACATTACGCGCGCCAAAGAGCAACAAAACATGCTTGAGCATCTGGCTTATCATGATGTGCTGACGCAACTGCCTAACCGCGTGTTGTTTTCGAGCCGATTGCAACAAGCGCTACACGAAGCAGAAAGCCAGTCGACGCTGGTGGCCATTTGTTATATTGACCTGGATGACTTCAAAATCGTCAATGACCAATACGGCCACGAATACGGTGACCGTTTGCTCATGCAACTGGCAGCCCGACTGAATGGCCTGCTCAAACCGCAAGATACCCTGGCCAGGCTCGGAGGCGATGAATTTGCCATGTTGTTGTGCGGGCTACGGACGGCCAACGAATATGCACGACTGCTCAAAAAGTTGCTGACGGCGATTGAAAAACCGTTCAAGGTAGATAAATTCAAGTTTTCCATTTCAGCCAGCATTGGCTATACGCTATACCCGATAGACCGCAATCCGCCAGACACCTTGCTACGGCATGCTGACCATGCCATGTACCATGCCAAAACGCATGGTGGGCATCAATGCCATTTGTTTGACCTGGCGTCTGCGCAGCAATCCCAGCAACAGCAAGCTTTGCTCAAGGACTTGCTGCATGGCATCCAAAACAACCATATCCGCCTGGTTTACCAACCGCAAGTCTGTATGCAGTCTGGTGAAATTTTCTGTTTTGAGGCTTTGCTGCGCTGGCAGCATCCGGTGCGCGGACTGCTCTACCCTAACGACTTCCTGACTGCGGTCGAACATACCAATCTGATTGTGGACATTGGTAACTGGGTGATAGAAGAAAGCCTGCGCCAATTGAGCGAGTGGCAAAGCCAGGGCTTGGACACACAAGTCTCCGTCAACATCGCCGCCCAGCATTTAATGCATAAACAGTTTCCGGAACGATTGGCTGACTTGTTTAAAAAGTATGCCATGATCAAGCCGCAACAGCTGCATATCGAGATCACCGAAAGTGCTGCCATCAGCGATTTTGCGCGCGTTAACCGCGTCATCCAGCAATGTCAGGCGCTGGGCGTTGCATTCTCGATTGATGATTTTGGCTCAGGCTACTCCTCGCTGATTTACTTGCGCCGCCTGCCAGTCAACATCATTAAAATTGATCAGTCCTTTATCCATAACATGTTAAGTGACCAGGAAGACATGGCGGTGATCCGTGGCGTGATTACGCTCTGCCGCGACTTCGGCCGCAAGGTGGTGGCTGAAGGCGTCGAAAAAGCTGAGCAGGCGCAGATTCTGGCCGAACTGGGCTGCGACTATGCCCAAGGGTTTGGCATCTCGCGTGGCATCCCCGGCCATAAGGTTATAGAATGGACGAGCAAGCACAATCCGTTTAAGTTCTAGTACCAAATGCAAATGCGTGCGGGTAAGGGCCTGTATCAGGCCCGCATAAAGCGTGCCTAATGCCGTATTGAATATCAGGCTGACTTTACTCATGCGTGTTAAAGGATGACTGTGCGATCACCAGACTCATCAGTATCTGGCAATCACGGAGAGCCGACTAAACCGTAATGCGATTAACTTGCGTCCCTACATCACCGCAATGACTGTTTATGCATGACAATTACTATCCTCTCCCGGGCGGGCCGGTGCGCATTCTCGCAGCAGAGACCCCATTCCCGAACTTGCAGCAGGCGTTGACAGAGCCCAACGGCCTGATCGCCATCGGCGGTAGCCTGACGCCACGACGCCTGTTGAGCGCCTACAAACAAGGGATTTTTCCATGGTTTAGTCCGGGCGAGCCTATCCTCTGGTGGAGTCCGGACCCACGCATGGTGCTGTTTCCACCAGCGCTGAAAATCAGCCGCTCCTTGCGCAAGGTCATCCAACAACAGCCGTTTGAGTTACGCATGAATACGCAGTTTACCGCCGTGATGCAGGCGTGTGCTGCTACCCCGCGTCCAGGTCAATCCGGCTCATGGATCACCGATGAAATGATTGCGGCATACGGCGAGTTGCATGCCATGGGCTACGCGCATAGTATGGAAGCCTGGCAAGATGGGCAATTAGTTGGCGGTTGTTATGGGGTCAAGATTGGCCGCATGTTTTATGGTGAAAGCATGTTTCACCATGTCAGCAATGCATCCAAAGTGGCATTTGCGCATCTGGTGCAATGGTTAATCACGCAACAAGTCGGTATGATTGATTGTCAGATGCATACACCGTTACTTGCCAGTTTTGGTGCTTATGAAATTCCCAGAGACCGGTTTATCGAAGAATTAACGCATTTAGTGCAATATGACCCTACCTAACGACGCACCTCTGCAAAAATTACAGTTTTATGTGACCACCGCTTACACCTGTGGCTATCTGCCTAAAAAGCTGGCGCAAAGCCTGATTGCCACGCCGCAGACACTGGTAGATGGCCGCGTCTATAGCGGACTGATACAGCAGGGCTTTCGCCGCAGTGGCAAGTTTGCTTACCGGCCGCATTGCGAACATTGCAATGCCTGCATTTCGGTCCGTTTGCCGGTACATGCGTTTGAAGCCACGCGTAGCCAGCAACGGGCATTTAAGAAGCATGCACCTTTACAGGCCACCATCCGTGAAGCCAGTTATGATGCAGAACACTTCGCCCTGTACCTGACCTACCAGCAACAGCGTCATCCCAGCAGTCTGGAGTCAGCCATGCCGCAAGAAGACGAAGCGACGCAATACCAGCAGTTTTTGTGTCAAAGCAATGTAGATAGCGTAATGGTCGAGTTTAGAGATGCACAGCAGCAGCTCAAGATGGTCAGCGTGATTGATATTGTCATGGATGGTCTGTCTGCGGTGTACACGTTTTATGATACGCATGACAAAGCGAGTTATGGCACCTATAGCATCCTCTGGCAAATCGAGTGGGCCAAGCAACTCGGCCTGGACTATTTGTACCTGGGCTACTGGATTGCAGACAGCCAGAAAATGGCTTACAAGCAGCAGTTCCAGCCGCAGGAAAAACTGATTGAGGGCGTATGGGTGCGTTAACCCAGCGGGGCCAGCGATGAAGACGCCTGATTCAATACGTACGCAAAGTGTCTCTGTACAGTCGCTGGCCAGGCAGTTTTGTCATGGTCAGTACGTGAATACCGTGGATGCTGCTTTATGGCGGCAAACCTTCGAGTATATCGCTCGGATTCAGGATGAATCCGGCTTTGACCAATCAAACATTGGCGCATTGTGGCGACAATATGGCGGCGATTTGCGCGCCTTGATTAAAAATGACGCGCTGGTGCTGCGCGTGCTGAAAAAATGCTTGGACGACACGCAGCATCGACCGCTGCAGGGCCTGACCCTGTATCGTGGCGAAAGCTGGTTTTTGTTTGATCAAGACCAGATTGGCTTTTGCTGGACGCCCTTGGAGGCGCTGGCCACCAGCTATGCCAAAGGACTCAATGCCGTAGAATCCGGTGGCGTTCTGCTCAAATGCTTTGCTCCCGCAGAAGCCATCCTCGCAGTACCTCAATCCGCTAGCGAGATGAAACAGAACACCTACATTTGTGACCCTGGCGCTCTATTGCGCATGACCACCCTGGCGCTATTTCCAAAACTCTAAATCCATCCGGTGTAATTAAACCGGATCACGCCATTGTCCATAGCCTTTAAATTGGGCATGGACTTCAAGCATTTGCGCAGGCGTCAGCAAGCGGAGCTCTCCGACTTGTAACAGTCGCCAGTACTGCTCACACAGGTTTTCCACTTCTACCGCCACGGCCAGTGCGTGAGATAAATCCTTGCCCAGCGCAATCATGCCATGATGTGCCAGCAAACAGGCCTTGCGCTCATGCAATGCAGCGAGCGCAACCTCAGACAGCGCCTGGGTGCCAAACAAGGCGTAGGGCGCGCAACGGATATTATCTCCACCCACGCTGGCAATCATGTAATGAAACGGCGGCACGTCGTGCCCCATGCAGGCTACCGTAGTCGCAAACATGCTGTGGCAATGCACAACCGCATTAACTTCAGACCGCGCCTGTAAAATATCCAGATGAAAACGCCATTCGCTGGAGGGGTTTTTCCCGGCTTCAGCCCGGCCTTGCCAATCCATATGTACCATGCTGTCAACATGCAGCTGTTCTGCCGGCACGCCAGAAGGCGTCACCAGAAAACCCGTTTCTAGCCGGACACTGGCGTTGCCAGAGGTGCCTTTATTCAGGCCAGTCAGGGCCATTTGCTGGGCCGTGTATAACAACTGTTGCGCAGGCGAGCGCTTGCTCATGTTAATCGCCCAGACTATGCGTTTTCAGCGCATGCAACTGGTCTGGGGCAAACACCCCATGCTCGGTAATCACCCCTGTCACCAGCCTGGCTGGCGTCACATCAAACGCCGGATTCAATGCCGGGCTTTCACGCGGAATCACCCGGACCGTCTGTATGTCTCCTGTTGCAGTCTGCCCTTGCATATAAGCCACCTCATCCGCATCACGCATTTCAATCTCGATCTCTGCGCCGCGTGCGATCTGCCAGTCTATGGTCGGCGTCGGCACCGCAGCATAAAACGGGATTTGCTGATCAAATGCTGCCAGCGCTTTTAAATAGGTGCCTATCTTGTTGCAAACATCCCCTTGACTGGTGACACGATCTGCACCGACGATGACCAAATCTACCTGACCATGCTGCATCAGATGGCCGCCAGCATTATCGGCAATCACCGTATGCGGAACTCCGTGTTGCGCCAGCTCCCAGGCGGTCAGGCTGGCACCCTGGTTGCGTGGCCGCGTTTCATCTACCCAGACATGTACTTTCAGACCTGCATCATGCGCGGCATAAATCGGCGCCAAGGCCGTCCCGCCATCCACTGTGGCCAACCACCCGGCATTGCAATGGGTCAAAATATTCACAGCCTGATTGGCACCCACCGTGGCCTTTTCAGCGATCAAGGCTTTACCGTGCTGGCCAATCGCCAGATTCTGCGCCACATCCTCATCAGCAATCGCTTGTGCCGCCAGCCAAGCGGCAGCTGCGCGTTGCGCCACAGCCAGCGGCATTAACGTCTGTTGCATGCGCTGTGCCGCCCAGGCCAGATTGACGGCTGTCGGTCGTGTGGCAATCAGCTGCTTTACCACCGCCTGCAAGTGTTCATCGCTGGCATCCTGCTGAATGCCTAACGCCACACCATAGGCTGCCGCAGCTCCAATGAGGGGTGCACCACGGACCTGCATGTGGCGGATGGCATGACATATTTGCGCCAAAGACTTTAATTCCACCGTTACAAAATCAAACGGCAATCGCGTCTGGTCAATGATATAAACAGCGTTGGCTTGTTGCCAAATGCTACGGAAATGTTGGGATTGAATGCGCATATGAGAGGCCTGGCCAAGCACCGATTAGTAATTGTAAAGTTTGTAAAACCACTTGCTTTTCTTGTAGGACAAACACCGTATTTTGCTATCCACAAAATCTGTGGATAACTTTGTGGATTGCTGTGTCTTAATTCCGTAACTTACCAATTTATAAGGACTTTTTCCAAAAGTTCATTTTTTAATCTATTTTTTTATCCAATAAAATCAATCACTTACAAAGCACCACTATAATATAGTCACTTTCGACACATTCTTAAAGTGTCACTTTAAGTCATGTGCATAAATGGGCTATTTTTGGCAAAACTTCTACAGAATTTTTACCAGTCATTTCAATGAGTTGCGAAGCTTCCAAGCCACGCATCAGGGCCATCTCTTCTGCGATCTTTTTTAATTGATCCGGCGCATTTCTTCCTTGATTCCCCAGCCAGACCGGAGGAATATCCGGCGCATCGGTCTCCAGAACCAGTGTTTCCACAGGCAATTCTGCAGCAAGCTGACGCAGTTTCAATGCGCGCGGCCAGGTCATGGCACCACCAAACCCTAATTTGAATCCCAAACTGGCAAATATCTCCGCTTGTTGCTTGCTGCCGTTGTAAGCATGTGCAATGCCCCCCGTTAACGCATGCTTGCGCAAATATTTGAGGATGGTGTCTATCGCACCTCGCACATGCAAAATCACAGGCAAATGAAACTGCCTGGCAATGCGCAACTGTCCTTCATATAGCTCTAGCTGTCTGGCCTCATGTTCGCGCGTCAGGTAAAAGTCGAGACCGATCTCTCCAATCGCCAGCAATTGATGCGCCTGAGGGCCCTCCAGCACCCTGGCGACGGTTTGCTCGAGCTGGTCCAGCGCATCCTCAGGTGCCTCAGACACATACATGGGATGCCAGCCAAGTGCGAAGCCGGCTTGAGGATGCTGCGCACACCAGGCCATAATCGGTTCAAAGCTCGCCTGCGTCACGGCCGGGATGACCACCGCACGAACGCCCTGCGCCAGGGCCGCCTGCCAGACCGGCTCACGGTCGGCATCAAACTCACGGGCATCCAGATGACAGTGGGTGTCGATCAGCATAAGAATCAGGGCTTAAGCCTGGCCTGAAGACGGATATCCTGCCCGACCTGTCGCAGATCCATGATGCCCAGCGTATGTATGTCTGCCATCTGCGTCCATGCTGGCAGGGCAAACATGCCGCGTGCCGCGTCTCCCATCAGCTTGGGTGCGTAATACAGCAATAACTCATCCACAAACCCGCTTTGCAAAAACGCCCCATTCAGCGTTGCCCCCGCCTCCACCAGTACCTCATTACAAGGCCAGGCCGTTAGTGCCTGCATGACGGCAGCAATATCCACCTGCCCCTGCACATTCGGTGCATGCAGGGTACGTACCCCCATCACTTGCAATATCTCCAGCTTGGCGGCCTCCCCGTGCGCATACGCCACCAGCGCATGGCCATCCTGCAACACCTTGGCGTCTATCGGGATGCGTAACTGGCTATCGAGAATGACGCGTAGCGGTTGGCGTGGCGTCTTCACCTCACGTACGGTGAGCGAGGCATTATCCTTTAGAATGGTAGAGATACCCGTGATCACCGCACAGCTTTGTGCACGCCAGTGATGGACATCTTGCCTTGCCTCCGGCGACGTGATCCATTGACTGACCCCATTTGCCAACGCCGTGCGGCCATCCAGACTGGCAGCGACCTTGAGACGGACATAAGGGCGTTGTTGCGTCATGCGCAGAATAAACCCGGGATTCAGCGCCTTGGCCTGCGCTTCGCAAACCCCAACCATGACAGCAATACCCTGTGCCTGCAAACGTGCAATGCCGTTGCCAGCAACCAAAGGATTCGGATCCTGCATGGCAACCACGACCCGGCTCACACCGGCATTCACCAGTGCATCGGCACAGGGAGGTGTCCGGCCAAAATGACTACAAGGTTCCAGAGTCACATATGCAGTTGCACCCCTTGTCTGCTCGCCAGCGGCGCGCAAGGCGTGCACTTCAGCATGGGGCTCCCCCGCCTTGAGGTGAGCGCCTTCTCCAACCACTTGGCCTTGTTTGACGATGACACACCCGACACGCGGATTAGGCGTGGTCGAATACAGTCCATGCGCCGCCAGGCGCAAGGCATGGGTCATCCATTGAATATCTTGAGTACTGTGTAACATAGACTAGCATCATACAAAAAAAGCCCGCCTTGCGGTGGTTTTGTATGGCGGACACCTTTGAACGGCCAGTGAATAATAAGACCACGGCCTGAATAAAGCGCGTATTAAAGAAAGCTAATGAGAGGAGATTTGACTATGGGTGAGACGTCCGTCCTGGTCAAAGTATATGCGTAAGGCATGATAGACATGCATGCACTTACCCAGATCATACTCAAGTGCATTGGCGTCCTCAAGGCTAGGCCGCCCAAGCAAGGCCATGACGGCCTCTTTTTTGGCGCCTCGAATCAGGATGTGATTTTTGAGATCGTATGCCATGTCACCGCGTCTGCACTCCTTTTGCACGGTGTTGGACAACTGCATCCAGCGGGTCTGGTCAAATTTGTCTCGACCAAACACAGCCTCATCTTTAAATGCCCACCAGGTAAAAAACACGATGGTGAGAATCACGGTGAATACCGCTAATACCACTGCAGACAGCTTGATCAGTTTCATACGCCCCCGCCTTCACATGCAACATTGATAGACCGTGCACAGGGTGAAGCAAGGCACACGGAACACATACACCAGCGCACAGAGGGTGCATCCGGCAATGGTTGTTGTCAGTTATCCAGATCGCGGATGGCGTTATGAAAGTCATCCACATCTGAAAAGCTTCGATACACCGAAGCAAAGCGGATATACGCCACCTGATCCATTTGTTTTAACTCTTGCATGACGGTTTCACCCAGCAACCGCGCAGGCACTTCGCGCGCGCCCAAACCGAGCACTTTTTGAACAATGCGGTCCAGTGCTTTATCGACATATTCAGTAGGCACTGGACGTTTGTGCAGGGCGCGTGTAAATGAGAGGCGCAATTTTTCGCGCTTGAACTCTTCGCGCGTCCCGTTTTGCTTCACCACCTGTGGCAAATGCAATTCTGCGGTTTCATAGGTGGTAAAGCGCTTGTCACACACCTGACAGCGACGGCGCCTGCGGATGGAGTTCCCTTCCTCATTGAGGCGGGAATCCACCACTTGCGTATCATCAGCACCGCAAAACGGACATTTCATGGCTGTGGATAGCCGGAAAAATTATTTACCGTACACCGGGAATTGATCGGTCAAGGCATGCACCTTAACCTTGGTGGCCGCAATCACTTCAGCGCTTTCCGGATTATCCAGCACATCGGCAATCAGATTAGCCACTTGCTCGGCTTCGGCTTCTTTAAAGCCACGCGTTGTGATCGCAGGCGAACCGATACGAATACCGGAAGTCACAAACGGGCTCTCGGGGTCGTTAGGAATCGCATTCTTGTTGACCGTAATGTGCGCTTGGCCCAGATAAGCATCTGCCGCCTTACCGGTCAAGCCTTTAGGACGCAGGTCTACCAGGAACACATGAGACTCGGTACGGCCGGAGATAATACGCAAACCACGCGCAGCCAACGTGCTGGCCATGATGCTGGCGTTCTTCAATACCTGTTCCTGATACGCTTTGAAGTCTGGCTGTGCCGCTTCGAGGAAAGCCGTCGCCTTACCGGCAATGACGTGCATCAACGGACCGCCTTGCAAGCTTGGGAACACGTTGGAGTTTAGTGATTTTTCAAACTCGGCCTTGGCCATGATGATACCGCCACGTGGACCACGTAAGGTCTTGTGCGTGGTTGAAGTCACAAAGTCAGCATGGGGCACCGGATTAGGATACACACCCGCTGCAATCAAACCAGAATAGTGCGCCATATCGACCATGAAATAAGCACCGACTTTTTTGGCGATTTCGGCCATACGCGCCCAGTCAAAACGCAAGGCATACGCAGAAGCACCCCCAATCAACAACTTTGGTTTGCACTCCACCGCAATACGCTCCATCTCATCGTAGTCTATCTCTTCTTTATCGTTTAAACCGTAAGGCACTATATTAAACAACTTGCCGGACAGGTTAGCCGGAGAACCATGTGTGAGGTGCCCGCCGTGACCCAGATTCATGCCCATCACGGTATCGCCTGGTTTCAGGATGGAGAAATACACGGCCTGATTCGCCTGTGAGCCAGAATGTGGCTGCACGTTGGCATACTCAGCCCCATACAAGGCTTTCAGTCGGTCAATCGCCAGCTGTTCAACCTGGTCAACAAACTCACAGCCACCGTAAAAGCGTTTGCCTGGATAACCTTCAGCATACTTGTTCGTCAATTGCGAGCCTTGGGCTTCCATCACCGCTGGACTGGTGTAGTTTTCTGAAGCAATCAACTCGATATGCTGATGCTGACGCTCCACTTCGGAAGAAATCATTTGGGCCAAGGCCGGGTCTGCAACGCTTAAGTTTCTTGAAAAGCTAAACATGACGATCAAGTTTCCGTATCACAAAAATAAAGCGCGATTTTAGCATGAGGCGACCTCAGCATCCATCTTTAGCGATGCGCTCATTGAGCGCCTATCACTTTAAGTCGTGGTGTAATCCAGACACAAAGCGCACCAATACAGTGCAAACATGACCAACCTGATTGAAACAACATGCACCAAAAAATAGAATTAAATACTTAAGCAATTGATTTAAATTATCTTTTTAAATCTGGCACAACTTATGCTTAATAAGATCCGTAAGCGTATATCTCCAAAATCGCTCCCTAAACCCAACTTCGGTTGGGTTCTTTTTTTCAGGGGATGCTGTCTTGTCTTGACTCAATGTTGACGCATTTTTAGTTGCTGCAAGGTCTGCTGGCAGCCTACATCCGTGGTTGCACTTTGATCGCCCGGATCGAGAAATGGCAGGATGGCGGCAAACGGATTGATCAATGCCAGTAATATGCCGCCAGCGACCCGTGCGGCAATCGGCCCCGGGCTGATCGAAACCTGGGGGTCCACAAAAGGCCCTGTCACCAGAATAGGCGAGCGCACGGTTAACGGCGAAAAGTTTTTAGGCCTGGCCTGGAGTTTAAGGTTAAGCTGCTCCTGACCCAAATCGACGGCACCATTGACCGTGACGGTCGTCACAGGCGTATCAATCACGGCTGCCTCTGGCGTCAAAACACCCTCTTTGGCCCGCCAGCCCATCGCGGCGCAATGCATGGGCAAGGGCTGATCGCCCTTGATCATGACACCGACCGCTTGGGCAATGTCTAATCCAGCCGCCTCAATCAACAAGTGAGACATTTCCCCCTGACGCACCATCAGGGCGAGCTGACCATCCAGCGAGCGCAATAATTCGGCGGTTGAGCGGCCATGCCCCTGTAGCTTGGCACGCCCATTCAATTTACCGCTCACATAAGCTGGCGCCGGCTGTTGGCTGGTTTCCTTGGCTGCGTCACTGGTCGATTTTTTATCCGCCTTTGGCGAGACTTTTAGCCACTGTTCCAAACGGATATCATGCACCGCCAGCGCAATCTCCCAATCCGGGGCGGCGGGTGGCGACAAGTCGGCGTTTTGTGCATCATGTGCATCAATCGATAGCTCGCCTGAGAGCGAGCCTTGAGCCGTACTGGCCTCCAGCTCTGCCAGACTTAACTTGTGTTTTTGCAAGCGCAAGCGCAATTTAAGCGGTGCAATACGCTGCCTGAAGGCCGATCCTAAATCGACCGCATCAATATGCACATCGATATCTGCATTCATGCGGCCATAGGTCGTAAAATCCAGCGAGGTATTTGGAAACAATTTGCCTGGATGCGGGTTGCTTGTCGATGAAGTCGCTGCAGCGCCAAAGGCGGGCGCCAAATCCGCCAACATCAATAAAGACCCTTGCAGTTTGCCAGTCAACATCGGCGTTTCTGGGGCAAGATCATATACAAACTGTCCCGCCAGCTGACTGTTGCCAATGTGTGCAGACGCGACATTCACAGCCCACTGCGTCGCGTTTTTTTCAACCGCCGCCTTGATTTTGAAATGCGGCGTCCTAGGGAATGTCAGGCTCAGCAAGTCCCCGACATCGGCCAGCGATGAACCTTTTACCTCTACCTGCCCCTTGACACGCTGGACACCCAACACATCATATACGGCACCGCGGAACGTGGCATGCACGGCACCATACGTTAACCATCCTTGTGAGTTAACTGGCGGTGAGTCCTGCCCCTGAGTGGCAATTGGTAAAAAGCCTTGCGTCACCAATGCGGCTTGCAAGGGCAAACGACGGAACTGACCATCCACTTTGATTTGCGATTCCGGCGTTTTAAGATGGGCGCCCTCTTCGGTATAAAACTTGACGTTCAGTTGCGCATCCGTAACGGCATCGGCAAGCTTGGCTTGCCCCTCATTAACGGCCAGTTGCTCAATGATGGGAAACGGACGGGGCGGACTGCCGTCATCCAGCTCAAAATCCCAACTGGCCTCTTGGTTGGCACGGCGGATCATGTAAGCATTTAAACGGTCCGCGCGAATCGACGCAATGCGATAAGGATCGCGTGCTTTGAGTGACCACAGGTCGCGGTAGCGCAACGCCAGCGACAAGCCATGCGCTTCAACAAAATAAGGCGCGTCAAAGCCTGCGGGCGCGGCAATTCTCAATCCGCCTACTTGCAACCGGATGCCACCCAGCAATTGCAAATGGAAAGGACGGTCTATGATCACGGCCCGTTGCAACTGATTTTGCAACGCGGTTTGCAGGGGTTGGCGCAAAAAAGGCCAGCCCAGCATTTCGCAGACCATGACTACAAAGACAAGCACAAGTAGCATGCCCCCCAGCCAGCGTGCAACCAGGGGAGCGCGGGGTGTTTTATCAATATCACTCATAACCCGTTATGATGCCGCGTGCAGCTCAGGCTGACCAGTGCCCCACGTCTGACAGCGCTGTAGGTGGATTCTGGCAAATCCGGCACCTACTGTCAGTTATAATGAGCCCATCTCACTCATATCGACAGGAGCCCACCACCATGAAATGGACTGACAGCCAGCGTATCGCTGAAGAGCTGTATGATCAATTCCCCGAGATTGACCCCAAAACCATCCGCTTTACCGACCTCATGCAATGGGTGATGGATTTGGAGGACTTTGATGATGAGCCCTCCCGCTGCGGCGAAAAAATCCTGGAGGCGATTCAACTGGCCTGGATAGAAGAAGCCGAATAAATGATTCCATTGCTGCCAGCGTCGATTTTCAAAGCCTACGACATCCGTGGCATTGTCGGCGACACATTGACAGAAGAGATTGTGCAGCAGATTGGCCTGGCGCTGGGCTCTTTGGCACAAGCACGCGGCGAGCAGAGTGTCTGCGTGGGCTATGATGGCCGCTTATCCAGCCCGGCACTGGCCACTTCCTTGAGTGCAGGGCTGATGCAAACGGGCGTCAATGTGCTGAATCTGGGCATGATCACTACGCCCATGCTGTATTTTGCAACGCATTACCTTGCCCAAACGCACAGTGGCGTCATGATCACCGGCAGCCATAACCCACCGCAATACAATGGCCTCAAAATGGTGATTGCGGGCGAGACGCTCAGTAGCGAAGCCATCCAGGCCCTCAAGCACAGCATCATGCAGCAGCAGTTTTACCAGCCCGACCAAGCTGGCAATCAAACCAGCTACGATATTTATCCAGCCTATCAGGCAGCCATTGTGTCGGATATCCAGCTCGCACGCCCCATGCGAGTGGTCATCGACTGCGGCAACGGTGTCGCCGGAGCCTACGCGCCCGCCATCTTCCAGGCATTAGGCTGCGAGGTCGAGCCACTGTTTTGTGAGGTCGATGGTCACTTCCCCAACCACCACCCAGACCCGGTGGAAGCCAAAAACTTGCAGGACGTCATCCACGCCTTGCAAGGCGGCACCGCCGAAATCGGGATCGCGTTTGATGGCGATGGCGACCGTCTGGGCGTGGTCACCCGATCCGGGCAAATCATCCGCAGCGACCGCCAGCTCATGTTGTTTGTAGAGGATATACTCAGCCAGCAACCAGGCAGCCAAGTGGTGTTTGATGTCAAATCCAGCCGCTATCTCGCGCCCTGGATACGAAAACATGGGGGCAAACCGGTGATCTGGAAAACCGGCCACTCGCTGATGAAAGCCAAAATCAAGGAAACGGGTGCCGCCATTGGCGGTGAGCTCTCGGGTCATTTGTTTTTTAATGACTGTGTCGCGGGTACCCCGCGCTGGTTTGGCTTTGATGATGGCTTGTATAGCGCGGCACGCCTGCTCGAACTGGTGAGCCGCAGCCCCGATGCCAACGCCGTGCTAGAAGCCCTGCCAGACAGCCTCAATACGCCAGAACTGCAAATCGCCATGCAAGAAGGCGAGCCGCATGCCTTGATCGCGCAACTGCAACAAGCCGCGCAATTTCCGGGCGCAGTAGAAGTGATCACCATCGATGGCTTGCGCGTTGAATATGCCGATGGCTTTGGTTTGATTCGCGCCTCAAACACCACGCCCGTGTTGACCTTGCGCTTTGAGGCGGATGACAACGCGGCCTTAACCCGCATTCAACAGACATTCAAACAACTGCTACTCAGCACTCACCCAGACTTGAAAATCCCTTTTTGAGTCTCCATTGAATGAGCATGCGACATGCCACTCAAAAAAACCATCTCCGCGGGCGCAGCCTGCTTTACACCCTGCTCTGGCTGGGGCTGGCTGCACTGATCTGGTTTCTGGTAGACCGCGTACAACACCCCAACACCCTGGAACAACTCGGCCAGCAAAACGTGGTGACGCTCAAGCGCGGCACCGACGGCCATTACAGTGCCGAAGCCCTCATTAATGGCGAACGGGTACGCGTTCTGGTGGATACCGGAGCCACCGGCGTCGCCATCTCACAAAATGTGGCAGACCGTTTGGGTCTGGTCAGCCATGACGCGATTAGCACCCACACCGCTAACGGCACGGCGGTCGCTTATTTGGTCAGGCTTAAAACCGTGCAACTGGGTGGCGTCGTCGCCCATGATGTCGCCGCGACGATTTCGCCTGGACTGGAAGGCGATGCCCTGCTCGGCATGAGCTTTTTAGGCAGAATGGATGTGCGGTTGTATCATGGAGTGATGACAATAAAGGAGGGAGAAATCGGTCACCACAAAAACTAAAACAAGATCATTGACTGCGTGAGCCTCAAAGAATACTTTTTAAAGTTGTGGATTTTTTTTAATTCGCTTTAAAATTAAACAGGCAAGAAACTAATCCTGTTAAAAATTATCGGCGGAAATAAATGCTAAAAATAAATAAATTGCTGATCAAAAACTTCCGATCAATAGAAACAGCCAGTATTGATTGTAATAATATTACTGTTTTTGTTGGTCAAAACGACGCTGGAAAATCAAATATACTAAGAGCACTGAATCTATTTTTTAATGGTCGGACTGATCATGCTTTAGCTTTTGATTTCAATCGAGACTACAATATTTTTTCACCTCCTAAAGCGAATAAAGCTAAAGAGATTATAGTCGAGCTAACAATACAACTACCTGACACCTATATTAAACCCACTTTACCTAAAGAAATAGTTTGGCGTAAGGCATGGAGAGCAACAGGGCTACACTCTGATGAGTTCAGATATATTAACAAACAAGAGTTCCCTGCTCGTAGCCGGATTCCTTTATTGTTAAATAGAGTGGTTTTTAATTATATTCCTGCAATCAAAGATAAAAGCTTGTTCGCTGACTTGCAAGGGCAAGTTTATGATGTTTTGCAAACGGTAGCTGAAGCTACCCTCAGGAAATCCGCATCATCATTCGAAGGTGAAATACAAGGACATTTGAAAGATCTTTTAACATCGGTTACAGATGCTTTTCACTCTGCAAGCGATATGCGCCTCCCAGAAAATTTAAGACAGATATTTGAAAATCTTGAATTTAATTCAAATGGGATACCCCTCTCTAGAAGGGGCGATGGTATCAAAATCAGGCACATACCGATGATTCTAAGATTTATTGCCGAAAAACGGAATTCAATACATAAACAAGGCAACTGCTATCACATATGGGGATTTGAAGAACCTGAAAACAATGTTGAAATGGCGGCCTGCTTTGAATTGGCAAATCAATTTGTAGAAGCCTCAAAAGAGGACTTCCAAATATTCATTACTACTCACTCTCCTGTTTTCTACGGCTTGATGGAGTCACAGCCACACTCAGTTAAAGCATTTAACGTCATTAAAAGTAATAGTTTTTCAATAGCATCCGAATTAAATAAGGACTTAGCAGACCATGAAATGGGGCTTATGCAAATTGTTTCACCTTTTGTGATCAAAGAAAGAGAAAGTTGGGTTTCTAAAAAAGGTGAACTTGAGCAAGAAATAATTCGATTAAATAAAGAAAAAGTAGACGATAAACTGTTACCTCATATATTTGTAGAGGGAAACACTGATGTCAAAGTTATTACTAAAGCCATTGATGTGTTTTTTCCAAATTTAGCAAAAAAAGTAAAGATAATTTCTGGAGGTATGGATGCTTATGGCAGCTCTCAGGCTGCAGCTAGCAGAGCAATTGCATGGCAGCTTATTCAACAACACAATCATAATGCTGTCAAAGGCTGGCTAATTTTGGATGATGATTCTAACGGTCAAGATGCCAAGAAAAGATTTGAAGATAATGTTAAAGAAAAGACCAAGCATATAAAATCAAGCTATTGGAAAGTATCAAATAAACCTTTTGGGGTAGATGCCGGATTTAAATTGCCAATCGATTTAGAGTACCTCTACTCAAATGAAGTTTGGGAGATAGCGGAGAATAGTAATTGGTTAGAAAAACTATCCAACGTACACTCGAGACTATCTGCTTCAAAAGAGAAAAAGATTTTCGAATTAGCCACGAATGGGGAGCAGATAGATTTATTTGGGGGAATAGATCCGTCCACACAGCGACGCATTAAATATCAATTTACTGATGAAGGTAAAGTCAAGGCTGCTGATTGGATTAAAAAGTCTGAACCAACATTAGCGAAGAAATATTTAGCCGATTTCGAAGAGAACCTAAAGGTTATTTTCGAGTATTTTGACTTAGCATAAATCTAATTGGGAGCTAAATCGCAGGCTTAGGATAATTTCCTATAGCCATACTCCAGTACAAACCACTGCGGATTCATCCCGGCCAGAGGCCCTTTTAACTTGGCCAGTTCTGTTTCTGTCCCATGCACTTCAATCCGCACCAGCTTAGACACTTCACCCATCTCGTGCAAAATCGGCCGCAGGTTTTCGATGTGCGCCAACAGCGCTTCTGCATTGGTGAACCCTTCGCGGCAATGGGCCAGGTCACCGTGAAAGCTAAAGCCGTAATACAGGCAACCAGGCTCACGGGATGACCAACTCACATATTTTTCGCAAATCGCCCGAAAGGCAGAAGCCTGGCCAGGCTGGATTTCAAAGTAGGGAGAGACGGAGACACAGGAATCGGTAGTGGCCATAGGATGAAACCAAATGATTGAATAATCGCGTGATTAATTGGCGAGTTCGGCGCCTTCAACCACGACCCGGAAAAACTGCAAATCGGCCTGGTCGATGATGCGGACACCGGTGGCCACTGAACCGCGCCGGCCCGGTGCAATGCCGCCCGTAATTAACATCGAACGCGTCTGGTTAACCATGCGGCCACGGCTGTCGTATTGCAGCATACGCACTTGCACGCGCCCCACCGGCACATTGCTGTTATTTTGCACGGCAGCGTAAACCATGCCGGTATCATCAGCCAGCGGACCAGCAGGCAAATAGCGGCCAGGGTTGCGTGGCAAATCGAGTCGCATGGCTCTTGCCGCAGCCTCTTTGCCGATTTCGGAATCTGAACTTGCCGCCAGTTGATAATGCTGCAACGCCAGGGCGGTTTCGCCACGCCCTTCAGCAATCTGCCCAAGCAAGGCATAGCCTGGCGCCGTTGGTAACAAGGCGTTGGCTTTTTTCAAAAAGGATTCCGCCTGCTCTTTTTTACCGGCATTAAACAGGGCAATGCCACTTTGCACATAGGGCTTGAAGTAGTCCGGTTGCATCTGGATGGCTTTGTCGTAAAACGCCAGCGCTTCGGTAGTATTTTTCTTGGTGAGGGCAATATCCCCCAGCAGCTCCTCGAAACGCGCTTCGCGCGGCTCAATGCTGATGGCTTTTTTCGCCAAAGTTTTTGCTTTTTCGGTATCGCCTTTTTGCAAGGCCTCTTTGCCTTCATCGTAGGCTTTATAAGCCTCGCGCGTCGCCATTAGTTTGGCGACTTTTTGTGCATAAATCTCTTTCCCCATCTCACCGCCAGTGCCCAGCTCAGCCAAGGTTTTTTCGTTGAGATCGACACGCTCTTGCGAAGGCGGGTGGCTGGCAAACAAGCCGGACAGAAAATCCTGCCGTTTGCCCTGACTGAGCCGGACAAAGGTCTCTTGCAGCGTCACCGCCGCAGCAGGGTCATAACCGGCAAGCTTCATATACTTCATGCCATAGTGATCTGCCTCGGACTCAGCCTCACGGCCATATTTGCTCGTGATCAGTTGCCCGCCCAATTGCGCGCCACCGACCACCAGATTGGCATAATTGGAGTCACGCGTGGCCAGGCCCACCGCCAGCATGGCCCCTTGCATAAAGATGCCACGCTCCATGCCTTTGGCACCATGCCTGGCCGCCGCGTGCACAATTTCATGGCCCAACACAGCCGCCAGTTCAGCTTCGCTGTGCAATTCGTATAACAGGCCCCGGTTAAACGCAATTTTGCCACCCGGCATGGCCCAGGCATTGGGCACTGAGTCATTGAGCACCACAAACTCATAGGGCAAATCCGGGCGGTCAGACACCGCGGCTAACCGCTGGCCGACTTGCTGCACATAGCGTGTCAGCTCAGGGTCCAGCGTGTAGTCGCCGCCTTGCGATTGACGCGCCGGGCTATAATTTTGCTGGCCAATCTGGATTTCCTTGTCTTGCGAGACAAACTGAAACTCCCGCTCTTTGGTTACCGGATTCACCCCGCAAGCCAGCAGGCCTGCAGATACAATCAGCGGACAAAGAATGCTTTTTTTGATCATGATCACGCTACGGCTTCCCTGTGCACGCTTTGCTTAAGTAATCACCGTAGGTTGCTGTCTACCAGTCAGCTGTGGCAACTGCGAAATCTGATGCGAGACCGTAATCAGTTCTGCCAATGCTTCCTGGGCATCAAGCTGTTGCTGAGCCGGGTCTTGCGTAAAGGCCTCCAGATAAACGCGGATGGTGGCGCCTTCAGTGCCGGTGCCGGATAAACGGATCACCACCCGTGAGCCGCAGGCAAACAGAATGCGCAAGCCCTGGCCAGTGCTGACAGAGCCATCGACAGGGTCGGTATAACTGAAGTCATCCACGGTGTTCACGGTGTAGCTGCCAAACACCTGACCAGGCAAGCTGGCAAACTGGGCCTTGATATGTGCCATGACAGCATTGGCCTGCTCAGTGGGCACGCCTTCGTAGTCATGGCGAGAATACACATTGCGGCCATAGGTTTGCCAATGTTTGCGCACCAGTGACTCAACGCTCTCACCCGTGGCGGCCAGCAGATTCAACCAGCACAACACCGCCCACAAGCCATCTTTTTCGCGGACATGGTCACTGCCGGTACCAAAGCTTTCTTCACCACACAAGGTCACGCGGCCAGCATCCATCAGGTTGCCAAAAAACTTCCAGCCGGTGGGCGTTTCGTAACAAGCGATGCCCAATTTGGCGGCCACGCGGTCTACGGCACCACTGGTTGGCATCGAACGGGCGACGCCAGACAAGCCTTTGGCATAAGCAGGAATCAACTTGGCATTGGCGGCAATCAGGGCCAGGCTGTCAGACGGCGTGACAAAAAAGTGATTGCCCAGAATCATGTTGCGATCCCCGTCGCCATCAGACGCCGCCGCAAAATCCGGGGCCTGTGCGCCATACGCCACTTTGACCAGGTCTTCGGCATAGGTCAGGTTAGGGTCCGGATGGCCGCCCCCAAAGTTTTCGGAGACTTCGCAATTCATGAGGCTGTCTGCAGACGCGCCTAGGCGGTTACCTAAAATCGCCTTGGCATACGGCCCGGTCACGGCATGCATGGCGTCAAACGTCAGCCGATGCCCCTCGGCCAGCCAGCGCTTGATGGCAGCAAAATCAAACATGCTTTCCATCAGGTCAGCATAGTCACTGACCGCGTCTATCACTTCAACCACGAAGCCATCCAGGGTGGTGACACCGATGCTGGAGAGATCCACCTCTGGCAAGTCGGCCAGTTTGTATTGGCTGATTTGTTTGCTGTTGGCAAAAATGGCATCGGTGATTTTTTCCGGTGCCGGCCCGCCATTGCTGGTGTTGTATTTGATGCCAAAATCGTCATCCGGCCCGCCTGGATTATGACTGGCAGAAAGAATAATGCCGCCAAAAGTCTGGTATTTGCGGATCAGATGAGAAGCCGCCGGTGTAGACAGAATACCGTGTTGGCCGACCAGCACTTTACCAAAGCCGTTGGCAGCCGCCATTTTGATAATGATCTGGATCGCTTCTTTATTAAAGTAGCGGCCATCCCCGCCCAGCGTCAAGGTCGCATTGGCAGGAATCTCCAGCGTATCAAAAATACTTTGCACAAAGTTTTGCAGGTAGTGTGGCTGTTGAAACACACGCACTTTTTTGCGCAAGCCAGAGGTCCCGGGTTTTTGATCAGAAAAAGCTTGTGTAGCGACAGTTTGAATCGACATGATATGGGCTTCGTGAAATGTAAAAAAATCTAAGCTTGATTGTATTACAAATTGATGGCAGTTTTGTGTGCGGCGGGATTTCTCCTTCTCCGCATGATTCAGGCTGCGCGATGACGCAGACTAAAATACAGCAGCGACAACGCGGCCACATGGCCCACCGGCAACCACAAGGCATTAAAATGCCAGCGCATAAAGCTGCAGGCGCCCAATACCCCGCCACAAACAAACCCGCCTATCAGCAACAAATACAGTGTGAGTCGGCGCTTATCCACGGCCTGGCCGCGCAAGCGCAAGCCGAGTGCAATGCCGATATCGGTAAACAGGCCCGAGACATGCGTGGTGCGCACCACGGCGCCACTATAGGTGCTGGTCATGGCATTTTGCAAGCCACAGGCCGCCGAGGCCAGCCACTGTCCGCTGTGCCAGCCCGTATTCAACAGCAGGATAGCAGTGGCCAACAAGCCGGCCTCCAGCCATAACGCCCAATGATACTGGTGCCCGAGCTTGAGTGCCTCATGCCCGATGATGACACCACTGAGCATGGCGCCCAGCAAGAAAAACAGCATCACGCAGAGCAGGTGCAAGGCCTGCAACCCGTCGCCCTGCATGATTTCAATGGAGAAAAAAGTCGAAATCCCGGTGAGATGCGACACCGCCTGATGCCTGAAGCCCAACACCCCCACCGCATTAATAAAGCCGGCGTTCAATGCCATTAAAAAGCCGCCCCACTCTACCCAGCGTGGCAATCGCTGCATCATATAGACCTCGAATCCTGCATAGACCAGACAGCCTTATTCTACGCCGAGTGAGCGACCTGATTATAAAAACTACGTAAAATCATGAGCCGTTTTTACGGATTCGCTTCAGGCCTGGATTGAAACACCCGCGTATAGTGAGAGTCATACAAATACATCAATCATGATGCATTTAAACAAACACTTAAGGAGACGATTATGTGGACTAAACCAGCTGCAACTGAAATGCGTTTTGGCTTTGAAGTAACAATGTACGTCATGAACAAATAATCAGCGCTTGTCTTAATCACAAGTGAGCTGAACAAAAAACCGCCGGAGTCCGGCGGTTTTTTTATGACGGGTAAGTTCGCAGATATCCACGGTCTTTCACCCGAAAAACAATATGCTAGCGCTCAAAGGTGACCGGTTCCGGATGCCTGTTTTTCTGACGCACCACAACGGTTCCCGCAAGTTTGTCATGCCATCCTTGCTTTCGACGGTCGAAAGCCACCCACAGAATCCCCAGTCCCAGCGGAAGACCCGCAAGAAAATAGGACAGATAACGGCCGATGGATTGCCCTGTGGTTAAACTCTGTCCAGTTCTTGCATCGACTACTTTTGCTGAAATAGCCATTTTTCCCGGTGTCGCCTGCTTTGTCAGCCAGAAAATGATCACCGCCACGGCAGGAAACAACCACGACATGATGAAATCCATCGGGCCTTGCAGCATCTTTTGACTGGACCAGTAGGACTCGCCATATAAGGCGGTCAGGATTGGCCAGATAATCACACCCAACAAGACCGTATCAATGAGCGAAGCCCCGACACGCGCCCAAAAACCAACATACTCCAGTTCATCGACCTGCATGTATTCCCCCTGATAATGATGATTGAATGTTGAGCGATGGCTAGCCTGCTGACCAACATTATAGCGGCCAAAACGGTACGGATAACCACGGACGGCTGCAAACTGAATGGTGGATCTCGCGAGGCAAAAGATGTTTCAGGACAGTTGTGACCATACCAGATTCAGACTCACACCGATCAAAAAAACGGCGAAAATGCGCTTCAAGACCTTGACCGGAAGTCGTCTCGTTAGGGCGACACCCATTGGTGCAAAGAGCATGCTAAAAGGCGTCAACAGTATCACCGCGGGTAAATACAGCAGGCCAAACGTTTCTGGCGCATGTGCGGTTTGCCGCCAGGCATCTTGCAAATAACTGGCTGTGCTGGCCAGTGCAATCGGAAAACCCAATACCGCCGAGGTCCCAATCGCCTGCTTCACCGACACATTGCGCATGGCTAAATAAGGCACCGTCAAGGTTCCGCCGCCAATCGACACCAGCGCAGACACACCGCCTATCAGCAATGACACCAGGCCAATCTCAACCTTGCCTGGCACTTTATGCTGGGTCGGTTTGCGATCCAGAAATAATTGCACCGCCGCAAAAAAAGTAAAGGCGGCAAAAAACAGCGTCAAATACCTGGCATCCAGATGAATCACCACCAACGTCGCCAGCAACGACCCCACAAACGCCATCGGCACCATGGCCCACACATAGGGCCAGACAATATTCTGGTTTTTATGATGCGCCAAAATGCTGGAAAGCGAGGTAAACACGATGCAAGCCATCGAGGTCGCCAGCGCCATATGAAACGCCGTGTCGGCTGCAAAGCCTTTGGCGACCAAAATGGCATGCAGCATGGGTACCAGCACAATGCCGCCACCAATCCCGAGCAAGCCAGACAAGACACCGACAATCACGCCCATCAGGCAAAACACAGCATATTGTTCAAAAAAAACGGTTAACCAGTCCATAGCAGTTTTTTGAATGATCAGGCCGCACAGTATACCTTCTGAGATTATTTTTTCTTTTGCATCCCTCCTGTTTTGTTTAACTGTCCACGCACTAATTTTTGTTACAATAATCAAATGAACGAGATGGTTGATCAAAAAACAGGAGGCAAGCGCCCCGGTGCCGGTCGCAAACCGGGCTCTGGCTTATATCAGGAAGCGACAACGGGCATGCGGATGCCTGCCAGCCAACAGGCCGCCATTCGCCAACTGCTGGCCAGCTATGGCCGCAAACAGCGGCAACCATCACCGGACAGCCTGGATAGCCCGCAATCTTTTGCGCAACCGGCGCGCGATACGTCAGGCATTGCCTTACCTTTATTTCAGTCCAAAGTGGCGGCAGGCTTCCCCTCGCCTGCGGATGATCATATCGAACAACGGCTGGACCCCAACGAATACCTGATCGATCAGGCAGACACTACATTTTTTGTCACCATACAAGGCGAATCCATGATTGAGGTGGGCCTCATGCCTGGCGATAAAGCCGTGGTGGATAAAAACAAACAGGCGGTGATGGGCGATATTGTGCTGGCGATGATTGATGGCGAATTCACCATCAAAACCCTGTCCAGGCAAAAAAATGGCAAACCACAACTGTTACCTGCCAATGCCTCAGGCAAGTACCGCCCGATTCTGATCGAAGACGACATGCAGTTTGAAATCTGGGGCGTCGTCATTGGCTCATTCAGGCGCTTCAGATAAGTACCTGCAGATCCGTCAAAAAACCCATTCCTGATTAGTCACACATCCGGGCACACTGTGCCCACCGACAACTGTTTGCTGTGACCCCCTAGCCAGGGTGCACTCGTTTTTTCATCACACTTAAAAAAATCTTGATTATTGTTACAATAACACTTGATTGCTGTTACAATAATTTCCATGAACGATGAAGACAATACACACGGCGGCAAAAGAGCGGGCGCCGGGCGCAAGTCAGGCACAGGCACCTACCGGGAAGAAACCTCGGTCATGCGCGTGCCTAACAGCCAAAAGCCGGTCATCAGCGACTTTCTGGAGGCCTACGCGAAAAAACAGCGGTTGGCGCAGCTGAAAGACCATCTTGATCGCATTGAAGAATTTACACAGTTATCGGCTGAGCTTGACCAGGTCAGTTTGCCGCTGTTTGAGTCCAAAGTGCCCGCCGGATTACCGTCCCCTGCTGACGACCATGTCGATGCACGCATGGACCCGAATGCCTATCTGATCAACAAGGCCGACAAAACCTTCTTTGTCACGATACAAGGCGAATCCATGATTGAGGTGGGCCTCATGCCTGGCGATAAAGCCGTGATTGAAAAAGACAAGGTGCCCGCTGTGGGCGATATTGTGCTGGCCATGATTGATGGCGAATTTACGGTCAAAACCCTGGCCAAACAAAAAGATGGTATGCCCAAGTTATTACCCGCTAATTCATCAGGAAGATACGCACCTATCCTGATCTCGCAACACATGCAGTTTGAAATCTGGGGCGTGGTGACTGGTTCTTTTAGAAAGTTTTAATCATGGCACGTCAAAATACCCCTGCTTCTCACTGGACAGATGGCGTTTGCAGAGCAAACGGTATCAATATTCACTACCTGCGCACTGGCGGCAACAAACCGACCATCATTGCCTTGCACGGCCTGGCCGGCAACAGCGTATGCTGGTCACCCATCGCCCGTGCGCTGGAGCAACACTATGACATCATCATGCCGGATGCGCGCGGCCATGGCCAATCCAGTGCACCCCTGCATGGCTACACCTATCAAGACCACGCCAATGATGTCATTGAGCTGATCCGCACGCTGGGCATCAAATCGCCTTACCTGCTCGGCCACTCCATGGGGGGCATGACCGCGGCCATGGTCGCCAGCAGACTCGGCCTGGCGATCAATGGCGTGATCTTGGCAGACCCGACCTTTCTGAGTGCAGAGTGGCCGCATGAGGTCTATCACCGCCAGCTGGTTGAGCAACATCAACAGATGTTGACTTCCAGCAAGGAAGCGTTATTTAAAGCAGACAAGGCGAAACACCGTTTTCGCGCCTCGGCCATTATCGAGCACCTGATAGAAGCCAGACTGCAAACCAGCCTGCAAGCATTTGATGTTCTGATTCCACCGAATCCAGAGTTTGATGAACTGATCCGCAATATTTATGTGCCCACCTTAATGCTGCTTGGTAGCGAAGGCGTGGTCTCGGCGGAAACGGCGCGCGCCTTGCACCGCATCAATCCTGATCTGCAATACAAGGTCATTCAGGATGCAGGGCACGGGCTGCCATACGATGAACCCACCCGTTTGGCGGCAGCGATTCATGCCTTCCTCAAACCAAAAACCGCCGCCAAACCGCGCCTGCAGGCGACACCGGGCATGTTCTCCATGCGCGCAGCCTACGCCTATTAATCAAGCGCGACGTGCAAAGCCGCGGTCAGGCTTGCTAACAAGGGGAGTCGCGGCTAGGTGTCTGGTCTGCATGCGCATGCCAGCGCATCCAGCTGAATGTCGTATCAGGCAGACGTCTTCTATGCTGACGGCCGCCATGCTGATGGGTGAGACATTGAGGCAAAATCAAAAACAGCGCGTTGCAAACCGGCAAGAGAGCAATGCGTCGCGCACAAAAAACCCGGTACTAGGCGACCGGGTCTCTTGTCCGTCAGTCAGAACAATTATTTGTTCATGACGTACATGGTTACTTCAAAACCGAAACGCATTTCAGTTGCAGCTGGTTTAGTCCACATGATTGATCTCCTTGTTGTTGTCCCGGGCCGACCCCATGTCTTGCCCGTGTGAAAGTATTATCGACCCGGCGGGCCAAAATCCTGCTATTGCCGATCATGAACAAGGATTAGGGAATTTCATGAAACACACCTCATGCCAATGAACGCGACAGACTGCCCAAGCATGCATGCACGTACCATTGCACTGATTGATGTGAATAACTTTTACGTGAGCTGTGAGCGCGTGTTTAAACCCGCATTGCGCCAACGGCCCGTGGTGGTATTGAGCAATAACGATGGCTGCGTGGTCTCGCGCAGCGCCGAAGCCAAAGCGCTGGGCATCGCCATGGGTGCGCCCTGGTTCCAGATTCGCAAGCAGGCAGAACGCGCTGGCGTCATTGCCTTCTCCTCTAACTATGCCTTGTATGCAGACATGAGCAACCGCGTCATGTCCATCTTGCGTCAGTTCAGTCCGGCACAGGAGATTTACTCCATCGACGAATGCTTTCTGGAGCTGACCGGGTTTACGCGGCGCGATTTGACCGATTATGCACAAACCTTGCGGCAAACCATCTTGCGCGGTACAGGTTTACCGGTGTGTGTCGGCATAGGCGCCAGCAAAACGCTGGCTAAACTCGCCAATCACTGCGCCAAGCATACCCCTGCCATGCAAGGCGTGTGCAATTTCAACGCCCTGCCGCCGCCTGCGGTAGATGCCCGTCTCGCCGAAATACAGGTGGATGAAGTCTGGGGAGTCGGCCGCCGCCTGGCCGCCACGCTGCATGCACGTCCGCTAGCGATTCACACCGCCTATGACCTCAAATACAGTGATGCCGAAACCATGCGCAGGCGCTTTAGCGTGGTGATGGAAAAAACCATCCGTGAACTGAATGGCACCGTGTGCCTGGAACTCGAAGAAGTGCGCGGGCCTCAGCAACAGATTTTGAGCACACGCAGCTTTGGCCAGCCGGTCAGAGAAATCGAAGGCCTGTCTGAAGCGCTGACGTTGTACACGACCCGTGCTGCCGAAAAGTTACGCAAAAAACAGCTGTTTGCTGGCAGTGTCTATGTGTATATCCGCACCAGCCCCTTCCGCGAGGACAGCCGCTTTTACAGCAATGCCCTCACCGTGCCACTACCGGTGGCCACGCACGATACCCGGCAACTGGTCAAAGCGGCACTCTGGGCGCTCAGGCGCATTTACCAGCCCGGACACGACTATGCCAAAGCCGGCGTGTCCTTGGGCGAATTGGTGCCTGCGCAGGCAATACAACAGGATTTGTTTCATTCAAGCCCACAAGCGGACAACACTGCGCGGCTGATGCAGGCCATGGACGCAATTAACCGCAAAATGGGCAGAGCCACCTTGCGGCTGGCAAGCGAAGGCCGGCAACAGCCCTGGCAAATGAAGCAAACGCGCAAGAGCCCGAGTTATACGACCAACTGGAAAGACCTGCTGTGTGTGGATTGAGAGTAAAGGCTTAACAAATAAAAGGCTTAGCTTACTCGCTTGTTAGCTCGCATCAATCAGCCCATGTTTCATGGCCAGCCTGACCATTTCTACCGGGCTGTTCACAGAGAGCTTCTGCTTAATCAGGGTGTAGTAATTGGCCACTGTTTTTTGGCTGATTTTCAGCATGTCTGCCACCTCATCCGCCCGTTTGCCCTCGGCCAGCAGCCGGAACACCTCAAACTCTCGTGACGTCAACTGCTGGAGCGGATTACTGTCGCCCACCAGGGTTTGTAACGCGACTTTCTGCGCCACATCCTGACTTAAAAATGTGCGGCCCTTGGACACATCCAGCACCGCTTGTACCAGGTCCTCAGCCACGCCGGTTTTAGTCACATAGCCTTTCACACCAGTTTTGAGTGCCTGTGCGGCAAACGAAACGGCCTCATGCATAGAGAAAATGACGATTCTGGCTTGTGGATAGCGCTGCAAAATACGCTTGGCAGCTTCTAGCCCGCCCATGCCTGGCATGGAGATATCCAT
Source organism: Methylophilus sp. YYY-1 (assembly GCF_029132825.1). Classification (NCBI taxonomy): domain Bacteria; kingdom Pseudomonadati; phylum Pseudomonadota; class Betaproteobacteria; order Nitrosomonadales; family Methylophilaceae; genus Methylophilus; species Methylophilus sp. YYY-1. The sequence continues at coordinate 456,802 of NZ_WOVG01000003.1, forward strand.
GAGCATCACATCAGGCATGACCTCACCATACACCTGATAAGCCTGTTCGCCCGTATCCGCCTCAGCGATAATTTCTATCGACTTGTGGCTTTCAAGCAGACGCCTTAACCCTGATCGCACCACTGTGTGATCATCTACCAACACCACCTTGACTGTCATACCGCTGCTTCCTGAAATGCTTCTGTCATCTGAAAATGGATTTCTATGCGCGTCCCCTGACCAGGCGCCGTATGAATATGCATGCGCCCCATCAAGCCCTCTACCCGCTCTTGCATCCCGGCCAAGCCGTACCCGCGCGTTTGCGACTGCGGATCAAAGCCCCGTCCGTCATCCTCCACCATCAGGTAAAGGCCGTTGTCCGTCTCCTTCACCTCAATCGTCACCCGTGTCGCGGCGGCGTGCTTGCTGATATTGGTCAAACACTCCTGCAAAATGCGGTACACCGTCACCGACAGCGCTTCATCCGGCTGCGACAAATGGTTAGAAATCTGATTCACCACCATAATGCCGCGATTGCGGTCGCGCCAGTGATGAATCAACTCCGCCAGCGCCAGGCTCAACCCCAATTCATCCAGCACCCGTGGACGTAAGCGCGACAAAATATCCTGTATCGTCACCATCATTTGCCGAGTAATCTGCGCAATCGCCTGCGCACTCTCCCGCGCTGAGCTGAGCTTTTTCGCCGCCACCAGCGCACTCGCATCCACATGCACAGCAGTCAGATACTGACCAATCTCATCATGCAAATCGCGCGCAAGTTTTTTTCGCTCTTCTTCCTGCAAATGAATAATCTGCTGGGTCAAGCGGTGGTTATTGCGGATGCTTTGTTCAAGCGTGCTCGCCATACTGTTGAACTTGTCGCTAATCTCGCTCAACTCCACCTGCTCAAAACCCGGCAAACGGCTCTGGTATTCACCGCGCTCAATCTGGTTCAAGCCATGAATAATCTGCTTAACCGGCTTAAACGTCGCCCGCACCGTCCAATACACAAACAGCAGCACACTCAAGCCAAACAAACTCACAATCGCAAGCAAGCCAGACGTATCATCCCAAATCTCGCGCAACTCAAAGCTAGGGTCCGGCGTAATCACCAGCTCACCAATAAAACGGCCATTCAAAATGATATTTTTGCGCTTGGGCTCATTCAGCACACTCGAAATATCCAGCAACTTCACAAACCATTTGGGGGGGTCTTCCCCGCTATGCGCCATGCGCGTACTTCGGTTAGATTCGCGCAACCGCCCATTGTTATCGTAAAAATCCACCTTCAAATGGCGGATATTCTTCAACTCATCCAGCCGGAAAATCTGCACCCCTTCTTGCTGGGTATGCTGCAACCAGCCAAAGTCCGTCATGTAATGGGCAATCTCTGCATCCAGCAAATGCATCACCAGATTACTCGTCGACTGCACCTCCGCCAGCACATCCTCACGCGCGTTTTTAACCACCGACACCGCCCACGTCAGCAGCAACCCAAGCAATAACAGGGTAATAATCAGATTGAGTTTGAATTGAAGGCTGAGAGATTTCATCATGCTAGGGGGATTTTAAAGAGTATTCACCAAAAACATTCGGGAATTTTTCCCTATCCATTCATACAGCAAGAAATTATCAAGGCGTGGGGTCACATGGTCGATTGTAGCGCCTAACAAAAAACTTGCCAGCTCACAACAAAGACCTATTGGACGGATTGCTTCTTGCTCAAGCCAAACTAGAAGGCCTGGAACTGTTCTCGGCAGACTCGGCTTTTGATGGAAATGCCATTAAAAGATATTGGTTATTGTGTAGGGCTGATAGAAGTTGACGCAGTTAAGGTTGTATTTTAGGATGGTCTAAAATTCAATAACAGCTTGAAAATGTTAAATAAAAGCCTTAAACCTTCAATTAAAAAAGCATCAATAACGGAAAGTTTTGCGTCATTTAGGATGCCTACTTTACGTTAGCTACCTCACTCTTAACAAATCAGGAAATAACCCATGCAAACATTTTCTCTGACACAGATCCTTGTGACTGCAATTACGACCTTCATTCTGTCTGGCCTTGGCGGAGCACTCTTTGTACGATACCTGTCTCGTGGCCGACCAATCGTTTCAGTGACCTCAGTCGGATTTAGCGGAGACGTCATTCATCTTTCTGAGGAGGCCATTGACGCTAGTGCAGCAGATTCCTGGGGGCCACCACTAAACGGCTTTGTAAGTTACGACACTGCTCTGACTCGAGACGGCGCATGTTCGAAGTTGATTCTTGAATTGGGGAAGGTCAAGAACATCGTAGACGATTGGTTATCCCAAAACGTGTCAGAGGATTCAACCCAACTGCTAACTAAGGCACAGTTAAAAAGTTGCCCATATTTTTCTTTCAGTCATGTTGGCTCATCCATTCTAGGAAAACTGAAACGGCGCAATATGCCTGATCTGCCCGTTCCGAAGAACGAAGTTGAGAAGGAGGCAAGAAAATACGACCTAGATAAGCGAAAGGATGCATGGGTTCTTCATCTTGGCGAAAGAGGGATTCTCTTCCCAATACATGAGGTCTTTTCTGAAAAAGAGACCAATCAACAAGAACTCATCGCAGAGTCGTTTTCACGGGGAATATTGCGCAACATCCGACTTGTCATGCAGACGTTTAGCTCCTCCACCGCTGATGAACTTAACAAGCTACGCACGCTCCAGAACGAGCTAAGGAAATGTATTCCCCTAAACGCCAATTTGGTTATTGAGGCATCCGTGACAAACTTGGGGGATCGGCCCATTACCTTGTCGCCTTACTGCATTACAACTCTTGGACTTGGCGAGGATTCTGTTTCAATCATTCTAAAGACTACAGCCGCCAAGCCTCAGGCAGAGCCAACAGAACCTAATAACCCGGTTGATCTCTTGGCACGCGCTGTGGGAAAAAAATCTTCAGATCGCGGAGAAATGTTTGCTATTGAGCCATTTCTCGCTAAGGCCGGCAGTTCTCCATACATCACCGTTCCCGGAGGGGGAACCACAAACATGATGCTCGTTTCTACTGAGAAACTTGGCGGTCTCGGAGAAAAGCTCGTGAAACACTATGAGCTTGGTACCTTGACGTGCAGGCTGATGGCAACAAAGGCAGTTGGAGGAAAGGTCTTCACGCCCAAGGTCACATTTGGGAAGGAACTGAGTGAACACCGAAAGCAACAATTGCTCTCAGTGGACTCTAGATAGCTAACCCCTCAATCCACCGGACGCTGCGCGATAAAGCCGCGCAGCGCCGGTGATTTCAAACGTTGGGCATCATGACATTTGGTATGCGCTATATCAGCTTATTGGTTTTCACAACACTCAGCATGCCTGCATTAGCAGCACCTATTCCAATAGAGGCGCAAGCTCTTATTTCAAAAGTACATGCGGCTGCAAGTAAAAAAGATACAGACGCACTGAAAAAACTGATGGTCACTGAGTTTGTTTGGAGTTTTGGTGGTGATGGTGACGCGGAGCAGGCCATTCAAGCTTGGAAAGCTGATCCATCTCTTTTAAAAAAGCTTTATCGTGTTACAGGCCGAGATTGTGTGAAAAAGGTTGACCAGTCCATTGAGTGTCCTAAAAATGCGGGTACAGCTTATCGTGCTGGTTTTAAGCAAACCAGCCTGGTAGGGTGGGCAACTCGTTGCCCACGCGGTAAAACTCACGCACAATTCCACCATGTCACGTTATCGTCGCGCTAACACTTCTGGAGCCACTTACTTTTTCACTGTTGTGACTTACCGTAGGCAAAGATTTCTTTGTGATGATGATGTACGTGATGCGTTAAAACATGCCATCCAAAAAGTCCGTACTAACCACCCGTTTACAATCGACTCATGGGTGTTGTTGCCTGACCATATTCATGCCATATGGACGCTACCGCCTAATGATGCAAACTTTTCGCTTCGATGGCAACTCATCAAACGCTATGTGAGCCGTGCTTGCGGTGCGCGTTTAAACCATACAGAATGGATGTCAGCATCCAAAACAAAACATCGTGAATCGACCATTTGGCAACGCCGGTATTGGGAGCATCAAATTCGCGATGATAACGATTATGCAAAACATATGGATTATTTGCATTTCAACCCGCTTAAACATGGCTTAGTGAGCAATGTGAAAGATTGGCCTTATTCAACATTTCACCGATATGTTAAAGCGGGCGTTTATGATGAAAATTGGGGTGTGGGGCTAGATTTTGTGGAGGGAGCGTTTGGTGACGCATAACGATTTTACGCGTGGGCAACTAGTTGCCCACCCTACAGACTTTTTGATGTCCGCTGATTTTCAACGATAAGTTTCAATATGAACCTGAAAGTAAAATTAAACTATTTATTACCAGTGTGGTTGCTCATATGGTTAACTGCGACAGTCGTTTTTACTGATTTAGCATTTCTTGAAATTAAACATGATGGTGTAGTTGTTGCATCTTTAGAAATGAAAACCGTTCAGTCTAAATATACACAAAAGGTTTGTGAAATAGGTTTGAAATTGCAAGATAGAAATTTGCAAAAAAATACAGACTTAAGGACTTGCACTCTTCTTTCAGTAGGTGAGTCAGTTAAATTAATTGAGTCAAAATTATTGCGACGCTGGATAGCAATATATGATGACAAAAACGTCAAAATTACTGAAGACACGGTCGAAAACAGTGTAACAAGAGATGGAGTGTTTGTTTTGCTTGCTATGCTGATGCCAGTGTTATTTATGTTTGATCTTCCAAATAAAATAAAAATTTATGCATCAATAGTTTTTGGATTGCAAGTTTTTGGCGTTCTATATTATTGGTCTATATTTTTGCAATAAAAATCCGCGTAGGGCGTACCCTCGAGGGTACGCCGCTGTTGTATAGATGACCACATGAAAAGCAACAATCACCTATCAAGGTCAATGAATCACCACCCCCCAAGGCAAATTCCCCACAGCAATATCCTTAAGCTTGGCATTGGTTTGGGTATCAATCACCGAGACGTTATTGCTACGGCCATTGGCGACATAGAGCTTTTTGCCGTCCGGCGTGAGTGCCATGTTCCAGGGGCGTTGGCCGACCGGGATGGTGGCGATGACTTCGCGGGTGGCGGTATCGATCACGCTGAGGTTGTGATCGCCGCCGTTGCTAACGTAAATGCGGCTGCCATCGGCATTGACCTTGACACCGTTGGAGCGCAGGCCGACCTTGATATTGGCTTGCACTTTCCAGTCGGTGGTAGAGACAATCTCTAGCAAGCTAGCGGCTTCATTTGCCACATAAGCCCATTTGCCATCGGGGCTAAAACCAACGCCGCGCGGGTGTTTGGTGGATGCGATCAGGTGTTCTGACTTGAGCGTATTGAGGTTAATCACATCGACATTGTTGCTCTCTTCGTTACTGGCAAGCAGCCATTGCTGGTCGGGTGAAAACACGCAATGCTCGGGGTTTTTGCCCTGGGTTTTAATGGTGTGTTTGAGCTTGTTGGTTTGCAGGTCTACCAGCGAGACCGCGTTTTCTTCTTCCAGGCAGGCGGCCAGCAACTTGCCGTCGGGTGAGATATCAATGCCTTCTGGTTCGTCGCCGACTTTGATCAAAGCGGTTTGTTTGCCGAGCTTGGTGTCTACCACCGAGACGGCGTTTTTATCGCGCACGACGACGTAGAGTTTTTGGTTACTAGGGTGTATGGCGGCAGCCTGCACCTTTTTGCCGAGCTTGCCTTTGTTGGGCAGGGTGTTGATGACTTCGTCGGTGCTGGTATCAATCACCGAGACCGTGCCGTCTTTTTCGTTGGGGACATAAGCGAGCGGTTGGGCACTAAGGGTGAGGCTGGCTAGCAGGCCTGCGGTGAGGGTCAACAATCGAGCGTATTGCATAGAGCATCCTTAAAAAAAGTCGGCCAGTTGCTGCAACAACTGGCCAGAACATGGAGATATACTTTATGCAAATCAATTAAATTTGAAATTTAAATGACCATTGCATATTAAGCACTTAAAATCCTTGGCAATAGCGTCATGCTTCCCGATTTAACCGGGATAAACTCCCGACGCTATACTCATTCGCTAGCCTCAAACACAAATCCACCAAAGGCGCGCGGCTGTGCCCCAACCTTGACCTGTCGCGGCGAGTCCAGCCGCTGTCCATCAATGACGGCTACGACGTTGTCCATCCAGCTGGTGACCACGAGCTGCTGTTGCTGGCGGTCAAAAGCAATGCCTTCGGGCGTGCCGGGGACGCGAATTTTAGCCAGCGGCCGCTGGCTGGCCAGATCGATCACGCTGACGCTATCTTCGCCGGTGTTGGTGACGAACAAGCGCTGCCCTTGCGGGTCTGTGGTCACACAGTAAGGGTGCCGCCCCACGCTAAGCGTGGCCACTACGCGCTGCTCATGCGTGTCTATCACACTCACTGAGTTTGAGTACACATTCACCACATACAGCTGCTTGCCATCGGGGCTCAGCCCCAAACCGAACGGGTGCTCGCCCACTTTAATTCTGCGCAGTTCTTTGTTCGCGCGCGTGTCGACCACGCTCACATCATTACTGTCGCGATTCGCCACGTAGAGCGTCTGGCCATCGCGACTTAACTGCAAGCCGCCTGGTGCCTGCCCCACCTCTATGCTCGCCAGCACTTGCCCGTGCACGGGCTCAACCACCAGCAAACTATGGTGATACCAGTCAGCCACATATAAACGGTTACCGGCCTGATTCACGGCCAGCCCGACCGGGGCAATCGGCAGCGCGAGAGTCTGCACCACTTGCTGCCGCGTGATGTCTATCACCGAGATTGAGCGGCCATCGACATTGCTCACATATACTTTTTTCTGTTGAGGATGAATAGCGACGCCGACCGGCGACTGGCCGACCGGGATGGTTTTGATCACCTGCAGTTGGCGCAGGTCTACGACCGACACCGTGTGCTCTCCCTGATTGGTGATATAGGCGAACTCTGCCGCGGATGCGCCCAGCGTAAAACAAAGACTGAGCGTAACCGACAACGCTTTCAAGCGCAGGCGCCAGCACGCGCTCACATCAATCGTCCTCATACAAGCGTTACGATAGCGCGATGTGAGCCGTAAGGATTGAGACCTGTTCCCGCAAAGGGTCAGGAATTTTTCATGAGTTAGCAGAGGCGCTCTGTTGGGAGAAATGTGCGTTGATGGCGCGCATATCCAGCGCTTGCCACATTTGCAGGTGGTGCTGCAGCTCATGCGCCTGCATGGCGCCCCTGACCATATCAATGATGACGCGATCACGCACCGCCATGAGTGCAGGCACTTGTGTCACCTGGAAATTGGCGACCAGATCGGTGGCGACATCAACATCGGCTACCGCAAACGCGACTTGTGGATGCTGGGCGGCAACCGCTGCCAGGACGGGGGCAAAGGTCTGGCAAGGCTCACACCATTCGGCCGTGAACAGTACCACGGCGAGCGGATGCGCCTGCACCCACGCATTGAATTGCGCCTGGCTTGCCAGTGTCTGCACCACGGCAGCGGCTTGGGTAGATACCAGATTGGATTGCGAATCGGAAGGGCTGGTTGTTTGCATACGAGATTCCTAAGGATGCGCCTGCTCGGGCAGGCGTTTAATGGTACTGAGTGTCCAGTGTTGCGGGCCAGCGATGCTTTGTGAGCACCCCAACTCCTGGCTGGAGTGTTCGACAGTGAGTTGATGGCGGGTATGGTCTGCGGTCTGCACCTGCATAAACCAGCGGTCCACCCACACCTCCAGTCCGGCTGGGGCAGCGCGCTGGCCGCTGTCAGTCAGCGCCAGCGTGATCAGTTTGCCGCCATGCGCCAGGCATAACGAGTCATCCGTCTCTTCGAGTATCACCCATGTTGCCTCATTGCTGGCGACACCCTCTTCCGCCCTGGCGGGCAGACTGGCTGTGACCAAAACACAAGCTACGGCTGGCAACATCATCGTTGCCCACTGGGCCAGGTGACTGACCACTGAAGAGATACACAGCCATCCAGACTGCCGGGATAACCCTAAGTGTTTACTCACCATGACATGCCTCGCTGAATCCAAACAATCAACACGGCGGAGCTCAATTTATGCACAGAGGCTGGAACCCATGCGTTTAAACAAGGGGCGCAAACTGGCGCAGAGTTTTTGGCGCCAGCCCTGGCTGTTTGCCGCAGCATTCTGGCGACCTTCTTTCAAGCCCTGTAAACCGGCTTTGACAAAGGCATCCACCGCATTTTTGGCGGATTCATCATCCTGGCCTGCAGGGGGTTCATTGCCGGTAAAGGCGCGGTAATAACGGGCACTCCAGGTCACTTTGGCGTTGCTGCCATCAGCAGCAACTTTGATTTTGCCGTTTAAAGAACTCACAGGTAGCGCTTCCAGATCGATGTCGCCAAACAGACGATAAGACACGGTCATGTCTGCCGCAGACACTTCGTCGATTTCCTGCATCAATTGCTTGCCGTTTTTCAGGGTCAGCTTTTGCTGGGTGTCATTCACAGGCTCGCAAGCCGTGACTTGCGGATGCCATTGCGCCAGACTGCATGGGCTGCTGACACGTTTCCATACCGCGTCAGCCGATGCGTTGACCTGGATGGATTCATCCGTTTTTTGCGGCGTAGGCCCGTGTGCCCAAGCTTGCACACTTAACAACATCATCATTCCGCATAAAGACCACTTCATAACACACTACTCCTTCTTAAAAAATCGTTTAAACATTTGCCGCATGCCAAGCAGCCAGGGGCTATCGGCAAACGTCAGCGCCATAAACATGAGCCACAATAGGCAGGCAGGCACTGCTAGCCAGGGCCGCAAATCCGTCTTGGCCCAGCGCCAGGCCGTCATGCCCAAGCCGGTCGCCCAGTCACCACTTTGTGCCACATGCTCCAGCCTGGCGTAATGCAAACCGGTCTCTACCGACAGACGCTGCAAGTTTTTTTCATCCAGCGCAGATAAATGGGCATTACTTAACAGTTCGTTCCCTGGCCCATGTCCGGAATTGCGATCATGCTGACCCTGCTCCATAGCCAGCACTGACAGCGTTTCGGCCATGCCAAAGTTGCCAAACCGTTGAACCTCTTCCTGCTCCCAATAGCCAGCCACTGCATTTTTCTCATCCAGTTTGGGGATCTTGCTCGGTGTGGGCTTGCCCATGCCCACCAGGTAACCTTGCACCTCACCAGGTTTGCCTGCAAATTTGGGCATGTATTGCGGATTGGCCGGCGGCGCTTGCTGGCCATCGGTAAAAAACAGTACGCGCACCTGTTTGCCCAACAACGGCGCTTGTTCCAGCGCGTGATAGAGGCCATGGGCGATAAACGAATCTGCGGCCCAAGCCATGCGCCAATCCATGCTGGCCACGGTATGATCCAGCGCAGCAAAATGGCTGCAAACCTCCACCGGCTTCACCACATTAACCGTATTGCGCTCGGTAAACATGCCCAGCGCCACGCGTGAGCCACAGGGCAACACAGACAGGGTTTTGCGTATGCTTTGCTTGGCCATCTCCAGCCGGCTGATGCTTTTCCCATTCAGTTGATAGTCGGGCACATTCATGCTTTGTGTGATATCCACCACAAAGTACCAGTCATACACACGGTTGGGTAAACTCAGTTGCGGATGAAAGAGCGTGAGCGTAAGAAACAGCGCAATCAGCCACAAGCATCGCTTGCGCCAGACAAGCCCGGGTGTCACCTGCGCGTTTTCAGGGCTGCCAACGAGCAAAGCCCTGAGTTGTTTAAACCAAGCCATCATCAGGGCATGCCTCTAGGATTGCCAGGCATGGCAGGCCAGCCACTGGATTGCTCTTCTGCTTTAATCTGCTCGTCTTCGTACTGTTGTGGCCCATTCATGCCGTGGGTGGTCGGCGCCAGTCTGAGGGCGAGATGATAGTTGTACTTCACCTCTGACCAGTCAGGCTCGATACGCAAGGCTTTCTGGTAACTCTCTTTGGCCAGGGCGACCAGTGGGCCCGCCTCATCCCAGGCAGGCAGGCCACGCTGTTCGAGCAAGCGGATTGCCGTGCGCAAATAGACATTGCCCGAGTTGAAATAGGCCTGCTTGCGCAAGGGTTGGCTATCGGTGGTGCGGGCAATCACGGCGGCATACTGCGCCAGCGCCTGATCAGATTTGAGTTGATCGTCATAAAACACTGCATTGGCAAACAAGGCCTGCGGTGTCTGGTCAGCCCCCAGCAGGGTAGAACGGATAAGCACATGCGGCGCCAGGCTGTGTCTGTACACTGCAGACTGATAGAGCTCCACGCCCTGACGCGCCAGCATCACCAGTGATAGCACCACCAGCAGCGCAGCCCACAGCCCGCCGCGGCGTAAATGATTGATCCATTGCCTTCTTATGTTGGGATGACTCATGTTTGCCACCGTGTTAACTCCAGTTGTACCATCGCGATTAATAGCAAGGCTGCCAGCCAGGCCAGGCCGTAGGCGTATTGACTCAAGTCTTGCCGTGCAATCGGTTCCAGGTAACGGGTTGGTTTGTTTTTAAGCTTGGCGATATCGCGCACGGCCGCCATCACCGCCTGCGGATTTTCTGCCTCATACACGTGATAAGGCACATTGAGCGTCTGGAAATAGTCATGCAAGGCCACCTCGGGATAGGCGTCAATATTCTCGCCTTCGGCCAGGCTTTGCTTGATGGTGACGCCGTTTTCAGAGCGCAGGTAAATCCAGTACAAGGAGGCCTGTTGCCGCATAAACATGGCACGCAACATGTCCTGGGTTTTGCCATCCAGGTGTGCACCGCCATCAGATACCAGCACAATGGCACGCGCCCCGGTCACCGGCTGGTCAGCAAAATAATCGAGCGCCATGCCGAGTCCGCGCGCGACCGCCGTGAAGCCCATGCCACCGGCTTCGGTCGCTTCCAGCGCGGCTTGCACAAACGCACGGTCATTCCCCAAAGGCGCCGCCAAAATCGGTGAGGTACTAAAGGTCACCATGCCCATCAGGTCTTCATGGCCCTGCTTGACCAATGACTTCAACACCTCACGCGCGGCCTGCATTTTCGGTTGCCGCGCCTGAGCATCGCCCTTGTTCACAAACGGCTCGTTCATGCTGGCGCTGCGGTCCAGCACAATCATCACATGCGCACCGCGCCCAATTTTTTCGATGGATTGCGATTTAAGAAACGGGCCACTCAGCGCAATGGCCAGTGCCAGCAGCAAAGTACTTAAACTGATTTTCCAGGCACGCTCCAGCCAGACAGAGAGCGGGTCTTCGGGCAACCCTTGCAAGGCCGGATGTTTGAAATGCCGTTGACCACGCATGCACCAGGGCAATACGGCTAATGGCAATAACAGCAAGGGCCACACCTGTGTCAGCCCCCATGACTCCCCCAAGCCGCTCCATGTGATGACGGATTGCCCCCAGGCCTGCCACATGCTTAAGCGACCTCCAGTTGACTCAAATCTTTGGCTAATTGTGTCAGCAAAGCGATCGAAGACGTCACAGCTCGGCCAGCAAAAAACGCCTGCTGCACATCCGCATAAAAGGCCTCAAGCGCAGGCGCATAGGCCTGTAGCCTGGGTTGCTGTTGCATTAACTGTGGCAGATTTTCGGCAGTCACCGCATGCCCGGCAAATTGATCCATGGCCCGCACCAGCAAGCGCATGGCCTGCAAACTATCCGAGGCCGCCTCGCCCCTGAGTTTGCGGATCTGGCGCCAGGCCTGACGGAAAGGCATGTGTTTTTCTTGTGGCAAGGTGATCCAGCCGGCCACCCAAGCCAGGTAAAGTAATGCCAGTACAAGCGCACTGCCCCAACCTGCCAGTGACCACAGTTGTGGCGCGATAGGCCACTCTGGTAATGGCGCATCCGGGTAAAGCTTGACGTGCTCGGCATCAATCCGGGCAGGTAGCAAACTCGACACAATGACCTTGTCTGGCGGCACATCAACGGTCAACCGTTGCTGGGCGCAGCTGGACTGATCGCAGGTGAATTCAAGGTGCAGTTTTTTTAAGGGCAGGATTTTAACCGTGTCGCCGGCAACAAAAATTTGCCAGTCTATCTGCAGGTTAATCACGCGATCATTCGCCAGGTCCTCATGTTGCCAATGGGCATCGCGCAGCTCAATGGCCTCATTTTGTGCCGGGGCAGGCAAACTGGCCGGATCCAGCACAAAACCAGGCGGGACATGAATCTTGAGATGCTGTGTTGCAATGCTGCCCAACGTGTAATCTGCCTCACGCGTGGCGCTTTCTACGCGTATGCTGGCGTGCGTTGTGGCTTGGGTGCTTGCTGTGGTGCTGGCGGCATATGCCAGCGTAGTGGTCGCCAGCAGATACCCTGCAAAAAATGTCGCCAGCCAGCGCGTAAACTGCATCGTGCCCGCAAACCGGTTGCTTGTGATACTCATGCCATCGTCTCCATCAAGTGTCGGCTCACGTCTTCCGCACGCCAATCCGGGGCTAGCCACAAAGGGGATCTGGCACCCGCCTTGACCAAGCCAAGATTGAGCGACTGCTTTTGCTGCGCGGCATCCGCGGCGATCTGTGTGCGCAACTTGCGCCGCAATAGCCAGCTGCGCTCCTGCCCGGTTTCCATATCGCGTAATCGCGCCCAGCCGAACGCCGGCAATGCCTCAAACGCCGAGGCATCGCGCAATACCACAGGCACCACATCATGTGGCTGAGCCGCACGCATGATGGCTTGCAACAGTGACTCTGGCCAAAAAAAGTCAGAGATGAGGAATACCAGCGCACGCCGTGGACCGATGACCTCTATCGCAGCAGGGAGCGCGCTGGCCGTGTGGCCGTGATCAGCACCCAAACTACGCGCCTGCTGCCAATAGTCATTGAGCAGCCCATGTACTTGCTGCGCTGTGCCAGGCTGAAAACTGGGCAGGCGTTGCAAACTGCCGGGTAAATGGTCGCTGGCAGCGTGCATGCCGAAGCCATCGCCCTGGCGCGTCACCGACCACGCGAGCGACGCGACAAAACGGGTCAGGCGCTGCTGCAAGTCTTGGGCAGAAGGGCCCTGAAAAAATAAGGAGCTGGAAACATCCACAATGGCGTAGACATGAATGGCAGCACGTTCAAGATAGGTCCTGACCAGCCATTGCTGTGGCTGCGTGCGTACACTGGCCCGAATATCAATCCGTTTGGGATCCGGACAAGCCAGTAAAGAAGCATAGCCAGCGAAGTCAGTGCCGTTGCCATGATGCTTGGTGAGCGTCGCGCCCGCGTGATAGCTGTGCGCCCGCCATGGCACCGGATAAAAGAACTGGTGCGGCTCGAAGGCGGCTTGTACGGACACCGCCGAGAGCGGCTGCATAGGTCCCTGCCCGGTCTGTTGCGCCATTGCGTTGCTTGCAGCTACCATGCTTCACTCACATCCATACACACACATCGGTCTGCATCATGACTTGAACCTGCAGCACCGCTTAGGGCGCAGAGACTTTATCCAGCACGGCTTGCAGCAATTGCGGGGCAATCCGCTCATGCTGCAAGGCATAGGCGCCGCTCAAAAACACGCGGTGCGTCACCACATATAGCCAGACGGCACGGATATCATCCGGGGTCAGATAATCGCGGCCTTCGAGCCAGGCACGCGTACGCGCACTGCGCATCAACATGGCCATGCCGCGTGGGCTGGCACCACCGGCCAGCAAGCGGCTCATATCCACCTCGGGCAGGCTGATGCCAGCGGCCAGCGGGTCCTTGAGCACGCGCCAAAGCTCTACCGCATACTCCTGCAAGGCCAACTCTGCACGCACGGTGCTTTGCACCTGCGCAGCCAGCGCATTCAGTTGATCGTAGGGTGTGAGGCCTGACGGCAACTGGCCGACCAGTGCATCGACATCATAAAAGCGGGTATCAAACATCAGTGCCCGTTGCAGCTCACGTGCATCCGGCGCCTTCACCGAAATTTCCATCAGGAAACGGTCACGTGCCGCCGCAGGGATCTCAAACGTCTCTTCACGCTCCAGCCGGTTACGGTCAGCAAACACGGTCAGGTGCGGAAAATGATATTCGCGGTTAAAGGCATTGACCGAGCGCTCAGCCATCAGGCGCAGAAACAAGGCGTGGGCCTGTGGTCTGGCACGGTTGATTTCGTTAAAGAAGAACACCGAGAGCGCGTCTTCATGTTGCAACAGTGGCCCCGGCTTGACTGCAGCCTGCCCCTGCTCGTTGATATAGGCATGGTACAAAAAGTCACTCGGCATGAGATCAATCGCGCCCTCAATGCGCTGATAGCCGCCACCCAGCAATTGCGCAGCCGCGCGTAACAACGTGGTTTTACCCACGCCAACGTCGCCTTCCAGCAGCACGTGGCCACGTGAAAAAATCGCAATCGTGAGCGCCCTGACTTGCTCAGGCATGCCAACAACCACACTGTTTAATGCTTGCTCGAACGCCAGCGCACCTTCACGCCATGCGGCCAAATCCATTTGTTTTTCCATACACCATCCATGATTCAGAATGAAACAGGCCACTATCGACTGCGCACAATCGACACCGGTATGTCACATGCAAACGGGGGACGAAACTGACACCGGAAACGATGTCAGTCTCCTGGGGGGAATTTAAGATTACTTCACGTCAAATACGAAGTTGCCGCTGGATTTGGCGTTTGCAATGCGTTTTGCATTACGTGCATCCATGGCTTTGATGGCTTCCTCTTGTTTGTTGAGTTCCACCGGATCATGTTTTGGGTCGTATTTGGAACCCGCAATTTTTTCCGGATAGCCGGGTTTGGCTTCCCAGCAGTTACCTGGCTCTTTACAATTTTGACCATCGTAAGCCAGAGCCTGATTGGACACTGCCAACACACCAGCCACGGCCAGTAATGTCATTACGTGTTTCATCACATTTCTCCTTAATCACAAATTAGCTGGTGTATTTTTTTCAATTATCAGAGGGCCCACCAGCCTAACCCTCTGGTAAGTCGTTTAACCGTGAGGCGTTGCCGCGCCACCGTTTTTAAGGTTCTCTTCCTCCTGGTGACGAATCCAGGCGATGATATGAATAATCTCATCCACTTGCAGACGGCCCTGTTGTGGCCCCATCATGCCGTTCGCCCCACCATAAATGGTTTCAAAGATGCCCTTGTCGGTTTGATTTTTAGGATAAGTCCAGTATTCATCTGCCAGCGCCGGACCTAACTTGCCCTCAGCCAAGTGACCATGGCAACCAGAACAGGCGGTTGAGAAAATCGTATAGCCTTTTTTGATTGCTTCAGGATCGGAGCGGTAGGGGTTTTCACCGGTGGCTAAAAAATGCTTGGCTTCAGGGGTAAAGGTCTCACCGTCCATCGGTGCGATCTCCAGCACATCCCCCGAAATCGTGCCACGAAACTCCAATGGCGGACCATCTTTCAACGCGACATGCACGGCAGTGGCTGGGGTGGCAGGCGCCTCTGCTTTAGCCGCAGAAGGACTCGCAGCAGATTCATCTTTGGCGCAGGCCACCGTCAGAAAAGCAGCCATGACCAAACCCGTCAGACCCAAAGCCATGGTCAGCGGTTGACGCAGGCGGCGTAAATGCGGTTGTTGAGATTCTTTCAATTCAAACTCCAAAACTTGATTAACAAAATACAGTGACTTAATGCAGACTCAACAGAGGAATGCCTTCATCCTTGAGGATGGCAGTAATCTCTGCGCCATGCGCATCAATGACACGATTCAAAGCATCCACCAGCTCGGGGTGCTGCTTGTTGACGCCCATGACCACGTTGTAGTGCATGGGGATTTTTTCACCGTTGGTTTTTTTGGCGGTATCTTCGACGATCACCATATTCAACGGCACTTCGGAAGCACGCACATAACGCGCAGCTTCTGGCGCCCACAACATCGCCATATGCAAATGCATATTGGCCACATCATTCACCAGCCGTGACGGCTCGACGTGGATGTAACGGTTGCGGGTGGACTGAAAATTCTGGATTTCAGTAAAGTAGTCAAACATGTCGTCAAAACGGTTGATTTGCAGCAACATGTTTTTACCGGGGCTATCCGGCATGACACCGATACGGAAATTTTTCTCTTTGAGGTAGGGATGATCCCAGGAGGTCACATCAATTTCACGGTCTTTGCGTGTGATAAACACGTAAGCTGAACGATAGTAAGGTTTGGTCGTCAGCACACGCGGATCATTCGGATCGGTGCCAATCAACACATCACATTTACCTGCTTCCATGTCTTTTTGCAGGGTGAGTGGATTGGTCCACCAGAAATAGTTGATTGGCAGATTCATGGCCTTGCCAATCACATTTGCAATCTTGTTTTCAAAGCCCTCTTGCTTGTCATTTGAAAAAGGCAGCTCGGACTTACCAGCACAGACATTGAGCGCATTTGCAGCCACGGCAGGCAACGCCAACAGACTGAATGCCAACGTGAGGCAGGCGCTTACCCAGCCAGCACGGACTCTTTTTACATCAGGAAACATATTTGCTCTCTTCACTCTAGGGCTGAGAACAGGGTGACCAGCCCGTCTTGCGACAAACGGCCACCCTGCACACTACATCAACAGGTTCAGGACTTGAATTACAGGCTGAACACCATCAGGCCACCGCCCATTTGTGTGTGGTTTTGCAGTTCTTTGAACGCACCAACCGCACCCAAACCAGCACTTGGGTCTGTCAGGTCAAACACCAGACCAACGCCTGGCCAGCCACCGACACCGTACATGCTGCCGACGTATTGTTTACCCTTGAAGGAGTAAGTCATTGGAGATCCGATACCACCAGATGGCATCTTGAAGTTCCACAGTTCTTTACCGTCTTTGTTATCCAACGCTTTCAGGTAACCATCCAGTGTTGCGTACCAAACCAGGCCGCCTTTGGTGTACAAAGTACCGCCCCAAGCTGCAAATTTCTCCCACTTGGTCCATTTGGCTTTACCAGTGGTCAAGTCAAATGCACGGATCTGACCCATTTCTTTCTTGGTTGGGCCATTCGGGCCAGGGTACATCGCCAGAGTTGCACCGACGAAGAACTGACCGGCACGGTATGGCAGCATGAACGGCTCCCAGTCCATACAAATGTGGTTCAGGCCTGCGTACAAGGTACGGCTTTCTGGGTCGTAAGAGTCAACACCCTGGTTGTGGAAGCCCATCGCAGATGGACAAATGTTGGTGCCTTTGTGGTCCATACGGGTTGCAAACTCTGGATCACGCACTGGTGTGCCTGATTTCAGGTCCACTTTCTTGAACACGTTAACAGCCGGGTCGACTTTTTCAGCCACGATCAGCTTGCCGTTTTCACGGTTCAGCGTGTACAAGATACCGTTACGGTCAATGTGGCTGAGCAGCGGTGTCATCTTGCCGTCAACCGGTTGGTCAGTCAGTACCATCTGGTTCACACCAGCAAAGTCCCACTCGTCATGAGGTGTCTTTTGGTAACCCCATTTCGCCATCCCGGTGTCGAGGTCACGACCCCAGATAGTCATGGTCCACTTGTTGTCGCCAGGACGCATGGTTTCGTTCCATGGTGCCGGGTTGCCGGAACCGTAGTAGAACAGGTTCAACTTAGGATCGTAAGCATACCAACCCCAGTTAGTACCGCCACCGATTTTCCAGGCATCGCCTTCCCAGGTTTTGAGGCCCAGGCCAAATTGACCGTAGTGTGGGTTTTCTTTGTTGAAGTCTTTTGCCAAACGGATGGACTCGTCAGAACCGGTTGCGAACGCACGCCATTTCAGTTCACCTGTTTTCAGGTCCAGTGCGTTAACCGCACCACGCACACCCAGCTCAGCGCCAGAACAACCGATCAAGACCGTGTCTTTGGCGACAAACGGTGCCTGTGTCAATGTCTGACCGACTTTTGGATCACACATTTCCACTTCCCAGTTCACCTTACCGGTTTTGGCATCCAATGCCAGTACATGGCCATTGGCTTGTTTCTTCACGATTTGACCCGCGCCGTAAGCCAGACCACGATCTACCACGTCACAGCACATCACTGCTTTGGTAGAAGCATCTTGCTTAGGTTTGTGTTGCCAAACAATTTTGCCTGGATCGTTCAGATTCAAAGCATAAGTGTTGTTTGGGAAAGCGGAGTGGATGTACATCATGTCGCCGATGACCAATGGCGCACCTTCGTGACCATTGAGCACACCGGTAGAGAATGACCAGGCTGCTTTCACATTTTTAACGTTGGATTTGTTAATTTGTGCCAGCGGGCTGTTGTGCTGGCTATAATAGCCACCGGTTGCCACAGGCCAAGCCCCTGGGGTGTTCAATGCCTTGTCCAGGTCAGCATCCGCAAATGCCAGACCAGAAACGCTGGCAAACAAGCCTCCAACCAAAGCGCCAACAATGGCACGTGTTGAATTGTTTTTCATACGATCTCCTAATCTCTCAAGAATGAGTTTGATGTGTTGTTGCAGTCACCCCCCCGAATGCTGCACTTCACGACCGAAATTGTTAATAATTTGTAACATTGGCAATAGATGAAACATTCCCTATCATCTATTCAAGAATTCATCATCGCATCACACCCCACAACGGGAATCTTTCACTACAGCCAGCTTAAGGATGTGGTCTATAGTGGCGCACATTCACTTGGCGCAAATTGACCGCCAACACCGTCAATAGCAGATGTGCTCTGCGCTGACTGAGTGGATCTTTCAAGTCATGCATTCATATCATTGGTCTATGCCATTCTTTAGGGTATTTCATCAGCTCGGCCATCTCAGTCGGGCCAGTCGTGACACGCTTATTGTGATCGCAGGCGTGGCCGTCACTTTTGTGCTGTCATCCGCATTCGACCTGGCAGAACGTGTGAACGCCTGGCTACTAACCTATGAATATGCGCAATTAGACGAAGTCCCGCTGACCCTGTTTGTATTGGTGTTGCTCAGTGTGTGGTTCAGTCAGCGCCGCTGGCGTGAGATTCATGCCGAAATTCAGCGCCGCAAACAGACCGAGGCGCGCCTGAGTAGCAGCCAGCAGCTCTATAAAACCCTGTTTGATGGAGATTTGACCGGGAATGTAGTGCTGGACCTGGAGGGCAATATCGGCATGCACAACCGCGCCTTTGAGCGTATTTGCCGTCCACTGAACCACAACCGCAATACACGTGAGTTGTTCAGCTTTGACTGGCTGCCATTTATTGTGCAATTGCAACAGCAGCAGGAAATCAATTTCAACAAGCTGCAAATCCGCCGCCCGGATGGCCTGCCGTGTTATGTGAGTGCCCGCTTTGTTTACATGGCGCCCAGCGACAACCAGGCCGCACAAATCCATGGGTATCTGGTAGATATGACCGAGCAATGCCTAGTCGAGCAGGACCTGGAACGTACTCTGAAAGAAAACCGTGTGCTGGCGCGCCATGCCATGCAGGTGCAGGAGCATGAGCGCAAATATATTGCCAGCGAGATTCATGACGAAACCGGGCAATACCTGACGGCGATCCGTATGGATGCACTCACCCTGCAAAAAAGCACGCCGGAGCAGGCGCATGTGATTGCGGTCAGAATCGCCTCCAATACGCAACACGTCCAGCAATCCATCCGCGCCCTGATCAAGCATCTGCGCCCGCCCGCACTGGATTCACTGGGCCTGGTTGGTGCCATCGAGCGACTGGTGAGCGACTGGAAAAAACTCAATCCGCGCGTGGATTGCCATTTGATGCTGGATACCGGCGAGCATGCCTTAAACGAAGATATCAATATCGTGGCATTCCGCGTGACGCAAGAGGCGCTGACCAATATTGCACGTCACGCTCAGGCCACCGAAGTCTGGATCGATTTGCAGGTGATCCAGCGTCAGGACAAATGGTGGTTGCAGATTGAAGTACGTGACAATGGCAAAGGCATGGATACTTCACTCGCCACCGAAGGCGTCGGCCTGGTCGGCATGCGCGAACGCATCGAATCCCTGCATGGCAGCTTCAAGCTCATGAGTGGCTTGCAAGCCGGCACCTTGATTACTGGCCTATTGCCCTTGCAGGCACACCCGCAGGCTTTGCCTGCCTCTTCCTTACCCACCAACCCGGGAGTCAATGACTATGCAACATCCTAAATGGCCAGGCCTGATCGTACTGCTGTTCCCTTTTTCGCTCGCAGCCAAAGACCTCAACACGCTAGAGCAACCCTTCTTGCAGGCTTATAGCGGAAAATCCCGCCAGTTTGTCGAAGAGCAACTGGGCAAACCGGTGAAAAAGGAAGTCGCCGTTAAACCCCACAACGCTGACCAGATCCTGCAGGAAAAAGGTCAAGCGACGGCAGGCGAAGGTGATAGCGTTGAAATGTGGTATTACCAGGGCAAGATTCAATATGCGCCAAATAAATATTTCAATACCGCCGAACTCACATTTGCCAACGACAAATGTGTGAACATCACCTTTGCCAACAAGAAATAAGGAGTCGTACGCGTCATGGCCAAAGTAATGATCGCAGATGACCACGCCATGCTCAGACAAGGCTTGCGGACCATGTTGGAGCAGGCCAACCACCAGGTCACGCAAGATGCATTGAGTGGCGAAGAAGCCTGCCTGCTGGTGGAAAAAAACCACCCGGACTTGCTGATCCTCGATCTGGACATGCCTGGCATAGGGGGGCTGGAAACGCTCAAACGCATTTTGCACCGCAAGCCGCAGATGCGCGTGTTGATTTTTAGCATGCATGACGACTGCATCTATGCCACGCGCGCGATTCAAGCAGGTGCACGCGGCTATGTGACCAAAACTGAGCCGCCAGAAGTAGTGCTGGAGGCGGTGCAGAAAATCCTCAAGGGCGGCCGCTACATCAATAACGAACTGGCGCAGAGTTTGTCCATGTATCACCTGGAAAGCCAGGAAAACCCGATCCAGAAACTCTCGCCACGCGAGTTTGAGGTATTCAGACGCATTGCCCAAGGGGAGGCGCTGGCAGCGATTGCCAAGGCCATGCATATTGGCTATAAAACCGTCGCCAACATCCAGACCAGTGTGCGGCAAAAGCTAGGCGTCGAAACCACGGGCCAGCTGGTACATATTGCCGTGCGTTTCGGCATTATCAAGGGCTTGTAAGCGCAGGGTTGCCCATGATACTGATCATTGCCCGCAAAGAATTACGCAGCCTGTTTGCCACACCCATGGGCTGGCTGGTGCTGGCCATCTTTCAGGCCATTGTTGGCACTTATTACAGCCTGAGTTTTAACCAGTATTTCGAGATCATGCAAAGCGCGCATTGGCAGGTGCAGCGTATCGGCCTCACCCAGTTTATGGCGGAAGGTGTGTTTGGTGTGGCAGCCGTGCTGATGCTGTTTGTGGTGCCACTGGTGAGCATGAAGCTGATCAGTGAAGAGCGCAAAAACCAGACCATGGCCTTGCTCATGAGCGCGCCACTCAGTATGACTGAACTGATTCTGGGCAAGCTGCTTGGCATCCTCAGCTATTTGAGTCTGTTAATTCTCAGCATGGTGCTGATGATCGCGCTGCTGCTGCCCTGGGCAGAAATTGACCTGCCCTATCTGCTCACGCATGCGTTTGGCTTATGGTTATTGATGCTAGCCAGCAGTGCACTCGGGCTCTATATTTCTTGCCTGACCGCCAACCCTATCCTGGCAGCATTCTGCAGCCTGACCGCGCTGACTTTTTGGCTGTTGCTGGATAAGTTTTTCAGCGACGACCACCAGGCCCTGTTTCATGATTTTTCACTGATGCAGCATTACCGCCAGTTTGCGCTGGGCATTCTCAATAGCTACGACATCCTGTTTTTTGTCTTGTTTGCCGGCTTTTTTGTGCTGCTGGCGATCCGGCGTTTACATGCGGACCGACTGTATGGCTAATACACCCAAAGACACCTCCACCGTCCCTCCATTAAGCCAGCGCCTTGCCCACTGGTGGCAGCATCAACTGGTGGTGCCTGCGCTGCTAATTGTGGCACTGGGACTGGGCTGGCTGGCCTGGCAGTTTCATGCCACGGCAGATACCACACACAATCATCGCAACACCTTATCTGCCACCAGCCAGCAGGTTCTCAACGACCTGCCGGGGCAGATAGAGATTATCGCGTTTTGCAGCAACAGCCCGTTCAAGGGCCGCTATTTCCGCAAGTCGATTGTGGCGCTGGTGCAGCGCTATCAGCAGCAACACCGCGGCATACATCTGCAATTTATTGATCCGGCCACCGCACCTACGCTGGCCAGAGAGTGGCAGATTAAAAAAGAAGGCGAAATGCTGATCCGCTATGCCGGCCAGCAGCAGCGCCTGTATTTGCCTTATACCGAAGAAGCCTTTACCAATGCCTTACTCAGCCTGCAGCATGGCGAACGCGCCCCGCTGCAATTTCTCGCGGCCCATGCATTGCATGACACGCATGGCACTGGCTTTAGCCAATTGGCACAAGCCCTACAAAATGCAGGCGTTCCCGTCTTGACCGGAGACCTGCCAGCCACGCCAGCGAAAACCTTACCAAGTTTGGTCCTGGCCGGGAGCGACAAACCCTACTCGCCTGCACAAATCGCGGCGATTCGCCAACATGTGCAACAAGGCGGCAACCTGGTTTGGCTCACCACCTCGCCGCAGACACAGGGCTTGCAAGCACTGGCACAAGACCTGCGCCTGACCATTAGCCCAGGCATAGTCATTGATCCAGTCAATCGCCAGTTTGATATTCCCCTGCATGATTTAAGTACCCAGCGCTATGGCGCCCGCGGACCGACGCAGGAATTTGGCTTGCGCACCTTCTTCAACCAGGCGCACGCGATAGAGCACCAGCGCACCCCGAATGACCCGTGGCAAAGCCTGCCTCTGGTGGCAGCAGCAGAACAAGGCTGGGTAAGCGCAAGCTATCAGCCCGCACATCCGTCGCCCTCCGCCATGACCTTCAATGCCACTAAAGATACGCCCGGCCCGGCCACACTGATGCTGGCGCTGGAAAAACCCTTAGCCTCGGGCAACAAACAACGTATTCTGGTCATCGCGAGCCCAGACTTTTTTTCTAACCAGCAAATCCAGCGCGGTGGCAACCTGGCGCTCAGTCTGCAAAGCCTGCAATGGGTCGTGAATAACCAGCCTACCGTCAGCCTGCCGGTGACGCCGTTACGCGATACCGTGATTGCATTACCAACGCAACGTACCTGGCTCATGCTGCTGTTTAACGGGTTTCAGTTTGGGCTGCCATTGGCCTTGCTGCTCGCTGGCGGCTGGGCCTGGCGCAGAAAACAGCGCGCTTGAGGTAAGGTTAAAGGTTAGTGCGTTCAGAGGATTGAGAGGACGCTTGATAACCGCAAGATCATCAGTGAGATTGCGGACTGTAAAACGAGTCCGCCCTACACGGGCTGCACCACTCAGAGATTGGTCTCCTGTGAGTATCAGGTTTACCATACGCTTAGAAATATCCAAAGATAAAAGCCCACTTTGTCACCCATCGGCCTTTATACAAATTCAACACGCTGTGGAGTTAAAGTCGTCATACCAATTCTAATCGTGGTCACTTTCAATTTCATTTTTAATTGCTTCTCTTGCCTCGTCAACCTTTATAGAGAACTGCTCTAGTGTAACGTCGATTTTTTCTCCTGCTTTTTCGACTTTATTATCTATTTGTCTGCCTAAAGCCTCAGCATTTTCATGCTTTTTACAGCCCGTTATTGAGATCAATGTGGCCATTACAAAGATACTAGTTTTAAGTGAACAGAATTTCATTTTCTAATTCCTAAAAAATAAAATGCTGAGGCTGGCAAGCTAAGCAACCTTGAGCCAATCTGATAATTCATCGGCATGCCCTTCTTCTTGAGCGAGGATCTTTTCTAACATTACACGCGTTGTCGGGTCGCTATCGCCGATATAACGGATCAATGCATGATATGTATCGATTGCGATGCGCTCAGCCACTAAATTCTCCTTAATCATTTCTTTCAATGCCAGGCATGGTACATAATCGGCATGACTGCGAAGTGTTAAGGTTTCTGGTGAGAAATCTGGCTCTCCGCCAAGTTGAACGATACGCTCAGCAATCAGATCTGCATGGGATAACTCTTCTTGTGCATGTAAATTAAATTCACTCGCAATAGAATTGGAGTGGATGCCAGTTGCGGTGAAATAATGGCGTTTGTAACGAAGTGCACACACAATTTCTGTTGCTAAAGAAGCGTTTAGTAATGCGATCACCTCATCAACGTTTCCTTTGTATGAAGAGGTCTTTGCGCCGTCTTCTACATGTTTTCTTGCATTCTCTTTGATTTTTTTAATGTCCAAATTCAATGAAGCACTACTTTTTCTTGTATCTTTTTTCATTCACTTACACCTCAAAAAATTAGTGGAAAAAGAAATAAATAATCAGCAATAAAAGCCCCGGCACTCCCAAAAGCCAAGCCAACACGTATTTACCCATTGCATTCTCCTTAGTGATTTAAGACAACTAAAATGATTTAGTGAAAATTGAGCGTTATATGCATGATGCTTTTTTTTGTGGATGCTTGTTATCGGCAAAAAGGGCAAAGTACTGTCAGAATCCACTGTCGTATACCACCTGGATAACGCTCATAGCGTCTGTGTCTAACTAAACAACTGTGAAAAAGGTCGATTGAACCTTGTAGGAATGGCTTTATTGACTGTGAAGGATGCCACCAATTGAAACGAGTGCTTCAATCTTTCGTTTTTGTGCATGGGTCCATGCGTAATGATTCAGACTAATGGCCTTTGTCTTAAAGGCAAGGAATAGTAGTCTGCATGCTTCTTAAGTTTCTCATATTGTTTGATGATCAATCGTTGACCATCAAACTCAAACAAATCCATTTTCTTAAGTTTTGCCAACGACTTGTTCGTATGAACCAATGACAATCCCATCGCGTCAGCGATGTGTTGTTGAGTCATTGGAAAATCAAATCCTTTGGATTCGACTAATCCAAGTTGAGCTGCCCGTTTGTATAAACTAATGAACAATAGAGCGATCCTCTCGGTCGCATTTCGTTGTCCAACAGAAACTAAGTTTTCATCCACAATTAATTCATTGTGGGCAGCTAGGCTAGATATCATCTTGAAAGTCAGGCCCGTTCAGTGATCACCATTAAAACAAAAGCCTCGCAATATGCGGGGCTTTTGTTGGTGCGACAGGTCTGCCGCCCGGTTGGCAAGTCAATGCTTACAAACCGGACAGGCCTTTTTCAATCGCCTGATTATGTGTAGCATCTGTTGGCGATGTTGGTGCAACCGCTGCAGGTTCTGGTTTGGCTGCCGGGACTGCAGGCGCAGTGGTGTCAGCGTTCAGGGTCATTTTAGAGAAGTCGCCATAAAACTCGACCTTGGCCTCTTTGCGCAAACTCGCAACCTCATTCTTGATCAGTGTTTGCTGTCCAGAGTTGACCAGGAACTGCTGGATCACTGGTTTAGCATTGTCAAAATTGACCGGTTGGCGATCGACTTTGGCCAGATACAGCAAAACCAGCGCTTGTGGGCTTTTGACCACCAATGTATCACCGGCTTTCAACGCGTTAAGCTGCTTGAGCAACTCGAGTGGCAACTGTTCGGCGGCTTTGCGGCTGGCATTCACGTTAAAGACGTATTTATTGTCTTGCAGCCATTTCGCAATTTCCTCAGGCGTCTTGGCAGCATTAATGCCTGCTTCAATTTCGCTGACGTGTTGCGTGCCATCTTTCACGGCAAATTCCTGGATCACATACACATTACGTTCGCTGAATAATTCAGGATGCGTGTCATAAAACTTCTGGATATCCGCTGCAGAAGGGGTGCCCTGTTTAGCGGCCACTTTTTGCATATAGGCTTGCGCCAGCACTTGCTGCTTGGTGGCCTCTAGCACTTGTAACACATTCGGGTCACGGTCAAGCTTTTCGTCCACAGATTTTTGCTTGAGCAATTCCATGTCTACCATTTGCTGTAACACTTTTTCAGATGCGGCTTTCACTTGCGACTGGTCCAGCTTGCCCAGTTTGGACAAGGCAAAATTCAGCTGGTGAACGGTAATTTCACTACCATTCACCTTGGCAACCACCTGGGAGCCGCCTTTACTGGCTTCATCATGTTTGCTGCAACCAGCCATTACCAGCATCAGTGCTGGTACGATCAATGCGATTTTTTTCATCATCACCCTTTAATATTCGCTATTTTTAACTTCTGTTGCGATCACTCGCAACCTGATAACGGTTTTTAATCCGCCGTCTTGAGCAAGACGCGCTGTTCAAGACAAACGCTTACACACTCGGTTCACCAATATTGCCAATGGTCACCAAACACTACCCACGCCCCTAAGAGAGCATTGGTGGTGACATGCGCAATGATTGCGACCCAGAGCACCTGGAAATGACGGTATAACCAGGCATATACCAATCCTGCCAACAGCCCTGCAAACCAGAGTTGATGCTCCACAGCGAATAATACGCTACTTAGCAGGATTGCATAAGTCGTGACTGCGGCAGGTGACACAGTCAGAAAATCGTTCGCATCCAGCCTGCGCATCAGATACGAACGCCAGAACAATTCTTCAATGACAGGCACCACCAATGCAGAACCCGCCCAACGGCAAGCTAACCAGAACAGATCCTCCCCTGTCTGCATAGGCATCGCCACGATGGCTTGTGTCTCGCTCCCACCCAACCAGACTGGGTAAGGCGCAATCCACAGCACAAACACCAGCACCCCCGCCAGTAAGGCAAGCCCAATCTGAGCGCGCGCAGGCTTGTCGGTCAACTCGCGATAATCGGCTTTAAAGTAGAACAGGAGCCACAAGGCCAGCAAGCAGCGACACAAATACGCCGCTTGCCCCGCCACCCCCAGCGCAGTGAAGAGATCCACTAACCAAGGCTGCAGGGCCAACAGCAAAATAAAGCCGATAAACGGAAAGATGCGCGCACATTCTGCGCGCGTGAACCAGTGATCAATTAAACGCATCATGCAGGCAAGCCTATCATCAAACCGTCTACCTGCCTATGCTGGAAGCCACTTAAGGCGTTGCAACTTTGTCGACCTTGTTTTCCAGTAACTGGCTGTGCTTTTCTTGAAGGATATTCTCAAGTTCAACCCGCTTTAATTGAAAAAACGGCTCTGAACGCAGCACTTTTTGATAAAAACTGGCATTGTCATACAAATCCACCAACTCATGCCCATACGCATACAAACGGCTATTTTTTTCTTCGCAGCTGGTCAGCTTCTGGTGGTTGTCACTCACTTTGGAAAGCAGTTGTTTGCGTTGCTGCTCGTTGCTCTCTTGCGTCGCATGTGCAAGCTTGAGTTGTTGTTCGGCCGCCTCAAGTTGCTGGTTTTTTTCGGCGAGCTGTGTTTGCAACTGTTTGAGTTGCGTAGATAACGCGTCTTTTTCCTGCAACAGCTTCTGATTGTCAGACTGCAATTGCTGGTTGCGTTTGAGCTGTCCCTGCAATTTGGCCGAATGCGAGCGCTGTGCAGACTGTGCCTGATCCAAGGCTTGCGACAAGCCCTGTTTCTCTTGCTCAAACTGCGATTGCAGGGCAGATTTTTCAGCCTCCAAATCCTGCTTCATTTTTTGCATGAGGATGGCGGCACGTTTGGCCGATTTGTCCTGCTTTTCTGCAGCAGCCGTTGGCTCTACACAGAGTCCAATCAAGCTCAGGCTCAGCAGGAGTGACGAGATGAGTTTCATACAGTCCCTTTAAAACCGGCCATTAAAGTCAAGAAAGAAGGTGTCCACAGAGAATGGCAAACCAGAAATTTCATCGGCACTGACGTATCTGGAAGATAACCAGGCGTTTTTGCCCAGACCATACTGTCCACCCACAAAAAAGCCCTTGGCATCGGTGCCACCTAAGCGGAAGTTGGAGTCTGTGAACCCATCAATCATCGCGTCACGCTCCAGACGACGATAGCCACCAAACACTTGCCAGTCATGCAGCTTTTTAATCAAAGGATTACCCACCATGAGTGAGAGTTCATAGCCCTCATTTTCTTTTTTATACAAGTTACCAGTGCGGCGCAGTATCTCTTGCTGATCAAAACCGATGTTTTGCACATAAGCCCCGTGCAAGATCACGTGAACCGGATCGAACGTGGCTAAATCAATCTCACCGGTAAAGTTGATCAACTGAAATTTGGAAGCCAGTCCACAAGGGCCGGTGTCACCACAAAGATTGCTATTTAGACCATCGATACTGAAGGTACTATTCCCTTTTTGGCGCCATAACGGGGCTGTACCCGCATACTTGAGACTGTCATTGACCGGGTTACGCTCGCCCTCTATATTTTCAAAATCATAGTAGGCCACCCCCAGCTTAACCTTGGTGTCATTGCTGGCTGTCCACTCGATGCCACCCTGAGCAGCATAAAGCCATTTGTCTCTGGCTTTGTTCGTATCAGAAGACTCGATCTCTTCGATCGGGAAAGCGCCAACCGTCGAGAATACCCGCCAGTGATTGTTAATCGCCGGGTTAGCTCTTGCCACAAAACCATCAAAGGCCAGATCAGGGTCCCAGAGCAAGTCAGTATTGAATGTCGGGTTACCGGTAAAGAATGGGTTGGCAAAACGGCCACCAGTCAATGTTAGCCAATCATATGGCTTGCCTTCAAGAAAAGCGCGATCCAGGCCAAATACAAACTTGCCCTGCGAGAACCCTTCTGTCTGGTTAGGCGTGACTGGTGTTTGCAGCATGCCGGTGGTAAAGCGGATGCCGCCGTTCAACCATTCATTAATCTTTAAATTAGCGCCGAATAAAGCCCGGATACGCTGGCGATCACGGTCTTCAGTGGTATTGTTCACACTGCTCATGTTTTGGACTTCATTGGTTCGCAAAAACACAGGGGGCGTGTTGAACTCATTGAACATATCTTCCTGGTAGCGCAAACGCAGAGCACCCGTCCACTCAACGCGATCAATCCACTCTGGAATCCCTAACCGCTCGCCTGCCTTGTAATTGAGTTTTTTCATCACCTCTTGCTCAATCTCAGCACGCATTTCGTTTTTGACATGCTCAGGCACATATTGCACGCGGATCGCTTTCGATTGCGTCGCCGCAGCTGGCGCATCTGGTGCTGCAGATTCGGCAACACTGGCCGCTTCTTCTTGTGCTTTTTGTTTGGCAGCTTGCGCCTGCTTGAGCAAAGCATCTGCCTTTTCTTTAGACAGTACACCCTCTTGTACCAGCAACTCGATCAAATTCATGGTGGTGGCTCGCACCTCTTCCAGTGATTCACGCTCACCGGCGAGTACACCCTGGGCTTGTGTGCTAAACAGGCCGGCCACCAGCCATGGAATCATCCAGTTCTTTGCTTTTATCTTCATATCTTTCCCTAGTTACTTTCGCTCTTTAGCAAGAGGCTCTTTACTGCGAGGCTTGCGATCAATAGTGATTAACGCTGTTGTGTGTTCCGTACTTCATGACATGTTTTTCGAGGCCATTCTGACGATGACCTTTCTTGGCATATCCTCTGGCGCAGACTCTTTCAACGGCGGAATCCGGCTCAATACTTTGCGGATCAAGGCATCGGTTTCAGCATCGCCACTGGAGTCAATCAATTCCGCATGATCAATGTCGCCCTGGGCATTTAAAAACACCCTGACATCGACCTGATACTTCACTTTGCTCAGTCCACTTTCTGCATCCAGCGCTTTCTTGATTTGCGCATCTACCTTGTTGGTAAACCAGGCAAACGCAGCCATATTCTTTTTGCCGCCAATCTTGGGACCAGTGGTGACGTCGCCCCCCTTGTACTCATTATTCACGGCACCGGACTGGAAGGGACTTGGGCCATCTCCCGCAGCACCTTCCATCTTGAGGTTCTCGGCAGGCGGTGCTTCAACCGGTTTGGGCTCAGGCTCTTTAGGCGCCTCTTTCGGCTGCTCTTTTGGTGTTTCCTTGGGCGGCTCTTTAGGCGGAGGCGGTGGCGGTGGCGGCGGTGTGTCGGGCAGCAATTTCACAGTAGTGATTTGCTTTTTCTGCGTCGGCCCACCCGAAAACAGTTTTTTGATGCCATAAGCGATGCCAGCCAACACGGCCAGCACCAATACAGCAATCAGGATGCGGGTCGCCCAAAGCCGTGCGGGATGTACCGGCGTGTCATTGGAAAAGTTATCTTCCATCGCCATACCCTAGGTCCCAATTTTGCCGGTCACCAGGCCGACATTTTCAATTTGCAAGCGGTTAACCAGATCAATCACGCCAATGACCCCGGCATAAGGCGCTTGCGGCTGGCCTTTGATCATGACGTTGAATTTAGGGTCCATGGCCTTGGCCTGGTTGAGTTGTGTCTCCAGTTCAGCCATGGTCACGCCAACCCCATTGATGGTGAGCGTGCCGCCCTGTTGTACCTGCACGATTTTGATGTCGTGTTTTTCAGTGCTGGGCTTGTTAGACGGCTTGGGCAGATTCATGGTCAAGCCTTGTACGCCCGCCGTGGTCATCAGGATAAAAATCACCAGCAGCACATAGGCCAAATCCAGCATGGGCGTGATGTTGATGGTGTCGTATGGTTGAGCGTCGTTTTGTACCTGCATGGCTTACTCCACCACTTTCTTGGTCACCAGGCCGACTTCGGTAATGTCCAGCCGTTTACAGATTTCCAGCACTTCAGAGACCTTTTCATAATGCGCGGCGGCATCCCCCTTAAGCACCACCGGCAGCTCGGGATTGCTGCTTTTATATTGCGCCAGCCGCTGCTCCAGCTGTGCCATATCCACCGGGAACGCATCAAGGTAGACACTGCCATCACTGGTAACGGTAATCGCGCGCATTTGCGGTTTGGCCAAGGCAGCAGAGTTCACCGTGTGCGGCATGTCGACTTTGACGCCTTGCACGGACGCGGTAGTCATGATGATAAAAATCACCAGCAGCACATACGCCAGATCCAGCATGGGCGTAATGTTGATCTCGTCGTAGAGCTGGTTCTCTTCTTTGACGCCTTCTGACATCGCTTATGCCTTATTCCTTACCGTACAGTTCAGCGGTACGGGTAATGAACTCATCGACAAAAATCTGCATGGCGATGGTGATGTTTTTGACGCGGCTGGCCAGATAGTTATAGCCAAACAGGGCAGGAATCGCCACGCCCAGGCCAGCCACCGTGGCCAGCAAGGCGGCTGCAATCCCCGGCGCAATCGCGTTCACGTTAACGTCACCGGCGGCGGCAATGGCAGCAAAGGTGATCATCACACCCACCACAGTCCCCAACAGGCCCAGGAAAGGTCCACCGGAAATCGCAATGGTCAGCAACACCATCATGCTGTTCATGCGCTGGGTTTCACGCACCAGATCGGCATCCACAGCGGCCTTGATCGCATCAATTGAGGCGCCACCCAAAGCCACTTTTCCATCCACTTCACGTTTTTTGATTTCACGTAAGCCAGCTTTGTACAAGCCAAACAGACTGGAGTGGGTGTAGCTACCGGTTTTGTCCAGTGCCAGCAAGTCGGCTGCGTTCGATTGCTGGAAACGCTTCAAGAACAAGTCATTGTCTTTGTCAGTCCGGCTCACCAAGCGTGCTTTGCTCACCATCACCCAGGCGCTGATGGCGAACATCACTGCCAGAATCGCGATCACCACTTTGGCGTCCACGGTCAGGCTGTTGATCAGGATGCCCATGTAGTTGGCTTCGCCGCCTTCTGCTTCTTCCTCCCCGCCCGCGGCAGCCACTTTCACCATGCTGGCATCCGCGCCTTGTGATTGGGCAACCAAGGTCAGCCAGGCGGCACTGCGGGCAGTGTTCGCCAACTGCAA
The DNA here is from genome assembly GCF_029132825.1 of Methylophilus sp. YYY-1. Taxonomy (NCBI): domain Bacteria; kingdom Pseudomonadati; phylum Pseudomonadota; class Betaproteobacteria; order Nitrosomonadales; family Methylophilaceae; genus Methylophilus; species Methylophilus sp. YYY-1. The sequence continues at coordinate 488,308 of NZ_WOVG01000003.1, forward strand.
CTCATCGACTTCAGCATTCAGGTTTTCGCCCAGCGTGAATGTCGCAGCCGCTTGCGCATCGGTCACTGCTACTTGACCAGCGACTTGGCCATTCAGGTAAACCAAAGCCTGGCCCGCCTGGAACACCAACGCCACATGTTGCCATTGACCGGCCTTTAACTCGCCCGCTTTGGTGGCTGCACCACCGGCCTGCAATGACAAGGTACTGCCATCCAGCTGCAGGCTGACATTGCCGCTTTTGAACAACACGGCGGTTTGCGGCAAGCTGGCAGGCTTAAGCCAGACCGACCAGGTGCTGCCATTGGCCAACGCTGGTACGGCAGGCAAAGTCAATGCCAATGGGCTGTTATTCAGTACGGCGCTTTCTGCAATCAACCCGGCTTTTTGTACAGTCGCGTTGCCGCTGGCCGTCAGCTGGCTCGGGCCGCTATCCTTGAGCAAGGCATTTTCAGAGAAGGCAAACCGTGCCAGCAAGGCCGGGTCATTCAGTGCCTGCGCATCGCTGGCGGCTGTGGCAGACTCATTGCCTGCTGCCAGATTGATAAACAACTCCTTGTTGGCCGAAGATACTTGCGGCAACACCACCCAGGCCACCGCCAATTCGTTGACGGCATCATATTTTTCCAGGGTAAACTTGAGTTCGGTTTTGTCATCTGCCGCAATAAAACGCAGATCAGCCCCATCCACATTGGCGCCGGTAAAATCAAAATTACCGGAATGCAGACGCACCAGCATCGGCGCCTGGTTGACTGCCTCTTTGATATTGGTAGTGTCTATGCTGATTTTTTGCTGGGTAGCCCAGTCTTTGTTCCATGCAGCCTCGCCGGAAACAGAAAGTGTGAGCCCTAAAATTGCAACCAATAAACCAAGTGTGTTCTTCATAGTTTTGCTGACAAGTGAATTTGAGCAGCAAGTCTAAAGAGTGAATGTTGCAGTCACATTAAGACAGGACTAGTCGGACTAGTTTTTTCTGACACATAGGCAGAGCGCAAAAAAGCCCGGCGAACCGGGCTTTTTTGCTACAAGTGCAAACAGGGTTATGACTGACGGCGGGTAGCGATCCAGCCAATCACGCCCAAGCCCAGCAGCATCAGGCCAGACTGTGTAGGCTCTGGCACTGCAGCTGCGTAGGTCAGGCTACCAGCACCGGACAAACCCAGTGTGGTGTCATAGGTAAAGTAAGCATCAGAGGCATCGGCACTGCCCGCGATAAAGCTAAAGCCAATCGCCGGGCTGTTCGAGTTAACAGACCACTCAATGCCAGTAAACACGCCATCCTGAAACACAGCGGTTGCGTTAGACAACGCAGGCGTGGCCAGATCAAACAGGCTGCTGCCAAATTTAAAGTTCAAGCTGCTCAGGTTAATTAACTCAGTGCCGCTGGACAGCAGGCCAGCATCATCAAAGCTGAATAAGCCTTGGTAGCTGGTGCCATTGTAATATCCGGAATCCACCAGGCCATTAAACTGCAGGGATTGAATAGCGGCTTGCGCGGGCATGACCACAGCCAGCAAGGCCACCAAGGTGAGTTTTTTGATCATATTCATTGCAATATTCCTCTAGTAAAACTTTTAAATAGTAAAAGTATGCATTAGTAAAACTGTGAAAACTTGAGCGTTAAAGTGTGAAATCGCGAGCAGGCATGACTTGCTTCGCCGTCAGGCCTTTGAGCGTGAGCAGCGATCTGGCAGCGGCAGGACCGGCAGCACCGTCACTGTCTACCCAAAGCTGTACACCGCCGGTCACATCCACCAGGCGCAGATAGCCACCAGTCAATGCGGTATTGGCAGACACACCCAGTGAAGCCAGCAAGGCAGTTAACTGCACTTTGTCGGCATAAGGGGTAAAGTCAGTGATGGTGTCACCCGCTTCACGCAGACTGCTGTAGACAAACACGTCGTTACCGGCGCCACCTGTCAGCGTATCCACGCCGAGGCCACCATTGATCACATCATCCCCCGCAGTGCCTACCAGCACATCACGGCCAGCCGTGCCCGTGCGCGCCACACCAGCAGTCGAGTTGGCAATCGCTAGGTCAATCAAACGGCCGCCTTTGTCATACTGGTTTTCCAGGCCATACAGGTTGGTGGTGATTTCATCGCCATCGGCATTGTTCAAGCGACCCAGACCGCCTTCAGCTTTAGGCGTCTGGATGTAATTAGCCAGGGCCTCTTGATAGGTAATCGTGAATGGGCTGTTTTCAAACACCACACCATTGGCTGCAAACGGGTAACCATCGCCCCCAGCGGCCGTAAAGTCTATGGTGGTGAAGGAGAAGGTGCGGCTATTGTTGACAACCACGCCGTTATCAATCAGTACGGTGCCGTCATCCAGCACCACACGTTGAATGCGGCTACCTGTGCCTTGTGTGGTTCTGGCCGGGTTGCGGCTGTCGTAGATCACTTGCATGCCAGAAATCTGGGCATAGCGACCATTGGCACGACCGGTCGGGCTGGTGTCGCCATAACCGTGCTCCAGCAAGTCTTTGAGCTGGGTCGCGTTCATGGACGGTGCGCGTTTAACCAGATTGGTAAACGGCAGAATATTAAAAGTATCGCCGACGGACACGTTGCCAGCAGCGGCGATATTGGTACGGATGCCGCCACCGTTCTGAATCGCCACATCGGTTTTACCGGCAAAGCGCATCGCATCAGCCACCAGATCACCCAAGCCGGTTTCGGCATTACGTACACCTGCCACAAAAGTGCATGGCAAGGCAGAACAGGACGTATGTGTGGGGCCGTTTAATTTCACCGCAGTGGTGCCGATGATTTGTGCATTGAGCGCATTGATATAGTTTTGCACGGGTGTCACCACCTTGCTTTGCAAGGTCGCATCCCCAGCCACGCGGTCAGCATCGGCGGCCGCGCCAGACACGCGCATCATCTTGCTGGATTCAACCGCTGTAAAAGTGCCTTTGGCATCATCAATCGTAAAATTGAGCTGGCCGACATAACGGTTACCAAAATGGCTGGTCATCACTGGCACATTGCGGCCATTGGCATCTACGGCATAGACCGGATCAGAATTATAAGTGGCACCGACTCCGCCGTTGATCAGCAGGTCATCTGGATCCACCATGAGTTCATGACCCCCGCCAGACAACACCAGATCCACACCGGACAATGCAGGGACCACGACATCAATTTCGTTAGCGGCATTTTGCAGATGGCTCATCAAGATGATGGTGGTCGCACCTTGCTCGTTACGCAGACGATTGACTTCAGCCTGAATCAGGGGAATCAAGGCTTGCAGGTTTTGTGCCTCGGTGTGGTTGGCATCGTAGCCGATCACGCTGACTGCACCCGGTGAAGAAATGGTAGGCAACAGTGGAGTAGTCGCCCCGACCAGGCCAATTTTATGACCCGCTGCGGTGGTGATCACTTTGGAAGGTGCCACTTGACCACTGGCTTTTAAAGCACTGAATTCAGCGCTGGCGTTAAAGTCCAGGTTGCTAGAGAGATAAGTGCTGCCTGTTACTTTAGCAAAACGCGCAGCCATTTGTGGACCCAGATCAAACTCGTGGTTGCCAAACACCATGGCATCAAAGCCAATCTGGCGCAAGGCGATCGCGTCATAAAAATCCTGACCGCCATCGCTGTAGCTCGTAGACAGGCTGTTCAGGCTGGCCGTGAAACGTGGACCAGGCAAAAAGGCATCACCGGCGTTGAGCTTGAGTACCGTACGGCCTTGGGCCACGGCTGCCGTTTCGGCATTTTTGATCACGGTCGCCAGACGGTCGACGCCACCATAAAATGAAATTGCCTGGGCACTGGTGTCACGCAGGTTGCCCTGGGCAGACAGTAACCAGCTCTCCTGATCCCCCACATGCAACAGCGTCACGCCCTCAGCCCATACACTGCTGGCGCTCATTGCCAAAGCCACACACGCCGCTAATTGTTTCAGTTTAAACATGCTTTTCTCCACAAAGTGCCATGCACTTGCATGACACTCCTGACAAATGATTAATAGACGCTTTAGGGATTAACGGGATTGGCGACGACGTACCAGCGCCAACACACCCAGACCAGCCAGCAACATGCCTACGCTGTCAGCTTCAGGTACTGGCGTCACAGCAGCCACGGTAAACGCTGTGGTATTAGGAACCAATGCAGCAGAATCACTGTTGTTTACAGTGTCTACATTCCAGTTATTGATGTTAGCCACTTGCGCCTTGTAATCAGTAAAGTGATTCAGGCCACCACGTACACCGTTATACTCGGCGTAGTCAGGATTGCTGGAGGCACCGGCTTTAGCCGTCAATTCAATGGCGTTCACGCCTGCAGTCAAACCAGTGTTGTTCAGAGGGCCATGGGCATCAAACGTCCCGTTGGTAATGGCGCTCAAGAATGTGGTTGGTGCAGTCGCAGCAGTACCCAGGTAGGCATAAACAGTTTCGCCAGAATTCGAAATACCCCAGTTTGCACTACCGCTCACGCTGACACGAGACAGCACGCCAGTGGAAGCAGACAGGCTGGTTTTGTCGTAGGCAGAGAAACGTACCACTGTGCCTGCAGCAACCACGTCGCTGGAAACCCACTGGTTATAGCTTTCGCCACTGTTGAAAGCGCTGCCAGTCCATTCGTTATCGCTGAAGAAAATGGTGGTGTTGGCGGCGATATCGACAAAGGTCACAAATGACAAACCATCTTCATCGGCATTAAACGCAGTGAACATAATGTCACCGGCATTCAGGGCCGCGTTGGCCTGGCTAGACAGCAACAAAGCTGCCATTAAACTGATTTTTTTCATCTTAAATATCCTCTCACTCGGTTTGTTAAAAACAACTTATTGATTTGTTATGGTTGATTACCAGCGCACATCGCGTTGTGCATCCAGTTGATTCATGGCTAATCCTTTCAGCGTGACCAGTGGTCTGGCGGTGGCCGTCCCTCCTGTGCCATCGGCATCGATTTGCAATTGCACGCCGCCTGATACGCTCACCCAGCGGGCAAAGCCATCGGCAAACGGCTGGCTGCCGCTGTAACCGAGGCTTTGCAGCAGTTCGCTGATCTGCAACTGGTCTTCACCTGGCGTAAAGTCGGTAATGGTGTCAGTGGCATCACGCATGCTCTGGTAAACAAAGGTATCGCGCCCGGCCAGACCAGTGAGGGTGTCTGCACCCAAGCCGCCGGTGAGCACGTCATCGCCTGCGGTGCCGGTCAGCGTATCGCGCTGATTCGTGCCATTGACTGTTTTCACCAATTGCACGCCGACAATCACCGGGTCATGGTCTGATGAGCGATATGGACTATCGCTATACAGGTCTTGCGGTTTGAATTCGGTGTTGTAATCAATCACCATGGGCTCGTCGGCATTGATGTGCCAGTGGGTCGTGCCAGTCACTTGTGCCGCCATGCTGCTGCTGGCCAAGGCGTGGTCGATATAGCCAGACTCGCCATCAAACACGTAGGAGTAATCACTGTCGCCACTAAAGCGGGCAATCTGGTCCTGCAAGCCGCCTGAGGTCAGGGTGAGGATAGGATCTTCTTTGCCATAGCTATTCAGGTCGCCAATCACCACCACATCCTGATCACCTGCTTGCGCTTGTACGGTATTGATAAATTGCAACAGACGATCGGCCTGGGCCACACGGCGCGTGTTGTAACAACCCTGACCATCGCCCTGATCGGCGTTGCTACCGGAGGCATCGGAGCAGCTCTTGGATTTAAAGTGGTTGACCAACACTGTGAATTTTTCGCCATTGGCCGCCTTGAAGGTTTGTGCCAAGGTTGGACGGTTGTTGATGCTGTCGTTATCAGACAAGGCCGCCGCAGCCGGGGTCAGCTTGGCAGGCTTGTAGATCATCGCCACTTTGATCGCGTCAGTCCCTGTGCCAGTCACTGGATCAGCAATCGCCGCATAAGTATTGGCGCCAACCGCTGCATTCAAGCCGTCTACCAGATTTTGGACAGCGGTGCTGCCGTTATTCTGGATTTCCATCAGGCCCACCACGTCCGCATTCATTGCACTTAAAGCGCGAATGATTTTGTTACGCTGGCGATTAAACTCGGCCAGGTTGTTGGCACCGCGACAGTTAGAGGCAGAGACACTGCCGCCCAGGCTGCAGCCCTGGCCAGTTTGGCCGCTCGCTGTGGCGCCATTGGCAAAGGTGGTGAAGTAATTCAGCACGTTAAAGCTGGCAATCTTGAGATTGCCCGGCACGCTGGCAGGCGCTGCCGTACGTGGATTTTCACGCTGGAACTGCACGGGCTCGGTAGGATTCAACTTGTAATCGCGTGGGCCGGTGCTGGAGGCCGTGATCAGGCCATAATCAATCACCCCGGTCAGGTTTTGCACTACATCGCCAGCGCGCAGCGTATTGTCTTCACCGATAAACGGGATCGGGTTAGGATTTTGTGCACTGCTGCCGTCATCGAGCACCAAACGGCGACGGGCATTCTCATCCGCTAACTGGGCTGCTGCCGCAGAGTTGGCTGGATACAGATTGCTAGGCTTGAGCATGCGGCCATCCGCAGACAGCGTGACTTGACCATAGCGACCCAAAAAGTAATTCTGTGAGGCGGTCATTGGGGTGGTGATACGCACCAGCATGCCCTCGTAGGCTTCCAGATCGCCCTCGGTCACTTCAGGCAGGCTGATGTCGGTCGGCAAGATGACATTGTTGTTGCTTAATACTTGCAAACCACTCACATTCACCAACTCGGTGATGGTATTGAACTCGGTCACATTGGCCATCAGGCGGACTTTTTGGCCTTTGCTGACGGTAGGTGCAACGCCGGTTCCCATGTACACAAACACACCGTCTGACGTCTGTGGATTGCCGTCACCGCTCGCATCTTGCAGATAAAACCCGTTCAGGCTTGGAAACACGGCTGTGACCACACCCTCAGTGGTGACGGTTTGACCATTCAGCGGGCTCACAGAGGCGGTGCCCAATGCGCTACCCTGAATCTGGTAAATACGCGTGATATTGCTGTTTTTGATCGTGATATTGACGGTACAAGTCGCGGTCTGCGCTTCGTTATTGGCAAACTGGATATCGGCCGTATATTGTCCGGCTGGCAAGCTGCCATCCAGTTGCAATGAGGCGCTGGCAGACTGGCCATCACTACTGGCTGCGGTAAAGTTAACCAGGCTGACACCATTGGGCGCATTAGACGCCAAGGTCGCAGCATTGACTACACTGTCAGCATCCGATGCCTGCACCTGGCCTGCACCTGTCTCACCCACTTGCAGCGTAATTGCCGGGCAGGAAGTCACAATCGGTTGATTGCCTGTGCTGCCACCACCACTATTGCCGCCACCGCACACATTCACGGCCGTGCTGCTATTGCGTGGCGCAGGCGTGCCAGCGACGAAATCGCTGCTGTTCTGGTTGGTATCCTGGCAACCGTCGCCTTTGCGCAACAAGGCCTTGCTGCTGCTAATCGCCGGTGCTGCTGAACCCTCAGCAAAGTTAGCCGTGCCATAGCCCACCAGATCAGCAATCTGCGCCAACTGGCTGCTGCTACATGGATTAGAGCTGCCATTACAAGTCAGGCCAGTACTACTCTTAACCAGCACAACCTTGCCATTGGTGCCACTCATATCAGTGCCATTGTTGCTGGCATCAGGCGTTGGCAAGGCTGAACCGTTAGCCGCACTACGCAAACCCACCAGATAATATTGACCAGCTTGCAACAAGCCAGACAGGGTAGTCACCCCATTGGCAGAAAAATTCCCCGTCCCTGTCGCGCTGGCATACTGCACAGACCAGCCACTGATATCAACCGCAGCGCTACCGTTGTTGAATAACTCAACGTAGTCCTGGTTATACACACTGCCCTGTCCGCCATACACCTGGCTAATCACCACCTCGGCATGTAAAGGAAGACTTAAAGAAGACCAGCCCAGACAAGCCAGCAACCAATGCATTTTTTTTAGTTTCATTCAGAACTCCGTCGTTATCCGCTCACGTAAAATCCTGAATACTTTAGCAACTTAGATTGCTGCCAATATTAATTTTCGCGCCATAACACTAGGTAGCTCGGACTATGAAAACTGCTAAAAAGAGGGCTAGATTTGTACTTTTTTAGTCTTGCTTGACTACGGACTGCTAGTCCGGCTGTGGTCAGAACAGCCCATAGAAAGACACTTCTTCATGACTCAGCAGAGGTAGGGATCAGAAATAAAAACGCCCACCAAAAGGCGGGCGTAAAAGTCTGAACTGTCACCGGCTAATCTTCGAGTCGAATGGTTTTAACCGTGACAATCGGTGGCAAGTCACGCGGAACAGTATTCTGGCTACTCATCTGACTAGCCAGGTTTTCTGTCAGCGCATTGCTGGCACCTGCTGAGGTGTTGGTCGCGTTTGCTGTTGCACCAGCAAGACTGCCAGTATCTGCTGCAGGAACACCCGAAGAACTGCCTGAAAATGAAATATTAGAGCTATTTAAAATGATAGGCGCCCCGATAATCAAATTCCCTGCATCAATGCCAGCTTCGCCAGCATCCAACGCACCACGTGGCGCAAATAGTGCTACAGACCCTTTAGCAGGAGCTACTAAGCTGCCGTTTGGCCCATCAGGATCATAACTCTGGGCACGAATCCCCGAGCCAGACGCCACACCTTTCACCTCAACCACCACATCGCCATTGTTATTGATACTCACGACACGCTCAGGCACAGACTGGGCAGATTTTGAGCCTCTACCGGCATCAATATCGCCATGATTGGACCAGATCAAAATGTCACTACCGTACTGTGTGATCACTTTAGACTGGTTCACCATAAAACTACCGTCGGAGTAAGAGTTAACGCTACCGCCTTTTTCAGTCACAATCCCAATGTCGTGCTGCAGAGAACCATTAGACGCAACACCCGCATTGACCAAGCCGCCTGGTGCAAACATATTGATATCACCATTTCTTGAGGTTTTGATCTGACTTTGATACATCAAGATGTCACCGCTGTAGTCTTTGGCCGGGAACAGTGAGGCAATCACATTATCACTTCTTACCGTGCTCTTATTCTTCACGTACTCTTTACCCGCGGCCAATAACTCGACCTGGAACTCACGCAAGGCAAAAACCGCTTTTTGGGTTTTATCCAGACTCAAAAAGCCAGTTATTGCTTCCTGCTGTGTATATGGCTGTCCTGTGGCCGGATTTTTGCTGCCGGTGATTTCGTTCATATACGCCTGCACACGCGTTGCCGTGCCCTGACGATATTCCGCCAATGCCTCTGCATTCCCTTGTAGAGAGGCTGGGCCGGTACCGGTTGGATCAATATAAGTCCCCACAAAGCCATCGATATCCGCACCTGATTTACCCATGCCTGCCAGCAGGGTGACATTCGCACTTTTATCGGAAAGGTTGGGATTCACAGTATTTGCCAAGGAGAGAATACCGCTTGTATTGCCCAGATCAATATTGCGACCAGCCTCAATCAATACTTCACCAGGCCCATTGATCCCCAGTCGTGCCTGCTGTTTGCCATTCTCCATGACAAAATCTTTGCCAGCATGGATTTCTGACACATCACCAACATTATTATGCTGAATAGAGGCATGTAAGGTCACGTTATTACCAGCACTCACATACACTGGTTTTGATGATTTAATACCGTAAATATTAAGGGCATTATCTGTCGGCGTACCGGTCAGTCGAACATCACCATCACGCGCCACAATTACTGCCGTGGTCGGATCATTTTGATGCACAGGTACTGCAGATACACCCGTTTTGATACTGCCCAGAATGCTGGTAATACTGCTATCGATTGGACTCCCTGTGGTCGGGTTAAACACATTCAACACCGTGCTTAAATCCGCATCCGAGATCAATATATTCGCCGTAGGGTTGATAATCCCACTGCTATTCGCGCCACTGATCACACTACCCGCAGCCAACAGGCTCAGATTTCCAATCGCGGATGGGGCCAACAGCATTTTATATGTAGTAATATCCCCGGAAAATGCAGTTGCATTCACATTACCCGGATGAATAGCAGCCATATCATTGTTAGTGAGTGCCTGGTAACCAGCTGAGTTAAGACCTGTGCTCACAATTGACTTACTGTTGCTTTGACCAACCTCAACGTTGCCTGACAAAGAGGTCACGTTTAAAGCAGCGTCTTCAGCATATGTGTTAAAAAAAGTACTATTTGAGACTTGATTCGAAGCTAAAGTCGTCCCTTGTACCCAAAGTGTGGGGTTAAAGGCCGTTTGTACTTTGACATTATTTTTGGCGTTAACAGTTGCACTGGCATCTTGCAAAGCAATCACCACACCATTGGCACCAGGTGCCTGGGCAGCATCTGCTGGTCCTGGAATGCTATCCCCCGCTTGTAGGTCAAGCTGACCACGACCGACATAATAGACACCATTCACAAGATTACGCCCTGCGGAGACCGACACATTACCGCCACCGTTCACCAAACTTGTACGGACTTCATTGCCTTGCGCATCCAGCGTTTTGACGAATTGAGCATTGGTTGCTGAGGAGGCGGAAACGTTAGTGATATTACCTCCCGCCTGAATGCTGACATTGCCGCCGCCTAGTGCAGCAATCCCCTGCTGGAACAAGTCTGGACGAACCCACCAGCTGGTATCTGCACCATTACCCCCCTGACGTAACAACCACTGGTTGACGCTTTGTGTCGTTGCTACACCAGTAATGTTCCCGGCAACCTGAATGGCAATATCCCCGCCATTATTGACATAGCTGGCTGCCGTTGGCACATTGGCTCCAGTAGAGGCTGGCGTAAAACCAGCAAGATTAGGCACCTGTTTGCCTGCGGTGTAAATGACAGAAGTGTTGCCGTTCAGACTCATGTTGTTACCGGCAGCAATATTAATATTGCCTTCTCCGGTACGAATCAGCTTTGTGGTTGCCAATGTAAAGTCACCCACCCCGGCAACTGTTTCATTAATATTTGCCGCACTGTAATCAGCGCCTGCAATCAAATTAAAATTAAACGTATTGGTATTTTCCTGCAAAACGCCTGCCGTAGTTGCAGTACTAAAACCATCACTCAATGAACCCGTAAAGCTCAGATTACCGTTGGAACGCAAAGTCAAAGAACCACCGCGTCCAGCAAGCAATGTATTAGGATTAGTGCCAAAGGATCGCAAATTAATATCGGTTGAGCCAACGGTCAGGGTGGTAGGCGTACTACCTGTCGTGCTTCGCACCTCTATGTGCGGCAATACTTTTGCAGCCACACCATCCTGAGTCACGCTATAAGCACTCGCCCCGTTATTGGCATTATAAAAACTGTTCGTGTCCGTAATCATGCCAGCCATGGCTGCCGCAGTGAATGTATTCGATGTGTAGGTACGGCTACCTTCAACCACCACCTCGTTAGCGCCTTTGATCGCCGAAGTGGTATTGAATGCAACATTCACAGTATTGGCCGTGCCATTGGTGCCACGACGCCCACGCAAGGTCACTGAACCATCTGCGCCATCCACACCGACATTGTTATTTGCGGCTTTGTCGTAGCCACTCACATCAATGAGTGCTCCAGAATCTGCAGAAACGGCATTTTGAGTAGCCAGACTGTCAGAGGACAATAACACGGTCCCGCCTGAACCCGTTTGAAAATCTCCCGTTGACTGGTTCGCTTGTTTACCACGCGCGGTAATTTGGGCGGTATTCGTCAATGTCACCAATCCATTGGCATAAATCGCTACATCGCCACCTTTATCACCATCTGCATTGATATGACCCGCCACGGTAGCATTGCCATTATCAACACCGAGCGTAAATGCACGTGTAGTTACCGTATCGCCATTCGCGATAGTGACATCGCCATTACGTACCCGGATATCACGGCTTTCGTTAAACTTGCCGGTTTCTAACGCCTTATTCACATCACTGAAATTATCCAGATTGGAGACATCGAGCTGGAGCGAGGCCGTTTTCTGGCCTTGGGCAGCTTGGCCTTGCAAAGTATTATCAGCTGTGATGAAGCGGCCATTTTTTGCATCTACCTGCAATTTGCCCGCGTTACCTTTGGTTGTACCACCTGACAGGTTAAGTAAACTGTTGCTATCCAGCTGCACATTACCTTGTTGGGCTGTCAGTTGAATATTACCTGCATCAGTGGTTGCTGAATGTGTTTCATCAAATGCTATGGTTGCAGCAGACACATCAATGCCGCCACCCGAGAGGACTCTCACATCACCAGCTCGCGCCACTGCATTCACATCCCCCGCTTTCATGACCACTTTGCCGCCCAATTGCATATCATTGGCAGATAAATTAAGCGTTGCACCCAAACCAGAAGTGTCAGTGGGAGATTGACCATTTGCCTGTGTCTGCAAGCTGCCAGTATTGGCAAAAGTATAGTTACTGCCGGAATCTGCAGTGATCACCGCACTATTCACAGTCGTCTGACTAGCGTTTACATTGAGCGTACCCGCCCCTGAAAAGCGCACGTCTTTGTTTGCATTCAGGGTGACAGTATTAAAACCATCAATGTTGCTAGAAACCTTGCCGGTATCTGCAAAAGAGATCTGATTGGCATTCACTGTCAACTGACCAGTTGATGCACCAGGTGCTATAAACACGCCATTATTGGTGTTTTTGAGGTTAAAGCTGTTTGCAACAATACTCACATCGCCTGCATCATGATGGGCAAGGCCCGCAGTATTAAAGGTAATGTTCAGGTTGCGGTTACCAAAGTTTACTGCCCCAAAAATATCAATATTCTTGTAGCTGTTGAAGGTGATCGCCGACAAGCGGCCGAACTCATCCAAGGTAGCCGAGCTAATGCGCGTAGTACCAGCCACGGACTTGTCTCCAATGGAATATTGATTCGAGCCCAGTGTCACCGTGCCACCGTCTTCAACCTCAATCGTTCCAGATTGATCAAAACTGCTAGTAGCATCTAACACCATCGAACGTGCCGCCTGAACGCTGGCGCCATTCGCTACTATTAAATTGCCGGTGGTTGGCGTAGCAGATACATTGGTTCTAGAAAAATCAAAATCATTTTTGGCAGACACGGCCAAGACTGCACCATCTCCACTCGTGACCAGCGTCGTCTTACCTGTTGTATCTGCTCTCACACCTGTACGGATAACTGCCCCTTGATTCACGGTAATCGTATCTTTAGACGCTACGATGAATTCATCTGATTGCACCGCATGATTATTATCATTAGTAAAACTGACATTAGAGGCTGTGGTGGTGATGGTCTGCGTATTACCAGTCACTGAGCGACTACCGCCAAGCAGAATAGAATCAGCTTTAATATTGTTGAGCTGATTTGCGGCAATCTGCAACACCCCTGATAGTTGTGGATCGACACTTGAAACAACACGAATATCATTCGAAGAAATATCGACCAGCGCCCCCTTACCACCCGTAGAGGCACTGGTATTAATCGTACCCTCAAGATTCAGGCTGTTGCCTGCTGCAAGCACAAGTTGACCTGCATCATTTGTGAGCCTTGGCGTATCCTTACCATCACGGATCGCATTTTTAGCCAAGAGTGCATTGCCGGAGCTGAGAAGATACTCAGCGAGACCTTTGTAATTTTTGGTTCCTGAATTCTGGTAGAAACTATTACCATTGATAATATTGAAGCTTGTATACTGACCGCGGCTGGTGCCATCTAACTTGGTCAAATAGCCTGAAGACAACCCATTACCATCTGTTTGGGTTAACTGCGTGTTGAGTTGCAGATTGGCGCCGTTGGCACTGATGAGGAAAGCGCCTGGTAAAAGCGCATAATGTGCAGGCAGTAAAGTATATTTACCTGCGGCCAGACCATTCCCCCCGGATAGATAGATCGCCTGCCCAATGCCGACATCAGAACCGGCGCTCATTAAATAATCATAAGGCGCATATTGATTTCCCAATGATGGCAATACAGCGTAATACCCTGTTTGGGATAAGGTATCCAGTGAGCCGCCAATGCCTTGAATCCATTCATAAGCCAGCGTGTCACCGCTCCCTGAGATATCAATACGGGAGCCCGCTTGCAAATTCATGTCATTGGCATTGAGCGTGACTTTTTTCTTGTCAATTGCGCTCATAAAATTAGTAATGGCCTGCTTGTCACTCGACAGCTGACTACCCCCAAGTACGGTCACAGCGTAAGGGATTAAACTGCCTTCAGCCGATACCGAAGTCAGACTTCCAGGAGCCAAAGTTAATTGCTGTGCAGCATTGAGACTAATTTGGCCTAACGGTGCGCGTAATACACCAGCCTGTAGGATAGAGTCAGCATTTAAGGTTAGCGTACCGACAGCCGAAAGAGGCACATTGCTTGCAGCATTCGATTGGTTGCTGACCTCAATCCTGCTATTCGGTCCCGTTGCTGTTACGATAAAATCTGTCGCCGTTGCAGGATAAACTTGTCCGGCATCCAATTGAATCAAACCAGGGGCGGAAAGTGACGCAGAGCCCCCTAACCTAGGATCAATCCCTCGGCCACGAATATCAGTTTTACTTTGTAGGCGAGTAGAAGCCGCTTGATTGATGGCAATATTGCCCTGAATATCGATGAAATTAGCTGAAGCTTGAAACCGATCATTCCCCCCTATCAGTTGGGTGTTATCCATCACAACACTGCTATTGTTTGCCAAAACTAGCGTAGAGGCATTCAATTGTGCGGAACCAGACATGGCAGTCGCATCCAGAGTCAATAGTGAGGGGACATTTAATGCGGCATCGACAAAATGTATCTCATCTCCTACACTTCCACTGACATTGTCAATTTTGAGTGCAACATTATCAAACCCACCTTGACGAATTTGCTCGGCTGAAATCTGCCCTTTACCATGTGCGGTTGTAAGCGGTTGTGTTGAGGAGTTAGATGTATTGATAAGATTCGAATTGCCGCCGCCCGGTGTATTATTCGTGGCTTGCAACTCTTTGTTATTTGTCACAGTCAGGACGCGTGTGCCATTGGCGAATAATAGTGGGTTATTACTATCGTTTTCGATACCTGTTCCGTTTTTACCGCCTAGAGTAATATTCAACGTACCGCCTTCCCCACGGCCAGAAGGGTTACCTGTGAGCGTACCATCAAGTGCAATACCATCACGCCCACTCAGTGAAATCGTTCCTGCACTCCCTGCGACCGCTTGCCTTGAATATCCGCCGACTACTCTTAAATCAACGTTACCGCTCGTTCCGGAAACATCGATCACAGATCCCTGCTTAGCAATCAGTACACCATTACCAGCAGTTAATGAGATATTCCCGGCCTTGGTGACAAACGCTGACCGCAAATTACCGTCACTGGCTGGTGGCCTCACATATTGTGCTTTAGCGACCAGAGAAGCTGTCTCGCCCAAATACAAACTCAGTGTAGGATCAAAACTGTAATTGGGTCTCGTTAGGTCACCGTTGTCCGGGATTTGATCAATTGACAGATTAATGTCAGCACCTGGCGCCGTAATGTCTCCCAGAATGGTCATTTGACCTTTAGAGGTCAGTGTCACGTTACCACGTGGGCCAGCCTGGCTGATAGGCGTATCGGTTGCAATACGAGCATTGGATTGCATGGTCAGGTCATCCCCTGCCTTCACCTCAAGACTGGTCGGTGAGCGCAAGCGCCCTGCCATGGATGTTGTATTCACCAGGCCACTCAACTCACTACCACTGTGTGCAACCTTGGCAGCGGAGGTCAAGGTCCTTGCATGTTGCTCAGGCGTGATATTGACTGCACTGTTCGCTTGATCACCAATTAAAACATCCCCATTCCAACGCTGGGCATTACTCACGCTGAATTGAGAAAATCCCCCTTGTTTAAAGAAGTTTTCGGAAAGCCAGAGTGTGTCATTTTTCTGTGGATTGGCTCCCCCCAGTTGGATATTTTCTACCAGCCCCGTTGATTGCTCACTCTGTAAATTGACGGTCAAATGCCCACCTAGCGTCTGCTGTCCGTTTATCAACATGCCGTAACTGGTAAAAGTACCGTCAGTGACCTGGTTATCTGCCAGCGTGACATTAATATCGCCACCTTTGCCAGCTACAGCCTGACCAAGCTTATTGAACCATGCGCCGGAGGAAGCATCCATTTTGGCACCTTGGCCTAAACGTAAACCATTATTGACAGTGATACTGCCGCCGTTGAGCCCAATTTTGCCATTCATGGCACCAGGCACACCTGGAATATCATTGGTATACAAACCCGACACATTGATGTTGACATTATTAGCGACCACCACATCAGCATTTTGACTGGCCGACAAAGTCACAGAGCCAGAGGGCAATCGAATATCCTGATTCACATTGACGCCACCACTGCCCTGGACGCTGAGGCTACCATTTGCTTGTAATTGCATTGCAGCATTTAGATTAACCTGGCCGCTGGAAGCAATATCTACACGATTGACCCCATTTGCCAGCATATCAGTACTGATCTCTGAGCTTTGTGTCTGCGCAGTGCTAAGCTGGCTGTCTTCGTTAAAGTCGTCATCAAGCTTTTGTGTTGAGGAAACAATATTCAAGCTACCAGAGTTGTTATAAACCAGCTTAAACTGGCCGCCCTGTGGACTCGCATGATCAACTGTCTCACCGCGTTGATACAACCCAGCAACCGTGCTAGCTTGAATCTTGCCCTGCAAAGCCATATTGGTGGCCGTCAAGCTCAAACTACCGGCATCGCCCCCCTGTTGGTAACTAGGCTGTAAGTAGCCACCTGCAGAAATATTTGTCGCAACGCCTGCTGAAGAACGGCTATTCAGGCCATTAGCGGTCAATGCCCAGGTTCTGGTTTGACCAGAGCGCTCACTCGTGATGGAGTAAAAATCCTGGGCACTTTGATAAGCGACATTGGGCAAAGCATCTGAAGCCAGCACCCACTTGCCATTAATCAGCAAACTGCTTTCGCGTATCGTGCCACTCTCATAAGTTGTGCTCCCAGCGGAGAGATCAACTTTAGAGTTAGCTTTGCTGACGAAATTGACCGCTGAAAAATTGACTTGACCACCACCCGTAGAACGCTCTGCAATGGTTCTGGTAATACCCGCCTTCGCCTCATCAAGCACACTCTGACTTAATAGCTTGGTGCCTTTGCGTGCATCAAGAAATAATGTTGTCCCAAAAAGATTACCACCTCTTAATACGGGAGAATCTCTTAATTGGTCAGAGAAAAGTTGTATCGCTAGCTGATTGCGACTCATGGGTGCAATCGCATTCACACCAGAGACATCAATGACAGCATTGTCTCCAAGAAATACGCTACTGTTGTTACCCTGAATATCAGTTGCCATCACATTCACTTGACCGCTATTAGCAATCACAGTGCCATTGATGGCAATATCTTTACCTTTAATATCAACAATTGAGGGCGTAATGCTCTGAGCATCAAATACCTCCTCTTTGTCATTCACATCAATCGTGACTGCAGTTTTACTCCCCGTACCAACAGTGACCTTGCCATAAACATCATTTCCTGGCGTGGTAAGAGACTGTATTTCCTTGGCTTTTAAGTAAATCGAGCCATTTGCGCGGACAGAAGTTGATGCAGAAATATTGCCTTGCTGATTAACAGCCAACCCAATCAAACTGGCATTACCGTGATTGACAATAATATCGCCCAAGTTGGTCGCCTGCCCGCCGGAGCTGACCTCAACTAATAATCCAGCAAATTTATCCAGGGTACTGAGATAAACCGTTTTACCTGCAGCAAGAATCGTCTGCCCATCTGGGGTTTTAATCACACCACTGTTGGTCACATCTGGTGCCAGTAACATCACCCGGCCGCCATTAGCAGTGCTGATATTGGCGCCTTTAGCGACATCAATCACACCGACTGCGTCTGCAAAAGAAAATACGGGGGCAGTGGTATTGGATAAGATACCGTTTTGATAAATGGTCTCTATATTGTTATTAGCGAGGTTATCAAGCGTCGTTGCGGTCAAGGAGCCCACATTGACCTGTGCACCAGCCCCGAAATAAATGCCATTCTGGTTCACAATATAAACATGACCATTCGAATTCAGTGCACCATTAATCACACTGGGTGAATTGCCCATGATACGGTTTAAGACGCTCGAGGCTGAGTTGGGCATATTAAAGTTCACGGTCGCGTTTGAACCAATACTGAAACTGCCCCAGCGGATGATTGCGCTGTTCACGATTGTATTAACGTTCATGACATTGCCATTGACCGTGATATTACCAATGGCTGGGACAATATTATGACCCGTTGGTAAGGTGTTGCCATCTATCGCCAATACCGGCGTACTTATCCAGCTCAGGCAACCTGCCAGCACTAGCGCAACGCTTCCTCTTGATATTCGCCAGAAAGACTGTTCTGTACCTGCATCACTTTCAGAGTGGTTGGAAGCACCAGATAAAGTCACCGTTTTTTGATGAGTACGTGCAATTTCGGCAATTGGCACCAGCATGCCCAGTCGTTTGCTAAATACCAATTTAAATCGTAACTTGTTCATAGGCTCACCTCAAAAACTTCAATTAACTACTGCTGCTACCAGTCAAACCCAACTTTAAAATGCAATCGTGTATCGCCACTCTCAGCCATGCCAGCAGGCTTGGTTGGCGCAGTGCGTCCGTTATCCAATATCCAGCTGGACTGTAAAACGCGGGCGAAATCCAGACGCATAAACACACCATGTGCGGCTTTCATATCCAGCCCAAAACCGTAAGAAGACAAAATGTACCGTTCGATTTGTGAAAAACGGTCATCATTCTGAATGTCAGGATTCCGCGTCCTAGCCAACCCGTAATCATAAAAAGCTAGCAAACGCATTTCTTTAACCCAGGAACCGGCATATTTTTGCAAAGGTGGAGAACGCAATTCGGTGGTGAAATTAGCCCCCACATCGCCCAAAGCGCTGGACTCCAGAAAGCCTCGGACTGTGTCCAGGCCACCAATGAAATACTGCTCATTTGAAATCAGTGGGTCCCCGGTGACTTGCCCGCCCAAGGAGCCATACCACTGCCACTCTGCAGGCAAGGTGTGTGTATGCTCTAACTGCCCACGCCAGTAGGAGTAATTTGGACGTGCAAATGAGCGTCTGACGGCAAATTCTCTGTCGTCAGCGACCAAGGCTTTTGTTGAAAAAATAAAATTGAGGTCTAGCTTTGTTGTGCTTTCTGGAGTCACAAGACTGCCAGAATAGCCAATCAAAAATGGCAGATACGTAATTGGACTATTCTCAAGGTCGTTACCGAGTACACGAGTATTTTGTTTAAAGTCTTTGTAATCCACACCGAGTGTTAAATTATGATTGTATGACTTAACGGGACTCGTCATAGGGTGGATATAGCGCAAGCCATAGATGTTACCGTTACCAATGACATTCAGATCGCCCACGGCACTGATATCACTTTCGGATACCACGGCGTATGCCGCCCAATAGTCTCCAGCGTAAGGGATCACATAAGTGCCTGAAAACACTTTGACTTCATTGGTATCTTCTGGCGTCACCTGAAAGCCGAAGCTCACACTATGATCGCTTTGCCAGAGGTTGTCGTATCTGAGATTGCCCGCTAAACGGGTTTTGGTGGTGTTAGGGGTGTAGCGGTTGTTATATTCGAGGCTGGCGTGCAGAGGCAATTTGTCGTCCACTTTTAAATCGACTTCAACCATGCCTGGGGACTTGCCTGGACGCAGCACCGGTGCGACCACGCGATCAGGATTAATATTGACCGAAGCAATTTGCTTCTGCACCGTGGGGAAGTGCGGCACAGTCCCTTCTTTAAACTCGGTCACACGCTGCTTGATTTTACCCAGTGAGTAATACTTGGAACCAACCACAGTCAAGCGCTCCACCTTGCCCTCGAGCACATCCAGCTTGACGACGCCGGCATTAACCTCTTGCTCGGGGATGGTCACAAATACCGTCAGGTAGCCCGCCTCATGAAAGCTCTGCTCAAGCGCACTACGCGCCTTCTCGACATCCTCAATCGAACGATGCTCACCCAGATAGGGGTAAACCGCTTTTTCTACCTCAGTGACACTAAGTACCGTATTACCATTGACGACATATTCAAAAATATCAAACTGATCCTTGGCTGCAGTCTCTTCCAACTTTGTTTTATCACTGACTTCTGCCCCCCAGGCATTGACGGGCTGTGGTGCAGATGACTCGGCCTCCTCTGCACAGACTGCAAAAGACCACAAGACACACACACAACTCATCACACGAAGCAACAATTGCAACACCTTTCTACTTTTAATCGCCAGAGGCACTTACTGAGGCTTGCCATTTTGAAAGCACTGCGTGTCACAAAGATGAAATACGGACTAGTCCACTACCTATTTTCATTAGTCCTTATGGGTCATTGCAGCGAGACTTTCAAGGCACAAATTGTGTTGCTGTTTTTGTGTTAAAAAATAAAAAAGCACACCCGGTTAGGGTGTGCTTTTAATCAGAACTTGCAGCTTTTGGCTGCTATTTACTGAAATTAGAACAATTGCTGAGCTTGGCAGTTGTTACCGTTGCGTGAGCCTTTTGCTACTACTTGGCCCACTGTGCAAGAAGAGCCTGCGAATGGGTTGACTGTCAGGCCACGTGGAACTTCAGCACAATCCAAACCTGTAAATGCACCAACAATCTCGTTGATCACAGTCTCGCCAAATGTACCGGCAGCTGAATTAGCCACGAAAGATTTCATCTCCATGTGGAAGTCATACAAACCTTGAGCCGCTGTGTAACGCGCATTGGCATCCACAGTTTGACCAGAACCAGCGATAGGTGCTTCTGGGTGTACGTTATCCAGCTTGATATAACGGTAACCGTTAGAAGACGTATCTGTACGCCAGTTGTTTTCCAGGGACAATACACCGATAGCAAAACCGGAGGTAGACAATGCTGATTTGGCGTTACCAGTACCTGAACCCTCAGTGATGATCAAGGTAGAAGTAGAATCAGCTGCACGAACTGGGGCCAAAATCCCACCGATTACTGCGTCACCGTTACATGGGTTACGCAAGAAGGTTGCATTTGAAGAAGCTTGTGTACCGGATGTTGGAACGCGACGAGCCAAGTTCAAAGCTGCTGTTGAGCCTGGAACAACAATGCTTGCATCAGCGGCGGTACCACTCACGATAGAAGCATATTGTGCATGAGAGATACTTGGTGCATTGGCTGGCAGATAGTCTGGGTCAGCCGTATTTGCCGCACCAACGCTTGCGTAAATCCCTTGTGCAACTTGCATTGCGCGGTACAGGGAAGTAGAGGTAGCAATACCGAATACTTGACCAACGTTCGCATTGGCTTCAGTACCGTAACCATCGGTTGAAATACCGAACAGCGCAGCCTCAACGTCAGAGAAACCACCGGCAGGCAAAGCAGTCGCGCCATCTGGAGCAGTGGCTGGCGTTACGATAGCGCAAGAGCGGTAGGAAGGAATCGCAGTTTGGTTAGGCAAAGACAAAGTGCCAGTTTGTGCAACACAAGCAGAGTTTGAACCCAACTTAGCAATACGACGCAGGTTAGTCGTACCGAATACGCCATCACCGTCTACATCGTTTGGAATATGTGGTGCGTATGCATTGAATGAACCACCGTCGATGGTATGGTAAACCACTGAAACATTGCCACCGCGCACGCAGGCATAAGCCAGAAAGTTGCTGGCTGCAGAAGCACCTGGTCTTACTGCTGTTGTTGAAGAACCATTGTTAAATACTGACAGCGTGTTTGCATCGCAACCTGCTGCAAAGCCCTGGAACACGTTATAGGTAGGGGCAGAGTTACCGGAAATCCAGGTTTCTTTCAATGTATTTGCAGTGCGTGCAGTATTGATTTGTGCCTGAGTCACAGGGGCTGCCAATGCTTGACCAGCAAACAGGGTTGCAGCCACAGCCAGAAATACTTTGTTAAACTTAAACATTTTTCGCTTCCTTAGATAAAAGTTTGAATGACGGCCAGCGAATCCACCAGCCGTTTTTCATGGCTTTTGTTTAGATATTGTTAAGCCTTACGACGACGGGCAACCAAACCAATCACACCCAAGCCAGCCAGCAACATTGCGTAGCTATCAGCTTCTGGCACTGGGATCACAAACTCCAACAAACCAGTTGAAGTCATTTTGAATGTGTAATCACCGTTTGGACCGCTCAAAACGTTAAAAGCAACTGGTGATGCAGCAGTTGCACCAGTCAGCTGTTGAACCACAGTCATAGACTGGTCCATATTGTTCATGGAAACATGACCTTGAGCATTGATACGGCCTGTTGCACCGTAAGCCACTGCACGACCAGCGTAAGCTTGTGAAGTATTTGTAGTCACAACGCTAGCACCATCTTCAACAGAATTGTGGTTATCCAAGGCGTTGTTATTGGTCATGTAGCTATTAAAGTTAGCGACTGAAGTTTGCAACTGATTAGAGTTAGTCAGGTTAGCACCAGACTTGTATGTAGAGATAATACCGCGTGCACCTGCGCCACTACCTGTACCATCGGCAGCGTAAATAGCCCATTTGGTTGTTGATGTAGAAGCTACGCTCCAGAATGAACTCCAGGCATTTGCGTAATTACCACCAGCCAAATCAAAAGACATGGTCTTAGTCAAACCGTCGGCAGACAGCACACCAGTTTTGTGTGTGTCAGTCACCATGGTTTGGAAAGTGTCATAGCTGTAGCCCAGATCGAATGTTGCTGACATGTTGCTGTTGAAGTCCAGCAAAGTCAGAATCATGCTAGAGCTGCCGCTTGTTGCAAATGTCATTGCCGCTTGCGCTGGAATAGTTGCTGCGGATAATGCCAAGGCAGCAACCAATGCTTTGTATTGAAATTTCATAAACCTCTCCTAAAAAATTATTTAAAACAGCTGAAAGAACAAACCACTTAATGGCGATTCAAAACACAACATAAAAATGGTGACAGGCTGGCATGACAGAGATGCGATAACTTAGTAGTCCATCAAGACTAGTCGCGACCAACGCTACAAATGCCGATCAAATCATCCTAAAAATTTTAAGAGAGGCAGATGACAACGATTGAACAAGGACTAGTCCTATCGGACTATGAAATAAGAGTATTAGAAGAAAGAATAGATAAGAGAGAAGAGAGATTTATTGCTTGCGGTTAATCAACCCCAGCTTAAGCGCTTTACTGGCGGCCTGACTGCGGTTTTCGACATCCAGCTTACGCAAGATGTTCTGAACATGATTTTTGATTGTGAGCGGGCTGACCTGCATAATATTGCCAATCTCCCAATTGGTCTTACCAGCCTGTAACCACTCTAACACTTCCACCTCGCGCTTACTGAGCGGTTTGACCCTGCCATGCTTACTGGTTGACATGATGGCAGGAGACTTATTGGAAGTGACTTTGACAATCGCACAGTGCAAATGCGGCATTAGCAATTCCAGCAGATGCGCACTACGCGCATTCGCCGGAGAACTCAAACGACCAAACATCACCATGGTGGCAATCCGGCTATGTTCATTACCAAACCCATGCACAACGAAACGCTTGAGCTCCGACACCAGCATAGGCTCGGCAGCCACTTGCTCTATTGCATAGTGCGTATGTACCTGCGAGGCATGCTCAGTGGTATAAAACAAGGGGGTGCCAAGCTTTGCCCATTGTGTAAAAGCCTGATTCACCAGCCCTTCCTGCTCGTGCAATACCAGATCAAACTGGCTATCACCGAAATAGCGGCTAGAGGTCAGATACTCGTAATCATAACTGGCGCGCTCCATGCCACGAACTGCAATAATGACAACCTCATGGGCAAGCAAGCATTGAAAACCACGCTGCAACCAGTTAAATAAATGTGCACGATTTTGCAGACGAAGTGATTCCTCGATCACCTCCATAAATAGCGTGCGTTGTTCCTCATTCAGTGCCAACGTCCATTGATCATTGGCCTGATCGATCCCTGTGATTGTGGTGTCCATGTGTTGCACACATTGATATTAATGTGCAGCAAGTGTGCTCAAAATTTGTGACAAAAAAATGATTGCACAGCGTCAGTTTGTTGATGAATTAATGACAATGGATCAATACGCGGACTATTATTTACGAAGAGAAAAATTCATTAGATGAACCAGCCATCAAGCAACAGCAATGGTGATAGAAGCATTCACGCAATGAGTGCTCATTAACAATATAACCAGTCTATGTGTCTTAAGAATGTCACTTGCGCATGAGACTATTGAGAGATGCCAAACCTCGTAGTCAAATTGCGTGTATTTTTTGTGCTCACCTTACTGGTGTGCATTCCAGCACACGCGGCTGAAACGATTGAACACCTGGCCGGACAAATTGTACTGGACCCTTCTGATGACACAGAAATTGTGATCAGCAATACCGGGGAGACGGACACAGAAACCGAGCCAGTAATTGCAGACGACGGGCGCAAAACCTTGACGGGGTCTCGTTGGTCGACAGCGCACTTGCCCTATCAGGCAGAAGTACAGGCCGCTGCACAAGTCACACAACTGGAGCCTGCACTGATTCATGCCGTGATTGCTGCCGAGTCTGGCTACAATGCCAAAGCCACCTCACCCAAAGGTGCTTATGGCCTGATGCAGGTGATGCCTGCCACTGCCAAAACGCTGACCCCTACCCCGGTGCGTGCCTGGTCAGCCTCACAGCAAATCTTGTGGGGATCCCGCTATTTAAAGCAACTCATGGACTTGTTTGAAGGCGATGTGGTGCTGGCACTGGCGGCTTACAATGCCGGGCCGCAAGCGGTCAAATCGCATCAGCGGACGGTGCCGCCTTATGCAGAGACACAGCAATATGTGCCTAAAGTATTGCGCTACTATCAGGTATTTAAGTCCAAACTCATCCAGCCGCTGCATTAGCGGTTGGCCCAGGCCTCTTCCAAACTGGCCAGACTATTCGGCTCGTATACAAACTTCCAGTCACTGTAATGC
The DNA here is from genome assembly GCF_029132825.1 of Methylophilus sp. YYY-1. NCBI lineage: Bacteria > Pseudomonadati > Pseudomonadota > Betaproteobacteria > Nitrosomonadales > Methylophilaceae > Methylophilus > Methylophilus sp. YYY-1. The sequence goes on from NZ_WOVG01000003.1 coordinate 513,076, forward strand.
TTGGCCGCCTGAAAGTCGGCCTGCGCATCCTGAAAACCATTGCGACGGATGGGCACAAGCGTAGACGGACTGTAAACGCCGATGATGCGCCCATCCCTGAGGATCAGACGCATGCCCTGCTTGACCGCAAAAGGGTCTACGTACACTTTGCGCAGATGTCTTTTAGGCACAGGAAACCGTTTGTCTTCTAACAGCTCTTCCAGACTCGCCGGGTATTGTTTAACGGCTTGCGGCGTAGATTCATAATAGCGGCCGATTGCTAGCCGGTAAGCCTCTCCCACTTCAAGCAAGAGGGCCTCATTGCTACGCTGGGACTGTTGCTGCCAAAGACTGGCCGCGCCCTGCATGGCAATGGCGGCAATCGCCAGCGTGACCATGATGCCTAAATACGAAAAGCCGCGCAGGAATACGCTGCCACGCGGATAGGTGACTGCTAGTTTAACAGGCCTCATATCAAGCGACATAGCCCTGGCCCATTACCAATCCGTATAGGCGCTGCCATCCGAAGCCTGTCCAGTCGCACTGCTATGCAAGGTATAAACGCCACCCAGCAAAGGCAGCTCTGGCGGTGTAATTACCCAGGTATCGTTATGCTCCGAGATAGGGTCCCAAGGTAATTTGTCCAGATAGCGCTTGTCCACTAGCTCCTGCAGGCTTTCCGGGTATTGCCCCTGATCGGCATAAAACTCATCCAGCGCCTTGCGCGTGGTGATTAACTGTTGTTTGAGCGCCTGCTCTTTGGCGCGTTGTACGCCAGAAAAATAGCGCGGTAGTGCCAGCGACAGTAGCAAGGCTAAAATCGACAGCACCACCAATAACTCCACCAGCGTGAAGCCACGCCACCGCCGCCAACGATTACCACTGCGCATAGGGAACTCCATTCAGGCCGATGCGCGGGCTCAGTGAATACACATCATAGACATCCTGGTTATAGCGCGGCTGGTCGGGTGGACTGTCATAACTACGCAAGCCCCAAGCCGCCACTGGCGCAGTGTCGTCGCGCTTGTTGAGCATGGGATCAAAAGGAATCCGCCTTAAAAAACGTAATTTTTTATGCTTGGGGTCTTTGAGATCGTCGACGCCCTCGACCAACACTTGCAAGTTTGGCGGGTAACCGCTGGCATCTGAATTTTTTTTCACCCGCCCATCCTCCGCCGCCTTTTTATAGGCATCAATCGCGCGGCGGATATCATGCAAATGTGTACGCAACTGTTGTTCTTTTTGCCGCTGCACCGTGACTTGTATCATGGGCGTGGCAATGCTGGCCATGATGGCGATAATCGCCAGCGACACCATGAGCTCAATCAACGTGAATCCACAGCCTGGGCAAGCACTAGACTGCAAGCACGCGCGTTGGCGCATCAGGGGATCTCCTTGGGCGCTGGCAAACTGGTCGTGCCCTGTTCGGGCAAGTCCCTGATATTGTTTGAAAGACCATCTGATGAGGGCGTCGCTTGTGGCGCGGCTGTTGAATTCGCCGGTGCCGTGTCTGGTGCGGGTAAGGCCGGTTCGGGCGGCGGCGCAGCGTCAGGCGTATCATTGGCGGGCTCATTGGCAGGTGTGTTGCTGCCCTCATTCAACTCATTTTGCCGCTGTAACTGCAGCTCACGGATTTGCTGGCTACGCGTGATGGTAGGCGCAGCTGGCATGCTGTTCATCAGTGGTTTGTCTGAAATCACGCTGTCGGTGCCACTCCAGTACTCAGAGAAGGTGGCTTCTGGCAAAGTGACGTTACTGATAACCTTGGGCGTAATCGCCAACACAATTTCTGTTTTACTCTTGTCATCGGTGTTGTTGGAGAACAGGCGGCCCAAGATCGGGATTTCGCCCAGCCCAGGTAATTTGGTTGCGTTCTTGCGCTCGGAATCCTGGATCAAGCCGGCCAGGATCTGCGTTTCGCCATGCTTAAGCCGCAGGATGGTGCTGGCATTGCGGGTACCAATATTGTAAACCTTGGAGTTATTGCTCAAGGTCACAGCCTCACCCAGCGAGCTGACTTCGAGGTTCACCTTGATACTGACAAAATCATCCAGCATGATGCGCGGCTCGACCTCAAGCTTGAGGCCAACATCGACATAGGACACGCTCTCGGAGGTCCCCACATTGGCCGTGGTATTGGTGGTGATGACCGGCACCTTGTTGCCCACCAGCACCTTGGCTTTTTCGTTATTTTTGACGCGGATACGCGGATTGGATAACAGATTCAAATCACTGTCTGTGGTTTTGAACTGTACGCCGGGGTTAGGGCTGACGCCAATATCACTCGACTTGATGCTCTTGAGCGCTTCCAGCGTCAATGGGCTATTGAGCACCGTGAGTGAGGTGGGATAGCTGATGCCCAATTGTTGCAACTTGCCACGCGTGACTTCCATCACCTCAATTTCGAGCATGACCTCAGGGTCGGCAATATCCTGCGCCTTGATCATTTTTTCTGCCAAGGCCAACACTTCCGGCCGGTCACGCAACACCAGCATGTTCAGGCGCTCATCGACATACACATCACGGATTTTTAAAATCGTCCGTAACATATCCGCGCACTGCTTGGCACTGGTGTTGGCAAAATAAAAGTTACGGATCAACAGGTCCTGATAGTCCTTGTTCTTTTGCTGGGTGGCCGGATACACCAACACACTGGTGGGTGACAGCACTTTTTTCTGCAAGCCGTTGCTGGCTAGCACCATCTCCACCGCCTCTTCAATTGGCATTTTCTTGACGAACACCGAGGCCTTGGTCTCGGCTTTAATGTCTTTATCCAGCACAAAATTAATCCCGGTGGCTTTGGACAATGCCTCAAACACTACCTTGATGTTGGCATCCCGCAATTCCAGCGTGACCGGTTTGTTGATGGCGGTTTGCAATTGCGGCAGGCTGGCACGTGCACGCGGCTCCATGGCTATCAGTTGCTTTTCCAGCGCCTGGGCTTCGCTATTGGTCGGTTGCTCCAACAAAATATCCCGCACTTCCTTGAGTGCCTGCTTGGGCTGGTTGATATGCTGTTTGGCAATCTCTAACTGCTTGCGCAGCACGATTTCACGATCACTGGCACGCGCATAATCCAGCGCTTTAGGTTGATAAGGATCCAGCGTCAGAATGCGCGCATAAGCTTGCTTGGCGGTGGCAATATCGCCTTTGGCATCTGCCGCAGCGGCGTCCGCCAGCAAGGCGTTGATTGCCAGCTCACGCTCGCGAAACCAGCGGTTGCGCAAAGTCACATCCGCAGGATGCTCTGCCACCTGTTGGGCCAGCTCTTGGACTTTGCCTTCCGGGGTCGTCGCCGTCAGTTTGGGCGGAAACAGGCCGCACGATGACAGTACCAGCGTACAGGCAGCGAAAGACAAACTGCGTGGCACGCTTGACCATGATCGCAGACTTGGATTCAAAACATTCATTGGTTTAACATTTCTTCTGTTGGATTGTTTTCTGGCTCAACCTGACGCGTGGTTGCGGCTTTGCTTTTACTCAACACCACCCCTTTGTTTAATGGCAGGTAGGTGAAATACACCGCCTGCATATCCTCGCGGTCCAAGCGCCATTGCGTATCGACCTGTGAGCCCAGTTTGGGCATCAACATCTTTTTCTGCTGCATTAAAATCACCAAGTCGCCCCCCGGCATCTCCTTGAGACTACCGACATAGCTATAAGGCAAAGGCGGCGCCTGCGGCGGAGGCGGTGGGGGCGGCTTGACCGGGGGCGGTAACCATTCATGCGCCGCAAATAGCACATGCGCAGGCTTGCCCGCGGGTAACTGGCGCTTGAAATACGCGGCCTCTGGCATGGCAGCGGTTTCCTCTTGAGGGCTGGCAGTTTGACTGCTCGCCACACGCGCTGACGGCTGATGCGTATCCGCGCTGACTGGCACAGACTCAGCCACTGCTACTTTCTTGGCAGGTCTGACCGCAACCAGATCAAGCTCCGCTTGAGGCGCTGCCGACCATTGCCAGTAGACCAGGCCCAACGTCAACAGCAAGGCCAGCCAAATCACGGGCGAAGTCGAGGATTTGGCGCTAACTGCCATGCTTGCGCCCTCCCCGGATAAACACTGAAAACGTCAACGTCGCGTCCAGCATTGGCTGCATGGTCTCGTTTTTGCGAAACTCGAGGCCAGTCAAGGCCATAGCAGGATATTGCCGCAACACATCGACAATAAACTGCCGGCAAGTCAGGTAATCGGTCTGAATATTGAAGCGCATGTCATATTGCTGAATCTCCTGCGTGGCGTCACTGGCGGCATGCAGTTGCCACTGGTAATCGCCCACATTCAAGGCCATCTGGCGTTTTTGCGCCAGGCGCGCAATCTGCATCATGCGTGGCGACAGGTCGGCAAACTCTGGTAATTGCTGCCATAAGGCGGCCAGGTATTCCGGCGCACTTTCGCTCACCTCCGGTTTGACAATGGTGGTTGAGACCTTGGCCACAGGTGCTATCGGTTGGCTCTCAAGTTGCTGGATGGCTTGCGTGAGCAAAGTAATTTGCGTGGTTGTGGCAGACTGCTGCTGCGACAACACGCCCCATAAGATGAGCAACAAGACGCTCACGAGCATGGGCAGCCAGCCAAGATACCAGGCCGCACGCCGTAGCAGCCAGACCATAGTCAGGGCCGAAAACATACGTGCCGATTTCATGGTTGCCAGCCCCCCTGAATTTCGAAGCTGACCGGGCGCTGCGGATGGCTGTCATTGACCTGGTGTTTTTGCAAATGCACCTCATGCAGCGTCGTCAGGCCTTGCAAATGACTGACATAATTCAATAACGCCGCGTAGCTCTTCGCCTCGCCCGACAATACAAATTGGCCGCGATTGGCATCAGGGGTCAATTGCAACAACGCGATATCGGCGACCTGGCTCGCTTCTAGCGCCTGCAACAAGTCAAACCAGCGCACATTGAGTTGCTGCACAATTTTTTGCGCTGCCTTTTGTTGCGGCTGGCTTAATACCGCTACCGGCTTGATGTTGGCTTGACTGAGTGGGTGTTGCTCAGTACGCGGTGCAGCGCCCTGCATTGCGGACTGCTGCTCGGTCAGTTGCTGCTGCCGCTCAGTGAGTGACTGCAAGTGCGCGGTTTGCTCGGTCTCTTCGGCATAGGTGAGCCATACCGTCATCAATAATGCTGCCACCAGCGCCAGTCCTGGCCAACGCACACATTGCCAGGCAAATAACGGACGCGCAAAATCCATATGATACTCAGGCTGCGGCCACATGACTGACCTCCTGACGCAACTGAGTGAGTGGTCTCGCTGATGGCAACAGCTGCCAGTTGACCTGACCCGCCAAAGCTTGTTTGAGATGATGACCGGTATTTAACGCCCTGTGGTTGCCGGGCTCGGTTACCCAGTAACACGCTGACGCCTGCACGCCCAGCAAGGTACGCTCACGCAACACCCAGTCTGCCATGGTTTCCACTGCCTGCAGAGAGGCCGCCAGCCCGGCCACATGCATAATACGCCCTTGCTCAAGCTGCAACAGCCTGAGCATTTGCGGCTCTGCGGTTAGCACGGTGCCGGTCTTGGGCAGCCGGGTGTTGGCCCACAAGGCGCAAGCATAGGCTTGCACCTGCCATTGCAGGGCATGCGGACGTAACAACGCAGTCCAATCCAGTGTCTGCAACACCGGGATCGCCACCAGCAGGCTATCTTGTGGTTGGCAAACATCCTGTAAGCGGAAAGGCCAGCTACGTGCGGCTTCACCATAAGTTTGCATAAGCATGGCGCGCGCATAGGCTTGCTGATCCTGCCCGCTCCAGTCAAATGCCTGCAGACCTTGGGTCATGGCAGGCAAGCGCATCAGATGCACATGCTGGTCAGCGAGATAGAGTTCTATCTTTTGCCAGCGTGTGGCTGGCAACTGTGCCAGCACTGCCTGTAATGCTGGCTGCAACGCAAGCGCATCTGCGCCTGACCAGGCAGTCGTCGCAAAGACAGGGGACGAAGCAAAACCCACCGGAATATGTTCGGCCTGCAACTGGTCAGACAACACCAGGATCCGCGTCAGGCCAAGTACGCTGAACTCAGGCAACAAACGTGACACGGTTAACCTCCTGCAAACTGGTCATGCCTTCAGCCACGGCGCTGATCGCCGCCTCGCGGATGGTACGCATGCCATTTCTGGCAGCCGCCTCTTTCAACTGGCGGATCGGCTGGCGGGCAATAATCATCTCGCGCAACTCGTCATTAAGCACCAGTATTTCGGCCACCGCTTTACGGCCTTTGTAACCCGTGCCGCGGCAATGGCCACAGCCCTGGGCATGCATAAACTGCATGCTGGCGGCCTGCTCAGCGCTTAAGCCAGAGGCACTGAGCAAGTCAGCATCCGGCACAAACGGCTCGGCACAATGCGGACACAAGGCGCGCACCAGGCGCTGGGCAATAATGCCATTCACTGCTGACACAAAATGGTAAGGGTCTACGCCCATATGCATGAAACGGCCGATGACATCGAGCACACTGTTGGCATGCACGGTAGAAAACACCAGATGGCCAGTCAGCGCCGCTTGCACGGCAATTTGTGCAGTCTCGGCATCGCGGATTTCACCCACCATAATCTTGTCCGGGTCATGCCGCAGAATTGACCGCAGGCCACGCGCAAAGGTCAGGCCTTTTTTCTCATTGACCGGGATTTGCAGCACGCCAGGTAACTGGTACTCAACCGGGTCTTCAATGGTGATGATCTTGTCAAACCCCGTATTCACCTCTGAGATGGCGGCATATAAAGAGGTGGTTTTACCACTGCCGGTCGGGCCAGTGACCAGCACCATGCCATACGGCTCGCTGGCTAATTTGCGGAATCTGGCAATCACATCGGCATCAAAGCCCAGCGCTTTCAAACTCAAGCCTTGCGCCTGCTCGGTCAAGGCCTTTCGGTCCAGCACCCGCAGTACGGCATCCTCGCCAAACGCACTGGGCATGATAGAGACACGGAAATCAATCAGGCGGCCCATGGCATGCACTTTAAAGCGGCCATCTTGCGGAATCCGGCGTTCGGCAATATCGAGTTGCGCCATGACCTTGATCCGCGAAATGGCCTGCTCGGCACTGTCCAGACCGGGGCTATTGGCGATGCTGGCCATCACCCCGTCAATCCGGTATTTCACGGCCAGACCGCCTGCATGCGTTTCGAGGTGGATATCGCTGGCGCCTGTTTTGAGGGCATCGTATAAGGTGGAGTTAATCAGCTTGACGATGGGGTTGGCATCTTCGTGAATGGACTTGAGCGAGAGCTGCATGACCAGCTCGTCCTCGCCTTCTTGCATTTGCTCACTGGGCAAACCTACGCCATCCATGGCACGCATGGTTTCTTCTTCACCGGCGAGGTAGGCGCTAATCTCCAGCCGATGTGCCAACTGCCAGACAAACGGCTGTTTTACGGCATGCTGTACCCACAACGGCAATTGGCGGTTAAACGGGTCAGCAAACACGAGAATGAGTGTTTTTTGCGCGTCATAAAACGCCAGACACTCTTTTTGCTGCGCTTCGTTATAACTGATGACTTCAAAAGCTACCTGCCACTCGCGCATATCGCGCATGGTGGCGACCGGGTAATGCAGCAAGTCAGCCAGTTGGCTCACCAGAATTTCAGTGTCCACCGGGAGCAGGTCTTCGAGCACCTCGATCACGCGCCGTTGCTGTTGCAAGGCCTGCGTTTGTGCTTGCGATAATAGTTCTGCAGAGAGCGACTGTAGTGGCTCAGCAGGCACGTGCTGATTGGGGAGAGGCTGGTTCATTGAATTTGTCCTGCCAGTTCAAAAATGGGCATATACAGCAACAGCACCACCACGCCGATCACCAGGCCAATAAACAGCATGAGCAAGGGCTCAAACAGCCGGGTAAACCAGTCTATCCAGCGTGCCAACTCTTCATCATAAAAGCTGGCGATGCGGTCCATCATTTGTGCCACATTGCCCCCGCGCTCGCCCACCAGCAACATGCGCTCGCCAATCGGCGTCGTCATGCCGTTGACCTGGAAGGCCTGTGACAGGGGTTGCCCCTGGCTAATCATGGTTTGCGCCTGCTTGAGGCTCAACGCAAGACTGCTATCAAGCAATCCTTCCAGCGAATCAAGTGCCACCATCACTGGGGTTCCCCCCGCCAGTAACATCCCCAGCGTGCGGTAAAAGCGTGCCAATTGATAGAGTTGCAGCTTTTCACCGATGGCTGGAATACGCCACAAGGTGCGTAACATCCACTGCCGCATGGCCGGATGTTTCAATAACACGACCAGCATGACCAATACACTGACCAGTAGCATCAACATGAGCTCGCCATGCTGGGCAATCAGGCTGCCCCATTGCAGCATCAGCTGTGACATCCAGGGCAAGTCTGCCCCCGTGCCTTCGTAGACGCTGCTGAATTTAGGCACGACAAAGCCCATCAAAAACGCAATGACCAAGCCGCCAACCACGATGAGCAGCAGCGGGTAAATTGACGCGCTGACGATTTTCTTTTTGAGTAATGACACCTGATTGTGATAAGAGATATAGCGAGACAAGGCATTGCCCAGGTCCCCTGTGCGCTCGGCGGCTTTCACCGTGGCGATGTAGAGGGGCGGAAATACCGCAGACTGCCGCTCTAGGGCCGCAGAAAACGACTTACCCTGCTGCAGTGATTGCAAGATGCCTTGCAAAACACCACGCGTGTGATCCTGACGCAAGGCCAGTGCATCAATGGCTTCGACGAGGTTCAAGCCGGAATCGAGCAAGGCCAGTAACTCCTGGCTGAACAAAGCCAACGGAAACGCCTGGCGCTTGGCTACTTTGCCCTGCTTTTGTGCCTGCAGCGAGACCAGCAACAAGCCTTTCGCCTTTAACTGGGCGTAAGCATCCTGCTCATCATCGGCTTGCAGCTCCACCATGGTCAGGGTGCTGCCATTCAACACTTTTGCCTGATAGTGCATGGCATTTACCAGTTGCTGATATCCTGCGCTTCGTCACTGCCACCCACCTGGCCATCCTTACCCAGGCTGTAGAGATCATACTCGCCGTGCTGGCCGGGCATGCGATATTGGTAAGGCTTGCCCCAAGGGTCGTTGGGCACTTCTTTTTTCAAATAAGGGCCGGCCCAGTTTGGCTGGTTATCTGGGTTATTCATCAGGGCCGTCAAGCCTTGTTCAGTACTCGGATAATGCCCGACATCCAGACGGAACTGATCCAGAGCCTGCTCCAGCGCGGCGATCTGCGCTTTGGCCGTTTTGACTTCTGACTTGCCAATCTGCTGGAAATATTTGGGGCCGACATAGCCGGCCAACAGGCCGATAATGACCATCACCACCAATAACTCCAGCAAGGTAAACCCGCGATTACAACGGACAGCAAGACTAGCCATCGAAAATACTCCATGAAAATTTGATGACAATACTAAGCAGATTAGATTGCAGAAAAGTGGCGGTAATATGACAGACTGTCACAATTGAACAGAGGCGATGCCAAACACAGACATAAAAAAATCAGGCCGAATGGCCTGATAATTGAAGCGTGATATTAGAAAAGGAACCGTCTGGGAGTTGAACGGGCTATTCGCCCAAAAAGCCACCACTCTGATGCGTCCATAATTTGGCGTAAATCCCATCTTGCGCCAACAAGGCCTGATGGGTGCCGGTTTCGACCACCCGCCCCTGATCCAGCACAATCAACCGGTCCATGGCTGCAATGGTGGACAAGCGGTGCGCAATCGCAATGACGGTTTTACCTTCCATCAACTGCGACAAATGATGTTGAATAGCGACCTCGACTTCAGAATCCAGGGCACTGGTGGCCTCATCCAGCACCAGAATAGGCGCATTTTTAAGCATGACACGGGCAATGGCAATGCGCTGCCGCTGGCCACCAGACAGTTTAACCCCGCGCTCACCGACATGGGCGTCATAGCCGGTACGGCCTTTGGCGTCGCGCAAGGTGAGGATAAAGTCATGTGCCTCGGCCCGCTTGGCAGCCACTATCATCTCTTCATCGCTTGCATCTGGGCGGCCATATAAAATATTTTCCCTGACGGAGCGGTGTAATAGAGAAGTATCCTGGGTTACCATGCCAATCTGTTGCCGCAAGGAGTCTTGTTTCACTGAGGCGATCGATTGCCCATCGATACGAATATGCCCGGCCTGAATGTCATAAAACCGCATAAGCAAATTGACGATGCTAGACTTGCCCGCGCCAGAGCGGCCGACCAGGCCGACACGCTCTCCGGGGCGGATATGCAAATCAAACTGCTTCAACAGGGGTGGTTGCTTGTCATAAGCAAACTCCACTTTCTCAAATACGACTTCACCCTTAGGGACGTTTAACGCGACGGCATCTGGCTGATCGAGCACGCGGTTTTCAATCGACAGCGTATTCATGCCATCTTGTACGGTGCCAATTTGCTCGTACAACGAGGTCAGCTCCCACATGACCCAATGTGAAATGCCATTTAAGCGCAAGCTCATCGCCATTACGGCCGCAACCGCACCGGCAGCGACCAGGCCCTGTGACCACAGCCATAGCACCATACTGCCACTGGCAATGATCAAACACATATTTAAAAAGTGATTGATACTCTCGACACAGCTCACCATGCGCATTTGCCCATGCACGGTATCCAGAAACTCTTGCATGGCAGATTGCGCATAGCTGGCCTCGCGCCCGGCATGCGAAAACAGTTTAACCGTGGAAATATTGGTATAGGCATCCGTAATCCGGCCGGTCATCAGAGAACGCGCATCTGCCTGATGCTGCGAGACTTTGGCTAAACGCGGAATAAAATAAACCAGCGCGCAGGCATACAAGCTTAACCAGCCTAAAAACGGCAAAACCATCCAAGGATGAAAGCTGCCCACCACCGTGACGATGGTAGTGAAATACAGCAACACATACACCATGATATCGGCCAGAATAAACCACACCTCGCGCACAGCCAATGCAGTCTGCATCACTTTCGCCGACACGCGGCCAGCAAACTCGTCCTGATAAAACCCCATGCTTTGATTCAGCATATGCTGATGAAACTGCCAGCGCAAACGCATTGGGAAGTTACCAGCCAATGTCTGATGCTTGAGTAAGGTCTGGAACAGAATGACCACGGTACTGCCAACCAATACCGCCGCCACTAGCCATAATGTAGATTGATGCGTCGTCCATAATTGTGACGGTTGGATGGCTGTCAACTTATCGACCACCTTGCCCATCAAGGCAAACAGCAAAGCCTCAAACGAGCCGATACAGGCTGTCAGCAGCGTCATAATTAAAATATAACGGCGCATCCCATACGAACAGGCCCACATAAAAGGCCAGAAACGGGTAGGTAAACGCGTCAGGATTTCGGCAGGAAACGGCGAAACCAGTGCTTCAAAACGGCTAAACAATCGCATCATCAACTACTTGGAATACACAGTACAAACGGCTTCTGCCGCAATACCTTCACTGCGGCCAGTGAAGCCCAGCTTTTCAGTCGTCGTCGCTTTGACGTTGACCTGTTCAATCGCCACATCGCAATCACTGGCAATGTTCATACACATCTGCGAAGTATGCTTGCCCAGTCGTGGCGCCTCACATATCACCGTGGCATCAATGTTACCAACCAGATAACCCTTGTCATGCAGCAAGCGCACCACATGCCGCAGAAGCTCGCGTGAATCTATGCCTTTAAAGCGCATATCTGTTGGTGGAAAATGCTTACCGATATCTCCCAACGCGACAGCCCCTAACAAGGCATCACAAATAGCGTGTAACAGGACATCTGCATCCGAATGCCCATCCAGTCCATGACTGTGCGGGATATTCACGCCACCGATAATGCAATCCCGCCCGGTTACCAGGGCGTGCACGTCAAAACCGTGCCCAATTCTCACAGGAATCATACTTTTTGCTTTCTATGACAGGCTCATCTGCATCAACGCAGCAACCACTTGCAGGTCGTCAGGATAAGTGACTTTCATGTTTTTAAGGCTACCTTGGACTAGTTTTGGGTGATGTCCCATCCACTCCATGGCTTGCGCTTCATCGGTAGGTTGTTTTTCGATCGAGTGACTGAGCGCAGATTGCAACTCCGCATATCTGAACATTTGTGGCGTTTGAGCCTGCCATAAATGATTACGCGGGATAGTCTCTGCAATCGTGGTCTGCGTCCCGGCACGCTTTAGCGTATCGGCCAGTGGCAAAGCCAAAATCGCTCCAGTATCGTCATCACCCACGCTGTCTATTAACCGTAATAGCATCTCATGATCTATGCCAGGCCGCGCGGCATCATGCACCAGAATCCAGTCTCGCGCCTGAACTTGAGCATTCAGGGCACGCAATCCGTTTAGCACACTTTCAGCGCGAGTCGCGCCACCACACAGCAGCACGCGTGTTTTCTGGCATCCCGCAAGTAAAGCCGGTTGCCAGTCCTGATCATCCTCTGCGATAACCACCGAAATGCTAGTGATGGCTGCAAACGATTCAAATGTCTGGATTACATGCTTCAACAGCGGCTCACCATTCAATGGTAAATACTGTTTCGGTCGTGATGATTGCATACGCGAACCACGACCAGCACTGGGGATTAAGACATGGTATTGAGACATCGTGTCATTTTAACATGTCTCTTTTAAGGCTTTATGCTCACACGTCTATTCCGCTGAAACTCTTGCTGAGATTTCTTGATAGCCCACCTGGGTCAATGACATACGCCTGTGTATTTTTTAAGATGTGTGTAAAAGAGGGAGAAGCAGCAGAGCAACAACCGCTTGAGCGGTGTCAATTATATGTAACGCTGCAGTGCAGCGCTTAAGTTTTCATGGCAGTCTATTTTGAGTTGATCTTAATAGACACTTCAACCCGGTGCTTGCACCGGGTTTTTTTCTGCCTGAATTTCATCTGCCTACCGCTTACAGGCAATAAAAAAGCCCCCGACATTGCTGCCGAGGGCTTTTTAGAATAGGAGCTTGGGGATGACCTACTTTCGCATACGAAGAGTACACTATCATTGGCGCAAGTTCGTTTCACGGCCCTGTTCGA
>NZ_WOVG01000004.1:0-307705 GCF_029132825.1 Methylophilus sp. YYY-1
TTTAATTCCTAACTATTACTTTTTACCTCAATTAAGAGGCGGTATTCGATTTCGCTATATCTCAAATTCATTTCAAGGTATGTGTGTAAACTACACTGTACATACTTGTCATAAATCTAAGCGTAAGCATTTGTATTTTCTGAGTTTACGCATTAAATGCGCTCACACCCAACTACAAACACCCACACTTATCAGTCATCCTAATTTTTAAAGAACAGTCAGCTTTTCGCTGGTTTCGCTACCGTTATTTCGTAACGAGGTGCGCATTATACAGAGCTTATTTACTTCGTCAACAACTTTTATTCCGCTGCCAACTTAACGCTCAAACATACTGCGCTTTTTATTTCTTCTCACCCAACTAAACAACCGTTTCGTTGAAGAGAGCCGCGCATTTTACAGCGATAAGCGTTGCGGTCAACCCTTATTTGCCATTCTTACAATTTTGTTACAAATTGATGATTATTTCTTGAAAGCGGCCTTAATGCGCAACCAGGTTTGCGTCAAGACATTGCCATCCAGCTGATAATGCTTGTGCAAAGGTTGCTTGACTTCCCAACTCACCTTGAGGCCGGCAGGAAAGACCACAAAGTCTCCTTTACCAAAGCTGACCGGCGCACCACCCACAGGCGTTACTACACATTGACCTTCTAATATATAAGCCTGCTCTTGTTCGTGAAAAATCCAATCAAAGGTTGATACTTCTTTTTTCCAGGTAGGCCACTTGGACACACCCAAGTCCTTTAGTTGTGTTTCGGCAGGATTGTGCTGAACTTGAATTTGCATGTGTCGCTCCTTGAATCAAAGCGGGCATTTTATAGCAAGCCCGCTTTAGCCGTCAGGGTTTTACAGAGTAAAATACATTTTTTGATGATTTACATATATAGAGTGCGCAATGCGGATCAACCAGGCAGAGGCGATAGAACGATTGCAACGGGGCGAAGTGGTCGCCATCCCGACCGAGACCGTCTACGGCCTGGCGGCAGATGCACGCAATGACTTAGCTGTTGCCAACATCTACGCCACCAAACAGCGACCTGCCAATAACCCATTGATCGTCCATATTGGACGCACAGAACAAGTGGCCGACTGGGCCAGCAGCTTTCCGCCACTGGCACAAAGGCTGGCCGCGGCCTTCTGGCCGGGTCCGCTGACATTGGTATTGCCTGCGCGCGCGGAGGTCTCAGCGGCGGTGAGGGCTGGCGAGCCGACGGTGGCTTTACGCGTGCCGGCACACCCCGTGGCGCTGGCGCTGCTCAACGAAAGTGGCCTGGGCCTGGCAGCCCCTTCAGCGAATAAGTATACGCAACTGAGCCCCACCACGGCAGAACATGTCGAAGCAGGACTGGGGGCAGACATTCCGGTGCTGGATGGTGGCGATTGCCAGGTAGGCATAGAGTCGACCATTGTCAGCGTGCATGAAGATGGCTGGCGATTGCTCAGACCCGGCATGATAGATGAGGCGGCGATTGCAGCCGTCGCAGGCACGCCGGCGTCTGTAGATGCATCGGCGCAGATTCCCAAGGCCCCCGGGCAGCATTTGCTGCATTATTCGCCACGAACACCCTGCCTGCTCTTTTCTTCCAGACAAGCGATGGCAGACTATGCACAGCAGTACCCTCATGCTGTCGCCTTGTTGTTTGGCGCCGGTGTGGCGGTCACGGCCAAAGATACACATTTGCCAGCCACGCCTGCACAAGCCGCCGAGCAGCTCTATGCGGCGCTGCACATATTGGATGCCGCACATGCTGACGTGATCTTAATAGAATCGCCGCCTAACACCGCGGCCTGGGACGCCGTGCGAGACCGGCTGCAACGGGCAGCCTACCAACCCAAGCGCCAAAACGATTGAGTCTGCCAAGCATGGCTGGCACAATAGCGTGCATCGTCGATTCCCTTATCTTAAATAAAGCCCAGATTTAAATCATGAAAAACATCTACTCCTTCATCCTATTGGTTGGCGCCAGCAGTCTATTGTTTGGCTGCAAAAGCGTTGAACTGCCGAGCGTGTTCGACAAAGGGACCAAGGAAGTTCCACGCTATGGCAAAGAAGCTTTGCATTACCAATGCGAAAATTATCAGTCGTTTGGCCTCAAACTCTCTGCCACTGGCGATGAAGCATGGGTCATGCTGCCTGACCATGAGGTGGGGCTGTTACGTGATGCCGACGATAAGCAACACTACCATTATGGCACCATGGATTTGCGCCTGAATGGCGACCAAACCACGCTGGATGACAGTGACCACTTGCACCTCAAAGGTTGCAAGACCGCCGATACGTCCAAATAAACACTGATTCTCATCTATCCATGGCCACTGTTTACGGTGGTCATGTCCCCTGTTTGCCGAGTCCATTGGGTATCGCACCCGCTTCTGCGCATGCCGCGCGTGCTTTGTCATCGTGCGTCATTCCACCCAATCACATGCTGCGTTCGCCCTTTGCTGATTAAAAGACAGGCGAACAGCAGCTTGCGCCATCGCCAGCAAGCACGACCAGTTAAATAAAACATAAGCCATTGATTTTTATCAAATAATTTTCTGGCACAGATTCTGCAAAAGCTCACTCTGGAAAGCAACCATTTCATCGTCATCAGGTTGCCTGATCTCCATTTATTGATAACTGATTATCACAGAGTGAACACATGAATATACAAACCATTAATCCTAAACTACGACAAATTTCTCTCTACACCAGCTTGGCCCTGCTGAGTACACAAGCTTTTGCCGAGGCCACGCTGCAACGCAACGAAAACCAATTTATCAATATCGGCATTGCCTCTCGCGTCAGCTTTAGCTCGATTAAAGATGCCGCGCCGAATGGCAAAGACCGCTCGAATGACTTTGAGGTTGAAGAGGCACGTTTATATACCAACGGCAAGGTGCATGAGAACGTCTCCTTTGAGTTCAACTTCGCACGCAATTCAGCAGACAACAGAGTTGAGTTGCTGGATGGTCATCTGGGCTTGGAGTTTAACAACTACGCGCATGTTTGGGTGGGTCGCTTCTTACCGGCAGCGAGCCGCGCCTCCGCTGCTGCACCGATGTATTCCACCACGTTTGACTTCCCGATTGCCGAGTTAGGCTCTTACCAGTTTGCTGGTCGGGATAATGGTGCAGTCTTCTTCGGTACAGACAAGAGCGAGGCCTTCAAATACTACGTTTCAGCCACTAACGGTCGTCAGGGCGGCTCCAATCAGGCTGATAACTTGTCTTATGCCACCCGTCTGCAATATAACTTCTGGGATACCGAGCCAGGCTTTTATAACCTGGCCAGCTATGATGGCAAGAAATCGATTTTGTCTGTGGGCGGCTCTTACCGTTATCAAAAAGATGGCGCAGGGACGATCCTGAATAAAGGCGATTCCAAATACTGGAACCTAGATGCACGCCTGGAAAAACCATTGAGTGATGGCGCCGTGCTGGGGGCAGAAGCCTCCTATTACAACTATGACAATGACAATACCGGAGATACCGTCTTGCCAGAAGCCAAAGGCTTTTTTGTGAATGGCAGCTATACCTTTGCCGAAAAAGTGGGCATAGGCAAATTCCAGCCCAAAGTGATTTACCAGGAATTTAACAATGACACCACCGGCTTGGACCGCAAGCGCGTAGACATTGGTGTAGGGTATTTAATTGACGGTGACAGCAACAAACGCATTGATGTGTTTTACTTTAGAGAAACCCGTAATACGCTACCTGATATTGATGGCATTAAAGCCATTTTCCATGTGGCACACTTTTTCTAAAAGTATCCTGTAATAAAAAACGGCCATGATGGCCGTTTTTTATTAGCCGCCATTTTAATTAGCGGCTCCCCAGATAAGAGTCACTCAATGCCTGGCTATTGGCAATGGTCTGTGCATCGCCTTGTTGCGTGATATGGCCACTTTCGAGTACATAAGCATGGTTGGCGTAACGCAAGGCCACGGTGGCGTTCTGCTCCGCCAGCAAAAAGCTCAAGCCTTGCGTTTGCTGTAACTGGTGCACGATTTCAAAAATCTCTTCCACAATTTGCGGCGCCAGCCCCATGGAAGGCTCGTCGAGCAGAATCAGTTGGGGATTCGCCATCAACGCACGGCCGATCGCCACCATTTGCTGCTCGCCCCCGGAGGTATACCCGGCATAGTTTTTACGCAATAACTTCAGGCGTGGGAAAAAGGCATAGACCTTTTCCAGGTCTTGCGCCAGCCCTTTGCTCGACGGTCTGCGAATAAAGGCCCCGGTCAGCAGGTTTTCCTCAACCGTTAAATGGCCAAAGCAATGCCGACCTTCAAGCACCTGAACCAGACCCTGTGCCACCAGTTGGCCCGGTGTGGCCTTGGTCACGTCTTTACCGGCATAGACAATCCGACCTTGTACAATCTCACCGCGTTGTGCCGGGGCCAGGCCAGAAATCGCTTTCAGGATGGTACTTTTGCCAGCGCCATTCGCACCGAGCAAAGCCACAATAGACTGTGGTTTAACCTCTAAAGAAATATGCTTGATAGCAAAAATGACCTTTTCATAGATCACCTCAACATTGTCCAGCTGCAACAAGGGCTCAAACGCAGTGAGCGCTTGCACCGGGATCGTATTTAACTGTGCTTGTGTCATGTTTGACTCCTCAATTGACTGTCGTCGGCAAGGTGCAGGGCCTTGCCCACGGCAGCAAACTGTAAAGGCACACCGCCATGCGGTGTGCCCTGTGTATCGTTGTGCAACGAGTTTTTAGTTGGCAGCAACAACTTCTTTACTGCAATCCCGTGGCGTGATGCCTTTTTCCTTGGCATACTCATGGGAAGATTTTTCAATAATCGGACGCAACAACTGGCGGTCTGCCTGCACCCAGTCAGAAATCACTTTCCATTTGCTGCCATCCCACTGCTGGAAGCGGACGGCACCGCCGCCCTCATGGTCAGCGCAACTCAGTTTGAGCGGCTGTACCAGACCCAGAGCGCCCAACTCTTTAAGGCGCGCATCATCCAGTTTGAGGTTCTCAAAGCCCCAGCGTACCTCTTCACCGGTCAATGGACGTTTGCCAAATTTGGCTTGCGCCACACGCACGGCTTCCACGTTGAGGATGCCATTGACCACGCCCAAGTTGTAATACACATTGCCAAAACGTTTAGCGTCTTGCAAATTGCCTTTACCGGCCTTGATCACATATTTGTCTATGCCTTGCAATACCGGGAAGCTGGTGCCGGAAGGATGGGTAGTGATCGAGATAAAGCCTTTGGCAGCATTGCCAGCAGGTGCCGCGTCATCTTCAGAGTTGCTCCAGATATTGCCGATGATATGGTCGGCCGGAAAACCGGTTTTTTGCGCAGTTTTTAAGGCCACCGGGTTCATCACACCCCAGCCGCGCAAAATCACCCAGTCCGGCTTGATGCGACGTATCGTCAGCCATTGCGACTGTTGCTCGTTGCCCGGATGCGGCACTTCGAGCAAGGTCAGCTCAAAGCCGTATTTCTTTGCCAGCAGTTCCAGAATCGGACTGGTTTCCTTGCCGTAAGGCGAGCCGTGGTACAAGGTGACAATTTTTTTGCCTTTGAGCTTGTCCAGACCGCCAGATTGCTGGGCGATATAGTTCACAATCGCAGACACTTCGCTGTACGGGTTTAATTGCAGCGGGAAGGCATAAGGGAACACGCTGCCATCGGTCGAATCGGTGCGGCCGTGGTTAATCGTGATCAGCGGCAATTTGTCTGTGGTCGAGCGCTCCAGGGTCGCGTAGGCAATGCCCACGGACAGCGGATTGGTCGCTGCAGCAGGCGCGCCGTTCAGGCCTTTTTTCAGGCGCTCGTAGCACTCAACGCCTTTTTCCACGACGTATTCGGTTTCGCACTCACTCCAGGTCAGCTTGACGCCATTGACGCCACCCTCTTTGGCATTGATGTATTGCAAATAGTCGATAAACCCACCAAAAAAGCCGGAACCGCCTGCCGCATAAGGGCCAATCCGGTAACTCTGCAGCGGGAAATACTGCTCATTGGCGGCTTGCACTTGCGTAGACAAGCTGGCAACCCCCAAGCCCAATGCCAGCCACAGCCAGCGATGTTTACTTAAAAAGTTCACTTAAATACTCCTTATAAAAATATAAAAATCTCTCTTAATCGTTCTTGGTTATATAAAAGACCGTGTGAGGCTGTTTAACACATGGAAGTCTCCTTCAATCAATTCGTCAGGAACGGCCTAGAAACGTAGCGGCCAGACCCGCAGCCGTTGTTTGGCGGTTTGCCAGACCTTGGCCAAACCGTTGGGCTCTTTGATCAGGAAAAAGATGATCAAGGCACCAAAAATCATTTTCTGAAAATTCTCCAGCTGGCCAGGATCAATCGCTCCGGCCAACAGGCTGCTGGTCAGGTTGGAAAGCAAAATGGGGAACAGCACAATAAAAGCCGCGCCCAGAAAGTTGCCGAGGATACTACCCATGCCGCCGATGATAATAATGAACAGAATCTGGAAGGAGCGTGACAAATCAAAGCCATGTGGTTCAACGGTGCCCAAGTAAGTGAATGCCCACAGCGCACCGGCAATCCCCAGGTAAAACGAGCTGATGGCAAAGGCCAGCAATTTGGTTTTTGGCACCGAGATGCCGATCACGGCGGCAGCAGTGTCCATGTCGCGTACCGCCATCCACTTGCGTCCGAGCTCACCACTGACAATGGTTTTTGCCAGCCACCCCAGCGCCACGACGACGGTTAAGGTCAGCAGGTAGCGGCCCGCCGGTGTACTCAAATCCGTGCCTAAGATCTGCAAGGGCGGCGCCGTAATGACGCCAGAAGAGGAGTTGTTTGAAAACCAGGAGAATGTGGTGAACACCCATTGCACAAAAAACTGTGCAGCCAGTGTTGCCACAATCAGGTAAAAGCCCTTGATGCGCAAACTCGGCAGCCCAAACACCAGGCCGACGCCACCTGCCGTCAACCCGCCCAATATCAGGCTGGCAATCAATGGCAAGCCCTCTATCCGCAGGTGAAAGTTGTAGGTGGCAAACGCACCTACCGCCATAAAGGCAGCAGACCCCAAGGAGAGCTGACCCGCATAGCCAGTGAGCAAATTCAAGCCCAAGCCGGCCAGCGACAGCACCAGCACCGGGATGAGGATGGCGCTAAACCAGTAATCGTTGCCAATGGCAGGGACGACCAGGTAGGCGAATGCCAGTAAGGCCGCAAATGCCCAGCGCTCCTGTTTGAGCCTGAAAAAGCGCTTGTCTAGCCGATACTCTGTGATGAATTGTCCTGCTTCTTTATATAACATGCTAACCCTGCCTGCTCTCTATTTTTCAAACACGTTCAATCGCTTTGTCACCAAACAAGCCATAGGGGCGGACCAGCAGAAACAACATCGCCAACACGTAAGGGAACCAGTTTTCAATGCCACCGCCTATCAGCGGACCAATGAAGACCTCGGCCAGTTTTTCGCTGGCGCCAACGATCAGACCACCAACGATCGCCCCTTCAATCGAGGTAAAACCGCCAATAATCAGCACAGGCAAGGCCTTGAGCACAATCAGCGACAGCGAGAACTGCACGCCGACGCGTGCGCCCCACAACATGCCGGCGACCAGGCCGACAAAACCGGCCACCGCCCAGACGATCAGCCACAAGCGTTGCAGATGGATGCCCACCGCCAACGCTGCCAGTTGGTCATCTGCCACGGCGCGCAAGGCAATGCCAATGCGGGTTTTATTGAAGAGGACACCGAGCAGTGCGACTAGGCCGCCCGCAATGGCCGCAGCAAAC
The DNA here is from genome assembly GCF_029132825.1 of Methylophilus sp. YYY-1. Taxonomy (NCBI): domain Bacteria; kingdom Pseudomonadati; phylum Pseudomonadota; class Betaproteobacteria; order Nitrosomonadales; family Methylophilaceae; genus Methylophilus; species Methylophilus sp. YYY-1. Next base: position 7,722 of record NZ_WOVG01000004.1, read on the forward strand.
AAATCAAATTGCGACAGCAAAATACCGAACACCTCATACGGCTCGTCATTGATGCCTATCTCCAGCGCATGCACTTGTGCACCCCACACCGCTTGTGCCAGCCCCTCAACGATATAACTCAGGCCCAGGGTCGCCATGAACAAGGTAATTGGCGAACGGTTCACCAGCGGCCGCAACACCAGCCATTCAATCAGCCAGGCCAGCACGGCCATGGTCAGCAAGGTCAGCACAAAGGCGCCCCAGAAAGGTACGCCGCGTTCGACCAGGCTGACAAAAGTCAATGCCGCAAATAGCACCATGGAGCCCTGGGCAAAATTAAACACGCCTGACGCCTTGTAAATCAGCACAAAGCCGATGGCGACCAGCGAATACATCACGCCCGCCAGCAAGCCGCCGGTCATGACTTCGAAAAAGAAACTCATCTCAATTGATCCTTGTATTGCCTTAGTGTTTGGTGCCCAGATAGGCGGCAATCACCTCCGGGTTGGCGCGCACTTCATCTGGCGTGCCATCGCCGATCTTCTTGCCATAATCCAGTACCACCACATGGTCTGACAGCGTCATCACCACGCCGATATCATGCTCAATCAGCACAATCGTGGTACCAAACTCGCGATTGGTTTCACGGATAAACCGGCTCAGCTCTGCCTTTTCATCGGCGTTCATGCCCGCCATCGGTTCATCCAGCAGCAGCAGATGAGGCTCGGCGGCCAGCGCACGGGCAAGCTCGACGCGCTTTTGCAAGCCATAGGGCAAACTGCCCACAATGCTGTTACGCCAGGGTTGCAGTTTGAGAAAAGCAATCACGCGCTCTGCTTTCTGCCGTTGCGCCAAGGCATCCGCAGGCGCGCGGCCCACATTAAATACCTGCTCCAGCCAACTGCTTTTGACCTTGAGGTTGGTGCCGGTCAGTACGTTGTCGAGCACCGACATGCCTTTAAAAAGGGCTATATTCTGAAACGTGCGCGCCACGCCGCGTCTGGCAGCCCATTGCGGATGCATGGCGCGACGCACCGCATCCTGGTAGCGGATACTGCCTTCATCAGGCTTGTAGACGCCATTAATCACGTTAAGCAATGAGCTTTTGCCGGCGCCATTGGGGCCGATCAAGGCACAAATTTCGCCCTCATTGACGGCAAAACTGATATTGGTAATGGCTTTCACGCCCTTAAACGACAATGAAATCCCGTCTAATGCCAGTAATGGCTGAGGTGCAGCAAGGGTGGTACTCATATCGCGGCCTTCCATGTCGCTAATCCCAAATAGCTGTGCAAGTCATTGGACTGATGTGGAATCACTTGCAGCTGGCTGGTCTGCCAGGCAGAAGCTTCTGGCCAGGCACGCACATCAATGCCAATGTCACTGAAAAACTGTGTGGCCTCGGGCGACAAGGGCTCGCCTACCAGTAATGGCACGCGCGTACGCCGTAGACCCAACACATCCTGCAAGGGCAGAATCACCAGCCAGCGCGCCAGCGTTGCGACCAGCGGCAACCGGGCACGGGCTGCACGCAGTGCCCAACCCACCAGCCTATGCTGCCAACTGCCGGGTAAGGGCCAACGGGATTGTGTCAGCGCATACAGGCGCTGATAAGTGGTTGCCGTGCCAGCGACCAGCGTGGGGCCGAGTTCGCGCCTGTCGGTATCCCGGGTCGCCAGATTTTCTGGAAAATTCAGAGTAAAGCCCGCCAATAGCCACGGCGAAAGCAGATATTTGGCATGACCGCTGGCGGCAAATGCACGCGCCGCCAATGCCTCTTCATGCGCTGTGAGCACCTCTTGGCTGATCAGTTGGCGGCCATTTCTAAGCAGTTCGGCATGGCTTAATTCGCTGTACTCCAGCGCATAGGCGTCACTTAAGCGGTAAAAGCGGAAGGCGATTTCCGCAGTCTCAGCCACCGGTGAAATGTTCTGGGTCTCAGGCGTGGCCACAATCTGCGCATAAGCAACCAGCGCAGGATGCTGATACCCGGCCAAGCCGCGCGCATCGGCATAAATCACCACGGCGCTATCCGGCTTGGCAGCCAATACTTGATCCACCTGCGCCTGCGCCTCGGCAAACACAAATTGCGGCCGCAAGGTATGCAATAAATCCAGTAACTGCGGTTGCGCAAAGGCCGGATCCAGTGGCGCCGCCACGCCGCCCAGCCAATGGGCAGCTAGCGACAACAGCAAGGCTTCTGGCCGTGGTTCACTGAGCAGGAACAAGGTATCGCCCTGGCGAAAGCCGTGTTGCTGCAAATAGTGCGCTGTGCGGGTGACGTCCTCTTGCACCGCAAGCCAGGAGGCCTGCTGCCAGAGGCCCAGCTGTTTATGCCGAATTGCAACACGATGCGGGCGCTCCAAGGCCTGCAAAGCGAGCAAGTGAGGTAAAGTCTCTGCCATTGCCAATTTCCTGCCGGGTTGAGTTAAGCCGCTTTGGCCAAGGTTTTAGCTTCCAGCTCACGCACCAGTGGCAGTACTTTTTCACCAAAATAAGCGACCTCTTCCTGAAAGTGCAAAAAGCCCGCTAACACTAAATCTACGCCCACCGCCTTCAAAGCCACAATGCGCTCGGCAATTTGCTGTGGTGTACCAATCAGATTGGTTTTAAAGCCATCGTTATATTGCACCAGGTCTTCAAAGCTCGATTTCGCCCAGTTACCTTCACGCTCCGGGCTGGCAGCGCCGGCATTTTTCACTTCATGGCCAAAGGCATTGACCGCCTCAGGGTTGGCTTTATCAATGATTTCCTTCAATACGGCTTTGGCTTCTTCTTCGGTATCGCGGGCAATCACAAAGGCATTGACCCCGATCTTGACCTGATGCTTATTTGCCGCCGCCTTGGCGCGGATATCGTCCACCTGGGCCTTGATCCCTTCCACGGTGTTACCGTTGGTGAAGTACCAGTCTGAGACCGCGGCCGCGTTATCGCGCGCAGCACGAGAGCTGCCGCCCTGGAAAATTTCAGGATGTGGCTGCTGCAAAGGTTTAGGTTTGAGTGAGTAGTTACTAAAGCGGTAAAAATCACCTCTATAAGTAAAGTTATCCTGGGTCCAAATGCCTTTGAGCGCTTCAATAAACTCGCGCGAACGGCGGTAGCGCTCGTCGTGATCCAGCCAATGCTCGCCAATCGCCGTAAACTCTCCACGGAACCAACCAGAGACGATATTCACCGCAATCCGTCCCTGGGTAAGAATATCAATAGTGGCTAATTGTTTGGCAGCCAGCACCGGATTCCAGGGACCAGGCAAAATCGCGGCAATCACTTTGAGTTTGGTGGTCGCCGCCAGCAAAGCATGTGAAAAAGATACCGACTCATGCTGAAACTCGGCCCCATACCCCGCTGTAAAACGGATTTGGCTCAATGCATATTCAAATCCGGCTTTTTCGGCAATTTGTGCCAGCTTGCGGTTGTAATCGATATCCCAACTGGTACGCTGCTCAATGTTACTGACCACCAGGCCACCACTGACGTTAGGCACCCAATAGGCAAATTTAATCGCTGCTTGATGTGTAGACATTTATTTTCCTTTCCTTTTGGAGGCTGAGCCTCCCACGTTTTCAGAATGTATGAATCATTAAAGCTCTTTGCTGCAATCCCGGATCGGGACTTTTCGCTCTTGGGCATACTGGGCCGCAGATTTCTCAATCAATGGCCGCAACAGCTGTCTGTCGGCCTGTATCCAGTCGCTGATAACTTGCCAGCGCTTACCATCCCACTGCTGGAACTTCACCGCACCGCCACCCTCGTGATCGCTGCAACTGAGCTTGATCGGTTGCAGCAAGCCGTTCGCTCCCAGAGCTTCCAGGCGGCTTTTATCAAGATCAATGTGCTCAAAGCCCCAACGCACCTCATCCCCAGAAAGGGGGCGGTGACCAAATTTGGCCTGTGCCACCCGCACCGCTTCCACATGCAAAGTGCCATCAAGCACGCCCATGTTGTAGTAAATGCTGCCGACGCGTTGCGGCTCGATCTTGCCCTTGCCTGCGGCATACACATACTTCTGGATGTCCTGCAGCACAGGGAACGCGGTGCCTGACGGATGGGTGGTGGCCGAGATATAGCCCTTGGCCGCAGAACCGGCTGGTTGCGCATCCTCTTCGGAGTTACTCCAGACATTGCCAATGATGTGATCGACTGGAAAACCGGTTTTTTGGGCGGTTTTGATCGCCACAGGGTTCATCACTCCCCAGCCACGCAAAATCACGTAATCGGGTTTGATCCGCCGAATGTTCAGCCACTGCGACTGTTGGTCATTGCCCGGATGCGGCACCTCAATCTGCGTATTTTCAAAGCCATATTTTTTGGCCAGCAACGCAAAAATCGGGATGGTTTCTTTGCCATAGGGCGAGCCATGGTAAAGCGTGACGATTTTTTTACCCTTGAGCTGATCCAGCCCACCCGATTTGCTGCCGATGTAATTAATGATTGCCGACGCTTCGCTCCAGGGATTCAAAATCACCGGGAACACAAACGGAAACACGCGGCCATCGGTGGAGTCTGTGCGGCCATGATTGGGCGTAATCACCGGGATCTTGTCCGTGGTGGCGCGCTCAATCACGCCATAAGCAATGCCCACACTAAACGGGTTAAAGGTCGTGGCTTGTTTTTTGGTCCGCTCGTAGCACTCGACACCGCGTTCAACCACATATTCGGTCTCGCACTCGGTCCATGCCAGCTTGACGCCATTGACTCCGCCATCTCGCAGATTGATCAACTGCAAATAATCTTCCAGCCCGCTGGCCTGACCAGAACCGCCGGCGGCATAAGGCCCAATGCGGTAGCCGGCAATACTGAACTGCTGCTCTGCAGGGGCTGCCTGTAATGCGGCTGCACTCAATGCGGTCAGCAGAGCGACAGAAAGTTGATAGATACTTCGGTTAAACACGCTTTTTCTCCCTATGCGCTTGATGCTGCCTTCAGGCAGCTACGCTGTCTTTAATCTTCTGTTGCGACGCAGACGTTGTCTCGAGCACTTGCTTCTCAAGAGCACGCACCTGCGGAATGATCTGCTCACCAAACGCGACCAGTTCCCAGTCGTAGTTGAGTACGCCCACCAGCACCAGGTCGATGCCAATCTCGCGCAATTGCACAATGCGCTCGGCAATCTGTTCGCGGGTACCGATGAGCCCGGTTTTAAAGCCGTCATTGGGTTGCACCAAATCCTGCTTGCGCGAATTTGCCCACATGCCCAGTTGGTCCTGCGTCGCCAAACCCGCTTGCTTCACGGCTTGGGCAAAGCCTTCCAGCGCTTCTGGGTTGGCCAGGCGGACAATCTCCTCCTGCACGGCTTTCGCCTCGGCCTCGGTCTCCCGCGCAATCACAAAGGCATTCACGGCAAACTTGAGCTTGCGACCATGTTTCGCAGCTTCAGCCGACACCTCGTCAATTTGTGCTTTCAACACTTCAGGTGAACCGCCATTCATGAAATACCAGTCCGACACACGGGCCGCCATCTGCCTGGCCGCGGTCGAATTCCCGCCCTGGAAAATGGGTGGATGTGGCCGCTGAATCGGCGTTGGCTGGTAAGCCAATTGATTGATGCGGTAAAAATCGCCTTTAAAGGTCAACGATTCGCCCGACCACAAGCCCTTGAGCACGCGGATAAACTCTTCAGAGCGGCGATAGCGCTCGTCATGATCCAGCCAGGGCTCGCCCAAAGCGGTAAACTCGTCCTTGAACCAGCCACTAACCACATTCACCGCCCAGCGGCCACCGGAAAGGTGGTCGGCGGTAATGCCCAGCTTGGCCAACAGCGCAGGGGGCCAGACGCCGGGCAATACCGCGGCAATCACCTTGAGCTTCTGCGTCGCCTGCAACAGGGCCGAGGTCAGAATGACAGACTCATGTTGCCCATCCGCCTTGTAGCCGCCCAAAAAGCGGGTAGCGGTCAGCGCATAGTCAAAGCCAACGCGCTCGGCGATTTGCGCAAGCTGAATGTTGTACTCGGTGCTCCAGCCAGTTTGCTGGGCAATTTCGCTCACGACCTGGCCGCCACTCAGGTTGGAAACCCAGTAAGCAAATTGAATCGGTGATTGGCTCATCAGGCGCTCCCGTTTAGGCGTTAACCAAGACTGAAGCGTTTTCTGCCAGCTCACGGTGTTTAAGGAGCGGTAAGGCACGCTCAACAGCCAGTGCTACGCGCGCTTTCACCGCCTCACTCTTGATTTGATAATTTTCAAAATCCGCTTCAACGGCATATACGCCGATCGGCAACGTGACTGCCTGGAAGAAGCTAAACAACGGACGCAGCTCATGATCAATGATCAAGGCATGGCGCTCAGTCCCGCCGGTTGCTGCCAGCAGCACGGGCACATCAATCAATGCTTCGAGATTGACCAGATCAAACAAATGCTTGAACAACCCTCCATAAGAGGCGCGATACACAGGCGTAGCCACCACCAGTAAATCGGCGGTTTCAATCGCCTGGATATCTTGCTGTACGTTGATTGGCAAAGCTTTGGGATCGTAGGAAGCGACCAAGCTGCCCGCAATTTCGCTTAATTCCACCACGTGCAGATCAATCGGGATTTGCTGTCCCAACTTCTGTGTGATCGCCTGCACCAGTGCAGCGGTTCTGGAAGGTAATTTATAGCTGCCGGAAACGGCAGTGACTTTTAATGGACGGCTCATCATGACTCCTGAAATAACAATGACGGAGGTCGTTGCTTACGATGCTTCGCAGACGACCTTGCTTGCCAGTAGTATTAGCAGCATCCATGCCAGGCAATAATGTTTATATTTTTCAATGACTTAATATAAAACCTGCTTTTTAAATGGTGCTAGATTCCAGCGCTAGTTGCTGATCAACTGCTGCAAAAGCAGCAGTTTTGCGCGATCACGCTGCAGTCCGCTCCCGCCCCGCCCTCCAGTGGCTGCTGCTTTTACAGCAGCCATTCAGCAGCAAACTGTTTCTATAGAGGCGGAGGCAGAGATGGATTTTTACATTTTCCTTTAAATTCAATGCTTTATTGATTGGCACACTAAATGCAACAGTGACTGCAGACGCATGGTGCCTGCTCGCCATGCCTTTATTGATCTCTTTTTGAATAAGGACTGACTATGACTGCACAAGCAAATAAGATTGCACATTTGCCTGTAAACCTGCCGCGACAAGCGGCGCATTTGATTAAAAGTGACGCAGAAGCCCTGACCGTCGCCAAACAGGTTGCCAGCGAAATCGCCAAAGAAGCCGCCCTGCGCGACCAGGAACGCCGACTGCCACGTAAAGAGCTAGACCTGTTTTCAAGCAGTGGCTTGTGGGGCATTACCGTGCCGAAAGAATACGGCGGTGCCTTCGTCTCCAACAAAACCCTGGCAGAAGTGATTGCCACCGTGGCCGAGGCAGACCCCAGTGTCGGCCAGATTCCACAGAATCATTTATATATGGTGGAAGGCTTGCGCCTGGATGGCTCAGACTTTCAGAAAAAATACTTTTTTGAGTTGGTGCTGCAAGGGGTGCGGTTTGGCAATGCGTTCTCCGAGATTGGCACCAAGAGCGTCAATGACGTGAAAACCAAGCTCACGCCCACCAATAGCGGCTACTTTTTAAACGGCAAAAAATTCTATTCGTCTGGCGCTTTGCTGGCGGACTGGGTGCCTGTAGTTGCCAAGGATGAGCACGACAATACTGTGGTGGCATTTGTACCCGCTGGCGCAGAAGGCCTGACCATTATTGATGACTGGTCCAGCTTTGGCCAACGCACCACCGCCAGCGGGACGACCATCCTGGAAAATATTTTTGTGCCTAGCGAATATGTCTTGCCGCACCATCTGGCGTTTGACCGCCCGACCACCATGGGGCCAATTGCACAGATTATCCAGGCGGCAGTCGATACCGGCATCGCCCGCGCGGCGTTTAAAGATACCCTGCACTTTGTACGCAACTACACACGGCCATGGATAGATACCGATCTGGAACACGGCTATGAAGACCCGCATACCATCAAAGACATCGGCGACTTGCAAATTCGCCTCCACGCCACCGAGGCCTTGTTGGCACGTGCCGGTGAATACATAGACGAAGCACAACGTAACCCGAATGAGGACACCGTGGCAGAAGCTTCGATTGCGGTAGCTGAAGCCAAAGTGCTGAGTACCGAAACCGCCTTGCTGGCGGGTAGCAAGTTGTTTGAACTGGCCGGCACACGCTCAACCCTGGGCGAATACAACCTGGACCGCCACTGGCGCAATGCACGTACGCATACCCTGCACGATCCGGTGCGCTGGAAATACCATGCCGTCGGCAACTACAGCCTGAACAAGGTCAAACCGCCGCGCCATCCTTGGATTTAAACGGCAAGGCCATGAAGGCGCCATAAGCGATGGCGCCTTCTGCAAGTCATGCGGCATAGATTAAAAAACAGCCCGACATGATGTCGGGCTGTTTGCATTGGCTCAGGCCGTTAACCGCGCTGAAGGCAAGAGGTTTACCAGCGGTAAGTCGCCGTTAGCATGGCACGCCGTGGTTCCCCATAGTAGCAACTGCCAGAGGCGCAATTGGCGACATACTCTTTGTTGGTGAGGTTGCGTGCATTCAATGCCAGCGTCCAGTGCGGCAGGTCATACCCGACCAATGCATCCCATAAAGTAAATGAGGGGATCCGCTCGGATGCGGAATCAAAATTGCCATGGGTTGAGCCGTTATAGCGCGCACCCAAGCCCACCTTGAATCCATTGTTAAAGCGGTAATCACTCCACACGGCGAGCGTGTTTTCCGGCGTGGCCAGCAAAGGCGTACCAATCAACGCAGGATTGCTGCTGGCAGTGACTTCAACCTTGGGCGTATACGTATAGGCCGTAATCAGATTCATATTTTCTATTGGCTGCGCTTGTATTTCGACCTCCAGGCCACGCACCTGAATCTGCCCGGTCTGGCTCGGACTGCCGCTGTTGGGGTCATAACTGATAAAGTTGTTACGCTCCAGATTAAACCAGGCAGCGCTGTAACGGTTCTTGCTACCTGGCGGCTGATAGCGTACGCCAAACTCATACTGCTTGCCGGTTTCGGGTTTAAAGCCTTTGCCTGTTTGCGTGTTGACCGTGACCGTCGGTATAAAAGACTCTGAGTAGCTGAAATAAGGGGCAATGCCATTGTCTGCCAAATAGAGCAAGCCTGCACGGCTGGTAAACTTGTGGTCATTAAAGCGATCATTGGTGCCTGCCACACGCTCCGCGTTCTGGGTGGTGGCATCGTCGTAGCGGCCACCGAGGGTCGCAATCCAATGCGCACCCCATTTGATCTGGTCTTGCAGATAAAAACCTGTTTGCGCCAGTTTGATGCTGCTATCCTGCACAGGGTCACCCCTCACTATGGTTTGTGCCGTATCCGGGGCCAACAAATCCAGATCTGGCGCACTGCCAGAATAGAATTGATTGCGGTCCCTGACCTTTTGGTAATCCAGACCCGCCAGCAAGGTATGTTGCCAATCCCCCGCCTGAATCCGCCATTGCAGCTGATTATCGATGGTGAACGCTTTGATGTGATCCGGGCTACCGTTCATATCGCGGGTGATATAGCGGAAGTTGCTAGGATCCTCAGGATTCGCCTGGTTGACCTGCGTGTACCCCATGCCGAACACCTGCCAGTAAGCCAAATCTACCTCGCTGTAGCGTGCATTCTGCCTGAAGGTCCACTGGTCGTTGAAGCTATGCTCAAACAGATAGCCGACATACCATTGCTTTTGCTCAAACCGGTTAAATTTTCTATCGCCGACAAAGGTCTTGTAAGGCAATTTTTCTCCCGATGGCGTGCGCAGCAAGGTGCCTTGCTCAGGCAAGGCACCAGCCACGATCCCGGCATCCGAGTTCATATACTGCGACATGATCGTCAAACTGGTTTTGTCAGAAGGCAGAAAAGTGATTGACGGCGCAATAAACACCCGGTCATCCTTCATGCCTTGACGCGGCAAATCGGCGTCACGCACCAGGCCGGTAATGCGGTACAACACAGTGCCGTCTTCATTGAGCGGCCCCGAAAAATCACCGGCGAGCTGCTCACGCGAATAATTCCCCAGTTGCATCTGGATTTCTTTGAGCGGGGTCGCGGTGGGGCGTTTGCTGACCACATTAATCAAGCCGCCTGCGGTACTTTGCCCATACAGCACCGAGGCTGGCCCGCGCAGGATTTCTAGGCGCTCTATGCCATAATTTTCGATTCTGCCAGTCGCAAACGTGCCGGCATTGCGCCACGGCAAGCCATCTTGATAAAAACCGGGTGAATACGCATCAATGCCACGCAAGGCAATCCAGTCATAGCGGGAATCCGGGCCGTAAGGCGCCACATTCACCCCCGGCGTATAGGCCATGCCTTCGCGCAAGCTTTGTGCACCAATGGCCTGAATAAAATCTTTCGTCACCACCGAGACCGACTGCGGCGTTTCCATCAGCGATGTATCGGTTTTGGTCCCCGTGGCTGATTGCTCGGCAATATAGCCTTTAATTGGGCTCCAGGCCGTTTCCTTGTTGGCCGCGGCTGTCACTTGCACCTCGGGCAAAGTACTCGCCTTGGCCGACTGCGGGAGAATGGCATAACGGTGATCCCCGCGATGCTCAACTTCCAGACCCGAGCCTTTGAGTAAGGTGTCCAGCGCCTGCTGCACAGTAAACTTGCCATGCAACCCTGTGCTAGTTTTACCATCTGCCAGCGCAGCATTGGCTGACAGCAGAATGCCGGCTTCGGCGGCAAATCGGCTTAATACCTGACTCAATGGTCCGGCAGGAATCTGGTATTCCTGTGCCACCGCCTCTTTTTCAGCAGCATGCAATACCGGTATGGGCGTGATGCTGCTGATCATCAGTGTCAGTAACGCCGCCCGGACATGCCGCGTAAGCAGCAAAGTGTGATGCGATTTCATTCAAGCTCCCTGTTAGGTTAAAAATAACGTGTTGTTATCTCTAAACCGAAACAGCCCGTTAAAAAGGGAACCTCCAGCGCAAAAAATACAAAAATTTCGCGCGCGCCTGATAGCAAAGCCAATGACAGGCGCTCAAGAAGCAGGGAGCAATTGAATATTGCCTTGCGCGTCGGTGTGCTGGCGAATGCCCAAACTATGGGTAATTTCCTGCAGCACCAGCGGCACGTTGGCAAACGGGTATGCGCCCATCAAGCGTAAATGGGCAATATCGGGGGCCACCGATAGCCTGGTTGAATGATAGCGTGCCAGCTCGGCAATAAAGTCTTTGAGCGATTGATTGTCCGCAATCAGGATGCCACGGGTCCAGGCTTCACGGGCAGGAAGTGCGGCCTCTATTGCACCGACGCCATACCGGTCAAAATAGGCCTGCTGACCGGCACTCAACGTGATGGCAGTGCCTTGTGATGGCGTAATCGCCACCCGCCCCTCATACACGGCGAGCAAGCTACGCGTGTCCTTCTGGCAGACGGTAAAACGCGTCCCCAGGGCCGTCAAGCGCCCATGCTGCGTATCAACGACCAAGGGCCGAGCTTGCGGGTCATGGCCAGATTGCAGCAGTATCTCGCCGTATTCCAGCGTGATGCGCCGCAACATCCAGCCATAGGTGACGCGCACCTGGGTGTCGGTATTGAGCCAAAGTTTGCCTTGGTCCGCCAATAGCACGCGATGCGTTCTGCCTGCTGGCGTACGGTAGGTGATGGCGCTGGCAGTGAGCGTTGTCAGCCAATCTTGCCAGGGGCTGTAGCGATGCAACAGGCTCACGCCCAAGTAAGTGACGCCCGCCAGGCCGAGCATTTTTAACGCCTGCCTGCGCCCACTGGAATGCAACAAGGCCTGATGCGAGGCCGACTTGCTTGCCACAGCATTGAGATTGGAGAAGGCGGCATTAATCGCCTCCACCTCTGTCCAAGCCCGTTGGTGGGCTGGGTGCGCAGTTAGCCACGCTTGCCAGGCCTGCCGCTCAGACGCCTCGGGGGCGTCATCACTGAGTACGGCAAACCATTCTGCCGCTTGCTGCAGCGCCAACTGTTCTACCGGCGACATCGCCACCTTAACGGCTGATGACTTCATGAGGCCTGTCTTTCATCTTGCCATTGCCGGCGCAACATCAAGCAATGCATCATGGCAGTTGCCATATATTTTTTGACCATGCGCTCAGAGACTGCCAGCCTGTCTGCAATTTCCTGGTATTGGAAGCCGTGGATCTGCGCCAGCAAAAATGCGGCTTTGGCCTTGGGGTTTAACCGGCTCAGCATCGCATCCACTTCCAGCAGGGCTTCGGTAATCATGGCCTGCTGTTCCTGGGAGATGCAGGCAGGCTCCTCCTGACTCAGCGCATTGAGGTAACTTTGTTCCAGGGCCTGACGTCGCCACTGGTCTATCATCAAGCCTTTGGCGATCTGCAACAGATAGATACGTGGCGTATAGACATGCTGTAACGCCTCCTGTTTTAGCAACAGTTTGACAAAGGTATCCTGGGCCAGGTCTGCGGCGTGGTGTGTACAACCGACTTTTTTATTCAGCCAGCAACACAACCAATGATGATGCGCCTGATACCAATGCGTGACCGGTAACTGTGAAGAGTCTGCCATGACTGCTTAATACATAAATGATAATAATTCTCATTTTAATATTAAGCCAGACAATCGACAAGCCTAAAACGCGTCTGCGGCGCTCACAAACAATACGGCCACCTCATCTCCGGTCAAGCTACACCCCCGGCCAGGCCATGAAAAAGCCCAACACAAGGTTGGGCGCAAGGCTAGCCGGTATCCGCAGTTAACCGCTGTAGACCATGGCTGCATCCAGCAGTCGGCTTTGCTGGCGTGGAATCGACTGCAAGCCCGGCAACGCGTAGTTGAGGTCGCGCGCACGATAGGCTTTCATATCGGCAATGCTGATGATTTTAAGGCCGTGTACGCTGGCAAACTTGAATAAGTCGGGTCGTCTGGCCATGCTGCCATCGTCATTGACGATTTCGCATAACACGCCGACTGGCTGCAGGCCAGCCATGGCGGCGAGGTCATGCGCGGCTTCGGTATGGCCAGGCCGCTCGAGCACGCCACCACGGCGGGCACGTAGCGGAAAGATATGGCCGGGGCGGTGAAAATCATCGGCCTGAGTGGTGGGATCCGCCAGCTTGCGCAGGGTTAGGGCACGATCCGCTGCTGAAATGCCACTGGTGGTGCCATATTTGTAATCGACGCTGACCGTAAACGCAGTACGGAACGGGTCGGCGTTGTGTGTCACCATTTGTGGCAAGTCCAGTGCTTGCAAACGTTGTGCGGGCATACCGACGCAGACCAGACCACTGCTGTGTTTGACCAGGAAGGCCATTTTTTCGGTGGTGATTTTTTCGGCGGCGATAATCAGGTCACCTTCGTTTTCGCGGTCGGTATCATCGACCACAATCACGAATTCGCCGTTGGCGATGGCTTGAATGGCGCTAGCGACCGAATCAAATGGTTGGTTTTTTTCTAACATACACAGTCCTTTTACTCACGCGGCCAGGCTGAGATTCAGTACCCTGGCCGCATTTTGATAAAACACCTTTTCGAGCACGGCATCCTTGAAGCCCAGTGCCGCAAAATCAGCGATGGTTTGTTTCATGGGGCGGAACGGATAAGAGGTGCCAAACAGTAACTGGTCGCCCAGAAACTGGTTGGCGGCCTGCACATACAGCTCGGCGCCGGGCTGGAAAATGTACATATCCGGCACCAGGTACAGATTGGGGTAGCGGAAGGCGGCACCGACAATCTCGTTCACAAACGGGTAATAGCCGTGAAAACAAATAATGTTCAATTGGGGATATTTGCGCGCCAGCCGTGCCACCGCATTCGGGTGCGCATAATCAAGATCCGGCGTGGTCGGGCCCGACATCACGCAGACCGGCACGCCATACTGCTGGCACGCGTCATACACCGGGTCAAACAGCGGATCATCCACCTGCCGCGCAGGCTTGCCAAAGCCCGGCTCGATATTGATGGCTTTAAAGCCATAATGGTGTATGGCTTTTTCAATCGCGGCCAAGGTACTGTCCACGCCGCGACTTTCAATATCCACCGAGCCCAACCCCACCAGCTTGGCGCTGTGTTTGACCAGATCGGCAATCTGCTGGTCATCAATGGTCAGGTCTGGCGTTTCACGGCCGACCACCACTGCAATATCAATGCCAGCGTCGTCTATTTCCTGCAAATAGCCCTCAACGGTGTACGAGCGGCGGAAATGCTCGGGCTCCAGCGAACCCACGCGCTGATTCAGCCATTTGGCCGTCTCATAGGCAGGCGTGTTGGGCGTGGCGCCAAAAAAGTCATGCAAAAACGCAGGACGGTTACGTAAATCAATAATTTTTTGTTTCATATCTATTCTTTAGTGATGGAAACACTTAAGCAATGCGCGAGCGGGATGAAGACCAAGGCGCACGGCACGCAGAAACCGGAATGTACATGTCGTACATGGGGATTTTGAGTACCGCGCAACGCCGTTATTCGCCCGCGTAGCTATGGATCATGTGTTTCCTATGAGTAAAAGCTAGGGGTGGGATACTGCCCATTCAGCGCCCACTCGCCTAACTCCTTGAATTTGTAATCCACCGGGTCATGCAAGGTATACACACGCAAATTCCGCCAGAAACGGTCCATGCGCAGCTTGGCTGTGGTCGCACGGGCGCCCGCCACCTCAAAAATACGCGTGGTCACATCCAGCCCGGCACGGGTCGCCTGCACTTTGGCCGAAAACACCGCCAGCGCCACTTCTCCGCGTTGTGCGTCATCGAGTGACAGTCCTTGCTGCCAGGCCGCATCGAGCAATTCGGCAGCATGGTCGGCCAGCACCGATGATGCATGTAATCCTGCCCAAAACTCGCCGTAATGCAGCAAGGTATAAGGATCCTCATACACGCTGTTTGCCAACGAAGCAGACCAGACCCGGCTGCTGCCACGGGTATATTTGGCACCCTCGGCCAGCGCCCCTTCGGCAATACCCAGGTAGATATTGGTAAAAATCAGCTGGGCCACCAACGAACGCAGACTGGCAAACGACGAACTGAGCGGACCAGGCTGCATGAGCAACTCATGGTCTTCCACATTGAGCTGGTTAAATTCTGCACTGCCACTGTCGGTCTGGCGCTGGCCGATGTTGTCCCAATCACCCTTGAGCGTGATCCCTGCGCGACTGGTCGGCACCGCGGCCACCAGAAATTTGCCGCTGCCTTCTTCAATGGCGGAGACAATCAAGAAGTCAGAATCCATGGAGCCGGAGCAAAAACTTTTTTGCCCGCTGAACACATAACCACCGGCCACCTTGCTTGCCACGGTGCGCTGATCCAGCGGATTCAAGGCATTGCCCCACCACAGGTTCTGGTGCGCAGTGAGCTTGAAATAATGCTGCCACTGCGTCTCGCTGCCATATAAACGGATAGACGCCAGCATCAAAAACTGGAACGCAAACACCTGTGCAATCGAACTGTCAACGCGTGCAATCTGGCGGATGATGCGGTAGGTCTGCGCCCAATTGGCCCCCAAGCCACCGGCTTGTTGTGGAATCCACAAGCTGAGCAAGCTGCTATCCCTTACCGCCTGCCGCTGCTGATAGGGCGTCCCTCCTGCGACATCACGCTCAACCGCAGTGAGTGCCAAATAGTCACAAAGTTGATCGGCACGCTGTTGCGGTGTGCCGTGAAACAAAATGCCATGCTCCGCTTCAGCGGCGGGCGGGCGTAAATTCAGAGCCAATGTCATCTTCCTCCCTACGCAGCATGCTTAACAGATTGGGCTGCGCCAAACGGGCCGGTGAGATTGGTCGTAATGCTGACCTCCTGCGGGGCCTGTTGCTGTAGCGGCAAAAGGGGGAACAATAATTCAGCGACACGGTAAGCCTCCTCCAGATGTGGGTAGCCTGAGAAAATAAAATAATCAATGCCCAGCGCCTGATACTCTTTAATGCGGTCAGCCACTTCTTGCGGATTGCCCACCAGCGCAGTGCCGGCACCGCCGCGCACCAGGCCGACACCAGCCCACAGATTAGGCGAGACTTCGAGCTGGTCACGACGGCCATGATGCAAAGCCGTCATGCGTTTTTGTGCGACAGAATCAAAATTGGCCACTGCGGCCTGTGCTGCTGCGATCGTGTCATCGGTGACCTGCGAAATCAGCGTGTCGGCGGCCTGCCAGGCTTGCTCGCTGGTTTCACGCACAATCACGTGCAAGCGGATACCAAACCGGATCTGCCGACCTTTGGCTGCCGCCGCCGCGCGGATCACCTTGATTTTTTCGGCCACCGCTGCGGGCGGTTCACCCCAGGTTAAATGCACATCAATATGCTCACTGCTGAGTTTGATGGCGGCCTCGGAAGCGCCGCCGATAAACAGTGGCGGATAAGGTTTCTGCAAGCTACCGGTTGGCAGGCTGGCGCCTTTGACGCGTAAATAATCGCCTTCAAAATCCACGCGCTGCTCGCTCAGTACCGAGCGCCAGATAGACAAGAACTCCTCAGCCTCCGCATACCGCGCATCATGATCGAGAAAGCTACCCTCGGCTTGCTGTTCGGCCGGATCACCGCCCGCCACCACATTAATCAGCAGCCGCCCGCCCGAGATACGGTCCAGCGTCGAGGCCATGCGCGCTGACACCACCGGTGAAATAAACCCAGGCCGTGTGGCGACTAAAAACTTGAGCTGGCTGGTTTCATTGATCAGTGCCGAAGAAATGACCCAGGCATCTTCGCAAGAGCGGCCAGACGGCACCAGCACACCGCCATAGCCCAGCCGGTCAGCCGCCTGGGCAATCTGTTTCAGATAAGAAAACGTGGCCGGTCTGGCGCCCTGGCTGCTGCCAAGATACCGTTGATCGCCATGCGTGGGTAAAAACCAGAATATTTGCATCGACTACCCTTTACAACCCATTCAAAAGAAATAACAGCTTGAAAAGTGCAAAGTCCATGCCACAAATAAAATACTTTTAATTCAATCACTTAAAAAAATTATTTTTTTGATTGCTGCAAAATCAGCAACTTGTTCAGCAGTGCTGCTGCGTTTGCAGCACCCTGCATCGATTTCAGCAGGCGGATGTAGAGCAGTGCCATTTGCATACCTCACGCAGCAATAAGCAACCACAAGTCCTCCTTTTCTTAACCCCATGATTTGATGGCATTTATTGTTTTAACCCGTCATCTCATGCCTGCGGTAGCACGACCTCGGCCTGATTGGCATGCATTCTGCTAATTCAGACGGGTAATTAAATCATTATTTCTAATGAGAGATTTATTTATAACTTTAAAGAATATGAATAGCGCCATTACTTATTGGCACGAAATTGCAGCCTGGATTACTGTATCTGGGCTTAACTCTATGGAAAGACAGTGAGATCCTCACGATGGCAAATCTATTAGCAAACGATTTTTATACGACTGAACACGACACGCAGTTTGAGCAACAGCGTCTGTTAACCATGCCGAACTCGCGGGCCATGTCGACATCGATTCGAGCGACCGCGCAGGTGTTTGAAGATCCGAAGTCGATCGCCTTGCTTAATCGCATTAAGCAAATTGCCCCTAGTGACGCCAATGTCTTGATTATTGGCGAAACCGGCACCGGTAAGGAGCTCATTGCTCGCCATGTGCATGCCTTGAGTTACCGAAAATCCAAACCATTTGTCGCGGTGAATTGCGGGGCGTTCTCGGAAACACTGGTCGAAAGTGAATTGTTCGGCCATGAAAAAGGCGCGTTTACCGGGGCGGTCACCGCCAAAGCCGGCTGGTTTGAAGAGGCCAATGGCGGCACGCTGTTTCTGGATGAGATCGGTGATTTGCCGCTGAGTCTCCAGGTGAAGCTGTTACGTGTACTACAAGAGCGGGAGGTCGTACGGCTAGGCGCGCGCAAACCAACCCCGATTGATGTGCGGCTGATTGCAGCGACCAACGTACGCCTGGAAGAGGCCGTGCTGGCTGGTAACTTCAGGGAGGATTTATTCTACCGTTTACGCGTTGCGCACCTGGAGCTGCCAACCCTGCGCAACCGGCCCGGCGATATTTTGCCACTGGCAGATTATTTTGTTGGCGAATATACACGCCGGTTGGGCTACGCCACCATCCGCCTCGATGACTCGGCCAAGCAAAAATTATTGCAACATAGCTGGCCAGGCAATATCCGCGAACTTGAAAATGTGATTCATCACTCCTTGCTAATTTGCCGCAACAATGTCGTGCGCAGTGAGGATTTACATTTGTCCTCAATCTCGCTACACCGACCCAAAGCGACACTGCAGGCCTTGCCCAGCGAAGCAGATACTGACTCGCTGGAGGCGTCGCTGCAGCAGTTGTTTGAAACGGGCAAAGCGCAGCTTTATGACTATGTGGAAGACACGCTGGTACGTGCCGCCTATCAGCATTGCCACCATAATCAGGTGCAAACCGCCAAGCTGCTGGGCTTGAGCCGCAATGTGTTGCGTGCCAAACTGATTAAAATGGGAGCGATCAATGCGCTTAAATAAGCTTGCCTCGGTGCAAACAGCAGCCATGGAAAGTGGCAGCCTGCGCTGGAAAGCCAGTGCTCACTTACCGACAGAGTATGGGCAATATCGTTTACACGCGTTTGTTGATATGCACAGCGGGCAGGAGCAGATCGCACTGGTGCTCGGCGAGGTCAGCGGTCAAGCCAGAGTGCTGACCCGCGTGCACTCTGAATGCCTGACCGGGGATGTGTTTGGCTCACAGCGCTGCGATTGCGGCGAACAGTTCAAACGCTCGCAGCAACTGATTCAGGCGCGTGGCAATGGCATTATTCTGTATCTGCGCGGACATGAAGGGCGCGGCATCGGCATCAGCAACAAGGTGCAGGCCTATGATTTGCAAGACACCGGCTTGGATACGGTGGCGGCAAACCTCGCCCTGGGCCTGCCTGTAGACCAGCGAGCATATGATGATGCCGCCAGTATGCTGCAGCATTTTGAGGTGAAGTCGATTGAGTTACTGAGTAACAACCCGGATAAGTCGCGCGCGCTCACCCGGCTGGGCATCGTAGTGGAGGCCGTGACGCCGTTAGAAATCGCAAGTAATCCAGCCAATGCCGACTATCTGGCGACCAAAAAGCACAGACTGGGGCATCACCTGAGTTTGGTGCCTTAGGCTAGACGCTCAAGCGTTGCAACAGCTGTTTGAGTGTGGCCTCAATGGGCTGGCGCACGGCGGGTTGTTCTAGCAAAGACGGCAGCGGTGCCCGTTGCAGGCGTGCCTGCAAATCCTTAAGCTGTTGCTGCAACTGCTGCAGTTTTTGGGGATCGCGTTGTGGCGGGATTTCAAACTCATTTTGGCTGCCATAGCCTTCAAACAGCAAGGTTTCTATCCCCACCACCAAAGCCAGAATACGGTCACCACCAAACGCTTCGTCGAATGCCAGGTCTATCGCGGCCATGCCCTGCAAACGGCGGATCGCCTCAAACTTCCAGTTGGCCTTGCCATCAAACACCCATTCCGTCATTTCGCGCGGCCCGACCTGCGTGCTTTTCGCCAATTCCTCTGGATGTTCGGTATAGAGCTGCAACATCAATGCCCGCAAGTCATCGGTATGCTCACTCATGGCTTGCTTGGGGCTGATCTCTGCGCGCTGCGCCGAAGAGGGCGCCGCTTTTTTTACGGTGCGCGCTTCCGCCTGTGGCAGAGACAGCATTGCCCACAGGCCGATCACCCAAACACCCCCCTTGAAGCAAGCACACGCCCTTAAGACTGCAGAATTCACCAACATGCACGCCCTTTCACCGTCAATCAAAGCGCACAGTGTAATCAGCCGCAGTTGCGTGGGTCTTGGGAGATTTTCCTTTTTACAGTCACCGCCAGGCAAGGGTTCGGAATATGCTCGTCAGAACAGGCCCGAGGTTGAATGCGCAACTGGCGAAAGCAGCGGCGAAGGCAATTGTTCAAAGGCATGCACAGTTAAAGGTTTGCTAAAAAAATACCCCTGGTATTTCATACAGCCCTTGCTATGCAGGTATTCGAGCTGCTCTATCGTTTCCACCCCCTCAGCAATCAGGGTCATTTTGAGATGCTTACCCAGATTCACCAGCGTATCGACAATCGCCTGGTCACTTTCATTATTCAGCAAGTCGCGCACAAAGGATTGATCAATTTTTAATTGCTCAAATGGCAGGTGCTTCAAGTAGTTTAATGACGAGTATCCGGTGCCAAAATCATCCAGCGACCAACTCATGCCAAATACCTGCAATGCGCGCATTTTCTGGATCGTATCGTCTACTTCGTTTGCCAGCATGCTCTCTGTGAGCTCCAGTTTAATCTGGCCGGGATTGGCGCCGCTGCGCGTTACAATCTCCTGCACCTCTTGCACAAAATCGGGCTGGCGCAGCTGCGAAGTGCTCACATTCACCGCAATACTCAAGTGGGACAAGTGCGGATGATCAGACCATTTCACCAACTGCGCACAGGCTTCTTTTAATACCCAATTACCAATCGGCAAAATCAGGCCGGTTTCTTCCGCGGCAGTGATGAAAACACCAGGCGGGATCAAGCCCCGCTCAGGATGCTGCCAGCGTAGCAACGCTTCAGCGCCAAAAATATGCCCCTGGGCATCGACCTGCGGCTGGTAATGCAAACAGAAATGCCCTTTGGCGAGCGCTTCGCGCATATCTGCGTAAAGCCCGCTACGCAAGGTGATATCAGACTGCATCACAATCAAGGCAATCCCTAAAACGCCTAAGGCGGCCAGATTATTCATCCATGACCCAACCGCCCGAATTTCAGGATTCGCAATCAAATATGCCTGGGTAATGCCAATGTCGGACGAACCAAAAATCAAACATCCCAACAGCATGAGCAACGGAAAAATCACGCGCAGATAAATGCCTTCTTTACGGAACACCAGCGATGATCCTGCGGCAATCGGCAGATAGTACATATGCACCGAGCGAACCACCCCGTGCAGAGGCACATCAAACACAGAAATCACAGAAATAATCAGCGCCAAGCCATGCGCCATAAAAATGGCCGCCAGGCGATCCCGGCCCGCATTGATCATGGTCACCACAAGCATGCTCAATATCACCAGGGAAAAGTTAAAGGCCATTAACAGCCATTTGGCCTGCCATAAATAGTAAACACTCCAAGCACCGCCCAGAATGATGGAGGCACAGGCAGCAATCGCCAGTAACAGTTTCACCCGCAGTTGATGCGGGTCTTGGGCAAACTGAAAAAGCTCGCCTTTAAAAAGTTTGGCAACCAGTCTCAGTTGTAGAGGAGTGTTTTTAAAGTGTGGCATTAGGCGCGCCTGTCATCCAATTGACCATTGCCAATCCACCACAAACGACTGCGACAGCGCAGTGCAAGCAAGTCATTTCTCTTTAGTAAGTGGTCGATCATAAAGCCCTCAGCGGCGGATACCCTCAATTGGCGAAACAGCACTCAGGCTTTGCCGAGACGGCATAAGCCCAGCCCACACAACACACTACTTGAAAGAACTTGATACATTAACCCTTGCGGTAAATGGTAGCCCCGCTGTCATCAGCAACTGCTTTTAGACCGGAAGCTTTGCGTCCCTGCTTTTCAGCAGGTTTGCCTTTTATAATGGTACTTAACAATAGGTGACAAGTTCATCAAACTTTGTAACGGTTGTCAATCCTCTCGACATGCAATACTGTATGTTTATCATTAAAAAACCGCACACACATTTTTCTCAGCAACAATCATGCATTTTATCTCTGACAAAAGGCTCGATTGGCAATAAAACGATGGATAGATTTCACTGTCACTCATGTGCCAGCGGGGGCAGTTTTCGAATGTTTGCAACAGCCTTCACACTCGTCGGTTCAAGAGGATGATTCCAGGCGGATTGTATAAAACTGACTAACTGCGCCACCTCAGTATCATTCAAGGTATGTCTGAACTTTGGCATATTGAAGGGTGCCGCCACCCCTTGCGGTTTTAGCTGAGGCGAGCCATTCAAAATGACATTAATGAGTGATGAGGGGTCTGGATCCATCACAGCCGGGTTGCCCGCAAGCGGTGATAAATAAGGGGCAACGCCTTGACCCTCTTGTCCATGACAAGCTGCACAATATTGCTGATAAAGCCGGGCGCCAGGATAGGTTGTCAATGATTTGAACTGAGCCAATGTCGCACCAGAATTGTATTTATACGTCGTTTGACCTTTATCGTTTGTCCCTTTGATTGTTTTCAAGTAGCTAGCGATGCCCGTTAAATCCTGGATAGTCATGCCTTCTGTACTGTTATTAATGACCGTAGTCATGGTGCCGAAAGCGGAGCTATGCTGATTAGCGCCTGATTTGAGATACACCAGAATATCCGCCTCAGACCATCTGCCCAACCCGGTATTATGGTCCCCACGCAAGTTGGTGGCAGACCATCCTTCCAGGGTTTCTCCGCTTAAAAATTGATCCGATGCATGTGTCAGCCCTTTTTCCTGATAGGCAAGGCCGCGTGGCGTATGGCAAGCACCACAATGCCCCAGCCCCTGAACCAAATAAGCGCCACGATTCCAGCTGGCATCTTTTGATGCATCAGGTTGATAACCATGCTTATCTAAAAACAGGCTATTCCAGATGGCCAAAGGGAACCTGTAATTCAATGGCCAAGGAATCTCATTCGCCCGGTTTGCTTGGCGCACCGGTTTCACGCCGTGCATGAAATACACATAAAGGGCGTGAATGTCGGCATCACTGACTTTGGCATAAGAAGGATATGGCATGGCCGGATAAAGATGATGACCATCTTTTGCCACCCCGCGCCGTAGTGCTTTGGCAAAGTCGGACTCGGTATATTTGCCGATACCTGTCTCAGCATCAGGCGTAATGTTCGTGGTATAAATCGCGCCCACTGGCGTCAGCATGGGCAACCCGCCGGCAAAGGCTTTGCCATGTGGCGCTGTGTGACAAGAGATGCAATCGCCTACCCGCGCAAGATACTCCCCTTTTTTGATCTCTGCCGGATTGACGGCAAACACACTCAATGAAAATGTAAAGGTGACGACTGCGAAACCTATTTTCATCAAACCTGAGGCCATGTTCATGGTGACTCCTTATGCTTTTAGTTGATGCCCGATAGGTAGCTTGCGAATACGTTTGCCAGTCGCTGAGAACACGGCATTTGCCAACGCAGCGCCAATCGCCGCAGTACCAGGCTCACCAATCCCCCCCGGTGCCTCAGCGCTTTTAATCAGGTGGACGTCAATAGCCGGTGCTTCATTGATACGCAGCATACGGTAATCATTAAAGTTAGTTTGCTGTACACGACCATGCTCAATGGTGATTTCGTTATATAGCACGGCCGTCAGGCCAAAAATAACGCCCCCTTGAATTTGCGCAATCACGGTATCTGGATTCACGGTCATGCCACAATCGACAGCAGACACGACGCGGTCGACTTTAACCTCTCCCTGATCATTCACGGTGACATCGACCACCATGGCCAAGAAACTGCCGAAAGCATGCATCACAGAGACGCCGCGACCTTGGCCTTTTGCTAATGGCTTGCCCCAGTCACTCTTGCTGACCGCAAGTTGCAAGGCATTTTTCAATCTAGGCGTTTTACCGAGCAGATCCAAACGGTATTTCACCGGATCCACTTTCGCCAAATGCGCCAGTTCATCGATAAAACTCTCGACGACAAAAGTACCGCGTGTGGGCCCAACCCCCCGCCAAAACGCGGTGGGTACATCCCGCGGCTCTACCCGTACATAATCCACATACAGATTCGGCAAATCATACGGAGGCTCTGCCGACACTTCCACTGCATCCGGGTCTACCCCGTTTTTGACTAACGGGGGCGCAAAGCGGGCCATGATGGAGGAACCAACGATACGGTGTGACCAAGCGACCGGCTTGCCATGAGCATCCAATCCTGCAGAGATACGATCAAAGTAATAGGGGCGGAACATGTCATGTTGAATATCCTCTTCCCGCGTCCAAATGACCTTGACCGGGCCCTTTACCTGCTTGGCAATTTTGACCGCCTGCACGACACCATCAAACTCTAGTCGTCTGCCGAAACCACCGCCGATGAGGAAATTATGCAACCTGACTTTTTCAACCGGAATGTTGAGCGTTTTGGCGGCCATGCCCTGGGCAAACGTCGGAATTTGCGTCCCTACCCAGAGATCGCAGCCAGAAGCGCTTACCTCCACAGTGCAATTCATGGGCTCCATCGTTGCATGTGCTAAAAAGGGTTGCTCATACTCCACAGTCAGCGTTTTATCCGCTTTTTTGTAGGCACTGGTGGCATTGCCTTGCTTTTTAGCCACGGCCCCCGGTTTCTTGGATGCCTCACGCAGATCATTCACCAAATCACTGGTTTTTACCGCAGTGCTTTTCCCTTCATTCCATTGAATATCCAGTGCGCCCAAGCCGCGTTTGGCGGCCCAAGTATTCGTGGCTATCACGGCAACCGCATTATCCAC
The DNA here is from genome assembly GCF_029132825.1 of Methylophilus sp. YYY-1. Taxonomy (NCBI): domain Bacteria; kingdom Pseudomonadati; phylum Pseudomonadota; class Betaproteobacteria; order Nitrosomonadales; family Methylophilaceae; genus Methylophilus; species Methylophilus sp. YYY-1. Next base: position 32,034 of record NZ_WOVG01000004.1, read on the forward strand.
TTTGACCACTTGCAGCACACCGGGCATTTTCAAGGCGCGGCTATCATCTACACTGGCCAGCGTCCCGCCGAACACAGGACTGGTAGCGATCACTGCAAACTTCACATTGTCAGGGTGTGCATCAATCCCAAACTTCGCCTGGCCATTTACTTTATCAGGCGTATCTAATCGCTTGGCAGCGGTGCCAATGAGTTTAAAGTCTTTAGGGTCTTTGAGAGCGACTTGCTTGGGCACAGGCAAGGTGCTGGCCACTTTGACTAATTCCCCATAACGCAGTGTTCGTCCGGAGGCATCGTGGTAAACCACGCCAGATTTTGCATAACAGGCAGATTCGGCCACTTTCCATTGCTGTGCAGCCGCAGCAATCAGCAATGACCGGCACACAGCACCAGCCTGGCGCATGGGCTCCCACAAGGCACGGATGGAAGTTGATCCGCCCGTCACCTGCGCTCCGAGCAGCGCATCGGCATACAGCTTTTCATTCGGGGGGGCATGTTCCAGTTTCACAGATGGGAGATCAACCTCCAACTCTTCTGCTAACAACATGGGAATAGACGTATAAACCCCCTGCCCCATTTCCACCTTGGGCATGATCATGGTGACCTCGCCCTTGGTATCAATTTTGATGAATCCATTCGGGGCGAGCACATCCTTACCGGTTTCCAGCTCGCTATAAGGTTGGGTTTGCTTGCTTTGACTCAATGCAGGCAAACTGATACTCAGCAGCATCCCGCCAGCAGTCGTCGCACTTACCGTCGCGGCAATTTTAAGAAAATCACGTCGCGGAGGATTGGAAACCGTATATTTGTCGGCCAAGCCCTGGATAAGCCCTTGTGACATAACTAGACCCCTTCCTTAGCAGCCACCTTGATAGCTGCGCGTATACGTGGATAAGTGCCGCAGCGGCAAATATTACCGGCCATGGCGGCATCAATTTGCGCGTCATTCGGGTGAGGGTGCTGGTCAAGCAGCGCACAGGCAGACATGATCTGGCCCGACTGACAATAACCACACTGCATCACCTCCAGATCTAGCCAGGCCTTTTGCACAGCCTGACCAGCGGGAGTTTCCCCTACCGCCTCTATGGTGGTGACCTTTTTACCGGCCACGGCCGAAATGGGTAATACACAGGAACGCGTTGCCTGCCCATCCACATGCACCGTACACGCGCCGCACTGCGCAATGCCACATCCAAACTTGGTTCCGGTCAAGCCGATGATGTCTCTGATCACCCAAAGAAGAGGCATATCAGCGGGTGCATCCACTTGGTGGGTGGTGCCATTAATATTCAGGGTTGCCATCTATGGCTCCTTCCTTGAAAACGTACGACTACTTGTGATTTTTATTATGAAATACGATTATTCATTGAAATAAATTAATTCACGAATAACTCAAGAGTGAATTAATTTAAACCCCGAATCAAGTATAAATTTATGAAATTCTTGCCTAAAACAATTTTACCTTTTGCTGTAAATCGCCTATTACGCTCTATGGAGAAATTTGGCGAGCCTCTATCAAGACGTTAAATACGCCCCCAAACTGATTAAGTTGTGTAGCGACCGTTGGGGCTTGACTGCTTCATTTCTGCCTCAGCGATCAATCGCTTAATCTTTGCATGTAGCTCAACCAAGTGTGAATTCAACCTCTTGACTGGCAAGATCACCCGGTTGTAGAAGGTGGGGTTAGTAAGTGGTTGCCAACCAGAAGCCGGTTAATTGTGCTGTCAATCAACTCAATTCGCATAATTCATGGCTGAGATTTACGACATCTTGGCTAACCTCACTTTAGATTAACAGTATGCCTTGCGTAAATAAAACGCCATCCTTAATTCATCACAGTTTCCAAAACCAGGCGCTCAAATAGCAACGGTTACTATCTTTTTGAGCACCCTTAGTGCTCGCTAATAAGTTGTCCTGTTGAGCATATCGCTTGTCCATTTAAATCAAGCAGATGCCATCTAAAAATCTCATGATAGCTACACCTCTTCTTACGTGACGAAATTAGTTACGTGAAGTGATTTAACCAACCTATCAATGAATTTAAGGAGTCAACATGGAATCAGCTATTGATAAACACTTGCAGTGCCCTCGCTCATTATCCAGAAGAGTTGATGACTCTTATCAACCACCGTTCCCAATGTGGGTAGCACGCGCAGATGAAACATTGAAACAAGTGGTCATGGCCTACTTTGGCGTTCAATTCAAAGGGGAAGAAAATCGTACCGCTGCATTAACAGCGATGAATTCGATCATCGACAGCTTAGGTTTTAGTGATGGGCCTCTTAATTTCGACTTAACTCATCATGAAGATAACCAAGGTTATGAAAACTTCATGATCGTTGGATATTGGCGAGATCGGGCGGGTTACGACCGCTGGTTAAACTCCGAACAAGTTAAAACGTGGTGGAACTCTCCGGATCGCCTGTCTGATGGCTTGGGTTTTTTCCGTGAGATTATCGCACCAAGAGCTGAGCAATTCGAAACGCTGTATGCATTCAAAGAGCAACTACCTGGTGTAGGCGGTGTGATGGATGGGATCAGCGGTGAGGTTGAGGAGCATGGGTATTGGGGCTCGATGCGTGACCGCTTCCCACTTTCTCAAACGGACCGCATGATGGCCACAGAAGATTTGGAGGTAATCTTTGGCGATCCGATAAAGGGTGGACGCGTAGTTATTAAAGGTCACGACAATATTGCGCTCATCAGATCTGGTCAAGATTGGGCAGAGGCAGAAGCAGACGAGAGATCGCTGTACCTAGATGAAATTCTGCCAACGCTTCAATCAGGGATGGATTTCCTTAGAGACGAAGGCTTACCACTCGGTTGTTATAGCAACAGATTCGTCAGAAATATCGACAGAGAAGGTAATTTTCTGGATATGAGCTACAACATTGGTCACTGGCGCTCACTGGATAAGCTCGAAAGATGGGCTGAATCTCACCCTTCCCACTTGCGCATTTTCACTACATTTTTCAAAGTAGCCGCCGGTTTGTCAAAACTGCGCCTTTACCATGAGGTGTCAGTCTCCGATGGTGAGAGCCAATGTTTTGAGTACATAAACTGTCATCCTAAAACCGGGATGCTTGCTGTTGTAACAGCTTCTTAAGCTTATTTCCGATTTAAAAATGACTCACTTTAAGGATGATAATTATGTTCAAAAATAAACTATTTTCTGTCACTGCATTTCTTGCAGTCTCTAATGTGCAGGCCGCAGAAGTGGCGCCTGGAGACTATGAACAGTTTCCGGCAGGCGCGACTATAGGCGTTGTTTACTATAACCATGCCACTACAGACAAGCTGTATTCAGGCGGCCATACAGTTTCAAGTGACTTCAACGTTACTTCAAATGTAGGAATTGCGAGGCTGCTACATGTATATCAAATCACCGATCACTTAGTTGTCGATCCGCAATTCCTGTTACCTTTTGGCAAAGTCTCTACAAGTGCCGATGCTTCAGTTTTAGGGAGTGCCAGCGGCGTAGGGGATTTGATTCTTACTGCCCCATTGAAATATCGGCTCAATGAAGAAAAAGATACGGCCAGTATTAATGCCTATTTGTATGTGCCTATTGGTAGCTATGATAAAGATGATGCATTGAACCTGGGTGAGAATAGATGGAAGGTTGACTATCAAGCTGCATATGTGACCCACTTTGGCGATAAATATGCTTTGGATATGGTTGGAGATGTTATCTGGTATGGCGACAACAACTCTTACGGTTCTAAGTCGAGTCGATTGGAACAGGATACTTCTTACAGCCTGCAATTGATGGGACGTTACATCCTTACACCACAAACCAATATTGCGGTTGGTTTCGGGCACAACTGGGGTGGGAACACGGAGATTGATGGCGTAAGTCAACATAACAGACAAGAGACTACCAATTTCCGTTTAACGGCCACTACATTTATTGCGCCTAAAGATCAACTGCAGATTCAGCTTGGTAAAGATTTATCTGTGGAGAATGGTGCTGCAGAAGATTTCCGTTTGAACTTGCGTATAGCTCATATTTTTTAAGTTTACCAAGTACCTATTGTCGGTCGTACTGACAGAGATTAATTAAGGAAATCGTATGAGTTTGCACCAACCAACCACAGACGAATTGATCAAGATTGCATCATCACTTTCGATGACGTTGTCTCAAGCAGACGCGGAAGAGTATCTCCAGCTCATGCAACCTAGCTTCGCTGCATACGATGCCATTAGCGACTTAGAGGATGAGTATCCTCCCGTTAAATATGCGCGTGGGCCAATAAAGGAACTATCTGCAGAAGAAAATCCATTGAATGCCTGGGCAGTTAAGGCAGAAATCAAAGGCGCTTCAACCGGAAGTCTTGTTGGCAAGACAGTAGCGATCAAAGACAACGTTGCAGTTGCTGGCCTGCCTATGATCAATGGCTCGCATACAATGCAAGGCTTTGTTCCCAAATTTGATGCCACTGTCGTTTCAAGGCTGCTTGATGCAGGAGCAACAATTTTGGGCAAGGCCACCTGCGAGCATTTCTGTTTATCAGGGGGAAGTCATACATCGTTCCCCGGTCCAGTTCATAACCCTCTCAGACATGGTTTTTCCGCCGGTGGCTCATCATCCGGTAGCGCTGTACTGGTGGCTAACGGGGAGGTGCACATGGCGATTGGGAGCGACCAAGGGGGGTCAGTAAGAATACCCGCTGCATTCTGTGGCGTTTATGGCATGAAAGCTACCCATGGTCTTGTTCCGTATACAGGGGCAATGGCTATAGAGGCGACCGTAGATCATCTGGGGCCAATCACTTCAAATGTGGAAGATAACGCATTAATGCTAGAAGCCATTGCGGGTTTCGATGGCTTTGACCCTAGGCAATCCAACATCAGCACGCATAAATATACAGAGGCATTGGGTAAAGGAATAAAAGGCCTGCGTATCGGTGTCCTGAAAGAAGGCTTTTCACTTCCTAACATGGACCCCAATGTTGCTCGTAAGGTAAACAGCGCTATCAAGATACTGGAAAACCTGGGAGCAATTATTACAGAGGTCAGTGTCCCTGAACATAGCCTGGCAGCCATGCTATGGCATCCGATTGGCTGTGAAGGTTTGCTCATGCAGATGATGCAAGGTAATGGCATGGGGTTTAACTGGAAAGGCCAATATGACGTGGGCCTCATGACAAAACATTCTGAATGGCGTCAACAGGCAGACTCTTTGTCAGCCTCATTAAAGCTTTGTTTATTGGTCGGCCAATACGGCTTGAATCACTTCAATGGCACCCTATATGCCAAATCCCAAAATATTGCCAGACGAGTTGGTCATGCTTATGACAATGCGCTGGGGAGTGTCGATTTGCTGGTGATGCCTACGGTACCCATTACTGCACAAGCATTGCCTGCGGCTGATTGCTCTATCACCGAGTCAATCAGCCGCGCGCTGGAAATGATCGGAAATACTTCCCCCATGGATGTGACTGGCCACCCGGCCATGTCCATCCCATGTGGTTTGATTGATGGTTTACCTGTAGGCATGATGTTTGCTGCTAAACACTATGATGAAAAGGTCATTTATCAGGCTGCGTCAGCATTTGAATCCGCCTGTAATTGGAAACAGCTGTAGGCCATCATACTGAAATTTGATTGATGGACAAACTTATCAAATAGGAGAAGAACATGAAAGATCAAACACCTAGCCAATCGCAAGGCTCCAGCCCTGGAGAGAGAGCGTGGGCTCTATTTAATGTATTAAAGGGCAAGAACCTGATTCCCGAGGGATACATTGAAACACTGACAGATATGTTTGCAAATAAATTTGACCCTGCCAACGGTGCCAAGCTCGTAGCCCGCGCTTGGGTTGATCCTGAATTTAAAAAGCGTTTACTCACAAATGGCACGGCAGCTTGTGAAGAATATGGTTATACCGGCCCTCAAGGTGAATACATCGTTGCTCTTGAAGATACAGCAGAAGTAAAAAATGTCATCGTATGCTCGCTCTGCTCATGTACAAACTGGCCTGTGTTAGGCCTTCCTCCAGAATGGTACAAAGGATTTGAATTCAGAGCTCGCTTGGTTAGAGAAGGCAGAACTGTGTTGAAAGAACTTGGCACGGATCTGCCTAGCGGAACCATGGTAAAAGTCTGGGATACCACCGCTGAAACACGTTACCTGGTACTTCCACAACGGCCTGAGGGGACTGAGAACCTGACGCAGGAACAGCTGGAAAAGCTCATTACCAAAGATGTATTAATTGGTGTGGCGCTCCCAACCTCGACACCGGCACGCTAACTATTAAAGGAACATTACATATGGATGGATTTCACGATCTCGGCGGCACACAAGGCTTTGGTAAAGTGCCTCATACGATTAACTCCCTCACTTACAAGCCTGTGTTCAAACAGGACTGGGAACACCTAGCCTACAGCCTGGTTTTTCTTGGCGTAGACCAGCTGAAAAAATTCAGCCTTGATGAGGTAAGGCACGCGGTTGAGCGTATAGAGTTCCGTCAACATGCCAATACTCAGTATTACGAACGCTATGTGATTGCAGCTGCCACCTTGTTAGTAGAAACCGGTGTCATCACTAAACAAGAACTCGATGATGCTTTAGGTGGGGATTTTAAATTGGCGCTACCAAGCATCTCTGAAGGAAGAGCTGCGATCATTGGCAGAAAGGGGTTTGAAATTGGCGACACTGTAATGGTGAGAGATGAGTACGTTACAGGCCACATTCGGATGCCTGGATATGTGCGTGGTAAAAAAGGCACTGTACTGCATAAGACGACAGAAAAATGGCCATTTCCTGACTCCATCGGCCATGGGCATGTGAATGCAGTTTTACAACCGACCTATCACGTCCAATTTTCCACTAAAGACTTGTGGAGCGATTCAGAAGAAGGGTTTGTAGTAGTAGATTTGTTTGAAAGCTACTTGGATAAAGCTTGATATTCATTTGACACAGGATTGAATACCAATGGATTTAAAGAGTAATCACTTGAAAAGTCATGAGCGCATTCCTGTGACAGTCTTGTCAGGCTTTCTCGGTGCTGGCAAGTCTACACTGCTAAATTACATTCTCAATAACCGAAGCGGTATGAAAGTCGCGGTGATTGTGAATGACATGAGTGAAGTAAATATTGACGCTGAGGAAATTGCTCGAACGACTGAGCTTCACCGAGGCGTTGATACCTTAATGGAAATGAGCAACGGGTGTATCTGTTGCACCCTGCGCGCAGACCTACTAGAAACAATCAGCGCCTTGGCAAAATCAAAAGCATTTGATTACATCTTAGTGGAGTCTACAGGCATTTCTGAACCTTTACCCGTGGCTGAAACATTTGCCTTTCTAAATAGCGATGGATTCAGCCTCAGTGAACTCGCAAGACTGGATACGCTAGTTACTGTAGTAAATGGGCTAACCTTTGAGCAGTTATTAGGCTCAAGGGAAATGGTTTACCGAGACACAGATGCCCCTGAGCCCGTTTATAAAAGTCTTTCAGACTTGTTAATAGAGCAGGTTGAGTATGCAAATGTCATCCTGGTAAGCCACACTGATGTTATTAGTGCAGATGACTTTGATAAACTGAAGATCATGCTTGCGGCTCTAAACCCCAACGCTAAAATACGCCCAATCATCAATGGGGCTATCAATCCAAAAGAGATTTTGAATACTCATTCATTCAATCTTTACGAGCTTGTAAAGTCCCCCGCTTGGATGAAGCAACTCGACCATACTTTCGAGAAAAATCCAGAGTCAGAAAGCTACGGTATTGATACGTGGGTATATCAGCAGCGCCTCCCATTTCATCCCCAAAGACTACTGGCATTTCTCAATACTCCTTGGGCCAATGGTAGGTTATTGAGGTGCAAAGGCTATTTCTGGATGGCTCACAATTATCAGAGTACAGGCCTGCTGGTTCAGACTGCTGGAAATTTTAAATGGCAATACACAGGACGATGGTGGAGGTTTGTGCATGATAAAGATTGGCCTGCTGATCCCGAGAAGTTACAAGCAATAAAACAAAACTGGGACCCTCTCTCAGGTGATTGCCGTCAACAAATAGTGTTTATTGGTCAATCTATCGATTGGCCCCTGTTGGAGTCAAAACTCAATCAATGCCTTCTCACTCTGGAGGAGATTGAGCTTGGACCTGACACTTGGCTAAATTTCAGTGGCGCGCAGGAGTTTGATGATGCAACAAATCCTCAATAAAGTGACTTGCTCCTTCTGGAGCTCTGCAAAGCTCACGTTTCGCAAATTATCTATTTTTTTGCATGAGGCGATGCTAGAAATTTATACCAATTAAATCAATCTCTTGCACATTTTATGTGCGATTTTTTACAAAATGGTGCAAAACTCTCACCAGACGCGTGACTCCCAAAAGTTGAGCACTCTTAGTACCTTAATTTTAATAACCCAAAGGAGTTTTCGCAGATTAAACCCCATTATTTAACAAAAAAATCAAACACTTAGAACATACCAAATTTGCTCTACAATTTTCTAAAACTATAACTTAACTGGCACAGCAATTGCTAATAACCTAATAGTTTCGATTACAACAGGCAAAAGGGATGATTTATACTTACTCCACAGCGCATGTTTCTGCGCCAGAGCGATTTGAATATTGGAAAGAAGTGGTTTGTAAACACTGCATTCCCGCTGCTAGCAATCCATTATCTGATACAAGTTTTGATGGAAGCTTAAAAGTAAAAGAAATCGGTCTGATCGACATTTGTTCAGTTAAAGCCCCTGATCACTATTGGGAAAGAACCGCAAAACACCTCAGAACGGGTCCAGATGATGACTTCTGGTTGGGGTATTGTCTAGAGGGGAACAGCCACCTAGAGCAAGGGGATCGCAGAGCTAATATCAAGCCTGGGGATCTATTCTTATACGATGCAGCTCAGACCTTCAAATTTAGCCTGAGCGGAAAGAATAAGCTGGTCAGAATTCCAAGACATTATTTATCAACCAAGGTTAAAAACCTTGAAGATCAAACAGCAATTATTCTTGATCAAGCACGGCCTGGTATATTACCGCTGAAAGCACTGATCTCACAAATTGATGATGATTCAATCCTCATTCAAGGTGACAATATTTCACACAGACTCACCCAAACGATTTTAGATCTGTTGACGATTAGTTTGGAGCTTCAGAATCTTACGATCGAAAGTAAAGAAAAAGATATTTACTCTAAAGTATTAACTTACATTAAGCGAAATTTAAGGGATCCGGAACTGAGTCTTGAGAAAATCGCATCGGCGCATCACGTTTCTTCAAGAACAATCACAAGAGCATTTGCCCGGTATGATAAATCACCCATTTCAGAATTATGGAATGAAAGACTAATTGCGAGTAGAGATCTAATAGCTAATAACTGTGCAAATTCGATATCCGAAATTGCACTAGAATCGGGGTTTTCTGACTTCTCCCACTTCAGCAGAGCATTTAAGAAACGTTTTGGCGTACCGCCTCAACGCTACTTGATCGACACCAAAGAATTAACATAACTTCCAGGCATTTGGTCAAGGCCTATGGCAATCTCAGAGCCATGTAAACAAAAAAACGGAGCCGAATCACTCGGCTCCAAATAGTTATTTCATAATAGCTTTTAGTCGACTCTAGAATGGAATATCGTCATCAAAATCGTCAAAATTGCCAGCTGGTTTGCTAGCAGGCTGGAAGGCATTGCGGTTTGCGCCGCCAGCGGCGTTACCGCTGCCCATAGCAGGTTGCTGCTGGCGCGGTGGGGCCTGGTTGTAGTCGTCCATGCCGCCGCCTTGATCCATCTCACCGCCGTCATAGGAGGCGCTGCCGCCTTCACGGCCAGTGCCTAGCATTTGCATCTGGTCGGCGACGATTTCGGTGCTGTAGCGGGTGACGCCATCTTTTTCCCATTTACGGGTTTGCAGACGGCCCTCAATATACACCGGGCGGCCTTTTTTCAGGTATTCGCCGGCGATTTCGGCCAAACGGCGGTACATGACGATGTTGTGCCATTCGGTTTTTTCCTGGCGTACGCCGGATTTGTCTTTCCAGTTTTCGGTGGTGGCGATACTGAAGTTAGCCACTGCCTCACCGTTTGGCATGTAGCGCACTTCAGGGTCACGCCCGAGATTGCCCATCAAAATCACTTTGTTGACTGATGCCATGGTGTTACGACTCCCCTATTCGATTCATGATTGCTTGCGACAATGCCGCCTGAAATGCTTTGCTGCGCTGATTTTCCAACTTTACCATGAGCATGGTTTCTGAGGGAATGGCGACGACTTCATAGACGCCTTCCATCGCGCGGATATCTTGCACCAGTTTGGCGGCCTGCGCGTCATTATACCCTGCTTGCAAATGGAACATTTTGGTTTTGACGCTGGGCGGTGCCTGCATGCCGAGCGCCAGGCCAAACCAGATCAGCATGAGCACAGCGCAGAAGACAAACACCGTGCTGCTGCCATAGGTGTGCGAGAGCCAGCCACCGAGGGCTGCACCTAAAAACATGCCAAAGGACTGCGCGGTGTTGTGTACGCCCATGGCGGTGCCTTTTGCGGCAACCGGCGCCATTTTTGAGATGAGTGACGGCAGCGAGGCCTCAAGGATATTAAACGCCACAAAATAGGAAAACAGGGTGGCGACAATGCCCCACAGGCTGTTGAGGCTGAACATGAAGGCGATTTGCGTGAACAGCATGAGGCCGACGGCGCTGATAAACACTGGTTTAAGCTTGGCTTTTTTCTCGGCATAAATGATGGCGGGCACCATTAAGACGAATGAAATCAGCAGCACTGGTAAATAAATTTTCCAGTGGGTATTTTCGTTCATGCCGGTGCTGTGCTTGATGGCAAACGGCACCACCATAAACATGGCCATTTGCGCCCCATGTAAGCAAAACGTGCCAAAGTTCAAGCGCAGCAATTGCTTATCGCGTAATACCTCGCCGATTTTGGCGGGCACCGCCTGGGCATCGGAGTGAAAGTGCGCATGCAAGGGCTCTGGCACGGCAAACTTAACCACGCCGATGGCGAGAATGGCCAGCACGGCGGTGAGCCAGAAAATGCCTGGCACGCCTATCCATTGGTTGAGGATGGGCCCCGCGACCAGTGACACGGCAAAGGTCACGCCTATCGTGGCGCCTATCATGGCCATGGCCTGGGTACGGTGCTCTTCGCGGGTGGAATCGGCCACCAGCGCAGTGACCACGGCAGAAATGGCACCCGCACCCTGAATCGCCCGCCCGACAATCACCATGTAAATATCTTGAGCCATTGCGGCGCAGACACTGCCCAGCGCAAACATGATCAAGCCCAGATAAATCAGCTTTTTACGGCCGAAGCGGTCAGACGCCATGCCAAACGGCAACTGGAAAATGACTTGCATGAAGCCATAGGCGCCCAGGGCGAGGCCAATCAGGGTATGGTTATTGCCGCCGCGCAGGGTTTCGGCATAAATGGCAAAAATAGGCAGAATTAAAAACATGCCCAACATACGTAGCCCGTAGATGGAGGCCAATGCCGCAGTGGCACGGGTTTCCAGCTGGGTCATTTTTTCGGAGAACTGCATGAATCCTTTAAGAAAACTTGGCTTAATTTCAAATAATTGCGTATATTATCAGGTTGGCTGTCTGTTCGTGAAAGTATCATGGAATTTATCAAAATTCGCGGGGCGCGCACCCATAACCTCAAGAACATCAATCTGGATATTCCGCGCAACCAACTGGTTGTGGTCACCGGCCTGTCAGGCTCAGGAAAGTCTTCGCTTGCTTTTGATACCTTGTATGCAGAAGGACAGCGCCGCTACGTCGAAAGTTTATCTGCGTATGCCCGCCAGTTTTTGGCGCGCATGGACAAACCGGATGTGGACCTGATTGAAGGCTTGTCACCGGCCATCTCCATCGAGCAAAAATCGACCTCACACAACCCGCGTTCCACGGTCGGCACCGTCACTGAAATCCACGACTATCTGCGTTTGCTGTATGCACGTGCCGGAGACCCGGAGTGCCCAGAGCATGGCATCAAGCTTGAGGCGCAAACCGTGAGCCAGATGGTGGACAGTGTGCTCAAGTTGCCGGAAGACACCAAGCTGATGATTTTGGCGCCGGTAGTCTCTAACCGTAAAGGCGAGCAGCTTGATCTGTTTGATACGCTCAAGGCCCAAGGTTTTGTGCGCTTGCGCATTGATGGCAAGATCTACGAAATGGATAGCCTGCCGCAACTGGCGAAAACCACCAAGCACAGTGTAGACGTGGTCGTCGACCGCCTTAAAGTGCGCGAAGACATGAAGCAACGGATTGCTGAATCCTTTGAAACCGCACTGCGGCTGGCAGATGGCAAAGCGGTCGCGCTGGAGATGGATAGCGAAAAAGAACACCTGTTCTCCGCCAAGTTCTCTTGCCCGGTGTGTGACTACTCACTGGCCGAACTCGAGCCGCGTTTATTCAGCTTTAACAACCCGATGGGCGCTTGCCCAAAATGCGATGGCCTGGGTCAGGTCACGTTTTTTGATCCCAAGCGCGTGGTGGCTTTCCCGCATTTATCGCTGGCCAGTGGCGCGATTAAAGGCTGGGACAAGCGTAACCAGTTTTACTTTCAGATGCTGGCCAGCCTGAGCCAGCATTATGACTTTGACCTGGAAGCACCGTTTGAGACGCTACCGGAAGAGACCCAGCAAATTCTGCTGTATGGTTCTGGCCGCGAGCAAATAGCCTTTAAATACCTCAATGAGCGAGGCACCTTCTTTAGCAAGTCGCATACCTTTGAAGGCATTATCAATAACCTGCAACGCCGTTATCGAGAGAGTGACTCGACTGCGGTGCGCGATGAGCTGGCAAAATATATCAATGCGACTGCCTGCCCGGATTGTGGCGGCACGCGTTTGCGCAAAGAGGCACGCCACGTCAAGGTCGGCGACAGAAACATTCACCAGATCTGCGAAGTGCCGCTCAAACAGGCGCTCAATTTCTTTGAAACACTGCAACTGAGCGGGCAAAAGCTGGCGATTGCCGACAAGATCGTCAAGGAGATCGAAAGCCGCCTCAAGTTTTTAACCAATGTCGGTCTGGACTACTTGTCGCTGTCGCGCTCGGCAGAAACCCTGTCTGGCGGCGAAGCGCAGCGTATCCGCCTGGCCTCGCAAATCGGCAGCGGTCTGACTGGCGTCATGTATGTGCTGGATGAGCCTTCCATCGGCCTGCACCAGCGCGACAATGACCGCCTGCTGGAAACACTCAAGCGCCTGCGCGACATTGGAAACAGTGTAATTGTGGTCGAACATGACCAGGATGCCATCCAACTGGCAGATTTTATTGTCGACATTGGCCCAGGCGCGGGCGAGCATGGCGGCAATATTGTGTCGTTTGGCACCCCGGCCCAGATTGAAGCCGACCCCAACTCATTGACCGGGCAATACATCAGCGGCAAAAAACAGATTACCTTCAAGTTGCCACGCACACAGCCAGACCCCAAGCGCATGATCAAACTTAATGGCGCCAGCGGGAACAACCTCAAAGACGTCAGCATTGAGATTCCGGTCGGCCTGCTGACTTGCGTCACTGGCGTTTCCGGCAGCGGCAAATCGACGCTGATCAACGACACGCTTTACCGCGTGGTCGCCGCGCACTTGTATGGCAGCAGCACCGAACCTGCAGCGCACCAGAGCATTGAAGGCCTGGAGTTTTTTGACAAGGTGGTCGATGTTGACCAAAGCCCGATTGGCCGCACACCGCGCTCTAACCCGGCGACGTATACCGGCTTGTTTACGCCGATCCGTGACTTGTTTGCCAGCGTGCCGGAAAGCCGCGCGCGCGGCTATGGTCCAGGCCGCTACTCATTTAACGTCAAGGGCGGCCGTTGCGAAGCCTGCCAGGGCGATGGCGTGATCCGCGTGGAAATGCACTTTTTGCCAGATGTGTATGTGCCTTGCGACGTCTGCAAAGGCCAGCGCTATAACCGCGAAACGCTGGAAATCCAGTTCAAGGGCAAAAACATCCACGAAGTACTGGCCATGACGGTTGAACAAGCGCACCAGTTCTTTAATGCTCAGCCGGTGATTGAACGCAAACTGAAAACCTTGCTGGACGTGGGCCTGGGCTATATCACGCTGGGGCAATCAGCCACCACGCTGTCTGGCGGTGAAGCACAACGGGTGAAGCTGGCACTGGAACTCAGCAAACGCGACACCGGCCGCACACTGTATATCCTCGATGAACCGACCACCGGTTTGCACTTTGCGGATATCCAGTTGCTGCTGGACGTGATTCACCGTTTGCGTGACGCGGGCAATACCCTGGTCATCATCGAACACAATCTGGACGTGATTAAAACCGCCGACTGGCTGATCGACATGGGCCCTGAAGGCGGCGATGGCGGTGGCGTCGTAGTTGGTGTCGGTACGCCGGAAACGCTGGCAGAAAACAGCGCCAGCTACACGGGTCGCTATCTGATTCCGCTGTTAAAACAGCTCAATCAAAAGGCGAACGCATAGGTTTACCCAGTCAGCATTTTTCTTGAGAGATGAAACTCAATCCGGAGTGTAGATTCCGGATTGCGCCGCAGGGTTTCCGCTCTGCGCTTGTGTGCGCAGCAAAAAATACGGCCAGTTACCTGGCCGTTACCTCACACCCTTGTAAAACATCTCGCTGTCAAAGGCTAAGGTCAACATGCAACCTGCCTGACGATGCATATGCATACACCGCCGATGGAAATGATTTACCAAATCCATTGATAGCAAACATTGTATGCAGAAGTGTTTCACGTTCATGCCTAAATCAGGCCCGTAAAATCAGGGTATTTTGACCAATCGCATACGCGCCTGAATGGTGGCGGTGTGACGATTTAAATAGCGGGTACTGCGGTGCAGATCATAAAAACGCGGGTTAGGAATCATGGCCGCTAAACGCGCCGCTTGGGCGGGTGCCAGACTGGCAGCCGAAGCGTGAAAGTAATGCTTGGCCGCCGCTTGAGCACCGAACACGCCCTCGCCCCACTCAATCACGTTCAGGTAGACTTCCAGAATCCGGCGCTTGGTCATGAGCTTTTCCAGCATAAAGGTAATCACCGCTTCTTGTGCTTTGCGCCAGGGCGTGCGATGCCCGGATAAAAACAAATTCTTGGCCAGTTGCTGGCTAATGGTGGAGCCGCCAGCGACGATTTTGCCCTTCTTGAGGTTTTTCTCAAAAGCGGTTTCGATCCCGACCCAGTCAAAGCCTTCATGGTCAACGAATTTGCTATCTTCCGCCGCAATCACTGCGCGTTTTAAATGGTTGCTAATCTTGGCGTAAGGCACCCACTGCTGCTGTATGGTGGCTTCGGGATGGCTTTCTTGCATCACTTCCAGCCGCGCCTGCATGAAGGCAGTGGCGTCCGGATTGTGATCTACCCACCACAAAATATGGCCGAGTATCCAGACCTGATATAACAAGGCCCAGAGTAAAAACAGGGCAAAAAACAGCTTGATGCTTTGTTTCATGACTGAAAGAAGATTAGCGGAATGTCTGAATCACTGGGGCCGTGTCAGGACGCAAGCCATGCCAGATAAAAAACGCTTCCGCCGCCTGCTCGATGAGCATACCCAAGCCATCTGCCACCTGTGCGCCTGCGGTACGCGCCTGCTGCATAAACGGCGTCTCCCGGCCGTACATCATGTCGTAAGCCAGGGTATGCGTGCCAAAGACATGCGATGGAAGCTGTAACGGTGTCTCAGACAATCCCGCAGAAGTGGCATTAATGACCACATCATAGGTCTCGGTGAGTGCTGCAAACGTGGTCACGGCCAGCAAGACGCCACATTGCCCCCCCGCGTCCGCAAACTTATCCAGCATGGCTTGCGCCTTGTCCTGTGTGCGGTTAGCAATGGTCAATTGCGCCGGGCCTTGTGCAATCAACGGCAGCATCACGCCTTGCGCAGCGCCGCCTGCGCCCAGCAACAAGATTTTTTTTGCGGCCAGGGCCGTCTGGTGATGTTTGAGAATGTCATTGACCAGCCCACAGCCATCGGTATTGTCGCCCTGAATTTGCGTTTGGCCAAAACTGAGGGTGTTCACTGCCCCAGCCGCCTGCGCGCGTTCAGATAAAGTCTGGCTTAAGTCATAGGCTTCAAATTTGAATGGTACCGTGACATTTGCACCCACATACCCTTGCTGCTGCAATTGCTGCACCGTGGACGCAAAGCCATCCAGAGGTGCCAACACCTTTTCGTAAACAATCGTCTTGCCAAATTGCAGCGCAAATGCCTGGTGAATCAACGGCGATTTGCTATGTGCTATCGGGTGGCCAATGACTGCGTATTTTTCAACCGACATAGCAAGATCACCTAGTTGGACCAGGGCAAGCCTGCATGTTTCCAGCCATTGATCAGGGTTCTTTGCTTGGCTTCATTCGCTTCGCCTTCAAAGCCTTCAAGCATGTTATAGGCATTGGCATATCCAAGTTTTTGTGCCAGTAATGCGGCATTATGGCTGCGGCCACCCGTGCGGCACATAAATACAACGGTGCGCGCAGGATCAACCAGCGCCTGTAGCTGATCGGCAAACTCAGGATTGGCAATCATGCCTGGATAAAACGCCCATTCCAGATGGGCCGCCATCGGCACGCGCCCAACCAACTCCAACTCGGCACGTGAGCGCACATCCACCAGCACCACGTTCTGATCCTGACTGACCAGGGCATACGCCTCCTGCGGCGTGACGGCACCTGCGTACGGCAAGCCATTCTGTTGCGCGCGCTGAGCGGCTTGTTGCAAGATTTTTTCAACACTTTCCAAAGGACACCTTCGTTCTTTTAATAAGCTAGTCAAACCGCGAGTATACCTGTGAAAGTCACGCAAGCGCATGGAGCACCATTTTTGTGCTCAATTTGTTGTTGAGCACCTTTTTGGTGCGTATTGATTTTGCTTTTTTATGTCAGATATCTCATATCCATGCAAAATGCCTGTTTTTGGGTGGCATGCTTCCTGCTACTATTACATCCTAAGATTCAATGGAATTCGTAAACCAAAAATTCCACATATCTATTTGTTTTGCTAGTTTGTGTTTTTATATTTGCTCACGTTCCGGGACATCCGCAACATGTCCCTTTTTTGCGTGCGCAAGTTGAATCATTTTAGATCTTGATCACTGAGGAGAATGTAATGTCCGTTGCAAACGTAATGAAACTGGTTGCGGAAAACGACATCAAATTTGTTGATTTCCGTTTTACCGACACCAGAGGTAAAGAGCAGCACGTGACCGTGCCAGTGTCTGCCTTCGACGAAGATAAATTTACCGAAGGTCACGCCTTTGATGGTTCTTCCATTGCTGGCTGGAAAGGCATTCAAGCCTCTGACATGCAATTGATGCCTGATGCAAGCACCGCATTCATCGATCCATTTTTTGACGAACCAACCCTGGTTCTGACCTGTGACGTGGTAGACCCTACCGATGGCAAAGGCTATGACCGTGACCCACGTAGCCTGGCTAAGCGCGCAGAGGCTTATCTGAAATCCAGCGGCCTGGGTGACACTGCTTATTTTGGTCCAGAGCCAGAGTTCTTCATTTTTGACAGCGTACAATGGGATGCCACCATGGGTGGTAGCTTTGTGAAAATCAACTCCGAAGAGGCCGCTTGGTCCTCAGGTGAAAAATTCGAGGGTGGCAACACTGGTCACCGTCCAGGCGTTAAAGGCGGCTACTTCCCAGTGCCTCCTGTCGATTCATTGCACGACATCCGCTCTGCCATGGTCATGACCTTAGAAGAACTGGGCGTGCCTGTTGAAGTGCACCACCACGAAGTGGCAACAGCCGGTCAATGTGAAATCGGTACTAAGTTTGCGACCTTGGTACAACGTGCTGACTGGACACAAATCCTGAAATACGTAGTGACTAACACAGCCCATGCTTATGGTAAAACAGCCACATTTATGCCAAAACCAATGTTTGGCGATAACGGCTCTGGTATGCACGTTCACCAATCCGTTTGGAAAGATGGTAAAAACCTGTTTGCAGGCAATGGTTATGCTGGCCTGAGCGATTTCGCTCTGTACTACATCGGCGGCATCATCAAGCATGCACGTGCTTTGAACGCGATTACCAACCCAGGTACTAACTCCTACAAGCGCTTGGTTCCACACTACGAAGCACCAGTGAAATTGGCTTACTCTGCTAAAAACCGTTCTGCTGCGATTCGTATTCCATTTGTGCATTCAGACAAAGCACGCCGTGTTGAAGCGCGCTTCCCAGACCCGATTGCTAACCCATACTTGGCTTTCTCAGCCCTGTTGATGGCTGGTCTGGATGGCGTTCAGAACAAGATTCACCCAGGTGAACCAGCGACTAAAGACTTGTACCATCTGCCACCAGAAGAAGATGCATTGATCCCAACGGTATGTTCATCTCTGGAACAAGCATTGGAGTATCTGGATAAAGACCGCGAGTTCTTAACACGCGGCGGCGTTTTCTCAGACGACTGGATTGATGCATACATTGCATTGAAAATGGAAGAAGTCACTAAACTGCGCCAAACACCACACCCAGTGGAATTTGGTCTGTACTACTCTTGCTAATCACAAGAGCACGCACTAAAACAGGGCAGCCCAGGCTGCCCTGTTTTTTTATGTGCGCGCTGTTCCGTCAACGTTTTTAGGCGAGCAGACGTTGATACCCTCAACGATCTACTCTAAACTATTGCCATGAAAAGACTTTTTTACATTTGCACCTTCGCGCTCATGTGCAACCAAAGCTGGGCAGATATTTACAAATATACCGACAGTAACGGCGTCACCACCTATACCAATATCAAACCCGAAGGCAAAAGCAAGGCAGAGCTCATTATTAGTGGGCCCAGAACCGCAGAGCCTCCACCCCCTGCCAGGGAGAAAAAAGCCAATGTCAGAACACCCTCTCCGGCCGATTTTCCCAAAGTCGATAATCAGACACAAAATCAACGCGACCAAAAGCGGCGAGAGCTATTAATGAACGAGCTTTCTCAAGAAAAACAAGCACTTGAGAATGCTCGCCTGTTATATGAAGAAGCCCAGAACACGCCAGAAGTCTACAGAGGCGCGAATGGCAAAACGTTTAGAAACGTCGCCAAATATGAGGAGAAGCTGCGCGTCATTGAGGCCGAAATTCAGGCGCATGAGCGTAATATCGAGCTGTTAAATAAAGAGCTCAATCTTTAAATGCACCATTTTGGGAGTTTTCTCAATCATTTTTGCGTTGTGCACAAGAATTGGCTTGGGTTTTGCTTTAAAACAGGGCGTGATTCACTCTTTTTAACAAGCTCAGGACATGGTACAGAAATCTCCCAACGGCTTTAGTGGTTTAGAGCATATTGCCACGGCAGTCATTTTGCTTAATAACCAACTAGAAGTTACTTACGCAAACTCCAGCGCCGAGATTCTGTTTGCATTTAGTGCCAACCAGATTCAAGGGGCGCATATCCATGACGTGTTTGTGAATTGCGAAATTTTGCAAATGGCCGTGACCAACGCCATAGAAACACAGAGCCCATATCGTGAGCATGAGTTTGCACTGACCACCCAACGCGGCCATACAACGGCCGTGACCTGCACAGCCACCCCTATTTCAGCCGCGTTCAACCAAACGCCGGAAGACATGCTGATTCTGGAGTTTGTGCAAATGGATCAGCAATTGCGTATTGCGCGTGAAGAGCGCATGTTGATACAGCAGCAAGCCAACTCTGAATTACTCAGGAATCTGGCGCATGAAATCCGCAACCCGCTAGGCGGCTTGCGTGGTGCGGCACAATTGCTTGAGTTTGAGTTGCCACAACCCAGCCTAAAAGAATATACCCAAGTGATTATCAAAGAGGCTGACAGACTACATAGCCTCATGGACAGACTGCTGGCACCACACCGCGTGCCAAAATATGAGCCCACCAACATTCATGAAGTGCTGGAGCGCGTACGCAGTCTGTTACTGGCAGAATCGCCTAACCATATCCGCGTGATCCGCGACTACGATACCAGCTTGCCGGAGCTCATTGGCGATCGCGAGAAACTGATACAAGCCGTGCTCAATATTGCGCGTAATGCGGCACAAGCGATGCAACAGCATCAGACCGAAGGTGCGAGTATTACTTTCCGCACGCGTGCGGAGCGCCAAATTACGCTAGCCAGAAAACGTTACCGTGTCGGGATTCATTTAGAGATTATTGATAACGGCCCAGGCATCCCTGCCGGCATCAAAGAACGCATTTTCTACCCGCTGGTATCCGGTCGCGAAGGCGGCACAGGCTTGGGCCTTGCGCTGGCGCAAACCTTTATCACCCAACACCATGGCATGATCGACTGTGATTCACAGCCGGGTAAAACCATCTTCCATATATTGCTACCTATTGAAAGTACGCAATTAAAATCATCAGTACAATAATTCACGAGAAACAGCTATGAAGCCAATCTGGATCCTAGACGACGACAAATCCATCCGCTGGGTGTTTGAAAAAGCACTTGCCCGCACGGACTTTGATTTCAAAACATTTTCATCCCCGGCAGAAGCCCTCAACGCTTTAAATCGTGAACAACCCCAAGTCATTGTCAGTGACATCCGCATGCCGAATGGCTCGGGCCTGGACTTTTTATCCGAGGTAAAGCAGCGCTTTCCCGAGATTCCCGTCATTATCATGACCGCCTACTCAGACCTCGAAAGTGCTGTCGCCGCCTTTCAGGGTGGCGCGTTTGAGTATCTGGCCAAACCGTTTGATGTAGACCAGGCCATCGAAATCATCAAACGTGCCGTTGAAGAAAGCATGCGTCAATCTGTCGAGGCCGTAGAAGACACCGGCCCCTCGCCAGAAATCATCGGCCAGGCCCCCGCCATGCAAGAGGTTTTCCGTGCCATTGGCCGCCTGAGCCGCTCGCACTCCACCGTGCTCATTAACGGCGAATCCGGCAGCGGTAAAGAACTGGTCGCGAGCGCCCTGCATAGACACAGTCCACGGGCTGACAAGCCATTTATCGCCATTAATACCGCAGCGATTCCCAAAGACTTATTAGAATCTGAATTGTTTGGTCATGAACGCGGCGCTTTTACTGGGGCCGCTGCAGCCAGACGTGGCCGCTTTGAACAAGCAGATAACGGCACTTTGTTTCTGGATGAAATCGGAGACATGCCTGCCGACTTGCAAACAAGATTATTGCGTGTCTTGTCCGACGGCCAGTTTTACCGCGTAGGCGGACACCAACCAATCAAAGTCAATGTACGCGTGATTGCCGCCACTCACCAGGACCTTGAAGAGCGCGTAAAACAAGGTCTGTTCCGTGAAGACTTGTTTCACCGCCTGAACGTCATTCGTCTGCGCTTGCCGCCCTTGCGTGAACGTAGAGAAGATATCCCCTTACTGACCAAGCATTTTCTCGCCCACAGTGCTCAGCAACTGGGGGTTGAGCCCAAGCAACTGTCACAGGCAGCCATCAAATACCTGATGTCGGTCAACTGGAGCGGTAACGTTCGCCAGCTCGAAAACGTCTGCCACTGGCTCACCGTGATGGCGCCAGGTCAAAACGTGGATGTCAATGACTTACCCCCAGAGCTTAAAGAAGATACTGGCAAACACAGTAGCGGAGGCTCCTGGCAAGAAGCGCTGGCACAAGAAGTCACCGACGCGCTCAACCGCGGAGAAACCAATATCCTTGACGCCAAAACCAAAGAGTTTGAGCGTATCCTGATCACCCGTGCCCTGGCCCACACCGATGGCCGCCGGATTGAAGCTGCCAATCAGTTGGGCATGGGGAGAAATACACTTACCCGCAAGATACAAGAGTTGGGGATTGATGATTAAAGAGCTTGATTCTTCACTCGCAAAAGCGGGAAAGAGCTTTCTTTGTTAGCATCAATCTTGGTAATAAAAAACACCTGTGCCAGTCGCGAGTCTTGTTTTGTTTTGCCAAAGAATTGATTAGCACAATGATGGATATCCCCCTCAAACAGAATCAATGAGTTATAGACGTTATTGACTCGAACAACTTCGTCAAACATATTGTGATAAGTGAAATCAATCGGCTCTTTACGCTTAAAACGCTCATCATTCTCTTTAATCAGCTTCCAGTAGAGATCCTCATCAT
The DNA here is from genome assembly GCF_029132825.1 of Methylophilus sp. YYY-1. Lineage (NCBI taxonomy): Bacteria > Pseudomonadati > Pseudomonadota > Betaproteobacteria > Nitrosomonadales > Methylophilaceae > Methylophilus > Methylophilus sp. YYY-1. Next base: position 54,044 of record NZ_WOVG01000004.1, read on the forward strand.
AACTAGCATTCTTTCTGAATAATGAAGTCCCTGAATCTAATGGAGCATCGGGTGTTAAATAAAGCACACCTGCAAATATGGTATTTTGATCCTGATGGATCAGCCCGTGACCATATTCACCCTCAACAATTTGAAAGCTTGTATTGATCTGCCAACGCATTACATCATGCTCAGGCAGATGAAATACGCTGATTAACTTTTTACAAATCTTCTCGTATAGCGACTGACTCAACTCACGCAAGTCTTTGGTACGACTACCAGGGAAGACATAGTCAATCTCTTTTAACTCATGACAGTAGGTATATTTCTGTGCCAGAGCATATTTTCTGATGTCATCAGGATTTTCATAGAAATCAGCAATCACAGTCACAGGATAAAGCTTCATTTCGCAAAACTTTCAAACAATATACTCAATAAAAAAACGGCAACCGAAGTTGCCGTTTTTTCTGACTTTAAATTTAAGCAGTTAAACTGCAATTAAATTAGAAGAACAGGATGCCGCCGAAGGAAACTGTCTTAGCTTTGCCTTCCAGTGAACCCAGCTCAGATTTAACATCGCTGTATTCAGCAACCAAGTTCAAATGCTTGGTCAGAGGATGGTAAGCACCAACAGTCCACATGGAGTCTTTCAGGTCTTTGCCAGCTTGTGCAGCAACACCGTTCAGAGAGTCACCGGAATTAGCTTCCAGTTTGCTCTGACCCCAGCTTACGCCCAATTTAGTACCAACACCTGGAACAGTGTATGTACCTTGTACGTAACCACCTTTAGAGTCACGACGCTTACCAGTTGCATCAAAGCCACCATTCAATTGAACAGTTTGACCCAGACCACGACCGTCATAGTAGTAACCTGTCAAGCCGAAGTCAGCCACTTTGACTGTTGTACCGATGTCAAAAGCGCTTACGCGATCGCCACCAACATTTACACCACCACTTGTCAGCTCTTCAACTTTTTGGCTGATTGCAGATACCCAAACTTTACCAGCTACGTCACCAGTCCACTCGTAAGAAGCTTTACCTTCAAAAGCAGGTTGGCTACCACCACGGTTTTTAGAAGTAGCGCCACTCAAGCCATTAACAGTGACAGCATCAAATGCCTGTGTAACACCAGCTGTGAATTGGAAACCATTCCAGTTTGGTGAAGTGTAAGCAACTTGAGATTTCCAGTCAGCATAAGTGTAACCTGTGCCGATACGGCCCAAAGTTGTTGTGTTGCCAGCCAAACCGCCTGCACCACCGCCAACGCCCAACAATGTCATATCGTTCAAGATAGCGTCTGAAGCGAAAATGCCCAGATCTTTACCCAGCTTGACAGAACCCCAAGAAGCATCACCGAATGTCAAGAATGCTTGACGGTTTTCTTGTTGGGAAGATTGTTTACCAGCAGAAGTTGTAGAAGCACCTGGGTTTAAGCTAATAGTGAAAGCAACGTCCAGATCGTTTTGACGTGTTTTACCAGAAACGCTCAGGTAGTTTGGTAACAGACCAGTAGTGATATTTGATTGGGTACGGTTGAAATCACCGCCACCGTTCAATGAATCTTGTGAACCACGGCCAGCAGCAAAAGCACCGTAACCAGCAGTTTTCTCACCAGATACACGAGTATTTGTGTAGTAAGCGTTAACAACGCCACCGATGTCCAGAGTCCAGTCACCAGCTGGGATAGTGATGCCAGCTTGTGCGCCAGTAGCGGCAGCGAACAGAGCTGCTGCAACTGCAACGTTCAATTTTGTATTCATACGAATCTCCAAAAATGTTGTTTTCACAACTTGTGTAAGGATATTGCTTTCAAGAAAAGAGCTGTATAAATAGCTCTTCGTAATAACTCCTGCGGAATCACTTAAAGCATTTCCTGCAAGGTCAGAGCAATTTTTGCAAAAGCGGCCTAGGTGGCGCAAGTGAATACGTCAAATTGCTTAGTCCTAGTTAACGTTGTTGCAGATTTGCAACAATCTAACACCTGCCGGACTAGGATGTTTTTTTGAATTGCTACCGTTTTTTAGCTGATTTCCCATCAACATCAATATATCTTTCTGCTAGCATAGGAACAATTTGCAGCTTATTTAAATTTACACGTGCGCCTCTATTTAAGTGAAGCGCATCCGCAGGGGGAGAGAATGATTTCGGACATTCAGTTATGTAGTCGCTTTGTAGAGACCTTGGACTGGATATGCCAAGTGCTGATCAGGCATTCTGAGGATTTCAATATTGCCCTGGTTAAAATTGCTTATGGCGATGACAATAGTTTGGGTGAGGCCTACGGCGCGCCTGAGGCCTTGCGTCAACTCTCATCGTTAACCCATGATCTGCAAAACTCTTTTAGAAGATCTGACCTGGTAGGCAGGGAAGGGACAGACTTCTGGATTTTGTTTCCTTATACGCGTGTGCAAGATGACGTGTATGAAAAACTGCTTGATGTGCTTGAAAGCTCCAAGCATCAAACATTGAATATCGTAGAGCGTGAAATCGCGATTTTTGAATTGCCGCTGATTTACCAAAAAGCGTTGGTTAAGCCTGACAGAGGGCACGCCTTGTTACAACATCTCAAAAACAATCAGCGGGAATTGGCCAGCCATGTTTTCCGTCTAGCCAATCTCTAGGCTGCAGGCGTACCGTTTAAAAACGTACTTGTTGAAGTCCTTTGATCAGCGTGCGTATTGGCGTTGGCAAGGCTGCGGCGACAGCATCCGCCAAAGCGAGCCATTGCTGATTGGGCGCTGGTGGCGGGCGTTTCCCCTGCAATAGCAGTGGCTGTGGCGTTATTTCAAGCTTGAAATGTGTAAAGGTATGCCAGAGCACGGGCAATGTTTCCAGTGGCTCCACATCCATGTCGAAGGTAGTTTTTACATGGGGGACGGCAAGCGCACTGGGGGACAACTCAGGCAAACTCCACAAACCGCCCCATATACCATGGTTCGGCCGTCGCTCCAGCAAAATCTCCCCGGCATCTAAAATCATCAATACCGTGGTCTGTTTTTCTGGCAAGGCTTTACGAGGCTTGGGGGCAGGCAGCACATAGACCATTTGTTGCTGATACGCCAGACAACTCGCCTGCATCGGGCAACGATGACAATTTGGTTTGCTACGCGTACACAAGGTCGCACCAAAGTCCATCAACCCTTGCACATAGGCGGGCAAGCCTTGGCTAGGCAACACACTTTCGGCGATTTGCCACAATTTCTTCTCTACTTCTGGTAACCCTGGCCAACCCTCAATAGCATACAGCCTTGCCAATACACGTTTCACATTACCATCAAGAATCGTTTGCCGCTGGTTAAATGCAAACACGCTGATCGCTGCGGCGGTAGAGCGCCCTATGCCTTTTAAAGTTTGAATGGTCTCAAAATTTGTTGGAAAAATACCACAATGCTCACGCATAATTGTTTGGGCGGCCTGATGCAGGTTGCGCGCGCGTGAATAGTAGCCAAGCCCGCTCCAATAGCGCATGACTTCATCTTGTTCGGCTTCGGCTAGGCTGGCAATGGTAGGAAAGCGCTGCATGAAGCGATCATAATAAGCAATGACCGCCGACACCTGCGTTTGCTGCAACATGATTTCTGAGACCCAAATAGCGTAAGGGTCACGCGTCTGCTGCCATGGCAAATCATGGCGGCCATGCGCCTGCTGCCAGGCGATCAGTTTTTCTGCAAAATCACTCACACTTAAACGCTTATCTGCTGGCCCTAAAAATTCAGCAGCTTTTTGAGTGCTTTTTGCTTAAGCTGGTCCACGGGCTTGGCAGGCTCAGTGCTATTACCACCTTCAGGATTGGCAGCCTCGCTACCACTACTCCCCGGCGTTTTTCCATTCAGCAATCCTTTAAGGGCTTCGGCCTTGTCTCCGCCGATTTTCTCGGTCAAGGCGTCCATAGCCACCGATTTGGCCAGTGCCTGACCTAAAGCCGTCATATCGACACCGAATTTTGGCGCACTAAAACTACCGGTGACCTTCACCGGAATGCCGAGACTGCCTAATTGCTCAGCCTCTTTACCGCCCTGCCCCTTGAGCGAATTCACCAAAGTTGGCTTGGCGAGATAGTTGATCTGTTCTTTGCCTATATCAATATCGCCTTTGCTTTCGCCTTTGGTCAAACGAAAAACCGGTGCCTTCATGGCCAGATCATCATTGTGAGCTACGCCGCTCTTAATATTAAAACTGGCGGTCAGCTCACTAAAGTCGGTTTTTTTACTTTTATCTGCGTCTGCGCTGGATTGACCCTTGAGCAAGTTGAGCTTGCTTTTCGCCTCGCGGATGGTCCCGGCCAGATCAAACCCTTTGACGGCGCCATCGGCCATGCGTAAATCAACCGAGCCGCCCAGTGACTTTTTTAGTGCAGTCACCGTATTTCCTTGCGCAGTCACGTTCACATTCAAATTGCCGTTACCAGATAGCATGTCATTATTGATGGTATCGACTAACAACGGGCCGACAGCGATGTTTTGCAGGCTTTGCTGTATGGTGACTGCAGGCGTGGCACGTGCATCCAGCTTGACGGCACCGCGCACCGTGCCTTGATAGACATCGGCATTGAGTGGATCCAGGCTAGCCAAGCCCTCCTGTGCTTTCAGTCCAATATTGAGGTTTTTGGCTTCGGTTTTGCCATATTTCAACCAGCCAATGCGGATGTTGCCCTGCGCATTGAGCGCCTTCAAGGCAGACAGATCCAGCGGCTGCTCCGCTTGCGCGGTTTTCTCGGCAGGCTTGGCCGTCGCTTCGCCCGCCTTGGCTTCTGCAGCAGGCAGATAACGGTTCAAATCCAGCTTGTCGATGTTGAGATCAAAGGTATATAGCGGCTTGCTAAACTGGCTAATGCCAACATTGCCCTGGATACGGCTGTCGTCCAATTTGACATCCAGACCCTGCAAGGCCAGTTTCTGGCCATCAGCTTTAATGCCCACGTTCAAGCCAGTCAGGGTATAGGGGCTGTATAAAATCTTGCCGATATTGATACTGCCATCAAGGAATAAGGTTTTTAACGCGCTCAAATCGGCAGGCTTGTCTGCTTGCGCGCGATTGGCATTTGGGCTGGCAACAGTTTCTTTTTTAGGCTTGGCCTTGCCCAGCAACGCATTCAGGTTCAAGGTGTCGGCGTGCACTTTAAAACCGATATGCGGCGTCGCAAACCCTGCCACGCGCACATCACCATTCAGCTTGGTTTCCGCCAGGCTCAAATCAAACGTGGTGTTAACTTGCTCTTGCTTCACGTTGGCGTTGAGGGCCAACTTGAACTGCCCTTGCATGGTTCCATTCGGCAAGGCGGGGTCTTTAATATCAAATTTACCTGCCAACGCAGGCACTTCAAACACCAAGTCGGCCAGATTGGCGGTCACAGGCGAGGCAAAATGCCCTTCAACCTTGCGTGCACCGGCATTCAGGCTAACATCCGCGGTCAACCCTTTGCTTTCGACGGTTTGCTGGTTGCCTTTTAATTCGGCCAAGACCACGGCCAGATCGAGATCGCCGTTGGCATCTTTTTGCTTGAATGACAAGGTGACCTTGTCACTGCTGATGAGTTGCGGATTGACGGCGAGGGCAGGCGCCTGCAGGCTGACTGCGCGCTCGGCACCTTTAAAAGTACCTTGCATCGCCAGCTTGAGATCAGAAACATCCAGGGCAGTGTTAGCGGCATCCACATCAATGCCCCCTTGCGCCGTGACCGTCACCGCCTGGCCATCTAGCAAGGCGCCTTTGAGCTGCGCATCCAGACCCTTGATCACAAAATGCTTGGCTTCCGGATCGGCCATGACATTGGCTTTAATCAACGCCTTGGCATCCACGGCGGGCTGGTTTGCCGTCAGATGAAAATCGGTGGCGATATCAAACGGCTTTTGCAGTGCCACCTGGCCGGTGGTGAGGTTTAGCTGGTCAACTGAATACTTGGCACCGCTTTTCTCATTCGTAAAACTGGCCTCAGTATTGGTGATTTTAATGCCTTGCACATCAAAGTTGATCTGCTGGGACTCTTCTTCCTCTTTGCTCAGCAGATCATCAAAGTTGAAGCTGCCATCAGCATGCTGGATGACATTGACCTGCGCGCCATCCAGATAGACCGTATCGACGACAATTTCTTTTTTGAGCAAGGGCAGCACAGCCAATGCCACTTTTGCGCTTTTAATCGCGGCAAACTGTTGTTCTGACTGATGCTCGGACAAGCTGATTTCACCTAAATCGGCGCCGATTTTTGGCCAGAAACTCAGCTTGATGTCGCCTTTGATGTCTAGCGTACGCTGTTTCTTGTCTTTGACCAGTTGAATGATAGTTGACTTGTAATCGTTGGGATTAAACGTCGCAGCCAGATAAACCACCAGCAACAGCAACACCGCCAGGATGGCGGCAAGCACATAAGCTATCTTTTTAAACAGCGCACGGTTCATGCATACACCTTAAAACAAATTAATGTGCAAAGAAAACCAGCACCAGAATGCCAAATACGATACGGTACCAGGCAAACACGGCAAACGAATGCTGGGCGACAAATCGGATCAGGGCGCGAATCACCACCAAGGCTGACAAAAATGAGACCACAAAACCGATCAAAAAGATCAATGCATCGTCCACAGACAGTAAGTCACGAGCTTGATAGAGGTCGAGCCCTGTGGCTGCGAACATGATGGGCAAGGCTAAAAAGAATGAAAACTCAGTCGCCGTCTGACGGCTCAGGCCAAAAAACATGCCGCCCAGAATGGTCGCGCCTGAACGTGACATGCCCGGAAACAATGCCAGCGATTGCGCAAAGCCAATCTGCAAGGCTTGCTTGGCTGAAATCTGGTCGATATCACGCGTATTGCCTGCTGGCACAAATTTTTCAATCAGCAAAATTAATACCCCCCCCACGACCAGTGCGATGCCAACGGTGAAGGAGGAAAATAAATATTCTTTAATTTGGTGATGAAATGCCAGGCCAATCAAGGCGGCAGGTAAAAAAGCAATGATGAGGTTGCGCACAAAGTGCTGGGCGTTGGTATCCGTTTGAATGCGCTGTACGGTATGCCAGAGCCGTTGCCGGTATTCGACACAGACCGCAAGAATCGCGCCCAGCTGAATGATGATCTCAAACACATCACGTTTATCTTTAGAGAGAAAGTCCAGCCACTCCCCGGTAATGATCAGATGCCCTGTACTACTCACAGGAATAAACTCGGTCGCGCCTTCGACCAGGCCCATGATCACGGCCTTCAGCATCAAATAGATATCCATGCAGTTATTCTAACAGACAGTTTTGCAGACTTGCCGTGGCCATAGAAATTTCACGATTGAAAATGCATGGGCGCACGTTGCTTACGCCTGGAAAATGTCCGTGATACGCATCATGACCCATGTCTGCATACATACTAAGCCATCAATAAAAAAGCGCCTTGATCCCTCAAGGCGCTTGGCATGACGACAGAGTCACAGAAATTTTTAATTATTTAAGATCAAAACGATCCGCATGCATGACCTTGGTCCAGGCGGCGACAAAGTCGTGCACAAACTTCTGCTTGGCATCATCTTGTGCATACACCTCGGCATAAGAACGCAGGATGGAGTTGGAGCCAAACACCAGATCCACACGGGTAGCCGTCCATTTAACTACCCCTGTGTTGCGCTCACGGACTTCATACAGGTTGTTGCCAGCAGGCACCCAGGTGTAACGCATATCGGTCAGGTTGACAAAAAAGTCATTGCTGAGCACACCAGGCTGATCGGTAAATACACCGTGCTTGCTCCCACCGTGGTTGGTATCCAGCACACGCATCCCCCCCACAAGCACGGTCATTTCTGGTGCAGTCAGACCCATCAGCTGGGTACGGTCCAGCAGCATTTCCTCTGCCGAGGGCACGTAGTCGGCCTTGAGCCAGTTGCGGTAGCCATCATGCACAGGTTCCAGCACCTCAAAAGACTCAATGTCTGTCTGTTCTGCCGTCGCATCACCACGGCCTGCAACAAACGGTACTGTGATGTTCACTCCGGCGGCTTGGGCGGCTTGCTCAACGGCAGCAGAACCACCGAGGACAATCAGGTCAGCGATGCTGACAGGTTTGCCAAAGCCCTGCTGTATGCCTTCGAGCACGGTCAGCACTTTTTGCAGTCTGACGGGCTCGTTGCCTACCCAGTCTTTTTGTGGCGCCAGACGAATACGTGCACCATTTGCGCCCCCGCGGTAGTCTGAGGCACGGAAAGTACGTGCGCTATCCCAAGCGGTCGCGACCAGTTCTGCGGTGCTTAAGCCGCTCGCCAGAATGTGTGCTTTGAGTGCAGCAATGTCTGTCTCGCTGATGGCTGAACCTGCAGGCACCGGATCTTGCCATATCAGATCCTCTTGCGGCACATCCGGGCCGATGTAACGGGCTTTGGGACCCATGTCACGGTGTGTCAGCTTGAACCAGGCACGGGCAAACACTTCAGAGAAATACGCCTGGTCGTCACGGAATCGCTCCGAGATTTTGCGGTAAATCGGGTCCTTGATCATGGCCATATCCGCATCTGTCATGATGGGGTTATAACGAATGCTAGGATCCTCGACATCGACTGGCTTGTCTTCTTCCTTGATGTTCACGGGCTCCCATTGCCACGCACCGGCCGGGCTCTTTTTAAGTTCCCAGTCATGGTTAAACAGCATGGCAAAGTAACCGTTATCCCATTGGGTCGGGTGTGTAGTCCAGGCACCTTCAATGCCGCTGGTCACCGTATCCCGGCCCACTCCGCGTCTGGTGTGGTTGTTCCAGCCCATCCCTTGCTCATGAACGTCGGCGGCTTCCGGGTCGACACCAAGGTTGCTGGCCTGACCGTTCCCGTGTGCTTTGCCCACCGTGTGGCCGCCTGCCGTCAACGCTACCGTTTCCTCGTCGTTCATCGCCATGCGGGCAAAGGTAACGCGGATATCCTGCGCGGTTTTCAGCGGATCAGGGTTGCCATCCACGCCTTCCGGGTTCACATAAATCAGGCCCATCATCACGGCAGCCAGCGGGTTTTCGAGGTCACGCTGACCAGAATAACGACTACCTTCGCTACCGGTTTTTGCCAGCCACTCTTTTTCATTGCCCCAGTAGATATCTTTTTCCGGGTGCCAGATATCCTCACGGCCAAAAGCGAATCCGAAAGTCTTGAGACCCATGGACTCATAGGCAATGGTGCCCGCAAGTACAATCAGGTCCGCCCAGGAGATCTTGTTGCCATATTTTTTCTTGATCGGCCACAGCAGGCGGCGCGCTTTATCTAGGTTGACGTTATCAGGCCAGCTGTTGAGTGGTGCAAAGCGCTGGTTACCTGTACCCGCGCCACCACGGCCATCTGCCACGCGATAAGTCCCGGCGGCGTGCCAGGCCATGCGAATCATCAAGCCACCATAATGACCCCAATCTGCAGGCCACCATGCCTGGCTGTCCGTCATCAAGGCATGCATGTCCTTTTTAAGCGCATCTACATCCAGCGTGGATACTTCCTGTCTATAGTCAAATGACTCACCAAGCGGATTGGTTTTACGGTCATGTTGATGCAAGATATCCAGATTGAGGGCGTTCGGCCACCAATTCGTATTGGTTTGTGCGGTTGTCGTGATTGCGCCATGCGCGAATGGGCACTTGGCGCCCGTGTTTTGATTCTGCATGTGTTAGCTCCTTGTTGTTAATTGATGAGTGCGGCAAAAAATTCATCAAGACTCAAATATACTACGCCTTGATTATTACGATAATAATTTGATATAAAATAAACTGCAGAGTTAAAAACTGGCAGCGTAAGCGGCTAAAGTTTCCTGCCACACGGCTGATTCCTGATTAAGCCAAATCCACATCTTGCCTCCTTATGTTGTCATCCATGCATCGCATTCTAGAGCGCACCATTTAATTTGTATAATTGTATGTTTTGATATTATTGATTAATAAAATTAATGCATATAGACTAGTGATGGTGAAAACAGCGAGACAAGCAAATGACCTTGATTGAATTAAAGTTTGTATTGGCGGTGGCGCAAGAGAGAAACTTCAGGCGCGCAGCAGAAAAATGTTTTGTGACCCAGCCGGCGCTCAGTCTGGGCATCAAAAAACTGGAAGAAGAGCTGGGTGTCTCTCTGTTTGAACGTAACCGCAACGAGGTGACCCCCACCGAAATTGGTGAGCAGATTATTGCACAAGCCAATATCGTGCTGGAGCAAGCCGCCAAGATCAAAGAGATGGCGAAACACGGTAACGATCCGCTCAACGGCCTGTTCAAGCTGGGCATGATTCACTCGGTCGGGCCTTATCTGTTACCCGAAATCATTCCGCCACTCATCCAGGTAGCGCCGCAGATGCCGCTGGAAGTTGAAGAAAACATCACGGCGACTCTGGAGCAGCAGCTGAAAAACGGGCTCATCGATGCGGCTGTAGTCGCCTTACCGTTTGATGTGCCGGGCATTGAAACCTTGCCACTGTATGACGAGGACTTTAATGTCGTCGTACCCGTGAGTCACGCCTGGGCCAAGCGCACATCGGTCGAGGCGGATGAATTGAGCCAGGAGAAAGTGTTATTGCTCAACACCGGGCATTGCTTCAGCAATCAGGTAACCCAGGCTTGCCCCGAGCTCAGCCGTAAAGGCGAAGTGTTACAGGGCAATTCGCTGGAAACAATCAGAAATATGGTGGCTTCGAATTTGGGTATCACGGTGCTGCCAGCCATGGCAACTGCGGCGCGCTATCAGAACGCGCTGATTCGCGTGATCCCGTTTACCCGCCCTGCCCCTAGCCGACGTATTGCGCTGGCCTGGCGCAAAAGTTTTGTGCGCAAAGAAGCGATTGAAATATTAGGAAAAGTGATGGCTGAAGTGGGCGCTGCGCAACAACAGATTGACCCGGTTTAGGTGCACAAACAACTAGTAGGCAATGGCGACGCGAAAACCCGTTACCAGTTTTTCGTCTACACCTAAAAACACTTTGGCGGACTGCTCTTGCAAGGCCGCCAAGCCATTGCTGGCATCGACAGTCTTGGGCAGATAGTCTTCCGGCTTGAGCGTTTTGCGCAATACCGGCTCGTCAGCCGTATTGGTCAAAGTCAGCTCTATCATCGGATAGGCCTGTCGCACCTCACCGTGATTCATCAGCACACTGGAAAACACCAGCACGCCGGCGCGTGTCTTGTGCTCTTGAATATCCGCATCATCTATCGTCAATTGCGCTATATCCCTAGGCAAACCTACTTCACAATGCAGTGGCTTGCATAGCGCTTGCAGCCATGGTTTGGTGTGCGGGTAACTGGCGGCAAGCGTGGTGCGAGAGAAATACAGTGTTTGTAGAAAAAAAGTCACCAGCAGCAGGACAGAAAGCAGGCTATATGCCCAAGGGGTGGCGGGCGTCACCCGAGATTGCGGGCGCTCATCCTCAAGTGAAACGTCACGCAGAAAAGCAGGGATTTCAGGCTCAATCGCCTCGTCAGGCTGAATAGACAGCTCCGGCATGACTGCTTCAAACGGCTCGTCAGGCACCGGATGCGCCTGTGCGGCCTCGGCACTCACCTGAAAGTAAATCGCGGCATCGCTGGCAGGCTGGGGATCTACCGCCTCGCTTGCAGCAGTGGCAGCAGATGACGACAGCAAATGCGAGCGCGCATCAAACACATGGTCACATTCACCGCAGCGCACCTTGCCAGCATAGGCCTGCAATTGCTCGTCAGTGACTTCAAATTGTGTTTGGCAGGCCGGGCAGGCCGTAATCAAGGACATTTTCTGGTTCCCGTCAGCAAGACCCATCCATCTTGCTGGATGGGGGCATCCATTTCAAACCACTCGGCATAATGCGCCAGCAACATCTGCTGCTGGCTCTCCAATATGCCGGATAATGCAACTTTACCGCCAGTTTTGCAAGATTTGGCAATCACTGGGGCCAGCACCATCAAGGCGCTGGACAGAATATTAGCCACGACCAGATCAAACGGCTCATGCAGGTATTCGGCAGAGTCATAAAAAATGGCCTCGACCTGGTTATTGAGCGCGTTATCACGACTGGCAATCACTGCCTGCGGGTCAATATCAACGCCTGTGGCGGTGTTGGCGCCCAGTTTTTTGGCGGCAATCGCCAAAATGCCTGAGCCACATCCGTAATCAAGGACATTGGCACTGCGCAACAGTGTTTCAGGTAATTGCGCCAACCAGCTCAAACACAAATGCGTGGTCGGATGGCTGCCGGTGCCAAATGCCAGGCCCGGATCCAGCACGATATTGATCGCCTCCGCATTCGGCGCCTCATGCCAGGAAGGCACGATCCACAATCTATCGGTCACGCGGATAGGGTCAAACTGCGCTTGCGTGGCCCGCACCCAATCCTGCTCCTCGATCTGCTCTAACTGATATTTGAGACCATCCAGTTGCAGCTCGGCTTGTACACGGGCCAGTAGACCCTGGACATCGGCTTCTGCATCCAGCATGGCCGTGACAATGTTTTGCTGCCAGATGCCGGGCGGGGGATCCCCCGGCTCGCCAAAAATTGCCTGCTCGGCCAAGGTGTCAGCGTGCGCATCTTCAATGCTGACGGACAACGCACCCTGCTCCATCAGCACATCGCTGAGTGCCTCGGCCTGCGGCTCGGTTGATTGAATTTTAAGTAACAGCCAATGCAAAATTATTTCGAGCTGATACCCAGCTTCTGCTCCAGATAGTGAATGCTGGTGCCGCCCTGCTGGAAAGCCAAGTCGGCCATCAGATCAGAATGCAGCGCAGTATTGGTTTTAATGCCTTCGACATACATCTCGGACAAGGCCACGCGCATTCTGGCAATCGCCTGTTCGCGTGTCGCACCGTGTGTAATCAGCTTGCCTATCATCGAGTCATAATGCGGTGGCACGGTATAGCCGCCATACACATGCGTATCCATACGTACGCCAGGGCCGCCAGGCATATGAAAGCGATTGATAAAGCCTGGTGAAGGCACAAAGGTATAAGGATCCTCGGCGTTAATCCGGCATTCGATGGCATGGCCATTGAGCACGATATCGCGCTGACGGAACGGCAGCTTCTCACCGGCAGCGATGAAGATCTGCTGCTGAACCAGGTCGATACCCGTGATCATTTCAGTGACGGTATGCTCCACCTGCAAGCGGGTGTTCATCTCAATAAAGTAGAACTCGCCATTTTCATACAGGAACTCGAAGGTGCCGGCGCCACGGTAACCAATCTTGCGGCAGGCCTCGGCACAACGCTCACCAATTTTGTCGCGCAGCCTTTCTGGCAACAAGGGCGATGGTGCTTCTTCAATAATCTTTTGATGGCGGCGCTGCATGGAGCAATCGCGGTCACCCAAGAACACGGCGTTGCCATGCTGGTCAGCCAGAATCTGGATCTCGATATGGCGCGGGTTTTCAAGGAATTTTTCCATGTAAACCATAGGGTTGCCAAAGGCAGCCTGTGCTTCGGCTTTGGTCATATTGACCGCATTAAGCAAGGCGGCTTCGGTATGCACCACGCGCATGCCACGGCCACCGCCACCACCCGCTGCTTTAATAATCACCGGGTAGCCTACGCGTTTGGCCGTTTTAATGATTTCAGCCGGATCATCATTCAACGCACCATCTGAGCCAGGCACACATGGCACACCCGCCGCTTTCATGGCATCCTTGGCAGACACCTTGTCACCCATCAGGCGAATAGTCTCTGCGCGGGGGCCGATAAAGACAAAACCGCTTTGTTCAACCCGCTCGGCAAAGTCGGCATTCTCGGATAAAAAGCCATACCCAGGGTGAATCGCTTGCGCATCCGTCACTTCAGCCGCACTGATCACGGCAGGAATATTCAGGTAGCTTTTTGCAGAAGGTGCTGGGCCAATACAGACAGACTCATCGGCCAGCTTGACATATTTGGCATCACGGTCAGCCTCAGAGTGTACAGCCACCGTTTTAATCCCCAACTCACGACAAGCACGTTGCACGCGCAAGGCAATTTCGCCGCGGTTGGCAATCAGGATTTTCTCGAACATTATTTACTCCGCGTCTCAATAGCCGCTAGACAATTAAACTTCGTTGCTGCGAAACCCGCAGAGGGCTGCTGGTCGCCGCCACGGGCAATCAGTACTTTTTCAATCATCACGATTAGCCAATCAGGAACAGAGGCTCGCCGTATTCCACAGGCTGACCGTTTTCAACGAAAATCTTTTTAATCGTGCCCGCATATTCACTCTCAATTTCGTTGAGCAGCTTCATGGCTTCAATAATGCACAGGGTGTCCCCTGTATTGACAGTGCTACCAACATCGACGAACGCTTTTGCATCTGGAGAAGACGCGCGATAGAACGTACCGACCATCGGTGATTTAACTACCGTGCCTTCTAGCACTTCTGCCGCTGCAACGGCGGGAGCAGCGGCTGCTGCGGGTGCTGCTGCAGGCGCGGAAACAGGCGCAGCGACATATTGAGTCACTGGTGCAGCACCCGGTGCCATGGCGCGACTGATACGTACCTTCTCTTCACCCTCAGTCAGTTCCAGCTCGGAAATCCCCGATTCCTCGACCAGATCAATCAGTTTTTTGAGTTTGCGTAAATCCATATAAGCCTCGAATGTAAATGTTTTAAATGTTATTAGCGTTGTTGGATGTAGCGATAGGCGGCGTAGTATCCCTCTGCGCCCAAACCGCAGATGACGGCGGTCGCCAGATCGCTGAAATAAGAATGATGCCGGAATGACTCACGGGCATGCACATTGGAGAGATGCACTTCAATGAATGGAATGTTCACTGCCGAAAGGGCATCCCTGATGGCAATAGAAGTATGTGTGAAGGCGGCAGGATTGATAATGACGTAATCCACCCGGTTCACAGACAATGCATGAATTTTCTCTATGATCTCCGCCTCAGAGTTGCTCTGAAAGGATTCAAGACGTACCTGATCGGCTCGCGCCAATTCCAGCAGATGCTGGTTGATATCTGCAAGCGTTTGGCTACCGTAGTGCTGTGGCTCACGTGTCCCCAGCATATTCAAGTTGGGTCCATGTATCACCAGGATGGATTTGGCGCCCATTTCAGATGCCTCTCAAAGAGAAAAATACAACCTTCATGGCGTCGAAGTTTGCCGAAGTTATTGCATTTTGTCCAGTAAAATTCGCAATTTGGAACAAATGGAAAGTCGCCAAAACGGCAGCAACTGGTACAGATCAGGCGACAAACCCAAGCCATAAGCGGCCTGTTTGCGCACAGAAGTGGATGGGCATTTAAGGCAAGTTGAGTGCTTTTTGCAGCATTTGGCGATTGACTCTGCCGAAGAAGGTGTGTGTCACTTGGCCGTTGGCAGAAATCACCACGGTGTAAGGTAATACGCCTTTGGTGTTGCCCAGTTGCTCGGCCAAAGGCATACCTTCGTTCTCGGCAATTAACAAAGGATAACTGACGGGCGTACTCTCCGCGAACTCATGCACAGCGGCTGCCTCGTCAATGGCCAGGCCTAACACTGCAATTTCGGGGTGTTCGGCCGCCAGCGCTGAGATTTCGGGCATTTCTTCACGGCAAGGCTCACACCATGTCGCCCAAAAATTCATGATGACAGGCTTGCCTTTAAAGCTTGAAAGCGCATACGTCCTGCCACCAGCATCCTGCAAACCGACGCTCCATACCGCGTCAGGCACCATCATCGCCGTTTGAGTAGGGGCAGACGTCATCCATTGATCACGGTGAAGGTAAAGCCAACGGAATCCGCTACCGAGAACAACGATCAGTAATATCGTCATGACCAAACGCGCAATATTATGCATGTGCAGACTTCTCCATGGCGCTTAAAGGCAATTTGCGCAAGCGGTCAAGAAATTGTGTGACGTCCTGATAGCCTTTGATCACAGGTTGCAACGGCCGTCCCTGCGCATCAAAAAACACGATCCCTGGCGGCCCGAACAATTCAAAGCGCTTGAGCAATGCGGCATCTTCCGCCCGGTTTTCGGTCACATCTGCCTGCAACAGCACCACATCTTTGAGCGCAGCCCGCACTTCTGGCTGGCTAAAGACAAACTGCTCATATTCTTTGCACGAGACACACCAGTCTGCGTAAAAATCCAGCATCACGGGTTTGCCCCGCGCGGCCGCAAGCGCATTTTCGAGCGCTTGTACACTTTGCACGCGTTTGAATGGCAGTGCTTGCACATCCGTCGCCGAAGCAGACATGACCCTTTGCAAAGGTTGTAGCGGTGAGCGTGCACCCGACCAGGCACCGACCAGCAGCGCGGCGCCATAAAGCAGCAACATGACCGCAAATCCCTTGCAAAGACGCGCGGTGCTCCCCGCATCCGCAGGCAAAGGGTCTATTGCGCGCAGATAAATGGCCGGGACAATACACAAGGCCGCCCATAAAACCAGTTGCGCTGACACAGGCAGCAACGGGCTGACGATCCAGACCGAGACAGCCAACATCAACACCCCAAACAAACGACGAACGGCATTCATCCATTCGCCCGCCTTGGGCAAGACCGTGCCCGCTGATGCGCCAATCAGCAATAACGGTACGCCCATGCCCAGCGACAATGAAAACAATGCCACCGCGCCCAGCACCACATCATGCGTCTGGCTGATATAAAGCAGCGCACCCGCCAGCGGCGCAGCGACACAAGGGCTGATGATCAAGGCAGATATGGCCCCCATTAAGAAATCGCTGGCCAGATGACCACCCTTGAAACGACTGCTCCAGTTAAAAAAGTAATTTTCAACCGCTGACGGCAGTTTGAGCTCGTAAAAGCCGAACATGGAGAATGAGAGCACCACAAAAATCAGGGCACCGATGATCAGGGCGGCAGGCGTTTGCAGCGCGCTGCTCAAGAGTTGCCCAGAGAGCCCGGCGGCGACGCCAGCCAGGGTATAAGTCAGGCACATACCCAGTGTGTATGCCAATGACAAAGTAAACGCCTTGCCACGCGACACATGGGCATTTTTGCCCACAATAATCCCAGACAAAATAGGAATCATGGGGAACACGCAAGGGGTGAATGCCAGCAACAGGCCTGCACCAAAAAAGCCTGCCACAATCTGCCACCAGTGGCCAGAGGCCAAAAGCTTGCCAGAAAACTCGTCCTCACTCTCCGCGTTGACGGGCTGTGCACTGCGAATATTATTCGCCGAGGCAACCGCGTCCAATGCAAGTGATTTGGTTTGTGGGGGATAACACAGGCCTTTTTCACTACAGCCTTGATAGCGTACTTGCAACACCTGAGGGGCGGCCCCTACAAACGTGACCTCGGCCACGGTGTCGTGGTGAAACACCTGCTGTTCGCCAAAATTGGGATCATGCTTGGTTTCACCGGCTGGCAAGCTGAGCTGTGTCGTGTCGCTGGCCGGTAAGAGTTGTATGCGGTCTCTATATAAATAGTGGCCTGGTGCTACAGTAAACCGGATCTGGGCATGCGTAGCATCCGTCAATGCCGCATCGACCTTAAATGCCTGATCGACAGGCAAAAAATCTTCGCTGCTATCTTCAGTGAATAGTTTTGAGAATTGTGACGCCGCGTGCACAGGCAACACCATCACGCATAACATGACCAGTACCCATGCTACTTTAAACCCATTTTTGATCAACGCTTCACTCCTGCATCCCTGTCTCGGCCGCCACCCATGCCAAATATTCCGGCAAACCCTCGCTCACATGGATGCCTACAATCTCTGGAAGTTCATAAGGATGCAGCATTCTAAGCCTGGCCGCACAGGCGGCATACCCCTGCCGCGTGGTTTTAATGCTCAGGGCGATTTCTTCCGCTTGCTCTATCTGCCCTTGCCAGCGATAAATAGAGGTGACCGGACTTGAAATATTGACGCATGCCGCCAACTTGTCTGTAAGCAACGTATGCGCGATATGCTCGGCACATGCCTTGTTCGGCACATGCGTAAACACGATTATAATTTCCTCTTTTGGCGTCATCGCGCGCTGACTCACAGACAGGATTCTGACATGCGTTTTCTCATCCTTGCTATTCTACTGGCTTTTCCGTTTCTGGAGATAGCGGTCCTGATCGAACTCAGCCAGCGCTATGGCTGGTGGGTCTTGGTCTACCTGATCATCATCGGCTACCTGGGCCTCAAGCTGATTCGTGGTGAAAAAGACCTGATCGCGTCACGCTTGTTTCAGCAAATGACGGCCGGTGGCAACCCGGTAGCCGCCATCTTTTCCACTGCCAGAAACTTGCTGGCCGGAGTATTACTCCTGATTCCGGGCGTCATTAGCGATGTCATTGCCGTGATTCTGTTACTGATTCCAACCAACAACCCAAACGTCAGCGGGCAGCATCAACAACCCCATGCACGCTACCGTCACAGCGCGAATGACGAGGTGATTGAGGGGGAATTTACCGAAGTCCCTGACAGCAAACCGGTAGATAATGTCGTGCATCTCCCGCGCAAAGATTAACGCTTGGAAAATATCGTCTTATGAACCGTGTCCTGATTGAAAACAGTGGCCATACCTTTGATGTCCGCCCCAGCCAAACCGTGCTCGAAGCCGCCATAGAAGCGGGTATCAACTTACCCTATGGCTGCCGTAATGGCGCTTGCGGCGCCTGCAAAGGCAAGGTGCTGACCGGCAAAGTCATGCATGATGATTACCAAGGCAACGCCTTGACCGATGCCGAGCTTGCAGCTGGCATGGCTTTGTTTTGCTGTGCCAGACCCCTTGAAGACCTGGTCATTGAATGCCGCCAGATCGATATGGTGCAAGGCATCAAACCGCGTATTTTGCCGGTACGCATTCAACACAAACAGCAGTTCGGCGACGATGTAATGGTCTTGCACCTGCAATTACCTGCCACTGAACAACTGACCTTTATGGCTGGACAATACATCGAATTTTTACTCAAGGATGGCCGCCGCCGGGCTTTCTCCATCGCCAATGCGCCACATGAAAAAGGGTTTATTGAATTGCATATCCGTAAAATTGCTGGCGGGTATTTTACCGAGCAAGTGTTCAATGACATGCCGCTTAAAACCATATTGCGTATGGAAGCGCCTCTCGGCAGTTTTTTCCTGCGAGAGCAAAACCAAAAACCCATCATCATGGTGGCGGGTGGTACGGGGTTTGCACCGGTCAAAGGCATGATAGAACACATGATTTTCAATCAGATCCAGCGCCCCGTTTACCTCTACCGCGGCGCGAGACGAACCGGCGACTTATATATGGATGACCTCTGCCAGCGCTGGACACAGTTCATGCCGAATATTCAGTATATCCCCGTCATTTCCGACGGTCACGACGACGATGGCTGGCAAGGCCGCCGTGGCCTGGTGCATCAAGCCGTGTTGGAAGATCACGCCGATTTAAGCGGGTTTGAGGTCTATGCATGCGGCGCACCAGGCATGGTGGAGATTGCGAAAGCAACGTTTGTGAAGCAGGGCCTGCCAGAAGAAGAGTTTTATAGCGATGCGTTTACGTTTGCGCCCAATTAATCGGGCTATAGTAAGTCGATATGGCGCGGCGATCAGCGGGCTTCACTGATCGTTTGATCACCGGCCCTGCAGAGCCGGCGATTGTGTGAGGGCGCAAAGCCGCCCGCTCGCAGCGACACGCCTGATCAAACATGCTGTTTAGCCCATCTTGCCAGCCCCCTCAACCATCCCAGCAAATCATCCACGTAGGTGTACAGCACCGGGATCACCACCAGACTCAGCACTGTCGAAGTAATTAATCCACCAATCACCGTGATCGCCATTGGCGCGCGGAAGCTAGGATCCGCACTCCAGCCCAGGGCAATCGGCAGCATACCGGCAGCCATGGCAATGGTGGTCATGACAATCGGCCGCGCACGTTTATGGCACCCATCGATAATCGCATCAAACCGGCTTAACTGGCGCTCTTTTCTGGCCATGATGGTGTACTCCACCAGCAAGATCGAGTTTTTGGTCACCACACCCATCAACATCAACAACCCAATCACACTCGGCATGGAGAAGCTGTTGTGGGTGACCAGCAGGGCAAAGAAGGCCCCACCCAGTGACAAGGGCAGCGCCCCCAAGATGGTCACTGGTTGCAGAAAGTCGCCAAACAGCAAGACCAGCACCACATAGATGCACATCACGCCGATGACCATGGCGCCGCCAAAGCTGGCAAACAATTCGTTCATGCGTTTGGCATCACCTGACTCCAGCTGCTTCACGCTGGGCGGCAGTGATTGCATGGCGGGCAGCTGTTGTACTTCACGCATGACCTCACCAATCTGACGCTTGTTGAGTTCGATATCGAAGGTCACATTACGCATGCGGTCCATACGGTCAATTTGCTGCGGCCCACTGCCCATGCGAACGGTGGCCACGGTTTCCAGACTGACACTGCCGTTGCGTGCGGGTACCCGCAGTTGGGCAATTTCTTGCAAACTGGTGCGTACACTGGAACCCAATCGCACCCGGATTGGCACCTGGCGCTGAGGCAAATTGAGCTTGGGCATGGTATTGGAGAAGTCTCCCGAGGTGGCAATGCGAATCACCTGTGCAATCGACTCTACCGTCACCCCCAGCTCGGCGGCCTTGTCGATATCGGGGATGATCTGCACCTCTGGCCGTTGCAGGCTGGCACTGGAAGTGATGTTGCCGACACCGCTTAAGGTACGCAATTGTTGCTCCAGCTGTTGGCTAGCATTGCCCAGCGCAATGCCATCATCGCTGGCCAGTGTGATCTGCAGTTTTTCACCGGATTCCCCAATGCCGACGTTGACACGTGCGCCCGGCAATGCCTTGAGTCGCTCACGTAACTCGGCTTCAATTTCGGATTGCTTCTGATGCCGCTCACTACGATCCGTCAGACTAATCACCAGGCTGCCCTTGCGCACATCCGTACTATTCTGCGAAGCATTGGGGCCACCCCCACCGGTACTGGCCGTGCCCGCGGCGCTAAACACCGCTTTCACTTCCGGGTGCTGCTTGACGATCTGCTCTGCCAGACTAACCACTTCGCGCGTCTGTTCCAGCGCGGTCCCCGGCTGCAACTCAATATTGACCTTGGTCTGGCTACTGTCAGAGGAAGGCACAAAGCCTTTAGGCAACAGTGGCATCAAACTCAATGAGCCGACAATGAACAATACAAATGCCAGCACCACGGTTTTGCGGTGGCGCAAACACCACTCCACACTGCGTAAGTAAGCGCGCATAAAGCCAGAGATTTGCTCTTCCTTAACTGGGTGCGGTTTTAACAAATAGGCTGACATCATGGGCGTCAGCAAGCGGGCGACCACCAGCGAGCCCATGATGGCAATGGCCGCCGTAATGCCAAACTGCTTGAAGAATTTACCCGGAATACCCCCCATAAATGCGGTGGGCAGAAAAATCGCCACCAGCGTAAATGTGGTGGCAATCACAGCAAAGCCGATTTCATCAGCGGCCTCCATGGCGGCCTGATAAGGGGATTTGCCCATGCGCAGGTGGCGGACAATGTTTTCGATTTCCACAATGGCATCATCGACCAAAATCCCCACCACTAGCGCCATGGCAAGCAAAGTAAGAATATTGAGCGAGAAGCCGAAATATTGCATAAATGCAAAGGTCGGGATCATGGATAAAGGCAGAGCGACGGCGGCAATAATGGTGGCGCGCCAGTCGCGCAAAAACCACCACACCACCAGAATAGCGAGCAAAGCACCCTCGTACAGCAATTGCATGGAGCCGTGATAGTTATCTTCTACCGGCTTGACCATGTTAAAAGCCTCCACAATCTTCACTTGTGGATGCAAGACCCTGAATTTTTCCAGCGCGGCACGCACATCTTTGGCCACCGTCACCTCACTGGTGCCTTTGCTACGCGTAATTTCAAACCGGATGACTGGCTTGCCATCATAGCTGGCATAGGTGGTGCGCTCAGCATAGGTATCAATCACCTCCGCCACTTGCGACAACTTGATGTGGCGACCATCGCCGATGGGAATATCCAGATTGCGGACTTCATCCGCACTATGCAAGGCGCCCAGGGTGCGTACCGACTGAATATTGTCGCCAATATCCCCTCGCCCGCCCGAGGCATCCTGCTGTACGCGTTTGAGCTGTGCAGACACATCGCTGACATTGACACCCAAACCCGCCATCAAGGTCGGATCAAGATTAACCTGCACTTCGCGGTCTACGCCACCGGTACGCGTAATCTTGCCCACGCCATTCACTGCCAGCATGGCCTTGCTCACTTCGTTGTCGACAAACCACGATAGCTCGCCTTCATCCATATTGTCAGCCGAGGCGACGAAAGTGAGGATCGCACTGCCGGAGGTCGTCACTTTAGACACGGTAGGCGTCAGTACCGCAGCGGGCAACTCAGAGCGCGCGCTATCAACCGCATTGCGTACCAGATTCAGCGCCTCTTCACTGTTGGTATCTATAGTGAACTGCACACTGATGCTGACACTGCCATCGGTGATTTTGGTGGTCATGTGCTCGATCCCACCAATGGTCGCAATCTTGTCTTCAATCTTGCGGGCCACTTCGGTTTCCAGCTGTGGCGGGGCCGCGCCTTCCAGCGTCGCACTGACCGAAATCACCGGCAGCTCAATATCCGGAAAGTTCTGTTTGCCTAATTGATTAAGTGATTTGAGACCAAGAAAGCTCAACACCACAAACAGCAGAATGGCGGGAACCGGATTGCGGATAGACCAGGCTGAAAAATTCATTTTGCAGCCTCAGGTTTAGCCACCGTCACGATTTTGACCCTATCCCCATCGTTGAGAAAAGCGCCACCACTGAGCACCAGCGAGGCCCCTGCCTCCACGCCACCAAGCAACTCTATCAGCTGCTCGCGGGTACGGCCGGTTTGTACCTTGCGCTGTGCGACCTGGCTGATACCGTCAGACCCGGATGGCGCCAGTTCAAACACATAGGCAAAGCCATCGCGGTAGGTGACGGCACTCAGTGGGACCGCCAACCCTTGCTGCTGGCCGATATCCACCTGCCCCTGCACATACATGCCAGGCTTGGCACTGCCTTTGGGGATATCCACATACACCAGCGCATTACGGGTATTGTTGTCGACGGTCGGCGAAATCAACCGCACGGTCCCGGCTACCTTCTTGCCGCCCGGCAAACTCAGATTGACCGCTTGTCCGGCATGCAAAGCGTTTTGCTGATCTGCATTCACCTCACCGCGCCACTCAATACGACTTTGCCGCACCAGCCTGAATAACTCCGCCCCGGCCGACACCACATTCCCCAAATTGGCAGAACGTGATGAAATGACGCCATCGTCAGGCGCCACCACTTTGGTCTGGCGCAAGCGGATTTTCTGGTTCTCCAGCTCCGCCTCGGATAAGGCGAGATTGGCCCGTGCCGTCTGCTCGGCAATCATGTATTCATTGATTTTTTGCGCCGATAGCGCGCCACTGTCCTTGATTTCACGCGCACGGTCTGCATTGCTCTTTGCTTCAGCCAGCGCGGCCTTGTCTTTTTCAACCGTGGCGAGCTGTTTTTGCAAATCCGCCTTGACGGTTTCATCGGCCAAGACAACCAGCAACTGCCCCTTGCTCACTTGCGCGCCGACATCGGCCAGCACTTGCTGTATGCGCAATCCGGCAATTTCCGCACTGACCAGGGCCTCTTGCCAGGGATAGACGCTGCCATTTAGCATCAGAGTCGTCTGCCATTGTACCTTCACGGGCCGGGTGACCTCCACGCTCAGGGCGGCTTTGCCCTTGCCCGCTGACTGCTGCGCATGTTCTGCTTCAGTTTGATTGGCAGCCGCGCGGTTAGTACGTTTTTCTGCCAGCTCGGCCTGATGCCGCGGATGTTGCCAGAACCAGGCACTCACACCCACCAGCACGGCCGCAATGATTAAGAATTTGGTTTTTTTTGTCAGTCTGCTCGCCATTTTTATTTACCTTTTTTCCATGGGCTTGAGGATGATGGGTTTCACCGTCGCCTGTGTTTCCAGCCAGTCACCACCAAATGCCTTGTATAACGCAATCCACTGCAATACACGGTTTTTTTGCTGGGTGATAAGGTTCAGCTCGGCATTAATTTTTTGCCTGCGGGCATCTTCGAGTGACAATAAATCCAGCCCGCCTGATTTCCAGTTGATCTCGGCGGCCTTGAAATATTGCTGATATTGCTGGGCACTGGCCTGCTCGGAGGTGGCACGGCGGGTAGCACTTTCCAGACTCACCAAAGCCTGCTCTACTTCTTTGACAGCATTACGCACATCCTGCTGATAGGTTGCCAGCAAGCTATCGTAATTGGCACGCGCCTCTGCCAGATCCGCACGCAAAGTGCCGCCATCAAAAATCGGCAACTTGAGAGAAGGGCCATACGACCAGGAGTCGGTGCGTGTCACCGTGCCATTAAAGTTGGTGCGGCGATAGCCGATCGATCCGGTCAGGGTCAGGGTAGGGTACATCTGGGCTTTGGAGACGCCGATATTGGCACTGGCCTCCGCCAAGTTGCGCTCATCAATGGCCAGGTCTGGGCGCCGGGTCAGTAAACTGGCCGGCAAGGCCTGCACGTCAAACATGGCAGGCTCTGGCAAGCTTTTGCCTTTCGCCAACCATTGACGCAACTCAGGCTCAGGCAAATTGGTCAACGCCACAAGCGCTTTTACCAGTCCATCACATTCGGCTTGCTGCCCATCCAGCGTAGACTCACTGGCGCGTGTCGCTGCCTCTGCGAGTGCGAGGTCTGACGGAGCGGAGAAACCAGCCTTGGCAGAAATGCCTGTCAAACGCGCGGTCTCTTTACGAGAGTCATAGGCCTGTTGCAGGGCGTCTACCGACGCCTGGCAGGCACGGTAATTCACATAATTATTTGCTACCTCGGCGGCCAGGCTCAAGCGTGCATCGTGCCAGGCAATTTTCTTGGACTCCAGTTGCGCTTTGGCTGCCTGCTTGGCGGCTTTCACCTTGCCAAACAAATCCACTTCCCAGCTGGCATCCAGTGAAATCGAATCAACTTCAATGGTACTGGCCGGAAACGCGCCACCACCACCGCCTTTACTCTTGGTGGCACTGCCGGTGCTGGTTAAATCAGGGATCCCTTGCGCACGGGCAGACAAGACATTGGCGCGCGACACACGGATATTGGCCAGCGCAATTTCAAGCGAGGGACTTTCTTTCTGTGCCTCAGTGAGCAGATGGTCAAGCACAGGATCGTTGAATTGCCCCCACCAATTGTTCAGCGACGCCAGATTGCCGCCATGCGGCAACGGCGCTTGCCATTCTGTAGCTACCTTGGGTTTTGGGCGGATGTATTCATCCATCACCGAGCAACTCGCCAGCGGCAAACACATGACAGCCAACCATAGCGGCAGGCGACGCAGGTTTACCGCAACCTTTAAGACAGGCTGCTTCATTTTTGTTCCATCCCGTGTAATCCTCTCAAGAATAACTGCACCACAAATGCAATGTGTGCTTCTGCATCCCAATCTGCTTCTTGCACCCCGAATAATGCTTTATGGCGAGGGCCGGCGATCAGTAGCTCGCAATAAGACTCAGCCGCCCGCATAAAATTCAGTTGTGGCAACTCGCCTTTATCCGCATACGTTTTAAAGATATTTGCCAACATTTGATAGATGCGCTCCGGCCCCACTTCTTTGACTGCCCTCGCCAACTCCGGTAAATGTGATACTTCTGAAATCGCAATTCTAAAAAAGGACACCATGCGCGGTTCAAGGACTTTTTTCAACATCAGTCGCCCGATATGCGTGAGCACCGTGGCCAGCGACGGGTCGGCTAACTGCTCAAGATTGGTCATGGCACGCACATCCTGCTCCACCATGTGCTTGAGCGCAGCGATCAATAACGCATCCTTGTTGCTGTAACGCTCATAGATGGTTCGCGTCGAGACGCCACAGGTTGCGGCAATCCGCGCAATACTGGTCCGTGCCACGCCCTCGGTCATAAACAGTTCGAGGGCCTGCGCCAGAAATTGGGCGTGCCGCTCCTGTGTTGTCCCGGTTTTTGGCCGCCCCACCTTAGGTTTGGCAGCGGCTGTGCGTGTAGAAGGCATGTCGTCCTGCGTATCCATAAAATAAAAATAAAACGTTTTATTTTCAATTTTATGAAGATTCTAAAAAAGCGCAAGCAGTTTGTTGTATCTGGCTGGCTACAAAGCGGTTAAGAGCATAGTTTAGTTTGTTATACTCGCTGCACTTTTTAATCGCAGGCAGTCGTCATGGCTCTCAAATCCACCATTTATAAAATCAATCTCAATATTGCGGATATGGACAGGCATTACTATCAGACGCATATGCTGACCTTGGCCAAGCACCCCTCGGAAACAGAAGAGCGACTGATGGTCAGACTGCTGGCGTTTGTGCTCTATGCGGATGAAGCCTTGGAATTTGGCAAAGGCCTGAGTGACGACGATGAGCCGGATCTCTGGCAAAAAGACCTTACCGGGGCAATAGAACGCTGGATAGGCGTCGGTCTGCCTGACGAGCGTGAGATTCGCAAAGCCTGCGGAAAAGCCAAGCAAGTGGTGCAAGTGCTTTATGGTGGCAGAACTGCAGAGATGTGGTGGGAGCAACACCAAAAAGCCATGCTTAAACTGGATAATGTCACGGTGATTAACCTGCCGGAAACCCAGGCACTCACAGCCGCTGCCTCACGCAGCCTGAGCATGAGCGTCACCATACAAGATCAGCAATTATTAGTGAGTCATGACGGCGGGAGTTTTGAGCTTTCTCCCGTCATCCTCAAGGCTTAGCATCCTTCTTCCGCCTTGGAAGCTGATTGAGCACAGGCTCAAAAACAAAACCCTCCATGGATCACATGAAGGGTTTTTGTTGCACCGGCACAGCCGGCGCTCAACAGCACTCAATTAAATTCAGTCTGCCGGTGAGCCCATGTAAGGGCGCTTGCCAATAAAGTTCAGGCGCATTTGCTGGTGCTTGTCCAGGCCTTTATCCGGGTTATCTGTGATCAAGCCTGTGCCTTCCCATTTATCTTCAGGGCTTTGCTGTTTTGCCTGTGGGGCTTTACTGTAAGGCCGCTTGCCGAGGAAGTGGTTCTGATGCAGATTGTGTACACCACTCTCAGCGTCAGAGGTATCGCCTGCTTGAACATTCGCCATGAAGCCAAATGTTACCAGTACTGCTAATAACAATTTACTCATTTTACGCTCCTTAAATCGCTCATTCTTTAATAGTTTTTACCGTTAGGGTGAGTAACGGTCAGGTTTATGGTGGCATAGTTACCTGACAACTACCTGACTAAAACGCACGTTTGGACAATTGATGCATTTTCATCACTTGCTGCGCTTGTGCGGGTGCAGGATTTACAACCAAAGTCGCACCTACCCAGGCTTGATCAGCCGCTGCGCTAGCCACCACGGCAGGTGTGGCATAAGGCCGTTTGCTTAAAAAATGCTGTGTATGCGCGGTTTGTTGAATATTTTTCTCACCTTCAAATGCCACGGCCGTTGAGGCCACGAACAAACTTGAAACCATAAAACCCACAGAAATAAATTTACGCATCATGTGTCTCCTTATACGGTTAATGTGATTCATGTCTTCTCGTTTACATGTTTGCTCAATCACGATGGTTTGCATTTTGCCAGCCAGCAGACAAGAAAGAATCTCTCGATATACGTAGTTTGGTATATACCTAACGGCATACATCATTATTTAGATGGCTATTGAAAGTAAGTGCCTAGCCAACCAATGCGCTGAGATTGCTCGCCAGGCGAGTGCCAGCAAACCATAGGTATGCTCAAGGAAACAAGCGATGCTCGGCGGGCCAAACACCGCCATACAAGGCTTCAGGATGGCGTAGCATCAGGCGCTGCCTGATCTCGCGTAACCTGCGCAATGGGACGGATACAACCATGAGGATATTGCCTTGCTCCAGCTGTTGACTGTGGGCACGCAAGCGATACCCGGGTGCCGCAGTCGCGATGGCCGCTGCCCACGCAGCACAGGCGAGTGCTCCAATGACCATGCAATACGGAATCACGGTGAAAGCAACTTCGCCAAACCACCATGGGAAAAAGCAGGCGAGTAAGCCGCTTAACAAGCCAACGATTGCGCCAAAGACAAACCCGGCCATCGCACTATAAAGAACATCGGATTTTTCTACGGCACCGGCTTTTGGTAATTGCTCTAGCAAATGTTCATGCTGGGCATGAAAGTGGATGTGATTTTCATCAATGCGATCAAGCAGTAATTCATTCATCACGGCCTGAGCACTGTGAAGATTGGGTAAAACAAAATAGAGTCTGCGTCTCATCGTGTTCTCCTATCCATATTGTCATCAATATATTGATGGATAGAAGAATGCGTTGAAGATTCACTTTTTAACACCTGTATGGCTGAAACAGGCTCACGCCAACAGAATCACTAACGGTCCTCTAATTGACCGCTCCATACACGGGCCAGTTTTGATAATTTATAGCGCATGCCTGTGCTCTCATTAGAAAGCGCATCCAGAAACAATGACAGCCGACGCGATTTAATCACAGTATAAAAAGTAAGCAGGCTGACAGGCACAAAGACGATACCAAAATATGCCAGCTTCTCCAGCAGACTGGTTTGGGTCAGGTCGATTAAATTCATGCCCAGCAAGCCACTGGTCATGGTGCCGATGAGGCCCAGAATAGTGACCACGGTAAGGCGGACGACCGTATCCGCCTGCCGCTTGATTTCTTCGCCTTCCAGATATTCGGCCATATCCATAATGCGGCGGCGAGTTTTCTCAAACAGGCTGACCGAATCCAGTTGCTTGAGCATCAAGGCAAACAGGTCTTTGGCGACGGCCTGATCAGACACATTTTCAAACCAGTAGCGATGGGTAAAGCGCAGAAACACGGCCGTGACATGCCGGATATTGTTGCGGAAAGATTTGACCGAGTCCTCACTCTGCATATTCAGGCGGCTGATGGCTTGCACCATGCGGTCTGACAGCATCAGCAAGGCCGCTTTTTGAAAATGGGCGATTAAGAACAATAGAAAATACTGGTTTTGGTAATGGCGCTTGATGCCGTTTTTGTCATTGCTGAACACGCGGTGCTGATGACTGCCTACCACGACAAAATTCTGGCCGGTACACATTATGCGCGTGGTGCTCCAGGGGTCTTGGCGGACCTCATCCCAGTAGCGGTCATAGCAATGCTGTTGCTCAAAGTCTTGCAAAAACTGTTCACTAAACGGCAAGGTATCTGAATGCCAGGGCTGGCAAACCAGGCCCAGCCGGATCAAGTCTCCGCGCGACAAGGTGCTCACGTCGTCAAACGCCAGATAAGCCATCAAGGGCATGCGCTGATATTCAATTTCACGGTAACGCAACTCGCCAGACTGGCCGGAGTAATGTTGCACGAGCGGCGACATCAGTGCTGACCAGTGCAATGAGACACAAGGGACGTGATTCTCTTTCACAAAGGCCAGGTAGCGGGCCTTGTCTTCATAATCAGAGACAGCAATGACCTGATCGTGCTGATCCAGCCACTCCACCCGTTTTGCGCAATGCCCGCCCTCGCCGGTATCATCCCAGTAATTGGGATAGGTTCGGCCCAGACGGTAGAGGATTTCCATGGCGTCGTTGAGCGCGAGATCGCTGGCAGTGACTTCAAGCGCCAGCATGGCAACATCAATATCAAAAAAGAAATACAGCTCGATATGCGCAACGCGCAAAGTAAGCGGGGTCGCATGCTCTGGCAAGGTGATACGGACGCCCCGGATATCCTGACGGCTAAATATATGCAGTGGCGATTCGCCATAGCCGCCAGCCGCATGGCCATGCTTGCCCTCGCCATATAAAAAACGCTGGGCAAAAGGCATAAAGGTGACGAACTCTTGATAGCGCGTTTCACTTAAGTGCGGGGCGCTGTGTAAAAAATCATCCTCAATTTCTACCCAGGGCGAATCCTTGATGGCCTTGAGCGTTTCCCAGGGCGCATCTACGGCGCCGGGGACAAGATGATCAGTCATCAATTGCACGGGCCACAGCAAAGTTTGCCGAAAATCCCTGACGATACTGG
The DNA here is from genome assembly GCF_029132825.1 of Methylophilus sp. YYY-1. Lineage (NCBI taxonomy): Bacteria > Pseudomonadati > Pseudomonadota > Betaproteobacteria > Nitrosomonadales > Methylophilaceae > Methylophilus > Methylophilus sp. YYY-1. The sequence goes on from NZ_WOVG01000004.1 coordinate 83,865, forward strand.
TGTGCAGATTGTCTGGCATGTGCAGTCTCCTGACCGCGATTGTGATTGCAAACTATAGCGCGTTTGACCATGGCGACATGGCGCAAAAAACAGTCATTTTGTGGACTAAATGACAAGATTGCTGGCCATAAAAAAACCGGCACGAGGCCGGTTTTTAAAAGCTTAAGGCACCAAAAAATTACACTTTTTGATAAACCTCAGCGCCTTTTTTCACAAACTCGATGGCTTTTTCCTGCATGCCTTTTTCCAGCGCCACCTGTTCATCCACCCCCAGTTTATCGGCGTAGTCGCGCACATCCTGTGTAATTTTCATTGAACAGAAGTGCGGGCCACACATGGAGCAGAAGTGTGCCTGTTTGGCGCCTTCTTGCGGCAAGGTTTCATCGTGGAATTCCTTGGCTTTTTCAGGATCAAGCCCGAGGTTAAACTGGTCTTCCCAGCGGAATTCGAAACGCGCCTTGGACAAGGCATTGTCCCGGATCTGGGCGCCAGGATGGCCTTTGGCCAGGTCAGCGGCATGCGCGGCAATCTTGTAGGTGATGATGCCTACGCGGACGTCTTCCTTGTCAGGCAAGCCCAGATGCTCTTTAGGGGTGACATAGCACAGCATGGCGCAGCCATACCAGCCGATCATGGCCGCACCGATACCGGAAGTGATGTGGTCATAGCCAGGCGCAATGTCGGTAGTCAATGGGCCCAGCGTGTAGAACGGGGCTTCGCCACAGTGCTCCAGTTGCAGGTCCATGTTTTCCTTGATCAGGTGCATAGGCACATGACCCGGGCCTTCGATCATGCACTGCACATCGTGCTTCCAGGCGATCTGGGTCAACTCACCCAAGGTCTTCAGCTCGGCAAATTGCGCTTCGTCATTGGCATCGTAGATAGAGCCTGGACGCAAGCCGTCACCCAGCGAGAATGACACGTCATACTGCTTCATGATCTCGCAGATTTCTTCAAAGTGCGTATACAGGAAAGACTCTTTATGATGCGCAAGACACCATTTGGCCATGATAGAGCCGCCACGTGACACGATACCGGTCATGCGTTTGGCGGTCATTGGAATGTAAGCCAGGCGCACACCAGCGTGAATCGTAAAATAGTCTACGCCCTGCTCTGCCTGTTCAATCAGCGTGTCGCGGAAGATTTCCCAGGTCAGGTCTTCGGCCTTGCCGTTCACTTTTTCCAGCGCCTGGTAGATAGGCACAGTACCAATCGGCACGGGTGAGTTACGGATAATCCATTCGCGCGTTTCATGGATGTTTTTACCAGTGGACAGATCCATCACGGTATCGCCACCCCAACGGGTGCCCCACACCATTTTTTCCACTTCTTCAGAGATGGAGGAACCCAGCGCCGAGTTACCGATATTGGCATTGATTTTGACCAAAAAGTTACGGCCAATAATCATGGGCTCGATTTCTGGGTGGTTGATGTTGGCAGGGATAATGGCACGGCCACGCGCCACTTCGTCACGCACAAATTCTGGCGTGATCACAGGGGGAATGCTGGCACCGTAGTTCTGGCCAGGGTGTTGCGTTTGCAGCAGCTCGCTCATGTTTTCACGGCGTTGGTTTTCGCGGATGGCGATAAATTCCATCTCGGGTGTGATGATGCCTTGCCGCGCATAATGCATCTGGCTGACATTTTTACCCGCTTTGGCACGCAGTGGCTTGCGATGCAGGTTAAACCGCATTTGTGACAACTCTGGATCGACCAGGCGCTGATGACCGAATTCAGACGTCGGGCCATCCAGCTGCTCTACATCACCCCGCTCCATAATCCATTGCGCACGCAACGCTGGCAGACCGTTACGGATATCGATCTCTACATTCGGGTCAGTGTAAGGGCCGGAAGTGTCATACACAACCACAGGTGGATTGGTATCCCCACCAAAGCTGGAAGGGGTATCACTCAGTGAAATTTCACGAAATGGCACACGGATATCAGGGCGTGAACCTTCAACGTAAATTTTGCGCGATTTGGCAAACGGTTTGGTAGCAGCTTCGTCAACTTTGGCATCCGCGTTGACGAATTTGATGTTCTTATCAATAGCGTTCATTAGGCATCCTTAAAAGAAAAGACGTAAGGATGCGAAGACTTGCATTCCCTACGGCGGTATGACCCGCATCAGGTTCGAAGGGTAACTCTCACTGCAAAAACCTCACAAAATGAAGTATTTACAGACCCCTAGCAACGGACGAATTGTGCGGGAAAACGCCTGATAACGCAAGTAAAACAAAGTTTTGCGTCTGCCTGCGCTTGACAAGTAGACAGACCTGTCTACAATTCACCTGCCCGACACAAAAAACATCACGGGTTAATTTTTTAATAGGCTCAGGAGAGAAAATATGAACGTGTTATTAATAGGTGCAGTGGCTTGTATCACTGCGTTGATTTTGTCTGCATGGCTGATGACTTTTGCCCGCTGGTTTCCGATCAAGGGTATAGATGGCGAGTTTTTGGTGGACTATAAAACCATGATACGCGCCCATGTCGACTACGCCCTTATGGCCCTGTTTGGACTGGGATTTTATGGCGCAGCCAAGGCCGCAGGCATAGAGTTGCACTATTTTGCCTGTGTCTGCGTGGCCATTGGCGGCTTTACCAACCCGACCGTGTTTGTGATTGCAGCATTTGATCCCGACTTCTGGAACAAAACCAAATGGAAAGTTTATTCTGCCATCAGCTTCGTGCTCACGACCATCGGCTTTATGACCATTTCATGGCAGCTGATTTGCCATGCCTTTGGCCAATAGCGAATAGATGAACTGAGGTCTCTAACCCGGGTTTATCCAGTTTTAGTTTGATGCTTGCCTGCCGATAACTATTTATGCGTGTGACGAACGTCATGCGCAGGCAGCAAATGTCTTTACACTTGAAATGCTAACAGGAGATCAGAATGAAAAAATTCGCAGCTTTAGTATTGGTAATGATGGCCGTATTCTCAAATGTTTCTTTTGCAGATGAGCATTGCAAAGACCATCATGACAAAGAGCATTGCAAGTAATCCTGAGCCACAAAGCTTAGAGAGTCGTGTCAAAAAAAACAAACCCCGCCAAAAGCGGGGTTTGTTTTTTTATCCAACTGCCAATTAAGGGACTAGCCCAACATCTTCTTGAGAAGATCATTGACCTGCGCCGGATTCGCCTTGCCTTTAGAGGCTTTCATACACTGGCCTACCAGCGCATTAAAGGCTTTCTCCTTGCCAGATTTGTACTCATCGACCATGGCCTGGTTCGCCACCAGCACCTCTTTGATGATGGCCTCAATCGCGCCTGTATCAGACACTTGCTTGAGTCCTTTGGCTTCGATAATGGCATCTACTTCACCCTCGCCTGCCCACAAGCCTTCAAACACCTGTTTGGCGGCGTTGTTGGAAATGGTATTGTCTGCAATACGCTTGAGCAAGGCAGCCAACTGCTGGGCAGAGACAGGACTGTCAGCAATCGCGTTTTCTTCCGCATTCAGCTTGGCAGAAAGCGCGCCCATCACCCAGTTAGCCGCCTGTTTAGGCTCAGCACCTGCTTGTACCGTGACCATAAAATAATCAGCCATGCTGCGTGAAGCCGTCAATGTGCTGGCATCATAAGCAGAGAGTTGGTACTCGCTCACCAACCGCGCCTGCAAGGCTTGTGGCAACTCTGGCATCTCGGCACGCACGCGTGCTTTATCGGCCTCAGTCACTTCCAGCGGCAGCAGGTCCGGGTCAGGGAAATAGCGATAATCATTGGCTTCTTCCTTGGTACGCATGGCACGCGTTTCACCGGTGTCCGGGTTAAACAGGACAGTTGCTTGCTGGATGGTGCCGCCATCCTCCAGCGTTTCGATTTGCCACTGGGTCTCATACTCAATGGCTTGCTGCATGAACTTGAACGAGTTCAGGTTTTTGATCTCGCGGCGGGTACCGAACTTTTCAGTTCCCTTGGGGCGCACCGAGACGTTGACGTCGCAACGGAAAGATCCTTCCTGCATATTGCCGTCGCAAATGCCTATCCACTGCACCAGTTCATGTAACTTCTTGGCATAAGCGACCGCTTCGGCGGCACTGCGCATATCGGGTTCAGTCACGATTTCCAGCAAGGGCGTCCCCGCACGGTTCAAGTCTATGCCGGACATGCCTTCGACGGCACCGTGCACAGATTTACCAGCATCTTCTTCAAGGTGCGCACGCGTGATATTGATCACCTTCTCATAGGCTTCGGTATTTTTGCCGGCTGGGACCTGAATGGTCAGCTGACCTTTACCCACTACCGGCAGCTCAAACTGGCTGATCTGGTAGCCCTTGGGCAAATCGGGATAAAAGTAATTTTTACGCGAGAATACGCTGCGCGGCGCCATTTCGGCATCAATCGCCAGGCCAAACTTGATCGCGCATTCCACGGCTTTTTTGTTGAGCACAGGCAACACCCCTGGCAGCGCAATACTCACCTCACAGGCTTGCGTATTTGGCGCCGCCCCATAAGTGGTGGAGGCCCCGCTAAACTGTTTGGAATTAGTTTGTAACTGTACGTGGGTTTCCAACCCGATCACGACTTCCCACTGCATGTTAGATGTTCTCCAAACCGGCTGGCATGCGTGTATGCCAGTCTGTGACTTGTTGATAGGCATGGCCAACATTGAGCATGCGCGCCTCATCAAAATAATTGCCAATAATCTGCAAACCAACCGGCAAAGCCTTGCCCTCACTGCTGGTGGTAAACCCGGCCGGGATGCTCATGCCTGGCAAGCCCGCCAGGTTCACGGCAATGGTGTATAAGTCTTCGAGATACATGGCGACGGGGTCGCTGGTTTTTTCACCGGCTTTAAAGGCTGTTGAAGGCGCGGCCGGGCCCATGATTACATCACACTGCTTGAAGGCTTCCACAAAGTCCTGGGCAATCAGGCGACGGATTTGCTGGGCCTTGAGGTAGTAGGCATCGTAATAACCAGCACTGAGCACATAGGTACCAATCAGGATACGGCGCTTGACCTCGGCACCAAAACCTTCTGCGCGCGACTTCATGTACATGTCGAGCAGGTCATTGTATTCCGCCGCACGGTGACCATAACGGACGCCGTCATAGCGTGACAGATTGCTCGATGCCTCGGCTGGAGCGAGCACGTAATACACCGGAATCGACAGATTGTTGTTTGGCAAGCTGATCTCGACAATCTCTGCACCCAGCTTTTTGTATTCTGCAATCGCCGTTTCAATCACTTTAGCCACGTCAGCATTCAAGCCTTCGGCAAAATATTCTTTGGGCAGGCCAATCCGCAAGCCTTTGAGTGGCTGCGTGCCTTGCATGGCGCTCAAGCCACGGGTGTAATCTTCTTGCTCGCGCTGCACGCTGGTGGAGTCACGCTCGTCAAACCCGGCCATGACATTGAGCATGAGCGCACAATCTTCGGCCGACTTGGCCATGGGCCCTGCCTGATCCAGCGAGGAAGCAAACGCGATCATGCCGTAACGGGAGACCAGGCCATAAGTTGGCTTCAGGCCAGTAAAGCCGCACAATGAAGCGGGTTGGCGGATGGAACCGCCGGTATCCGTCCCGGTGGCCGCTGCACATAAGCGGGCGGCCACAGCCGCCGCGGAACCGCCAGAGCTACCGCCAGGCACACGATCAAAGTCCCATGGATTTTTGACGCCGCCAAAATAACTGGTTTCGTTGGAGGAACCCATGGCGAACTCGTCCATATTGGTTTTGCCCAGATTGACCGCACCGGCCGCATCAAACTGGCTGATCACATGCGCGTCATAGGGGGCAATGAAGTTTTCCAGCATTTTGGAGCTACAGGTAGTGCGCCAGCCCTGGGCACAAAAAATATCTTTTTGCGCGATGGGGATGCCAGTGAGCGGGCCGGCTGTACCGGCGGCGATGCGGGCATCTGCCGCTTGCGCCTGCGCCAGGGTTTTTTGTTCGTCTATGGTGACATAGGCATTGATGCTGGGGTTGAGTTTGGCCATGCGTTGCAAATAGGCCTGCGTTAACTCCACGCTGGAAACTTGTTTGCTGGCCAACTGCTGGCCCAGCTGTTTTAAACTACTGTTTATCATAATGGAAACCGTAAAAATGAACCGTCAAAGCAGGGGCTGGCAAGCGCTTATTCAATGACTTTGGGCACCAGGTATAAGCCATCTTGCGTGGCTGGTGCAATGGATTGAAACAGTTCGCGCTGGTTGGTTTTAGTCACCACGTCCTCACGCAGACGCTGTGTCACGTCTTGCGAGTGCGACATGGGGGTGATGCCGGTGGTGTCCACCGCCTGCATTTGCTCAATCAGCCCCAGAATACCGGAAAGTTTGCTTAGGGTTTCTTGCGCTTCACTGTCGCTGACCTCGATGCGGGCCAGGTGCGCGATACGCTTGATATCATCTAGATTCAGTGCCATGTGTGGTTAATTGTCTATAAGATTTTGAAAACACATCTTAATTTCATGTGCGTTTTGCGCTATTATACCTTGATTTTATGCCGCACCCAGCGGGCAGCACCAAAGTCAGAATTTTCACAGGATAAAACATGTTCGGTTCAATCAACAGCTACTTCTCCAATGACCTTGCCATTGACCTTGGCACCGCCAACACGCTGATTTACGTACGCGGCAAAGGGGTGGTGCTGGATGAGCCCTCAGTGGTGGCGATTCGTACCGAAGGCGGCCCCAACGGCAAAAAAGTACTGCTGGCAGTCGGCTCTGATGCAAAAAGCATGCTGGGCCGCGCGCCAGCCAACATTCAGGCCATCCGCCCGATGAAAGACGGTGTGATCGCCGACTTCACCATCACCGAGCAAATGCTCAAATTCTTTATCCGCAAGGTACACGAATCTCGCTGGTTCTCACCCAGCCCACGCATCATCATCTGCGTCCCCGTGGGCTCCACCCAGGTAGAGCGTCGTGCCATTAAAGAATCTGCCGAGCGCGCAGGTGCTAAACAGGTGTTCCTGATTGAAGAACCGATGGCCGCTGCGATTGGTGCCGATATGCCTGTGGCGGAAGCCACCGGCTCCATGGTCGTCGATATTGGTGGCGGCACGACTGAAGTTGGCGTGATTTCACTGGGCGGCATTGTCTACGCCAAGTCCGAGCGCGTCGGTGGTGACAAGTTTGACCAGGCGATTATTGACTACATCCGCCGTAACTACGGCATGCAAATCTCCGAGCCCACCGCTGAAGCGATCAAGAAAAAAATCGGCTCCGCCTTCCCGGGCTCTGAAGTGCTTGAAATGGAAGTGACTGGCCGCAACCTGGCTGAAGGCTTGCCACGCAAATTCACCATCTCCAGCAACGAGATTCTTGAAGCCTTGACTGAACCACTGAATGCCATCGTCGGTGCAGTGAAATCCGCACTTGAACAAACGCCGCCAGAGCTGGGCGCAGACATTGCCGAAAAAGGCATGGTGTTGACCGGTGGTGGTGCTTTGTTGCGCGACCTGGACCGTTTGCTGGTAGAAGAAACCGGCTTGCCAGTCATCGTGGCTGAAGATCCACTGACCTGTGTCGCCCGTGGCTGTGGCCGCGCACTTGAGGAAATGGACAAGCTGGGCAACGTATTCGCTAGCGAATAAATCCGCACCCAGTTGGCGCGACCCTGACTATGCTTAAAGGCATCCACCAACAGCTTGATCCGCAAGAGTCGCCGGCCTTTTTTATCCAGGGGCCCAAGCCTTTCTCGCGCCTGATGTTTTTTTGTACGCTGTCTTTGGTCATGATGGCGGTCGATGCACGCTTTGATTATTTGAGCCAGGTAAGGCAATGGTTCAGTACCGCCCTGCACCCGCTTGAAGTGATCGCTAGCGCCCCTAACGAATGGGGGCGCAACATCAACACCTACTTTACCTCGCATAACCAGCTGATTCAGGATAACTTCAAGCTCAAACAGCAGGCGCTGATCGATCATGCAGCCTTGCAGCGCCTGGCCACTGTCGATGCCGAAAATGCGCATTTACGCACATTGCTGGCCGGGGATGCACCGATTATCCCGGAAGCCACACTGGGTGAAGTCATGCATATGGGGCGCGACCCATTTAGCAACATCATCACGCTGAACCGCGGCAGTCACCACCACATCACCCCCGGGCAAGCGGTGGTTGATGAACAGGGCGTGGTGGGTCAGATCACCCGGGTGTATCCGTTCACCAGCGAAGTCACGCTGATCACGGATAAAAAACTGTCGATTCCTATTCAGATCGAGCGCAACCAATTACGCGCAATTGCCTTTGGGGAGGGCAAACGCAACACGCTGGACATCCCCTACCTGCCCACCAGCGTCGACATCAAGGTTGGTGACAAACTGGTAACCTCGGGCATTGACGGCGTCTATCCCGCAGGTTTGGCAGTGGCCATCGTCACCCAGATCAAGCAAAGCCAGGATTCGCCGTTTGCCAAGATCATCAGCCGCCCGATTGCCGGCGTGAATAACCACAAGCATGTGCTGATCCTCAAAGTACCAGAGTCTCCGGCCACCAATCCGATGTCCGAAAGCCGCCCCATGTTGCAACGCAACAACGCGCAGCACCTGGATCAATCCGTGGTGGATGTCTTGCAAAAGAACAACGCACTGGTTGACCCCAACCCGGTCACCACACCGCCCGTACTGGATGCCGGACAGCCGCCAGACACCGAAATGACCGCACAACCAGACAGCGCAGCGCCTACTGACCCAGTGGCGCCGCCCACTGCACCCAACACACCGGAGCGTCGATGAAACCGGTTAAGTTCAGCACGTTCTTTTTCACCTTGCTGGTCGGGTTGATTTTTCAACTTTACCCCTGGTCAAATGCGGGCATTATTGTGCGGCCGGATTTTCTGCTGGTCATCATGCTGTATTGGCTGTTGCAAGCACCCTACCACTGCAATATTGGCTGGGTGTGGTTTGCTGGCTTGCTGGTGGACTTATCCACGGGCAGCCTTCTCGGACAACATGCCCTGACATTTGCAATCACCGCCTTTCTCGGCCTGATCTATCAACGCAGGCTGGTGCTGTTCAATCGCTGGCAGCTCTATTTATATGTGTTGTTTTTGTTTGGCGTAGAGCGCGGGCTGATTTTGCTGCTCAAGCTGTTTGCCGGCGGCGAATTGCCCGACTGGACCTACGCCTTCCCCATCGTGTCTGACCTGATACTGTGGCAATTCATGATTATCTGGTTTGGCGAACTGACCCGCCCGAAGAAATTGTAAGCACATGGGGTATAGCACTGAACTCAAAAACCATCAAAACGAACAGCACAAGTTCCGGGTTCGTCTGGTTTTTCTGGTACTGTTGGTTTTGGCAGCGTTTTCTGCGCTGCTGGGCCGCTTTTATTTTCTGCAAGTCTTTCGCTATGACTATTATCAAACACTGGCAGAAAACAACCGGATTTCGATTGTCCCCATCACTCCGAACCGTGGCCTGATTTCTGACCGTAACGGCATTATTCTGGCGCATAACTTTTTTGTGTATACGCTGGAAATCACGCCCTCCAAAACCGAAGACTTGCAGGACACAATTGCCGAGCTGGGCAAACTGGTCGAGATTTCGCCAACGGATCTCAAGCGCTTTAAAAAACTGCGGGCGCAAAGCCATACGTTTGAAAGCATTCCGATCCGCACCCACCTTAATGAATACGAAGCCGCCAAGTTTGCCGTGAACCGCTTCCGGTTTCCTGGCGTTGAGCTCAAATCGCGCCTGTTCCGCCATTACCCCTATGGCACCCTGGGCACGCATGGTATCGGCTATATCAGCCGGATCAATGAACATGATCTCAAGCAGCTCAAGGAAAACAACCAGCTCTCCAACTACAAAGGCACTGAGCATATTGGCAAGGCGGGCGTCGAGCAGGCCTATGAAACCGAGCTGCATGGCGTCACCGGCTTTCAGCAGGTAGAGATTGATGCAGATGGCCGGGCTGTGCGCGTCCTCTCCAGCGCCTCGCCCACCTCGGGCAACAACGTGGTGCTGTCCATGGACGCCAAAATGCAAGAAATCGCCGAGCAGGAATTTGCCGGACGTCGCGGCGCGTTGGTAGCGATCCAACCCAAAACAGGGGAAGTCCTGGCCATGGCCAGCATGCCTTCATTTGATGCCAACCTGTTTGTGGATGGCATTGATTTTGATAACTGGAACCTGTTGAACAATTCGCTGGATAAACCGCTGATCAACCGCACCTTGAAGGGGATTTACCCACCTGGTTCCACCTTCAAGCCCTTTGTCGCGCTGGCCGGGCTGGAATCAGGCAAGCGGCAACCGCCGTTTACCATCAGCGACCCAGGCTACTACATGCTGCCCAACAGCCATCACCGCTACCGTGACTGGAAACCATCCGGCCATGGTTCGGTCGATATGCGCAAGGCGATTACCGTGTCTTGCGATACGTTTTTTTATGGGCTGGCCGTCGAGCTTGGTATAGACCGGCTGACCGACTTTGTCAGACATTTTGGTTTTGGTGAAAAAACCAATATTGATATCCAGGGCGAACTGGCGGGCTTGCTGCCGACGCCGGGCTGGAAGCAAAGACGCTTCAAACAGCCCTGGTATATGGGTGAAACTGTCATTGTAGGCATTGGTCAGGGGTATACGCTGGTCACGCCCATGCAATTGGCCTACGCCACGGCCACGCTGGCCAATAGTGGCAAGGCCATCCAGCCGCATCTGGTCAATGCGATTGTGAATGCCAAAACCAACGAGGTCAGGATGTTGCCGCATAAAGTGGCGGACCAGTTGAACCTCAGCCCGGAGAATCTGGAGATTGTGAAACTGGGCATGATGGATGTGACACGCCCGGGAGGCACAGCCGCGTCAGTAGGCGCCAATGCAGGCTATGACATCGCTGCCAAAACCGGTACGGCGCAAGTGGTAGGTATCAAGCAAAATGAAAAATATAACGAAAAAGCCACGGCAGAACGCCATCGCGACCACGCCTGGTTTATTGCTTACGCACCGGCTGAAGACCCCAAAATTGCCGTGGCCGTCATTGTGGAAAACGGTGGCCACGGTGGCTCGGCGGCGGGGCCGATTGCACGCAAAGTAATGGACTATTACCTGCTGGGCAAAATACCCGCAGTGGCAGCCCCTGCGGTGCCCGCCGAAACACAAGCACAGAACCCACCCCCAGTCGTTGAGGAGGAAGAGCATGATTAAACAGTGGATCGGCCATTTTATCCGCCATATTGACTCCATCTTGCTGGCCACCGTCCTCATGGTGCTGGTGGTTGCGCTTATGGTGCTCTATAGCGCCTCTGGGCAGTCCCTGCTCAAGGTTAATGCACAGCTGATTAATATCCTGGTGATGATGGGCGTGATGTTTCTGGTTGCAAACACACAGCCGCAACACATTGAACGCATTGCCCTGCCCGCCTATTTGTTCGGGCTGGCATTGTTGATTGCGGTAGCGCTGGTCGGCGATATTAGCCATGGCGCCAGGCGCTGGCTCAATCTGGGCGTGACCAAAATCCAGCCCTCGGAACTCATGAAATTGGCGGTGCCAATTATGCTGTCCTGGTATTTTTCAAAACGTGAATCCTTGTTACGCACCACGGACTATGTCGTCGCCGGGGTCATTTTGCTGGTGCCGGTCTTGCTGATTGCCAAGCAGCCCGACCTCGGGACCGCCACCCTGGTCTTTGCCGCCGGTTTTTATGTGATTTTTCTGGCTGGTCTGAGCTGGAAATTTATTTTTGGCAGCGCGATTGCCTTTGGCGCGGCGCTGCCCATTTTATGGTCCATGCTGCATGACTATCAGCGGCGTCGGGTGGAAATTCTCATCGATCCTAGCCAGGACCCGCTTGGCGCGGGTTATCACATTATTCAGGCCACCATTGCCATTGGCTCTGGCGGCATGACCGGCAAAGGCTGGCTCAACGGCACCCAGTCACAGTTAGACTTTGTGCCAGAACGCACCACAGACTTTATTTTTGCCGTGTTTGCAGAAGAGTTTGGTCTGGTAGGCTGCAGCCTGTTATTGCTGCTGTTCGCCATTATTATTGGCCGCGCTTTCATCATCGCGTCACAAGCCAAGAGTACTTTTTCCCGCTTATTGGCTGGCAGCATTGCCGCCACCTTTTTTACCTATTGCTTCGTCAACATGGGCATGGTGAGCGGCATTCTGCCTGTGGTCGGCATTCCCTTGCCGCTGGTCAGTTATGGCGGCACCTCACTCTTGACCTTAGGGCTAAGCCTGGGTTTGCTGATGAGCGTGCAGTCGCATAAACGGCTGGTAGCCACCGATTAACGTGGCCAGAAACCACTGAAGGACCTCGATGTCATTGTCCCTACAAAGACTCTTTATCGTGCTGCTGGCTGCCGGGCTGGTTGCCTGCGAAAGCAGCATGCCGTCACGTCCAACGGCGCCTGCGCCAATAAAACCCGTGCCCACGCCACGCCCTGCCGCGCCCGCAGCCTCGCCTGCGCCGCCTGCGGTATTGCCGGGCAGCAGTGCGCCCCTAGGCGCACCCAAAGTCATTAATATTGACCCCAAACCCGAGAGCACTGGCAATGCCACCGAAGGCATTGATCCGAACATTCCACTGGAAACCTCGGTGACGCCCAAGTTGGAGCCCATCGTGAAAGGGACCACCAAGCCTTATATCGTGAATGGGGAACTGGTGTCGCCAATGTCGGAAATTACAACGCCATTTACGCAAACCGGACACGCTTCCTGGTATGGTAAAAAATTTCATGGCCGCCGTACCGCCAGTGGTGAGCCTTATAACATGTATAAACTCAGCGCCGCCCACCGCACACTGCCAATTCCAAGTTATGTGCGCGTCACCAACCTGAGCAATGGCAAAAACCTGATTGCCAGGGTCAATGACCGCGGCCCTTTTGGCCGCGACCGCATCATCGATTTATCGTATGCCGCCGCCAAACAACTCGATATCACCCAGCATGGCTCGGCCCAGGTAGAGATCACTTTAATTGATCCCAACCAGCCGGAGATAGCTGCGGCCCCGAGCAGTGCAGGCGTCGCCAGAGACATTGCGCCGGCAAGCATGCCCAAAGCATCGGCAAAACCATCTGCCTCACTCGACAACACCGGTGTGTATGTACAGGTCGGCGCCTTTGGCGTTGAAGAAAATGCCGACCGCCTGCAGCAGCGCATTTCCAATGCGGTACCCGAGACACAAAGCCTGCTGAACAAAGTGTATAATGGCAAGATGTTCCAGGTTGTTCTGGGCCCATATCCTGATCACGCCATGGCCGCGCAAGCAGCCAATCAGATGCGTGACCAATTGCAGTTGCCAGCGCTTGTTTTTTCCCGCTAGCACAGTTTTCTCGTTAAGTATTTTTTCTCGTTAAATGATGACCATGTGGCGTTCTTGTATTGCTTTTCTACTTTCCATTCCTTTAATGACGGTGGCGGCTGAAGCCATTACCGGCAATGTACCTGTGCCCACGCTGGCGGCCAAAGCCTTTGTGCTGCGCGATGCTAATACCGGCAATCTGCTGGCTGCGAACAACCCCGATATGCCGGTGGAGCCTGCGTCACTGACCAAAGTAATGACCGCTTACCTGACCTTTGAAGCGGTCAAGCAAAAGCGCTTGTCACTGACACAGACCTTGCCCGTGAGTCAAAAAGCCTGGAAGGTCGAAGGCTCAAAAATGTTTATCGACACGACGATGACCGTCACTGTGGATGAGTTGCTTCATGGCCTGATTATTCAGTCAGGCAATGATGCGGCAATTACCCTGGCCGAAGGCATTGCGGGCAGTGAAGAATTGTTCGCCACGCTGATGAACAAAAAAGCGGCAGCGCTGGGCATGAAAAACAGCCACTTTATAAATGCGACAGGCTTGCCAGACCCGGCCCATGTCACCACCGCACGTGACTTGTCCATTTTGGCCAATGCGCTGATTCGCGACTTTCCGCAAGACTACGCGCGCTTATACTCTCAAAAGTCTTACACCTATAACAACATCACCCAGCCTAACCGCAATCGCTTGCTGTTTATAGACCCAACGGTTGATGGCATGAAAACTGGCCACACCGAATCCGCCGGTTATTGCCTGATTTCTTCGGCCAAACGCAATGACTTCCGCTTGATTTCTGTGGTACTTGGCACCACCTCTGACAATGTACGCGCCGCTGAGAGTCAAAAATTACTGAATTTTGGCTTCCAGTTTTATGAATCCAGACTGATTTATGCGGCGGACAAAGCGATTACGCGGCAAAAGGTATGGAAAGGGACAGAAAACCAGGTTGACCTCACAGTGGTAAAACCGGTTTACCTGACGCTGCCCCAGGGTGAATATGCCAATATGAAAGCGAATCTACGCGTGCCCAAACCGCTTGAAGCGCCGTTAAAAGCACATCAAACGGTTGGTGCGGTGGATTTCAGCCTCAATGGCAAGGTGGTGCATAGCGTGCCGCTGGTCACCATGCAGGCAGTCGAGGCCAGCAATATCTTTTCACGCATGATCGATCAAGTCCGCTTGTATTTGCAATAAACAGGCTGACCGTCACTCACTGTTTAAAAGGTAGGTAACATATGACCAAGTTCGAGCAATTACCGGAAATAGAAGAGACCCTGATTGAGTTTCCCACCAATTTCCCGATCAAGGTCATGGGTGAAACGCATGATGATTTCGCCAGCGAAATTACACGCACCATCCAGTTGCATTGGCCAGACTTTGATACGCACCTGATTGAAATGCGTGGCAGCAGCAATGGCAAATACCTGAGCCTGACCTGTCTGGTGTATGTCACCTCCAAGCCTCAACTGGATGATATTTACCGCAGCCTGACCGCTCACCCCATGGTCAAGGTTGTGCTGTAAGCCTTTTTCGATCATGCCTGCCTTTGAAATCCGCCAGTTGGGGCTGACTGATTATGCAGCCACGCTGGCTGCCATGCAGGCATACACTGCCCAACGCACGACCAGTACTCCTGACCAGCTCTGGGTCACCGAACATCCGCCTGTGTATACGCTAGGCCTCAACCGCCGCGGCGTGCGCCTGCCACAGAATGCAATTCCGGTGGTGAATGTAGACCGCGGTGGCAAAATCACTTACCACGGCCCGGGCCAACTCATTATTTATTGCCTGATCGATCTGGCACGCGGCCACTTGAATGTCCGGCAACTTGTCTCCATCTTGGAAAACAGCCTGATAGAATGGCTGGCCGCACAAGGCGTAGTGGCTGTGGCCCGCGCGGATGCCCCTGGCGTGTATGTAGACGGCAAAAAAATTGCCTCGCTGGGGCTACGCCTGAAAAACCAGTGCTGCTACCATGGCCTGAGTTTGAATATAGACATGGATTTACAGCCGTTTGCCGATATAGACCCGTGTGGTTATGCCGGCATGCAAATGACGCAAACCCGGGAATTAAATATTGCGCTGCAAATGCCTGACATTGCCGCCGATTTAACCCACCGATTGAAAGAGAAACTGACGCATGTCAGATAATTCGACCCCAATAGATGCAAGCAGCCGCCCGGCCAAGAAAGTGGCTGGCGTGAAAGAAATCGACGCAGCAAAAACCTCGCGTATCCCGATCAAGATCGTGCCGCAACCCATGCTGCGCAAGCCAGAATGGATACGCATGAAAGTGCCGGATTCGGCACGGTTCCAGGAAATCAAGCAAGTCCTGCGCGACAACAATTTGCATACCGTCTGTGAAGAAGCCAGCTGCCCTAATATTGGCGAATGCTTTAGTGGCGGCACAGCCACTTTTATGATTCTGGGCGATATCTGCACCCGCCGTTGCCCGTTTTGTGATGTGGCACATGGCAAACCCTTGCCGCCTGATCCGAATGAGCCAGAAAACCTCGCCCACACCATCGCACAGATGAAACTGCGTTATGTGGTCGTCACCTCAGTAGACCGCGATGATTTGCCTGACGGTGGCGCGCAGCATTTTGTCGACTGCATCCGCGCCATTCGCGCCCAATCCCCAGCCATTAAAATTGAAATCCTGGTGCCAGATTTTAGGGGCCGCCTCGATATCTCGCTCAAAATTCTGCGTGAAGCACCGCCAGATGTCATGAACCATAACTTGGAAACGGTGCCGCGTTTGTATAAACAGGCGCGCCCTGGTTCTGACTACCAGCATTCGCTGGATTTGCTCAAACAGTTTGGTGAACTGTACCCAACGGTGCCGACCAAATCTGGCTTGATGCTGGGCCTGGGTGAAACGGATGAAGAAATTTTAGAGGTCATGCATGATTTGCGTGCACATGGCGTCAGCATGCTTACCCTGGGGCAATATTTGCAACCCAGCGTCCATCACTTGCCGGTGTTGAGATATGTCACGCCAGAGCGTTTTGAATGGTTTAAACAACAAGCCGATGCCATGGGCTTTGACAATGCGGCCAGCGGGCCCATGGTGCGCAGCAGCTATCATGCCGACCAGCAGGCGCATGCGGTCATCGCCTAATCATTGCATCAGCAGTGCCGGATAACCGGTGAATAAAATAACAAGCACAGGAGCAACCATGGTTCCACACTTAACCACGGCTTTAAGCGGCCCTCTCTACACGCTGGAAAAACGCGTTTTGCAAGCCATGCCGGATATTGAGCACTGGTTCCGCACCAAATGGCAGGAGATTCCCGCCCCGTTTTATGCCAGCGTGGACCTGCGCAATGCCGGCTTCAAGATTGCCCCGGTGGATACCAACCTGTTTCCAGGCGGCTTTAATAACCTGAATCCCGAATTTTTGAGCCTGGCTGTGCAAGCCGCACAAATGGCGGTCGAGAAAATCTGTCCAGATGCGCGCCGTTTACTACTGATCCCCGAAAACCATACCCGCAACACGTACTACCTGCGTAATGTGGTTGAGCTCTGTCACATTCTCAAAACCGCCGGCATGGAAGTCCGTGTCGGCAGCCTGTCGCCAGAGATTACAGAGATCACCAAACTAGAAACCCATGATGGCTTGCCGCTGGTACTGGAACCGCTGGTGCGCGTAAACAACCGCCTGCAACTGAAGGCGGCAACGTTTGAAGGCGTGGAATACCCGGCCTTTGACAGCTGTGCCATTCTGCTCAATAACGATTTGTCCGGTGGCGTGCCCGACCTGCTGCAAGGCCTGGAGCAAACCCTGATTCCACCGTTACATGCAGGCTGGTTCAGCCGACGCAAGTCACAGCACTTTAGCGCGTATAACACTGTCGTCGATGAATTCTCGCAATTGCTGCAAATTGATCCCTGGTTGCTAAATCCCTACTTTGATACCGCCAGCGGCCTGGACTTTCACGCCCGGGTAGGTGAAGACCTGCTGGCCGATAAGGTCGAAGCCATCCTGAAAAAAACGCAGGCCAAATACGACGAATATGGCATCACGCAGCCACCGTTTGCGATTGTCAAAGCCGATGCAGGTACCTATGGCATGGGCATTATGAGCGTGAAATCTGCTGACGAGGTACGCGACCTCAACCGCAAGGCACGGAATAAAATGTCGGTGATCAAAGAAGGCATGCAAGTGTCTGAAGTCATGATCCAGGAAGGCGTTTATACCTTTGAAAGCATCAATGACGCGGTAGCCGAGCCAGTGGTGTATATGATGGATCACTTTGTGATTGGCGGTTTTTACCGTGTGCACACCGGCCGTGGCGTCGATGAGAACCTGAATGCGCCCGGCATGCACTTTGCCCCGCTCGCTTTTGAAAAACCCTGTACCCTGCCCGACTGTGCCGGCGCCCCCGACGCGCCCCCCAACCGCTTCTATGCCTATGGCGTGGTCGCAAGACTGGCCCTGTTAGCGGCTGGCCTCGAGCTGCAAGCGCGGGACCTGCCGGAAAACGACCTACTCACCGCATAGCAAAGGTTCATCATGAAACTGCTGTTTATTCTTGATCCGCTGGCCTCACTCAAAAGTTACAAAGACACCAGCCTTGCCATCATGCGCGCGGCGCAAGCGCGTGGACACGTGCTATGGGTCTGCGAACAACACGACTGGCACTTGCAGCAAGCCGAGGTCAAGGTGGATGCGCAGACATTTGCGTTCAATGCAGACGGGCACTTGCAAACCGGTGACAAAATCACACAAGCCCCCGCAAGTTTTGATGCCGTGCTGATGCGTAAAGACCCGCCGTTTGATAACGAATACCTGTATAGCACCTATTTGCTTGAGCTGGCGCAACAGCAAGGGGCACGTATCATTAACGACCCGTCATCCATTCGCGGCTGGAACGAAAAACTATCTGTCGCGCGCTTTCCGCAATTTGCCCCGCCGTTTATCGTCACCAGCCTGCAAAGCAAAATTCTGGCCTTTCTGGCCGAACATCAGGACATCATCGTCAAACCGCTGGATGGCATGGGTGGCAGCGGCATTTTCCGCTTGCGTCAGGACGACCCCAATATTTACGCCATCCTGGAAACGCTGACCCGATTTGAAGCACAAACCATCATGGTCCAGCGCTATATTCCAGAGATCGTCAAAGGTGACAAGCGCATCCTGATCATCAACGGTGAACCCCTGCCCTACGCCCTCGCCCGCATCCCAAAAACCGGCGAAACCCGTGGCAACCTGGCCGCCGGCGGCAAAGGCGTGGCCAAACCCCTGACTGCCCGTGACAAAGAAATTGCCGAGACCGTCGGCAGTGTGCTGAAACAACACGGCCTGTTTTTAGTCGGGCTGGATGTGATTGGCGACTACCTGACCGAAGTGAATGTCACCAGTCCGACTGGCATGGTAGAGATTGCGGCACAAACAGACTGTGATCCGGCCAGAGTGATGGTAGAGGCGCTGGAAAAGCAGATGGCCTGACTTGCCCGTCTCATCCTTAACGCGATCATACTCCCCCTGCTGACAGCCGATTTTGTTAACATCATCCAGTGCGGGTAAGTCAATCATGACTGCCTCGCTATCGTTGCAGGAGTATCATCATGCGGGTCTTAGTGCTTGGTTCAGGGGTGATAGGCGTGACAAGCGCTTATTATCTGGCGTTAAAAGGCTTTGAAGTCACGGTCATAGACCGTCAACCAGCGGTCGCCCTGGAGACCAGTTTTGCCAATGCAGGGCAAATTTCACCGGGTTATTCCGCCCCTTGGGCCAGCCCAGATGTGCCGCTCAAGGCGCTTAAATGGCTGTTTCAGCGCCATGCGCCACTCTCCCTCAAGCCGGATTTCACGCGTTGGCAATGTCAATGGATTGCACAGTTTTTAAGCAATTGCTCCATCGAACGTTATGAATTGAATAAATCACGCATGGTGCGTCTGGCCGAGTATAGCCGCGATTGTCTGCGTCGTTTGCGCGCAGAGACGGGCTTGCATTATGAGCAACGCAGTCAAGGGACCTTACAGGTATTCCGCACCAAAAAACAACTCGCCGCCGAAGCCAAGGATATTGCCGTACTTGAACGCATGGGCGTGCCGTTTGAGCATTTGGATGCGGCAGGCTGCGTGCGCATTGAACCTGCCCTGATTCACGTACAAGATGCGTTGCTGGGTGGGTTGTATCTGCCTGGGGATGAAACCGGGGATTGCCAGCTATTTACCACGCAACTGGCAGCCAAGGCGCAAGCGCTTGGGGTGAAGTTCAGACAAGAAACACAAATACACCGCTTGCTGACACAGCAAAGCCAGTTGCTTGGCGTAGAGGTGCAAACGGCAAATGGCGCAGAAGTATTGCAGGCAGACCATTATGTGGTCGCCCTTGGCAGCTACTCGCGCCAACTTTCGCAGGCGTTGGGACTCAATCTGCCGGTCTATCCCGTAAAAGGCTATTCTTTGACCGTGCCCCTGATCAACGCTGCCGCCGCCCCCGTGTCCACCGTGATGGATGAGACTTACAAGGTAGCCATTACGCGCTTTGACCAGCGCATCCGGGTGGGCGGGATGGCGGAATTGCATGGGTTTGATTTAAGCCTCAACCCAAGCCGCCGGGCCACGCTGGAATTTGTATTCAACGGCTTGTTCCCGTATGCCGGGGATGTCGCACAAGCGCAATTCTGGACGGGGCTGCGCCCCATGACCCCGGATGGCACGCCGCTGATCGGCCAGGCAAGCGCGGCTTACCCCAATGTGTGGCTCAATACTGGGCACGGCACGCTGGGTTGGACCATGGCCTGTGGCTCCGGGCAAGTACTGGCCGATTTGATGGCGCAGGAGACACCGGCCATCGAGACGCAAGACCTGCAACTTTCCCGCTATCTCTAGCCGCGGTCACCCAAGCCATCGCTGCTACTGAATAAAATCACTCAGTAGAGAAATCGTCTGTGCACTTACATCAGTACAAATTCTTTGGCGGTCGGCAACGCGGGCAAATCACTTTGCCCCAAGGCTTCCATGAGCTCAATGTCTATGACTTCAGTCAGCGCGTTGATCGGCAGCGCATTGGCAATCGGGGCAAAAGGCTCTTCGAGTTCATTACCGAGGGCATCGAGTCCAAACAGGGTATAAGCTGCCAATGCAGTCACAAACGGCGTGGCCCAGCCCAGGGTATTGGCAAAACAAAAGGGCATCAAAAAACAAAAAGTATAGGCGGTGCGGTGCAACAATAAGGTGTAGCCAAACGGAATCGGCGTGTTCTGGATCCGTTCACAGGCGGCTTGCGTCGCCGCCAGCTTCTGAATCAATTCTTCGAGCAAATTAAACTGTATAGGCTGGATGCGGCCCTCCGCCAATGCCTGTATCAGGATGCGCTCCATGGCACGTAAAATGACTTCTGGCGGATTTTTGCTCTGCAAGTATGCTTCTGCCACGGGCGCGGCTAACAGTTGCTTGATCCGTGGCAGTTGATCCCCTGGACGCAGCTGCTTTAGCAACGCGTGCGCGTAAGCAATATTGCATTCCAGCAATTGCTTGCGGGCGGCACTGAGTTCACCCTGGGTATCCAGTATCTGGCTCAAGCGTGCCAGGTTTCTCGCGGTGAGCATAAACTCACCCCACACCTTCCTCGCCTCCCACCAGCGCTCATAACAGGCGTTATTTCTAAAGGCAAGAAAAATAGACAGCGTGATGCCAAGCAAGGCGAACGGCCCGCCATCAAACTTGGGTAACCAGTCGGGCTTCAAGGTATAAATCGAGACCACGACAGCTGACAGTGTTGCCACAAATGTCAGCAGCGGCATGATCTTGAGCACGATAGAACCTTTGATGATAAAAAACAGTTCAAACAAGTGCGGTCTTGGTCTAACAATCAAGGCATGTCTCCCATCTGGTGAACTATCACACCAGTGATATACTCGATAGTTTGTAGTTTATCTGTCAGTGCTGGCAGCAAATGTGGCGATAAGACATGGAAATGCATGATTTAACGCCGTTTTCCCAGCGCTATACAAGATGAGAACCTTCAACAGAGACAAGTCACCGGGTTGGAAATTGATGGATGGATATCATGCTTAAATGGAAAGATATACTTAAACTCTCGCGCGAAGGGAATCTGCCCCCAGAACGCAAATTGCAAAAATCCGTGCGTGCCTGGCGCGAGATTTTGGATGACGATGTGTTTGCCATTACTCGTTTAAGTGCCACCGAGCGGCCGTTTTCTTCAGAAATGTGTGTGGCGTTTACGCCAGGGCGCTATGCCTGCGCCTGTTGCGCGCAAACGCTGTTTGATTCTAGCCAAAAGTTTGACTCTGCCTCAGGTTGGCCTTCCTTTGACCAGCCCCTTGCAAAGAATGCGATTGCTTATTACGCCGACGATAGCCATGGCATGCAACGCGTAGAAGTGAAGTGCAATGTGTGTGATGCGCATTTGGGCCACGTCTTCCCCGATGGCAAAACAGAGAGTGGACTACGCTATTGCATTA
Source organism: Methylophilus sp. YYY-1 (assembly GCF_029132825.1). Taxonomy (NCBI): domain Bacteria; kingdom Pseudomonadati; phylum Pseudomonadota; class Betaproteobacteria; order Nitrosomonadales; family Methylophilaceae; genus Methylophilus; species Methylophilus sp. YYY-1. The sequence continues at coordinate 105,511 of NZ_WOVG01000004.1, forward strand.
ATGGCAAAGCGATTGCATTTGTCGCCCAGTAGTTGGCCGGCGTTAAAAGCAAACGGCGCGGTTTGCTCACGCAAACAACGCCGTTTCAGATTCAGCTCGCCATGCTTTGCTGAATAAGCTTAATGCGCCAATCTTCTGCCATAACTGACGGCATAAGCCGCTGGTCTGGCCAGCAAAATAGGATCTTTGCTAGGCGCAATGCCGTCTGTCAGCTGTAGCGGATTGAACATGATGGGCTTTTCAGCCGCTTTACTGTCTGCCACAGCCTTATTCAAGGTCAGTGTTCCCAACTCAATCACCTTGCGGCTGTCAGGCCAAACGACGGTCGCATTGTTGACTTCATCGCCAGCTTCAGCCAGTTGTAGCAATAATTTATATTGCACCCCGCCTGTTTTTACACGCTCGACAATATCGGTCATCAGGTAGTCAGGTGCAGCTTTGTCAGCCGCTTCCTGGCTCAAAAATTTGGCGCCGGCCACGGGCACAATCTGGTAACGGCCAAAGACGGTTTTACCTGCAGCATTGGTAAACTCAAACGTGTTTACCCCATAAAAAGGTTGCGTCGCAAAACTCACAGGCGCCGGTTTTGGTGTGGTCACAAATTTGAGTGCAGCTGGATGGCTGCCTAAAAACTGCTCGACTGGGCTAGGCTTGGCCGTACTGCCCTGAGAGTCACGCACGGCATTGAGCAAGCCCAGAAAGTCTTCTGGCGTCGCCGTTGGAAAAGCATTCACCGAGATACTGACGATATCCGTTGCGGTGCCATCCGGTAATTGAAAGCGGATCGCAATGCCTTTAGGAAACGCATTGCCATTGGCATCCGGAATATTTGGCACGCCGGTGGCATTCGAGTAGCGGACCAACACCGGCGTTGCCTTTTGGAAGTGTGTTGCTTTACTGACCGAAGCCGCCTGTGCAGAAGGGGTAAATGTCCCCTCCACCATCACGCCTTTGGCATGGTTGGCGCGGTAGCCGGCATGGGGGCCGCCGGATAAAGTGGTCAAGGTGTCCACCAATTGTTCGGTCACCGGTTTTTCCTCTGCAAATACCGACGGGCTGGAGACAGTCAATGCTGTGGCAAATAACACGGCAACTAACGCTTGTATCTTCATGTTGAATCCTTTCTATGAAAATTCATATTGTTTAAAATTAAATCGCACACTACTTAAAATACCATAAACCATTTGTTTATGTTTACTACGCTTGATGCTGAATCAAATGGTTGCGCAGCGCGTTTAAGCGCTCGCGTAACTCACCGACCTCTTGCAATGAGCAGCCCATGGCACACAACATGTCATCCATAATCCCGGCGGCCTTCAGCCTCAGCTGACGGCCGGTCTGCGTCAGGCAGATAATCACTTGCCTTTCATCTTCGGTCGAGCGCACACGCTGCAAAAATTCAGCGGCTTCCAGCCTTTTCAACAAAGGGGTCAGCGTTGCCGAATCCAGAAACAATTGCTCACCAATATCACTGACGGTACGCTGATCGCTCTCCCATAACACCATCATGACCAAATACTGCGGATAGGTTAATTCCAGCGTTTTGAGCAGTGGGCGATATACTTTGTTAATCGCCAGCGACAGCGAATACACAGAAAAACATAACTGCTCATTAAGCAATGGCGTTTGGGTTGATGCAGAATTATTCATATACTGCGATTATAAATCGCGTGCTATTATATTTTCAACAACTTTTTAATCTTATTTGTTCAGCCACTGCATCATGTAGTGAATGATGAAGTTGGCTTTCTTGTGCATTCTGATTTGGCTCATCTTGCGCTCCTTTCATGTATGAAGTGCATGATAAAACGCTTTTATTTTTAAATAAAATTGAATTATTTAATTCAATCGATAAATAATTCTTATAGATAGGCCAGTTGCCTTGAAATCAAGGCCTGGTGCGTAGCATTGAATTAATTGAGGTTATCCAGCGTGTAGGGGTCTTGAGGCGCCGGCTCGATATCGAGCGGATTGACGGCATAGTTAAAATCATCGCCGATATCAATGTCTATGTCGTTTTGACCTTGCCAGCGCTCGAGCCAGATCGAAAAGTCTTTTTCTGGCATGGGCTTGCCAATAAAGTAGCCTTGCCCCTCATTGCAACCGAGCTTGGCCAACTGGTTGAGCACCAGTTCGTTTTCTATCCCTTCGGCCACCACGATCAAGCCCAGGTTGTGCGCCAGATCGATGGTCGATTTCACGATGCTGGCATCGCCGGCGTTTTTATCCATAAACATGACAAATGAGCGGTCAATTTTAAGTTCTTGCACCGGCAGTTGACGCAAATAAGCCAGCGAGGAGTAGCCAGTACCAAAGTCATCAATGGCCAGATGCAATCCCATAGCCGCCAGTTTGCGCACGACAATTTCCGCCCGCTCAGGATCCTGCATCAAGCTGCCTTCGGTGATTTCAAGCTTGAGTGATTTGGTGGTCAAGCCATGTGCGGCCAACAAATCGGCAATCTGTTGCGGCAACTCCATGTTGTTGAGGTCGCGGGTTGAAAGATTCACCGCCAGGCTGATATGCAAGCCTTGCTTTTTGAAATCCGCCAACGCTTCACAGGCGCGGCGCAACATCCATTGCGTGAGGTCACTGATAATACCGGTCTGTTCGGCAAACGGAATAAACTGGTCAGGGAAAATCATGCCTTTTTGTGGATGCACCCAACGAATCAGGGCTTCACCGCCCAGCGCACGGCGTGTCGTCACATCGACCTTAGGCTGGATGTAGAGTAGTAACTGGTTTTGCTGGATGGCTTCCTTAAGGTCAGAGATCAGGGTCAATGTCTCGGACTGGTCAATTTCCAGCGAGGTATTGTAGACAATCCAGGGCGTCTTTTTGAGTCTGGATTCTTGCAGTGCCGTCTCGGCGTGGTTGAGTAAAGATTCTTCGTCCATGCCATGTTCGGGATACAGCGCAATCCCCATGCCCGCCTGTACATCAATGGCTTGGCCCTGCACCTGCACCGGTTGCTCAAATACCTGTTGGATGGCATCTGCAAAGCGGGTGGCTTGCGCCTGATCGGCATGCTGTAACAACACGGCAAATTCATCAGCATCAAGGCGCGCCACCATGTCTTGCTCACTCAATACATGCTGTTTGAGCACCTGACCGACGTGGCGCAGCAAATCATCGCCAAAATCCCGACCTAGCGTTTGGTTGATGGGCTTGAAGCGGTGAATATTGATGACCAGAATACTCAGCTTGGCATTGCTCTGGGCATGGGCCAGCATGGCCTGATGTACGCCTTGGGTAAATGCCAGCCGGTTGGAAAGACCAGTCAGCTCATCATTAAATGCCAGCCGCTGGATGCGCAAGCTGCGTTGCAACACCGCTTCACGCATGCTGTTGAGGGCGGTTGCCAGCAATCCGATCTCATCCGTACTGGTCACCTGAATTGGCTTGTCATAATTGCCCATGGCAATGTCATCGGCATTTTTAACCAGCGTCGCAATCGGTTCGGTAGTTTTGCGCGAAACATACCAGATCAAGGCAGCGAAAATGACCACACCAAGCAAGGTCAGGAAAATCATCACTTTAAACAGCGTGTTCAAATCCTGCAGGTAAGGTTCTACCGAGCCCTGCAGCACCACCAGCAAAGCTTCATCCTTGGTTTCATGCAAGGAACGTATTTTAAGATGGTAGGTAATGCCATCCAGGTCGACCTTGTGTAAAGACAGCTTCTGCGCATACACATCGGAAACGGTTTTGACCAGCAGGTTTGAAAGTTCGTGGTTGGCAGTCCCCGTAACCAGCGCCCAATCGTGCTGATGGGTTTTTTGTACAAAGGTGACATCCAGGTGCGTCAGTTGCTTGATTTGCGCGGCCAGGCGGTTATCCACGGCAAACCCCATCACTACCCAGCCGATCACTTCGGGTGCTTTAACCGGCACGGCAATCAACTGATAAGGTTTGCCATCCACCAGTTCAAACTTGAGTGTGCCGGTTTGATTCTCGATAATGGCCTGTACAAACTCCTGATGGGCCGCACTGCCAGAAATGGCAGACTCGCTTTCCTGGGTGCCGATGACCATCGCTTCATCTTGACTGACGAAATAGGCGACCTGAGCATGGATGCGGCCCTGGTAGCTTTCCAGTGCGGAGGCAATCGTTTCCGCATCGTTGGTGGCAACGGCTTCCCTAAAGGCATAATCCGCGGCCAACACTTGCGTCGCCTGTTTGAGACTTTGCGTGTTGTGTTGCAGCAAATTGACAAATACCCGTTCGCCGACCTCCATCTGCTCTTCGGCCAGGCGGTTGGCATGTTTTACCAGGGCGTATTTAAGCGGAACCAGACCTGCCAACTGAATGGCAATGACCACGGTTAAGAATGTAAAAGCAATTCGCGAACGAATGTGTTTGAACTGGATCATGCAGTGAGAATGTTAGGGAAGCGCAATTTTCAGCTCGGTTGCGGCCCCTTCAATATTTACCTTTTGTTCTGTGCCAGGTTTATTTTGTCCTGGTAGCCAGGCTTGATAACTGTATTGACCATCACTGAGCTTGATCATGGCCTTGCCTTGGTCGTCCGTTTTGACAAAAAACGGGGTATCGACGACATAAATATACCCTACCATAGAATCATGAATGTTGCATCCTAATGTCACCAATCCCGCCTGATCAAACAACACGGGGTCCGTTGGCACGCCGGAATACAACTTCAGCTCGAATTTTTTGGTAGGTGAAAATGAGTAGACATGGTGCCTCACCGTATCTTCATTCGGAAAATTCACCTTGGTACCGGTCTGGATTACGGTTACCTTGGGGTTAAACATTTTGTTTTTTTGCACGATCTTGCCAGGGGCTGGACTGATTGCCGGGGTTTTCTTGTCATAAAACGCGACGACCGCATCGGTGACCAGCCGGCCCGCAGCATCCGTCACAGTGAGCGTCACTTCCGCGGCGTGCGCAGACAGCCCCAGACAGAGTAACCAGAGTCCTGCGCCAAGCAGCGGCCTGCTCAAAAAACGCATCTTCTTATCCTTTGCAAGCTTAATCACTGACCACGTCCCGCTTCATGGGCGCCAGTATCTTCAACAGCTCATTCTTTTCTTTGGTGCCTACGCCATTGATATCCATGCGCTCCCGCAATACCTCAACCATAATTTCGAATTCTGCCATGGTGATATGGGCATCGGCATGCGCATTTTTCATGGTCTCGCCCTCATACTCACATTGCCCGCCAGTTTTAACACATAAAAAATTGGTCAGACTCTGTTTAAGCGTGACCATTTTCACCCCTTCAAATGAGCGGGCTGTACGTGGATCCTTGCTGACAATATCCAAAGTTTGATTCGACAAGCGGCTCAGCATCGGCAGGCCACCGATACGGCTGAACAAGCTTGCATCAGGCTTGGGCTGGGCGGGACACCCCGCCATGCACAGCAACAAGCCAATCCAGATCAACCTTCGCATTTCTTCCTCCGTTAAATTGCCACACTATCAGCATATTACGTGAGCTTAAAAAGTTTGAAACGATGAAAAAGCCAATCAAATCAATCGCTATTTTCGCAATGATTCTTATCGCGAAAACGAGATAATGATGCTATTCGATCAAATTTTGAAAGCGTTACCATGCATTCTTCTCCCCTTCTGATCGGCTGCATTGCAGTGGCAACAGCAATGACCTTGCCTTTCGTAGCCAACGCAGGCGATCGCCTGTTAGCGACCGGTGGCGTCACCCAGATTGAGGGGGCGGCAGGCGGTGGCTTGATGCCTTGGGCTGTGATTAGCGGTTATGGCACAGACAAACAAATTGGCGGCTCGGTGTTTTATACGCATGCACAAACCAAGGGCGACTTTAAATTAAATACCTCTGGGATCGCGATTGGTGCTTTCAATCGCATCGAACTCAGTGCCAGCCAGGCGCGGTTCGGCTTGAGCGATACGGTGCCTGGCGAGGAAGTCCGCCTGAACACATTAGGCATAAAATTACGCCTGATAGGCGACGCCGTCTATGAACAGGACAGCTGGCTGCCACAAATCTCGGTGGGGGCCCAATACAAATATAACGAGGACTACCACTTTGTGCCCAAGGCGCTGGGCGCCAAAGATCGCGATGGCATTGATTATTATGTGGCCACCAGCAAGCTGTTTTTGGGTGCGATTAATGGCTACAACTTGCTCATCAATGCCAATCTGCACGCCAGTAAAGCCAACCAGTTTGGCCTCTTGGGATTTGGCGGGGACCGGCATGACCGCTATCGTATCCTGCCAGCCGCCTCGGCAGCGATCATGCTTTCGGATAACTGGCTCATCGGCACTGAATATCGCGGAAAACCAAATAACCTGTCGGTATACAAAGAAAACAGTGCGCACGATATTTTCATGACCTGGTTTCCGCACCGCAACGTGTCTATCACTGGCGCCTATATTGATTTGGGCAGAATCGCCAACAAGGACGACCAGACCGGTTGGTACTTCTCAGGCCAGTTAAATTACTAAGTGAACCCACAAGTCATTATTTGAGCGTCTGCAGACCGCAAGTCGCCTGCAAGGCTTTGTCCAGTTGCTTGTAAGCCGCACCATTGCCGGTCGCAAAAGCATATGGATTGGTCAAAAGATAGTGGTTGTAACGCACTTGCCGGTAACTATACTTTTGCGCAAGACCGAGTGCATAGCAGTCGCAGGCCTGCGTCATATCGTCGGCATGGTAGCGCTGCTGGCAAGTCTGCTTCAGTGCCTGCTGATCCGCACCCGTCCAGGGCTTGGGCGTGGATACTGCATCGGCCCTGGCCTGGGTCAACATCGCATACATGAGTTCCACGCTGGCGCGCAATTTACCCAGTGGCGCAGTCTGCAAGGTATCGCGATGCAGCGGCTGCAAGCTGGCCGCATCTAGACTAAAATCAGCCTGATTGTCTGTCGTCTCAGGCACTTGATAGCCTTGTGCAGCCAACATGATTTGCTTGGCCGGATCGGCTTGCAACAAGGCGTGTGCTTCGGCGAGGTCTGCCGCTGGCAGTTGCAACTGCCAGTGGATCTGACAAGGTTGCGTCGTGGTGACGGACATGCTGCCACTGACCTGCTGATCAGCCACTGCATCCGCAAATGCAGGTGGGATACGCTGCAGCATGTATTGCATTTCCTTGTCTGCCAGACTTTTTAAAGACTGCTCATCCAGACAGGCAATGACGGTGGCATGGACCATCCATAACACCAGGGCGGAGCTGATTTGAGTCAGGCATTTCGTAAGGCCAGGCATAGTGAATTCTCTCAAATGATTCTGGCATTTGAGCAGGCTTGACCAGAAAAGTTTTGTGCGGCATCTTTTATCAAGATAACAGAGTAGCCGGAAATGAAAACGGGCGCTAAAGCGCCCGTTCATGCCATCAGGAACAAATTATTTGTTCATAACGTACATAGTTACTTCAAAGCCGAAACGCATTTCGGTAGCAGCTGGTTTAGTCCACATAGTCATTTCTCCTTTATCCTAAATTCGTCTTAGCACTTGCTATCAACGTGTGACTATATTAAAACTCGGCTAAAAGATTGTCGTGATTAAACTGCGCAACATGCGTTCATGATTTTCATGAGTATCGCCTGATATACCCCTTAATCCACCCGTGACTTGATCTGGCGCAACAATTTGCTGATGCCTTTGCGGCCGATGGTGCGCTTGAGGCTCACCTTGAAGTCATAGACGTAAAACGGCCATAAAAACTGCCAGCTCAGGCGGCGACCGCTCATGCCGAGATATATTTGCAAAAACTGCTTGCGGCCTTCCCAATGCAGTTTGTTCAAGGCGCGTGTCAAATCTGCCAAACGATTTGACATCGGCGTCGCTCTAGGCGTTGCATGCAAGCGGGCGGTGTCTATCAGTACAAACTGTAACTGATCCCCTTCACGCTGCACCAGAATATTACCCCCGGAAAAGTCGCGGAAATAAATCCCCGAATGGTGCATATGCAGGCAAAACCGGGCAAAGGCCTGATACAAATGCTCGGCAGTCAGGCCCTCGTATTCGGTCGCGCCCTCGCGAAAAGCCAAAAACGCCTTGGAAATGGCAAACTGATGCGGCACAAAATCACAGATATAAAAATTGCGGCGCAACGTGGTGTCATGCGTATGCTCGATGAATGCGACAGGCATGGCGGTACCCACGCCTCGCCGCAGCAATTCCATCGCCCCGTTCCAGCTACGCTTGGCTTTGCTGGGTTTAAATCTGTCCAGTAGCGTTTTATGCCAATACATGCGCACCGGTTTTTTCACAGTCACCTGCTGACCGGGAGTTCTCGGGTCAGGCAAGGACCAAATCGCATTTCTGGCATGGCGCAACGCCTGCTGTTTGGCAGGCGGAGTCAGCGTTTCCGGATGCCAGGCCTGCCACAATTGTCTGGCCTCTTCGGCATCCTTTGCCAGAATCAAGCCGCGCCAATCGCCTTCATATACCGGAAAATACTGTTTGCCGCCTATATGCGCATGAATCACCGTGCCACTCAAGGCAGGTTGCGCCGTGCGTAGTAACATCTGGTCCGGCTCCGGCCACACCAGATACACCGGTGACTCGGTCACTAATTGCCGGTCTGGTACCGGTTGGCCGTCACGGTCAAAGATTTGCGCGAGCTGCAAACAATGCGGGGAGTAAACTTGGTCGAGCACTGCACATTGACCGTTGACGGTCCAGGCGATATGCACGGTTTTCCCATGCTGCTGTAATTCGTGAATTTCGAGTCCATGGACGGTACTCACAGGCGCAATATAGTGCGCCCCGTTCAGCCAGTCGCATGCCGTTTTAAATGCCGCAAAACTGGGTCTGTGCTGATAGTGTTCGCGCTGGCCATCGGCCGATTTGTAATAGGCGACGCGCTCCAGTGCCGGATACTCTGCATCCTTGAGGCCATCATCAATCAAGCCTTCACGGTGACAAATGAAGGCGCCCCAGTTTGCGTGCTGCAAAGCGCCAGAGGCGGCCAACAAAGTAAAGTAGCGTGCCACGTAATCGGCCTGTTTTTGCGCGCCATCCGGCAAGTGGCGTTTGATGCGGTAAATCGCCCAGAAGGCCACCGGCGACACCAGCGCAGGCACACCAAAATCTTCCCCCACTTTTTGCAACAAACGGGCTTTTTTGATCAGGTTAAACTTGAGGTGTCGGGTCCACTGATATTTGAAAATACGCTCATCGGACAGCTCGGGCTCAATCACGCGTTCCACAAACAGGTTGTTGCTGTGCACATCGGGCAAGCGCCGGGTCTGAGCCAGCGTTTTCAGCAGACTGACGTTATACAGCGGCTCAAAATCCTGCACATTCGGGCCCACCACCCGCACCTGATATTTTCTGGCCAGATCGTAAGCCAGCTGCCAGGCCAACATAAAGCCAGGCATGTCATAGCCCGCCCATTTTTTGCGGTTGACCGTGTTACCAATCTCCAGCGCCGCAATGCGCGCCGCATAGGCTTGCAACAGCTCATTCACAAAAGTTGCCCACGCTTGCTGCACACTGGCGTCACGCATATTTCTGGCCGCGGCAAATGGCTGCACCACATGCAAGGTCACCGAGAGGCCAGCCGCTAACAAACGGCGCAAAAAACGCTCTTGATGGGGGCGGGCATCATCATCGCTGATATCCAGCCGTACCCTGGTCACACCCAGCATCTGCAATTGCGTCAAGACGTAATCATCAGTGGCAGGATCCTGATTACTCGCGACACAGATCCCGATAAAGTCGTCAGGGATGGCATGGTCGAGTTTTGGTAAGTGGCTGTATTTGAGCCAGAAACCGCCTGTGGCCAGATATTTCAAGCCATCAAGAATGACCTGTCGGGTCAGCATGGAGGGTTGTTTTTTCAAAGTCAGCCCTTACTCTGGCAAGCGATAACGCTGCTCTTGATACAACAAGGCAGGCAACAGGCTGTTAGCCAGGGCGCGTTCAGCCAATGCCGCGGCATCCGCTGGCGGTGCGGTATTCTGCAACTGCTTACTGAGTGGATTGTAGTGACCAAAGGCAGGCGCCTTGCCCTCGCGCAATACCACCACTTCGTTATCTGCGACCGTTGGGCCAGTTTGCTGCATCCAGCCAAAGTTATAGTTGTACTGCATCATGGCGCGACCATGATAGTCAGCGCTCACATTGGACAAATCATGCCCGGTCATCGGATGCTTGGCGTCTATGCCCATCAGTGACAACACGGTCACCGGCAGGTCAATCTGGCTGGCAATCGCTTCAACCGTTTTGGGCTGCACTGCCCCGCCCAGAATCAACGCCGGAATATGAAAGTGTTCGATCGGCACTAGCGAATCGCCGCGCACGCGAATGTCATGATCGGCCACAATCAAAAACACGGTATCGTTCCAATAAGGGCTGGCTTTGGCCTTTTTAAAGAACTCGCCGATCGCATAGTCAGCATATTTCACTGCATTGTTGTCAGTCGCCTTGGGCTGCTCATACAGCTTGATACGCCCATCCGGGAACTCAAAGGGTGCGTGGTTAGACGAGCTGAACGCAAGTGTAAAAAACGGCTTGCCGCTGGCGTGGTGTGCCATCAGCTGCTCATGCGTTTTGTTGAGCAAATCTTCGTCTGAAGCCCCCCAGCTGGCAACAAACACCGGATTGATGAAATCCGGTTGGTCCGTGATCTGCTGAAAACCATTGCCCATGAAAAAACTGCGCATATTGTCAAAATGGGATTCCCCCCCGTAAATAAACTCGGTCAGGTAACCACGTTTGGACAATAGCGAAGCCAGCGTGAAAAAGTTCTTCTGGCTCAAGTCCAGCTTGACGGTACTGTCTGACGGCGTCGGCTGAAAACCGGTAACGACCGCCTCAATCCCGCGCACCGAGCGCGTCCCGGTCGCATATAGATGCGTAAACCAGATGCCCTCAGCTTTGAGCTTTTCCAGATTTGGCGTGACCGGCTTGCCGCCCAGAGACTCGACAAAGCCTGCGCCCAGACTCTCTTGCAGCAAAATCACCAGGTTCAATGGTTTGTCTCGCTTCACACTAGGTGTCAGCGTGGTCAGGGTCGGGATATCGGTATCTTGCGCACCGGTTAAGGCAAAGATTTTTTCGCGCGGCAGTTTGCCGTAAATGGCACTGGATTTTGCCTCATGCTGCAAACTGTAGGCGGCATAAAATACCGAATAGCTTGAGTTCAAAATCAGGCTGTTGACCATGCTGTCCTGGGTAATGGCAAACAAGGCCGGATTAGCCGGGCGGTGGCCCAGGCTAGAGCGGATGCCGAAAATCGTCAACACCAGCAATAATGGCCAGACCAGCCATACCACCAGATTATTCCATTTAGGCTCGGCTTGACGCCAGGGTTTCAATAACCGCGCAACCAGTGCAACCGCCACCAAGCTCATGGCCAAGCCAAAAAACAGTTCGACTTTAAAGCCTTGCCACAACATGCCAAACACTTCATGCGGATACTTGAGATATTCGACAAAGATGCGGTTGGGGCGGACATCATACTCAAGAATAAATCCTGGCGTGGCCGCTTCTAAAAACACCAACAGCACCAATGACAGCAACACCCACCAAAAGGTAAATCGTCGCCAAACCTTGAACAGGCCTCGGGTCGCCAGCACCGGCGACACTAACACCGGGATCAAGGCCAGCAAACCAAGCTGAATGACATCCACACGCACGCCCTGCAGCAAGATCTGACAAAGTTCACCGGTCGCCTGTACACGCTCCCACTTCCAGATCACCAGCCCCAGGCGAGTGAGAGAAAGCAAGACCAGCCCACTGATAAACATGACAATCAGCGGTGCATAAGGGCCAAACCAGTGGGCAAATCTCCACAGTTTTGAAGACGGGCGAGGCGTGCCGAAATAGATAGGTTGCATAAAGGCTTAATCTGTTTGAATCAAGCTTGGAATTATAACGGGTTATCTCGTTTATGGCCCTACCGGCAAGCATCCGCCTGCAGATGTGCGATTAAAAGGATTTTTTACGTAAATCGAGGTAGACCATCGACAGCAAAGCGACCGGGATCACAAAGCCCACCAGCAAAGGCACCAAATCCACCAGCATATCCACCATGCCGGTCTGGCTGGTGAACAGGCTCCAGCCTTTAGCCAACAAAGGTACGACCGTGAATAACAGCGTGGGAATCAGAAACCAGACGGTGCTGCTTGCCCCGCGTTTGGCCAAACGCGCACAAAAAAATGTGACCAGCGCCACAATAATGGCAGCCCCGGCACCCCAGATAGCCCCGGCAACGATCGTAATCCAGGTCCCTACCTGATACAGCAATAAACAAATGATGGCGGTTAGTATCAGCTTGCGGTTCATCGCAACTTGCATGTCACACTCCTCTGAATGAATGGCTTGTTTTAATGATAAGTGTGACAACAGAGGCGTTAAAAGTTGCAAACCGTCCGGTGTGCTTGAGTATGCAGATCCAGAGAGCCCGCGTCCACTCGGCCGGGAATTCAAGTTCGCCAGCCAGGCCAATGGCCTATACACGCATTAGCCAGGCCATCTGCCCTTTGATGACTTAACGTTTTCTGTGTTTTAGCCATATCACCATCTGCATGCCCAACAGCACCAAGACCCCGATCACACTAAGCAAACATAGGATTGCAGGCAATGGAATCAGACTCACAGCTTGCGGCTGACGCGCAAGCCCCTCTTTTAAAGACGCCGGCAACCGGTTTGGCGTCACTGGAATCACTTTCCATTGGCTGCGATCCGCTGGCGCTTGTTGCAGATACTGGGCAAAGCTATATACAGGCGCGAGACCAAACTCACGGCTGGATGGAATTTGCGGAATACGTACAAAGTAAATCGCTTCAAGCTGATCGGCCAGAGGCGCCATACGAGGTGAAGTTAATGTGGACCGGTCACCAGTTTGAGCCATATTGAGCAGGTCATGCCCGATGGCGTCAAATGCCACGGCAGGAAACAGCCGAGTCATTTCAGTATTCAGGTAATCATAAATGGCACGGCCTTTTTGCAGACTCTGCTGCGTGGCAGCCACATACCAGTAAGCGGCAGTGGCCTTGAGCAGGCTCTCGACTCCTCGCTGGGGCACTTGCCAGCCCAGTTGGCGTAAAGTATCTATGCTGATACCAGCACAGTTATCCCTGGCGTGATCATAGACAAAGTCATTGTGGTAAAAATGCTGCATGACCCGGTTATTCAATGCTTGGACTTGCAGGGGAATCGTCGGCTGGCTGAACACCGCGACCAGCATGTAGGATGGCCGGTAAAATGCTTGCCCACTATTGAGATCGCCCATGTATTTATCAAAAGGCGTGACCCCGGCAATGACGCCTTTCTCACTATTGATGGCCAGGTTATAGTAGTTATTAACCAGCCAGTTTGCATATTCGCCTTGCGCACCCACGATCCCGGTAGCCAGGGCAAAGTGACCGCCATGGGCCTCATCATCATCGCCCTGGGCACCATTGAGCAAAATACCGACGGCTGTTTTGCCTGACGACTGTTGCGCCAGGCCTGGCGACTTCTCCCATAACAGCCGGCTTTGATAAGGGCTGCGGGCACCCCCGTTGGCAAACTGTACCAAGGATTGCAAGGTTTCATCCTTTTGCAACGGTTGCGGGTCAGCGGTTAAATCAAGCTTAAACGCATGTGGCCATACGGTGCGCGCCGTCAAGGTCTCGCCCTCTAACTCACCGCGTATCCACAGTTTGGACTGGCTTAAATAAGCACTCGTATCCGCATTCCAGTAAGATCGGTTACTGGCAAGTTTGGGCACCAATTTAAAATGGAAGCGCTCGCCTGTTGCGGTTGAGACCGAACTGCCTGCAGCGGTTAACGTCATTTCTGACCAGCGTTGAGTTGCGCCGGTCCAGACCAGTGACGGTAAAGCCACAGGATTGAGTGCCGCACTATCCTCGACTCCACGCATCTGGGTGTCGATGCGTGTTACTGGCTCGCCATCAGCCGGGACAGAAAACGTCTCATGGCGGAAATACCATAAGGTTTGCGGCAACGTCTGGCAGTGCTGGCAAGCCCCCTGCATCGTTTGAAATTGCGTGTTGGCATAGGGTCCTAATTTATCCACTTCGGACTCCGCATGAACAAACGACGACATCAAGCCGATGCCGAATCCAAATCCGACCCCAACCATACGCCGCATGCTATCGCCCCCAAACACGCAAGTAATTGCACACACTGACCCAATATTCCGGCTGGCGCCAGCACAAATAAATTGCCACCAGCACATTGAGCATGGCCGTGATACCAAACAACTGCGGGATGCTGACGCCCATACCAAACAGCATGACCGAGAATCCAGCAGAGAGCACCATAAACAGTGCATTCATGATGTTGTTAGACGCAATCACACGGGATTGATAGCCTGGTTGCGCGCGACTCTGTAGCAACACGTACAAGGGCACAATATACAAACCGCCACAAATGCCGAGCAAGGCCACATCCAGCAACATGCGCTCATCGCTCCAGCCAGGCAAGCGATGCAAAGTCAGGCCCGGATGTGCCAATAACTGTTGTTGGATATCACCAGTCACCTGGGCAAAATCCCAGGCAAACACAGACATGCCAGCCGCCCCCAGCATGACTAAGCCTAGCTCCTGTTTGCCTTTGGAGAGCTTTTCACACCAGACAGAACCGACGCCTACCCCCACCGAAAAGATCGATAACAGACTGATAAAGTCACGCTCCGTGCCCTGCAATACATGCTTGGCCAGGTTTGGAAATTGCGCCAGCAAGGTCGCGCCAAAAAACCAGAACCAGGAGATCGCAACAATCGCGACCCACAACGTTTGCTGCGCCCAAAAGGTCCGCACGTTCTTGATGGTCTCGGTCACGGGGTTCCAGTTCACCTGGATCTCGGGCACCGGTGGCGGTGAAAGCGGAATGCTGCGGCTCAAGTGATAGCCGGAAATCGCAATCAACAACACACTCAAGCTGGTGAACAAGGCATGTTGCTCCAAACTGCCTAACCACGCCCCCAATACCTGCCCCAGCAAAATGGCGACAAAACTGCCCATTTCGACCAGGCCATTGCCCGCAGTCAACTCGTTCACTTGCAAATGTTGCGGCAGGTAGGAGTATTTCACCGGACCAAACAAAGTTGAATGTACCCCCATTAAAAACAGGGCCAGTGCCAACATGACCAGGCTGCGGCTTAAAAAACCGATGCCTGCAAACAGCATGATGCCAATCTCCAATAGTTTTACCCAGCGGATCAACTGCGACTTTTCGTATTTATCCGCCAATTGCCCGGCCGACGCCGAAAACAGGAAAAACGGCAGAATAAACAGGCCGGGCAACAAAGTTGCCAGCATCTTGCCATCCAGGGTGGTCAGGCTGGCGGTATTAAACGCCACCTGCGTAATCAATGCGGTTTTAAACACATTGTCATTAAACGCCCCCAGACCCTGCGTCCAGAAAAAAGGGCCAAATCGTTGCTGGCTTAGTAATTGGAAAGGACTCTTCATGCTGCTTTTTCCGCCATTTGTTTGAGAGTCACGTAGTCAGTTTTACCCGTACCCAATACCGGAATCTGCTCCACCACCACCAATTTCCGGGCAATGGCGATTTCTGGGGAGCCAAGGTTTTTCGCCACAATCTGCAAATCCTCACGCTTGAGTCTGGCATCGGTGGTGAACAGTACGATATTCTCGCCACGGCTGGCATCGGCGACTGTCGTCGCGGCATGCTGATGCTCGGGTGCGGCGGTATGGGCGATTTTCTCGACGACTTCGAGCGAGACCATTTCACCGGCCACTTTGGCAAAGCGTTTCACCCGGCCCTTGATGTGGATAAACCCCTCGGTATCGACCTCTACCACATCGCCGGTTTCATACCAGCCATCCTTGGGCGAAACCAGGACGCCAGGCTGGTCATACAAATAGTAGCCCTGCATGATGTTGTCGCCCTTGACATAGAGCAAGCCGCCTTTGTCGATGCCTGGCACCGGCTGCAAACGGTATTCGATCCCCGGGAAAAACTGGCCTACCGTGCCATGGCGGTTCGCCATGGGCGTATTGGCCGCGAGTACTGGGGCACATTCGGTCGTGCCATAACCTTCGAGGATGCGGATACCAAATTTTTCGTGATAGATTTTGCGCACTTCTTCATTGAGTTTTTCAGCCCCGGCAAACACTACGCGCAACTTGTAAAAATCATAGGGGTGCGCAAACTTCGCATAATTGCCCAGAAAGGTGCTGGTAGAGAAAAACACGGTGCAGCCCTTGTCATAAATCACTTCCGGGATCAATTTATATTGCAAGGGCGACGGGAACAGCAAAATCGGGATGCCATTCAGGAAAGGCAACAAGGTGCCGGTAAAGCCAAAGGCATGAAACAGTGGCAATGCCATCATGAATTTATCAGTAGGATTGAAATCCAGCATGGCCAGAATCTGGTGCGTATTCGCCACAATACTTTTATGGTTATGCACCACGCCTTTGGGCTTGCCCTCGGAACCAGAAGTAAACAGGATGACTGCGGTGTCGTTTTCTGTCGCGGGCTCCATGGCGGCACGCGGATAATGCAAGGCATAGCCCATGAGCCATGCGCGATCCAGCATGCCAAACTGGGCACGCAAGTCTTCAAGATACACAATATTCAGATCACGCATTTTGGCGATGGTGTCTTGAAGCTTGGCGGCTTCAATAAACTTGCGCGAACTGATAATGGTGCGGACATTGGCGGCAATACAAGCGTTACGCATGCCCTCTGCCCCTGCGGTGTAATTGAGCATGGCCGGGACACGTCTAAACGCGGTCATACCCAATACCAAGGCCAGTGTATTGGTAATATTCGGCATCAGCACACCAACCGCCTCATCACGCTGACTGACTTTGGTGGCAATGCGGCCCAGCGCCAGGCTGCGTTTGAGCACTTCCTGATACGTCTCTTCGACCTGGTTCATGTCTTCGATGATGCGCGTTTTGGCACCATATTTATCCATGGCATCCAGCATGGCTTCAAACAGCGTGGTGCTGCGCTGCGTCTTGAACAGCATGTGCTGCATGATATTGCGCATGGCTTCACCAGCTATGCGGCGGCGCTGCTTGGCCGTCAACGGCGCGTGATGACCGTGCGGCTCAATCTGAATCTGGGTGGGCGGTAAAATGGTCAAGGTGACTTTAGGCAACAGCTTGCGTGGATGTGCATCTGACAAGCGGCCAAAATATGACTGCGCCGCCCCCTCTACCCTCACGGGCAAAATCTTGACGCCGGTTTTTGCCGCGACAAAACCAGGGCCGTCATACACCTTCATCAAGGCCCCCGTCAGCGTGATACGGCCTTCAGGAAAAATCACCACGTTTTCACCGGCATTCAGCCGCTGAATGACTTTTTTCATCGCCAGCGGGCTGGCAGGGTCCACCGACAAATGCGGTGTCATCTTGAGCCATAGCCGGAAGAAGAAGTGCTTTAACACCCCGGTATGCACGACAAAAGTGGCCCGCTTGGGCAGAAACAGGCCAAGCAACAGGCCGTCCAGAAAAGATTCGTGGTTGGCAATAATCAACAAACGGTCTTCGTTTGGCACATTTTCGAGGCCGGTAACACGCACCCTGAACAATAAACGACAGATACCCCTTAATAAACTGACTAGCATATTCACTTCCTAACCTTTTATATTTCGTTTTTTATATAGTCCAGCACATTTTCCAGTGCTTGTTGCATGAACGCTTTATTGACCCAGAAAAAGACTTCGCGCCCGATTTTTTCACTCTGTAACGCGCCACCACGCTCCAGCACCTTGAGATGGTGGGTGACGGCTGTGCGGCTTAATTGAGAGCTTTCCACAATCTGCAGGATGGTCAACCGCTCGTTTTTTTCAAACGATAGCAAAATCCGTTGCCTGTGCGCATCCCCCAGCGCCTCAAAGAGGGCCGAGATGTCTGTCCAGGCTTCTGGAATGTGAGTGACTGTTTTCATATAACTAAATAATTAGTTATTTAGTTTATTTTGTCAAGCGCTGACCGCAAAATATTTAGTCCCCGCCCTAATCCGGGTTTCATTAAATCATCATTTACCGCAAAACAGAGGCCGTTACACTATGTTAAAACATTTAAACATAAATAATTCAGGGAATAAAAATGGGACGATACGCCGCACTTTTTTCATTGATGGCAGCACTGCCTGTAGCGGCGCATGCCAATGCAGTGATCAACCTTGCCAGCACTAGCTGCAGTGGTGCGTTGTCGATTTCATCACTCGCTGGCGCCTCGCTCAGCTGTGCAGGTAACTTGACCTTGAATGGCGGCTGGATAGACTCTGACGATAGCATCTTCATTCGTGCAGAGGGGGATTTGCTGCTTGAAAACCTTACATTGAATGCACAAGAAATTTCGCTTTCGACATTCCAAGGTGGCATCCAGATCGCAAATAACGTGAATATTAACGCCGTTCAAAACGATGGCAGCGGTGGTGGGCAAATTGTGATCAATGCAGGTAACAACAGTCTCTTCCCGACAACCCCCATCATTCATTGGCAAGCTTTTGACCCGTCATTCAATGCCGGTGGCACCGTGCACTTCAATATGCCAACCACACACACAAGTGCGCCCTCAGGCGTGATTGCAGTTGGAGGGCAAGTCGTGATCAAACCAGGCGGCGCTATTCAAATCTCATCGAGTCAAATTTCGTCACCCCTGATCAACATCCCGCTCACGGCTTCTGTTTCGGCTGTGCCAGAGGCAAATCGAGCGGCGATGCTGTGGCTGGGTTTGGGGTTGCTGGCGTTTAGACGCAGGCTGCTTTGACGACTACGAAAGCTGACGTTGCAACAAATTCAGCATGGCGCTATCCCCGGAAACGCCACTGCAGTAAACCGTCAAACCCGCCGCACTTGCCTGCTCGGCAATACGGGCATGGTTAACAAACAAAGGCGTGGCTTGCAGCCAGGCTGCATCCTGCGCCAGGTCGAGCAAAAAGCGCAAAGCCTCACTGCTAGTCACGACGATACCCTGCAATTTGCCTTCATCATAAGCCTGCGCCAGCACTTGTGCACTGCTTTGCGGATTGACGCGGCGGTAACATTCACCAAACACGACCTCCGCCCCGCGCTGTTTCAAGGTCTCGGCCAGTACTTCGCGTCCGCCCACCCCGCGCACAATCAACACACGCTGCCCTTGCATCACCTGCAATGGCTCCAGTGCCAATAGAGACTCACTATCAAACCTGTCTTGCGGGGTCAGCACCTGCGTAATGCCAAACGCCTGCAAACTGGCGGCCGTGGTCGGGCCAATCGCGGCAAACTTGAGGCTGGGCGGAACGCCTGCTTGCTGAAGCAAAGGCATGCCATGCTGCACGGCATTGCTGCTGATAAAAATGACCCAGTCAAACTGGGCCAAGGGCGTGATGGCTTGATCAAAGCCACTGAGATCAGGCAACGCCTGAATATCCAGCAGCGGAAACGAGATCACCGCACCGCCGGCGGCCTCGATGGCGGCCGTTAGCTTGGTCGCTTGCTCGGGGGGGCGCGTGACGGCAATCCAGCGTCCGGCCAAAGGCAAGGTCATTTCACGCCGTCCAAGCTTGCCAAAATCTTGTCGGCACCACGCGCCACCAGTTGCAAGGCCAGTTGCTGACCCAGTTTTTCAGCTTCTGCTGCGGATCCCGTGACGGTCTCTTTCAGCATTTGTTGGCCATCCACGCTGGCGACAAATCCCTGCATGGTGATGGTGTCATTTTGCTTGGTGGCATAAGCGCCCAGCGGCACCGTGCAACTCCCCGCCAATGCACGGCTAAAGCCACGCTCGGCCAGCACGCAAAGCTCGGTGTCGGGGTGATTAAGCGGTGCCAGAATCGTTTTCAAGTCTGTCCGCGCGGCATTGATCTCAATGCCCAATGCGCCCTGGCCCACTGCCGGAATGCTCTCTTGCGGAGAAATAAACTGGCGGATGCGATGACCCAATTCGAGACGGATCAATCCAGCCGCGGCCAGAATAATCGCGGCATATTGGCCTTCGTCCAGCTTGCGTAACCGGGTTTGCAGGTTACCGCGCAAGGATTCAATCTTGAGTGTGGGGAAACGCGCCTGTAACTGGCTTTGCCTGCGCAAACTGGAGGTCCCCACCACACTGCCAGCGGGCAGGTCTTCCAGACGGGCATAATCATTGGACACAAACGCATCGCGCGGATCCTCGCGCTCGCCCGTTGCCACCAGCGTAAAGCCCTCTGGCAAGTGCATGGGCACATCTTTCATGCTGTGCACAGCCAAATCGGCACGGCCATCTGCCAGCGCGTTTTCAAGCTCTTTGACAAACAGGCCTTTACCGCCAATTCTCGATAACGGCGAATCCAGAATTTGATCGCCCATGGTCGTCATGCCCAAAATACTGACGTCGCATTGTGGATACAAGGCCTGTAATCTGGCCTGGATGTGCTTGGCCTGCCACATGGCAAGTGCGCTTTCGCGGGAGGCAATGACCAACTTGGCGGGAGAGTTCAGTGTGCTCAAAATGAATAACCTGTGATGAAGTTAGCTGGATTAAGCTGCGCATTTTAACACGGCATGTCCAGATAGCCGCGCAAGCAGCGGAGATGAACCTTTGAGCCACAAGGGAGTCGGATTGAGTTATGCTGAGCATTCGGCAAACACCTCAAGTGGCGATAAAAGTCATGCTTTTAAACATAAAGAGGAGGACTACTCATGCAGTACCAAATCGAAATTTTTCTTTCTTCTCTCAATCAATTCTGGATCGAACTCGTACATTTTGTGCCCAAATTACTGGCGGCCATGGTGATCCTGTTTTTTGGCTGGCTGGTAGCCAAAGCAGTCCGGTTGGGCGTAAAGCGTATTCTGGAACTCTCGCATTTTGATACCTTTGCGCAAAAGTCAGGCCTGGAAGCCTTTATGCGTAGCGCCAATTACAAAGTGAGCCTGAGCGGCATTATCAGCCAGGTAGTGTATTGGCTGGTGATTCTGCTGTTTGTCATTACCGGTGCCAATTCGCTGGGCCTGAGTGAAGTGGCCGCCCTGTTAAAAGAACTGGCCAGCTATCTGCCACACATCATTGTGGCGATTTTGGTCGTGATCTTTGGGACGCTATTTGCCCGCTTTATCAATCGCCTGGTGTTTGCCTGGCTGCACAGCATCAAATTTGATCAGGCACTGGTAATCAGCACTTCGGCCGAGTATTGCATCCAGATCCTGGCGATTTTCATCGCACTGGAGCAATTAGGCATCGGCATGCAGCTGATACATTCATTATTTGTGATTGTGTTTGGCGCGGTGTTTTTAGCGCTAGCCATCGCCTTTGGTCTGGGTGGCCGTGATTGGGCCGCAAAAGTGATAGACCAGGCGCAACAGAAGAAAAAATAGCGGCATAGGGCCACTACTTAAGTGGCCTTAATGATGTGCTGGTGACGGCGGCTGACCATCAGGGTCTCGGGAATACCCTTAAGCAAGACCACCCAGGCTGCCTCGCCCGCCTCATCGCCCTCGGTCATGCGTTGTTTTTCAAAGCCGCTGATGGCTGCGCGTGCCACCAGTGCGTTGCGGTGTATACGGATGAACAGATCGGGATAACTTTGCTCCAGCTGTGTGAGCGAGCCCTCGAGTAAATAACTTTTTTCGCGCGTGCGCACGGTAATGTATTTAAGCTCAGCGCGCAAATAAAGCACCTCGGCGATGGGTACCAACATGATTTTGCCACGTTCGTGGATGCTTAAATGATCATGGGTTTGCTGCAAAGGCTGCAATGCTTGTGACTGCGCCGCTGGCAAAGGCTGCGCTTTGGCCAAGGCCGTTGCCAGGCGCTCACTTCGAATCGGTTTCAGCAAATAATCAATCGCATTGAGATCAAAGGCTTGCAGCGCATAATGGTCATAAGCCGTGGTAAAAATCAGTTTGGGCGGCGTTGCCAGGCCACGCAAATGCTGGGCCAGCTCAATGCCATCCATCACGGGCATGCGGATATCCACCAGCACAATCTCGGCTGCGTGTTGCTGCAACAGCGATAATGCCTCCACGCCATTGGCTGCCTCACCAACAATCTCATAACCACCGATATCCCCCACCAGGTCGCGCAAGCGCTGCCTGGCCAAGGGCTCATCGTCTACAATCAACAGACGCTGGCTAGCCATGCACCACCTCGGACAAAGGCCGGGTCGGGATGACGATTTCAACGATATAACGTTGATCCGCTTCGTACTGACGCAACTGCGCCTCGAGATCGTAATGCAAGCGCAGGCGTTCACGAATGTTCTTGAGCGCCATTTTATTGCCACTCGCCCGGTTGCTTGGCGGGGGGAGTGGGTTGCTTATCCTTAACAGCAAGCTTTTGCCGCTGGGTTTGATCTCAATATGCACCACGCCGCCTTGCGGCTGCGGCTCAATGCCGTGATAAATGGCATTCTCAAGCAAAGGCTGCAAAATCAGCGGCGGAATCATCATCTCCGGCGGCAGCTCAGACAATTGCCAGTCACATTGCAGCCGTTCATCCAGACGCAGTTTTTCGATATTGAGGTATTGGTGACACAAGGCAATTTCTTGCGACAACGGCACCAGGTCACGGTTATCCGCCATCAGCACGCGGAATAGTTCAGCCATATCCTCCAGCGCCGTTTCAGCACGCTGCGGCTGGCTGCGGATCAATGACAAAGCTGCATTCAGGCTATTAAACAAAAAATGCGGGCGAATGCGCGCCTGCAAGGCCTGCAACCGTGCCTCGGCGATGGCAGGCGAATACGCCCGCTGCAGCAGATCGAGGTAATACAGGCACAGGAGGACATCGGCAGCAGAGAGCGACAGCACCTGACACCATTGCGCGGCACGCAAAGGCATAATCCAGACATGGTAGCCTTCCGTGGCCAATGCGGTCAGGCCAACCGCCAGCAGCACGATCCCTGCCAGGGCCGGGCGATACGCCCAGCGGCTCATCCACGGATAAGCCAGGGTCAGCGCCCCCATCACCAGCAACAATGGCGGCAGCCACTGGCTACTGATCTGCGTCAGTGCGTTTAACCAGGCGCTAATACTTGCGTCCGGCTGTCCATCGTAGACCACCAGCAACGCCAGCAAACACAGATGCAGCAACAGCACACGTAAGTGTATGCCTAGATTGCGGAAATTGGGAATGCGGCTAGTTTTACGCACAGCGTGATGTTCATTTATAATGTGGCTCCAGCATCATAAGTATTCAGCGCCTCGCGCGCAAGCCAGCCTTATTGGCAGAAAGAATTTGTTTTGACCGCACCCAAACCGACAACCCAGTCTTCTTTGCATCAAAAAGACCAAGCCTGGTCCGGCCGCTTCAATGAGCCGGTCGCCGAACTGGTTAAACGTTATACAGCCTCGGTCGATTTTGACAAACGTCTGGCCAGGTTTGATATTGAAGGCTCGATTGCCCACGCCACCATGCTCGGCGCGCAAGGCATCATTTCGGCGCAAGATGTAGAAGAGATCAAACGCGGCCTGGGCGAAATTCTGGCGGAGATTGAAGCAGGCCAATTTGAATGGCTGCTCGATCTTGAAGACGTACACCTGAATATCGAAAAACGCCTGACCGAGAAAATCGGCGATGCTGGCAAACGCCTGCACACCGGCCGTTCACGCAATGACCAAGTTGCCACCGATGTGCGGCTGTGGTTGCGTAGCGTGGTCGATGACGCGATTGCCGGTATCCGCGCCCTGCAAACATCATTGCTAGATTTGGCCGAACAGAACGCTGCCACCATCATGCCTGGCTTTACCCATCTGCAAGTCGCGCAACCGGTGACCTTTGGCCACCACCTGATGGCCTATTTTGAAATGCTCAACCGCGATGCCGAGCGCTTTGCCGATGCCCGCAAGCGGATCAACCGCCTGCCCTTGGGCGCTGCCGCACTGGCGGGCACCAGCTACCCGATCAAGCGCGAGCTGGTGGCTGAACTGCTGGGGTTTGACAGCGTATGCCAGAACTCGCTCGATGCCGTGTCTGACCGCGACTTTGCCATTGAATTTAATGCCGCTGCCTCGTTGCTCATGATGCACTTGTCGCGCTTCTCCGAAGAGCTGATTCTATGGATGAGTCCACGTTTCGGCTTTATTGATATTGCCGACCGCTTCTGTACCGGCTCGTCTATCATGCCGCAGAAGAAAAACCCGGATGTGCCAGAACTGGTGCGCGGCAAAACCGGCCGCGTCTATGGCCATTTAATCGGGCTGCTGACTCTGATGAAAGGCCAGCCACTGGCCTACAACAAAGACAACCAGGAAGACAAAGAACCGCTGTTTGATGTGGCTGACACGCTGCTGGTGACCTTGCAGATTTATGCCGACATGCTGCGTGGCATTACCGTCAAGGCCGACAATATGCGCCAGGCGGCGCTGGAAGGTTTTGCCACCGCCACCGACCTCGCCGATTACCTGGTGAAAAAAGGCATGCCGTTCCGCGATGCGCACGAAGTCGTCGCCCATGCCGTCAAAGCGGGTGTGGAGTCTGGCCGCGACCTGGCCGAATTCAGCCTGGCTGAGTTACAAGCATTTAGCAGCACCATCAGCGACGACGTGTTTGAAGTGCTGACCCTCGAAGGTTCTGTCGCCAGCCGCAATCACACTGGCGGCACCGCCCCAGAACAAGTGCGCCGCGCCATTGCGCAAGCCAGAGTACAGTTAGGGCACTGATGATCCTCCGCCACCCTCACCAATGGAATCTCAGATCATACTTGGTGATGATGGCGGGCTTGATGATTGTCATCGGCGTGATGCTCCGGCTATTTAACCATCCCGTGCAGGCCGCGTTTGGCATCGCCAATCCCAAGCAAGAGCAATCCATGCTCTGGCCCTTGCTGCCCGGTGAAAGCGTCAACAGTCTCGCCGCGAAACTCTACCCGCAAAGCCCAGTCCTCCAGCAACGCTTTGTGCAGCAATCACTCACACTGAGCCGCAGCCGCGGCATCCTGCTTAAGGCCGACCAAGCGGCCAAGTCTGCGCAATTAATCGCCGTACCCAATGCGCAAACCCTGCATACCATCACCCACCGCATCAAAAAAGCCGATGAAGTCGACCCGCAAACCTTTGTCACACCCGGCCTGGTAATGAGTGTGCAACTCTCGCAAGGCGCACAACACCGTTCGGGTTGGCATTTACCTCAGCTATCGCTGCCAACCGTGCACCTGCCAGAATTACCGGCACTTAAAGGCTATTCCTTCTCGGTGGATCATTTAACGCGCCGTGTCATGGCCGTTAAAACGCATGTGGTAGACACCTACCAGGCTAATGCAACAGCGATTGCTAACACCCCGCTCAACAAGCTTTATCAAACACCGCAATTGGCGGTGATTGTATTGAGTGCGCTCTTGTTGCTGGTGTTGAGTTTGGTTTGGGGTGTTTTGGAAGAGCGACGGCCTAAGCGGTAACCTTTGCATTACATTCTTTTTCGCCTTTAGGCGACCGTTCTTTCTTATGCTTGTCCATAAGAAAGAAGGCAAAGAACAAGACACCCTAGCTTACGCTTGTTTCCTGCGTTGCTCATCAGCGTGGGCGGCCATTGAAACTCGCCCTGACAAGCCACACACTTCGTGGCTTGTTGTGGAACTCAAACAGGCAATGGCCGACAGCTCCCACGCTGATTGCGCTACTCGGCGCGTCAGATAGGGGCCCGTTTAAACCCACCACGATGAAACGTTAGTCGGGCACGTTGAATTCAGAGCGCTAGGTTACTTTTCTATTTCAAAACTGAAACTACAAACCATTTTTTCACGGTGATCGAGCGGGCTGCGATGTAAAAAGTTTCGCATAGATGAAGGCGTGTGGTTTCATGGGCCCCTATCTGACGCGCCGAGTAGCGCAACCAAAACAAGAATAAAGGGAGCGACTGTTCGAGTCCCGCAGCAGCTCACGTACTCTGTGAGCTGCCAGGTCGAGTTTCGTGACCGCTTGTTTTGGTGAGCAACGCAGGAAACAAGCGTAAGCTAGGGTGCACTTTCTTTTGGTTACTTTATCTTTGTGCAAGCAAAGAAAAGTGACTCGCCGAGGGGCGACAGAGAGCGTGACAACCAATCACCGATCACACGCGTGGGCATATATGCCCACCCTACCACTTCACCTAATCAGCAAAAACTGATTAGGGTAAAAACATCCCTAATAACTCATTCAAAAACCGTTGCCCTTTGAATGTCGGTGCAATCACGCCGCTCTCCTCGACGAGCAACCCCTGTTGCTGCGCTGCCTGCAAAGTCGCCTGAATACTCCGCAACGGCAATCCCGTCCGCTGCTGAAACAACGCTGCCTCTACCCCGTCCACCAGGCGCAAGGCATTCATCATAAATTCAAACGCCAGATCGTCGCGGCCGATTACCCACTCCGTGTCCATCACCTGCCCTGTTGCTACCGATTCGAGATACTTTTTCGGGTGCTTATGCCGGCTCTGACGAATAATCTTGTCGTGAAAACTCAGCTTGGAATGCGCCCCGGCACCGATGCCCAGATAATCTCCAAACGTCCAGTAATTCAGGTTGTGCTGGCATTGCTGGCCCGGCTGAGCAAACCCCGATGTTTCATACTGCTGATACCCATGGCTGGCAAGTACCTTCTCGATTTCTTCCTGCATGGTGGCGCTGGTGTCGTCGTCGGGCAAGCTCGGTGGCGTGCGGTGAAACGGTGTGTTGGGTTCCAGCGTCAGGTGATAAAAAGACAAATGTGCAGGTTTGATCTGGCAGGCGGTTTCGGCATCTTGCAATGCATCCTCCAGGCTTTGCTCAGGCAATGCATACATGACATCCAGGTTCACTTTTTCAAAGGTATTTAGCGCCAGTTCGGCTGCAGCCAGCGCCTGTTCACGGTCATGGATACGGCCCAGCGCTTTGAGGTATTGCGGTTGGAAACTTTGTATGCCCAAAGAAATGCGGTTCACACCGGCATCACGGTAACCCTTGAAATTGGCGATATCCACTGTGCCGGGATTAGCTTCCAGCGTCACTTCGGCGCCATATTCCAGCGGTGTCAGCATGCGCACATGGCTGAGGATTTTATCAATCGACTCGGCAGAGAAAATGCTGGGCGTGCCGCCGCCAAAAAACACGCTGCGGATTTTGCGGCCCCACACCAGTGGCGTGGCTTGTTCGAGGTCGGCAATCAAGGCATCCACATACGCGGCTTCAGGGATTTCCTGCCGTGCTTCGTGCGAATTAAAGTCGCAATAAGGACATTTGCGCACGCACCACGGGATATGGATATACAACGAAAGTGGCGGCGGATTGGTGAGGCCGCTCAGCGTGATGTCGCCTTGTAGCGGTGCATCTTTCAGGCTATTGGCAGGATAAATCGGAATCATGCGCGTATTTTAACCTGTATCCATCCAGGCACAGGGACTTAAACACTTTGCAACAAGGCTCTGGGTGGCTGGTTAAACTGGTTGCGCGCCACCAGCCAGGCAGACAAGGGCACCAACACCATCGCCGCCAGCAAGGCCTGCATGGTCAGCCAGGCGTTGAACTGATAGTCCATCTCCAGCACCCCCGTCGCCAGATAATAGGCCGCAATATTGGTGAAAATATTGGCGACAACGCTGGCGAGTACGCCGATACATAAGAACTCCACCAGCATGGCCAGCACCACCTGCTTTCTTGAAGCGCCAAGCACCCGCATCAAGGTGCTTTCGCGCACGCGCTCTTCGCGGGTTGCCATCAGCGCGGCATACAGCACGGCCAGGCCAGCCAGCAGGCTAAAACCAAACACAAATTCAATCGCATAGCTCATTTTGCTGATCAGGCTTTGAATCTGCTCCAGCACCGCCGCCACATTGATGATGGTTAAATTGGGGAATGTTTTGACCAGCTGGTTCAGGGCGTCTTCTTTGCCCGCTGGCAGGTGAAAGCTGGTGAGGTAATTGGCAGCATAATGATCCAGCACTTTCGGTGGCGTCACCGCAAAAAAATTCACATGCATGCTGTTCCACTCCACCTTGCGCAAACTGGTGATGGTGAGCTCTAGCTGGGTGCCGGCCACATCGTAAGACAATTTATCGCCCAGTTTTAAATTGAGTGTTTCAGCCAACCCTTGCTCTAACGACAACAGCGGTTTACCAGCATCCTCAGCACGCCACCACTGCCCTGCCACCAGTTCGTTATCGGCCTGCATTTGTGCAGCCCACGATAGGTTGAACTCCCGCTCGGCCAGGCGCTTGGCGCGGTCATCTTTGTACGCTTCAATATTAAGTGGCTTACCGTTTACTGAGATCAGCCTTGCGCGCACCATGGGAAAAATATCCGCATGCTGAATAGCATGCGCACTTAATAGCGCATTGATGCCGGGAATCTGGTCGGCCTGGATATTGATGACAAAACGGTTAGGCGCATCTGCGGGTAACGAGGTCTGCCAGTTTTTCAGCAGGTCATTACGCACAAATGCCAGCAGCAAGATCGCCATCAGGCCCATGCTTAAGCCAACCACCTGGGCGATGGTCAACATCGGTCGGCGCCTTAAGCCCATGAAACCGAGCTTGATCACACCGAAATTTCGCACGCTGAACGTCTGCACGAAACGCATGCCCGCATAAGCCAGCAAACCAGCCACCACGACCAATCCAAATAACGCAGCCAATACAATCCCGGCCAGCTTGATATCCCCCGCATGCCAGAACACCAGCCCGGCCAATACCAGCAATGCGGGTAAAAACATCAGACCATGGCTGCGCACATTGCCTTCTAAATCCTGACGCAAAATACGCAGTGCAGGCACCGCCCGTAAACGCTGTAATTGCGGCCACACCACCGTCAGCAAAGTAGCAAAGCCAGTGGCGAAACCCAACAAGACCGGCATCCAGCCCGGGGCTGGCAACGTTTCGAGAAACAGGCGGCCAGCAAGTATCGCCAAGCCATATTGCGCGGCAAAGCCCAGCACACACCCGATCACGCTACCCACCAATGCCAACAGCAAGGTCTGGTAGAGCAAAATCTGCGTAATCAGCTTTTTGGTCGCGCCAAAACAGCGCATCAACGCATAGGCATCCAGGCTTTTTTGCACATAGGGGATGCTAGCCAGTAACATCGCCACCATCGCCAGAATCACGCCGACCATGGAGGCAATGCCGAGAAACTGTTGCGCCTTGTTTAGCGCACTGCGCATTTCCGGGCGGGCGCTGCGGATATCATCTACGCGCTCACCTCGGGCTAGTTGCGGCTTCAGCCAATCGGCGTAATCTTCCATAGCCTGATTCACCGCTGCGCCATCGGTATTGGCGGCGACCAGCAACTGGTATTTCACCCGGCTACCAAACTGGACCAAGCCGGTCGCAGGCACATCGGCGCTATTCATAAACAGGCGCGGCGCAATGCTAAACATATCTCCGCCACGCGACGGCTCCTGCAATACCAATGCCGCGAGGGTAAACTGACTTTCACCTACGCTGACCTCATCGCCTATCTTCAATGCGAGTTTTTGCGCCAGTCTCGGCTCCATCCACACCGTTCCACGTGCTGGGATAGTTGCAGAAAATGGTTCAGCTTTCGCTGTGGTCGTTGACTGCTTGCTGATGGTCAAATGACCACGCAGCGGAAAACCGGTTTCCACCGCCTTGATCTCGGCCAGCTCGCTACTTTCGCCTTTCAGCACCATGCTGGAGAACTCCAGCGCTTGCGTGGTCTGGTACTGGCGGCGCTGTGCCTCGGCAAGATACTTTTCCGGGAGAACATGGTCTGAATTCACCACCAGCTCCGCCCCAAGCAGCACATTGCCCTGGGTTTGCATGCTGGCTTTGATACGGTCCGTGAAAAAGCTGACTGAGGTGGTTGCCGTCACCGCCAGGATTAGCGCAAACAGCAATACGCGGATTTCACCCGAAGACCACAGGCTGCGGCACTGACGCCAGGCGATGGAGAAGGCGAACATTAATGCGCCCCTGCCTGCGTGTCGGCTATCGTAATCTCACTGAGCACGCCACCCTGCAAATTCAACACGCGCTGGCAACGCCTTGCCAGATTCATATCATGCGTGACCAGCACCAGCGTGGTGCCGCTCTTGGCGTTTAAATCGAACAACAATTTGATAATCGCCTCACCGGTCGCCACATCCAGGTTACCGGTTGGCTCATCGGCGAATAAAATAGACGGCTTGGCAGCAAATGCCCTGGCAATCGCCACCCGCTGCTGCTCACCGCCTGACAACTGTTTTGGGTAATGCGTGGCCCGTGCTGCCAGACCTACACTGTCGAGAGCAGCGGTGGCAGTCGCCTGCGCATCCCGCTGGCCCGCCAGCTGCAATGGCAGCATCACGTTTTCCAACGCGGTCAGTGAACCCAGCAATTGGAATGATTGAAAGACAAATCCCATGTATCTGGCACGCATCGCCGCACGGCCATCTTCATCCATCTGGCCGATATCTTCACCGGCAATCAGGACTTTTCCGCTGGTTGCCGTGTCCAATCCAGCCAGTAATCCCAGCAATGTCGATTTACCCGACCCCGAGCTGCCAATAATTGCCAGCCGCTCCCCCTGGGGCACGGCCAGATTCAAACCAGCCAAAATGGGGAGTGTTGTATCATTGCTGACAACCGATTTACTTAACGATACCGCTTCAACGGCATAAGGGCTTTGCATTAATGATGTTCCGATTTCTTCATTTATTGATCGTGTTACCTGCTTTGTTGTTTAGCCACTTGGCCATGGCAGAGACAACTTCCAAACAAACAATACTGGTATTTGGAGACAGCCTATCCGCCGCCTATGGCATCCCTAAAGAGCAAGGCTGGGTGAATCTGGTCGCGCAACGTTTAAAAGACAACCAATTGCCCTACGAAGTTGCCAACGCCAGTGTTAGCGGTGAAACCACCGCTGGCGGACTCAGCAGATTACCTGCGGCACTTCAACAGTTTAAACCCAGTATCGTCGTGATAGAACTAGGCGCCAATGATGGCCTGCGCGGCTTACCACTGGATGCAATGAAGAGTAACCTTGAAAAGATGATTCACGCCAGCAAGCAGATCAATGCGCAGGTGGTCTTGCTAGGGATGTTTATTCCACCGAATTATGGCCCGAAATACACCAATGGTTTTAAGGCGGTTTACCTGGATTTATCAGAAAAATATAAAACGCCTTTTATCCCGTTTTTTCTGGATGGCATCAGCGGGCATAGCGATCTGGTGCTGGAGGATGGGTTACATCCTAATGTGAATGCGCAACGCAAGATATTGGAGAATGTTTGGCCGACTTTGAGAAGTCTATTAGCAAAGTCTAGATAATCAATACACCTCGACTTTGCTAACAATCCTTTAGTGAAGTCAAGAAAGCATCGAAGATAAAACTGGTAATAATGGTGCCATTGCTGGTCCAAGCACTTGCATATGATCGGCAAGAATACTCATGAATGTTTGATAGTGCTTCGTAAAGGTTGAAGTGCCTTTTGTAGACTCCAATTCAGCAACAACTTTTTCAAGTGATTCAGTTACTCTTGGATCCAAAGGTGTATCTTGAATGGCCTTAAGTAACTTAGAGAAGAACTCCTCATCACTCTTTTCTATATATTTTGCAGTTTGAGTAACATGACTACTTCCAGGCGCCAGATTTTGCACATTACCAGTAATGTAGGTATTAAATATCTGGTGAACTTTATCCACAGGCACAGGATTAGAATTTGGCTCGGCCTCACCAGCATTGGGATTTTGACTCTCTATCTCTAGTACAAAATTCAAAACTCTTGTTCTCACAGTGTCAACAATGGCTACTATTGCAACTGCAGGTATTACTTTCCATGCTTGCAGGCAATTCATATTTTGATAAATGCCTTGCCCAAAACGGGCCACAATATCTGGATTCCATGGCTCATGAAAAACGCTAGAATCCGTATCCTTTAACAAAGCTTCTATTGATGCAATAGGCTTCATTAGGTACGAGTGGCTTAAAACTTCACGCAACTCTTTTGGCACAGTTGAAAGCGGTATATCGGCATTACGTAATCCTGAACCGAATGCGCCACTGAAGTGACCTTTTGAATTAACGCTTAAGATACGATAATCAGGCAGCGACTCTTTAACACTATATCCTGATAGCTCAAACTCAATCCACTGCTTAAACTCAGAGCTATCTAACCTCGCCGCGAGTACTTTGCATTTTCTTAGCAATGTAGGTAAATCTACAGATCTGTCAATTGCAGCATTTTGAATTTGTCTTAATAGAGTCATGTCAATCTACTTTTAATGCTATAAATCACCCAAGTTTGTTTAGTTGTTAAGATTCGAGTTTTAGGCCGCTTAATGTCATGCAGAGAGGAATTCTTGCCCTTAGCTCTTCTTAAGTAATCAATAAATTCAAAGGCTATAGGGTTAGGTCTGATAAAACAACATTTTTAAGCTAAACCAACCCTATAGCCGCGCCAATCACAAATCTGAAAAATTCTGAATCTTGACTGAGCCCTCTGGAAATCTCGCCACAATTTCCAACTCCCCGCCCATGGCCTGGATATGGCTGCGTAGGGTTGATAAATACATGTCGGTGCGTTTTTCAATTTTTGCCACAGCAGGTTGCTGAATATGCAGTGCTTCTGCCATCATTTTTTGCGACAACCCACGTGCCTGGCGTAACTCGTGCAAAGGCATTTCTTGCAGCATTTGCTCCGTTTTTTGAGTCACTTTGGATTGCGCTTCTGGCGAGAGCGCGGCTTTAAGTGCACTAAAGTTTTTTGCCATCTATCAATCCTTCCTTTATCAATGCCTTGATATGTTCATCATAGAGTCCATCAGCAATAGGAATGTATTTTTCATACCATCGATCATCACCCGTTTTATCGCCGCCAATCAGCAAAATAACTGCTCTGCGAGGATCAAATGCATATAACGTCCTAAATGGACGGCCATCGTGCTGTGTTCTCAATTCACGCATGTGGCCATGCCGTGACTGGTTAATTGCTGATGAATGTGGAAAAGGTAACTGGGTGCCCAACGATTCCAGCAACCCAACAGAAGCGGCAATAGATACTTGCTCATCTTCATTCAGAGAATGCCACCAAGCTTCGAACTCATCAGTATATTCAACCAACCATGCCATCGTAGCCCCCCTAAAACATTCCGTCAATGGAATATTTTGTGTTCATATCTTAAATTAAATTATTAAAATATGTTAACAAAATGATGAGCTAAAAAGTATTGTTGATTGTTACGCCTTGTGCAATGGAAGTTTTAACGCGCATGCGTTTTTTAGATTTAAGCCATTTCTTCAAGCACCTGCAAAAAAGCATCTCCATATTTCTGCAACTTCGCCTGCCCTATCCCGCTAATCTGCCCCATTTCATCCAGTGTCTGTGGTTTGCGGTTATGAATCTCCAACAGCGTACTATCGTGAAAAATCACATAAGGCGGTACACCCTGTTCTCTTGCCAGTTCCAGCCGCTTGGCTTTAAGCGCTTGCCAGAGTGGGTCATCATTGGCACCTTCAAAGGCTTCTTTGGCGCGGGCGCTACGTTCAGCTTTGCTCATGCGTTTTTCGGGTTCGGCATCGCGGCGTAACCAGACTTCTTGCTCGCCTTTTAATACTGGCCTTGCAGCTTCAGTGAGTTTCAAGCCGCCATAGGCAGCCATGTCTGCTTCCAGTAACCCGGCCGCAATCAGCTGGCGATAAACACCGCTCCACTGGTTTTGATTGAGTGTTTTACCGATGCCAAAGGTGCTGACTTTCTCGTGACCAAAGCGCTCGACTTGTGGCGTGACTTTGCCTATCAGCACATCAATTAGATGGCCGACGCCGAATCTTTGACCGGTGCGGTAGACACAGGAAAGCGCCATTTGCGCGACCTGGGTGGCTTGCCAGGTTTCGACCGGGTGCAGGCAGTTATCGCATTGGCCGCAGGCACCTGGGTGGCTCTCGCCAAAATAACGCAGAATACTTTGGTGACGGCAGGCGGTGGATTCGCAGTAGCCTAGCAAGGCATCCAGTTTTAAGCGCTCCAGCCGTTTGCGTTCTTCTGAGGCTTCGCCGCTATCGAGCATTTGCCGCATGGAGACGACATCGCCCATGCCGTAGACCATCCAGGCATTTGCTTGCAGGCCATCGCGCCCGGCGCGTCCGGTTTCCTGGTAGTAGCCTTCCATGCTTTTTGGCAAATCTAAATGTGCGACAAAGCGGACATTGGGTTTATCGATGCCCATGCCGAATGCGATGGTTGCCACCATAATGATGCCCTCTTCTCGCAAAAAACGCCGTTGATGCAACTCACGTAATTGCGCAGGCAACCCGGCATGATAAGGCAACGCTGACCAGCCTTTTTCAACCAGCCAGGCGGCGGTTTCTTCGACTTTTTTGCGCGATAAACAGTAAATAATCCCTGCATCGTTCGCGTGTTCGCGCTCTAAAAATGCCTGCAATTGCTGGCGGGCATTGTTTTTTATGCCGACGTGGTAGCGGATATTTGGCCTATCA
Source organism: Methylophilus sp. YYY-1 (assembly GCF_029132825.1). NCBI lineage: Bacteria > Pseudomonadati > Pseudomonadota > Betaproteobacteria > Nitrosomonadales > Methylophilaceae > Methylophilus > Methylophilus sp. YYY-1. The sequence continues at coordinate 139,736 of NZ_WOVG01000004.1, forward strand.
AAACTGGAAACGAACTGGCGGGCGTTTTCCAGATTCAATTGGCTGATAATTTCAGCACGTGTTGGTGCATCGGCCGTTGCGGTGAGCGCGATACGGGGCACATCGGGAAAGCGATTGTGCAGTACGGTGAGCTGGCGATATTCGGGCCGGAAATCATGCCCCCATTGCGAGACGCAATGTGCTTCATCAATTGCAAACAGGGCGAGGCCGGTGTGCTGCTGCACTTCATCGAGCAGGCTCAAAAAGCTGCCGACCATCAGCCGCTCGGGGGCGACGTAGAGTAATTTGATTTCACCGCTGATCACCTGGCGGGTGATGCGGGCATTATCTTCTGCGCTTAAACTCGAATTCAGAAATGCGGCATTGACGCCCAGTTGTTGCAGGGCTTCGACCTGATCTTGCATCAGGGCAATCAACGGCGAGACAACTATTGCCAGACCATCACGTGCCAGCGCAGGAATCTGGTAGCAAAGCGATTTACCGCCGCCGGTGGGCATGAGCACCAGCGCATCCTGCCCGCTGATGACATGTTCTACGATGGCTTGTTGCTGGTGACGAAACTGGTTGTAACCGAAAACGTCTTGGAGGATGTGTTGCGGTGAGAGGCTTGCCATTTGGCAGGCCTAAATCTTGTTATAAGGATTAACTAAGGCGTCGACAAGCTCGTGCAACGCTTTACGCATCTGCGCTTCGCTGACCTCCATCAGCAAGCCATCTTCCAGCGCGTCCTGGGCAATTTGTTTCAGCTCGTCAAAATTTTCGGCCATGACTTTGACCTTTTCGGTGCAGGACACCACCGAACCGTCATCGCGTACCCATTTTGGCCATTCATTACTCATGGTCTTGTTTACTCACCCAGTGTTTTCAGTTGTTGCAGCAGTTTGGCCATCGCTTGACCGCGGTGACTCAACTGACTTTTGATCTCAAGCGGTAATTCTGCCACGGTTTTGCCCGTCTGCGTATCCAGAAACAGTGGGTCGTAGCCAAAGCCTTCGGTACCGCGGAACTCACGCAGGATTTCACCGCGCCATAGGCCATCGGCAATGATCGGTTGCGGATCTTGCGGATGGCGCACCAGCACAACCACGCTGTAAAAATAGGCACGGCGGTTGGCGATGCGTTCCATGGCTGTGAGCAATTTATCGTTATTGCGCTCGTCTTGTGTGAGCAGGCTTTTGGCTGGCTGTGGCCCGGCATAGCGTGCAGAAATCACGCCTGGTGCGCCTTGCAATGCATCCACGCACAGGCCGGAATCATCTGCCAACGCGGGTAAGCCAGTGTGTTGGCTGGCATGGCGCGCCTTGGCCAGAGCGTTTTCAATAAAGGTGCCATACGGCTCGGGGCTCTCTGGCACATTAAACTCGGATTGTGGCAGCACTGCGAGATTGAGTGGTGCCAGCAAATGTGCAATTTCACGGAGTTTGCCTTTGTTGCCAGAGGCAATGACCAGTTTTTCAAACGGCAAGGCCATATTAAGCGGCCAGTGCGGTTTGCTGAATCACGGCAATTTCGCTGATGCCCTTGGCGGCAAGGTCCAGCATCTGGTTCATGGTTTCGCGGGCAAAGGGCTCGCCTTCGGCGGTGCCCTGAATCTCGACAAAGCCACCGTTGCCGGTCATGACCACGTTCATGTCTGTATCGCAGTCAGAGTCTTCGATATAGTCCAAATCCAGCACGGGTGTGCCTTGGTAAACGCCGACGGAAATGGCGGCCACAGAATCTTTGATCGGTGTTTCGGTCAAGAGGCCTTTTTGCAGCAAGGTAGACACCGCATCGACCATGGCGACATAGGCGCCGGTGATGCTGGCGGTGCGGGTACCGCCATCTGCCTGAATCACGTCACAGTCAAAGTGAATGGTGCGTTCACCGAGTTTTTCGAGGTCGATGATGGCGCGCAGACTGCGGCCGATCAGGCGCTGAATCTCTTGCGTGCGGCCAGTTTGCTTGCCGCGCGCGGCCTCGCGGTCCATGCGGGAACCGGTAGAACGTGGCAGCATGCCGTATTCTGCCGTTACCCAACCCTGGCCTTTACCTTTTAAAAAGCCTGGTACTTTTTCTTCTACGCTGGCAGTGCAAATCACCTGGGTATCGCCAAATTTAACCAGTACTGAGCCTTCTGCATGCTTGGTGTAATGGCGAATGATTTCGATGGCACGCAACTGGTCGTTGGCGCGCTGGCTGGGTCTGGTCATGGTTACTTTCTCTTATTTAATCAATTGCCGGGTTCTGCCCAGCGCTTCTTGTATCTCGGCAATCGCCTTTTCGATTTCTTCGTCAGTCAGGTCTAACGCATACGGACTGGGCGTGACCGGGCTCTCATTCATCATGGTGGTGGTGACGTCTAGCGGTAAATCCAGCGTTGAAATCGTCAGCGGGGTGACAATGCGTTCGCCCCACTGCAGCGCAATGGCGCTCATGTTATCACCAACGGTAATACTGGCGGCATCGGCATCGTCGAGCAAGCGCGTGACACCATCATGAATATCCGCCGCCAGCATGTGTTGCGCCATACTGATCTCGGAAACCACGTTCCAGACGCCATCCGAGCACAGCAACACCACATCGCCCTCCCGCAACGGAATCGGCGCGGTCAGCTCGACCTGAGGTTCACGATCCCCGCCGACGCAATTATAAATTTTATTGCGGTGCGGGTGATGGTTAACCTCGTCAGCGCGGATTTTACCCTCGCGCAACAAGGATTGCACCACAGAATGATCTTGGGTTTGAAACTCGACCAGGCCGTTGCGGTAGAGGTAGGCGCGGGAATCGCCGACATGGGCGCAAAACAGTTTGTTGTGTTGAATCAAAGCCACGACGATGGTGGTCCGCGGGGACTCTTGCAGACGCTTTTGCAGTCGGACGTTTTCGATCACCTCATGCACCTGTGCAATCTGCTCGCGCAAAAATTGCGCGGGTTGCGCAATCATGGGCTTTGATTCGCGCTGAAAGGCATCGATCATGGTTTTGACCGCGATTTCGGCCGCCACATCGCCATGCTGGTGCCCGCCCATGCCGTCTGCCAACACCATAAAAATGGCATGCCGATGGTAAGAGTAAGCCAGCCGGTCCTGATTATAGGGTCGCGGCCCTTGGCGACTGCCTTGTGCAATGGTGAATTTCATAGGATGAATTTCATAGTGGCTTGGTCAACACTTTAATAATTTTATCCACCAGCGAGCCACGCGGATCTTCAGCCACATGGATGCCGATCATTTTTTTCTGCAATGAAAACACACTTTGCGGTCTGAGCATGTAGTCCAGCTGCATGCACTCATCAATAATCGCCAGCAATTTTTCAGAGTAGATCTGTTGCCCCAACTCCACGGCCGGCACCAGCGTATCGTGCTTGAGGCGCTGGTTGGCCGCGATCGGCGAGGCCCGGTGCAGACAGGCATACATACTGGCGCCTATGCTGTAAATATCGCTCCAGGGGCCCAGGTGTTTGCGGTCTATATATTGCTCAGGCGGGGCATAGCCAGGCGTGTAAGTGGGCGCCAGCGTCACCTCGGACAAAGCCTGGCGCGCCGAACCGAAGTCCAGCAGCACTGGCGAGCCATCCAGGCGGATATAGATATTGGCCGGTTTGATATCAAGGTGCAGCAATTTGCGTGAGTGCACCTCACGCAACCCGTTGAGCAACTCAACGAACATGCGGATCAGAAAATTCTCGGGCACGGGCTGCGCTAAGGCCATGATGTAGTCTTGCAGCGATTTGCCACGCTCATATTTCATGACCATATAGACGGTGCTGTTGGCGCGGAAGAAGTTTTTCACGCGCACGATGTTTTTGTGCTCGATATTGGCCAGCGCCAGACCTTCTTCAAAAAAGCACTTCATGCCATGTTTGTAGGCGGCTTCATTTTTGCCATTAGAGCGGATATGCGTATCGCCCTCGCGCTCGGCCAAGGTCACCGGCATGTATTCCTTGATAGCAACCGTGGTTTTCTGCGCATCTTGCGCCAGATAGACGAAGCTGAACCCGCCCAGACTCAGCACCTTGGTAATGGTGTAGTCATGCAGCACAGTGCCTACCGGCAAGGCAAAATCGTATTTATGAGCGAGCTTCACTAGCGCTTTAACGTCACAATCATGGCTTTTATTAAGGGCATGGCATCAGCAGAGGCTGTGATTTCTTCTGCGCGCCGCCTTGTTTGTACCATTTTCGCATAACGATACCGCATTTGATACAATCAGTGAGTTTGCCAGGAGCCAGATGATGACGATAAAAAATTCCCCCGCTAGCCAACCGATGTTGAGCATGACCGGCTTTGCGGCCACTGAAAGCCGCTTTACTGGCGGGCTGCTGCTGATTGAGCTGCGTGCAGTCAACCACCGTTATCTTGAGCTCAATGTCAAAATCGATGACAACTTGCGCCAGTTTGAGGCGCAAGTACGTGAATTGCTGCAGTCCCGCCTGGGACGTGGCAAGGTGGAATGCCGCATCAATCTCAAAAGCGATGCCGCGGTGGCTAACCTGACGCTCAATCCTGAGATGGTCGGGCAGATCGCGCAAACCCTGGCGGCTTTACAGCAACATTTTCCGCAGGCGCAACCCGTCAATCTGGTTGAAGTGCTCAAGCTGCCCGGTGTTTGCCAAACGGAGAGCATCGATACCGAGGCCATGGCGCAGAGCCTGCTCAATGGCTTGTCGCAGGCCATTGATGAACTGATTGCCGCCCGCCAGCGCGAAGGTGAAAAACTCAAGCAAGTGCTGCTCGACCGTCTGCAAGGCGTCCGTGAGCAGATCAGTATCGTCAAACCACTGTTACCTGCCCTGATCAGCCAATATCAGGATAAACTGACCACCAAACTGCGTGAAGCCATGCAGGCAGAGGATGACCGCGTACGTCAGGAAATCGTGCTCTATGCCCAACGGATTGATGTCGATGAAGAGCTGGCGCGGCTCAATGCCCACATTGTTGAAATGGACCGCATCCTCACGGCTGGCGGCACCATGGGCAAAAAGCTGGACTTTTTGATGCAGGAAATGAACCGGGAAGCCAACACACTGGGCTCCAAATCGGTGGCGATTGAAACGACACAAGTCTCTATGCAACTGAAAGTGTTGATCGAACAGATGCGTGAACAGATTCAGAATATTGAATAAGCCCTATTTAACACATGGTTTGCACCAAAACCGTGATTCGAGAGTGCACCATTTAGGTGCGCTTTCTTTCTGAAACCCGCTCATATAAAACATAAACTCATGATTTAAATGGGTTTTACAGGCTGGCACACGGCTTGCTCTTGTTTAAATGAATTTTACAAGTAAGGCAAAGGTCCAGCACGATGACGCAAACGGCCAAACAGTTTTTTGATGAAATGCAGGGCTATGGGGGCAATGTAAGGGCGATTTACCAGGCCTATAACCGCTGGTTGGCGAATGTGCCTACCCAGCAACTGGCGGCCAAACGCGCAGAAGCAGAAGTCCTGTTCCGCCGCGTCGGCATCACGTTTAACGTGTATGGTGAAGAAGATGGTGCCGAGCGCCTGATTCCGTTTGATGTGATTCCACGCATGATTTCGGCCAGTGAATGGGCGCATTTGTCCAAAGGTGCCGTCCAGCGCGTACGCGCCCTCAATATGTTTCTGCATGATATTTATCATGATCAGGAAATCATCAAGGCCGGCATTGTCCCGCACAGCATCCTGACCAATTCGCAATACCGCCCGGAAATGGTGGGTGTGACTGTGCCTAACCAGGTGTATGCGCATGTGGCAGGGATAGACCTGGTCCGCACCAGCGAGTCGCAGTTTTACGTGCTTGAAGACAACCTACGTACCCCTTCCGGCGTGTCTTACATGCTCGAAGACCGCAAGATGATGATGCGGCTGTTCCCGGATTTGTTTAAAAAATACCCGATTGCCCCGGTGGAGCATTACCCCAGTGTACTGCTGAACAACCTGCGCTCGGTCGCCCAGACCGGCGTCACTGACCCGACCGTGGTATTGCTCTCACCTGGCGCTTACAACAGCGCTTACTTTGAACATGCCTTCCTCGCCCAGCAAATGGGCATAGAACTGGTGGAAGGCCAGGATTTGTTTGTCCGTAATAACGCCGTCTATATGCGCACCACGCAAGGCCCGCAAAGGGTGGACGTGATCTACCGCCGCATTGACGACGACTTCCTCGACCCTCTGGTGTTCAAGCCCGATTCCCTGTTGGGCGTGCCAGGTCTGCTCTCCGTTTACCGCAATGGTGGCGTCACATTGGCCAACGCTGTAGGCACCGGCGTGGCCGATGACAAGGCGACGTATATTTACGTGCCGGAGATGATCAAGTTCTACTTGGGTGAATCCCCCATCTTGCAGAACGTGCCTACGTATCAACTCAGCAAGGAAGATGATCTGGCCTATGTGCTGGATCATCTGCCCGAGCTGGTCGTCAAGGAAGTGCAGGGCTCAGGCGGCTACGGCATGCTGGTGGGCCCCACAGCCAGCAAGCAGGAAATTGAAGAATTCCGTTTACGCATCGTCTCCAAACCCGCTAACTACATCGCGCAGCCGACGCTGGCACTGTCAACCTGCCCGACGCTGGTCGACCAGGGCATTGCGCCGCGTCATGTGGATTTACGGCCATTTGTGCTGTCTGGCAAAACGGTCAGTGTGGTGCCGGGTGGCCTGTCGCGGGTAGCGCTCAAAGAAGGGTCACTGGTGGTGAACTCCTCGCAAGGGGGCGGCACCAAGGATACCTGGGTGCTGGAGCGGGACGATGTCAGTGCAGAAACCGTGCAGTCGCAAATGGCTGCCCAACAAGCAACGCAAGAGGCCGTCATATGTTAAGCCGTACCGCAGATCATTTATATTGGATGGCACGTTATATCGAGCGTGCTGAAAACGTGGCCCGTGTGCTGGACGTGACTTATAACATGTCGCTGTTGCCGTCAGACAGCAGCAACGAAGCGGAACTTTGGGATGCCGTGCTTGAAATTGCCGGGATCCGCGACATTTATGACAGCAATTACAAAGAGCTGTCGGCCGCCAACGTCATCAAGCATCTGGTCATGGATAGCCAGAACCCGTCCAGCATTTACAGCTCATTGCGTAGTGCGCGTGAAAACGCCCGTGCCGTGCGTGTGGCCATGACCACCGAGACCTGGGAAAACATGAACACGCTGTGGATTGAGTTTGGACAATATATCAAACAGGACCTGACCCAATCCGGTTTGAGCGAATTTTGCGAATGGGTGAAAAGCCGTTCGCACCTGTTCCGTGGTGTCTGTTTTGGCACCATGTTGCGTGACGAGGCCTTTAGCTTTGTGCGCCTGGGCACGTTTATGGAACGCGCAGACAATACTGCCCGCCTGCTGGATGTGAAGTATGAGTACTTGATGCCCATGCAAGAAGCCAATGACGGCGCGGTGGATTATTACGAATGGAGTGCGGTGTTGCGCTCGGTCTCGGCATTTCAGGCTTACCAAAAAGTCTACCGCGATGCCATTGAACCGACCAAGGTGTCTGAATTATTGATTCTGCGTGAAGACATGCCGCGGTCTCTGCATGCCTGTTACGCCGAGATCATGCCGATTTTGCGCCAGGTCGCTGGCAGCCGCCACACCGAAGCCGAGCGGCTGGCTGGCCAGATGCATGCCAGACTGCATTACGGCCGCATGCTGGACATTTTAAAAGATGGCGTACACCATTTTCTGGATGAATTTATTCTGGCCAACCGCAAACTGGGCGAGGAAATACAACGTAATTTTTTAAGCGCCACGGCCTGACGCCTGACACACGATTGCCATGAACCCCTCATGCGCAGATTGCTCTAAGACAGCACTGCGCTTTTTTATTTGGGAAGCGACATGCGGTTAACCATCGAACATCAAACCCAATATGTGTACAGCGAAATGGTGCCATACACCATACAGCAACTGCGCCTGACACCCCGCACGGACCCGCGCCAGCAAGTCAGACATTGGGAGATCAAGGTGGCCGGGCAGCTGACCCCGTTTGCAGATGCGTTTGGCAACCTGGCGCACACGCTGGTCGTCGACCAGCCGCACCAGGCTTTATTGATCACGGTGAGCGGTGAGGTCGACACAGGTGCCGCGACCAGCGCAGATACGGCAACCTTGCCAGTGACTGTTTTTTTGCGAGACACGCCCCTCACCCAGCCCGATGATGCCATCATGGCCTTTGCCAAAGACTTTGCCCATGCGCCCGCGCAAGCGCTGATGCAGGCCTTGCGTGACCGCATGCAATACAGCAAGGGCGCCACCGAGGTGAACACCCCCGCTGCACTCGCCTTTGAGCTGGGCAAGGGCGTCTGCCAGGACCATGCGCATGCTTTTATCGCCTGCTGCCGCAGCCTGGGCTGGCCTGCCCGTTATGTGAGTGGTTACCTGTTTACCGAGGATGGCAGCCTGATGCAAACCCATGCCTGGGTAGAAGTCTGGCAAAAAGAGACATGGCTGGGGCTGGATGTCTCGAATGGTATTCCGGTGGATGAAACCCATGTAAAACTGGCGGTCGGTCTCGACTACCGCAGTGCCAGTCCGGTGACTGGCTCACGTATGGGTGGCGGCCAGGAAGGCATGGCCAGCATGGTGAGCGTCAACCGCCAGACAGCGCTGAGCGAAGCGCAACGGCAGGCACACTTACAGCAATTAAGTGAGCAGGCACAAGCCGCCCAGCAATAGCAAGTACTCGCATGCTATGATATTTGTTAACTTGATAAATGACTGACTTGAGATGACTTACTGTGTAGGAATCCTGCTTGAACAAGGTCTGGTATTGGCCTCAGACACGCGCACCAATGCCGGGGTGGACCAGGTGGCGATTGCACCCAAGATGCATGTGTTTGAAGTGCCGGGCGAACGTATGATTGTGCTGCTGACCGCAGGCAATCTGGCGATCACGCAATCCGTGGTCAACCTGTGCCGCGAACAACTCAAGTCGGCAGAAGGCCATGCCAACCTGCACAATGTGCACTCGATGTTTGAAGCCGCCAGCGTGGTGGGTGCAGCCATGCGCAGCGTGCATCAGCGTGACGGCAAAGCACTCAAGGAGCACGGCATAGACTTTAGTGCCAGCGTACTGGTCGCAGGGCAAATCAAGGGCGAAAAGCCACGCCTGTTTAATGTGTATGCCGCCGGTAATTTTATCGAAGCGACCCCGGATACGCCTTACCTGCAAATCGGCGAAACCAAATACGGCAAGCCGATCATTGATCGTGTGATCAAACATCAAACCAATGTCACAGATGCGGTAAAATGCGTGCTGATTTCTTTTGACTCCACCATCCGCAGCAATATTTCTGTGGCCTTACCGATTGATTTGATGATATACCGAACTGATACTTTAAGCGCCGGCAAACGGCAACGCCTGACAGAAGATGACCCTTGTTATGCCAGCATCCGTAAAGGCTGGAGCGAGGGCCTGAAAGCCGTGTTCTCTTCCTTGCCTGACCCTGAATGGTGTGCATGATGAGTCACGGCCATTTATTTATTATCTCTGCCGCCTCTGGCGCCGGTAAAACCAGCCTGGTGCGCGCCATGCTGGCGCAAGACCCGATCCTGAAACTGTCTGTTTCGCACACCACGCGTGCACCGCGTCCGGGTGAAGAAGACGGCATCCACTATCATTTTGTTTCAGAGCCCGCATTTCTGGAGATTCTAGACGCCGGCGGTTTTCTGGAAAGCGCACATGTGCACAGCGCCCGCTATGGCACCGCGCAAAGCGAAGTCGAAGGCGCCCTGGCTGCCGGCCGCGATGTGATCCTCGAAATCGACTGGCAAGGCGCACAACAGATTAGAACCTTATTCCCCAACGCGACCTCTATTTTTATTCTGCCGCCTTCCATCGAAGCACTGGCGCACCGCCTCAACAGCCGCGGCCAGGACAGTGAAGCCGTGATTGCACAACGGCTGTCCGCCGCGCGTGAGGAGATGCGTCACGTGCATGAGTTTGATTATGTTACAATTAATGATAATTTTGACGTGGCCTTGCAGGATCTGATGGCGATTGTTCGCGCCCAGCGCTTGCAGTTAAACCGCCAGGTAGCCTGCAACGCGTCATTGATTCAATCCCTTACCTAAGCCGGCGCACGCCGCACTTCAGGTTCACACAGATAGAGGTTTTTATGGCACGTATTACTGTCGATGATTGTTTGGACAACATCCCTAACCGTTTTCAACTGACGCTGGTCGCGGCTTATCGCGCCAGACAATTGGCCAACGGTTCCGATCCACTCGTCAGTGGTTATTCACAAAAAGACAAACCGACCGTGATTGCCTTGCGTGAAATTGCTGCCGGTAAAATCGGTGTAGAGATCTTAGAGAAAAAGGGCCACGCTTAAGCAGCCATGCCCCACACCCAAGGCGACCATGCCCATCGCAAGTCCAAACCGCCGCTGAGCGAAGCGGACTTGCTCCCCGCTGACCGTGAGGATTCCCCCCTTACCCAGCTGATCCGCAAATATCTCAACGAAGAAGAAGTGCAACTGGTCTGGCAAGCGTATCGCTATGCCGACCAGGCGCATGCGGGACAAACCCGCAAAACCGGTGAACCGTATATCTCGCACCCGGTGGCGGTGACCTGTATTCTGGCTAAACTGCACCTGGATCTGCCTACCCTGCTGGCCGCATTGCTGCATGATGTGGTCGAGGATACCGAAGTCGACAGTGCCGCTATTGCCGAGCGCTTTGGCAAACAAGTGGCTGACCTGGTAGACGGCCTGACCAAGCTGGATAAGGTCGAGTTGCAAACTGCCATGCAGGCACAAGCGGAAAACTTCCGAAAAATGCTGCTGGCCATGAGCCAGGATGTACGCGTGATCCTGGTCAAGCTGGCTGACCGGCTGCATAACATGCAAACACTGGACGCCATGCGGCCAGAAAAGCAAAAGCGCATCGCCCGTGAAACGCTGGATATTTATGCGCCCATTGCCAACCGGCTGGGCCTGAACCCGATTTACCATGAGCTGGAAGACCTGAGCCTCAAGTATTTATACCCCAACCGCTACCACGTGATCGACAAAGCCATCCGGCTGGCACGCGGTAACCGTAAAGAAGTGATCAGCAAAATCCTGGAGGCCATCCAGAACCAGCTATTGCAATACGGCATTGAGTACGATGTACAGGGCCGCGAAAAGCATCTGTTCAGTATTTACAAAAAGATGAGCGAAAAGTCGATGAAATTGTCGCAAATTAACGACATTTACGGTTTTCGCGTCATCGTCAAGGACAACGCCGCCTGCTATCTGGCGTTAGGGGCGCTGCATGCGCTTTACAAACCTATTCCCGGCCGCTTCAAGGACTATATTGCGATCCCCAAGGCCAACGGTTATCAATCGTTGCATACCACCCTGTTTGGTCCGTTTGGCACGCCGATTGAGGTGCAAATCCGCAGCCAGGAGATGCACAACATTGCCGATGCCGGGGTGGCCGCGCACTGGCTGTATAAAACCACCGATGCCCACCTGACCAAGCTGCAACAACAAACCCACCAGTGGCTGCAACGCTTGGTAGAAATCCAGACCGAAAGCGACGATAGCCACGAGTTTCTGGAGAACTTCAAGGTCGACCTGTTCCCGGACGAGGTCTATGTGTTTACGCCCAAAGGCAACATCATGGCCTTGCCACGTGGCTCGACGGCGGTGGATTTTGCCTATGCCGTCCACTCTGATGTGGGCAATAGCTGTGTCGCGGTCAAGATCAATAACGAGCTGGCACCGCTACGCAGTGAAATGCGCAATGGCGACCATGTGGAAATCATTACTGCCCCGCTGGCCAAACCCAATCCGGCCTGGCTCAATTATGTGGTGACGGGCAAGGCGCGCTCGCATATCCGCCATTACCTGAAAACGGTCAAGGTGGAAGAGTCGGCACAACTGGGCGAGCGTATGCTTAATGTGGCGTTACGCGCAATGCATATCGAGCCTGGCGACATTAGCGACAAACAATGGCAAAAAGTCATGAATGACTATGGCAGCAAAACGCGCCAGGCCATTCTGACCGATATCGGCCTCGGCAAACGTAACAGCCTGATGGTAGCGCACCAGTTGCTGGCCCATCCAGCCGAAACCGAAGATAAAACCGGGAAAGTACTCGATACGATTACCATCCGCGGCTCCGAGGGGATGGCGGTTCAGTTTGCGCCCTGCTGCCGCCCGATTCCTGGCGACCCGATTCTGGGCTTTATCAATAAAGATAAAGGCCTGGTCATTCATACGCATGATTGCCCCGCCATCCGTAAATTCCGGCTGGATCCGGAAAAATGGCTGGATGTGGAATGGGATGCGGATCCGAAAAAACTGTTCAGCGTCAACTTGCGCATCACGGTGGTGGATGAGCGCGGCATGCTGGCCAAGATTGCAGCCACCATTTCCAATGCAGAAGCCAACATTGACAATGTGAGCGTGGAGACCAGCGACGGCAGCCAGTACTCCAACGTCAACTTTACCTTGCAGGTCCACAACCGCGTGCATCTGGCCACCTTGATCCGCAACCTGCGCAAGATCCAGCAGATCGTGCGTATCAACCGCGTCAAAGGCAACCAGGTGGAGCAGCGCATCCAGTAAGCCTGACTCGACCGCATGCGTCCCTTGAGCGAAATCAAAGGTCTGTCGCCTGCCCTGCGCAGCCAGTTGGGTAAACTGGGGATTACCTCGGCCGAAGCCTTACTGCTGCACTTGCCCTTGCGTTATCTGGATGAAACACGCATTACCGCCATCCGCGATTTGCGTCTTGGTGAACAAACGCAGGTTGAAGGTGTGGTGGTGCATCAGGAGGTCAGCTACAAACCGCGCAAAGCCCTCAATGTCAGCCTGCAAGATGACACCGGCATCCTGCATTTGCGCTTTTTACATTTTTATCCCAGCCAGATCGCCCTCATGCAACCAGGCCAGCGCTTGCGGGTGTTTGGTGAAGTGCGTGGCGGCTTTTTTGGCTATGAAATGGTGCACCCCACCCAACGCAAAGTCAGTGAAGAAACCCCCGTCAATCAGGCACTGACGCCCGTCTACCCCACCACCGCAGGCTTGAGCCAGAATAGCCTGCGCAAAGCGGTCAATCTGGTATTGCAGCCTGCATTGTTAACCGAAACTCTGCCCGCCTGGGTATATGCCTCCCTGGCCCTGCCAGACTTTGCCAGCAGCGTGCACTTGCTGCACCAACCCTCGCCAGACAGCCCGCTTTCCAGCCTGGAAGACCGCAGCCATCCGGCCTGGCAACGCCTGGCTTATGACGAGTTGCTGGCGCAACAGTTATCCATGCGCCAGCATTATGCCCGGCGCAAACGCGCCACGGCCCCCGCGATTGCAGACACCCATGCGCTGGCTGACCGCCTGCTCGCCATGCTGCCGTTTGAGCTCACCGCAGCGCAGCAAAAAGTGGTGCAAGAAATCCGCCAGGACCTGAGCCAGCCCTACCCCATGCAGCGCTTGCTGCAAGGCGATGTTGGCAGTGGCAAAACTATCGTCGCTTGCCTGGCCGCGCTACAACTGATCGAACACGGCTGGCAAGTGGCGATGATGGCGCCCACGGAAATCCTGGCCGAACAACATTACAAGAAACTCAGTAGCTGGTTACAGCCCTTGGGCATCACACTGGCCTGGCTGACAGGTAGCCAGCCGAAAAGGGAACGTGAGCAGTCACTGTCAATGATTGCCAATGGTGAAGCCATGTTAGCCGTAGGTACACATGCGCTGTTTCAGGACGAAGTGCAGTTCAAGCAACTGGGGTTGGCGATTGTGGATGAGCAGCACCGCTTTGGTGTCGGCCAGCGGCTGGCCCTTAGAAAAAAAGGCGCGACCAGCGGACAAGCCACGGCGCTGGAACCGCACCAGCTCATGATGTCAGCCACGCCGATTCCGCGCACCTTGTCCATGAGCTACTACGCCGACCTCGATGTGTCGGTGATAGACGAACTACCGCCGGGCCGGACCCCTATCGTCACCAAACTGGTGGCGGATGACAGACGTGAAGAGATTTTGCAGCGCGTCTATGAGGCCTGCACGCAAGGACATCAAGCCTACTGGGTGTGTCCGCTAATTGAAGAGTCTGAGGCCTTGCAATTGCAAACCGCTAATGACACGTTTGCCTATATGCAGAAGGTGTTTCCAACGCTTAAGGTCGGGCTGGTGCATGGCCGCATGAAACCGGTAGAGAAGCAGGCCGTCATGCAGGCGTTTGCGGGCAATGAGATTCAGTTGCTGGTGGCCACCACCGTGATTGAGGTCGGCGTGGATGTACCGAATGCGAGTTTAATGGTGATTGAACACGCCGAACGCATGGGCCTGAGTCAGTTGCACCAGTTACGTGGACGCGTCGGCCGCGGCGCTGCAAAAAGTACCTGCATCCTGCTATATAGCAAACAGCAATGCTCACAAATTGGCCGCCAACGGCTGAAAGTGATTTATGAGAGCAATGATGGCTTTGCCATTGCGCAAGCCGACTTGCATATTCGCGGCCCTGGCGAGCTGCTAGGCACGCGTCAGAGCGGCGTGCCCATGCTCAAAATTGCCGACCTGGAACGGGACGAGCACCTGCTTGACGCGGCGAAGCCCGTGGCCGAAAAACTGCTGCAGACAGACCCTGCAGCGGTGAGCGCACATTTGCAACGCTGGCTAAGTCAGGCGGAAGAGTGGATCAAGGTTTAATAGAGGCCAGTCTGCAATCTGGCCAAAGCCTCAGGCTGCGTCAGAATCGCCTGCAAGCAGGCTTCAAACTCAGCCAGTGGCACCGGTTTGCTAAACAAATAGCCCTGAAAACGCTGGCAGCCCATATGCTGCAACATGGTCATCTGCTGCTGTAACTCCACGCCTTCGGCAATCACAGAGTGACTCAGATTTTTGCCCATATTGATGATGGTTTGCACAATGAATGAATCGTAGTTGTTATGCGCAATATCTTTAATAAAACTGCGGTCGATCTTGAGTTCATCCAGCGGCAAGCGTCTCAATACCGACAGTGAAGACTGGCCTATGCCAAAATCATCCAGCGAGAAGGTGATGCCCAGCGCCTTAAGTGCCTTGATCTTGCCAATTACCTCATCAATGTTTTTTACGATCAGACTCTCGGTCAACTCCAGGCACAGGTGGCGCGCATCACAGCCACTGGCCAGCACAATCTCTGTCACCTGCCACACAAAGTCGGGCTGACTAAACTGCTTGGCACTGACATTGACGGATAGTTTAAGTCCAGCCGTGTGTGCAGAATCTGCCCAATGCTTGAGTTGCTGGCAGGCCTGGGCCAGCACCCAATGCCCGATGGGCACAATGTCGCCCGTCTCCTCTGCAATCGGGATAAACTGGTCGGGCGGAATCATGCCCAGTGTCGGATGTTGCCAGCGTAACAAGACTTCGGCACCAATGGGTTGCTGATCCGCATTCACCTGCACCTGGTAATACAACAACAGTTGATTCGCCTGCAAGGCAAATGCCAGCTCATTCTCAAGCGACGCACGTTGCTCGATTGCGGGATGGAGCGTCTCGTCATACATCTGGATACTGTTGAGCTTATCCGATTTTTTGGCCTGATACATGGCAATATCTGAACGACGCAACACCTCGGCTTCGTCGAAGTGATCCCCCATAAACAGGCAAATACCAATACTGGGCGAGGTGCGGTACAAACTGTCTTGCAGCTCAAACGGCGCAGAAAATACCGCCATCATATTCTCGGCCGCCCGATGCGCGGCAACCACCGCCTCTGCCTTATCCTTAGAGAGATCATCCAGCACGGCAATAAATTCGTCGCCGCCCATGCGTGCAATCGTATCGCGTTTGCGCAAGCTCAAGGATAAGCGCGCCGCCACCTGCTGTAGCAATTCATCGCCAGCCTGATGGCCTTTGCTGTCGTTCAAGCCCTTGAAATTATTCAGGTCCAGGCAGATGACCGCGCCATAACTTTTGTGCCGTGCACAGCGGGCAAATGACTGGTTGAGCCTATCCGTTAACAGACGGCGGTTAGGCAGCCCGGTTAAAAAATCATAATAGGCCAATTGGTGGACTTTTTTATTGTCCAGGTTAGAGGCAATGCGTAGCATGATATTGTCACGCAAACTGCTGGCCAGGCTGCGGCCGGCCACCGTCACATAAATCACATAGACTATAAATAGCACCGCCAGCGCCAGCGACAACTGTGTGCCATGTAGCACAAAGCGTGGAATCATGAACAACAAAATCCCACCCGTGAACAGATTACTCGTCGTGGTATCCACCGAATAGATGACGATGCCTGCCCCGCAGACCCCCACCAGCGCAAAGATTAAAAAGGCCTGATGTTCGGTATCGCTCTCGGGAAACAGCAGGATCCCCGCAAGACCCCAGGCGATGCCGCAAAACAGAGAGGTGGCGCGAAACCACTGCAACCATTGCCGGGTGTGTGCCTCACGCACCGGGTCTTTGGCATATTGGTAGGTTAAAAAGGCACGTGCGCCATAGGCCAGCAGAAAAAGTACGCTCCAAATCAGCAGAATCGGTGAGGCGATCAAATGCCGTTGCACGAGCAGCAACGCAGCCATGACAATAAACGCAGCCAGTAATGACCTGCGGTTATTGCCATACAGCATATCCACAATTTCAATGTGTAGCGCTGATGATTCTGCCGTGGTGTTGTTCAACGCACGCATCCCCCTGCCTATAATTGTTAATGTCTTAACAACGGTTAAAAGCGGCTGATACTTTAATTGCTTATCTTGGTATCATGCGCCAAAAAACGCAAAATGACAGCAGCCAAGCCACGATTTTTAGCTGAAGAATGGCAAAAAAATACTAAGAAATGTCAGTGATGCAAGCGTAACTTCAGTCGCCCCGGGTCACGGGGGCATCTACAGCGCCTATAGAAATAAAGTGAGTCCCCTCAAGGGATTGCGGGAGGCAGTCTTTAGAATTCGTGTCCGGCTAGGCCACAAACAATGGCTTCAGGGCAGTCACTGCCAGGTCAATAAACCCGCGTAGCTTGGGTGGCATAAAGCGCTGCTTAGGATACACAAGGTGCACCGCATCAGCTTGGCCACGCCACTCTGGCAACAGACGTTGCAAGCCACCCTGCCGCACCGCCGCCTGACAAATAAAGGTTGGCAATAAAGCCACCCCCTGCCCGCTCTCGGCCATGGTTTTGACAACACCGATATTATTGACCAACACCTGACCCGGCAAGGGCACCCGGATCTCATTGGTGCCCCGCTGCAACTCCCAATGATGCCGCCCCATGGGCGTAAACTGCACACAGGGATGCTGTGCCAGCTCGACCGGAGAGTTGATAGGCGCGGCCTGCTGCAAATAAGCCGGGCTGGCAAATAATGCCCATTGTATGGTTCCCAGCGATTTGGCAATCAGGCTGGAGTCGCGTAACTCCCCCATGCGGATCGCTACGTCCACGCCTTCTGCGACCAAATCGACATACCGCTCGGTCAACCACAGCTCCAGTGACAATGCCGGATACCGCGCCTGCGTTTCGGCTAGCAAATGTCCCAACAGCGCATCGCCCAAATCCGCCGGAGCCGTCATTTTCAATGTCCCTTGCGGCTGTTGCCTGGCCTCATCAAGTGCGGCCTCTGCCTCCATTAAATACCCCAGCCCGGTCGAAGCATGTTCAAAATACAGGCTGCCCGCCTCGGTCAGGTGCAAACGGCGCGTGGTGCGTTGCAGCAAGGTCACACCCAGCCGCCGCTCCAGTCTTGCCACCCGCGTGCTCACTGTCGACGTCGGTAATCCCAGTTGACGGGCGGCCGCGCTAAAGCTGCCGGCCTGCACCACCCTGACAAACACCGCCGCTTCGTTAAAGTCCATGATTATTCAATTAAATGAAAAGTAATTTCACATTTAACCATCTAGTCACCCGATTGTCATCTGTCTATAGTGTGATCCATGCAATCACGCACACCCCTAAGCAAGGAGCAAACCATGAAAAAACTGGCATTTATCAAACGCAGTAACGGCAACCACTGGGTCGGTGACGGCTTTCCGGTACAAAGCATTTTTTCTTACCGCGATATCGCCAGTGATATTTCACCCTTTTTGCTGATGGACTATGCAGGCCCCACTAGCTTTGAGCCAACAGCACATAGACGCGGCGTCGGCCAACACCCGCACCGTGGCTTTGAGACGGTCACCATCGTCTACGATGGCCAAGTCTCGCACCATGACTCCACCAACGCGGGCGGCACCATTGGCCCAGGTGAAGTCCAGTGGATGACCGCGGGCTCAGGCATTATTCACGAGGAGTATCACGGCGATGACTATGCACGCACAGGCGGTCCGTTTGAAATGATCCAGTTATGGGTCAACCTGCCTGCCAAGGACAAAATGACCGCGCCAGGCTATCAAGGCATTACCCATGCCAAGATTCCTGAGGTCACTCTGCCGCAAGAGGCAGGCAAGGTACGTGTCATTGCCGGTGCATATGACGGCAACCCAGGCCCGGCCAAGACCTTCACGGCAATGAATGTGTGGGATGTACGCCTCAATGCAGGCACGCGCACCACCTTCACCTTGCCAGAAGGCCACACCACCGCCATTTTTGTATTGCATGGCGCAGTGAAAACCGGTGAAGTGCATACCATCCGCCCTAGTGAACTGGCCGTGATGCAGCGTGAAGGGACTGAACTGGTATTGCAGGCCCAGCAAGACACCACGTTGCTATTGCTCAATGGTGAGCCGCTCAATGAGCCGGTGATCGGGCATGGTCCTTTTGTCATGAATAGCTGGGAGGAAATCGACCAGGCCATTAATGACTACAACCAGGGCCGTTTTGCCACCGCTTAAGGGCCAGGCATCTTGATCACATTAAAACAGCAGGCACCGCCGTCAACCAGCAGTACTGACGGCGGTGACCCAGCCAACCACATCTCGAGAGGATTACATTATGAAAAATACACCCTACACCCGTCTGGACCGTGACAACGCTGCCGTATTGTTGGTAGACCACCAAGCTGGCTTATTATCACTGGTACGCGATATCGAGCCAGACCGCTTTAAAAACAATGTGCTTGCATTGGCCGATGCCGCCAAATTTTTTAACCTGCCCACCATCTTAACCACCAGCTTTGAAACCGGCCCCAACGGCCCGCTTATGCCAGAGCTCAAGACACTGTTCCCCGATGCGCCCTACATCGCTCGCCCCGGCCAGATTAATGCCTGGGATAACCCGGACTTTGTACAGGCCATCAAGGCGACAGGTAAAAAGCAGCTCATTATTGCTGGCGTCGTCACCGAGGTTTGTGTCGCTTTTGTCGCACTCTCAGCCATTGAAGCCGGTTTTGAAGTATTTGTGGTCGCCGATGCCTCAGGCACCTTTAACGCCCTTACCCGCGATGCCGCCTGGCTACGCATGCAAGCCGCCGGGGTACACATGATGACCTGGTTTGGCGTGGCCTGTGAACTGCAGCGCGACTGGCGCCACGATATTGAAGGCCTGGGTGCCCTTTGTGCCAACCATATTCCAGATTACCGCAACTTGATGACGTCTTACCATGCTTTGTCTGCCGCCAACTCTTAAGGCTTTGCAAGCGTAAAGAATCCCGGTTTAAGGATTTTTTTAGCCTAAATGCGTTCAAAAGTTTATGACTGGCAACCCGTGGCATAAAGCACTTCCTACAGTCGCTTAAGCCTGAACCGGATGCCCTACCGCCAGTTACCCGCGTAATCTGCAATTGTCGCGTTTGAAAATGAAGGTTGAATGAATTTTCGACTTCAGTTTGATAACAAGACAATACGGCAGCCATAACGGCTGCCGTTTGCACTCACGCAAAAGGAGGTGTGACATGCCCAGAGGTTCCAGCCCGAAACGGGAACGTGAATATGAAAAACTCAAAGAGGAATTTAAAAAGGATCACCGCTATCCTGGCCTCGAAGAAGAAGTCGCTGCACGTATTGTGAATAAACAACGCAAAGAAGCCGGTGAGACCAAAGAGTAATACCAGAGTGGGACGTACCCCGCCCTCTAGAAATCAATGTGCTTGGCACTGATCCGATAAACCCAATTGCAAAAGGGGGTTGTGATGCAGCAAACAGATCAATTTGTAGTCTCGCCCCTAAGTTACCAGCCCGATTACGAGGTGGTAGCCACCACCGAACGCACCCGCCAGCAGCACCTGCAGCAAACTCTGCACAAGCTTTCAGAAATCAGCAGCCAGGCCGCCACCCATTCTGCACGCAGTGTGCACCTGAAAAGCCACGGCCTGCTCACAGCCGAAATGCAAATTTATAACCAACTGCCGCCTGCCTATGCACAAGGCCTGTTTTCACGCCCGCAAACCCTGCCGCTGATTATGCGCTTTTCCACTGTCCCTGGTGACATCCTGCACGACAAACCCGGTACGCCCCGCAGCCTCGCGCTGAAGGTGGTAGGTGTAGAAGGCGAGCGCCTGCCAGGCAGTGAAGACGCCATCACGCAAAATTTTTTATTTGTAAACGGCGCCAGTTTTTTATCCTCCAGCGTGCAGGTGTTTTTAAACAACCTCAAACATTTAGCGTGTTCGCCCAACACCAGTACAGAATTCCGGCATTTCCTCGCGCAATTGTTCCGTTCTACCGCACATTTGGTCGAGTCGCTCAAATATGGCCAGCAATCGCAGCTTAACCACCTCTACCAGTCGCAAGAAACCAACTTGCTCGGTGAAACCTACATCAGCCAGGACCCGATCATGTACGGTGACTACATGGCTAAAATCGCGGTTGTTCCCATCGCCCCCGACCTCATCGCCCTCAGCAACAAACCCATAGACCTGTTCGCCTCCGACGGCCTCAGAAAATCCATCGTCGATTTTTTTATCAAGCGCACCGCCGTTTGGGAGCTACGCGTACAACTCTGCACCGATCTCCAAACCATGCCCATCGAAGACGCCACCATCATCTGGCCAGAAGAGCGCTCCCCTTATATCCCAGTCGCCCGCATCACCGCCAAACCCCAAATTGCCTGGAGTCCATACCGTTCGCATGTGGTGGATGAAGGCATGCTGTTCTCACCCTGGCATGGCCTGGCCGCCCACCGCCCACTAGGCTCAGTCACCCGCCTCAGAAAAATGAGCTACGAAATGGCAAAAAACATGCGTGCATCCAATGACCACGGCCACACGTGCGAGCCGACACATCTTGATGATGTGTGTTAATGGCACGTCAGCGATCACTGAGCCTTAAAAGTGCAGACTTTAATTCAGCCGGTTGTATGTCCCTGACTAAGCGCGTCACTTCCATGCCCTCTTTTATAAAAATCAGCGTCGGCCACAGTTTCACGTGAAACGATCGACCTAACCGGCGGCCTTTGCCATCTTCAATTTTAATGTGGCGGATATGATGAAACTGCGTAAGTTCAGTGTGGATAGTGGATTGTGCGGCCTGGCAATAGCCGCACCAGCTGGCACCAAACTCTAGCAGCGTAGCGCCAGCCAAGGCATTCACTTCTTCGCGGCTGAGTTCGGGATTTTTCATTTGGTTATAAAACGTCTCGTCTATTTGTATATTACAAATTCGTCCAATTGTATATTTTATTAGCCAAATAGCGGCCTTTTCGATCTTAAGTTTTAATGTGACTTTTGTTGAGGGAGTTCGCCAGTTAAGAGGAGTTGTGGTTTAAACAGCCTTACAACCACCTAATTTACGTTCAGTCACGATTATTGACCTTGCAATATCGGATTCAACCTAAAGTCTAGAAAATAAATTTTTAGCTTAAATTACTAGTAACTCTCGCACTTTCAAGTCTAGTTGCTCTAAATCAATAGGCATGACTACGCCCCTGGAGCTTGTCAGCAAACGCGCAATATCAGCGATTGCTGACATCAATTTATTAGCGGCATTGAATTTAGGAATATTGAGGTACTCAGCAACGCTAGCTCCCAGACTCAGCTGAGCAGCATAAGCGGATACAGCCTGAGAAATAATTGGTGCATTGAGAAACCCTGTCAAATAAGCAGCTTCAGACTCAGTTTCCACTGGAATAAAATAAAGCTTGTGATCAGGTATGACTACCTTTTCACCTACGTGCTGTAGGGTAACACTTCCAATATAAGCCGCAGCGAAAGTGTTGCCCATTTCTCGCCAAAGCACCTTAAATGGAGAAAATGTGTAAGAGCCTGTACTCCAAAGTGAATAAAATTCCTGTCCCTTTTGAAATCTTTTCAGACTTGAACGCTTCTCGAGTTCACCCTTGAAGCGGTTGAGGAACTTGAAAGTATAAGGACTTTTAATTGCTAGCTGTGGGTCGCCATGCATGCCTCTCTGTGGAATAAGTATACGTAAATCCTCCTCAGGGACCGCATTAAATGGTGCAACACCACGACCGCGCAATAACGGAAATAAATGTTCAGATTCAACTAATGCGGTGATTTGTGGAATGCCTTTCGTTCTGCCGATATCTGCGGCATTCTGTATTGTTACCAAGTCAACTCCAACCGCCTCTTTCGAATGTACCCAGAAAATGCCATTCCGATCTGTAGTAACTCCTTTGCGTGCTTTATATTCAGGCAATGTACCTGTTGAGAAAACCTTAGAGAACACTGCCTGTTCCTCTTTAGAGCCTACTAGCCATGGTCGCGTACCATCTCCACCTGGCACAGGTATTGCAATTCCATCGACACGTTTAGCGATATGACAAAACTGATTTGCAGATGAATAGGAACGTTGGTTGGTATTACCTTCATCTTTAGTCCATAAATGGTATGGAACTGGAAATAAGGTGGGCGCGTTTCTTTGCAGTAGCAAGAAAGTTGGATGGTTACTCACGCCATCAAAAGGTTTAATATCCTGATAGTCCTCTACCAGCAAAACCCGACAAAGCAAATTACCGTTTTCAATCGAAAAGCGCCTGAAACCAGCACTTGACTCAGTGGTAAAAACCGATCCAGGAAGAAAGAAGCCCAAACGTCCTTCATGAGCTAAATAATGTCTAACGGCCTGATAGGTGATTACGGTTGAAATATCAGACTCAATACCACCAACCCAATTGTCACTACTAAAAACACCTAGATCTCGACAATGCTGCCGTATCGACTGTGCATAATCCTTTGGAAGATTGCTCCACTTAACCCATGGAGGATTCCCACAGATATGCGATGATTTTGGAATTGCTCCAGCTGCAAATCGGTCAGCCAGGATTGAGCACCAGATACCGTTCCATCCTTGCTCGTGGAGTTGAACTAAGTTTGCAACTGTCGCATTAACAACTGAAATATCTGCTGAGTCAAGGCCCATCGCTTGTAAATCAAGAATGATCGAATCACAGATTTTAGATGTAGGATAATCAGCATCAATGAGCATTCGAATCTTCGAGAAAATTCGAAAGAAATCTGGATGTTCAATCATCTGCTCCGGTATAGAAAACTCTTTGGGTCCCATTTCCGTATGCAAAATATGACTGTAGTTCGAGAACAGGTCGACAGTCGAAGGATAAACTGCATCCGCTAAATAAACCGGCAACCGTATGGGATTTGCTGGATCCAAATGAGGGGATAAGAAAACTGCTATAGAACCCTTAGCAGCTAGTACAGCAAGAGGATTTAGATCGATACCATTGATACCCGCAAGCAAAGATTGCGCTGTAGCGTTACCATTTAGCATACGCCTGCGTCGAATGGCTTCAAGCAAAAAAGTGCCGGATCCACAAGTCGGATCAGTCAATGGATCAGTCGGTTGCCACTCCAGCAAATTCATTCCGTGTTCTGCTAGCCAATCTGGCGTATAAAATTCGCCTAGAGCATGTCTAATCTCTCTAGGTATAAACCGTTCGTAGATCCCTTTAAACAAATCCCTTGTGGTATCAGCATGCTTTTTGGAAACTGTAAAATCTACCCCACTCAGTTTACCCAACATAGCACTTAAATGCGGCTCATAACGTGACCAGTCACAGTCATCCAAATACCAAGAGAAGAAATCCCCGCTAAGCATGTTCAGGATACCCGCATGTTCGAAAAGCTCGCCTGTTTCAACAGCACGAAGTCGATCTACTACAGGGACACTCAACTCCAAAACATTTTGGCTGACTTTTGGTAACGCACACGCAGCCACAACCTTAGCAATAATTGCAATGTATGTATTTAACGCAAATAAGTAGGCCGCAGGATTGTTTGTATAAGGTTGATCGTGCGAAATTTCCTGCCGTTCAAGCAGCTTTTTCATATGCTCGGGCTGAAACCCCACGACTTGACTAAATAACCTGCGCCACTCAGAAAAAAGCATTTTGGTTTTAGTGGTGGCTAAGGATGCCTCTGCTTTGCAAATACTTGCGTATAACTCTGGAATCAGTTGAATTCCAGATTCAGAGTCAGGCCCTACAAGCGCCTGTAACAATTGCGGATGAACGAGTGGACGACCATTGTTTGCTAGTGCGGCAAGTAAGCGATTTGCAGAAATTTTGTCGAAATCGACAACATCCTCCCAGATAGCCTTAGCATTATTGAATTGACCAAACGTTATGTGAGAGCCGTCCCAAGCAACTAACACATATTCTTGAAGAGCACGCCCCTCTTCCGCTGAAATCAACTCAGCATATTCTTCTGCTTGAACACGAGCATGATTAGCTACACGACCTGACCGCCCACTGAAAGACTTTGGAGGTTCATATTCTATTACAACTGCACCGTGTGCCACATCGGCAAACTTCGTAGGCTGGCCTTGCTTTTTTAAAGCTCTCTCAAGCTGAAATGGTGTCCATGGAATAGATAGCTCCAAACATGCCTGTTCTAACGCGTTTTCCAAAGCATGCCGCAGTTGCGCTTCATTGTTGGAAATTTCAGCAGCATGTAAGGCTAAGCTCGTTAAAGTCGATGTAGTAACTTCGCTCACAGAAATCCTATCCATGTGAAACCTATCAGCCAATTACTTTCGAGTTAGATGAAGTGGTATCTGTTTATCCACTACCACAAGACCAGCACCGGAAAATAAATGAGAAAACAATACTTCCGCAAGCTTTGGCGGAACGGCATTTCCTATTTGAGTGAACTTGGATTCTGTTTCACCGACTGGCGTAAATTGAGAGTCAAATGTTTGAATCAAAGCACATTCACGCCAAGACAATCTGCGTGGTTTATCAAGTTTCTTCCGTTCTGGGTTAGCCTCAAGGTGTTCGTATTGATCGGAGAAATCCCAACGCTGCTTCCACCCATCGGTGAGATTCGACCAAGTAAGCGTCATCATTGGACTGGCGGGATGTAAAGTAATGTGCCGCCAATTAGCAACTACAGTAAATGCAGGATCAGCCCATTTAGCTTTCCGGTTTCTGGACATGTAATACCAAGAAAAATGACCCTCAGGATCGTGCGGGCGTTCGTAAAACTCTCCTTCCGGCCAAAGAGGTAAATCCTTAATTGCTTCACCATGCGAAGCGTAAGGTTTAAGTTCGCCTGTGGACTTAGTACTTTTGCCGTGTGTTGGTTTAGGAAATTGAAATACCTGATTCAACTCCTTTTTAATTCCTACGATAAAAAGCCGCTTTCGTGATTGAGGCACACCATAATCTTTTGCATTTAAAACCTGATAAGTAACATTGTAACCAGCATTGTTGTATGCCTCTAGTTGTTCCTTCAAGAAAGTACCACTGCTTAGTTGTTGCAAGCCAGAAACATTCTCAGCAACGAAATAATTTGGACGAACTATGCTCACCACTCGCAAAAACTGCTTGTATAGGTTTGTACGCTCATCCTTTTTAGGATCACGATTACCTGCCATTGAAAAGGACTGGCAAGGATAGCCCCCAACTACAATATCAGCTGTAGGAAATGTTTGGATACCAGAAATGTCCGCATTACGAATATCAGTATCTGGAAAATACTTACTTAAGGTTTTGCAGGCGTCAGCAAGTATGTCATTAGAAAAAATAACGTGACCACCTGCCGCCTCAACGCCAAAATCCATCCCACCGCAACCCGAGAACAAAGATAATACTCTGATCTCTTCAGCGTTTTTTTCAAATATATTGCTCACAGTCTCTCGCTTCTTTTTTGCACATAACTAACATCGGTTCTAACATCGGTGTCTTGCGGGAGAAGTTGATCGAGGTGAGAACCATGCATTTGTATCCACCCCAGCCATGGCGTTTTTCTTAGCTCCATGGATACCATATGAGCTTATGAATTAGCTAAGCATTTTACATTACTATGATAAACAACTCTAGAATGCAAATATTCGCTAAATAATTGAATACAAGCATCCCCTTAATCCATCTTTCGATTTTTGATCACTAGGTAACATTTAAGTCGACATGACTAATTTTCGACTGCACTTAATTAGCCGTAATTGTGTTTTTGCAGTAAACGACACCCTTCAAACAACTCTGCCACCCACTCGATAAATGCCCGCACTTTGGATGAGAGGTGACGATTTTGTGGATAGAGTGCGTTAATCGGCAAACTCCCGGCCGGAAAATCGGCCAAGACCTTTTCTAATTTACCCTCAGTTAAATACCCTTGCACCATGAATGCGGGCAGCTGGCTGATACCTAACCCTGCCAGCGCAGCGGCGACGATAGCATCACCATTGTTGATGGCGAGTTTACGCATGGCGGGGATTTCTTGCTCGGTGCCTGCATGCGTGAGCATAAAGGGGCGGATTTTTCCGGTTTTGGAGGAAAAAAAGTGTACGCCCTGGTGGTGTTGCAACGCCTCAGGGTACATAGGCCTGCCATAAGTGTTGAGGTATTGCGGGGCGGCGACCAGTAAAAACTGCATGGTGCCTACGCGCCTGGCAACCAGGCTGGCGTCTTGCGGATTGCCGACACGGATCACGCAATCGACGCCCTCCTCCAGTAAATCAATTGGCCTGTCGTCACAGCCGATTTCCAGCTGGATCTCGGGATAGCGTTTAAAAAACTCGGCCAGGGCCGGAATAATTACTAACCGGCCTAAAGGCGTGGGCACGTCTACGCGCAAGCGCCCTTTTGCGCTGGCGGTGGACTGCGTGAGTGCGGCTTCGGTTTCTTCGAGCTCGTTTAATAACCGGATAGCGCGCTCATAATAGGCAGCGCCATCCGTAGTCACGCTGATGCGTCTGGTAGTCCGGTGCAGTAGTTTGACGCGCAAGCGTTTTTCCAGCGCCAGCACCTGGGCCGAGACCGTGGTTTTGGGCAGGTTGAGCGACATGGCGGCTTTGGTGAAGCTCTCTAGCTCGACCACCCTAGTAAAGGCCAACATGGTGTCAAAACGGTCCATATCCGTCCTTGTTTGACTTGATTGTCCAATAAATTAGCACAGTGATTGCATTTTTAGGTGATTTATCTGGGGTTTTTATTTATTTATAGTGGTCACCAGTTTTAAACCACTTTATTAATTGAGGAGCATCAAGATGAGCAAGAAACTGGAAGGAAAAGTCGCTGTAGTCACTGGGGCCTCTAAAGGCATAGGGGCAGAAATTGCCAAACGCTTTGCCCGCGAGGGTGCAGCGGTGGTGGTGAATTATTTATCGAGCAAGGCTGGGGCTGACAAAGTAGTGGCCGAGATTACACAAGCGGGTGGCAAGGCGGTGGCGGTGGGCGGCAATGTGAGTGAGGTGGCTGATGCACACGCGCTGGTAGACGCAGCGATCACTCACTTTGGTAAGCTGGATATTTTGGTCAACAACTCCGGGGTGTATGAATTTGCCCCCCTTGAAGAAATCACGCCTGACCATTTTCACAAGCAATTCAACATTAATGTGCTGGGCCTGTTACTGACCTCGCAAGCCGCGGTCAAACACTTGCCTGAGGGTGGCAGCATTATCAATATTGGTTCGGTAGTGAGCCGTTTAACACCCCCTGTGAGTGCCGTGTATACCGGTACCAAAGGCGCAGTGGATGCCATCACCGGCGTGCTGGCCAGAGAGTTGGGACCACGCAAGATTCGCGTAAACGCCTTGAACCCTGGCCTGGTGGAAACAGAAGGCACGCATACCGCCGGGGTGATCGGTTCAGAAATGGAGTCCGCCTATGTGGCACAGACGCCACTGGGGCGCAGTGGGCAACCGAATGATATTGCCTCTGTCGCAGTGTTTCTGGCCTCTGAAGATGCTTATTGGCTGACGGGTGAGCAATTGCTGGTGGGGGGCGGTTTGCGCTAGTGGATGCCCAAATGCAGGCACGCAGCGCAGTGCCTGCCTTAGCGATTGCATCAACCCTACACCATGTGGACCACCGCCTTTGAATATGCAGCCACCGGCCACAGTATCAAACTGCAGGTGTTTGGCCGCCACCACCGCCAAAAGCGAGGGCCAGCACTGCTGTATTTTCATGATGGCCTGTTTAATCAGGGCCAGATTGAGAGCGCGCATGCACTGGCTGAAGCCCTCTCAGACAGCTGTGTCGTGGTATGTGTAGATTATCCGCTGGCGCCGGGTGTGCAGTTTCCACAGTGTATAGAAGTCGCCTACCAGGCCTTGCAGTGGCTCAGTGAACATGCAAAAGTATTAGGGGCAAATGCGAAGCTGCTATTTGTAGGTGGCGAGCGCGCGGGCGGCAATCTGGCTGCCGTCACCGCCCTGCTTTACAGAGACCGCGGGCTGCGTGCACCTGCGCAACTGCAAGGGCAAGTCTTGATTAACCCCATGCTGGATGCCTTGCAAACCTCGCCGTCGCTCGCTAGCCTGACCGAGAGTCCCTGCCGGGCGGCATGGGCTGACTATGCGCCCTGCCCCAGTTTGGCCTGGCATCCTTATGTTTCGCCTGTCCAGTCATGCCGACTGGCGGGGCTGGTTAATGCGCTCATCATTAGCGAACAAGGCCATCCGCTTGTGGATGAAGCAGCCGCCTATGCGAAAAAATTATTATTGGCGGGCGGGCAAGTACAACACTGGTGTGTAAGCGAGAAAGGTTGGGCGCAACATGCGCCGCTGATCCGGCAGTGGATGACTCTCTAAAAGGCAAAGGCCGTCTTAAACGGCGTTATGCGTAGGAGAGCTCATCCCAAGCCGAGGGGTCGTTAGCCGTGAGCGGTTCATCAAAGCTGTTTTGATGAAAGCGCTGCATTTTGTCTTGAACAGACAGGGTGAGCTCAAACTTGCTGACACCAGGCAGGCGGCGGAAAGGGCCGGAGGGGTCAAACGAGCGGTAATGCAGGCTGATGAAAATGTCGGGGGAGACTTCCAGGTCAAAGCGCTGGGCGTAGGCAAAATCACTGGAGACATCTGTTTGGTTAAAGCCAAACGCGAGGGCATCGCGGCTGACGTTAAACCACTCTTTTTCATGGCAGGCTAAGTCAATCGAAAAACTTAATACATCAAAAATCTGATCAGCAAATTCTTTAGGCGTCTGCATAGCGGTTAATTCTTTAAAATGGCGTTTATGAATGGCTGATAGACACTTTAAACAAGCGTTTGTCAGTAATATATTGGTAGCAATCTGATAGTTATGTCAGATTTATCTGGCAAAGTATTTTTAGCAGCCGTTATTTCAATCTTTATTTCTCTTAAGGGCATCATGCATTCCACTTCTGACTTTCTGGTGCAAGCGGCCATTTACCTGTCTTTCGCCATTATTCTGGTGCCATTGTTCAAGCGGCTCGGCCTGGGTTCGGTGCTGGGTTATCTGATTGCCGGGATTTTGCTGGGCCCTTATGCCTTGAAGTTGATTGCCGACCCGGAGCAAGTGCTGCATTTTGCCGAGTTTGGCGTGGTATTGATGTTGTTTTTAATTGGTCTGGAGCTGGAATCGCAAAAAGTATGGGAGTTGCGCAAGCTGTTGTTTGGCCTGGGTGGCTTGCAGGTAACACTGACCATCGCCGTGGTTGGCAGCATCGCCTACTTAATGCACTTTTCATGGCAGGAGGCGCTGATTATCGGCATGGGCGTGGCGATGTCATCGACCGCCATTGGATTGACAGCACTGATTGAGAAAAAGCAGTTACACACGCCGGGCGGACAAGCGGCCTTTGCCACCCTGCTGTTTCAGGATTTATCAGTGATCCCGCTGTTTATGATCCTGGCCTTGATTGCCCCGCATCACGCCAGCACCGGGTTTGATGTGATGGCGGTAGGCAAGGCCATTGCCGTGATTGTTGCCATTATTTTTGCCAGCCGCACGCTGTTGCCCCCGGTCATGCGCGTGATTGCCCAAACCGGCTTGCGCGAAATGTTCGTCGCTTTTTCATTGTTACTGGTGATCGGGGTCTCCCTGGCCATGCAATCGGTCGGCTTGTCGATGGCCCTCGGTACCTTTCTGGCAGGCGTGTTGCTGGCAGGCTCTGAGTACCGCTATGAACTCAGGCTGGATATTGAACCAGTCAAAGGTCTGCTGTTGGGGCTGTTTTTCATTTCGGTCGGTATGACCGTAGATATCTCACTGGTCACGCAACAGCCTGGATTGATTTTTGGCTTTGCCCTGCTCATTGTGGCGATAAAAATGGTCGTATTGATGGGACTTGGTCAGGTCTTCAAGTACTCGTTACGCGACAAACTGTTATTGGGCCTGTCTATTTCACAAATTGGCGAGTTTGCGTTTGTGATTTTTGGCTTGGCCTTAAGCCAGGAATCCTTGTCTCGTGACAGCTATAACACCCTCAATGCCATCGTCGCCGTATCTATGCTCATCACCCCGCTGCTGCTGTTATTGTATGACCGCTTTTTAACCCTGCAATTCGGAGAACGTCCACGCGATGCCATCCCTGAAAATAATAACGTCATCATTGCCGGGTTTGGCCGCTTTGGCCAGATTGTCGGCCGTGTACTGTTAGCCAAAGGCATCAGCGCCACCCTGATTGATAACGACCCCAACCAGGTTGATTTAACCCGCCAGTTTGGCTGGCGATGCTACTACGGTGATGCGTCACGACTGGATGTGCTTGAAGAAGCTGGCATAGGCTCTGCCAAATTGCTGGTCATTGCTTTGAATGACACCCATGCCACACTAGAAATGGCCCGCCTGGTCAAGGAGCGCTGGCCACAAGTCAATATTGTGGTCAGAGCCAGAAGCCGAACCGATGCGTTTGATTTGCGCGAGCTGGATTTGCAACCCATCCGCGAAACGTTTTACTCCTCACTCGAAGCCGCCAGACAAGCCTTATTGGTCATTGGTGAAACAGCCAAAGCAGCAAATCGAATCATCCAGCAATTTGAAAAACATGATGTAGAACAACTGGAAACCACGCTCAAAATCCGCCATGACAGAAAAGCCTTGTCGACCGTCATGGCGCAAGGGCGTGAGGATCTTAAAGCCCTGCTTGAATCAGAAAGCAGTCTGATAGATAAAACCTAAGCTTAAAACTGGCGGCTTTACTGCAGCGCTTCATAAATTTATGACAAATAAAAAAGGCTCCCTCAGGAGCCTTTTTAGTGAAACACTGATGCGCTTGTAGGTTCTTTTTGAAGCTTTCATTTGATGGACGCATAATCAGTAGTTTAATAAAGTGTATTGAGAAAATTCTTTGCTAATTCTCAAATTAACTTTTTTAATCCTACATTTTCTCGCATCGCACAAGAGCACTGAATCACTACTAATTTTTTAAACACTGTTCAGCCGATTTTTGGACTACCCACTGTTTTTATACCTAGGGCATTGTTTTAAATAACCCTTTAAGGATAAATTTAAATAGCATCAACATTAATTATAACAAGTCAAATTTATATAATTAATATTAAATTTTAGAGCTTGTTTTGGTTACTGGATATATCAACCAGTTCTCAAAAGATACAAACTGGCTTGTTTATCCAGTATGATTCTGAAATGAATTCTTTTGATGCAAAAGCAGGGTATGACCCCCATTTTTCCGGTCACGAGACTTTTCCACTAAGGCAAATGTGGTTGAAAAAAGTATTTGATCGAAGTGCCGAAAATAAAGTTTTGAAATCTGAGTTTACTCGCGAAGAAGCTATAGGTGTTTTTGGTGTGGGTAAAAATATGGTCAGCTCGATCAAGCATTGGGCCATGGCTTGTGGGTTGCTGTTAGAGGGAAAAGAGGTCGACTCATTTACTGTTTCTCTTTTGTGGTCATCGATTCTTAGTTCTAGTGGAAAAGATCCTTATTGTGAACACCCTAATACACTTTGGCTCGCTCATTGGCGTTTAGCCGGCCATCATCCCGGTAAACATCGGTCCACGACGATTTGGTGGATTTTTAACAATCTGAACGCCCCAATGTTTAACTCCAATGATTTGGTCAAACATTTGGTTACTTTCTCGGAGAAATATAAAAGCAAAGTATCTGAAGTCACGCTTAAGCGAGATGTTGATACATGCTTGAGAGGATATTGTCCCAAAGTTGACGGAAATATTGAGGAATTGGCAGAACCAATGCTAGCTGAGTTAGGCTTGGTAATAAATGAGGGCAATGGATCATTTTCCATCAGGCGTACTTTGAAGCCTACTCTTTCAGATGGAATGTTCCTGTTGGCGTTAATGGAGTTTTGGACATCTAACTTTGATGAAGTAGCTACGTTATCATTTGAAGCTATAGCCCATGGTATCAATTCACCCGGCAGGGTGTTCAAAATGGATGAGGATTCCATCGCTGAACGATTATATTCACTCGAAGAAATTACAAATGGTCAACTTGGTTGGACAGATTTGGCAGGTATCAAACAAGTGACTAATGTAAACCACTATACGGTTGAGTTAGCCCAAAAAGCATTCTTGGACTCATATGATGACTGAAACCTTAAAATCTAAAGTCGAGATTGCTCGCCAATACCAACGTTCTATACGCATCGAGACTGATTTAGGTCGCATGGATTCGCTAAATGGATATATTTGCCATAACACTGCGAGGATGGTGCTAGATAATATATCTAGACAGGTAGCTGAGTCAAAGCAGCAAGCATTCACGCTAACGGGCCCATTTGGTGGTGGGAAGTCTTCGTTAGCAATCTGCTTTGCATCGACGTTAGTGTCAGATGATCTAATCCGAAACTATGCACGAACACGTCTTAAGGTGGATAGCATTCAGCATTTTGACAATGCATTTCCAGTCCATAATGGATGGAAAATTTTGCCAATTTCTGGGCGTCGCACTAGTGTAATAGTAGAAATTGCGAAAGCGTTGAATGCGTCATGCGGTCGCATAATAGTTGATGAAGAACATGTAACTTCAAGCGAGTTAATAAATGCACTGATTACTGAGTCTAAGTCGAATGCTCCCGACGGCCTTTTGCTCATTATTGATGAAATGGGCAAGTTCCTAGAATTCTCAGCCATGGGTGGAGATGATATTCATTTCTTCCAGGATTTAGCAGAGTGTGCAAATCGGGTCGACTCCAAACTAATAGTTATTGGCATACTTCATCAGGCTTTTAGGCAATACGCTCATAAATTAAACAGTGGTGTTCGCGATGATTGGGCGAAAATTCAAGGCCGATTCTCAGACATAGCACTAATAACTACTACTGATGAAGTGGTTGATCTGTTGGCAAATGCGATCAACTCTGAGATTGATCACTCATGGACTAAAGTGCCTTCTCAAATAATTGGGAAAGCTATTCAGAAAAAACGGCCAAGCTTTGGAAATGACTTTCCTGCAAAGTTAGATGCTTGTTGGCCATTGCATCCTGCAATGGCAGCACTCTTGGGTCCAATTTCTAAAAGGCAATTTGGTCAAAATGAAAGAAGCACATTTGGATTTCTTACCTCATCAGAGCCTTATGCATTTCAGGCATTCTTAGATAAAACCGATGCCACAACCAAAGCGTGGTACAGACCTGCTGATTATTGGGATTTTTTAAAAGCCAATTTAGAAGCCGCAATTCATAGATCTTCAGACAGTCATCGTTGGACTCAAGCTTCAATATCCGTTGAGGCAATTGAAGCTCAAGGAAACTTATTAAAAATTTCATTAATAAAAAACATAGCTATTCTAGATATGTTCCGAAGTGGTTCATCACTTGCCGCAAGCACAGAAGTTTTGTGTGCTTTACATGCCGATATCGAACCATTGCAAATTGAACAGGCTTTAGATGAAATTTCAGTTTCCCGAGCCGCGGTTTATAGAAAGTACTTAGATGCGTGGGTAATTTATGACGGAAGCGATTTCGATATAGAAGCTGCGCTACTTAAAGCAAAATCGGAAATTGGTAGTTTTTCGATCAAATTACTAGAGAAAACTGCAGGACTATACCCTGTTGTAGCAAAACGTCATTACCACTCAACAGGTACGATGAGGTGGATGAATGTAAAGTTCATGGATTTTGATGAGATTGAATCGCTCGCTGAAGATGTTGCAGGAGAAGGCAGTTTCGGACAATTTGTTCTTGTAATACCATTTGCTAGGATTGACGAAAATATACTTAAAGCTCAACTAGCAAAAGCGAGTAAAACGATAAAGCACAATACAATACTTGGTATCACTCACAACTATTTAAAAATTCTTGATTTAGCTTCAGATATTGAAGCGCTAAGATTAGTTGAAGAAACTAACCATATGTTAGCTACTGATTCCGTTGCTAGGCGAGAGTTAGCTGGAAGGATATCTGATACGAGATCGGCATTGGAAAGTGAATTGCAAATAGCAATTACCTCTTCCTTATGGTTGATTGACGGTACCTGGCGCAAGCAAGCTTCTTTAGCTCAATATACATCAGAGCTAGCAGATCAAATATTCAATCAAGCTCCAATCATTAAGAGTGAGTTGGTTAATCGAGATGCTTTATCTGCCAATGCAGTGAAGGCAAGAAAAGACCTCGTGCATAGACTAGTACTTCAAGAAGATAAAGAAAATTTGGGATTAAAGGGATGGCCTGCAGAGCGTGGGTTATATCAAACTATACTAAATCAATCCAACTTGCATGGTCTGAGCTCTGATGGGGAGTTCAAAGTCCTAGTGCCTCAGTCTGCTGACAATAGTTTTTATCGGTTATGGGATGAAACCGACAAGTTATTTAGTGAGGATAATCAGATTGTATCAGTCTCCTCAATTTACAGTCTTTGGTCAAAACCTCCATTTGGACTAAAGCAAGGGATAGTGCCTATAATTTTGATTGCATATTTGAGGTCAAGGCACGAACAACTAGCGGTTTATAAAGAAGATATATTTCAAACTAACTTTGACGACGAGACAGTTGATGAGTTATTGCTCGATCCTTTCCAATTTACTTTAAGAAAAGTGAGTTTAAATGCGGCTAAGCAAGAGATACTTAATGGCGTAGCGTCAATTTTAGCTGAAGCAGGATTCCCAATCCTTTCAAACGAGCCGTTAGAAACTGCTAGAGGTTTAGTGTCCTTTTTCGATAAGTTGCCAGAGTGGACTAGGCGCACAAAAACCCTAACTGAGAAAACCTCTTTGGTTCGCGATATTCTTATCAAAGCTAGAGATCCACATAAACTCCTGTTTGTTGATTTGCCTACTGTATTGCAAACAAAAGATTCTGAGCAATACTTAAAAGAGTTAACTGCTCCTCTAAAAGAGTTGGCGCAAGCTTACCCAACAATGATTCAAAGTGTTGAGAAACAATTCCTTGAGTCAATTGATGCAAATTTGGGTGACCCTGAGGAATTGAGAGCTAGGGCAAAATTAGTGCATGGTATTACTGGAGATATGCGTCTTGATAGCCTCGCCGTCAACCTTCAAAAGCATGATTATTCAATACAGAGTATTGAAGTTATATTAGGTATAACTTTGAATAAGGCCTCAAAAACCTGGAGTGATTCTGACATAGATGAAGCAAGGTTCAAATTAGCAAACTGGGCAACTCAATTCAGGCAAGCTGAAGCATTGGCTTCTGTGAAAAATAGAAAACCAACACGAGAGGCCTTTGCTGTAGTGATGGGATCAGGATCGGACGCTAGAACAGTAGCTAAAATTTTTGATGTGGCTGATCGCGATAAAGAAGCAGTGTCAAAACTTACCAATAAAATACTTGAGACATTAGATAGTCATTACTTATCCTCTGAAGTGGTGCTTGCAGCTTTAGCTGAGGCCGGAATTCAAATTGCAAATAAGATTGAAGATCACAAATGACAGAACGGCATGTATTAGGCATTTCAGGAGGTAAAGATAGTGCTGCTCTAGCAATCTACATGCGAATGCATCATCCTGAATTAAATATCGAATATTTCTTTACGGACACCGGTAAAGAACTTCCCGAAGTATACGAATTCCTCTCTAAGCTAGAAGGCTTCTTGGGGCAGCCTATTCTTAGATTGAACCCCACACGAGGATTTGATTTTTGGCTGAAACAGTTTAACCATTTTCTTCCATCCCCTAGAGCGCGATGGTGCACACGTCAGCTCAAGTTACTTCCCTTCGAACAATGGGTAAAGCCTATGTTAGAGGCGGGTGAGCAAGTGACTAGTTATGTTGCCATCAGATCTGATGAGGATTATCGTGAAGGTTACAGCGCTAAACATCCAAATTTGAAAGTAGAGCTTCCCTTCAGAAAGAATGGTATAGATAAAGCTGGAGTGTCTGACATTCTTTCAGGATCGGGTGTTGGTTGGCCAACATATTACGACTGGCGTAGTCGCAGTGGATGTACGTTTTGCTTTTTTCAACAAAAGATAGAATGGGTGAGGTTAAAGGAAAATCATCCGGAATTATTTGAAGAGGCAAAAAAATATGAAAAGGTAGCCTTGGAACATGGCTCCCCTTTTACCTGGAGTCAGAATGAATCATTAACAGAATTAGAAAAGCCTAAACGGGTTATTCAAATAATTAATGATTTTGAAGTTCGTAAAGCTCGAAACAAAGCTAATAGGTCAATAAATCCACTTAGACCCAACCCACCCGAAGATATTGATGAGCTTTACGGAGTTGATGAGGGTGGCGGAGCATGTGCAATTTGCCATAAGTAGTAAATATAATTACATTAATAATATAAAAATAAATTAGAAAAGGCGAGGTTCTGTGTTCCAAATCACCGCTCGTTCTGTCCTTGAGCTTGGTTCTGAGTTAATCAGCTCGGATGTCATTGCATTTTATGAACTTATCAAAAATGGATTTGATGCTGGTACTACAAGTGGTGTCGAAGTTCGATTTGATATTGTATTAAATCGACATAATTATCTACATCTCAAAGAACTGTTGGAAGATGAAAGCGGTTGGGAAAATTTATC
Source organism: Methylophilus sp. YYY-1 (assembly GCF_029132825.1). Lineage (NCBI taxonomy): Bacteria > Pseudomonadati > Pseudomonadota > Betaproteobacteria > Nitrosomonadales > Methylophilaceae > Methylophilus > Methylophilus sp. YYY-1. The sequence goes on from NZ_WOVG01000004.1 coordinate 176,611, forward strand.
ATTTGATGATTACTCAGAAAAAATCGATCAATTCAAAGAGCATATCGACTCGTTATTAGATAAAACATGTAGATCCTCTACGTTAGATTTAGCATTATCTGCAATTTCTGATATCCAAACTATCAATGATATAAAACAGTGCTTAGAGAACTTGAATAGTTTAAGCACAATTTCAATTTCTGATACTGGGACAGGCATGTCCCTTGCAGACCTTCAATCAAAATTCCTAGTTATTGGCACCCCTTCACGAAAACGTGAAGTTGACTTAGCTATTTCTAAGAATGCAGATAAAACACCTTACTTAGGTGAAAAAGGTATTGGGCGATTGTCTGCAATGCGCTTGGGCGATTCTCTCGAAGTCCAAACTGCTAGACAAGAAGATAACACTTTAAATTTACTCCGTATCGATTGGAACGCATTTGCCGACGTAAATGCAATGCTTGCTGATATAAAAGTTGATCCAGAGGTCGGGGATGCAAAACAATCTCCAGAATGGTCAGGAACAACAATTATTATAGGTAAATTGACTGCCAACTGGAATCTAGATCGTGTTCAAAAGATGGTTGAATATGATTTCAACAAGCTGACTGATCCATTTGTAGACTTACGCAAGAGACCAAAAATTGCAGTTTATTGGGGAGATGGGGAACGTGTGGCCGCTAGTTTCTTACCTCAGAAGTTGCTAGAAAGCGCGCATGCAAGGGTAACTGGAAGATTGCATTATATAGACGGGCTACCGCAATTTGAATGCAATGTTGATGTTATTGATATTGGTAAGTTCGAACATCCAATTGTTCAAGATGTGGCGAATATTAGCTTTGTGGATTTAGTCCCACTACTAGCCGGGAAATCTGAAAATATAACAAAAGATGCAATTAAAACTGTAGGTGAGTTTGAATTTGAAGCTTATTGGTACAACAGACGGCGGTTGACTGAACTAGATGGCATTGGTGACCTTAAAGAAGTAAAAAAACAACAAGAAAAGTGGTCAGGCATTATGGTTTACAGAGATGGCTTTCGAGTTTTCCCTTATGGTGAAGATGAAGACGATTGGCTTTCATTAGATAGAAAGGCATTAAGAAATAGGGGTTATTTACTCAACAAAGATCAATTTGTTGGTAAGGTAAATATATCAAGATTAAAGAATTTACATTTAGTCGATCAAACAAACCGAGAGGGCCTACGAGAAACACCACAGCAACAAGTGTTCTTGGAGCTTATGAAATATGCAATTCAAGAAAGATTGTATGGTTTTATGGGGGTGGTCGAAAAACAATACAAAGGGCAAAGTTTAAAATCAACTGATATTAAGACTGAGTCTCAGGAGTTACAAAAAAGAATCAATCAAGCTGTAACAAAAATTAGAAAAGCATTGCCGGTTGAGTATCGAAATAATATTGATGAACTGGAAGAGATTGTTCAGAATTATCAAGATCTGACTGCAGAAACCCAGCTAAAGATTGAGCAAGTTGAGGGTGAAAATAGACAGATGATTGAAATGGCTGGTATTGGCTTAATGATTGAAGTTGTAGCTCATGAACTTGCTAGGGTTTCTGAAAATGCTCTTGATAATATAAATACAATTAAGAAAAAAGAAGTTCCAGATGATATTCAAAAACTGCTTGAGGGTTTGCGTTCGCAAATGAAGTCGTTGCATAAACGACTGAGAATTTTAGATCCTATGAGCATCACCGCAAGGCAAAGATCTGAGGTCTTCACATTAAAAGAAGTTGTGAAAGAGTCTATCGATGCTCATGAAGCACAATTTTTAAGGCATGGAATCACATGTAAGATCACCAGTGATTCAGAAGACGTAGAGATAAAAGCCGTTAAAGGCATGATTTTACAAATAACTGAAAACCTAATTACGAATTCAATTTATTGGTTAGGAATGAAGAAAAATGAGAATCCATTCTTAACACAGACCATCACATTCAAAATTGAAAGCTCACCTCCAACTATTATCTACGAAGATAATGGTTATGGAATTTCACCAGATAACCGAGAGGCTATCTTCAGGTTATTTTTCTCCCTAAAAGAAAAAGCAAAGCGTAGAGGACTTGGTTTATTTATTGCAAGAGAGTGCGCCGAATATCACAAGGGCGTTCTTTACCTAGATGATCAGGCAAATCCTGAAACAAAAAGACTGCACCGCTTCATATTAGAGCTTCCAGAGAGTGTGGTGGTTGGATGATGGACATCAATCAAATACTAGTTGATGCAGGAATTGAAACAGCATTAATTGTTGATGACTCTTATGATGATGCACCTTTAGCGACAGATTTGACACTGGAGCTAGATGCATGGACACCGTTTTTCCAAGATATAAATGACGAAGATGAAAATTTAATCCGTGATGCATATCCCGATTATGATTCAGTAGATTCGCAAGAGCTGATTTCTAGAGATGATTTTATTAGGGTACTTTGGAGGATAAGAGGTAACATTTCAGCGGACATCATTAATCCTATTTTTGAAACCTATCATCTTGAGCGCCAGGCAGAGCTTTCACGATTAGGTGAACTTGAAGCACTACTTGTCAGCTATGGATTAACAGTATCCAAGTCTGGGCGAGATTTTGTTGAACAAGGTAGTACTGCTCATTTAATTGTGATTGATCTATTCTTAGGTCGTTCTCAAAGTCAAACAGATGCAAATATTTCAATAAATGGACTTAAGACCATAATTAGTAATAGAGCATCAGCACCTCCATTAGTAATGTTGATGTCTAACAACAATCAACTTTTAGTAAAGCAAATTGAATTCAAAACTAAAACAGGATTATTTGAGTTTGCGTTCAGATTTATTAAGAAAGCTGATTTAGTTACAGATTTCCAAATACTTTTAATGAGATTAGCGAGGCATTATAGAACCTCCCTGCTCTTGATTGGATTTGTGAATAATTGGGAGTTTTCATTAAACAACTCGACTAAAGAAGTCACTGCATTAATTAAAAAATTAGATTTAGTAGATATTGCTTATATTAAAAAACTCTTGCTTGATAAGGAAGGGGAGTCTACTGGCGCGTATCTAGTAGATATTTTTGATAAGGCTTTACAATATTCCATCGAGGGTCAGGATCAATTAATCACTGCAGCAAGAGCCCTCAATGATTTTAGCTCAGATAATTATCCTCCACCTTATCTGCCAGTTTCACCAGATTTACATGCATTGGTTTATCAAACTCATTTCCAGAATCTAAAAAGATCAACTATCCATGTTGGTGCTGAACATAAACTCGGTTTGGGCGATTTTTTTAAAGTAGCAAGTGGAGGTCGTCAGCATCCGAGCCTTTTTGAATTAAACGAACGTAATGTACTTGTGGCCTTAAATCCTGCATGTGATTTGGCAAGACCAGGCAAGGGTACTGAGAATATTTTATTTATGGTTGGTGAGCTGCTGCCATTTACTCAAGATGATTGGATGACTTGGAGTGATGCGGAGATACGTACTACTGTAATTGAAATAGAGAATACTAAATACTGGATTAGATGGTCTCAAAAAAATATTAGAACTATTTCTTGGTCTATTTTTAATAGGTTAATCGCAAAAACCAAAATTAAATTTATAGCACGGGCTAGAGAATCTCATGCCCTCGAGCTGCAGCAAAAACTGCTATCCAACTTAGGCAGGGTCGGCCTGCTAGCACCATTACCAGCAACTTTTCCAACAAAAATTAAAATATATCTACCTGACCTTGATGGAAAACTCTTTCACCTGAGCGTACCTGAACTCGCTGACGCGGGAGGGACTTGTTATATAGATAAAGGTAAAAAGGAAAGCTCAAATATACACCTTGTAATTTGTGAAACTTCGTGCGAAGCAATTCTTAGAGCTTTAACCATATTAGATATAAACACTATTCACGCTAATTCTAGAGCTGCTGTCAGTTATTTACTAACTACCCCAGAGTTGAGAATGATTGGGAATGGTATCAAGTTAAATGTAAATAAAAAGAACAATCAAAAAATTCAATCTAATATTGACCCGACCAAAAGCATCGGAGTGATTGTACGAACTGTGGATGAATCAACAAAACTTTCAAGAAATGAATTATTTTATGCGGGTATTGTGATACATGTCCCTTAATGATCCAAAGCTTAAAGATATTTCTGCACTAGGTTTTTATATAGAGCATGAACTAGAGAAATTGAAACCATTCGTAAACATTGATATTAAATTAAGATAGGGAGGCTTTCAAATGACAATACTCCCGTACCAAATCGAAAAATGCGAGACTACAGGTCTATACGTTGGCTATTCAAGCCAAAACATTCAGGGCTTGCATAGCCAAGCTGCAACTGAGCAGGAGCTCCAGTTTAATATGGCTCAGGTTGCAACGCTTCTTGGGTTAGAAGATGCGCAACTGATACCTGAAACCCAAAATTTATAAGGTTCGAGTCGAGTACCATGAAAGAATACCCATCATATTCAAAACTAAAAACCATCCTCAGTAAGGACCCGATCTCACGACCTCAAGACTGGGATGGATTTTTTGAGGCGGTTGCTCATCTGCATAGCACTCATGACTTCCTAACCCGGAACGAAAGAGAGCTCCCCACACAAGATAAAGATCCCTTTGATGGACTTGTTAACCAAAAACCATAACTCGTATTCCTAACCACTCGATTGCCCAATCAAGTCTGAGGTAGTAACAAAGCGCCATTCATTAGCAAGCGCTCCGATTGAAGTGGACCGGAAAGCTTATCCAGTGCTTCCCGCGCTTGTTCGTATTTATATACCACCTGCCTAGCCCCATCTACCATTGGTCCACTAATGGGCAATAGACCTAAATCCGAAAGGTTATTAATTAGCTTTCTTGGGGAGCATCCATACTCTTCAGCTAACTTAGTCGCAAAAATATAGTGCTCATTGAAATTGTCTATTTCGGTTCGGCGAACTCTAGTGCCGCGTTTCATCTGATATGGCATCACCTCAGCTTTCAACAACCCCAGTCTAACTAGCTCATAGGCCACTTGTTCTTTGGTGCCTAATACTCTTGCGGCCTGGGCAATGGTTAACCACTCTCCCAGACCATTTTGCGTTTTAATCTTCCAGTTTTTAAGCTCAGTCTCCCTGAAATTCCACGCAGCAATACCAGCTACTGAATCAAGCAAATTAACCGGCTTAATTTCCTCACTTTTAACCGAGGCAATAAACGCTGCAATATCTCGGTTAGTCCATGTCCAGTATCGCAAAATGTGTCCGAATGAAATGCAATCTTCATCCGGGATCGCAACCATCTCTAAATGCACTGATAACTCAAGTAATTGGTTAATCTCCATGCGACTGATTGACCATGGAGCGTTATTTGAAGGTCCCATCTTTTTTACATTCACAAAAATCAGATTCAACACCTGACGCATCCGCCGCTTTTGCAAGCCTAACAACCGGCCAGCTGTGGTCATATCAATTAAGCCAAATAGTTGCTGTTTAACATCTGACAAATTGTCTCGACGTACCATCACAAACTTTCGGCCCTTTTCACTGATATGGGTCTCCCCCTCAACGATTCCTTCCCGAATTAGCATGTCCAACCGCTGATGTGAAATACCTAAATAATCACATGCAACAATCGCTGGTATCCAAGACGCATTTTCCATTAAGGTGCTGGTCAGTCGCTTATTTCGTTTGGCTATTCCACCCCTCCAGGCTCCGTTAATCCATAACTGCGTATTCCAATCAAAAGCGCCACTCATTACAGATGAAACCGGACCCACAATTACTGCGCAAACCTGCCACCCATTTCAGCACAAGCCCTGCCAGTGATTACACAAAAAAACGCCATTGTGTTCACTATTATGAAATTAGCATAAATTCCAATGCAAGTGGAGCAGTTATTCTAGTACTGCTGAGCAGTAAACTTTCTTGAACATCTGAATCTGAAGCCTTTTATCATCATCTATCACCCCAATTGTAGATCGCAATTTAACTGTAGAGAGCTTTATATATTTCAACATTGGTAAAAATAAAGTTTAATTTCCAAAATTTGAGAATTAATAATGAATTGAATCGAGTGAAGTCCAAGTCAAGCGGTCCTGACAGGAACAGTTGCGATTTTCACGTTTCTATTTTCTGGATGTCTAATTTTGAACCAGATAGCATACATCGCTGGAAGGAATACAAGTGTCAATATGGTGCCAGCAAAAGTGCCACCAATCAGGGTATATGCCAACGTTCCCCAAAACACTGAATGAGTGAGTGGAATAAACGCCAGAATCGCTGCCAAAGCAGTAAGAATCACTGGTCTGGCACGTTGTACCGTTGCTTCCACGACTGCGTCAAATGGGCTTAATCCTTCCTTTAGGTTATGCTCAATCTGCCCAATGAGAATCAGCGTATTGCGCATTAATATACCCGACAGTGAGATCAAGCCGACCAGTGCATTGATACCAAATGGTTGCTGGAACAGCAGCAGTGTTGGAACCACCCCGATCAATCCCAACGGACTGGTTGCGAATACCATGACCATGGATGAAATTGAACGCACCTGTAGAATGATAATCAGTAAGGTAAGCGCAATCATAATCGGGAATAAAGGCAACAACGCTTTGGTTGCCTTGCCCGATTCTTCGGTAGCACCAGCTTCATCAATCCTGTAACTAGGTGGAAGTTTGGTGATGATGGGCTGTAATTCTTTCAAGATAGCAGCTGAAACTTCTGGGGGCTGCAAGTTTTCAGCAATATCTCCACGTACAGTAATCGTCGGGGTGCGATCCCGTCTACGGAGAGTCGGTTCTTCAAATTGTATGTCGACAGACCCAATTTGGGATAACGGGATTCGTTGCCCAGTTGAACCAATGAGTGTAAAGCCGGATATCTTTTCAGGATCCAAGCGCATGTTGTCTGCTGCACGACCAACCACTTGTACTGAGCGTATATCCTCACGAACTACGGTGACTGGTACGCCACTCAGCAGAAACTGAAGTTGCTGTGCAACGCTATTAGAAGAGAGTCCAACAGCCTGTAGCCTGTCTTGATTGAGCATAAAGTGTATGGCTGGAACCCGTTCGCCCCAATCGGCATTTACAGTTCGCGTCATCGGACTGGCATCCATCACATGACGTACATCAGCTGCAATTTCGCGCAATTTTTCGGGGTCTTGTCCGGCAATACGAAAAGCGACAGGATATGGAGAATAGGGGCCAAATACTAGCTGTGTCACTCTAACGCGCGCTTCGGGAGCCAATCCATCCGCGATGGCCTGACGTAATCTTAGTTTCAGAACATCCCTTTCCTCTTGGTTATCTGTTCGTACTACAAGCTTTGCAAAAGACGGATCTGGCAGTTCAGGCGACATGGCGAGGTAGAAGCGTGGAGCACCTTGTCCGATATACGCCGTGACGATTTTCGCCTCCTTCTGTTTTGACAGCCAGGCTTCAACTTTGGCCGTGGCAGAGCTAGTCTGCGCAATCGATGTGCCATCAGGCATTTGAACCTCGACCAACACCTCAGGACGGTCAGAAGTTGGGAAAAACTGTTTTTTCACAATAGCCATGCCAAGAATGGATACGACAAAAGCACCTATGACAATGGCAGTCACAATCCACTTGTGTTGGATGACTCGCCCCAGCAGTGAGCGAAAGCGGTTGTAATTAAGTGTACTGTAAATCGCTTCATGCCCACCCTCTGCTTTCTTTAGTTCGGGAAGCATCTTCACGCCTAAATAAGGGGTAAATACCACCGCGACTATCCAGGATGCTATTAGCGCAGTACCGACCACCCAGAACATATTGCTGGTGTATTCGCCAGCTGTTGACTGAGCGAAACCATTTGGCATAAAACCAATGGCAGTGACTAGCGTTCCGGACAGCATAGGCGCTGCAGTATGACTCCAGGCATAGGCTGACGCAGCAATCCTGCTGTAACCTTCTTCCATTTTTACGACCATGGTCTCAATGGCAATAATCGCGTCATCAACCAGCAGACCAAGTGCCAGGATCAGTGACCCCAATGTGATACGGTCGAAATTTTTACCAGTGGCCGCCATCACCACAAATACGAGCGCTAGTGTCAAAGGCACGGCAGCCGCTACCACAAGACCTACACGCCAGCCCATGCTTAAGAAACTCACCAGCATGACGACCAGAAGTGCGACGAAGAACTTGACCATGAACTCATCGACAGATGTTTCGATGTTGACAGCCTGGTCAGTGACCTTGGTCAAGCTCATGCCCAGCGGCAAATCAGCGCTCATTGAAGCGACTTCTATATCCAACGCTTTTCCAAGATCAAGGCCATTCCAGCCATCACGCATGACAACACCTAGCAATAATGTCGGTTCACCATTATTGCGTATGAAGAATGTAGAAGGGTCTTCATAACCGCGTTCTACCGTTGCTACGTCGGATAGTTTTAATATCCGGCCTTTTGCAGATATAGGTGTATCGCGAATTTTCTGCAGTTGGTCAAAAGCACCTTCAATGCGGATAAATACTTTTGTACCCTTTGTATCAATCGAACCCGCCGGGGTTAAGGCATTCTGATTATTCAGTGCGGAAAAAATTTCTTGCGGTGATATTCCCAAAGTCGCCAAGCGGTCATGGGAAAACGCGACGTAAATACGCTCGGGTTGTTCACCGATAATATTGACTTTTTTCACACCTGCTACATGCAACAGACGCTGGCGCATGTTTTCTGCATCGCGCGCTAATAACCGTTGTGGTTCTCCTTTTGCTTTTAGTGCAAAGAGAGCAAAGGTGACGTCGGCATATTCATCATTGACCATAGGGCCGATGACGCCAGCTGGTAAATTTTTTGACTCATCACTTATTTTTTTTCGTGCTTGGTAAAACTCTTCTTTCACTTCGGAGGGTGGCGTGCTGTCAAGCAGTGTTACGGTTGTAAATGCCAGGCCAGGTCGGGTAAAGGTTTCGGTACGATCGTAATAACGCAGTTCTTGCATGCGTTTTTCTATCTTCTCTGCGACCTGATCCTGCATTTCCTGTGCTGTTGCACCAGGCCAGGCGGTAATGACGGTCATTATCTTGATCGTAAATGGAGGATCTTCAGCCCTGCCCATCTTAAAAAAAGCGATGGTGCCAGCAATAGTGATCAGGATAATCAGGAAAAAGGTGATGGAGCGCTCACGAACAGCAAGCGCTGAGAGATTAAAGCCGCTCATTTTGTCTCTCCACGGTTTAAATCTGCGGATTTCGAATCTTTAGAATCCAAAACTGCGGGATTTAAATCGGAATTGCCAGCATCATTAGTCGCCACTCTGACTTTTTCGCCTTCGTGCAAGAGATGAGCACCAAGCCCGATAATTTGATCATTTACATTCAGATTGCCATCTATACGCGCGGTGTCTTCAGTGATGCTTAGGATTTTGACGGGGCGCCAAGTGACATGGCTTGGGCTGCCCTCAAGCACCCAAACTCCCGAGCCTTTTCCAGCATCAAAAATCGCGCCAATAGGCACTGCTAAGCTAGTTTGTGTAGAAGAATCCCTTTCCTTGATCTGGATAGTGATGGTCGCACCGAGTGGTGCATTGGCTAATGTTTCATCTAGTACATATCGCGCTTCAAACGTACGGGATACACCATCAGCTGATTCTGAAAGCTCTCTCAGCTTGGCTGGAATGGTCTGGTTGTCCTTGCCATAGAGTTTTGCCTGCGCAATCGAACCTAGCGCTGGGCGCAACGTTTCCGGTAGATTAACGATCGCTTCTCGCTTGCCAGAGTGTGCTATGCGCACCACAGTCTGACCAGCGTTAACCACTTGTCCCGGTTCTACCAGTGTATCAACTATCACGCCGTCAGCGCCCGCGAGCAAAACTGCATAACTGGATGCATTCTTTGCTACATCTGCTTGAGCTTCGAATGCTTTGAGCTGGGCATGGGCAGAGTCTGCCGCTGCTTTAATTTGATTATATGTAGAAGCAGAGATTGCGCCTTCTTCCACCAGGCCACGATGTCTGATTTCATCGTCTGCTGTTTGATCGGCACGGGCCTTTGCCACTAATACGGCTTCACGCTGTGCATTTGCTGTCAATTGCAAATCGATAGGATCAATACGCATGAGTGGTTGACCACGCTTAACGATCTGGCCAGCATCTACATAGCGCTCAAGCACTTTTCCTGCAACACGAAATCCCAAGTCGCTTTGAACCCTGGCGGCCACTATTCCTGTGAACGAGCGCGACGAATCAGACGCCCGTTGAACGGCTACTGTTTTTACCAGCGGCGTTTGGGTGCGGGGGTCAATTGGCATTTTCTCACTGCATGCAACAAATGCCAGCGGGAATAAGCTAATCACAATCGCTAAACTAAGTTTATGACTAAACATGGAGGTCACCTTTTAAATAGTAACCTGCATTTTGTATACAGTGACCAATTAAGTCAATAGTCACTGTAATATTTTTAGTTTTTTTACGGAGCTAAACTTCTCAGTATCAGACTCGAAAGAATCATGGGAGCCTGTTCTGCAACGTTAAGATTGTATTGAAGTAGCAATGGGTTGGTATATGGTTGCATTACCAAATAGATGGCATTGACCGTTTCATCTATTGGCGTTTTGCGCTCAAACTCCCCCGTATCGCGACCTTCGAGAATAATCTGCAAGATTATTTTTTTGATTTCAATTTGATAGCTAACCGTCGATTGCCATTCTTCACTTGCAGCAGATGCAGCAATATCATAAAGCTTGCGATCTTCGAAAAAAAGTTCTGCACTTGCAGCTACCGCGGCTTTAAACATACGCCTGAAGCGTTCTGAAGCGGTGGGTGAGTCCACCATTCCTTCACGGATCGCATTCAGTATCGCACCTAAGCAATTGGTGCAGATTACCTCTCCAATAGCTTGTTTCGTAGCAAAAAATTTATAAATGTAGGCTTTAGAAAAGCCAATTTCTTTGGCCAGGTCGGAAACAGTCGTTTTCTCGTAGCCATAGCGGCTGAAATATTCAGCAGCAGCCTCTACTATTTGATCACGAACATTGTGTTCAGATGGACCTCTTGTGACGGATTGCGGTTTTTTAGTCATGTTGATAGCATACCCTGACTTAAGATGATTGACAAATAGTGACCGTATTGTAATATAGTCACTTATTATGTTCAAATAAGTTTGAGGGTCGCCATGTTAATTTCTCGTCCTATTGCTGTATTGCTAAGTGCTGGTTTGATCACAAGCTGCGCAGTTGGCCCAGAGTATAAGAAGCCGGATATAGCTCTCTCGAATCAATATATTGGCCAAACTCAACTTGAAAAGCGTAAAGCACCATCTAATGGTGAGCTTGCAAATGCTGATCTTGCAACTTGGTGGGATGGGTTCAGTGATCCACTATTAAGTAGGTACGTGCGATTAGCGTTAGAACAAAATCTGGATATAGCGCAAGCTACCGCACGAATCTCACAAGCCAAGTCTGGGCTTGGTGCTGCGCATGCTGCATTATTGCCATCCGCTAATGTAAGTGCGCAAGCGATAAGAAATCACCAGTCGCTTGAAACACCTTTAGGACAGTTACTTAACTCGACTCCTGGTTATGACAGGAATAAAAATCTTTATGATGCCAACCTGAACGCAGGCTGGGAGCTGGATATATTTGGTGGATTGCGTCGCGAGCAAGATGCAGCGTTGGCAGAATACCAAGCGGCCAAAGCCGGTGCGATCGCAACCCTGTTGGCTGTGGCGGCACAAACGTCAGACATTTACATCACCATTCGTGGTTTACAGTCACGGCTTAATATTTCGAAAAAACAGCTTGAGACACAACAGCAACTACTTTCAAAAGTAAATATACTCTATTCCAGAGGCTTAGCGCCCCGACTTCAAGTGCAACAAATAGAAGGCGCCTTAGCTCAGGTTAAGGCTGTTATCCCAGTGCTGGAAACTGCGCTCGATGCGTCCATGAATGCCCTTGATGTGATGCTGGGAGTTGCGCCTGGTACTTACAGAGCTGAACTGGAAAAAATCGGTCCAATACCTGTTGCACCGCAAATATCCTCAATCGGCTCCCCAGCAGATTTACTGCGCCGCAGACCAGACCTGATTGTGGCTGAAAGACGACTAGCGGCAGCTAATGCAAAAATTGGTGTAGCAATTTCCGAATATTATCCAAAGCTTGCGCTGAGTGCGTTGATTGGTAGTGCGACCGCTATATCGGGAGGAAATCTATTTAGCAGCGCAGCTAATCAGGCTGCTGGCGTTGTGGGCTTGCGTTGGCGCTTGTTTGATTTTTCACGCATTAATGCGCAAATTGATCAGGCAAAAGGCCAGGAAGCAGAAGCTTTGGCGGCCTATCGACAATCAGCACTGCGTGCGACAGAAGATGTAGAAAATGCTATCTCTGCTTTGGTTAAACGTGAAGAGCAAATAGAAACCTTGTTAGAAGGTGAGCAATCGCTTAGCCAAGCGCGGAAATCTTCATTCGTGGCATATCAAAAAGGCGTTGTCAGCTTGATTGAAGTGTTGCACGCAGATGAAAATTTATTGAGAACCTCTGATGCAAAAGTACAAGCGCAAACAGAATCTGCCCGTTCAGCGGTTGCGGCCTTTAAAGCACTGGGCGGTGGCTGGGAAGAGAGCAACGTGACTTCGCACTCTTCAAACACTTTGAACATAGCTAATATTGCTAAAGATTAAATAAATATTTCTAGCAGGATTGAAATTATGTGGCGACAACCCTTAAGTCATTTTCAAAAAATATAAACCTTGATTGAAGAGTAGTAAATAAGTAGCAAAAGCAAATTGATGGGGAGAGCATGTTGCTAATACTTGATTGCTGAATGTCTAAGCTCGATGCGTGATGTCCAGTATGCAAGTACCGCTGCAGTGATTAATAACGATGCGCTCATCCAAAAAGTGGCACGATATCCACTCAGATCGAACAAGATGCCACCAAACGTTGCACCAGTGGTAATCGCGAGTTGGATGATAGCCACAAATAATCCACCACCTGCTTCTGCATCATTGGGTAGTGTTTTAGCAAGCCATGTCCACCAAGCCACGGGTGCCGCTGTTCCTACCAATCCCCAAACTCCTAGTAACAGTGCTGTTATTAATACTGAATAACCAAAGATAGTTAGCGCTATTGCGATGATTGCCATCAGTAATGGAATGATCATCAGGGTTTTATACAATGAATCTTTCAAGAAAGCACCAATCAAAAGCGTGCCGACGAAGCCTGCAACCCCCATAGCAAGAAGCATTAACGAAAGTGTAGTGACCCCCACGTGCGTCACGCTTTCTAAGAAAGGGCGCAAGTAGGTGAACAGAGCGAACTGGCCCATGAAAAAGATGCTCACCGCTACCATGCCTATCGCTACCTGAGGCCTCATCATTAATTTAAAGATGTTTCCTGTGGCTGCTTTATTCATAGGCTTCATGCCAGGTAAGCTAATCAACAACCAGCAGAATGTAATGACTGCAACTGGAACCACACAGAAAAAAGCACCTCGCCAACCAATGATACCGCCCAAATAGCTTCCTAAAGGCGCGGCAATGACAGTAGCCAAGGCATTCCCACCATTAACGATTGCAAGCGCCTTAGGGATTTTGTCTTCCGAAACGAGTCGCATGGCCGTTGCGGCCGACATAGACCAGAAGCCTCCAATAGCAATCCCAATCAGCGCCCGCCCCACCATAAACACACCATAATTATGCGCAATCGCTACGATAGTTCCTGAAATGATGACTAACAACGTAAGTAGTAAAAGCAGGATTTTGCGATCCAATTTTCCTGCTAGCGATGAGATTAAGAGGCTCGTCACCAAAGCGAATGCGCCTGAAATCGCAATCGCTTGACCAGCCTGACCTTCGGTACTGTGAAGGTCACTTGCTATCGGGGTTAATAGGCTAACCGGCATGAACTCCGATGCCACTAGGGCAAAAGCCCCAAGTGACATCGCAAACACACCGCTCCAGCCTTGTCCATTTTCAGGGGTGGTATTTAAAGCCGTAGTTGTCATAGAGATTTTAATTCATTCCTAAATAAAGCAATTACTTAAGGTTAGCTTTGAAGAATGCTGTCAATTTATCAAAGGGAATCAGGTTAACTCGGTCGTACAAATCCACGTGACCTGCACCGGGAACAATGACGAGCTCTTTTGGTTGCCCTGCAAGGCGGTAAGCTTCTTCACTGAATTCTTTAGAATGCGCCTCTGAACCTGTAATAAATAACATAGGGCGAGGTGAAATCGTCTCAATGTCATTGAAAGGATAAAAGTTCATGAATTTGGTGTTGCTGGAAAGTGTGGGATGGGTTGTATGCTCAGGTGAAGAGCCCGCTGGCGTAAACTCTCCACGTGGCGTACGGTAAAAGTCATAAAATTCACGCTGAATAGGGTGCGTATTTGCGTCAATCTTATGGTCTGTCCCGCCCGTGTATTTGATTGCACCGCCCGTAAACTCCACATAACGTTGCTGAGCGGCTTCCGCAATGATTTGTTTGCGTTGTTCAAGAGTTTGCGAATGGTTGAGTGCATTACGGTTGGCTGCGCCCATATCGTACATGCTGACAGTCGCGATGGCTTTCATGCGAGGATCAATCTTTGCTGCACTAATGACGAAGCTACCACTACCGCATATACCAAGTACCCCTATGCGTTCCCTGTCAATAAATGCACTGGTACCTAAGTAATCAACAGCGGCACTAAATGCCTCTGAGTAAACATCCGGTAGCACAGCATTGCGTGGTTGACCCTCGCTCTCGCCCCAAAATGTGTTATCAATAGCTAAGGTGACAAAGCCCTGTTCTGCAAGCTTCTGGGCATAGAGGTTTGAGCTTTGTTCTTTTACTGCTCCCATCGGATGACCAACAATAATGGCTGGGCTTTTGGTTTTTTGATCCAGACCCTTAGGCATGAAAAGATTGCCAACGATCTTCATGTTGTACTGATTCTTGAACGTGACTTTCTGCACAGTGACTTTATCGCTTTTGTAGAAATTGGCTGCACCGTTTGACATGTCGGCAGCAAACGCAGTGCTAGCAGGCAACATGCCTATGCTTGTGCTAATAATAGTCATGGTTGTTAATATCCTTATCCATATATCGGGCTTAAAAAAATTCATCGTGTCTCTACTCCTAAACGGTTGTGTGCTGAGATAAATTGATTACTTAACTTCTGTAATCCTTACAGTAATTTTTTGTGATTTAGAAAATGCTGCGGGAATAGACGCTAACTTGCCTAAATAAATCAGGCCATTGGCAAGCCCAGCATCAGAGTCTTTGTAAAAAATAGCGAGGTTGCCCCAAGGTGCATAATAGGTAATATCCCCGGCTTTGCCCGCATAGGCTTTAGCCGAATTCTCGGTAGAGAGTTTGTGCGGTGGATAGGCTATTTTTTCGGTGCCAGCATAATCTTTTAGCTTCAACGTCAGGGGCAATTGCTTCATCAAATCGAGCGTGGCTGGCGAGCTATCTAAAGTCGCTGTAACAGGATTTTGTCCTTCAATATCTAAACGAATCTGCATGGTTGTATCACTCCTAAAAGATGGCTGTACCGATGTTTTGGGTGTTACTTCACTGTAGGCACTGGAACAAAAAAACAGTATGGGCAGTACACGGCTGCCTAAATATTTAAAAGTCCTGTAGAGATTACTCATGCTGATGACTCCTTTTTATTCATGAACAATAAATACAAATGTCACGGTAATATTCATTAATTTTTTGTAATAATCTTGTCGGCGTATAAATGCATTACAGCCTGACGGAATGCATAAAATTATAAAAATGTATTCTAATGATTTGTTTAGCGAATGATTAGTCACTAAAATCATCATAGACTTATTAGTTAAATTCATTAATAAGTGGATGATCAAGGGATTGCGGTAATATACTTGGGTGTTTTGAACAAGAAGGGACCAGCGATGATTGCTAAAGAAAACTATAACAATTTATATGCTTTTCTAATGGTCGTCAGAGAGGGTAGTTTTACCAAAGCCGCAGGCAAGCTTGGTGTGTCACAGTCCGCGCTTAGTCATACCATACGCGGTCTGGAAGAACGACTGGGGGTGTTATTGCTAACCCGCACCACACGAAGTGTTTCACCCACTCTGGCGGGAGAGAAATTGCGTGAGACCATAGGTGCCAGTTTTGATCACATCGATAATGAGCTTTCTTTGCTGACAAAGTTGAGAGATACGCCAGCAGGTTTGGTAAGGATTAATGCCAGCAATCATGCTATTCGCGAAATTTTACTCCCCAAATTGGCACCATTGGCACAACACTTCCCCGGCATAGGCATTGAGTTAACGGCCAACAATGGTTTTGTTGATATTGTGGCTGAGCGCTTTGATGCTGGGGTACGATTAGGTAATAAGGTGGCTGATGGTATGGTTGCCGTGCGGATTAGTGAACCAATGAAAATGGTGGTGGTGGCAACACCTACGTATTTTAATCAATATCGTATGCCGCAAAGCCCACAAGAGTTATCACAACATAACTGCATTACTTATAGGCTATCAACGCAAGGTGGTATCTATGCTTGGGAAATGGAAAAAGATGGGCTGGAAGTTAAAATTAAGGTTGATGGACAATGGGTGTTTAATGAAACCTATCATATTTTGGATGCCGTTCATGCCAATTTGGGCATTGCCTATATTCCTGAGGATGTGGTTGCAACAGACATAGCACAGGGCCATTTAATTCAAGTGCTTAAGGATTACAGCATAGAATACCCAGGCTTTCACCTGTATTATCCGCATCGTAGGCAGCAAACTCCCGCATTAAAATTGGTTATCGAGTCATTAAGAGTGAGCGGATAGCTAGACCATAGCACAGTTTTTTTCTTTAAACATCCAGATTTCTGAATACTATAGAAGTGCTTATATTGCGTGTCGAATGACCGAGCCTGTAATTCTTGATACACTTTTTCGATAATAAAATTAATAAAGTCCATTGCTCAGGCAATGGACTTTATTAATTGGCTAATTATGTTTAGTACTTTCTAGCATGTTCGAATTGCTCTGTATATCGCTTTAAGGAGTTATCAACACTTTTTTCAGCAGTATTATTTTCCTTCGTTACGATTTTAAATTTCCCAAGAATGTTATCCATAAAACGGTCCTTGGATACATCTACATTCCGTACCTCATCATTCTTTGATACGGTTTGTGCTTTCCAGTTACCCAGTAAGGTTTTATTGATAAATTCAGACTCAGACTTCAAGCTGTCTGCGTGGGCTAAAGCAGCGTTTGCAATTGCAAAGCCGGTGATAGTTGCGATCAATACTTTTGAATAAAACATTTTGTTTCCTTCCACGTTGCAAAAAAGTTAGATTCACATTAATAATGTAACCTGGATTACATTATTGGTTGAAGACTTGCTTTTGTCAACAAAATTATGTAATCTGAGTTATATAATTATTTTTTTACTACAATTGGGGAAATATTTATGGCACCTGCAGGAAGGCCGCGATCATTCGACAAGTCTTTAGCACTGAGAAGCGCTATGTATGTTTTTTGGGCTAAGGGTTACGAGGGAACTACAATGTCTGATCTTGTTGAGGCGATTGGAGTCAAGGGCCCAAGTGTTTATGCGGCATTTGGGAATAAAGACTCAATCTTCGTTGAAGCTGTGAAAGCTTATTCTGAGATGATACTTAACGGACCGCTCAGTTCCCTGACTGAAGAGCCTGATATTTATATTTCAATCAAAAAACTTTTAGAGTCCAATTTGAGTTTTTTTATGAATTCAGCCAATCCTCGGGGATGTCTAATCATGACTTCTGCAATTAATGCAACTCCCGAACATTCCGAGCTAGTAGATTTGGTTCGCTCTTATAGAGAAGAATATAAAGAACTGTTGATCAAGCGGTTCCAACTTGCAATAGATCAAAAGCAAATTAGAGAAGAGTTCAATTCAGTTGACTTGGCTGAGTATTACTTAATGGTTATTCATGGGATGGCTTTAAGAGCGAAAGATGGATCGAACTTTAAACAACTCTCCAAGGCTGCAGAAATGTCTTTGTTAGGGCTGAGAGAGTGTCTCAAAGTGCCCCACAGTTAGGTGAATGATCGTAACGATTCACTTCGAATTTGCACTTCAACCTAAAGATTGGGCCTGAAAAGTGGTCAATAAATCAAGAAAAATTAAGGTTTGGGTTGAATCTCAAGTTAGTTTGCTAAGAGCCTACTAAATCTCAATTTATGTTAAAAATGGCTTGGAATTAGGCTTTGCAAGATTTTTTAAGTTGTTGATTTATATTGGTGCTGGACCTCAAGTTAAATTGCAAACGACACCATACCGCTAGCAAGATTGAGGTTAAGAAAAGCGAAGCATCGAACACAAAGTTAATTAAAGTGGGTCCAAGCCACTATCAAATAAATGGCTACTTTTCGATTCTTATTACACTTTCTTCAATCCAATGGTCCCTAGTGTAAGCGTAACGAGGAAATTCAAGCTCCAGAGCGGTTTCGTGTTTGAGCAATGCTCTAACGAGATTAGCTAACATAGTCAACTCTTGTTCATTTTTTACTTCAATTGGGGCACATAACTCGACAAAGCGACTATGAGGTGTCCATTCAATTTTGATAGAAGGCCTAATCTTATAATTAGCCTCCGCAAGCGTTTCCTCGTATGCACGGTTATAAGCTTGTTTCCAGTCACTGGAAATCAAAGGGCCAGTTAATGTATGGCTGATGATTTTCTTTCTGGACTTACCAATTTTGGCGTAATTGGGTTCACAGTGACTCAAAAAGTCATCAACACCTATATCTAGATGCTCAATCTTTTTGTGAGCGTCAACCTCAACCTGATCCTTGAACGCCAATCTAGGGTGTACCCATGAAACCTGTACTAAATAATCGTTTATTATAAAACCAACATCATCCCACCATGAAAGTTTGGATGTATTCACTTCATCGTATAGGTGCCGAACAATCAGGCCATTAGTGAATCTTTCGCCGCGATTATTTTTATGGAAGTCTTTGGCGGATTTTTTTAGTTTTGCTTGATACAGATTTTTCATAATAGATCATTCCAGGCCATAATATTTACCCATACATTTTCATATCAATACTTTTTACCTTTAATCTCACTAAGTCTAGTGTGTTTGCTGCTTTACCTTTAAAAGCAACTGTTTTCGATTGCCAGTTTACACAAATCATTTGACCTCACCGGCTCAATTATAATGCGACCGCCTCCCTCTTCAATATCGCGTGAGTCATCCAGTTTTGAGTTAAGAGACTCTAAGATACTACTGGGGGTCTGATCGAGGCACTATTGCCCTTTTTAGAGAGTCGAGTATCCAAATCCTCTTTAATTAAGCAATGGAGATACACTCGCCATTTCAAAAGCTTCAACGTTGTATAAAACCATTATGTAAATGTTGCTGAGTGGTCAATTCTGGCATGGGGCGGGCAGGTTATAAATGCAGAGTATTCGTATGGTGGCAAATGAACGCAGCCTCATGATGCGGCGAGATCCACATCTATTGATATTACTGCGCTTGTTTGGTCTCATTTTAAATTTAGTCATTTCTTATGATTGGACGCATTCTTTTTAATAATTTGTATGGGTAAATAAACACTATGTGAAATACCCATACGGTTATGCACCAAGTAGCGGCAATAGCAAGTTGTGCAAAAAATTGCTTGCTTAGTGACGCTGAAGAAGACAGCACCACAATACTGCCTGCCAGAGAGTAGAGACTTATCATTACGATATGTAACAATGCATACCAATATAATATCTTGTCATGGTTAAACACTACAGAATTTGTTTTATGGTCAATGCGGATAGCTCCTACCAATAACAAAACTTTTGTTTGAAATCTAGTTAAGCCATATTCCCACTTAAGATCAATAATCTGCTCACACCAGTGTTTTTCCAGATTTTTGCCAAAGCGACTTTTAAAAAAATCACTGTTGTTGATCGACAACTTATCCAGTTCTGATTCATTTATCATGAGTAAAAAACCTTTTAAATCCGCATAATGCGTCACTGAATGATCATTAAAATCTCGGCCAGCTATACGTTGATGCTCTCCAAGATTCTTTTGCTGGCTAAGGTTTTCGTTATCAATCATGATGTAGCTCCATTAAAAATACTGCATCGCATAGGAATAGATAAAAATTACTTCCCCTCATGAAAGTCTCGTCCCGCGATGCGCTGCGAAGTGCCAATATTGATTTGAGTAAACCCGGCTTGCTTACTCACCAAACTTGCGAGTTTGCTGACGGGTTGATTGACTTCAAAGTAACTGATTGCGGCTTCCAGCGTATTACGCCTTTGAAAGTCAGGGTTGTCTGTCCATAAATGTCCGTTATAAATGCCAATAGCGATACGCCAGTCACTATCATCGGGCCGAATCCGATGCAGATATGCATCCATTTGCGGATTACTACACTTTAAATCCAGCAGCCCTTCGCGTATTAAGGTGAGAAGCGCTTGCGCTGTGGCATCATTCTCAATGATAGCAAGCCGCGCAACTAATACCTGTAAACTGATGGCTTGCATTAACTCAACATCCACTTTGCAGGCATTATGGATAGTGCCTTTTCCGGTCAATAGCCAGTCAACTGAGACGCTAAATACTCGATTCAATTGGTATAAGAACTCCGCTCCTGGTTTTTTAAGTCCGCGTAGCACATCCCCTACAAATGTCGCGGAAGTGTCCAAACGACGTGCAAATTCTGACTGATTCAACTTTGTATGTTGAATGACCAACGAAAAACGCGCTGCAAATGCATCTGAATCAATGCCATTTTCTGGTAATGAGACTTGCTTCATTAATTATCCAAAGTGTATAGTTTAATAAAATTTAAATTTAATTTTAAATTTAACTGATATATTGCTCTTTAGCTTAACCCATTGTCAATAGATAAAGATTGACAATGACATTAGAAAGCAAGGTTAATGGAAGCCATCGACATCATTTATCGATTACAACGCATAGGAAAATCTCAGGCACAGATAGCCCGCGAATTAGGCATTTCTACGGGGGTTGTGAACAACGTCATCCATGGTCGAGTAACGGCTCATCCAGTAGCTACCCACATTGCAACACTTCTTGACTTGCAAATAGAAGCCCTTTGGCCGAATCAATATACCTTTAAGCCCCGTGGCCCATCAAAAAAACGGCGCAGTTCATCAAGCGATGACATATCCGAAGGAGAATGTGAATGATTTAACTTCGATGAATGCTTTTCGCTTATTGAGCTGAATCAAAAGCGAATAGACAGAAACAAAAAAGCTCAGGACGGCGACCCTGAGCTTTCTATGCATTCTTGAAACCTAACTAAGTCTCAATTGTGCGTTTCTAATGTGCCCCTGTCAAGGCGGCATGTCTATTTTTATCCGATTTTTATGATGCTGATCGCTGAGCGAGGATGTGTCACGCCTTTTAACTAGATGCATAGTCGAAACCAAGCATTGAAATAACAGGATTTGACGGATTGATGATTTAGGTAATCAATATGGCCAATAGGAGAGTTAATATGAAGAAAATACGGCATGTATTAAGGCTGCATTATGAACATAAATATAGTCAGCGAAAGATTTCAGAGTATGTGGGCATTTCCCGAGACTCTGTCTGTGATTACATCACAAGAGCAGTATTAGCTAATATCACATGGCCGTTACCAGAAAATATGGATGATGCCTCCCTCGAGCAACAGTTATTTCCCCATATTGACAAAAAGATACTCAAATTCCCCGAACCCGATTGCACAGTCATTCATCAGGAAATGAAACAAAAAGGTGCAACGCTAAAAGTACTACACGATGAGTATTTAGCCGCTAATAACGGGATAGGGATGGGCTATAGCTCATATTGTGACCGCTACCGCATTTTCAAAGAGGCGTTATCACCAGTTATGCGTCAAATCCATATTGCCGGTGAAAAGGTGTTTGTCGATTATGCAGGCCCAACAATGAATATCGTTGATCCACAAACAGGATATATCCAAACGGCACAAATTTTTGTGGGGGTAATGGGCGCATCTAACTATACATACGCAGAGGCTCATTGGTCGCAGCAACTGCCCAATTGGATCGCCGCGCATACCAGAATGTTTGAGTTTTTTGGGGCAGTACCCACGATGGTGATATGCGACAACCTAAAATCAGGCGTTAAAGTCGCCAGTCGCACTGATCCAGTGCTGAATAGTGTTTACCAGAATTTGGGTGATCATTATGGTGTCATTGTTTTTCCAACACGTGCTAGAGAGCCTAAAGATAAAGCCAAAGTTGAAAATGGCGTACTGATAGTCGAGCGATGGATTATGTTTCGTTTACGCAAGCGCATCTTTACAAGCTTAAAAGCCCTCAATAATGCTATTTCAGAGTTGCTCGTTGATCTGAATGAACGCCCATTCAAGAAAATCCCAGGTTCAAGACAAGCTTGCTTTGAGTCCATTGATTTGCCTGCCATGCAACCCTTGCCTTCAGTGCCTTTTGTTTACGCAGAGTTTCGGAAGGTACGCATTGGCTTGGATTATCACTTTTCATACGAAGGGCATTTCTACAGCGTACCTCATGCATTTGTTCGTAAGGAGGTTGAGCTAAGAATTACCGCTAATACTATTGAGGTGTTGCATGGTGGTAGAAGAATTGCCAGTCATTCTCGTGACCCCAATAGAATCACTTCAACAAATCCCGAACACATGACTGCATCTCATAGGGAAATTGGGCACTGGCAGGCTGATGACTTGTTACTCTGGGCTGAGCAAGCTGGAGAGTATATATACAACTTTACCAAGCAATTAATTGCTTCCACCCAGATACAAATTCAAGGTTATCGAGCAAGCCTGAGTCTTAAGAAGCTTGCAAAAGAGTTTGGCGAGGATAGATTGAACCTAGCATGCCAAAGATTATTAGCAATAGCATCTAATCAAATAAATACCTCATCAACTACAAGGTTGCGATCTATTTTATCCAATCGCCTTGATCAACAACCGCTATCGAACAATGAGTTAATAGAAGCAAAATTTGATCACAGCAATATTCGGGGCTCTGATTATTACCATTAACAAATACAGCTCACTAAATATACATTCTTCAAGAATATCCAGTAAAAAGGAAACGATACGATGATGACACAAGATACACTTAATAAGCTACAGCAAATGAAATTAGCAGGTATGGCAACTGGCTTCAATGAACAAATGATGAGTAGCAACTCGCTACATCTGAGTTTCGAAGAGCGCTTTGGCATGCTTGTTGATCAAGAATTAACTTACCGTGAAAACAATCGGCTCAAGCGCTTATTAAAAGCTGCAAAACTTAGAGAAAGTGCATGCATGGAAGACATTGATTATCGTAGTGGCCGAGGTATAGATCGATCGGAGATGGCCTCGCTAGCCCTTTGTCAGTGGATTAATCAAGGGCTGAACTTGGTGCTTGGAGGACCTGCTGGGGTTGGTAAAACCTGGCTGGCTTGCGCATTTGGTAATCAGGCCTGTCGGAAAGGATTGTCTGTTATTTTTCAGCGATTACCGTTACTACTTGAAGATTTAGCGTTATCACATGCTGATGGTAGTTTCCATAAACGATTGACGCAGCTTGCCAAGGTAGATTTATTGATTTTAGATGACTTTGGTATTGCTGCGATGAGTGCATCGAGTCGGAACGACTTGCTAGAAGTACTTGACCAACGGAGTGGCCGCAAATCCACACTAATGACGAGTCAGTTACCAATGGAGCGTTGGCATGAATATTTAAGTGGTGGCAATTTAACTGTAGCGGATGCTATTTTGGATAGGCTGCTCAGTGGATCTCAGCGCATTAATTTACAAGGTGAGTCGATGAGGAAACACCGTAGCAATAAAAAGCCATAGTGTTTACACCATGCATGGCTAAATGTTTTTTAGACATGCTCTTCAAATGAATGATAGTTCTTAGTATTCCGAGACCGTTGAATACGGCCATGCATGGTGTTGTCTATACGCTTCTGAAGAAATGTGACCAACTGATTAAAGGAGTCAGTAGGTAAAAGCTTCCAATCACCTCTAAACTCGCGCTTTAATGCACCATAAATCGCCATATATTTGTAACTGTCAGTCTTTGAGGCATGTATCTTTTGATACTCCTGATAGCGATCAATAAGATATTTCGCATAAGAAAGCATGTGCCTGTTTTCAGCGATACTCCCTAGTGGAGGATTAATTGCAATTTTCGGTTTTTTTGTGATTTTAAAATTAACCGTATTGGCATTAATTTCAACTCCACCAGAATTTGACTTAATAATTATAGACATATGGTTACTTAACAGCGATTGAGCAAGTTTGGCAGTTATGGGTGAAATCTCGACAATTCCCTTTTGTTCATGATTGCGTTTAAGTCTTACTAGAAACTCCACGGTATACTTTTCTGGTTCAGAATCAATAATTTTATGGTGCCGCCCACAGAGTAAAACTAAGTTTGATGCCGCGTGTCGTTCAATATCACTCTGTGTTTTATCAAATCGGGCTCCTCCAGGACTCGTTGCCTTAATGTGACAAATTTCACCAGTGATTGTATCCGTGGATTCTACAAGTTGAGAATTGCACTCAGGGAAAGCACATTGATTGCCTGATAATGCAAACAGTCGTTTAACTGTAGCGATAGTAGGTTTTGACATATAAATTCTAACGCTGGCCAATAGGTTATCGCAATCATGAATTATTTAGGCGAGTTGTTTAAGAATATCAAAAAATTTGTTTATTTTGTGGCAGAACTATCTGGAATCACTGGCAGGGTTTGCGCTGCAATGGGTGGTGGGGTTTCGTTGGAGTGACTGGTAGGATTCATCTAGCATCAATGGTGCATTTCATTGGAATATGCACATAACTCAAACTGTCGCCTCAGTTCATTGAATGGAGCCTCTTTTAGTGCTTTGAAAACATAATGGTAGGCATGGCCAAAGACCTGATTAAAACTGGGTCTCCCATCAGATCTTTGGGACTTTTCAATTTTATTGAGAGAGTCGTGAAACGCTCGCGGCCAATCATTCAGAACCTCTGCAGCAAGAGATGTCACCGGCCAAGATTGTTTCAAATCACCAGCATTGCGCATCTTGAGCGGGTTTTTGCCAGAAGCCTGGCTCATGTAATTGCCCAGATATCTGATCAACCGTTGGGTTTGCTCAATATTGGTATCTTTGAGCGCAACCAATGTCTCAGGAGCTTGCTGATGTCGAATTTTGCTACTCATAACATTAGCCATTTTCACTATGCTCTCGGGGGCTCCAGTTGTAAACTCAGCGGTTAATATCGAGCCACATTGGCAGCGCATAACCTCAGTTCTATGCCAACTCAGCTTTTCTCCACAAGATGTGCATTGATCAATCAACCAGACTCCGTGATGATGGCAGACATCATAGAAATTAAGCTCCCACTCCACTCGCCAATGGCCATCAACTTTTAAACAATGTGGACAGAAACGTGCGTGCTGCATATTCCAGACACGAGGCTCATTTGTCCACAAACGACACATTTCCTGTATATGGTCGTACAGTCCAGGATCCAAACTTTTATCAGGAATCAGACCATGTTGATGGAGAGTTTCAAAATCGAGACTGATTCCACCTAACTTAAGCTCTCTCGGACTTAGTAAGTTACTCTCTGCCAATCTCAAGAGAAAGCCTTGCGGGCCTTCGTTCCTGAACATCTGAGAGCGTACTGGCAACCGGAATTGAATTCCCTTAGTTTGTTGACGCATTATTTACTCCCTACACTGATGATATTTCTACGAGCAAGGGGGCTACCGATCGCATGCTTCTGGCTCCATGGATAATAGGGCTCACCTGGTTTATTCAACCGTCGTAGTGGGGAGTTTTCATGAAACGGGTTCAGCTTGTCAGGGACTTCTCTCCAAACATACTCTCTGAATGCAGCAGCATAGACTTTGTTGTTGAGTAAAGTCATGCCGGCAAGACCAGCCAGTTGCACTGACTTTTCAATCACACGGCGTAAGTAATCCAAATTTCCGTCAGAAGCAATTAAAAACCGTCTTGCGAGATTAGCCTCGAAAAGTGGTGTCTCGACGGGAATGATCAGGGCTTCTTGGTAAGTCCTCAATATCGCCCGAAACTCTTTAAAATCCTCTTCATCGTTTAGATCAAACAACGAAATTTCAATTGATTCGCTATGCCTTCTGGCCAGTTGTTCGTTGGTGGCTATGACCTGCTCACCCTCTGACAAACCAACAAGGACAGACGCGACTCTTGTCTCAGAGATCACCACTTTTAAGGTATCAATCAGTTGCCGAAAATCGGCCAGCGATCGCGAGTAATAAGCATGATTAAACTCATCCAGAACCAGCAACTCAACCTTAAACATTTTTAATAGCTTAATGACCTTGAGCGTTTTATCAGCAATATCGCTACGGGATGGAATCGGATAATTGAGCGCAGAAAAAATAGCAGACATCAGGCCACTAGCAGTGGCTGAGCTTGGGCAAGTAACAACCAAAACTGGCACCACCGTCTGGTGACCATCCATGTATATCGGGAAGTGTTTTACATATTCCCGAGTGATAGTGGTTTTACCCATTCCACTCGGACCATGGATCAGAAGACCGCCACCGCACTTATGCGTGACTTGAGCGTGATGTAATTTGGCAATGGCAGCCATCGCATGATCAAAGCGCCGATGGTTAAGGATGACATCTCCAAGATGGAAACTCAAAAATCGATCCTCCTCCGCACGCAGGGGATTTGCCTCAGACTCTCGGGCATGGATTTTGACAAGATCAATTGGACGCATCATCGCGATTCCTCATGGCTGTCACTAATCCCTGCATACCTTGAAGAAACACTGGGTAAATCATCATCCAAGCCGCTTTCCAGAGGCTCAGGAGAGCTAGATGTATTTCGTTTAGGCGGTTTATGTATGTCCTCGATTGGATTTCTGGATTCGAACACAGATACTGAATCCTGCATCAATAGATTTGCAGCTAATTTACGACTACCCATTTTCTTAGCTTTGAGTGCATCTTTTATGATGCCCTCGATTTCTTCACGCGCATCCATTAGGTCTGGCATTGAGTACTGTTCCCCAAAGCGCTTTCTTGCTTGAACACGAGCT
This sequence comes from Methylophilus sp. YYY-1, assembly GCF_029132825.1. Lineage (NCBI taxonomy): Bacteria > Pseudomonadati > Pseudomonadota > Betaproteobacteria > Nitrosomonadales > Methylophilaceae > Methylophilus > Methylophilus sp. YYY-1. The sequence goes on from NZ_WOVG01000004.1 coordinate 203,556, forward strand.
AAACGATGCGCCTCACGATGTAAGTCTTTGGTGTAATCTTCGTGAACTGCATCGACACGTAAATACTCTTTGGTGAATGGATCAAACACATCGATGAACTGAACCTGATCTTCATAAAACTTCAGTTCAACCTGTAGATTTTGTCCTGATATTTTTCGGACTTCCTGAAGCTGCCGATTGTTATAGTGAAGTCCTTCTAACTCGATACCATAGTGAAAAACGGTTCTACGAGCGGGCACGCCAACAATGACTTCCAACTGAGTGGGATACACGGGTAATTCGATGTCTCGGTATTTCGCTGATGAACGCCATTTATTGAGTGGCGTATCATTGATCCCTCGATGAGGACTTACGTTGTAAACATCGACGGTCCACTTGGTCACCAAATGAACTAAAGTTTCCATATCAATGGCGGCCAAATCTTCTGCTGGATAGTCGCCTCGCTCATCAATGTTTGAAAACGTAGTGCCAGGGAGTTTGTGTATTAGTCCCTGATTAATGGTTCTGAAAAAGCGCTCAACACTCCCTTTCATTTCAGGGGTAGCCGCTGGGCAATAAAGAATTTGAATTCCCAGTTCCAAACAAGCCTTTTTTAGCGCATCAGCATGTAAATCCATACCATTGTCCAGAGCGAGTAAATCCGGCACACCAAAAACCGGCCACTCATTTTGGATATCTGGATAACGCTTTAGCAAATCATCTTTTGTGAGGATCATTTGCTTCAAACACTGAAGTACCGAGTAACTAGATGGCGCGTTAAAACTTATGTAAAACCCAACCACAATTCTGCTGAATTTATCCAAAGCTAACGTTAACCATGCCCTTCCCAAAGGTAGCATTGTCGTTTTATCTATAACAATTAAGTCCAGTGGCGTATGGTCAATTTCGACTCTTTCCAGTACTCCATGAACTTTCAGACCACCCATCACGGTCCTATATTTCTTCCGCGTTACCTCAGCCCCTAAACGCGACGAATCTGAAATGTCTTGTCGAAGCTGCCTGATCCATGTGTAGATTGTAGATTTAGCAACAATCTTGATCCGGCTTTCTGGGGATTGAGTTGAGTTATGCAATTGAATACGCCTGTTCACCCTGTCGACTATTTCTTTACCAGGCACTTTTTGGGCATTTAGATACGTTTGATTGATGACATCCTCGAATATCTTGAACCTCGGATCCTCTTTTTTTGAATAACCAAAGTTGGTTTTAGGGAGCAGTGAACTAATGGATTTTGTAATGCGATATTTTTTCCACCAACCCAACACCGAAGCAGGGCAAGGAGGATTTGGATCATTGATCAATTTAGCCGCAGCATCTACTAACGGTTGCCACGAATCAGCCCTAAATCTTTTACCTTCTGGCAACACAAAATTAATGTAATGTAGTCTCCTCTTGGCCAACTCCTGCCATTTCAATGGAAAAGTCGATAAATCGGGTGGTGTGACCAAATATATCGAATCACCACTGACTCCAAGTGTTGAGATATCAACTGACCATTCCCCAGATCGCCAGAATCCTAAAACCTCCTTATCTGTAAGATTACGGATTTCACCTTGATCCGATTCAAATTGAAGCTTGTTTGTGACTAGGCGCCGTAATAGCTGCCAGCGAGTATTCACTTCAATGAAAACAAGACCTTTTTTAAATGAGAACCGCATCATGTGCATCTCCTTGTTCGCGGCTCAAAAACTTCTTTCTATAAATCTTATGCAAATTTTTTAAGTGGAAGTTTTCGTTGCGAATTTCTTTGTCCGTCAATATTACGAAAAGCTCTTTTTGCTTTCGATAGTGCGCTTGGATTGCTTTGTATTTATCGATTTTTGATTGCAGCAGATAAAACGGTTTAACCTCAACATAAATGACATCTTCATTAATCATCACCAGCTGGAAATCTGGAAAATACTTTTTCTCTTCGATCTCATCGTAGTAGTACACTTTTTTGGGCTGTTCTTGATAACTCACTACGAGATCTGAGTGCTCAAATATTTTGATTGCATCTCGCTCCAGCAGAGATTCAAACTCCACTAAGCGGTTTAACTTTTTGGATGGATAGTAGCCGCGGAACCCGCGGCCACTTCGTGTGACAACTTTACGACTCAACATATCAAGCCTTTCCTTGCGGCAAGCCACATCCCTGCAAACTCGCTGCATCATTTTTAAAATTGAAGCTGTGTGAATGTTTAGGCAAAACTTAACCATCAGCAGGTTATAAATCTGCTGTTGTAAGCTTTACTGAGTAGGGAGTGGCTTGACCGAAAAGAGATTAAGAGCGATACTGAAATTGTCGGGATCAGCGATAGCTATCTCAAAAGGGCGGGCCACTCGTGGTTCGCCTTTTTTAATTTATGGGCATTGCTTATTCCTCCTGAACAAATTCGAATTCAGCTGCTTTTCTGCAGCACCAGTTTGATGAGGTTGACTTGGGACTCACTCAAGTTTCCCCAGTGACTTTTTAGCTCATTAAAAAGCTCATATTCCTGTTCAGAAACACCTACTGGCAAAAGAAATTTTCGACACGATCTGTGCAGTGAATCAAGCAGTAAATTTTTTTCTTGCTCGTTCAGTTGTAGTTTCTTTTCCATCTGGTGGATGAATGCCACCTGCGGCGCATTCTTTTTTCCATTCTCTAGTGCGCATAAATAACTTTGCTCATAACCCAAGGCTTCTGCGGCCTCCTTTTGAGTAAGGTTTCGGCTCATGCGCAATTTTTTCAACTCAATAGAAAATGGACTCATACAGTTTATAAAGCTTCTGTGTTTCTCACCCCAAGACTACCTTCAAAAAAGTAGTTCGCACTCCACCATCTTATTTTATTTTTATACTTTAAAAACACCCCCCTTTTTCTTACACTTGAGGAATGCCTCTTTTTTTGGATGACCATCTGATCGAATCTTTTTCCCGGTACGGGTTAGAGGTTCTATATTCAATCCAAAAAGAACTAGCAGACAAATTAGTTACACCGACTATTGCGTTTTCGGCTATCAAGAAATGGGTTTTGCCACACTGCGACCAACTTGCTAAAGACTTAATTGAGCAACTATCTCAACCAGGTTGGCTGGACTTATATGAAATGTATTTGAAAATTGATTATTCAACTACTTCTGATGAAACACGTGAAATGGCTGAGATTATTGAATTGATTGTTACTTTTTCGAAACTTCCACCCCGAAAAGTTTCGCCTAGGCAATCTTTAGATACGACCTACTATCTCATCACCTGTGAAGATCGAGGTAAAAACATAAATCAAATTCGTTACACCGAAAATGGATTAGATGTATTCAAATTTTGTAAGTATTGCTGGCGGCATCCCGTACCTGGTAGGTATATTTGCGCGCATCACTCAGCTCACTCAAGCGATTACTTGGCAAGCTATCGAATAAAACAACTGTTTGATTGCTACACGTTTGAAAAAAGCTCATTAGAAACCTTTGAGTTTCTCGAAGCTGATTATCATTTTTCTTATTTTTTACCCACTAAGCATATCTACAATTGGCTCTTAAATAGAAGGCCTAACGTGGCAGATCAATTGAGATCTACTGCCTTACCACTAAATGACAAAAATATTGTTAATAGCTTGCTAAAAATGCTACAACCAACCCATGAGTATCATTGGAGCGCATTAGAGGCTTCTAGGGCTATTAACAATTGGATATTAAGGTATCCTGAACTAATTTGGCCCATGTTACTAAGGGCAGAAACTTGGTTTGAACTGCGCAATCAAATTCATCACAACTGGGGTGGTAACAAAACCCGCGGTAAGCAAACCCAAACAAACTATGTTCTTCCGCCTGTTAATCTTGCTGAAAAATGGATTACGTAACTGCCTGCAAAACTTACTAATTATGATTTTGCAAAAAAAAGGACTCAGTTTGAGTCCCTTTAATCTTTAATGCGATTTTCTAACTATTTCATCATTTTAAAAAAAATTCTGGAATTTGAAAGAAATCTCGTGGAACCTACAGCGCTTAAATATCCAGTGAACTGACGCTTAAGGCGTTGCTTTCGATAAAGGCGCGGCGCGGTTCCACGTTATCACCCATCAAGGTAGTGAAGATTTCATCGGCACCGATAGCATCTTCAATCTGTACTTTGAGCAAGCGACGTACGGTCGGATCCATGGTTGTTTCCCACAGTTGTTCCGGGTTCATTTCGCCCAGACCTTTATACCGCTGAATATTCAGGTTATGTTTGGCTTCGCCTAGCAACCAATCCAGCGCCTGTTTAAAGGTGCTGACTTTTTGCTCTTTTTCACCGCGCTTGATCATGGCGCCTTCACCCAGCAGGTTATTCACCATTTGTGAAGTGCGGTTGATCTGGCGGTAATCGCCGCTGCCTACAAACTCGGCATCAATGACGCAACTTTGCAGGTTACCGTGCACGTATTTGTTCACTTCCAGACGATAGGCGCTGGTCTCTGTATCTTGTGACACAATCACTTCTGAGCCGACTGCACCGAGGATAGGACGCAGTTTTTCTGCCACATTGTTAGCGGCGGCCTCTGTGCTCAGGTCAACCTCGCCCACATCCTGAATGGCGCGTAAAACGCTTTCGTCATATAGATTAGCAATGCGGCGGATTACGGCTTCGGTCAGCACCATTTGTTTGGCGATGCTGGTCAAGGCTTCATCTTTCAGAATCTCGCCGCCCTCTTTGGTCACCAGTATGGCATCGCGCAAGGCTGAATTAAGCAGATATTCATCGAGCTCATGCTCATCTTTGAGGTAACGCTCGTCACGGCCTTGTTTGACTTTGTATAGCGGTGGCTGTGCGATGTAGATATGACCATTTTCAACCAACTCTGGCATCTGGCGATAGAAGAATGTCAGTAACAAGGTACGGATGTGCGCACCATCGACGTCCGCATCGGTCATGATGATGATGCGGTGATAGCGCAATTTTTCCAGGTTAAAGTCGTCTTTACCAATGCCGGTGCCCATGGCCGTAATTAGTGTGGCAATTTCGGCAGAGCCCAGCAGCTTGTCAAAACGTGCTTTTTCCACGTTTAAAATCTTACCCTTGAGTGGCAAAATGGCTTGGAATTTACGGTCACGGCCTTGTTTGGCAGAACCACCCGCAGAGTCCCCCTCGACCAGATAGAGTTCGCAGAGCGCCGGATTTTTTTCCTGGCAATCAGCCAGTTTGCCTGGCAGGCCCATGGTGTCCATTACGCCTTTACGGCGGGTGATTTCACGGGCTTTACGGGCAGCTTCACGTGCGCGCGCTGCTTCGACAATCTTGCCACATACGATTTTGGCATCAATCGGGTTTTCTTCTAGAAACTCAGCCAGTTTAGCGGACACAATTTCGGAGACTACTGGTTGCACTTCACTGGACACCAGTTTGTCTTTGGTTTGTGAACTGAACTTTGGATCTGGCACTTTGACCGAAAGCACACATGTAATGCCTTCACGCATATCGTCACCGGTGGTTTCGACCTTGGCTTTTTTAGCGAACTCGTTTTGCTCGATATACTGGTTTAGCGTCCGTGTCATGGCGGTGCGCAAACCGGTTAAATGGGTGCCACCATCACGTTGCGGAATATTGTTGGTGAAACATTGCACGGTTTCTGAGTAGCTGTCATTCCACTGCATGGCTACTTCTATCGTGATGTTGTCTTTCTCACCAATGGCATAAAACACTTTAGGGTGCAAAACCGTTTTGCTGCGGTTCATGTACTCAACAAACCCTTTTACACCACCACTGAAGGCAAAGTTTTCTGACTTGCCGGTACGTTGATCAATTAATTCAATCTTGACGCCGTTGTTCAAGAAGGACAATTCGCGAATACGCTTGGCGAGGATTTCAAAGTGGTATTCAACCAGCACAAACGTGTCTACAGAAGCCAGAAAATGTACTTCTGTCCCGGTTTTATCTGTGGTACCAGTCACGGCCAATGGCGCTTGCGGTACGCCACGATGGAATTCCATCTGATGTACCTTACCTTTGCGGTAAATCTTGAGTTTTAACCAGTCTGACAGCGCATTAACGACAGACACACCCACACCGTGCAGACCGCCAGACACCTTGTAAGAGTTCTGGTCAAACTTGCCGCCGGCATGCAACTCGGTCATCACGATTTCAGCTGCGGAGCGTTTGGGCTCATGTTTATCGTCATCTTTGACATCGGTCGGAATGCCGCGACCGTTATCAGAAATACTGATGGAGTTATCCGGGTGGATAATCACTTTAATATCGTCACAATGCCCGGCTAGTGCTTCGTCAATGGCGTTATCCAGCACTTCGAATACCATGTGGTGCAAACCAGAACCGTCTGACGTGTCACCGATGTACATGCCAGGACGCTTACGTACAGCGTCCAAACCTTCCAAAATCTTGATACTGTCTGAGTTATATTCTTGTGGCTGTGCCATAACAAAAGTTTCTTTAATTGAGAGTTAAAAGACCATCACCCTAACATTGGCCGTGTTTCACGTGAAACACGGCTACCAGCATTATATGCGCATTGGCATCACAACATATTTATAGTTGGCATCGCTGCTTGCGGTGATCAGGCAACTGCTGTTGGCGTCTGCGAACGCAAATTGAATTTGTTCATCACTCAGATTGTTGAGCACATCAATCAGGTAGGTAACATTAAAGCCAATATCCAGTGCGGCATTGCTGTAGTCGATATCGAGTTCTTCTTCTGCTTCTTCTTGCTCGGTGTTGGTGCTAATCAGTTTGAGCTGATTATTGGTGATGACCATGCGGATACTGCGATATTTTTCATTCGACAGAATAGACGCACGTTGCAAGGCGCTCAGGATTTGTGTGCGATTGACCAGAAAAGTATTTTGATGACCATTGGGAATGACACGGTTGTAATCCGGAAACTTGCCATCAATCACTTTGCTGATCAGTTGGATATCACCAAATTCAAAGCTGACCTGTCCGTTCAAGACTTCAATCACGACAGGCGAATCTGACTGCTCATCCAGTAACTTCGTCAATTCAAGTACTGTTTTACGCGGCAAGATCACTTCTGTTTTTTCAAAGCTTTGCGCCAGGGTGGTATTGGTATAGCTTAAACGGTGTCCATCCGTGCCCACCACGTGCAACTGGTTGCCGTTTACTTCCAGCAATAAGCCATTCAAGTAATAGCGGATATCTTGTTGCGCCATGGCGAATTCGACTTGCTTGAGCAAGCGTTTGAACTCGGATTGTGCCAGGCTGAAACTGATGTTTTGGCCACTGGCTTTACTCATCAAAGGATAATCTGCTGCAGGCAGTGTTTGCAGGTTAAAGCGGCTCTTGCCTGCTTTCAGTGTAATGCGATTATCCTGATTATTCATTTCTATCGTGGTGCTGTCAGGCAATGAACGGCAGATATCCAGCAGTTTTTTTGCTGAAATCGTTGTACTCAATTCACCTTCAATGCCGCCATGTACTTTCAGAGAAATCTGCATTTCGAGGTCGGTGGCGGTCAAATGCATTTCATCCTGTTTGATATTAACCAACAGGTTAGAAAGGATAGGTAATGTATGCCGACGCTCTACGATGCCAGTCACACTATTGAGTGGTTTAAGCAAAACCTCACGGTTAATTTTGATTTGCATGGCCTGACCTAATTAATAACTTTATTTCAATATATAAAAGATAAGAATAATAGTAATGTTACGTTTTTTTGTGGGTAAGTCTAAAAATATAAATAATTCAAAGACTTATCCGAATATTGCTTTGTGCATAAATTGCGGTTTAAACCTGCATCGTTTGTGGCTGATATTGTAAACTGATTTTATTCAGTCTATACGCAATATTTAAGCACACGTCATTCTCAATTTATCCACAGCATGACTTGCTTGTTTTAATCCCTGATCACTTGTGTGAGTAAACCAATATCACGTGCCAGCGTCTGGTCATTCAAGCGTAATTGTTCAATTTCTTCGCAGGCGTGCATCACGGTTGTGTGGTGACGTCCGCCAAAAGCTTCCCCAATCTCTGGAAAGCTATGATTGGTAAGCTCACGCGCCAAAGACATGGCCACCTGGCGCGGTCTGGCGACATTGCGTGAGCGTTTTTTGCTAAACATATCGCTGACTTTGATTTTGTAATAGTCAGCGACTGTCTTTTGAATGTTTTCGATGGTGATCTGGCGGCCGCGCACGGCAATCAGGTCTCGTAGTGCGTCTTTGGCCAGATGCACATCAATGGCATGACCGGTAAAGTTAGCCATGGCAATAATACGATTCAAGGCGCCTTCAAGTTCTCGCACGCTAGAGCGTATCTGTTTGGCGACAAAAAAGGCCACATCTTCATGCAGATCTATATTCAGGTTTTCAGCCTTTTTGCGCAGAATGGCTACCCGCATTTCCAGCTCTGGTGGCTCCACCGCGACGGTAAGCCCCCAGCTGAAGCGAGTACGTAGCCGTTCATCCATGTCGGCGATTTCTTTAGGATAGGTATCGCAAGTGATGACGATTTGTTTTTTTTCTTCGATCAGCGTGTTAAACGCGTAGAAAAACTCTTCCTGGGTGCGTGTTTTTTTGGCGAAAAACTGAATATCATCAATCAGCAATAGATCCAGCGAATGATAAAGTTGTTTGAATTCATCAAACGCCTTGTTTTCATAAGCCTTTACTACATCGGAGACATAACGTTCTGCGTGCAGGTAACGGATATTCGCTTCTGGCTTAATCTTCTTTAATTCGTTGCCGATGGCTTGCAGCAAATGTGTTTTTCCCAAGCCGACGCCGCCATAAATAAACAGTGGGTTATATGCCTGACCAGGATTGCCTGCCACCTGTATTGCCGCAGCGCGTGCCAGCTGGTTTGCACGGCCAGTGACATAGTTATCAAACAAGAAGCTGTCATTGAGCCCACTACTCTTCTCGTTTTTAACCGGTTTTGCGCTTGCTCGTTGAATGGGGGGCCGATTTGGTTTGCTAACGGTTTTTGCTGGTGCTGTTGCAATGGCGGCTTCAACCGGGTTTTCGCTCACACTGGCTGCCTTGTTAACCACGGCGGGTGCTGCTGGTGCCAAGGATTCACTACTGTCGACAATCAGTTCAAGAATGGCTGTTGGAGAGAGTTCGGTCGCGATCGTCTCTATGCGTGAAAAAAACTTGCTTTTGACCCATTGCATGACAAATTTGTTGGGCGCAACAATTTGCACGGATTCCCCATTGATGCGTGCTTTCAGGGGTTTGATCCAGGTGTTGTATTGTTGTGCTGACAGCTCTTGCTCGAACTTTAACAAACAATAGGCCCAAAAATTTTCCATTGCTCCAGTGCTTTTTTAAAAGTAATTGCAACACATTGATCGCGAAGACGGATCAGCGTGTTGAATATTTATTCGTTATAATTGCCAGGAAAGAGTGGCAGAAGAAGTGGTCTTGTCTTGGTTGTTGTCATGACCATCTGTTGAGTATTCTAAACGTTTTAAGGCGAGTTATCCACAGCCCGCCATCATAAAAAATTAAAAAAAATCATTGACATAAACTCTGAATTTGATGTTTAATTAAGGGTTTTTGAAATCGGCAAATATTGAGCGCAATAATCAAGCTTGCCGGATTAGAGTTTAATTGCCATTTTTGGCTGGAGTTTAATAATGAAACGTACCTATCAACCATCTAAAACCCGTCGTGCACGTACCCATGGCTTTCTGGTACGTATGAAAACCAAAGGTGGCCGCGCAGTGATTGCTGCTCGTCGCGCTAAAGGTCGTAAACGTTTGGGTCTGTAATCCCTGACGATGCATTGCAGATACTCAATGCATGACATTGTATAAGCTAAAAAAAACGGATGAATTTTCATCCGTTTTTAGTTTCAGGAAGCGGTTTTACGGTGAATGGTTATTTGCCAATATCAAACCAAATGAGCTTTCACATCACCGGTACGGTTTGGTTGTTTCAAAAAAAGTGTCCAAACTGGCGGTCAGACGCAATTACATGAAACGGGTGTTGCGTGAAGTCCTGCGTGCTCACCCAGCAATGGCGCCTGTTTGTTTTGATGTGGTGGTGCAAGTGCGTAAGCCGTTCAAACAAGGAGAATTTGCTCAAGTGCGTCAAGATGTAGAGACTTTGCTACGCCGTTTAAGCAAATCCGTGCATGTGCATGCTTCCTGATGAATCCTTGCCGATGAAGACGTTGTTGATATTCTTGATCAAGTGTTACCAATGGGGACTCAGTCCCTGGTTGGGAAGACAATGTCGTTTTCACCCTACCTGTTCACACTATGCCATTGAGGCCTTGCAACGCTATGGTGCGTGGCGTGGGAGTGTGTTAGCCTTACGCCGCATTGGTCGTTGTCATCCCTGGCATCCAGGTGGTGTAGACCCCCTACCCTGACTTTTAAACGAAATCTTATGGATACTCGCCGTCTAATTCTGTTCGTGATTTTTTCTTTTTCCATCATGTTGCTGTGGGATGCCTGGCAACAAGACCATTCACCACAACCAACTGCCGAGCAAGTGGCACAAGCGCTGCCTGCAACTGCTGATAAACCGCAGGTAGATGGCTTTCATTTAAACAAAGGTACACGTATCGCCGTCACAACCGATCGTTATGCGGCGGTGATTGACACTGCCGGCGGTGATTTACGTCAATTATCCTTGTTGGAACATAAAGCAGATAATGGCGCTGGTCCTTATGAGTTGATGAGTGATAGCAGTAAAGACAAATTATATGTTGCGCAAACCGGCCTCAAGGGTGAAGGCTTGCCTACGCATTATGAAAACTTTACCGCTGAGGCTAGCAGCTACCAAATGCAAGCGGATCAACAGACATTGGATATCCGTTTAACTGCCCCGGAGAAGAATGGTATTGCAGTAGACAAGATTTACCGCTTTCATCGTGGTGAATATGTCATTGATGTGTTGTATGAAATTAAGAATAACAGCGAAAAAGCCATTTCGCCTTCGGTGTATTACCAAATCATTCACGATAATGAATCCAATCAGGGTTCTAAAATGATGCCAACCTTTACTGGCGGTGCTTATTTCACCGAAGCAGACAAATACAACAAGGTGAAATTTGATGAAATGGCCAAAAAGGATGTTTCTATCAATGCTAAAGATGGTTGGATTGGGTTGGTACAACATTACTTTGTCAGCGCCTGGATTCCGCAATCAAAAGCTGAACGCAAGTTTTACACGACAAAACTCAGTGAGCATGACTTCTCTATTGGTACCATTTTGCCTGTAGGCGAAATTGCACCAGGGACAAGTAAAACAGTAGACGCAAAATTATTCAGTGGACCGCAAGTTCAGCAAGCTTTGGAAGCGACGGCGCCTGGCTTGGAATATGTGGTCGATTACGGCATTTTGACCGTGATTGCCAAACCGTTAATGTGGTTGTTGAGTCATATCCACGATCTGGTGAAAAACTGGGGTGTGTCGATTATTGTGTTGACCATCCTCATCAAGGCAGCTTTCTTTAAGCTGTCAGCTTCTGGCTACCGCAATATGGCGCATTTGCGCGAAATTGCCCCACGCATGCAAGCACTGAAAGACAAGTTTGGCGACGACAAGCAAAAGCTGCAGCAAGCCATGATGGAAATGTATCGCACTGAAAAAATTAACCCGATGGGTGGTTGCTTGCCCATACTGGTGCAAATCCCGGTGTTTATTTCCTTGTATTGGGTATTGTTGGGCTCTGTAGAATTACGGCATGCCCCATTTTTTGGCTGGATACAGGATCTGTCCGCCACCGATCCCTATTTTGTGTTGCCCATATTGATGGGCGCCACCATGATTATTCAAACGTTCTTGAATCCACCACCTACTGATCCGATTCAAGCCAAAGTGATGAAGATTATGCCTGTGTTGTTCAGCGTATTCTTCTTCTTCTTTCCTGCTGGCTTGGTGTTGTACTGGCTGGTCAACAACATCCTGTCTATCTGGCAACAATGGGCGATTAACCGCATGATCCACGCCGAAACGCTGGCGAAAAAAGGTCATGGCAAATAATCTTCCGATTGCCAACGATACCATTGCCGCGATTGCAACCGCCCCCGGTGCAGGCGGCATTGGCGTCGTCCGGGTCTCCGGCCCGCTAGCAGCCAGTATTGCTGCTCAAATTCTTGGCCGCTGCCCTCCCCCGCGTCACGCAGCGTATCTTTCTTTTCTACAAGCTGACGGTGTATTGATAGATCGTGGCGTTGCGATTTTTTTCCCCAATCCTCATTCGTATACCGGTGAAGATGTGCTTGAGCTGCAGGCGCATGGCGGGACTGCGTTGATGCAAATCTTGCTTGCGCGTTGCATCGAATGCGGTGCACGCCATGCAATGGCCGGCGAGTTCACACAACGCGCATATTTGAATGACAAACTGGATCTCGCCCAAGCTGAAGCAGTGGCTGATCTGATCAATGCCTCGACCGAGGAAGCAGCCCGAAGTGCAGTTCGATCGTTGTCTGGCGAGTTTTCCAATGCGGTCCAGGACTTATTGCATCAATTGATTGATTTGCGCATGTATGTCGAGGCTTGCCTGGACTTTCCTGAGGAAGAGATTGATTTCATCACGCAAGGGCGAGTGTTGGAAAAGCTTCAACAAAATCAGGTCACCTTGCAAAGAATTTTCCACCAGGCAAAACAGGGTGCTTTGTTGCGCGAAGGCATGAACGTGGTGTTGATTGGACAGCCTAATGTTGGCAAATCCAGTTTATTAAATGCCTTATCTGGTGAAGAGGTGGCGATTGTGACACCGATAGCTGGTACGACACGTGATACCATCAAAAACGTCATTCAAATCGAGGGTGTGCCTTTGCATATCATTGATACGGCAGGTTTGCGTGAGACCGAAGATACCGTTGAGCAATTTGGCATAGCCCGGACCTGGAAAGCGATTGCAAGTGCGCATGTGGCCTTGTTACTTGTGGATAGTCAGCATGGCATTGGTGCATTTGAAAAATCCATTCTTGAAAAGTTACCGAGTCAGGTCAAAAAAGTTTGGGTGCATAACAAGATAGATGTTTCACGTGAAACATCGCGCACTGATGTTATTGATCATGAGCAGCACGTGTTTTTATCAGCCAAGACAGGTCTAGGTATTCCCTTGTTGCAAAAAACCTTGCTGGAGATGATTGGTTATCAACCTGGCGGAGAAGGTCTGTTTATGGCAAGGGCTAGACACTTGCAGGCTTTGCAAGCCGTATCAGAGCACTTAAGTCATGCGGTGAGCCAAATGCATGCTGCGGAGCTCATTGCTGAAGAGTTGCGTTGCGCACAAGAGGCGTTGGGTAGTATCACTGGCGAGTTTACGCCGGATGATTTGCTTGGGGAAATATTCAGTCGTTTTTGTATAGGTAAATAAAAACCCGCATCAGCGGGTTTTTTTTCGGGGGAACGGTGTATTTTTTTGATCAAACCGTTCTTCAATACTACATACCCGTTTACACCCTGTAATCATCGCCCAGATCAGGTTATCACGATTGATGATGCTTTCAAAAATCACACCGAAGACATGGACCACCACCACACCCAGCCATGTCCAAGTCACATAGTGATGTAAGGTTTTGGCCATTTCATCATCAATAAAGTCCCAGCCATTGTTATAAACAATACAGCCGGAACCTACCGTCAGGATGCCTAGGCCCAGCATCGCATAAATTGCTATCGCACCTGTGGGGTTGTGGCCGATATAGTGCTTGGCTGTTCCATGGATAAGCTTGTAGAGATGTTTCAGCGCCCACACAGGGTTCAGCGGGAAGCTATGAAAGTTTGCATAACCTGTGGAAATAATGCCCCAAATAATGCGCGCCACGATCAGACTGCCGGCCACATAACCCGCATAAGCATGATGTAGCCGATCCCACATCGAGTTGTGCGTATAAAAGGCATAAGCAAACGCCGCGACCAGTGACCAATGGAAGATCCGTATAAACGGATCCCATACGTAACGTAGCATTGAATTATTTGCTAGGTTTTGTTTCGGTTAACAGATAAGCGATAAAGTTTGCCTTTTCTGAAGGTGAGCAGTCTGCACCTAAAATATCATTGCAGTGTTTGGTGAACTCTTCTTCTACTTTATCAATATCGGTAAAGCGCTTGGTATTCACGCGTGGTGCCAGTGGAGGGATTTCCTTGCCAGTGACAATGTTCTTGCCAACGTTAGCAGGGTTGTTAGTGTGGCAAGAGGCACATGCCGCTTCTTTACCACTAGGTGTTTTGAATTTCCGGTTAAAGAAAATTTTACCATCAGTAATGGAGGGGGCTTCGTACATAGAGTTTGCAGAGTGTGCAATGTTGGTATATTTGTATACCAGTTTTTCTGCATTGGTGACATCAGCCAATGCGTGCGCAGAAAAAAGAACCCCGAATACAGCAATGATTGTTTTGATTTTCATGGTAATAGCTCCTTGGTTGTTTTAGGAAAAATTCTATTCTTGTTATGTTAAGCAAATATGGCCTGCTTGTTATTGATTTGTATTAAACCGTAAATACATTGTATTAAATCATAGTTTAGGTGTAACAATGCAGTGATTTAAATGACCATTTAGTAAGTTTAAGCTAAAATCATAAATCTTTTTAAATCAAACAGTTCAAGATTCTTTATGATGGACTTTCCTGATCGATTCGATGTCATTGTGGTGGGTGGTGGGCACGCCGGCACCGAGGCTGCGCTGGCGGCTGCCCGTATGGGTCAAAAAACCCTCTTGTTGAGCCACAACATTGAAACTCTGGGGCAAATGTCCTGTAACCCTTCTATTGGTGGCATAGGCAAGGGTCACCTGGTCAAAGAGGTTGATGCCCTCGGTGGCGCCATGGCGGCCGCCACTGATGAGGGAGGTATCCAGTTTCGTATCTTGAATTCTAGTAAAGGCCCGGCTGTGCGTGCCACGCGTGCGCAAGCCGATCGCATTTTGTACAAGGCGGCCATTCGACGCCGTCTGGAGAACCAGCAAAATTTGTGGCTGTTTCAGCAGGCGGTAGACGATATCATTCTTGAGAATCATCGCGCTGCGGGAGTGGTAACGCAGATTGGTTTGCGTTTCTATGCAAAGTCGGTGGTGCTCACTGCAGGGACATTTTTGGGTGGCTTGGTGCATGTGGGTTTGCAAAGTTATAGCGCCGGGCGCGCCGGAGACCCGCCCGCAATCTCCCTGGCGGCTAGGCTAAGAGAAATTGGTCTCCCGGCTGGCCGGCTAAAAACTGGAACACCACCACGTATTGATGGTAGAACCATTGATTACAGTGTGATGACTGAGCAGCCTGGTGATACACCAGTGCCGGTGTTCTCCTTTTTGGGTAATATAGCCCAGCATCCGCAACAGTTACCTTGCTGGATTACGCATACCAATCAGCAGACGCATGACATTATCCGCAGTGGATTGGATCGTTCGCCGATGTACACGGGTGTGATTGAAGGTGTGGGCCCGCGTTATTGCCCCTCTGTTGAAGACAAAATTCATCGCTTTGCCGACAAAGAGTCTCATCAGGTATTTCTTGAGCCTGAGGGGTTGACCACCCATGAGATCTATCCGAACGGCATTTCCACCAGTTTGCCATTTGACATTCAGTTATCGTTGGTGCGTTCGATTCGCGGGCTGGAGCAGGCGCATATCTTGCGCCCCGGATACGCCATTGAATACGACTATTACGATCCAAGAGGATTAAAGTCGACTCTCGAAACCAAGGCTGTGCAAGGCTTGTTTTTTGCCGGACAGATCAATGGGACAACCGGTTATGAAGAGGCGGCAGCACAAGGGTTGTTAGCAGGTGCAAATGCCGCACTTTATGCGCAGGATAAAGATGGTTGGTGCCCCTCCCGTGAGCAAGCCTATTTGGGTGTGTTGGTGGATGATTTGATTACAACGGGTGTGAGTGAGCCATACCGGATGTTTACTAGCCGTGCAGAGTACCGATTGCAGTTGCGTGAAGATAATGCAGATATGCGCTTGACCGAAGTCGGTCGTCAACTGGGGTTGGTTGATGATGTGCGCTGGGCGGCCTTCTGTAAAAAACAGGAAGCGATCACGCGTGAGCAAGCAAGATTGAAGCGCACGTTTTTACAGCCTGACCAAGGTCAACCCCTGGGCAATAGCCAAAATAAAATTGTTTCACGTGAAACACAAACGTTGGTTTTTGGTAAAGCTTTGGAGCATGAGTATTCGTTGTTTGAATTATTACGGCGTCCAGAAGTGAGTTATCAATCATTGCTGGAGATTGTTCCCTCCTCTGAAGTGTTGGCCGAAGATGTGATGGAGCAAGTAGAAATTGCTGCCAAGTATCAAGGCTATATTGATCGCCAAAATGAGGAAATTTCACGCCAAAAAAATAGTGAGCACGTCAAGTTGGGCGATACTATCGATTATAATGATGTGCATGGCTTGAGTATTGAAGCGCGGCAAAAACTGCTGGCACAGAAACCGGAAACAATTGGCCAAGCCAGTCGCATCCAGGGGATTACCCCTGCCACAATTTCTTTGTTGATGGTTTATCTCAAGCGTAAACAGAAAAAGCAGAGCCAGTCTGGCGATATTGCAGCAGCATGATGGACTTGGCTTCAAAGTTAGCGGCCGGTGTCGAGGTGCTCGGTTTGCAGGCGATGGTTACGCCTGAAATGCAGGAGAAGTGTCTCGCTTATATGGCGCTTATGCAAAAGTGGAACAAGGTCTATAACCTGACTGCGGTCCGTGATTCAGAAGAGATGCTGGTGCTACATGTGCTGGATAGTTTGAGCGTTCTGCCTTTTGTAGAGGCCGGTAATGTGCTGGACGTAGGCAGTGGTGGAGGCTTGCCGGGGTTGATAATCGCAATTACGCGTCCCGAGGTCGAAGTCACCACGATTGATACTGTACAAAAAAAAGCTATCTTTATGCGGCAGGTCAAGGCTGAGCTTGGATTGTCGAACGCGCAAGTGGTGCATGGCCGGGTTGAAGCGTATGCGCCCCCTACTCGCTTTTCACAAGTGATTTCGAGAGCCTTTTCCGATATTGCTTTGTTCAAGCAGTTGACTGCACATCTAATTGCGCCACAGGGGCGATGGTTAGCCATGAAGGGAGTGGTGCCAAGCGATGAGTTGGCGCAGGCAAAGGTCATCCCTAAAGAAGTGATCCGTCTTCATGTGCCCTACTTGCAGGCCGAAAGACATTTAATCGTGTTTGAGAATACATAATGAAAATAATTGCCATCACCAACCAAAAAGGGGGCGTCGGTAAAACCACCACTTGCGTCAATCTGGCTGCCAGTTTGGCCGAGCACGGAAAAAAAGTCTTGTTAGTCGATCTGGATCCACAGGGTAATGCCAGTACTGGCAGTGGCATTGATAAATCACATTTAAAAGACAGTATTTATCAGGTGCTGATTGGTAACAAGACACTGCAGGAGGTGGTGATTCATGCTGAAGCTGCTAAGTATGATGTGGCGGCTTCTAATCGCGACCTTGCTGGGGCTGAGGTGGAATTGGTCAATGAAATGGCACGTGAAACGCGGTTGAAAAATGCAATTCTCAAGTTGGGTGACGATCGCTACGATTTTGTCTTGCTGGACTGTCCGCCTTCATTAAATCTGGTGACCGTTAACGCATTAACTGCAGCACACTCAGTCATGATCCCGATGCAATGTGAGTATTATGCCTTGGAAGGCTTGTCTGATCTGGTCAATACTGTCAAGAAAGTGCGCGCTCACTTAAATCCTGTTCTGGAGATAGAGGGTTTGCTGCGTACCATGTTTGATAACCGCAATATGCTGGCACAGCAAGTGTCAGCCCAGCTGGTCAATCACTTTGGCAAAAAGGTGTATCAAACCATTATTCCGCGCAATGTCAGACTGGCTGAGGCGCCTAGTTACGGCATGCCTGTTTTGCTGTATGACCGTTCTTCCAAGGGTGCGCAGGCTTATCTTGAATTGGCGCAAGAAATCATTCAAAAAAATTAATTATTTATCCATTTCATTTCAGACATACATTTATAAGGAAGTAGCAGCATGGTGAAGCCCAAGGGACTCGGTCGCGGACTCGACGCATTGTTATCAGGGGATGCGGAAACAATTGCCCAGTCAGACATGTTGCGCACATTGCCTGTAGGGCAGTTGCAGCCAGGCAAATATCAGCCGCGTTCCTATATGAACGAGGAAGCCCTGCAAACATTGGCTGACTCGATCGCGGCACAAGGCATTATGCAGCCGATTCTGGTACGTGAAATTGCCCCGGAAAAATTTGAGATTATCGCCGGTGAACGTCGCTGGCGTGCTTCGCAAAAGGCGGGCCTGACCGAAGTGCCCGTGCTAGTGCGGGAAATTGCCGACGAAGCGGCGCTGGCGATGGCGCTGATTGAAAACATTCAGCGTGAAAACCTGAATCCACTCGAAGAAGCCATGGGCATTAAGCGCCTGATTGACGAATTTGAGATGACGCACGAAAAAGCGGCACAAGCCGTGGGTCGCTCGAGAGTGGCGGTGTCCAACTTGTTGCGCCTGCTGACACTGACCCCTATGGTGCAGGATATGTTGCTGGATAACCAGATTGACATGGGCCATGCGCGTGCGTTGGTGGGGATAGAGCCGGCCCAGCAAATCTTGTTGGCAAACAAGGTGGTTCAGGATGGCTTATCTGTGCGTGAAGTGGAGCGCATGATTCAATCGGAGCCGGCGAGTGGCAAAAAAGCCAAGCCTGCCGTGCATCCAGATGTGGCGACTCTGCAAAACCAACTCAGTGAGCAGTTGGGGGCTGAGGTCAGTATTAGCAGTAAGGCGAACGGCGCGGGTGTCTTGAAACTGAGTTTTGCAAATCTGGATCAGCTTGATGATTGGATAGCGAAACTGACCGACAATCACCTAAAATCGTAAGCAAAATGACGTAGCCAACCTGCAGGCCTCGATTTTTCCAGCTCATTCAGGCAGTTATGGCTAGTTTGGTGCTTGACTTCGTCGGGTGAATAATTCAAAATCTCGCGTCTTTGTAGTATTTTGTCTTGAATTTTTGCGGGCTAACCCCATGAGTGGTCTCGAAACCCAAGCGGCTGGCATGTCGCTTTACCGTAACATGCTGCGCTGGCAACTCATGGCGACAGCGGCAGTGACCATAGCAGCATTTGCATTGGCAGGGATCAATGCAGCATTATCAGCCTTGATGGGCGGCATTTCCGTTGTGATCGGTGCCTGGTTTGCTGCAAGAATTGCAGCCAAAGGTCAGCTGAAAACAGATCCCACGGCGGTATTACTCAATTTACTCAAGGCAGAAGCAGTAAAAATATTAATCATCGCGATTATCCTGTTTGTGGTTTTCAAGCTGTTTCATGCATTGGTGCCTTTTGCATTGATTGCAGGCTTGGCAGCCGCTGCGCTTTTTTCTGGCGCTGCGCTCGCAAAATCACAAGCAAATGTGTAGACCAGTTAACTTAAAAATAGTTTGAACATATGACAACCGAACACGCACAACACGCAGAACTGACTCCTTCTGAATATATCGCGCACCACCTGAGCTTTAATGCACAAGGTGTGAATGGCAATGCCACCTCTGAAGGCTTTTGGGTATTGCACTATGACACCCTGCTGACTTCAGTCGTGCTGGGTTTGCTGGTAATGGGGCTGATCTGGTGGGTGGCACGCGGAGCGACCGCTGGCGTACCGACTAAGCGTCAGGCGTTTGTTGAGTTGTTATTCGGTTTTGTCGATGACCAGGTTAAAAACATTTTCCACGGTAACCGTCATTCCTTTATTGCGCCGGCTGCACTGACCGTGTTTGTTTGGGTGCTGGTCATGAACGCGATGGACTTCCTGCCGGTAGACCACGTAGCAAATGTGGCATCAGCAATTGGTGGCGAGCATACCAAATGGCGTATCGTCCCGACTTCTGACATTAACACCACGTTTGCTTTGGCATTGGCGGTGTGGTTCCTGATGATTTTCTTCTCTATCAAAGCCAAAGGCCTGGGTGGCTGGATTCACGAATTGTTCTGTGCGCCATTTGGTAGCAATCCTTTGGTATGGCCTGCCAACTTCTTGTTTAACCTGATTGAATACGTTTCAAAACCACTTTCTCACTCATTGCGTCTGTTCGGTAACATGTACGCTGGTGAAATCATCTTCTTGCTGTTGGGTATGTGGGCTGCCACTGGCCTGACTGGTACTGTTGCCGGTGCTGTACTGGGTGCTGGATGGTCTATCTTCCACATCCTGATTGTGGCCTTGCAAGCGTTTATTTTCATGATGTTGACTGTGGTCTACCTGGCCATGGCGCATGAATCACACTAGTTTTAACTTTGTAGTTGTTTTTAATTCTTTATAAGAGAGGGTATTAAATGGAAGCATTAGCATTGATTCAAGCCTACACAGGCGTTGGTATTGGTTTGATCATTGGTTTGGGTGCCGCTGGCGCTTGTATCGGTATTGGTATCATGTGTGCAAGTTTCCTGGAAGGCGCTGCTCGTCAACCAGAAATGATCCCTGCCCTGCAAGGTAAAGTATTCCTGCTGTTGGGTTTGATCGACGCTTCTTTCATTATCGGTGTTGGTCTGGCAATGATGTTTGCATTCGCAAACCCATTGTTGAGCGTTGTTGCCAAGTAATTTTTACTCGGTGATCACCGCCCGGTAGGGTTTAAGTAGTGACTTAAACCTTTCAACCAATCAGTATGATGGATCCAACATGAATATTAATTTCACACTCATCGCGCAAGCTATCGCATTTGCAGTGTTGATCTGGTTCACAGTGAAATTCGTTTGGCCGCCGCTGTTAAAAGCGATCGAAACACGCCAAAAGGAAATCGCAGATGGTTTGGCTGCTGCCCAAGAGGGCAAGAGCGCCCTGGAAGTGGCTGCCAAAAAATCTGAAGCAACATTGAACGAGGCCAAACAAAAAGCAAGTGAGATCATTGGGCAAGCCGAAAAACGCGCCGCTCAAATCATTGATGAAGCCAAAGCAAACGCCAAGGCTGAAGGTGATCGCATTATTGCCGGTGCCAAAGCTGAAATCGATCAGGAAGTGAACCGTGCCAAAGAGGGTCTGCGTGCACAGGTTTCAACACTGGCTGTGGCTGGTGCAGAAAAAATCCTGCGCAAAGAGATTGATGCCAAAGCACATAGCGAAATGTTGTCTAAACTCGCTGCGGAACTATAAGGTTAAAGGGATAAAACATGGCTGAACTCTCAACCATTGCAAGGCCTTATGCTGTCGCTGCCTACAAGTTGGGCAAAGAGAAAAATGCATTGGCAACATGGTCTGATATGTTGGCATTGGCAGCCGGAGTGGCTTCTAATGACCAAATGAAAACCCTGATTGATAACCCCAAACTGAATGCTGCAGATGTTGAAGGCGCATTCCTCAAAGTCTGTGGCGACAATCTTAACGAGCATGGTCAAAATTTGATCAAGACTTTGGTTGAATATGGCCGTTTATCCTTATTGCCTGCCATTGCTGAAGCCTTTGAGGCTTTAAAAGCGCAAGATGAAGGCACCTTGGACGCACAAATCATTGCCGCTGCCAAAATCACGGCAACGCAAACCAAAGATTTGGTCAAGCGTCTGGAAGCCAAGTTCGGCAAGAAAATTGAAGCAAGCGTTTCCGTTGATCCGGAAATTATCGGCGGCATCAAAATTATTGTTGGCGACACCGTTATCGACGCGTCTGTCCAAGGTCAGTTACAAAATTTAGCCTATACGCTCACAGCATAAGGCATAGGAGAATTAAATGCAGTTATCTACATCAGAGATTAGCGAGCTTATTAAGAGCCGTTTGGAAAACTTCTCTACCGCCGCAGAAGCACGTACCCAAGGTACTGTGATTTCTGTGACAGACGGCATTGTGCGCATTCACGGCCTGTCTAACGTCATGGCTGGTGAGATGATCGAGTTTCCAGGCAACACATTCGGTCTGGCATTGAACCTGGAGCGTGACTCCGTGGGTGCCGTGGTGCTGGGTGAGTATGAACACATCACTGAAGGCGACGTCTGTAAATGTACAGGCCGTATTCTGGAAGTGCCAGTGGGCCCCGAGCTGATTGGCCGTGTGGTGAACGCGTTGGGTCAGCCGATTGATGGCAAGGGTCCAGTCAACACCAAGCTGACAGACAAAATTGAAAAAATCGCCCCAGGTGTGATTGCACGTAAATCCGTGTCACAGCCTGTACAAACTGGTTTGAAGTCTATTGACTCCATGGTGCCAGTGGGTCGTGGTCAGCGTGAATTGATCATTGGTGACCGTCAGACAGGTAAAACAGCGGTTGCTGTGGATGCGATCATTAACCAAAAAGGTCAGAACATGACCTGTATCTACGTTGCGATTGGCCAGAAAGCTTCTACCATTGCTAACGTGGTACGCAAACTTGAAGAGCACGGCGCGATGGCCTATACCATCGTGGTGGCGGCAACCGCTTCTGACTCGGCTGCCCTGCAATTCCTGGCACCCTATGCCGGTTGTACCATGGGTGAATACTTCCGTGACCGTGGTGAAGATGCATTGATTGTCTACGATGACTTGTCCAAACAAGCCGTGGCTTACCGTCAGATTTCCCTGTTGCTGCGTCGTCCACCAGGCCGTGAAGCTTACCCAGGTGACGTGTTCTACATTCACTCCCGTCTGCTGGAGCGTGCTGCGCGCGTCAATGAAGAATATGTTGAAAAATTCACCAACGGTGAAGTTAAAGGCAAAACAGGTTCATTGACTGCCTTGCCAGTGATTGAAACACAAGCTGGCGACGTGTCTGCATTCGTTCCAACCAACGTGATTTCGATTACCGATGGTCAGATCTTCCTGGAAAGTGACCTGTTTAACGCTGGTGTCCGTCCTGCGATCAACGCCGGTATTTCCGTGTCTCGCGTGGGTGGTGCAGCGCAAACTAAAGTGATCAAAAAACTGGGCGGTGGTGTCCGTCTGGCTTTGGCGCAGTATCGTGAATTGGCTGCGTTTGCGCAGTTTGCTTCCGACTTGGACGAAGCAACCCGCAAACAGCTGGACCGCGGTCGTATGTTTACCGAGTTGATGAAGCAAGCCCAATACGCACCTTTGAGTGTGGCGAATATGGGTATCAGCCTGTTTGCTGCTAACAAAGGTTACTTTGATGATGTGCCAACCAACAAAGTCTTGGCCTTTGAAAACGCATTGCACGGTTTCCTGAGCTCCAAGTACAAAAATATCGTTGATACAATCGAATCCAGTAAGGATTTGAGCGGTGATAACGAAAAAGCACTGGAAGCAGCAATTCAGGACTTCAAAGCGACCAACGCTTATTAATCTCTGACACTTCGACTTAGGAAACGCATATGGCAGGAAGTAAAGAGATTAGAACCAAGATCAAGAGTGTAGAAAATACACGCAAGATCACCAAGGCGATGGAGATGGTGGCCGCCTCTAAAATGCGCAAGGCGCAGGATAGAATGCGTGCCTCCCGCCCTTATGCGGAAAAAATCCGCAACGTGGCGGCTCACCTTTCATTTGCACAATCAGAGTATCGTCATCCGTTTTTGATTAAACGTGACGTGGTGAAAAACGTGGGTCTGATTGTCGTCAGCTCGGACAAAGGATTGTGCGGTGGCTTGAATACCAACGTACTGCGCATGTCGGTGAACCAGATGAAAACCTGGGAAAGCGAAGGCAAAGGCATCAGCGTCAGCGCCATTGGTAACAAAGGCTATGGCTTCATGAACCGGGTGGGCGCACAAGTGAAATCCCATATCACCGGTTTGGGCGATACTCCGCATCTGGAAAAACTCATCGGCACCATCAAGGTGATGCTCGATGCGTACATTGCCGGTGAAATTGATCAGCTTTACATCTGCTATACCAAATTCATCAATACCATGAAGCAAGTGCCAACCATGCAACAATTGTTGCCTTTGACTGGCGAGCAACTGGGCAGTCCTAATGGTCATTGGGATTACATCTATGAGCCAGAAGCAAAACCGGTCGTAGATGAATTGATGATGCGTTACATTGAGTCATTGATTTATAACGCAGTGGCTGAAAACATGGCCTCTGAGCAATCTGCCCGTATGGTAGCGATGAAATCAGCCTCAGATAACGCTAAGAGCGTGATTGGTGAACTGAAACTGGTCTACAACAAGGCGCGTCAGGCTGCCATTACCAAAGAGATTTCTGAAATCGTCGGCGGTGCAGCTGCGGTTTCGTCCTAAGGGTGCGTTTTAAGGCAGCAAGTTTAAGAATTCAATTAGATCTGACTCATACAGTTAGGAAAAGAAAATGGCAAAGGCAAATCAAGCAGTAACAGGTAAAGTAGTGCAGTGTATCGGCGCTGTGGTTGACGTGGAGTTTCCACGCGATCAGATGCCTAAAGTATTCGATGCATTGATTATTGATGACAAAGATTCCAAAGCTGAGACTGGCTTGACTTTGGAAGTGCAACAGCAATTGGGCGACGGTATTGTCCGTACCATCGCCATGGGTTCCTCCGATGGTCTGGCACGTGGCACTGCGTTCAAAAACACAGGTGCAGCGATCTCTGTCCCAGTCGGTGAAGGCACATTGGGCCGTATCATGGACGTATTGGGCCGCCCAATCGACGAAGTCGGTCCTATCGACTCACAAGAATTCCGTTCTATCCACCAGAAAGCGCCAGCGTTTGAAGAGCTGTCTCCTTCTGTTGACCTGCTTGAAACAGGCATCAAGGTGATTGACCTGGTTTGCCCGTTTGCTAAAGGCGGTAAAGTGGGTCTGTTCGGCGGTGCGGGTGTAGGTAAAACCGTGAACATGCTGGAACTGATCAACAACATTGCTAAACAGCACTCCGGTTTGTCCGTATTTGCCGGTGTAGGTGAGCGTACCCGTGAAGGTAACGACTTCTACCACGAGATGGCAGAAGCTGGCGTGATCAAGCTGGACAATATGAAAGAGTCCAAAGTGGCGATGGTGTTCGGTCAGATGAACGAACCTCCTGGTAACCGTTTGCGCGTCGCGTTGTCCGGTTTGACCATGGCTGAAAAATTCCGTGACGAAGGCCGTGACGTGTTGTTCTTCGTAGACAACATTTACCGTTACACACTGGCCGGTACTGAAGTATCTGCGTTGCTGGGCCGTATGCCATCTGCCGTAGGTTACCAACCTACCCTTGCTGATGAAATGGGCCGTCTGCAAGAGCGTATTACTTCAACCAAAGTCGGTTCTATTACATCTATCCAGGCCGTTTACGTACCTGCGGATGACTTGACTGACCCATCCCCAGCAACCACATTCCAGCATTTGGACTCGACCGTGGTTCTGTCACGTGACATTGCTTCATTGGGTATTTACCCAGCGGTTGACCCACTGGATTCAACTTCACGTCAGCTGGATCCACAAATTGTGGGTGAAGAGCACTACTCCGTTGCACGTGCGGTGCAGTCTACACTGCAACGTTATAAAGAGCTGCGCGACATTATTGCGATTCTGGGCATGGACGAGCTGTCACCTGAAGATAAACTGGTGGTTGGCCGTGCACGTAAGATCCAACGTTTCTTGTCACAGCCTTTCCACGTGGCAGAAGTGTTTACCGGTGCGCCTGGTAAATATGTACCACTGAAAGAAACCATTAAAGGCTTTAAAGCGATTGTAAATGGTGAGTATGACCACTTGCCAGAACAAGCCTTCTACATGGTAGGTGGCATTGAAGAGGCTGTTGAAAAGGCTAAAACACTGAACTAATAGATATGACTACAGGCAGATGGGTGCCATCTGCCTGTTTATTTCAGTGATATAGAAAAGAGAACATTATGGCAAATACAGTGCATATCGATGTGGTGAGTGCCGAAGAATCTATCTTCTCCGGCGAAGCCGAATTTGTCGTGGCCCCGGCAGGTGCAGGTGAAGTGGGTATTTACCCAAATCACGCACCAATGATTACCACGATCAAGCCCGGTGCATTGCGTATCAAGCAATCTGCAGAACAGGAAGAAACCCTGATCTTTATTTCTGGCGGCATGCTGGAAGTGCAACCAGGCATGATTACCGTACTGGCGGATACAGCCATTCGTGGGCAGGATCTGGACGAAGCCAAGGCTATTGCAGCTAAGGAAGCGGCCGAAGAAGCATTGAAAAACCGTTCTTCGGAGATTGACTATGCCGCAGCGCAAGCTGAGTTGGCAGAGGCTGTTGCACAAATCCAGGCAATTCAGAAATTGCGTAAATCAGTCCACTAGTTGTTGCATTAGCGTTTAACATTAAATTTAATGCAGACAATGACAAATGAGGCGGCTTTCAAGCCGCCTTTTTTGTTTCTGAGATAAAATAATCGCATGACTGATTTGAATATTGTAATTCTGGCGGCAGGCAAAGGCACCCGTATGCGCTCAGATCTGCCTAAGGTACTGCATGCCATTGGCGGCACACCGATACTGCATCATGTGATCAACGCCGCACGCAAACTCAATCCTCAAAAAATCATTGTGGTCTATGGTTTTGGGGGTGAACAGGTCCAGCAACAAACCCCGGGCGAGGATTTGGTGTGGGTTTTACAAGCCGAGCAACTGGGGACCGGACATGCCGTTCAGCAAGCCCTCCCCCATCTGCCTGCGCAAGGAAAAACACTGATTCTGCTTGGCGATGTGCCGCTGGTCGATGTTGAGGCCTGTCGCGACATGCTGTCACAGGCAGATGCACATCTGGTTGTGCAAACGTTTATCAAGGATGATCCGACCGGTTATGGCCGTATCGTGCGCAATGCACAAAATCAGGTTGTGGCCATTGTTGAGCATAAGGATGCCAGTGAAGCACAACGAGCCCTTCAGGAAGTGAATACCGGCATTATGGCCATGCCTAATGCAGCGCTGAAGCATTGGCTGGCTCAACTGCAAAACAACAATGCGCAGCAAGAGTATTATCTGACAGATATCATTGCAATGTCTGTGAACGAAGGACGGGCGGTACTACCACATGTGGTCGCCGATGCCTGGTCTGTTACCGGCATCAATTCCAAGCTGGATTTACAACAGATGGAGCGTGAATATCAACACAGACAGGCGCTCAACTTGATGACGCAAGGCGTCACCCTCATGGATGCACAGCGAATTGATATTCGAGGTCACCTGAACTGCGGCCGTGATGTGCGTATTGATGTGAACTGTGTCTTTGAAGGGGAAGTCACCTTGGAAGATGGTGTTGATGTCGGTCCAAATTGTGTGATCAAAAATGCCGTGATTGCACGCAATACCACATTAGCTGCATTTACTCATATAGAAGAGGCCAGGGTCGGTCAGGATAGTAAAGTCGGCCCCTTCGCGCGCTTGCGTCCGGGCACACACCTGGCTGCCGAGACGCATGTGGGTAACTTCGTCGAACTTAAAAATGCCAGCGTTGGCCTGGGTAGCAAGGTCAACCACTTGAGTTATGTGGGAGACGCCACTGTCGGGGCAAACGTCAATATTGGTGCGGGAACGATTACTTGCAATTATGATGGGGCCAATAAACATCAGACTGTGATAGAAGATGATGTGTTTGTGGGTTCTGACAGTCAATTGGTCGCTCCTGTGACCATAGGCAAAGGGGCGACGATTGCCGCAGGCTCCACCATCACTAAAGATGTGCCTGCAGAGACATTAACGCTCTGTCGTGCACGTGAGCAACGTTCAATTCAAGGATGGAAACGTCCGCAAAAGGTGAAAAAATAAACATATGTGTGGCATTGTCGGTGCAGTTTCAAACCGTAATATTGTTCCCTTGTTAATTGAAGGCCTTAGCCGGCTGGAATATCGCGGCTATGACTCAGCGGGGATTGCTGTACTCAACCAGTCCATCGTACGTGTGCGTGCGGTCGGCCGCGTCTCTGAATTAGAGCGCAAAGCACAGGGCTTAACCAGCCAGATCGGCATAGGCCACACGCGTTGGGCAACGCACGGTGGCGTCACCGAACAAAATGCACACCCGCATGTTTCGCCTACGCAAGACCAGGCTGAAATCGCCGTGGTACATAACGGCATTATCGAAAACCACGATGAACAGCGTGACCGTTTACAAGCCTTGGGTTATCACTTTACTTCACAAACTGATACCGAAGTGATTGCCCATCTGGTGCATTATTATTACCAGCAGAGCAAAGACCTGCTGGTGGCTGTCAGACAAGCGATCAGTGAGCTGACCGGGGCGTATGCGATCAGTGTGATCGCCCTGGCCCAGCCACAAACCATGATTGTTGCCCGCTTGGGCTGCCCACTGTTGATTGGCTATGGAGAAGGCGAAAATTTCGTTGCTTCCGATGTGTCTGCGGTGCTGTCAGCCACGCGTAAAGTGGTTTATCTGGAAGATGGCGATGTCGCCACCTTGCAAACCGATCGCGTGACGATTATCGATAAGCAAGGTGAAACCGTGCAGCGCAAAGTGCACATGAGTGATGTCTCTCTGGCCTCATTGGAATTGGGCCCATATAGCCATTTCATGCAAAAAGAGATTCATGAGCAACCACGCGCGATTAGCGATACCATTGAGGCGCTTATTGATGATGGCGCTTTCAGGTGTGAATTGTTTGGTGCGACAGCAGCTGACATTTTCAAACAGATTGATAGCGTATTGATTTTAGCGGCGGGGACCAGCTATTACGCGGGCATGACCGCCAAATACTGGCTGGAAAGCATCGCAAAGATTCCAACCTCAGTCGAAATCGCCAGCGAATACCGGTATCGTGATTCGGTGCCTAATCCCAAGCAGCTGATCGTCACCATTTCGCAATCCGGTGAAACGTTGGATACGATGGAAGCGCTCAAACATGCCCAAAAACTGGGGCATCCTTTCAGTCTTGCCATCTGCAACGTGCAAGAAAGCGCCATCCCACGGGCATCATCCCTGATTTACTACACACGTGCTGGTGCAGAAATCGGTGTGGCCAGTACCAAGGCATTTACCACGCAATTGATTGCATTGTTTGTCCTGTCCGTTACCTTGAGCAAAGTGCGCGGTCTCTTGACCGATGCGCAAGAGCAACAATACCTGGCCGAGCTGCGCCAACTGACCGGCAGCGTGCAAATTGCGCTGAATCTGGAGCCTCAGATTCGCGAATGGGCACATCGCTTTGGCGATAAGGAACATGCCTTGTTCCTCGGCCGTGGCATCCACTTCCCGATTGCGATGGAAGGCGCGCTCAAGCTTAAAGAGATTTCCTATATCCATGCCGAAGCCTATCCTGCCGGTGAGTTAAAACATGGCCCCTTGGCGCTGGTTGATAGCAATATGCCTGTGGTGGTGATTGCCCCCAACGATGCCTTGCTTGAAAAGGTCAAATCCAACATGCAGGAAGTCCGGGCACGCGGTGGCGAGTTGTTTGTGTTTGCGGATGCAGACAGCCACTTTCATGCGTCTGAAGGCGTACAGGTCATCCGCACGCCGCGCCATGTCGGCGCGCTCTCCCCGGTGTTGCATGTGATTCCTGTGCAGCTGCTGGCTTATCACGCCGCCTTGTTTAAAGGCACAGATGTAGACAAACCACGTAACCTGGCCAAGAGTGTGACCGTCGAATAATCATAAACCCCAGAAAAGCCCCGAGATTCGGGGCTTTTTTTTCAATACAAAATGGCGATGACTGCCATAAACTGGTATTCGGTGCTAATCAGGAATGCAGTCATGACCACGTCACAACACAGTATTATCGGTCGCCAGCCGGTTGTTAATGATCAACAACAAATCATAGGCTACGAGTTTTTCTTCCGTAATGAGACGGATGGCAGCAACACGCCATTTGAGGAAGATATTCAAACCTGCGCGCGTATCCTGAATACCACCATGGACGAAATGCATGAGAGCTGGTTACTCGGCCAGCAGCTGGCATTCATCAACGTCGATCATGTCATGCTCAATAGCGTGTTTCTGGAATTGATGCCGGCAGAAAAAACCGTGCTCGAAGTGGTGCATCACCTTCAGGTCACCCCAGAAATCCTGGCACGTTGCCAGGAGTTGAAACAACTCAAATTCCGTATCGCATTGGATAATCCGCAACACTACCCGCATTTGGAGGCCTTGTTGCCTTATGCCGACTTTATCAAGATCGATATGCGCAATGTGGACATTGCACAAGCTAAACAATGGTTAAAAAAATACCAGCACGATCAATGTTCCCTCATCGCAGAAAAGGTGGAGGAAAATAACCAGTTTCAGGACCTGCTGGATGCGGGTTATCACCAGTTCCAAGGCTATTTTTATGCCAAGCCAGAAAATATCAGCAGCAAGGTCATTAATCCAAGCTTTGATGGCGTGTTGCATTTGTTGAACCTGGTCAGCCAGGAGGCAGAAAACAAGGACATCGAAAATGGGTTTAAACGTGATACCACGCTGAGCTATAAACTGCTGCGCTATATCAATTCCGTGGGCTTTGGTTTGTCATGCGAAGTGCAATCCATCGGTCATGCTTTGACCATCTTGGGGCGCAACCAGCTTTATCGCTGGCTGACTTTACTTATGGTCACGGCGGGTAACAACAGCAGCTCCCCTGCCCTGATGAAAACCTCAATTACACGTGGCCGCTTGACCGAGTTATTGGGCGAACCGTTTTTTGAAAAGCGCGACCGTGACAATCTGTTTGTGGTGGGCGTATTTTCGCTGCTGGATGTGATGCTTAAAGTGCCGATGGAAAACATCCTCGAAAAACTACAATTACCTGAGACGATCGTCGATGCACTGGTTGAGCGCCAGGGAATTTTTGGCCCTTTCCTCAAGCTCACTGAAGCCTGCGAGGATGCCAACAATGAAGAAATTTTAGAGATGGCTGCCATGCTGCAACTCAAGCCGGAAAAAGTTAATCAGTGCCATATGGAGGCGCTGGCCTGGACCGAGGCTCTGGGAATATAAATCAATACCTGACCCTCTTGAAAAGATAAAGCGCATACCCATTTACACGATACAGATGCTTGCAGTTTGAGGTCTGTGAATCATGTTAATCGCTTATTTTTGAAAGGATCAACGTATGCGTAGTTATGACTTAACCCCCTTCTACAGAACCGCAATTGGCTTTGACCGTTTGGCTAAAATGCTCAACGAAAGCCAGCGCAGTGAAAACGAAATCAGCTATCCACCTTACAACATCGAACTGGTAGACGAAAACGCCTACAAAATCGTGATGGCAGTGGCTGGCTTCCAGCAAGATGAGCTGGAGATTGAAACTGAACACCAGGCTTTGCGCGTGACTGGCCGCAAAGCCAAAAAAGAACAGGAAACCACCTATCTGCACCGGGGCATTGCCACCCGGGACTTTGAGCACAAGTTCCAGTTGGCCGATCATGTGAAAGTCACCGGGGCACAGCTCGAAAATGGCTTGTTGACGATTGCTTTGGTGCGTGAGATTCCTGAGGCACTTAAGCCACGCAAAATTGAAATTGGCACCGCAGTCCCAAATGCAAGCGCTAACTTGATCGAGCAAAAAGCAGCTTAAGCTGAGGGTATAAAAAAGGGCCAGTTGGCCCTTTTTTCATATTTAGCTGCAGAATAGAAATCTGTTTAGTCGCCTTAGCAAAGGCATCCAGTCAACCGCCTTGCATGCGCATGTCACTGTCCGCATGCCATGCTCATCCGCGGTTATCTAACGCTAAAGAATTCCTTGTTTATCCCCGCTCTGCGTTAAAATAGCCGCTTCCAACCATACTCTGGATGTAATACAAATGGCGCAATATGTGATGTCCATGCTCCGCGTGAGCAAAATCGTGCCGCCCAAACGGCAAATCATCAAAAATATTTCCCTTTCATTTTTCCCGGGCGCAAAAATTGGCTTGC
Source organism: Methylophilus sp. YYY-1 (assembly GCF_029132825.1). Taxonomy (NCBI): domain Bacteria; kingdom Pseudomonadati; phylum Pseudomonadota; class Betaproteobacteria; order Nitrosomonadales; family Methylophilaceae; genus Methylophilus; species Methylophilus sp. YYY-1. Next base: position 235,109 of record NZ_WOVG01000004.1, read on the forward strand.
TGGGCTTAAACGGCTCAGGCAAGTCGACCGTGCTGCGCATCATGGCGGGCGCGGATAAAGAGTTTGAAGGCGAAGTGCAATGGCAGCCGAATATTTCGATTGGCTATCTGCCACAAGAGCCACAGCTGGATGCTGATAAAACCGTGCGTCAGGAGGTCGAAGCCGGCTTGGGCGCTATCATGGAAGCCAAGCAAAAGCTGGAAGAAATTTATGCCGCCTATGCTGAACCTGATGCCGATTTTGACAAACTGGCCGAAGAGCAGGCCAAGTACGAAAATATCCTGGCCGCCAGCGGAAGTGATGTCGAGCAGCAATTAGAGATTGCCGCCGATGCACTGCGCTTGCCACCCTGGGACGCAAAAATCGGCCCGTTGTCAGGCGGTGAAAAACGCCGCGTGGCCTTGTGCAAATTGTTACTGTCAAAACCTGACATGCTGTTGCTGGACGAGCCGACCAACCATTTGGATGCGGAATCCGTCGAGTGGCTGGAACAGTTTCTGGTGCGCTTCCCCGGCACCGTGGTGGCTGTCACCCACGACCGCTACTTCCTGGATAATGCCGCTGAATGGATTCTGGAACTGGACCGCGGTGAGGGTATTCCATGGAAAGGCAACTACTCCAGCTGGCTGGAACAAAAAGAAGACCGCTTAGCGCTGGAGCAAAAACAGGAAGACGCCCACCGCAAAGCCATGAAGCAAGAGCTGGAATGGGTGCGCCAAGGGGCAAAAGCGCGTCAGAGCAAGAGCAAGGCGCGCTTGGCACGTTATGAAGAAATGTCCAGCGTCGAATACCAGCGCCGCAACGAGACGCAGGAAATCTTTATCCCGCCCGGTGACCGTCTTGGCAACCAGGTGATTGAGTTTAGCAACGTCTCCAAAGGCTTTGGGGATCGCTTGTTGATTGATAACCTCTCATTCACCATTCCGCCTGGCGCGATTGTTGGCGTGATCGGCCCCAACGGTGCCGGTAAGTCCACGCTGTTCCGCATGCTGCAAGGCAAGGAGCAGCCTGATAGTGGTGAAATCATCACCGGCCCAACGGTTAAACTGGCTGCAGTCGACCAGACCCGTGATGGCCTGGACAACGATAAAACCGTATTCGAAGCGATTTCTGGCGGGCTGGATGTGCTCAGCGTTGGTAAATTTGAAATGCCTAGCCGGGCTTATATTGGCCGCTTCAACTTCAAAGGTGGCGACCAGCAAAAAATCGTTGGTCAACTCTCGGGTGGTGAACGTGGTCGCTTGCATTTGGCCAAGACCCTGATTTCCGGGGCTAATGTCTTGCTGCTGGATGAACCCTCGAATGACCTTGATGTGGAAACCCTGCGAGCGCTCGAAGATGCCTTGCTTGAGTTTTCAGGTTGCGTACTGGTGACCTCGCACGACCGCTGGTTCCTGGACCGGATTGCTACGCACATTCTGGCCGCCGAAGGCGACTCGCAATGGACGTTTTTCAACGGCAACTATCAGGAATACGAAGCTGACAAGAAAAAACGCCTGGGTGAAGAAGGTGCCAAACCCAAACGTATCCGCTATAAACCGATTACGCGATAAAAGACAGCCCACCCGCAAGGTGGGCTTTTTTATGTGGATCGTGTTACTGTGGAGCGCACTTCAGAGCAACTTGTTCACAGGATCCTATTCACATGCAAGCAACCAATTTCAAACTGCAGGATTATTTCAACCGCATAGGCTATGTGGGACAGCCTGACACCAATATCGAGACCTTGCGTGCACTCATGCGCTGTCAGCTATTCAGTGTGCCGTTTGAAAATCTGGATGTACAGGCTGGCAAGGTGGTTTCCATGGTGCCAGAGGAGATAGTCGAGAAAGTTATTTATCGGCAACGTGGGGGATATTGCTACGAAGTGAATGGGGTCTTTGCCATGGCATTACAGGCGCTGGGCTTTCGCTTTCAGCTGGTCGCGGCGCGACCAATGTTTTATCCGGTGCGCAGACCCAAAACGCATATGGCAATTGTGGTACATCTCGAGCAACAAGCCTGGTTATGTGATTTGGGTTTTGGCAGCTATGGTATCCGCGCACCACTGGCCTTAAATAGGCTGGATACGGAAACCATGCAGGACCATGATTGCTTTATGTTGCGTACCCAGGGCGAGCGCGAGTTTTTAGTACAGGCACGCGTCGATGAGGGCTGGCAAAACCAGTTTGCGTTTGACCTGCATCCCTGGGAGTGGATTGATTTTTATCCGGCAAATTTTATGAACTCCACTCACCCTGAGGCGATTTTTGTGCAGAGATTGCTGGTTGTATTACATCAGCCGGCAGGCAGGATGATTTTATTCGGCGACACCTTGAAAACCATCACCGATGGCGTGGTGACAAAAAGGATCATACCGAAGGGTGAGCGTAGCGATACGCTTAAAACCCTCTTTGGGTTGTCGACGTAAAAACTTTTGCCCCATGCATCCTGACCTGGCAGGACGTCGCAGAGGCTGGTTTGACTAGCAAGGAGCAGATTGCTCTTTGTTCACCAGTTTACGTATCAGCCGGTTGGCATTAATGGCTGCCAGCGTGGCACCGAATTCGTAATCGTCAAAGCGTGACGCTTCAATATAAGGCAAGGCAACCAGCTTGCCGTTAATCAGGCAGATGCGGCATTGGTCTTGCCAGACCTCGTGTGCTTGTGGCTGTAGAGGGTGTTGGCGGGGTTGGGTGTTGTCCATACTTCTCTTAAAACAAGGTGGGTTTGTTTGATTATCTCCAACTGAAATATCTACTCAATAGCCTGTTCGGGCTAATCGACCTTGATGGCGGCTAAATTTAATCGGGTAGCCTGGCTTTATGCGGTGCTTTTTTCATGATCCAGTCCCACAGGCCGGGCGGGATCATGCGGAGCAGGCGTGCGACGATACCCATTTGCCAGGGGATGACACTAAAGCGGCGTTGTTGGGCAATCACGCGCATGGCTTTGCGGGCGAAGACATCGGCATCCATGAGAAAGGGCATCGGGTAGGTGTTGATGTCGGTCATGGGCGTGCGGATGTAGCCGGGGGCGATGGTGGTGACGGTAATCGCATATTGCTGCATTTCGACGCGCAGGCTTTCGAGGTAGGTAATGGCCGCTGCTTTACTCGCGCTGTAAGCGCCGGCGCCAGGCAAGCCGCGAATCCCGGCCACACTGGCGATGCCAACTAGTTGCGCCATCTTGCCCTGCTCTGTTGCCTGTTTCATGGCCTCGATAAACGGTTGAAAAGTGTGCACCAGTCCCATGACGTTGGTATCAAACACGGCTTGAAAGGCGGGGATGTCGTCCTGGTATTCGGTGTGGGTGCCACGGCTGACGCCGGCATTGCCGATGACGATATGCGGGGTGCCATATTGCTGGATGGCGGCTTGCGCCATGGCTTGCATCTGGTCTGCCTGCCTTACATCGACGCTGTAAGTTGTACAGGCAACCTGATATTGGCTGCTCAGCTGACTGGCAAGCGCTTGCAGGGCGCCCGTATTGCGACCGCACAGACTTAGTTGCAATTGTTGCCGATAATGTTGGGCATAGGCCGTGGCCATGGCGGCGCCAAGGCCACTGGAGGCACCGGTAATCACAATATGCAGGCAGTCAGAATTGGTTTTCGCCATAAAATACATTGCAGTAAACAAATTTTAATCGGGTAGAATGCCATAAAACACTGGTCGGGGAAACGTAGATGAATTTGGAAAAAGTGATTTTTGGCTTTTTTATTATTCTAGCCATGACGCTTAACTTTGGATTTTTTGTTGGTGATATTGATAACCCGCAACATCACTTGCATTACGAGTTGTATGTCGCCATTGTGGTGAATTTGATCGCCACCGTACTTAAATTTGGTGACCGGACGCAGATTGGTGCGATCCACCTCGCTACCAGCCTGGTCGCCGATTTACAGTTGATTGGCGCAGCAATTATCTGGACCGTTGCTGGTAGCAACGGCGCGGATACTGAGGTGATTGTCGGGGTGGTTTCTTTGTCTGGTGGTGCATTTCTCGCCAATATCACGTCGGTCATTTTGCTGATTTATGAAACCGTGACCCTGCGTCGCTAAGCACGTAGTCAGCATGACGCTCAATCAAATTGTGTTCTGGATTTTGCGGCGCATGCGTGCGCCGCTGCTGATGTTGATTGTCAGCTATGCCATTGCGATGATTGGCTTTGTGTTGATCCCCGGGGTAAATGACCGCGGCCAAGCCTATCATCTGAATTTCTTCGATGCCTTTTATATTCTGAGTTATACCGCGACCACCATCGGTTTTGGTGAACTCCCCTACCCGTTTACCACGCCACAGCGTCTGTGGATGACTTTTTCGATTTATGTGACGGTGATCTCCTGGTTTTACGCCATCGGGGCGATTATCGGGTTGTTTCAGGAGGGCGCACTCAAGCAGGCGTTTAAAACTGCGATTTTCCAGCGCGATGTCAAAAACCTGATGGAGCCGTTTTACCTGATTTGTGGCTATGGGGAAACCGGCGGCGAGCTGGTCAGGGCGCTGGATAGAAACGAGTTGCGGGTGGTGGTGCTTGAACGCTCGCCAGAACGCGTGAATGAACTTGAGCTGACGAATTACCAGTTTCATATTCCGCACTTATGCGCAGATGCAAAGTTATCCGAGGTGTTGCTCTACGCCGGCATTAAAAATCCCATGTGCCGCGGGGTGGCGGCGCTGACCGATGATGACCATGCCAACCTGGCAATCTCGGTGGCGGTGAAGCTGATCAAGCCTGGATTGCCGGTGCTGGCGCGTGTACAGGATGATGTCATCGCCGCCAATATGGCCTCGTTTGGCACAGACCGCATTATTAATCCTTACCATATTTTTGGGGAACACTTGGCCATGCGGCTCAACGCATTGGGCACTTACCTGCTGCATGAGTGGTTGACGCGTGCACCGGGCGATGCGATTGAAACCCCGGCCGCCATTCCGCAAGGCCACTGGATTGCTTGTGGCTTTGGTCGCTTTGGCAAGTCCGTCGTCAAAAGCCTGCAAAATGAGGCCATGCATGTCACGATCATCGAGGCAGATCCGGCAGGCACGCAATGTGAGCAATGCATTATCGGCAGCGGTGTGGAGTCGCACATCTTGAAACAGGCCGGGATTGAGCAGGCGGTGGGTATTGTAGCGGGCACCGACAATGACATTAATAACTTGTCTATCGTCATGACGGCATTGGAACTCAACCCTAATCTGTTTGTGATCATCCGCAAGAACAAGCGCCATAACGAGCCGCTGTTTCAACATTTTGATGCCGACATCACCATGCAGCCCAGTGATGTGATTGCACACACCTGTTTGTCTTATATGGTTTCACCCATGTTGGCCGAGTTTCTTGCCACGGCGCGGCATCAGGGCAATGCCTGGGCCAATGCCGTGATTGCGCAACTGGTTTCCAAGCTCGGTGAGCAAGTGCCAGATACCTGGGATATTACGATTGCGGATGACATGGCCGTGGCGGTGTGTGGCCTCATGCAGCAAGGCTTGGGACCAGCGCTCAAGCATTTACTCATGAATCCTGCCGGTCAACAGCGGCATGAAATGCCGGTGGTGCCGTTAATGTTGCTGCGCGCGGGTGAAAAAATGTTATTACCGGACCTGGCGACGCCGCTGGAGATGGGCGATAAAATTTTATTCTGTGGTTTGGATCAGGCCAAATCGATCCAGCGCTATCTGCTGCACGACCTGAAAACCTTGCATTATCTGGTGACAGGGAATGAGATGCCTGAAACCTGGATTGGCCGCTGGCTGAAACAATAAAAAACCCTGCCTAAGCAGGGTTTTTTATTGTCATTGGTGCTTATTTTTTACCCGCTGCGCGGTCCTTGCGCACGTTCTGGATAATAAAGTCCGCTGTTTGCAAGGCAGCTTCATTGCCTCCGGCCATGGAGCTGCCGGTGATGTATTTGCCATCAACAATCAAGGCAGGTACGCCTGTAGCGCCGGAAGCGCGGAACACCTGCATGGCTTTGTTCATTTGCATGTTCAGCGCAAACGACTTAAAAGCTTTTTCAACTTTAATCTTGTCCAGGCCACCTTGTTTGGTCACCCAGTCAATGGCTGCAGCTTCGTCCGCCGGGTTCAAGCTTTTTGTTTTATGAATGGCGTCAAACAATGGGGTATGCAGTTTATCCAGTACGCCCAGTTCTTGCATGGCAAAATAGGTTTTGGCCATGGGCGCCCAGCTGGCATTGGGTAAGGCTGGCATGCGTTTGAAATACACATCCGCAGGTAATTTTTTCACCCAGGCTTCCAGCGGATGCTCCATGTGATAGCAGTGCGGACAGCCGTACCAGAATAACTCCATGACTTCGATTTTGGCAGGTTGATCGGTCGTTATTTGCTGTGCAACCTGATCAAATTGCTCACCCATTTGCGGCTCAGCCAAGGCAGCAGTGGCGGTGAAGCCTGCCCAGAGCATCAAACTTAACAACATTTTTTTCATGATATTCGTTTCCTTATGTGTGGAAAGTAATGGTTTAACGTGACAGTTGGCGATACGATGACAGCATTAATGCGATGCTGAAGATTCGATATTGACCTTGATCAGATTAGGCTGAAAGCCATTGGTTTCCAGGTCATGGCTGATTTTTGTAATTTTTGCCAGATCGTTGAGCGGTCCAATGCGTACACGGTGCATGGTGCCCTTGTTCGGAATTTCTGCCGTTTGTACAACGGCCTCAAAGCCTACCAGTGCCAGTCGGGTTTTGAGATTGTTGGCATCATCCTCTTTGGCAAACGCGCCCACCTGAATAAAGTAGCTTTCTTGTTTGATGGTCGGGTTCTTTTTCACTTGCTCTTCACTGATTTTGCTCTCGGTATCCGGCAAAATGGTGTAGAAGTCAAATTTGTTAGGGTCCTCAATCGAGGTGCTCCCAGGTTTGACTTCTTCTTCGGTGACGGTGCTTTTGATCGGCAGCTCTTGCGAGCCACTGTCATTCTTGAAGGCGCTGGAGAACGGGCTGTGGTCACCTTTGATATAAATGATGAGCGCGACCGTCAAGGCGACGCCCAAAAACAGGCCGACCAGCAGGCCATTAAAGAAGGTGCTGCCGCTGCTCTTGCTTTTTGCTTTGGCTTGTGAGGGTTTGTAGTCGCGACTCATAGATAATTTGAACCAATCAATTCGGGCACTTTTCAGGTGCTTACATTTTATCCGGGGCGCTTACCCCCAGCAAAGACAAGCCATTGCGAAGGACAACGCGGGTTGCGGTAATCAGCGACAGGCGTGCCAGTTTGACTTGTGCATCATCCACCAAAAATTTGGTGTCATTGTAATAACTATGCAGGGCACTGGCTAGCTCCTTGAGATAGTTGGCCACCATGTGCGGTGCCAGTGCCTGGCAGGCGCTGCTGACCACTTCAGGATATTGCCCCAAGGCTTGCATCAGGGTTGTTTCTGCTGTGCTGTTGAGTGGTGACAGGTCGGTGGTGGTGAGGCTGCCAACATCGCCACCCCACTGATTGAGTACGCTGCAAATGCGCGCATGCGCGTACTGGATATAGTAAACCGGGTTGTCATTGGTTTGCGCACGTGCCAGATCGATGTCGAACACCAATTGCGAATCCGGGCTACGCGCCGCCAAAAAGTAACGCGTGGCATCACAGCCAACTTCTTCAATCAGGTCGCGCAAAGTCACATAGCTCCCTGCACGTTTGGAGAGCTTGACCTCTTCACCGCCGCGCATCACCGTGACCATTTGGTGCAGCACGTATTCGGGCCAGCCTTGCGGAATGCCAACATTGAGGGCTTGTAGCCCGGCGCGCACGCGCGTAATGGTGCTGTGGTGGTCTGCGCCCTGCTCGTTGATCACACGTTTGAAACCGCGCTGCCACTTTTCACGATGGTAAGCGACATCCGGCACAAAATAGGTGTAGCCACCTTCTTTTTTGCGCATGACGCGGTCTTTGTCATCACCAAAATCCGTTGTGCGCAGCCATAAGGCGTCGTCTTGTTCATAGGTGTGACCACTGGCGATCAGCGATTGCACGGTGTTGTCTACCTTGCCTTCGGTGTATAGCGCGCTTTCGAGTGAGAACACATCAAATTTGATCTGGAATGCCTGCAAGTCGAGATCTTGCTCATGGCGCAAATAAGCCACCGCAAATTTTCGGATAGATTCCGTATCATTGACATCGCCGCTGGCGGTCACCTGCATGTCGTCAGCAGTCACCGTCGCTTTGGCTAAAAAGGCCTCTGCAATTTCGAGGATATAGTCCCCACGGTAACCATCTTCAGGGAAGCTTGCATCGTCTGGCGTTATCCCTTGCGCGCGCGCCAGCACCGATTTGGTCAGGTTATCGATTTGTGCGCCCGCATCATTGTAATAAAACTCACGCGTCACTTCCCAGCCATTGGCGGCCAGTAAGCGGCATAAACAGTCGCCGACCGCAGCACCGCGGCCATGGCCCACATGTAACGGGCCAGTGGGGTTGGCAGAGACAAACTCCACCTGGACTTTTTCACCTTGCCCCGCCGGGTTGCGGCCAAACTGGTCGGTTTGTTTCAAAATATCGTGCACGATGGCCTGTTTGCTATCTGCCGACAAAAAGAAATTGATAAAGCCTGCACCTGCAATCTCCACCTTGCTGATCACCTGGTTGGCGGGCAAGCCGTCGATAATCTGCTGGGCAATCATGCGCGGATTTTGCTTGAGCGGTTTAGCCAGTTGCATGGCGATATTGGTCGCGAAATCCCCATGCTCGGCAGATTTTGGCCGCTCAAGGATGATATGGAGACTGGAGGTGTCTGCCACCAGCGGCGTCACCGCTTGCAGAATCAGTTCTGTGATCGTTTGTTTCAAGGTTAAAATGATGCGTTATCGTCAAACCGCCATTTTAACCTAATTAAGCCTTTTCACCCATGTGTTCAACATCCGCCGCTCCTCAGGTCACCACGTCCGCCAGCATTGTGCGCGTCGTGCTTGATGTGCCGCTGGACCGTGAGTTTGATTATCTGAATCCTGGCCTGGTGATCAAAGTGGGTAACCGCGTGGTGGTGCCATTTGCCGGACGGCAACTGGTGGGGATCGTGATGGCTCTGGTCAATGAGACCGATATCCCCTTGCACAAGCTCAAAGCGGTATTGCAAGTGTTTGACGACGTGCCGCTGGATGCTGCCAGCTTCAAATTGTTGCGCTTTTGTGCAGACTATTATCACTATCCGTTTGGGCAAACCGTATTATCCAGCCTGCCATTGCGCTTGCGGCAAATCAAGCCGGCGGTGTCGCGCAAAATGTGGCTCTATCATCTGGCACAACCGGTGCCTGATGCGTTGATCGGCAAGCGGCAACAAGTCTTAGCGAGGTTGCTGGCCTTGCTACAGCAGCACGCCGAATGCAGTGAGGCCATGCTCGCTGCGGTTTCTGCCACTTGGCGCAAAGCGTTACAGCCCTTGCTGGATGGCGGCTATGTAAACAGGCGAGAAGTCATCGCGACGCGGCCCTCCATGCCTGCCTCCGCGCAGGTCCCCGAACTCAATGACGAGCAGGCCGCGGCCGTTGAGGCGATTCTGGGCCGCCTGCATGGATTTCAGCCCTGGCTACTGTTTGGGATCACGGGCTCCGGTAAAACCGAGGTGTATATTCGCTTGTTGGAAAAAGTGTTGGCTGATCCACAGTCGCAAGTGCTGATTATGGTGCCCGAAATCAACCTGACACCGCAGCTGGAAAGCCGTTTTCGTAGCCGGCTCAGTGAGTACGCATTGGTTACCTTGCATAGCCATTTGAGTGAGAGTGAGCGCTTGCAAAACTGGCAAGCGGCCCAGTCTGGCGCCGCACGCATTGTAATCGGGACGCGCTTGAGTGTGTTTACGCCCATGCCTCACCTCAAGCTGATGATTCTGGACGAAGAGCATGACAGCTCTTACAAGCAACAAGATGGCATGCGCTATCATGCCCGCGACGTTGCGCTGGTGCGTGCGAAGCAGCATGGTGTGCCCGTGGTGCTTGGCAGTGCCACGCCTTCGCTGGAAAGCTGGTACAACGCAACGGGCGATCAGGAGCACGCAGGCGGCAGAAAGCCGATTTATCGCTTGCTCACTTTAAACAAGCGGGCGGTGGCGCAAGCCACATTGCCGCGTATTTTTTGTATAGATACTGCGCATCCGCCGCCAGAAGCTGGGTTGACGCCCTTGTTAAAGCAGGCGATAGAGCAGCGTTTGCAGCGGGGCGAACAAAGCTTGTTGTTTATTAATCGCCGTGGCTATGCCCCGGTGCTGCATTGCTCGGCCTGCCAGTGGCTGGCCGATTGCCGCCGATGTTCTGCCAAAGCGGTGCTGCACCTGCGGCAGCGCGTGCTGCGCTGTCACCACTGTGGCGATGAGCAGCCTATTCCGCTGCAATGCCCAAGTTGCGGCAATCCAGATTTGCGCCCGGTTGGTCAGGCGACGCAACGCATCGAGGAAACGCTGCAGCAGGTGTTTCCGCAGGCGCGCGTCGCACGCGTGGACAGAGATACCATTCAGGCCAAAGATGCTTTAACCACCTTGCTTTCCGAGGTGCATGCCGGTGAAATCGATATTTTGGTGGGCACCCAAATGCTGGCCAAAGGCCATGATTTTGCTAATCTGACCTTGGTGGGTGTGCTCGATACCGACAGTGCATTGTATAGCCCGGATTACCGCGCCAGCGAGCGCTTGTTTGCCCAATTAATGCAGGTGGCTGGTCGTGCAGGCCGTGGTGAAAAACCGGGTGAGGTATTAATACAAACGGCCTTCCCGCAGCACCTATTATTTACCGCCTTGCGCGAGCAGAATTACGCCGAGTTTGCACAGGCTTTGTTGCAAGAGCGAATGGCGATGCAGTTCCCGCCTGCTACCTATATTGCCGTGATGAAAGCAGAAGCCACTGAGTATGCCCTGGTAAACCAGTTTCTGACGGAGTTTAGTTTGGCCGCCAGAGCCTATGTCGATCAGCATGCTGCAACCTTGCCTGATCAGCCGCTAATTTATGATCCTGTCAGACCTGGGCTTGCACGCCTGAACCGTATGGAGCGGGGTTATGTGATGATGCAATCTGCACATCGCAACGCCTTGCAGCAGCTACTGCAAGTCGCTGTCGCCTGGGTAAGAGCACATCCATTACAGGCGAAAATTCGCTGGGTATTGGATGTCGATGCCCTGGAATACTAGCAAATTTGCAAAAGTGGTCTTCAATGACAGGGTATTTTGTAAAAAAGGGTTAGTGTTTGATTGTTTTTTAAGGTAAATTTGAGGGTTGAGATATTATTTGTAGCATATTGATTTTAATAAAAGTTTTGGGGAGTCATCTTGAAAAAACACACGACAGGTATGCGCCTGATTCCTTGGCTGGTCATGGGATATTGCTCGCAGGTTTTGGCAGGGGGCGTTTCGTTCCCGGAGCCCTTGCAGCCCAATATCCCTAGACCGATTATTCCAGAGCCACGGCCCATTATTCAGGTGCCACAAGAAACGCCACAGCCAGAAAAAAAACAAAAGAAATCCAGTCTGAAGATTGTGGTCAAGGCGTTTAAATTTTCTGGCAACAAACAGTTTTCAGATGAGGTGCTTGCAGCACAAGTCGCCTCGCTGACTGGCCATGAAGTGGGTATGCGCGAGCTAAATGAAGCGGTGGGTACCATTCGGAACTATTACCGCCAACGTGGCTACTTGCTGACACAAGTCTATTTGCCTACGCAAGATTTGCAAAAAACTACTGAAGCAGAAGCTGTGGTTGAGTTGGCGATTCTGGAAGGTACTTTGGGCGAGGTGAAAGCCGAAACCGGTGAAGGGCTGGATCAGTCGTATTTCCAGTCTGTTTCCGAGTACGGCTTGAACAAGGGGGATGTGCTCAATGAGCGCAACCTTGTGCGCAATATCATGGTGATGAACGGCTTGCCGGGCATTCAGGTCACCTCTCAGCTCAACCCCGGTGAGGCTGTGGGCAGTTCAGATGTGGCTGTGTCTGTTGAACCCAGAACGCGGTACAGTGGGTATGTGGCGGCAAACACTTACGGCAACCGTTACACCGGTCGAGAAACATTAGGTTTTGGCGGTGCCATCAACAACCTGAACGGTCGTGGAGATCAATTGGCGGTGGTGGGTAAAGTTTCCAGAGATGAAGGTCAGCGCTCATTGAGTGGATTGTATCTGACGCCTGTTGGCAGTGCAGGTAATATTTTAAATCTGGCTTACAGCTATGTAGATTATGAGCTTGGTCGCGATTTCAAACAGTTTGATGCGTCGGGCGATGCGCATTATTTTTATGCGTCTTTAGAACATCCCTGGTTACGTGAAACTAAAAAAAGCATTTCATTCAAAGTGGGTAGCAACTACAAAATTCTGGATGACGATGTGAAGGCATTTTCTATTAACAACCGCCGTAACATTAGCAGCCTTGAGCTCGGCGTGTTGGGTGATTGGATCAATGAGACCGGTGACGTTGCTTATCAATGGAGTTTGGTGCTCACGCAAGGGAATGTTTCATTCAAGGATGCCTCAGCAAAGGATACGGATAGGTCTCAACTTGATACCCAGGGCAGTTTTACCAAATGGAACTGGACTTCCAGCCGTACGCAGGTATTCGACAATGGCGTCAACTGGATTGTGCGGGCAGATTACCAAGGCACAAATAGTAACCTTGATATCGCAGAGCGCTTTGGTATTGGCGCCATTAACCGCTGGCGTCAATTCTCTGATATCCCCAGCCAGGCAGACCAAGGCTGGATGGCAGGAACTGATTTACGCCGTACTTTTGCGACCACGGGCGCTGACGTGACTCCCTACATCCAAGCTGTGACGCCGTTTGTTTTTTACGATGCTGGTCGTGGCAAGTTAAATCATGACCCGATTGGCAGCACTAACTATGTCCGCTCCCAACATGTGGGTATCGGTACTGATATCCAGATTCCAGGACAGTGGGTATTAACGACCACTTACTCCCAGCAAAAGCGTGATCTGGATGGTTCGGGTAGTAATACTGAATACCAGTTGTGGGGGCAGCTAAGAAAGAGTTTCTAGTATTTCTAGCAGTCAATAAACAGGCTTTGAACCTGACATAAATCATAAGTAGCCCAGATGAATAGCGTTAGTCATACTGGGCTACATACAAAAAAAAATTCCTGAATCAAAATTACATCCATATCAGGAATATGAGAGAAGTGATGGTAACCCACTGGTCATGAGATCAGTGGCGTTTATTATTAACAAGGAGAAGTGTCATGAAAGCAGCATCCTTAAACCACGTCTACAGATTGGTGTGGAGTCATGTGCAAAATGCATGGGCTGTAGTTGCAGAGACAGCGCGTAGCAAAGGCAAAAAATCGTTGTCCGTAAGTAGCAGAATACAGAGTCAAAGCCTTACTTTTAGTGCTCGATTAAGTAAGTCAGCTAAGCTTGGATTAAGAGTGAGTTTAGGAGTCGCCGCGCTCACAGCCTCAGGCGTTTCTTATGCGCTCCCTTCTGATGCAAAGCTGGACATTGGGCATGCAACTTTTGATGTGAGTAACAATGGCACCACGCTTGACATCAATCAGACAACCTCCGCTCTCAAGGCTTCTTGGCATAGCTTTAATATTGGGTCAAACGAAACAGTTAACTTGAATCAGCATGCTGGCGACCGAGCAATGTTTATGATTACCGGGCCTGATGCTTCGCAAATTGAAGGCAAGTTTAATGTTAGCAATATGCTTTTATTTGTGAATCCCAACGGCATTTATTTTGCCAAAGGTTCTGAAGTTAATGTTGGAAATATTATCCTCTCCACATTAAAAATTACCGATGATGATTTTCTGGCCGGACGTTATAAATTTACAGGCACTGAAAATATGGGGTCTATTGTCAATCATGGTGTTATTAAAGCTAAAAATGAAGGTTATATCGTTCTGCTTGGTAAATCAGTAGAAAATACCGGTACGTTGGTCGCAAATAATGGCAGTGTTGTGCTCGGGTCGGCACAAGAGGCAACACTGGATTTCTTCGGTAATGGTCTTATAAAGGCGAAGCTCTCGGGGGATGCTCTCGAGGCCAATATCAAAAACAGCGGCGCTATCTATGCCGATGGCGGCTTTGTGCAAATGGCAACCAATGCCCGTGCCTCAGCCATCAATATCTCCGGGATTGTGGAAGCCAATCAACTGGTCGAACGTAATGGCGTCATCCGTCTGGAGGGTGGCGATAATGCCAAGGTTGAAGTGTCTGGTCGCCTGATTGCGAAAGGTCTTAACACTACTGGCGGCACCATTGAGGTCACAGGTGAGCAAGTGGCATTGATGAACGGCGCTGTGCTGGATGCCTCCGGCGATAAAGGCGGTGGCAAAGTGTTGGTAGGTGGTGATTACCAGGGTAAAAATGATGCAGTTTACAACGCTAGAACAACTTATGTAGCCAGCAGTGCAACGATCAAAGCGGATGCCATTCAGGAAGGCAATGGCGGTAAAGTGGTTGTCTGGGCTGATGATTTGACCCGTTACTATGGCGAGATTTCTGCTCAAGGCGGCGCCAAGAGTGGAAACGGTGGGTTTGTTGAGGTCTCTGGCAAGCAGCACTTGGCCATGCTAGGTGAAGTTAATGTTGGTGCCACAAATGGCATCGGTGGCACCGTTTTATTTGATCCTGAAAACATTGTTTTGAATAACACCGCGGCATCTGCACCAGCAAACCAACCGGATGGCACCCCAGATGATGCATTCGCCATTAATCCAGGGGCAAATACTGAAGTCAATGTCACTCAGGTGAAGGGTTACAGCGAGCTCTATTTGCAAGCTAACAATAACATTACCGTTAACAGTGCGCTTACGATGAATCGTGATGGTAGCGTGCGTCTGGAAGCAAATAATGACATCAATGTAAATGCTGCAATTACAACCACTGGCAAAGGCAGTATCAACCTTAAGGCAGATGCTGACAATAGCGGTACCGGTAATTTAGCAATTGGTGCCAATATTTCAGGGACAGGCGGCGTCACACTTTCAGCTGCGACATTGACGCATACAGCGGGTGATATCAGTGCGCCTGGCGCCGGAAGTAGCACAGGAAACGCTGGTAATGTGAATATTACGGTGACTGGTTCTGCAGATTTGGGCTCAGCAAATATTTCTGCCAAAGGGCGTGAAAACTCATTTCCGCCAGCTGGGTTTAATGGTGGCACAGTAACGATCAATGCTGGCAGCCTCAATATGACAGGCAATATTGATACTTCGGGCTCTTCAGTCGTGGCCCCTAACGGACAAGTTGTTGCATTGCCAGGTGGTAATGGCGGTGCAGTGACAATCTCCACCTCCGGAAATGCTACTGTCGGTAACATCACTACTGGCGCTGGCGGGGCGGGTGCTGGTAATAATATTGCTGCCAGTAATTCAGGTGCAGTTCAAATCAGTAGTGCTAGCGGCAATCTGAATATTGGTAATATTAATACTCAAGGCGTCAGCAACTCCAATGGAGCAAATGTCACTCTAACCGCTAACAATGGGAGCGTTAATACCGGGGACATTAATACGAATGCCTCCAATCCTGGCAATAACAACGGTACAAATGCAGGTAATATCGCTGTGAATGCGGGTACGGGTATTAATGTTGGCAATATCAACGCTTCGGGTGCAACAGGTAAAGGCCAAAGCGGTAATGCTGGGTCGGTCTCACTTGTTTCGACTGATGGTGATGTTGTCACTAAAGAAATTTCACTCAAAGTCGGTTTTGCGTTAGCCAATGGAACAATTGGGCAGGCTCCTGATCTCTTTATTCGTGCGGGCCGCGATGTAATTCAGTCTGGCAATATCATTACTAATGCTCAGAGTTTGAATACGACAATTGTTGCAGGCAGAGGGTATAGGAATACCAGCAACTTTGATATTTCTACGGGTGCAAATGGTCGTTGGCTCATTTATTCACAGTCACCGGATAATGGGCAGCGCGGTACAAAAATCCTCAATGGCTATGATTTCAAGCAGTACGGCACTACTTATGATGGTGTAAAAAATGGTACGCAGCAGATCAATGCTGCAGCCAAAGGGAATGGCTTGATTTACTCTGAAAATATTGTGATTGATCCGAAGCTATCCGGGTCTGTAAGTCGTGTTTACGATACGACAACAGATGCTAGTATTGCAGGCTTATCATTGGTGACAGAGGGTCGTGATGGTGATGTGATTAATTACAGTAATATAGTTTCTGCAACTTTTGATAACAAAAATGTTGGCGACAATAAGGTCGTGACCACTAATCCTATTTCGATCCTGAGTGTGACTAATACAACAAGTAGAAATGGTGTTGATGTGGCGAGACAGGTGTATGGTTATACCTTGACCAACAATCAGACCTCAGCAAGTGCAACTGGAGCTATTGGTCAAATTACCCCGGCTAGCCTTTCAACTGTCGCTGGAATAACAGCCAATGACAAAGTTTTTGATGGAAATACACTTGCTTCTTTAAATACGGGTGCTGCCATATTTAATGGACGATTGGGTAATGATCAGCTGACAGTGGCGACAGCTGACGGACAGTTTATTGATAGTGCCGTAGGTGCTGGTAAAACTGTTAATATCAGTGGCATCACTTTAGGTGGTGTAGATGCAGGTAACTATACACTGGTTAATAATACCGCAACGACTACAGCTAGCATTTTGGCTGTTCCAACGCCCCCTACCACTCCAACGACTACAACGTTGAATATCTCACCACGTGACAACGCTGGTTTAGGTGGCCTGGTCGGAACTAACCCTGCTTTGAATACGATGACTATCGTTTCGCTGAACCCTGCTGCGGGGGATGATGAAGATCCTGATGCAGTGGCTTGTCCAGTGAATGAAGATCACCTGGGTAGTACGCCTATCCTGAGTTCCGGCGTTAAATTGCCGGATGGTGTGAACTCGAATTGTATTTAATGTGTTGAGTGTTAATAAAGCCGGGCAATTGTCCGGCTTTATTTTTATGCTGAATAATGTTTTGTATTCATGCTAACACCAAGTAAAATAGAGCCCGTTCATCTGCGGCTGTAGTTCAATGGTAGAACGCCAGCTTCCCAAGCTTGATACGCGGGTTCGATTCCCGTCAGCCGCTCCAAAGGATTTTTCATGGCAAATACCCCTCCCACCGTTTTAACGTTTGCGGCCACAGATCCCAGCAGTGGTGCAGGTGTGCAGGCCGATATTCTGGCGCTCTCCAGCATTGGGTGCTACCCGTTGTCAGTGATTACTGGCATTACCGCGCAAGACACAGTGGGGGTAGAGAGCGTGATGCCGCTGGATGCAGACCTGATCAATGATCAGGCACGCACCATTCTGGAAGATGTTTCCGTCAGCGCGTTTAAATTGGGTTTGCTGGGGAGCGTTGAAAATGTGGCAGTGATTGCCGAGATTGTGGCTGATTACCCGGATGTGCCGCTTATCATCGATCCGATTCTTGCGTCCGGCCGCGGCGATGAGTTGTCGAATGAAGAAATGCAGGCGGCGATGTGCGAGCTCTTGTTCCCGCAAGCCACTCTGATTACGCCTAATAGCCTGGAGGCCCGTCGCCTGGCCTATTACGATGAAAGCGACGAGGTGAAGCATAGCTCGCTTGAAGAATGTGCGCTACGCCTGCTGGGCATGGGGGCTGAATATGTGATGATCACGGGCACGCACGAGCGTTCAAATGACGTCGTCAATAGTTTGTATGGTTTACAAAATGGGGCGCCTGGCCTGATCAAGGATTATCATTGGGAGCGTTTGCCTGGCAGTTATCATGGCTCTGGCTGCACGCTCACCAGTGCCATCACCGCATGTCTGGCACATGGCTTGAGTATGGAAGAAGCCGTGCACGAAGCACAGGAATTCACCTGGCAAACCCTGCGTCACGCCTTTAGGCCGGGCATGGGGCAGTTTATTCCCGACCGTTTCTTCTGGGCACGTGAGTCCGAGGTACAGGAAAAGGCGAGTGAGCTTCAGCATTAAAGGTTTGTATCTGGTCACGCCAGATTGTGATGACACTGCACTGTTGTGCGAACAGGTGACGCAGGCCTTGCGTGGAGGCGTTGCCATTGTGCAATACCGTCATAAAACGGCCACCGAGGCCTTGCGTCTGGAGCAAGCGGCAGCCTTGTTGGCATTATGCCGTGGCGCTCAGATTCCCTTTTTGATTAATGACCATGTTGATCTGGCCGCTCATCTGAATGCAGATGGCGTGCATGTGGGTCAGCATGACCGTGCCATCACGCAGGCACGCGCCCTGCTCGGTAAACAAAAAATCATTGGCGCTTCTTGCTATAACCAGTTTTCGCTGGCGGAACACGCGCAAACTGCGGGGGCGGATTACGTGGCTTTTGGCGCCTGTTATCCTTCTTCTACCAAGCCGAATGCGCCGCGTGCCGAGACTGCGTTGTTTGCGCAAGCCAGGCAACAGTTGTCTGTGCCGGTGGTTGGCATTGGGGGGATAACGCTGGAGAATGCCCGTCCATTGATCACGGCTGGCGCGGATGCACTGGCCGTGATTAGCGATATTTTCCAGGCGGACGATATCACTGCCCGCTCCCGGGCATATCAGTCTTTATTTGCGTCAAATTGAATCACATCACTACCGTTTTGCCAGACGTTGTTTGGTAAAATGCATGCGTTAATCTGTTCTGGTAAATTCTATGCATATTCACATCCTTGGCATTTGTGGCACGTTTATGGGCGGCATCGCCGTGCTGGCCAAGGCGGCCGGGCATCGGGTCACTGGCTGTGATGCCAATGTGTACCCGCCTATGAGCACCCAACTTGAGGCTCAGGGCATTGAGTTGATCCAAGGCTTTGATCCTTCGCAAACCGGCTTGCAGCCTGATATTTACGTGATTGGAAACGTGGTGACGCGCGGCAATCCTTTAATGGAGGAAATCCTCAATCAGGGATTGCCTTATATTTCTGGCCCACAGTGGCTGGCAGAGAATGTACTGCAAGGTAAATGGGTGATGGCCGTGGCCGGGACACACGGCAAAACCACTACGTCTTCGATGCTGGCCTGGGTGCTGGAGTACGCCGGGTTGGCGCCTGGCTTTTTGATTGGCGGCGTGCCCGAAAACTTTGGTGTTTCTGCGCGGTTGCCACAAACACCCAGGCAAGATCCGCAATCGGTCTCCCCTTTCTTTGTGATTGAGGCCGATGAATATGACACCGCTTTCTTCGACAAGCGCTCCAAGTTCGTGCATTACCGTCCGCGTACAGCCGTACTGAATAATCTGGAATTCGATCATGCGGATATCTTTGACGACCTTGCCGCCATTGAAAAGCAGTTCCATCACCTGGTGCGCACCGTGCCTCAGCAAGGTCTGGTGGTCGCGAACCAACAAGAAAGCCTGGACCGGGTACTTGCACGCGGGTGTTGGAGTGCTGTGGAGCGCATAGACAGCGCGAGTGGCTGGCAAGTGCAACATGTGGACGCCCAAGGTCGCTTTGATGTGTTTTTTAACGGTGAGCGCCAGGGCAATGTGAGCTGGGATCTGCTCGGCGAACATAACCGTAATAATGCGCTGGCCGTGATAGCCGCCGCCCGCCATGTCGGTGTTGCACCTTGCATTGCGATTGAGGCCTTGAGCGAATTCAAAAACGTCAAACGCCGCATGGAAGTCAAAGGCGTGGTTAACGAAATCACGGTGTATGACGATTTTGCCCACCATCCTACCGCGATTGCCACCACGGTTGCAGGCTTGCGTGCCAAAGTGGGCGCAGCTCGCATTCTGGCAGTACTCGAGCCACGCTCTAACACCATGAAACTAGGTGTAATGAAAGAGGCCCTGCCCGAGAGCCTGCGCGATGCCGATGCCGTATTTTGCTACGCCGGCAACCTGGGCTGGGATGCTGCAGCAGCGCTGGCGCCGATTCAGCACAAAGCCCAAACCTTTGATGACCTGACACAGTTAGTGGCCGCTGTCAGCGCCTTGGCCAAACCTGGCGACCATGTGCTGGTGATGAGCAATGGCGGGTTCGGCGGCGTGCACCAGAAATTATTGCAGGCTTTGCAGGGATAAACAGGCAGACGCCGCATGGGCCTCGTGAAAGGTTTCAGCAAACAGTCACCACTGGTATGGGCCTTGTGGGCTTCTTTACTGGTGCACGCCGTATTGCTGACGCTCCATTTTCAGCCCGAACTCAAGGCGTTTAAAGACCAGATTCCCTCTTTGCAGGTGATGCTGGTCAACAGCAAAACCCGCAGTGCGCCAGAAAAAGCGGATGCGCTGGCACAAGCCAACCTTGATCGCGGCGGCAATACCGATGAAAAGCGGCAGATGAAAAGTCCGCTGCCCAGCGTGCAGCAATTACAAGCAGCCTTGCCCGCTACGCCACAGGCAAACACCGCCTCAGCAACGCCTGCCGCGGCCCCGCAAGAGTCTGAGCTGGTTCGAGAAAAACAGCGGGTGACCCAACTGGAGCAAGAAGCGCAGGCACTACTGACGCAACTAAAAGCCAGTACATCGGTCACTAGTCTGCAGGCGCCGTCCACATTGCCGCATCCATCCAGCAAAGAGCAACCGCCGGCAAAATTGCTGCCAGAGCAATCACAGCCGCAATTGGCTGCCATGCAAGAAATGGCCAAGCTGGAAGCATTGATTGCCAAGCAGCAGGAGGCCTATGAAAATCGCCCCAAGCGACAATTTATCGGTGCCCGCACGCGGGAATATCGCTTTGCGAATTATGTGGAGCAATGGCGGCAAAAAATTGAGCGTGTGGGAAACCTGAATTATCCGCAGGCGGCCCGAACACAAAAGTTATATGGTCAATTGCAGATGACGGTGTCGATCAAGGCCGATGGGTCGATAGAAGATATTCGTATTCATCGCAGCTCCGGGCACAGGTTGCTCGATGAGTCCGCACGTCGCATTGTGCAATTGGCCGCGCCGTTTCCGGTATTCACCGAAGATATTCGTCAGGATACCGATGTGCTGAGTATTACCCGTACCTGGAACTTTACCAGGGATGACCAACTTTCGACTGAGTAATGTGCAGTCCCTATTTACTGAGGCAATTTAGATGACTCCAAGCCACTTTCAATACCATGTCTTTTTCTGCCTGAACCAGCGTGAAAACGGTGAAGACTGTTGTATGAACAAAGGTGCCGAAGCGGCTTTTGATTACATGAAAAAGCGGGTCAAACAGCAAGGCTTGGCTGGGGCTGGCAAAGTGCGGATTAACCGTGCCGGTTGCCTGGACCGTTGTGGCGTTGGCCCGGTCATGGTCGTCTATCCAGATGCGGTCTGGTATACCTTTGTCGATGAAAGCGATATTGACGACATCATCGAAAGTCATCTGCAGCAAGGCAAGGTTGTGGAGCGCCTGGTGGTCTAAGCATTGCTCAACATGGTCAGACTCTGGTGCAAACGCCTGTTACTCACGCTCTTGGCAGCTGTCCTGCTGACAACGCTCGCCGTCACTGCCTGGATTTGGCAGCCCTATGATAAAACTGCCTGGCGAATAAAGCTGCCGATAGGCAGTGGCGTTCAGGTCCGTGTGTTGCCGCTGTTCATGCTGGCGACCTCGCCAGTTGGCCGCTGGTGGCTGGACCACAAGGCATTTAGCCTGCACCATGGCCAGATCCGCTTGTATGATGCAGACGGCTTGCGTGTCCACTGCCAGCAATGCTGGTTAATCGCTAAATCGGTGAGTGATAAGCCCCTGATGCTGGAAAGTGTCGAGTTATGGCTCAAGCTGAATGGCCAGCAACTTCGCGGACACCTGGTTGCGCAGTCCTCAGCGCTCCCCAATGCCCCTTCAGCAGTGCCCACGCCCGCCTTCAAAATTAACTTTGAAGGCAAAGTCACCATGCACGCCTTAAAGCTTAACTGGACGCTGCCTGCTACCCCCTTAGCGAGCTTGCTGGCGCCTTTGGCCAGTCATTCCTCCAGCATCGCGCAGGCGCATGTCTCAGGCATTCTTAGCGCCAGCGGCACCCTGCGCTGGCCCAAGCAGAGCTGGAGTGCACAACCTCAGCTTGAACAGCTGCAAGTGACAGGGCTTGATCTCAGCAAAGTCACAGCGTCGACGGTGCAGTATGATTGCCCCTTGCTTGATGAGCAAAAACATCCTGAAAAAGTCCACTGGCTCAGTTATGAAAACATGGGGCATTGGCTGCCGATGGCGGTAATCATCGCCGAGGATGCCGAGTTCAGGCACCATCCCGGCTATGTGCTCACGCAAATGCGGCAGCTCTTAGGCAAGGAAAGCACGGATAAAGCGGTGGGCGGCAGCACCATCACCCAGCAGGTCGTGAAATACATGTTCACCAATGGTGAACGGACCTGGAAGCGTAAAATTGAAGAATTGCTCTACGCGGTGCAGCTCGAACACACTTTAAATAAAACACAAATTCTTAATTTGTATCTGAATACGGTGGATTGGGGCCCGGGGCTGTGTGGTGCACACGCAGCGGCCAACTATTATTTTGGCCTGGAGCCTGCCAAGATGAATCCGATTCAGGCCGCCTGGCTGGCGGGCATCATCCGCAACCCGCACCGTGCCTGGAAACAACAGTTTATTGCCAGAAACCCCGTATTGTCGCGTGCTGAAAGTATTTTGCACTATATGCCGGAAAGTGCCCGCAAACAGCCTGGCACCCTGAATTTTCGTCCGCTGCCAGTCAAATAAATTACAATAGCGTCTTATTCATTTTCTATGGTGAGACGACTACTTTGTCTACGCTCAAACTCAATAAATCTCCCGCGCCCACAGAACAAAAACGAGAAAAGCCGGTGCGGCCACTTTCACCCGAGCTGCGTGACCGCAGCAAAGCGCCCCCTGTCAAAAAAGAACGCGCTGCTGCCGAGCCACAAGCGCGCGACGCACAAGCGCAACCCGCACGCAAAGAAAAAGCCGTGCGTGATAAAAAGCCACGTGCATTTGATGGTAAACCCGAACAAAAAGAGAGACGCTCACCCTCCGCCAACGACGGCCGTCGACAATACAACCGCGAACAGCAGCGTCCACGCATGGCAAAAACCGATGACCGCCCCCCTCGCCCGTCAGCCCCTGCGCCCGCTGCCATTGACCAGCAGCCTCGCTTGTCCAAAGTGATGGCCGACCGCGGCTTGTGCTCACGTCGCGAAGCCGACGACTGGATCGTGAACGGTTGGGTCAAGGTCAATGGTGAAATCATTGAAACCTTGGGCACCCGCATTGACCCAGCGGCCGAGATTATTATCAGTGCCTATGCCAAGGAGCATCAGGCCGAAACCGTCACCATTCTGCTACACAAACCAGTGGGTTACGTCAGCGGCCAGGCTGAAGATGGCTATGAACCAGCAGTGGTATTGGTCAATCCAGACAATCAATGGCCCGAAGATAGCAGCGGTATCCACTTCAAGCGAGGCCATTTGCGTGGCTTGGCCCCCGCCGGGCGGCTGGATATTGACTCCACCGGACTGCTCGTACTCACACAAGATGGCCGCGTTGCGCGCAAGCTGATCGGGGATGACTCCAGCGTTGAAAAAGAATACTTGGTGCGGGTTGAAGGTCAGCTCAGTGCCAATGGCCTGGCTTTGTTGAATCATGGCCTAAGTCTGGATGGGGTGCAGTTAAAACCTGCCAAAGTTTCCTGGCAAAATGAAGATCAACTGCGATTTGTGTTACGTGAGGGGCGTAAGCGCCAGATTCGACGCATGTGTGAACTGGTGGGATTGCACGTCGTCGGCTTAAAACGGATTCGCATAGGCAGTATCAACTTGGGTAAGTTACCGCCGGGACAATGGCGTTATTTGGGCGAGCATGAGCGTTTTTGATTGGTCTTTTCTGAATCGGTAAACAATCTACTTCTAAGATAGTTATTAAAGCAGATTGATTAGCTCTTGGGATCTGTCGTTCCGGCCTAGAGCGGATCCAGGCGGGGTAATCGTTGCCTGGGTGCAATAAAAGAAGAACTATTTGGACAATAAACTAGGAGCAGCCCAGAATGGGATTATTCGATAGCGTCGCTGGTGCCATGGTGAACAAGGTCATGGGTGATAAAGGTCCATTGGCAAAACTGGCGATGGAGCTATTTCAACAATACGGTGGCTTGCCTGGCATTTTGCAAACGCTGAAAAACGGCGGCTTGAGCGAGCAGGTTGATTCGTGGGTAGGCACAGGGGCGAATTTGAATGTGAGTGCTCAGCAAGTCGGGGCTGCCTTGGGTACTGCAGTATTGAGCGGGATCGCCGGTAAGTTGAATATGACGACCGATGAGCTGAGTAGCAAAATTGCCGAACATTTACCCGATGTGGTGAATCAATTAACGCCGAATGGTGTGGTGGAGAATAATCCGGCACTTATCATGTCGCGCTTGATGGGCATGCTGAAATAAAAAAAGCGAGCCGATGCTCGCTTTTTAGTGGGATCCGCCGGCTTAGCGTACGCAATATTGTGCGCGGTACGCTTCGATGGCTGGAAAGTACTGCGCCAGTTTTTCGTTGCCTTGCAAATAGGCAAACAGGTCAGCCAGTTTGGCAATACTGACCACTGGCATCTGGTTGGTTTGTTCAACCTCCTGCACGGCAGACAACTCCCCTAGCCCCTTTTCCTGGCGATCTAGGGCGATGCTCACTGCACAAGGCGTGGCTCCCGCTTTGCGGATGAGTTCAACAGACTCCCGGATAGAAGTGCCCGCAGAAATCACGTCATCAATAATCAGCACACGGCCGTTCAATGCAGCCCCGACCAACGTCCCGCCTTCGCCATGGTCCTTGGCTTCTTTGCGGTTATACGCATACGGATAATTATGGCCCAGACGTGCAAATGCAATGCTGATCGCGGTCACCAGCGGAATGCCTTTATAAGCTGGCCCAAACAGCATGTCGAATTGCAAGCCAGACTGTAGAATGCTGTTTGCATAAAACTCACCCAGTTTGAGCATGCTCTCGCCGTCATCAAACAGGCCAGCATTAAAAAAATATGGGCTCAAGCGGCCGGCTTTGGTTTTAAATTCACCAAAGCGCAATACCTGTTTGTGGATGGAAAAAGCAATAAAATCGGCACTGAGTGTGTTGGCAGTCATTTTAAAAAAGCAGAAAGTATTTAAACAATGCGTATTATAACCTTGAACCTCAATGGCATACGGTCAGCCTGCAACAAAGGCTTTTTGCCTTGGATGGCGAATAGTGGCGGCGAGATTGTGTGTTTACAGGAGCTCAAAGCCCAGGCAGGTGACATGCAGCCTGACATGCTGCAGCCGCCTGGTTACCACGGCTATTTTCATTATGCCGAGAAAAAAGGTTACAGCGGTGTGGGGATTTACAGCAAGCAGCCTGCAGATAAGGTGATTATTGGCTTGGGCCATGCCGAAATAGACGCTGAAGGGCGCTATCTGGAATGTCAGTACGGCAATCTAAGCGTGGTGTCTTTATACCTGCCGAGCGGCTCTAGCGGCGAAGAGCGGCAGCAATTCAAATTTGCCGTGATGGCAAAATTTTTGCCGCATCTGGAGCAGTTGATTGCCTGTGGCCGTGAGGTCGTAATTTGCGGCGACTGGAATATTGCCCATCAGGAAATTGACCTCAAAAACTGGAAAGGCAATAAAAAGAATTCCGGCTTTTTGCCAGAAGAGCGCGCCTGGATGGGGGATGTGTTGCAACGTGTCGGCTGGGTTGACACTTATCGGACGCTGTATCCTGACACCACCGATGCGTGCTACACCTGGTGGAGTAACCGTGGGCAGGCTTGGGCCAAGAATGTGGGTTGGCGCATTGATTACCAGCTGGCAACGCCAGCATTGGGTGCAAAAGTGACTGCGGCGAGCGTGTATAAGGCGGAACGGTTTAGTGACCATGCACCTTTGATTGTGGATTATGCGGATTGAGTAAGCAAGGTTGTTCTTTTTAGCTTGCTGGGATAGTGCGTTCTGTCATTCTGACGTAGGTCGGAATCCAAGTGCTCTAGTGAGTACTTTGTTAATATGATGCCGAATGCATGAAGAGTTTGTTTCGCCTCTAGGCGAGTTACTTTCTGTTGCTTGCCCTACAGAAAGTAACCAAAGAAGAGGGCACCCAGCCATCACGGCCTTTGGCTTCCTTGCGTTGTTGGCTACGGCCGCTACGCTTAACATTGCTGCGCAAGTTAGCCTACGCCGTAACAGACTGCTTCGCAGTCTTAGTTATCAACAAAGTAAGCGGTCACAACTCGCCCTGACAGCTCACACAAAACGTGAGCTGTTGCGGAACTCAAACAGCCGATGGCCGACATGCCCCACTTCGTCTCCGCTACTCAGCGTGATGGAATGGGATTCATCTCGCCAAACTCACACTATTGAAATTTGGACCGTTCAAAAACTCAAATTCTTTTCTTTTTAGCCCACAAACGGTGGCGCTGATGGGTTTTCGGGCCCCTATCTGCCGCACCGAGTAGCGCAGCCAAAACAAGGAAGAAGGGAGCGACTGTTCGAGTCCCGCAGCAGCCCACGTATTTTGTGAGCTGCCAGGTCGAGTTTCGTGACCGCTTGTTTTGGCGAGCAACGCAGGAATGAAGCGGAAGCTAGGGTGTCTTGTTCTTTGCCTTCTTTCTTATGGAAAAGCATAACAAAGAATGGTCGCCTAAAGGCGAAATAGACCCTTCCAAAATCCCAAAGCGCACTCAAAAGTAAATCACAGCCTGTGCAAGCAAAGAAAAGTAACTCGTCAAGAGTCGAAAAGAAACATATTTGTCTGCGAGAAACCTATTTTTCCCGCCAAGGTGCTACCTTAAACAGCAGCAACATCCCCGGGATTGCCAGCAAAGTGCATACATAAAAAAACTGCTGCCATCCCAGTGCCTCCACCATGCCACCAGTCAGAGCATTAAAAACGGAGCGCGGTACGGCGGATAGGCTGGTAAACAAGGCGAGCTGGGTTGCGGTATAGGCGGGGTTGGTTTCGCGTGCCATGTAGGCCACATAAGCCGCGGTGCCCAAGCCAACGCCAAAGGCTTCAAAGCCGATCACAATCGCAAGCATGCTGCGTTCTGGGGCATCGATCTCGGTAAAGGGGCCGCTGCCCGCGAGCCAGGCGAACCCCAGGATGGAGAGTGCCTGCACGACTCCAAAGGTCCATAAACCGCGGTTAATGCCCAATTTAAGCATCCAGATGCCGCCAACGAAGGCACCGGCGATTTGCATGACCAGGCCGCTGCCTTTGGCAATGGCGCCGATATCGGTTTTGCTGAAGCCCATGTCAATATAAAACGGCGTCGCGAGTGCGGTGGCCATGCTGTCGCCCAGCTTATAAAGCAAGATAAATAGCAACACCCACAGCGCATGCTGCCAGCCGCTACGATGGATAAACTCCTTGAAAGGTTCAATCACGGAAGCGAGCAAGGTTTTGGGCGCGCTGGCCATCACGGGTTCTTGCGCCCACAGTGTAAAGCCGATACCGGGCAGCATAAAAAGGCCAACGACCAAAAATACCTGCGACCAGGCCAGATGGTCTGCCAGAATCAGGGCCAGCGAGCCAGGAACCAAGCCAGCAATCCGATAGGCGTTGACATACAGGCTGTTGCCCAAACCCAGCTCTTCATCGCTCAGTGTTTCGCGGCGGTAGGCATCAATGACGATATCCTGACTGGCCGAAAATAGCGCTACCAGTGTCGCTAGCAGGGCGACCATGCTGATTTCTTGCTGCGGCTGGAACATGCCCAGGCCCACAATACTGGCAAGCAGCGCGAATTGAGTGCCCAGTATCCAGCTACGGCGGCGGCCCAGCGCTTGTAACAAGCTATAGCGGTCCATCAAGGGTGACCACAAAAACTTCCAGGTATAGGGCAGTTGCATAAAGGCAAAGGCGGCGATGGTTTTGAGATTGAGGCCTTCGCTACGTAACCAGGCAGGCAACAGTTGCAGCAAAAGATACAGGGGGAGGCCAGAACTGAAGCCTAGGGCGAAACACATCAGCATGCGGCGTGTAAACAGGGTTTGCGAGATCGTCATGCCCGCATTGTAAACGCTTTTAAGGCTTGGCTAATTCGGCGGCAAAAAAAAGCCAACCCTTGCGGGTTGGCACACTCGGAGATCAATGGTAAAACGGTTGGAAACAGGACGTCAGTGGGCAAGTGAATCATCCATATTGCACAGGCCACTGACGCCTTATTTCGCAGGGGAACTACAAACTCAACACCCACTGGACGATGGTCTTGATATCTTCGTCCTTCACTTGTGGGCTGTTCGGTGGCATGGGCATTTCACCCCATACCCCGCTGCCACCAGCCTTCACCTTCTGGATCAGCTTGGCTTCAGCGGTTTTATCACCTTTGTATTTGGCGGCGACTTCTTTGTAAGCCGGGCCAACGACTTTTTTGTCGATGCCATGGCAAAGCAAGCAGCCGCTTTTTTGAGCCAAGGCCTCGGCGCCACTCCCTGCAATGGCAGAGGCTGTGGCAGCCAGCAAGGCCGTGGCGAGCAAGGTTTGGTTAAACAATTGCATGCGGTTTCCTCTCTTATAAGCTGAATACATTCATGGCGCCACCACCAGGTGCGGCGTTGTATTTAGTCAGTTCCTTGTAACCACCGGCAGCACCCAAGCCATCGGTATCATTGGTTAAGCCCAGGTTCATCGCCACGGCCGCCCAACCGCCAATGCCAGACAGTACGCCGACGTATTGTTTGCCTTTGTGACCGTAGGTGATCATGTTGCCGACCACGCCGGAACCTACCTGGAATTTCCACAGTTCTTTACCGGTTTTGGCATCCAGTGCTTTCACCCAACGGTCCAGTGTGCCGTAGAAGACCAGATCAGACGCGGTGACCAGTGCGCCACCCCAAGCAGAGAATTTCTCCTTGTTGTACCACTGAGCTTTGCCTTTGAGGCCATCCCAAGCCATAAAGCCACCCATCACGCCGTCTGGACCGGCAAACATGGTCAATGTCGCCCCTACCCAAGGTTGACCGGCCACATATTTCGATTCAACTGGCTCATAGGTCATGCACACGTGGTTAAGCGGGACATAGAACGTTTTGGTTTTCGGTGAAAACGCGGACGGTTGTTCGTCTTTAACACCCAGTGCAGAAGGGCAAACGCCTTTTGCGTTGTAATCCTGGTGCGTAGAGTATTTTGGATCCTTGACCGGAATACCGGTTTTCAGATCAATCTTGGTTGCCCAGTTGACGAACGGGTGCATTTTTTCAGCGACCAGCAGCGTGCCGTTGGTGCGGTCAAAGGTATAGCCAAAACCGTTACGGTCAAAGTGGGTGGCCAATTGCTTGCCGTTTGCTTCCCACAACACGATTTCGTTCATGCCGTCATAATCCCACTCGTCGTGTGGCGTCATCTGGTAGCCCCAGCGTGCCAAGCCGGTATCGAGGTCACGGGCAAAAATCGTCATCGACCATTTGTTGTCGCCTGGACGTACGTCTGGGTTCCAGGTACCTGGGTTACCGCTGCCGTAGTACATCAGGTTCAATTTTGGATCGTAAGAATACCAACCCCATGTTGGGCCGCCGCCATTTTGCCAGCCATCTTTCTGCTGTTGTGGTTTGAGCCAGGTGCGTACACCCAGGTTGGCTTCTGGAAATTTCAGTTGTGCTTTGTCCAGATTCTTGAAGGAACCACCCATTTTGTTACCGCCATTCACGTCTTCGTAGAGAGACAGTGCGCTGTAGTGTGGGTTTTCCTTGTTGAAGTCTGGTCCAATCATCACTTCGCTGTCTGGACCGGTGCTGTAGGCTTTCCAGATCAGGCTGCCATCTTTGATGTTGTAAGCACTGATATGGCAACGTACACCGAATTCACCGCCTGAACAGCCAGTGATTACTTTATCTTTAAACACGTGTGGAGCGTTGGTGTTGGCCGCGCCTGTTCTTGGGTCGTTGACAGTTACTTCCCAAACCTTGGCCCCTGTTTTTGCATCCAGAGCGACCAGTACGCCATTATTCTGTTGCAGCAGAATCTTGCCGTCACCGTAGCCCAAGCCTTTGTTCACGTTGTCGCAACACATGACGGATTGCACATCCGGGCTTTGTTTAGGGAAATAAGACCACAGAATTTTCTGGTCATCGTTCAAGTCCAGCGCATACACGTTGTTAGGGAATGCGGTGTGGATAAACATGGTATTGCCGATGACCAGCGGTGCACCTTCGTGACCGCGGTTCACACCAGTGGCAAACGACCAGGCCATTTTCAATTGTTTGACATTACCTTTGTTGATTTGTGACAAGCGGCTATAGCCCTGATTCGCGTAGTCTTTACGCTGCATGGCCCACTGATTGTCATCTTTCATTAAAGTGTCCAGTTCAGCATCTGCCCATACGCTGGTGCTGATGCTGCCTAACAGTAATGCGCTGATGGCAAGCTTGATACGTTGTTGCATAAATAACCTCCAAAATGGTTGCTTTGAAGCTGGATGAGTTGTGTTGACACGCCGTTAACAAATGCTTCTTTTGTGACGGCTTGATCAGTCATTGCAATGCGTGTGCCAACCGCAATCATCTTTTGGAAATTTTTAAAAAATATATTAAAATCAGTAGGTTATAAAAGTATGATCAATGCTCGAGATTCTGTGCAAGATAGCCTGTACTGTTCACGACTGTGTCATACTGGTACAGTTGTTCAATCCGACGTGACAGGTGTTCAGTTTTCCATGCCCAACAAGTATTCCCCCTCCTCCACTCCCCTGCCGCAAGTTGGCTTGCGTGATGATCAGCGCGCGATTGCCGAAGCGATTGCCCGCTCCTGGCGGCGGTGTATGGTCAAAGGCGTGGATGAGCAAGCCCCGGCAGAAGACCAGATTATCACTGCCCAGGAATTGGCGCAGCGGCTGGAGAAAAACCGCCTGTTATTGGCGCAAGCTGAACCGGAAATGATCACCTTGAGTGAGCAAATCGCCCATACGCGTAGCCTGGTGATTTTGACCGATAACGAAGGGGTGATTTTGCGCACCATGGGTGAAGGCGTGGATGAAAATCAGATCCGCGCCTCATTATTGCCTGGCGCGTCGTGGAGCGAAGAACACCGGGGCACCAATGCCATAGGCACTGCGCTGGTAGAGCGCCTGGCCATCAGTGTGCAGGGGGCTGAGCACTTCATGGCCTATCATCATTCACTCAGTTGTTCCGCCGTGCCGATCTTTGCTGCTAATAACCATTTGGTTGCGACGCTGGACGTATCCAACGACCTTAATGCGCCGCAGCAGCACACGCTGGCCCTGGTCAAAATGGCGGCACAAATGGTCGAAAACCGGCTGTTTCATGCCACTGCAGAGGGTGAAATCGCCGTGCATTTTCATGTGCGGCCAGAATTTATTGGTACCTTGTGGGAAGGGGTGGCTTTGTTTGATGCGGCTGGCCAGCTACAGACGATCAACCGCAGTGGTCAGTTTCAGTTTGGTTTGCCGCTGGACCAGGATAGCCTGTCTGCGCGGCGCATTGCATTTGAAGATATTTTTGACGAGTCGTGGATCGCGTTCAAGCAGCGCGGTTTAAATGCCGATGTCCTGTTTCCACTGCATCTGCGTAATGGCGCGCGGTTATATGCCCGCGCCTCGGCGAGCCAGACGCCTTCCGCTCCGAAAAAAATGCCTCCGCTGGCGCCGCGCGAGTCTGCCGCCAGTCTGGAGCTGCTGGACAGTGGCGACCCGCAATTCAAGCTGGCGATCACGCAAGTGAAGCAAGTGCTGGACAAAGACATCCCGGTGCTGATCCTCGGCGAGACCGGGGCCGGTAAAGAATTATTTTCACGCGCGATTCACGATGCCAGTGCGCGCCGCCACAAGCCGTTTATTGCCGTCAACTGTGCGGCCTTGCCAGAAGGGTTGATTGAAGCTGAACTGTTTGGCTACGAAGAAGGCGCTTATACAGGTGCCAAGCGTAAAGGCAATCTTGGCAAAATCCAGCAAGCGGATGGCGGCACCTTGTTTCTGGATGAGATTGGCGATATGCCATTGTCACTGCAAGCGCGCTTGTTGCGCGTCTTGCAAGAGCGCAGCGTGACGCCGTTGGGCGGCAGCAAGTCTATCCCGGTCAACTTTATGCTGCTCAGCGCGACGAATCAGAAGTTGAAAGATAAAGTGGCTGCAGGCGAGTTCCGCAGTGATTTGTATTACCGCATCAATGGCCTCAGTGTGCAATTGCCAGCACTGCGAGAGCGGCTGGATATGGCAAGGTTGATTCAGGTCATTCTGCAAATTGAACAGGCGCCGCAAGCCAGCTTGAGTGAAGAGGTGGTGGCGCTGTTTAATGACCACCCCTGGCCGGGTAATGTACGCCAGTTGCATAATGTACTGCGCACGGCCGTGGCATTGGCGGATGGCGGGATCATTGGCCGCCAGCATTTGATGCAGGATTTTCTGGATGAAATGCATGCCAAAAAAGCAGATGCTGAACCGTCTGCGGTCGGCATGACCGCGTTGCCAGCGGCCAGTCTGAAAGTGCAAAATGATGAAGCGATCCGGCAAGCCATGTTGCAACATGGCGGCAATATTTCAGCGGTGTCCCGTCAGCTGGGGTTAAGCAGAAATACGCTTTACCGGCGCTTAAAAGCGCTCAATCTTTCTTGAAATAGCTGGCTTGATGTTGTCAGGATGCGCGTTTTAAGCGGTACATGGCCAGGTTGCCCAGCAGATTGGGCAAGACGTGGATATCCTGGCCGTCGGTAATTACCTTGCGCTCAATCACTTGAATGTTGTGCTGGCGGCAAAAGTGGTCAAAGTCGTTGATGGTGCATAGGTGCACGTTGGGTGTGTCATACCACTGGTAGGGCAGGCTTTTGGAGACCGGCATGTTGCCCAGCGTGATTTGCAGGCGGTTGCGCCAATAGCCAAAATTGGGGAAGGTGACGATGATTTCGCGCCCTACCCGCAGCATTTCATGCACGATGCTTTCAGTATTGTGCATGGCCTGCAAGGTTTGCGACAAAATGACTGTATCAAACGACTGGTCTTCAAAGCCGGACAGGCCTTCTTCGAGGTTCATTTGAATCACATCCACGCCATTTTTTAATGCTGCCAACCAATTGGCATCGTCTTTTTCAATGCCGTAGCCTGTAATGCCAAGCGTTTGATGCAAGTGCGTGAGCAGCGTGCCATCTGCGCAACCTAAATCCAGCACTTTGGCTTTTATTTGCACCCATTTTGTAATTAATGCAAAGTCTGGGCGAACATTGGTAATATTTACATTCGTCATACTTTGATTTGCTCCAAATAGGCGCGCATGATGGCATGGTAATGCGCATCAGGCATCAAGAAGGCATCATGCCCATGGGCCGAGGTGACCTCGGCATACTTCACGGGCAAGGCGTTATCCAGCAAGGCCTGGACGATCTCGCGCGAACGTGCAGGCGAAAAACGCCAGTCGGTGGTAAACGAGATGACGACAAACTTGGCTTTGGCGCGGCTGAGCGCTTTGCTCAAATTGCCTTCAAAATCCAGCGCCGGGTCAAAATAATCCAGCGCGCGTGTCATGCGTAAATAGGTGTTGGCATCAAATTCGCCGGCAAACTTGTCGCCTTGATAGCGCAAGTAAGACTCCATTTCAAACTCGACATCAAAGCTGTACTTCACATCGCCATGACGCAGTTTGCGGCCAAATTTTTCACCCATGGCATCGTCTGACAGATAGGTGATATGACCCAGCATGCGGGCAATGCGCAAGCCACGGCGCGGCACGGTGCCATGGTTGTAATAATCGCCGTCAAAAAACTCGGGGTCAGTGATAATCGCCTGGCGTGCCACTTCGTTAAACGCCATGTTCTGTGCGGTCAGGTTGGGCGCCGAGGCAATCACAAAGGCATGCCGCACACGCTCGGGGTACACAATGTTCCAGTGCAGCGCTTGCATGCCCCCCAGACTGCCGCCAATCACCGCCGCCAGTTGGTCAATACCCAGGTAATCTAACAGTCGCGCTTGTGACTCTACCCAGTCTTCTACGGTCACGACCGGAAAAGTAGCGCTATAAGGCTTGTCTGTCAGCGGATCCACGCTGGATGGGCCGCTACTGCCATGACAGCCGCCCAGATTATTCAACCCGATCACAAAAAACTTGTTGGTATCCAGCGGTTTGCCCGGACCCACCAGGTTATCCCACCAGCCAGGATATTTATCTTCTGGCGTATAACGGCCAGCCACATGATGGTTGCCAGACAGGGCATGACAAATCAACACGGCATTGCTTTTGGCCGCGTTAAGTTCACCATAGGTTTCATAAGCAAGATGGTATTGTGGCAACACGGCGCCGCTTTTAAGCGTGAGCGGCCGGGTGAAATGCGCAACTTGCGCTTTAACGATACCAACAGAATTCGATTCAAACATGCCGCAATTATACTATGCGGCATGCCGAAACGGCGAGACCGGGCTGACCCGGTCAGGAGGAATGGGCGGAGGCAGAAAAACAGCCTAGCAATGCCGGTAAATCTGCCACTGAAGCAATCATCGCATCCGGCTCCACGGCGGATAAGCGCGTATAGGTTTCGCGATATTTTCCAGTTTTGACCAGAATGCCATGCAAGCCTGCATCTTGCGCACCGCCAATATCTGCATCAATATCATCGCCTATCATCAGCACTTCCGAAGGTTTTAGCCGTAAAGCATCGATGGCCATATGAAAGAAATGCTGCGAAGGCTTGCCCATTAGCATGGCTTTGGTATTGCTGGCGTACTCCAGCCCGGTGACAAACGCGCCAATATCCATTTGCAAGCCGGTCTCGGTTTGCCAGAAGCGGTTTTTATGGATGGCAATTAACTGCGCGCCATTCACCAGGCAGGTAAACACTTCATTGAGTAGTTGGTAAGACCAGCGGTCGCCAATATCGCCGATGACCACATAATTGGCAGCGGTTTCTGATTGATCAAAACAGGCAAAATCTTTTTTCACATCGTCTGCCAGCAATAATTTACAGACCGGGTTCGGCTGCTTTTTGAGGTACTGGATGGTCGCTTGTGGTGCACTCATGATTTCTTCGGGCACTACATTGAAGCCCAACGCATTCAGCTTGGATTGCAAGGACGCTAAGGATAGCGTGCTAGTGTTGGTGACAAAGCGTACCGCAATGCCCGCTTCGCGCAGTTGTTTCACGGCCGCGATCGCGCCATTGATGACTTGATTGCCGATATACAACACGCCATCCAGGTCAAATAGCACGGCTTTAATATTAGGGATAGGCTGCATCACAACTCCTTAGATAAAGGTTTTGTTTTCAATCTAGCAAAAATCATACTGGTTTTGCTAGTGGCCATTTTCCTGACGTGACTCGGGGCTGATTACCCAGATCATGCATCGTTGCAATCTCTGCAAAACCTTGTGCTTTTAAGAGTGATTGCACGGCGTCCGCCTGGTTGTAACCGTGCTCTAGCATGAGCCAGCCATTTTCAGTCAAATAGCCAGGCGCCTGGGCAATAATCTGCCGGATCGCTTGCAAACCGTCTGCCCCTGAAGCCAGCGCCGATAAGGGTTCAAAACGCAAATCGCCTTGTTGTAGATGCGGGTCGTCCGCTTCGATATAGGGCGGATTGCTCACAATCACATGGTAAGGTTTGGGAGCCAGCGTTGAAAACCAGTCGCTTAACACAAACTGCGTATTCTCAATGCCCAGCGCATAAGCGTTGTCTTTCGCGACGGCCAAGGCCGCTTCAGAGGCATCCACCGCAGTCACCTGGCAGTCTGGTCCATGTTTGGCCAGCGCGAGTGCGATAGCCCCGGTTCCTGTGCCCAGGTCCAACACTTCAAGCGGTTTGCCGCGCGCATGCTGGTTGATTTTTTCCAAGGCCGCTTCTACCAGTGTTTCAGTATCTGGTCGAGGGATCAAGGTGTCAGGCGTCACTCTGAGCGCGAGCCCGAAAAATTCCCGATAGCCCAAAATATGGGCGATGGGCTCCCCTTTTAGGCGGCGGTCAATTAAGACCTTAAAGTCCGCTTGTTTTTGTGTGTCCAGCAAATCCAATGCATGACCGAGTAGCCAGGCATGGTTCACCTTGAGCACCTCCATTAATAACATGCGGGCTTCTATGCTGGCTTCGTCAGCCGGGATGGTTTGCATCAATTGGATTTTTGCAGCATCCAGGCAGGCGCGGATGGTCGGTAGCATTTATTTTCCTCCCGCAGCCAGCCGGATAGCACGCGCTTGCGCGTTGCCTTGCTTGGCAGGATGGCGCACCGCATGGCGGATCACCCATTTCAAGTCTTTATCCGCATTAGTCAGCCAGCGCTCACATACCTCAAATGCCAATGCTGGATGGTCTTTTGCGATATCGCCTAGATGATTGGCAACACTGCGGCGTACATACAGGCTGGGGTCATTTTTCAGCGCTTCCAGAATAGGCAGTGTCGGTCTGGGGTCTTTAATCAACTGGGGAATGCGCGCACCCCAAGGCAAGCGGGGACGACAGCCTTCAGAGCATAAGCGGCGCACATGCGGATCTGCGTCGTTTAGCCACAAGGTCAGTTGATTCAAGGTGCGCTCAAAATCATGCATCAGGAACGGACGGATCGAAAATTCGGCGGTAAAGCGGCGCGTCAATTCATATTGGGCACGCATGGCCGTGTCAAAAGGATCTTCGCCCGCGTTGTGTTGCGGATCACGCCCGTAGTCGGCAATGAAGCGTGTATGCGGCAAGTAAAAAAACACACTCAAGCCGAGACGTTCGGTGTGTACATTCGGCGGCGTTAGCGTGCTGAGCAGAATGTCCGTGGCTTCGGAAAACTTTGCGGGTAAGGTCGCTTTTAATGCCGCCGCAATATGCGCTGAGCGATCCATAATCCCCAGCGCTGCAATGTTGGTGAGCGCCAAGCTTTTGAATGAGTGTCCATCAAAAGCCGAATGCACTAATCCGATATTATGTGCCAAGCAGTCGACGGCTTCAGTATCCAGTAAAAACTTGATTGGGTTATCTTTCTGGATACTACGCGGCGCAACAGGGATGCGAAATGGGGTCATGTGCGGGGACGATTCAGTCACGGGCGCTCAACATATTGTGGCGCATCATCGTGAATCTCATGCCAGTCTGCTTTTGAGCCAACAAAGATATGGGCTGATACCTGAGTGGGGAGCGGCGTATCTAGGGTCCCGATTCGAAGTCGCAAGATATCGGGTGCACTCTCGCGGTAAGCCATGATGGGCGAGCCACAATGACTGCAAAATACACGACAAACCCCTGCTTCACTGCGGTAAGTTTTAAGTGCCGTCTCGCCCTGCGTGATTGTGAAGTTGGCCTTGGGCACAGGGGCAACTGCAATAAAGGCAGAGCCGGTGGCTTTGCGGCAACGCTGGCAGTGGCAATATACCAGTTCTCCCAGTGCGCCTCTGACTTCATAGTGCACCGTTTCACATAGGCAACTGCCTCGATGGTGGAGATGAGTTGCTGTCACCATATTTTTCGATTAGGCGTCTTCGCCCAAACTCGCCAACAAATCCGCCTGATATTCAGTCGCCAGCGCATTAATCAACTCATCCATATCGCCCTCGGTAATCGCGTCAATTTTATACAGTGTCAGGTTGATACGGTGGTCGGTAATGCGGCCTTGCGGGTAGTTGTAAGTGCGAATACGTTCTGAGCGGTCACCCGAACCAATCAGGTTGCGGCGCTCGGAGGCGATTTTGCTTTGTTGTTCATCGACTTGCTTGGCTTTGATGCGTGCGGCCAACACCTGCATGGCTTGCGCCTTGTTGGCGTGCTGGCTACGGCCATCCTGACATTCCACTACGATACCGGTGGGGGCGTGGGTGATCCGCACCGCAGAGTCGGTTTTGTTGATGTGCTGACCACCTGCACCTGAGGCGCGGAAGGTGTCGATACGGATATCGGCGGGATTGATTTCAACATCACCCACCTCTTCGACTTCTGGCAGAATCGCGACTGTACAGGCTGAAGTGTGAATCCGGCCTTGTGTTTCGGTATCCGGCACGC
This sequence comes from Methylophilus sp. YYY-1, assembly GCF_029132825.1. Taxonomy (NCBI): domain Bacteria; kingdom Pseudomonadati; phylum Pseudomonadota; class Betaproteobacteria; order Nitrosomonadales; family Methylophilaceae; genus Methylophilus; species Methylophilus sp. YYY-1. Next base: position 272,821 of record NZ_WOVG01000004.1, read on the forward strand.
GCTGTACGCGGTGGCCGCCGGACTCGAATTTGAGTTTTGAATATGCCCCGTAGCCGATAATTTTGGCAATAATTTCTTTGTAGCCGCCGACCTCGCCTTCGTTGGCAGAGACCACTTCTACCTTCCAGCCCTGCCGGTCGGCATAGCGCGAATACATACGGAACAGGTCACCGGCAAACAGGCCAGACTCATCGCCGCCGGTGCCGGCACGGATTTCGAGGAAAATATTTTTGTCATCGTTGGGGTCTTTAGGCAGCAGCAGTTTTTGCAGGGTGAGCGCCACTTCTTCCAGACGTTTTTTGCCAGTCTCGATTTCTTCCTGGGCAAACTCTTTCATCTCAGGGTCAGACAGCATGGCATGTGCCTCTTTGATGTCAGACTCGGTTTGCGCGTAGACGTGATACTGCTCGACAATCGGAGTGATTTCCGTATGTTCCTGCATGATTTTACGGTAGTTATCCATATTGTCAGTCACGCCCTCGCTGCTGAGTAGGCGGTTGAGTTCTTCGAGACGCTCGCTTAGGTTGGCGAGCTTTTGCAACATGCTTGGTTTCATTGTGGGACCCTAAAATTCAAAGCGTCAGCGGAGGCCGATATCTTGAAAAAGTTATTCTTTTAACTGAAAAAGTTGTTTGACCAGATGCTCCATGTGCGCATGGGCATCGCCTTCAGTGTTGTTGAGCGCGTGGCTGGGGCCATGCAAAAACTTGTTGGTCAGTGCATTGCTGAGATGTTCGAGTACTTTTTCGGGCGGCTCGCCTTTTTGCAGCAATTTGAGCGATTTTTCCACCTCAGCCTTGCGTAGGCTGTCTACTTGATCACGCAGGGCTTTGATGGTGGGCACCGCTTCGCGCTGCTTGAGCCATTGCATAAAATGTTCAACGCGTGCGTTGACGATCATTTCTGCATCTATCGCGGCTTCTTTGCGATTGCCCAGGCCTTCGGAGACCACTTGCGCCAAATCGTCTACGGTGTACAAAAATACGTCATCGAGCGCCGAGACTTCGGGCTCGATATCCCGCGGCACGGCCAGGTCTACCATAAACATCGGTCTGTGTTTACGCGCTTTAATAGCGCGCTCGACCATGCCCAGGCCAACAATCGGCAGCTGGCTGGCGGTGCTGGTGATGACGATGTCGAATTCCTGAAAACGCTCTGGCAGGTCGTTGAGTAAAATGGCCTGCACATTAAGGCCCTGGCCGCGAATCTTGTCTGCCAGTTGTTCGCCGCGCTCCAGTGTACGGTTTGCCACAGTGATTTTTTTCGGTTTTTGCGCGGCAAAATGGTCAGCACAGAGCTCTATCATTTCACCGGCGCCGATAAACAGCACGCGTTGCCCACTCAAGTCACCAAAAATCCGTTGTGCCAGTTTGACCGCTGCGGCGGCCATTGAGATCGAGCTGCCGCCGATATCGGTGTTGGTGCGTACTTCTTTGGCCACTTCAAACGTGCGTTGAAACAGTTTGTGCAAGAGGGTACCCAAGGTGCCTGCGTCCTGGGCAATTTTTACCGATTGCTTGAATTGACCCAGAATCTGCGCCTCGCCCAACACCATGCTATCCAGCCCGCTGGCCACGCGGAACGCGTGTTTGACGGCCTCGTGGCTGCTCAAGGTGTAGGTGTAAGGCAGCAACTTGTCTGCCTCCAGGCGGTGATACGCTGCCAGCCAATCAATCACCACTTCTGGCCGGATGGATTGCACATAGATTTCGGTGCGGTTGCAGGTGGATAAGATCGCCACCTCTGCCACATTGTGTCGTGCCAGATCAGCCAGAGCTTGCGGCAAGGTTTCGTTGTTAAACGCAACGTTCTCGCGGATGGCAATGGGAGCGGTGGTGTGGTTGACACCAATGGTATACAGTTGCATGGCGCTATTTTACCTGCGGGACAGGGTCAAAAGTGAAACACGTGGGCGCTTGCAGGTGGTTCATGGCGAATTGGAGAGGCATCCATGTCAAAAGTGCCGACATTTTCTTATATTCAGCGACGGCAAGCAAGAATCCTGTCAATTTGTCACAAAATGGCGTTAAAATATTGGTTTTGCTAACTTTTATTAGATTCAATTACGGAACATCAAGCGCATGGACAAAACTTTCCGCATTGCCCCCAGTATTCTATCTGCCAACTTTGCCAAGTTGGGCCAGGAAATCGAAAACGTGATCAAATCCGGCACCGATATCGTGCACTTTGACGTGATGGACAACCATTACGTGCCTAACCTGACGATTGGCCCATTGGTCTGTGATGCGATTCGTGACCTGTCACACAATGTTGGTGCACTCATCGACGTGCACCTGATGGTGAAACCTGTTGACCGCATTATTCCTGACTTTGCCAAAGCAGGTGCGGACATCATCACTTTCCACCCTGAAGCCTCTGACCATATTGACCGTAGCCTGGCCTTGATCCGTGACAGCGGCTGTAAGTCTGGCCTGGTATTTAACCCAGCGACACCATTGCACTACCTGGATTACGTGATGGATAAAGTGGACATGATTTTGCTGATGTCGGTGAACCCAGGCTTTGGTGGCCAAAAATTCATTCCAGCCACCTTGGACAAACTGAAACAAGCGCGTGCCCGTATTGATGCCTATTACGAAAAAACTGGCCGTCAAATCTGGCTGGAAGTGGACGGTGGTGTGAACGCCAACAACATCGCAGAGATCGCCAAAGCCGGTGCTGATACTTTCGTTGCAGGCAGCGCGATTTTCGGTTCACCTAAAGACACCGATCCTAACCGTTACGACACAGTTGTGGCGGCGATGCGTGCTTCTTTAGCCACTGTTTAATTCAAAAAGTCTGTTGTGATGCGGTTTCAAGTCAAGTTGGTGATGTTCGACCTGGACGGCACCCTGCTGGATACCGCACCGCAAATTGCCGAAGCTGCCAACCGCATGTTGGTAGCTTTAGGCAAACCCATGTTGCCACAAGCACAAATCGCCACATATATTGGTGAAGGCGTGCAAAACCTGATCAAGCGCTGCCTCACCGAGAGCGTGCAGGTGGAGCCGGAGGCTGATTTGTTTGCGCAGGCGCAGCCGCTGTATCATGATTTTTATACCGCCAACGCCACCCAAAGCCAGCCATTCGCAGGGGTTGTCCCTGCTTTGCAGCAGCTCAAGAAACAAGGCTTTCGCCTGGCGTGCGTGACCAATAAACCCGAAAAATTCACCTTACCTTTGCTGCAACAAGCAGGGTTGGCTGATTTTTTTGAGGTCATTATTTCTGGCGACAGCTTGCCCAAAAAGAAACCTGACCCCTTGCCACTGTTGCATATTTGCCAAAAGCTAGGTGTGCTGCCTGCTGAAGCGGTGCTGGTAGGGGATTCTGAGACGGATATTCAGGCCGCGCATGCTGCCGGATGCTTTGTCGTGACCGTGCCTTATGGGTATAATCAAGGCCGCGAAATTGATGTCGCGACGGTGGATGCCACCGTACAGCAACTTACCGAGGTGGTGAACTTGCTGGAGTTACCTGCTCTCTTAAAGCAGGGATCATAAAAAAAACAGACCTTAATTACCATGATGTTTTGTGCTCATCATTCTTCAAGTTGGCCAGTATTAAGCTGGCGTCGTTCGTGGCGGGGCTAGTCCTGCCCCACGCGCAGGTGCGCGCCATTTGCACCGACCTGCTGTGATTGTTTGCACGGCACTCTACGAATCAAACTGGAAAAAAGCATCATGTTAAGCACATTAAGCAAGACCGAATTCGACGCGCTGGCGGCGCAAGGCTACAACCGTATCCCGCTGGTGCTAGAAACCTTTGCCGATCTGGATACGCCCTTATCACTGTATCTTAAACTGGCCAATCAACCTTATTCCTACCTGCTCGAAAGCGTACAAGGCGGCGAGCGCTTTGGCCGCTATTCGATCATAGGCCTGCCTGCCACCACGCGAATTGTGGTGCGTGAGCATCAATTGCAGGTGATTCAGGATCATCAAGTCATTGAATCGCATAGCGATCAAAATCCGCTGGACTTTATCAAGGCCTATCAGGCGCGCTTTAAAACGCCGCCTTACGATGGTTTGCCGCGCTTTACCGGAGGCCTGGCTGGCTATTTTGGCTATGAGACTATTCAATACATTGAAAAACGTCTGGGTAAGCAGAAAAAGCCAGATGTGATTGGTACGCCAGATATATTGTTGATGGTTTCAGAAGAAATTGCCGTGGTGGATAACCTCTCCGGCAAACTGTATTTCATCGTGTATGCTGACCCGGCTAAAGCCAATGCCTATGAAACTGCATGCGCACGCATGCACACCTTGGTCGAGAAGTTACGGTGTAGCGTAGAGATTCCTGCTGCATTGCCGAGCGCTAAAACAGAGGCTATTTCTGAGTTTGGTGAAGACAACTTCAAAGCGGCAGTCAAAAAAGCACAGCAATATATTTTAGAAGGCGACATCATGCAGGTGGTATTGAGCCAGCGGATGTCGCAAGACTTTGACGCGTCACCATTGAGTCTGTACCGCGCTTTGCGAAGCCTCAACCCATCTCCTTATATGTTTTATTACGATATGGATGACCATCATGTGGTCGGTGCTTCACCAGAAATCCTGGTGCGTCTGGAAGAGACCACCGTGACTTCACGGCCGATTGCCGGGACACGCCCACGCGGTAAAAATCGTGATCATGACCTGGCCCTCGAAGCCGAGCTGCTGGCTGACCCTAAAGAGCGTGCCGAGCATGTGCAGTTGATGGATCTGGGCCGCAATGATGTGGGTCGCGTCGCGCTCACGGGTACTGTGAAAGTCACTGACAATATGACCATTGAGCGTTATTCACACGTCATGCATATCGTCAGCAATGTTGAAGGTCAGCTCAAGCCAGGCTTGGATGCGATTGATGTGCTCAAAGCGACTTTCCCTGCCGGGACCGTGTCTGGTGCCCCTAAAGTGCGCGCCATGGAAATCATTGAAGAACTGGAGCCTTCCAAACGTGGCATTTATGCTGGCGCCGTCGGCTATTTAGGCTTTAATGGCGATATGGATGTGGCAATTGCGATCCGTACAGCCGTGATCAAAAACAAAAAACTTTATGTGCAGGCGGGCGCCGGCATTGTGGCCGACTCAGTGCCGCAAAGCGAATGGGAAGAAACCCAGAATAAGGCCAAAGCCGTGATCCGCGCCGCTGAGCTGGTGCAGGCAGGACTGGATAGCCAGGCAGCCAATGTTCAAACCCATGCAGGAAAAGGAGCCTGATATGTTGTTGATGATTGATAACTACGACTCTTTTACCTACAACCTCGTGCAGTATTTCGGCGAGCTGGGGCAAGATGTTCATGTGCACCGCAATGACGAAATCACGCTTGAACAGATCAAAGCGATGGCGCCGGAAAAAATCGTGATTTCTCCCGGACCGTGCACACCAAACGAAGCCGGGATTTCCGTGCCTCTGATTCACGAGTTTGCCGGCAAGATTCCTTTGCTGGGCGTCTGTTTGGGTCACCAGAGCATAGGCCAGGCGTTTGGCGGCAACATCATTAAGGCCAAAACCCTGATGCACGGCAAAACCTCATTGATCCACCATACCAATACCGGTGTGTTCAGAAACCTGCCTAACCCGTATACCGCGACGCGTTACCATTCGCTGGTCATCGAGCGCGAAACTATTCCGGATTGCCTGGAGATTACGGCCTGGACCGAAGATGGCGAGATCATGGGCGTCAAGCATAAAACACTGGCCGTGGAAGGCGTGCAATTTCACCCCGAGTCTATTCTGACCGAATACGGGCATGAGTTGCTGGATAACTTCCTGAAAGGCTATTGATGGCCATCACACCTAAAATCGCCTTACAGCGCCTGATTGACCATACAGATTTCACACATGAAGAAATGCTGGAAATCATGCAGCAGATCATGAGCGGCGAGTTTACTCAAATCCAGATTGCCGGCTTTTTGTCGGCCCTGCGCGTCAAGGGTGAAACCGTCACCGAAATTGCCGCGGCTGCACAGGTGATGCGCGACCTGTCCAGCAAGGTAGAAATTACCGATTCTACGCATTTAATTGACACCTGCGGCACCGGCGGCGCGCCCAACAAAGCCTTTAATGTGTCTACCGCATCCGCGTTTGTGGCGGCCGGGGCCGGCGCCAAAATCGCCAAGCATGGTGGCCGCGCAGCTTCTTCAAAAAGCGGCTCTGCCGATGTGCTGGAGGCGTTGGGTGTCAATATTGGCTTAACGGCTGAGCAAGTGGCGCGCTGCGTGAACGAGGCAGGAATCGGCTTTATGTTTGCACCTAACCACCATGCGGCCATGAAATATGCTGCCCCGGTGCGCCGTGAGCTGGGTGTGCGCACCATGTTCAACCTGTTAGGCCCCATGACCAATCCGGCCGGCGCCAAGCGTCAGGTGATGGGGGTTTTTCACCGTGACCTGGTGCCTTTGCTGGCGCAAACCTTGCAAAAGCTCGGCAGCGAGCATGTCATGGTGGTGCACAGTGCGGATGAAATGGATGAAATTTCTTTTTCAGCAGACACTTATGTGGCCGAGCTCAAGCATGGCCAGGTGAGTCAATACACTTTAAACCCTACCCAGTTTGGCATGCCCGTGCATGATGTGAACAGCATCCATGTGGAAAGTGCGCAGCATTCGAGTGACATTATCTTAGGCCTGCTCTCTGGCGAAAAAGGCCCTGCCCGCGATATCGTCTTGCTCAATGCCGGGGCGGCGATTTATGTGTCTGGCCTGGCAAGCGACTTGCCATCAGGCATTGCGCAAGCCGCGCAATCGATTGATTCAGGCGCCGCGTTGCGTAAATTGCAACAATTGAAGGCCTTGAGTCAGGCAGCATGAAACAAGGGGCGCTGATTGCAATATTCTGCCTGCTGGCCGCCTGCCAGCAAGCAGAGCAATCCAATCCGCTGAATCAGCCACAGTCTGCGCTAGAGGTGAAATCGCAGGTGCAGTCTGTACACTTGCAACCGCTCTCGGCAGGACTCGTCACTGAAGAGAATGCGGCGCTTAAGCAGGCATTTGCCCAAAAGAAAAGTCATGTTTGGCTCGAAGGTAGCGGCACTGTGAAGAAGCTGTTGCCCGATGACACTCAAGGTGCCAGGCACCAGCGGTTTCTGGTGAGCGTGTCGCCAAGACAAACATTATTATTTGCGCATAATATTGACCTCGCGCCCAGGGTAGAAAGCCTGAACATAGAGGATCAGATCAGTTTTAAAGGCGAATATATTTATAACCCCAAAGGCGGCATTATGCACTGGACGCATCATGACCCGCAGGGCCACCAGCATGGCTGGATCAAACATCAAAATCACACTTACGAATAAGGCATGCGAGCAGATTATGTCCGATATTTTAAATAAAATTTTAGCGACCAAACGTGAAGAAATCAGCAAAGCGCAAGCCAGCAAGTCATTGGATGCGATGCGTGAGGAAGCGTTGAGTCAGCCGGATTGCCGTGACTTTATCGGCAATATTGTTAAAAAGGTGGATGCAGATAAACCTGCCGTGATTGCTGAAATTAAAAAAGCCAGCCCCTCCAAAGGCATCATCCGTGCTGACTTTAATCCGGCCGCCATTGCTAAAAGCTATGAAAAAGGCGGCGCGGCCTGTTTGTCGGTACTGACTGACGAGCAATATTTTCAGGGATCTGCTGCATACCTTCAGCAAGCGCGCGCGGCCTGCAAATTGCCCGTGTTGCGCAAAGATTTCATGATAGATCCTTATCAGATTTACGAAGCCCGAGCCATGGGCGCTGACTGCGTGTTGCTCATCGTGGCTGCTCTCGAACTGTCACAAATGCAGGAACTGGAGCTGACGGCCCACAATCTGGGCATGGCGGTACTCGTCGAAGTCCATGACGCGGATGAGCTTGAACTCGCGCTGCAACTGGAAACGCCGCTACTGGGAATCAACAACCGCAATTTGCGCACGTTCGATGTCACCTTGCAAACCACGCTCGACCTGCTCGAGAACATGCCGGAAGACCGTTTTGTCGTCACTGAGTCTGGCATCTTCACACCAGAGGATGTGGCTTTGATGCGCAGCCATCAGGTGAATGGTTTTTTGGTCGGCGAAGCATTTATGCGGCAAGAGGATCCAGGTGCAGAACTCGCCAGGGTCTTTGGTTAGGAGAAGTTTTAAACAGCGTGAGTGCAAAGGTATGCCCTGCATGAGCGTGTCCAAATCAGGCGCAATGATTGAAAGCGCACGCAATTTGACCAGATGCTGTGGTCAAAAAAGGAATCGATATGAGTAATCAATTTTTAGCCCTCCGTCCACGCCGTATGCGCAAAGACGAATTTTCACGTCGCTTGATGCGTGAAAACGTTCTCACCACCAATGACTTGATTTACCCGGTGTTTGTGCTTGAGGGTGAAGGCGCGATTGAAGAAGTCAAATCGATGCCTGGCGTACAGCGTCAAAGCCTGGATGTGCTGCTCAAGACCGCTGAAGAGTGCGTAAAACTAGGTATTCCCGCGCTGGCTTTATTTCCGGTGGTGCCACAAGAATTTAAAAGCCTGGATGCCAAAGAAGCTTATAACCCTGAAGGCCTGGTGCCACGGACTGTGCGAGCCCTGAAAAAGGCTTTCCCGGACTTGGGCGTAATCACTGACGTGGCTTTAGACCCGTACACCACTCACGGCCAGGATGGCCTGATCGACGATACCGGCTATGTCCTGAATGACGAAACTGTTGAAGTGCTGGTGAAGCAGGCGTTATGTCACGCAGAAGCGGGTGCAGATGTGGTTGCGCCCTCTGACATGATGGATGGCCGTATTGGCGCCATTCGTGATGCGCTTGAAGAGCAAGGCTACATCTACACGCGAATTCTTGCTTACTCTGCCAAATACGCATCAGCGTTTTACGGTCCTTTCCGCGATGCGGTGGGTTCAGCGGCCAATCTGGGCAAAAGCAACAAATACAACTACCAGATGGACCCAGCCAATTCTGATGAAGCATTAAAAGAAGTCGCACTGGATTTGGAAGAAGGCGCGGATATGGTCATGGTTAAACCAGGCATGCCCTATCTGGATATCGTACGCCGTGTCAAAGACGAGTTTGGCGTACCGACTTATGCATATCATGTTAGCGGTGAATACGCCATGCTCAAAGCCGCTGCACAAAATGGCTGGCTGGATGAAAAAGCCTGCGTGCTGGAAGCAATGCTTGGGTTTAAACGTGCCGGAGCAGACGGCGTGCTGACTTATTATGCGATGGATATCGCAAGATGGCTGAAATAAGGGTCTATAAAGTAAAAAGGGGCTATTGAAAGCCCCTTTTTTGCGACCATGATCGGCCGCCTAGGGTTCAGCCTATATTGATTACGAATTTAAGGCGCATTCCACGCGTTCGGTCACTAATTTTTGTAGCCTGTCTCTTTGGTCTTGTTGCAGTGGCTGACTCTCGGAATCCCGCATAGCGCTGCCCCAGTGGCTATTCGGAAAGTGTTTGTCACGCTCGAATCTTGGCAACACATGCCAGTGCATATGCGGCGTTTTATTGCCTAGGCTAGCCAGGTTGATTTTATCCGGTTGTATGACTTCCCGCAGTGCAGTTTCGACAGCAAACACAACTTTCATGGTGCGTGCTCGCGCTGCGGGAGGCAGGTCGGTCATTTCTTTGACGTGTGCAATTAATTCTACCCGGCAATAGGCAGGGTAATCTGCGTCGTGCAATAACACTACCCGGCAAAAATCATCCTGCCATAGCAAGTCGTAGGGGCTTGGTTGGCACAGCGGGCAGTCGCGCATCAGGAAACGGCCAGCATTCTGTCCAGTGTGAGCTTGGCCAGTTTGGCTTCATGCGCTGGCACTTTAATCTGGTTGACCACATTGCCATCGGCCAGGTTTTCCAGGCACCAGGCCAGGTGTTGCGGGTCAATACGTGCCATGGTTGAGCATTCGCAAACCACATGGCTCATGAACTGTACCAGCTTGTTTTGCGGTTTCATTTCTTCGGCCAGGCGTGTGACCAGGTTCAATTCGGTGCCTACCAGCCATTTCGTCCCAGGCTCGGCTTCACTCACGGTACGCAAGATGTATTCTGTAGAACCGACATAATCTGAGTTGATGCAGACCTCAAACGCCGTTTCCGGGTGAGAGATGACTTTGCCATCTGGATGCTGGGCGCGGAACTGGTCGATATTCTGTTTGCGGAACATCTGGTGTACTGAGCAATGACCTTTCCACAGCAGGATTTTTGCGTCTTTGATTTGCTGTTCGGTCAAGCCGCCCATGGGCAGATCTGGATCCCAGACAGGCATTTGCTCTAATGGGATACCCATTTTGTAGCCGCTCCAACGGCCCAGATGCTGATCCGGAAAGAACAGGATTTTTTCGCGCTGGCTGAAACCCCACTCCAGGATTTTGGGGGCGTTGGTGCTGGTGCACACAATGCCGCCATGTTCACCACAGAAGGCTTTCAGGTCCGCCGCGGAGTTGATATACGTGACCGGTGTGATGGTCTCATCAAAATTAAGCACTTTGCTGAGTTCTCGATAGCTACGCTCAACCTTGGCCAGATTGGCCATGTCTGCCATGGAGCAGCCTGCGGCCAAGTCTGGCAAGATCACGACCTGATCCGGGCGGCTCAAGATGTCAGCCACCTCGGCCATGAAATGCACACCCAGAAAGACGATGTATTCCGCATCCAGGCTGTCACAATATTTAGACAGTTTCAGTGAGTCACCAGAGTAATCCGCATGGCGGTAAACACTCTCGTGCTGGTAATGGTGGCCCAGAATCACCAGTCGCTTACCCAGCTTTTCGCGGGCAGCCAGAATACGGGCCTGACAGTCATCGTCTTTGGCCGACTGGAACTTTTCAAATTTGATAGTGGCGGTTTGCATGGTCATAGCCATTAGTTGAGGGTAAAACGCTATTTTACAACCGATGTGGATTTATCCCAATTGCAAAGCTGGCAATTACAGTGTTAAACGGTGTTTTTCACCCAGCCGTCTAAGGGCATCCACATTCGTCCAGCTGAAGACTTTTTTAGCCGCTTGCCGCCAGTCTACCCATTCATAGCGCGTGTGTTCGTCTGGCGCCAGCGTGACTGGTTGTGGTTCCGGCAGACACAAGCCAAACAGGTGCTCGGTGTTTTGCGTGATGCCGGGCGCATATCGGTGACGCCAATGCGGGTAGATTTCATACACATTGCTGGCGTGCCAATCTTCAAAGTCGTAAGCCAGCGCGTCCAGGCCGGTTTCTTCCCGCACTTCGCGAATCGCTGCCTGATAGGGCGATTCTTCTGCTTCTATGCTCCCGGTCACTGACTGCCAGTATCCCGGTTTGTCCGTACGCTCCATCAACAGTACTTGCAAATCTGGCGTATGAATCAACACCAATGCGGAAACGGGAATCTTGAAATGTTGTGTCATAAGGAGGATTGTCTATAAAGCCCGCGGCCTTGTCCATGGCTGACGGTGTTTACAATAGACTCTTTTTTGTCAGGATGCGTTCAGTGAAAGATTGTCGTAAGCAGATAAGCCTACTATGATAAGGATAATCAGGTGTATACCATAAAAATTTAAGTGATGAGCACAGGGATAGGTGTTATGTTGAGGCGTCAGCAGGGCTGGCTTTGCGTGTTGCTGATGGTCTGTTTTGAGGCGGTTGCGGATTCCGGTGTCGCTCCAGCCATTGCATGGGACCAGCTCAGCCTGCAGCAGGCGGAACTTGTGTTTGCAGGCAATAACCGTGATCTGCTTGCTGCCAAGCGGGCGATTGAAAGTGCAGAAGCCGATACCCTGATTGCTGGCCAAAAACCAAACCCGGTCTTGTCACTCGGCCTTTCCAGTCTCAACCTCAATCGCGGCCAAGGCAATAAAAACCAAAACGGCAAACGAGACCTGTTGGATCAAACCTATAACTCGGCGGTGCAGGTCACTCAGTTGTATGAGCGTGGTGACAAGCGGGCACTGCGTTCTGCCGTGGCGGAAAGTGCGGTCAAAGCGAGCCGGCTCGACCTGGGGGAAACCTATCGTCAACAGGCATTGGCCATGGCCACGGCCTATTTTGATCTCAAACTTGCCCAGGAAAGTCTGCTCATTCAGCAGGCGAATGTCAGTAGCTACGAGAAAACACTGCAGGCAGCGCAATTGCGTCTGAAAGCAGGCGATGTGGCGTCGGCGGATGTAGCGCGCATCCGGGTAGATGCCCTGCGGGCCAGCAATGATTTGCGCCAGGCAGAGGCGACTGTGCAAAAAGCGCAAGCCATGCTGGCTTACTTGCTTGGCAAGGATCAGGACGCGAGCAAGCTCCGTGTGACGGACCCCTGGCCCGCCCTGATTGCAGAGCCCTCGGCCAATCCAGCGGCTGAGAAAGACACTGGCTGGTTACCACAACGTCCGGATGTGAAGGCGGCTGAAGCGCGCATGGAGCAGGCTCAGCAGACCAGAAAGCTTGCAGAGTCGCTCAAGGTCAGAGATTTTACCTGGTCGTTTGCTTACCAGCATTTTCCTGGGCAGGAGCCTGGATCGGCACCAGATACCATAGGCGCTTCATTGAGCATTCCCTTGTTTACCAATTATCAGTATGAGGGCGAGGCCGCACGGGCTGAAGTTGGCTATACCAGTGCAATCGAGGCCAGAGAGCGAGTGCAGGCGGCGGCGATTGCCGAAATGAGACAGGCCAAAGCAGATTTGGATGCCGCGATTGATAAAAATCGACGTTTTGACCAGAGCATTCTGCGGGAAGCGCAAAATGCAGCAGACGCGGCAGAGTTTGCCTACAAGCATGGCGCCATGAATGTCATGGATCTGCTCGATGCCAGACGTATTTTACGCACGCTCCAACTGGAGGCAGTCAGCGTCAAGGCTGATTATGCCAAGTCCCTATCCGCCTGGTTAGCGGCCACCCGCCAGGCATTTGTCTATCAAGAATAATTTTATGATGCGCTCATTCACCTCCATGGCTTGCCCTCCTGCTACCGTCAAGGCGATGCGCCAGATCGTATTTATCTTGTGCGCGATAGGGGTTTGCATGGCTTCAGCCATGGCGGCAGATAAAAATGCCCGCGTGCCCGCGCAGCCTGCCAACCAGATTGTACTGACGCCGGGTTCGCCACAATTAAACAGTCTCAAAATTGAACCCGTCACCGAGATCCCGGTGCCGGTGACCGAGCCGCTCAACGGCAAGATTGTGTTTGATGAAAACCGGACAGCACGGGTGTATTCGCCAGTGGCCGGACGAGCGCTGAATATTCAGGCACAAATAGGCGAAGCCGTGAAAGCCGGTCAGCCCTTGCTGGTGATGGACTCGCCGGATGTGGGGGCAGCGGTCGCGGATGTGCGCAAAGCACAGGCAGATTTGGGACTCAAGCAACAGGCGCTGGAGCGTAGCCGCATGCTGGTAGAGGGCGGCGTGCTGGCCAGAAAAGACATGGAAGTCGCACAGGCGGACTGGGCGAGTGCGCGTGCAGAACATGAGCGCGCGATGGCGAGGTTGAAAAACCTGCGGGTGTCGACCGGGGCAAGTGATCGCTATGTCGTGCGCTCGCCAATCGCGGGGGTGGTGGTTGACCGGAAAGTGAATCCCGGCAGCGAGGTCCGCCCCGATGCGGCAGATCCTTTGTTTTTGATCACGGATCCCAGCCATGTCTGGGCCAGTATCGATTTGCCAGAGCGGGACTTGAGCCGGATTTCGCAAGGGCAAAAGCTCAGTGTCCAGGTGGATGCCTATCCTGACGAGGTGTTTGACGGCGAAATTAAAACAATAGGCATCATGGTAGACCCGACCACGCGCCGGATTCCTGTGCGTTGCCTGCTCGACAGCAAAGGCAAGCTCAAACCAGAAATGTATGCGCGCATCACGCCGCTGGATACCAGCCAGCATCGTGTTATCCGCGTGCCCAACAGTGCCCTGATTACCGAGGGACTCTACAGCTATGTCTTTGTAGAAGAGCAGCCCTTGCATTTTAGCAAGCGTAAAGTCGTACTGGATTTACAACGGCGGGAATATGCCACCGTGAAAACCGGCTTAAACCCGGGTGAGCGCATCGTGACCAGCGGTGCCATTCTGCTCAATTCAGATTTGTCCGTGAGTAAATAGGCGATGTTAAAAGGCTTGATCACCTTCTCACTGCAACAGCGTGTCTTTCTGCTGATTGGCGCGGTTGTGCTCATGATTTTTGGCTGGTTTGCCGTGCAAAACCTGCCAATTGAAGCGTTCCCCGATGTTGAAGATGTGCACGTGATTATCGTGACACAATCGCCGGGCATGGCGCCAGAGGAGGTCGAGCGCGTCGTTTCACTGCCGATTGAGCATGGGATGAGCGGGGTGCCGGGACTGGCACAAATCCGCTCGGTGTCTATTACCGGGCTCTCCGTGGTCACCCTCACTTTTGCCGAGCGCACGCAAGATTATTTTGCGCGGCAGCAGGTGTTAGAACGTTTACAAGGGGTGAGCTTGCCCATCGGCTTGCAGCCCACGCTAGCACCGCTGACGACGGCGGTGGGGGAGGTTTACCGCTATTTGGTTGAAGCGCCGGCAGAGATGCCGCAACGCGAAATCCGCGCTATCCAGGACTGGAAAATTATCCCGCAACTGCGCATGGTGCCAGGCGTGGCCGATATCACCAGTTTTGGCGGGACGGTCAAGGAATACCAAATCAAGCTGGATCCTTACCGCTTGAAAAAGTTTGATGTGAGTATTGATCAGGTTAACCAGGCGGTCAGCAACAACAGCAGTAACGTGGGTGGCGGACTCATGCACAGAGGCGACGAGTCGCTGGTGGTGCGTGGCATCGGCCTGTTTCGCAGTCTGGATGATATTGCGCAATCCGTGGTGGATACGCGGGATGGCAAGCCGATTCTGGTCAGCGACCTTGGTCAGGTGGTGATTGGTGACCGCCCCCGTTCAGGCATCGTTTCCTTTAATCAGCAGGATGACATTATTGAAGGCATCGTGCTGATGACCAAGGGCCAGAATGCCGCCAAAGTGATCGACGCCTTGCGCGAGAAGGTGGATCTGGCCAATCAGACCCTGCCGCCCGGCGTCAAAATCGTGTCTTTTTATGATCGCACCGGCCTGGTTCACCACACCGTACATACCGTGGCAGAAAACCTGATTGTCGGCGCGTTGCTGGTGGTGACGATTCTGGTAGTGTTTTTGCGCAACTGGCGCGCCGCCCTGATTGTGGCTTCGGTGATTCCGTTATCCCTGTTATTTGCCTTTATTGTCATGGATTTACGCGGCGTCTCCGCCAACCTGATTTCGCTCGGGGCGGTAGACTTTGGCATTATTATTGACAGCGCAGTGGTGCTGGTAGAGGCGCTAATGGTGCGCCTGGCGGTGGCTGAGGTGGATAAAACACAAGGCAATATGGGGCTGGCCTGGCGCATGCAGACGCTTAAAAGCACGGCGATTGATATGGGGCACCCGATTCTGTTCTCCAAAGCCATCATCATCACTGCCTTTTTGCCGATTTTTACCTTTCAACGCGTAGAGGGGAAAATTTTCTCGCCGATGGCGTTCACCTTGAGTTTTGCCTTGCTGGGCGCCATTATCTTGACCTTGACGCTGGTGCCAGCCTTGTTGTCATACACCATGAAGCGTGAGGATATGGCAGAAAAACACAGCCACTGGATGCAAAGCTTGCAAAATGCCTATCGGCATATTTTGCTTAAAACCCGCAAATGCCGCGTATGGGTGGTCATCGTATCCGGCGGCATTTTAGTTATATCCGTGCTCTCTGCGCCCATGTTAGGCTCTGAATTCCTCCCCAAGCTGGATGAAGGCAATATCTGGCTCACCGTTGATCTGCCACCCTCGGCTGGCCTGGAAAAAACTAAAGAGATCGAGCGAGAAATTCGCAAGATTCTGAATAGCTACCAAGAGGTGAGGTTGGTGGTGTCGCATGTCGGACGGCCAGATGACGGCACCGACCCTAAGGGGCCTTATCACATGGAGATTCTGGCTGATCTTAAGCCGCACAGTGAATGGAAGTTTGCCGATAAGGAGTCGCTGATCAAGGATATGTCGCGCCGTATCCACGAGATTCCGGGCGTGCCTACCAACTTTTCGCAAGTGATTCAGGACAGTGTGGAGGAGGCGTTGTCTGGCGTGAAAGGTGAAATTGCAGTCAAGATTTTTGGCCCCGATTTAACGATTCTCGAGCAGAAAGCGGCAGAGGTGGTCGATGTCATCAATCACGTCCGTGGCGCAACCGATGTGGCGGCAGTCCGCATTTCAGGCAACTCTGAGCTCGATATCACGCTTAACCGTGCTCAATTGTCGCGTTATGGCCTGATGGCGGGCGATGTTAACAATACGGTACAAACCGCTTTAGCCGGCAATCCGGCCAATACGTTTTACGATGGCGACCGGCATTTTGATGTCACGTTAAGGCTGGACAGACCTTTCCGTGATTCTGTGGATGATATTGACGAGTTACCGATTGCCTTGCCAAATGGAAACGGTAGCATCCCGCTCAGCGAGGTGGCCGAGGTAACCATCAAAGAAGGCGCTTCTCGTGTCAGCCGCGAATCAGGCTCGCGTATTGTCTCGATCAAAGCCAATATTACAGACCGCGATCAGGGCAGCTTTGTGCAAGAAGCCATGCAGCAGGTCGAGGCACAGGTCAAACTGCCGCCTGGCTATAGCATGAGCTGGGGAGGGCAATTTGAAAACCAGCAACGGGCCATGAAGCGGTTGATGGTGATTGTGCCCTTGTCAGTGTTGTTGATTTTTGTCTTGCTGTTTTGGGCATTCAAGTCGGTCAAAAACGCCTTGCTGGTGTTGCTGATGATTCCGTTTACGCTGGTGGGCGGCTTGGCGGGGCTGGCCGTGGCCGGACTGCATTTGTCTGTCTCTGCCGCCGTCGGTTTTATTGCGCTGGCCGGCATTTCGGTGCAAAACGGGGTGATCATGGTCGAGCAGATCAAGAGTTTGATGCGCGAAGGCAGAGAGCTGTCGGAATCGGTGATTGAAGGCGCAGTTGCCCGCTTGCGCCCGATATTGATGACGGCCTTGATGGCCGGGTTGGGCTTGATGCCAGCGGCGCTCTCGCATGGCATTGGCTCCGAAACCCAGCGGCCGTTTGCGGTGGTGATTGTCGGTGGGTTAATTACTGCGACCTTGTTCACACTGTTGTTGTTGCCTTTGTTGTTCCCGCTGTTTTCCGACCTGCGCCGTCCGCGCGCTGCATAACCACCAATTTGGTTCTATTAAACCAGATTGGTGGTTGATATCAATCAATTCGTGTGGGCGAGTGCGCCCCATGTCTATATTTATTCAATTAAATCAAGTGCTTGGACTGTTTAAATGAGTTGGCACAAATCATGCATACGTGAATAAGTGTAGTGGAATTCAATCGCAATGGCAGTTAACAACAATCACATGCGAGTTTCCCGACTATCCTTTCCCGACTATCCTTTCCCGAGGATATTGCTTGCCCCAAGCTGAAATGGCTTGGGCTTTTTTTTGCCGGTGGCCGGTCGGAAGTTTTTGATGTGTGGATGGTGCCGGAGAAGGGAATCGAACCCCCGACCTTTTCATTACGAATGAACCGCTCTACCAACTGAGCTACACCGGCAAACAAGGCGAATATTGTTTGCCAATCTTAGCAAGGGACGGCCAGCCAATCAATGCGGCAAGCGTTTAAACCGTGCTGCGTTTCTCTGCATTGACCAGGTTTTTGGGCAGCTGGAACACGACGTTTTCCACTACCCCTTGCAACTCTTCCACCTGGTTGGCGCCCATGCTTTTCAAGGCGGCAATCACTTCCTGTACCAACACCTCAGGAGCTGAGGCCCCTGCGGAAATGCCGATTTTCTTTTTACCTTGTAACCAGGCCGCTTGCAGGTGGCTGGCATTATCGACCATATAGGCTTCTACGCCCTGGTTTTTGGCAACTTCACGCAGGCGGTTTGAGTTAGAGCTATTGGGCGAACCGACAATGATCACCAGATCACAGTCTTTGGCCATGATTTTCACCGCGTCCTGGCGATTTTGCGTGGCATAGCAAATATCATCGCTTTTGGGTGCCTTGATATTGGGAAAGCGTGTTTTGAGGGCGTTGATGACCTGAGTGGCGTCATCCACCGATAAGGTGGTTTGTGTCACGTAGGCCAGTTTGTCAGGGTCGGTGACGGTGAGGGCGGTCACCTCTTCCGGGGTTTCCACCAGATACATGCCTGCCTCGGACTGGCCCATGGTGCCTTCGACTTCTGGATGGCCTTTGTGGCCGATCATAATGATCTCCAGACCATCTTTACGCATTTTGGCGACCTCGATATGCACCTTGGTCACCAGCGGACAAGTGGCGTCAAACGCCGTCAGGCCGCGCGACTCTGCCTCTGCGCGCACCGCTTTGGAAACGCCATGCGCACTAAAAATCACAATGCTGCCTGCCGGAATTTTTTCCAGATCATCGACAAAAATGGCGCCTTTGTCGCGCAATTGACCGACGACAAATTTGTTGTGAACCACTTCATTGCGCACATAAATCGGCGCGCCGAATTTTTCGAGTGCCTGTTCGACAATAATAATGGCACGGTCTACGCCCGCACAAAAGCCACGCGGGTTGGCCAATACGATCTCAGGTGTCACTTCTGTTTGCATAATGAATTCCGTCAAGAGTCTGCTGCTGCAAGTGCCAAGGTCAACCACAAGGGCTGGCAGGCATCAGGTATAATCTGCATTTTTGTTGCTCGCTTAAAGCCCATGTTATGAAAAACACTGCTACCTTGCTGATTACCTGCCCGGATACCAAAGGGATTGTGGCGGCGATTGCGCAATTTTTGTATGAGCACAATGCCAATATTTTACACGCAGACCAGCATCAGGATGCGGAAAATAATCTGTTTTTGATGCGCGTCGAGTGGGACCTGACCAATTTCAATGTGGCAGTGGCCGATTTTGAGCAGGCGTTTGGCCCGGTGGCGCAACGCTTTGCCATGACCTGGCAACTCAAATTGTCTGAGCAAAAAACACGCATGGCGATTATGGTGTCGCAATATGATCATTGCCTGGTAGACCTGCTGCACCGTCATCATAGTGGCGAGCTGGCCTGCGAGATTCCGCTCATTATCAGTAATCATAAAGATACGGAAAAACTGGCGCAGTTCTATGGCATCCCGTTTCACTATTTGCCGATGACCAAGGAAACCAAGGCTGAGGTTGAAGCACAGCAGTTTGCCTTGTTTGATCAACACAAGATTGACCTGATTGTGCTGGCACGGTATATGCAGATTCTGTCCCCGGCGTTTGTCGCACGTTATCCTCAGCGGATTATCAATATCCACCATTCATTTTTGCCAGCCTTTATCGGTGCGCGCCCCTATCACCGGGCATTTGAGCGCGGTGTGAAGCTGATTGGTGCGACCAGCCATTATGTGACTGAGGTATTGGATGAGGGCCCTATTATTGAGCAGGATCTGGCGCGTATTTCTCACCGTGACCAGGTGGAGGACCTGATTCAGAAAGGCCGTGATCTGGAACGGGTTGTGCTCTCCAAAGCCGTGCGCTGGCATATTGAACATCGTATTTTGCTTTATGCGAACAAGACCGTGATTTTTGATTAACACGTATCTTTAACAATAAAAAACCGAAGCAATCAAATGCTTCGGTTTTTTATTGTTTACTGCTGAAAATTGCAATGACGGCCAATGTTACGGCAAGACGCGCTCCAGTTTAAACAGATCAGCAATCTGCTCGCGCTCGCGAATCACATGCACCTGATCGCCGTCTACTAGCACCTCTGCGGCACGTGCACGCGTGTTGTAGTTGCTGGCCATGCTCATGCCATAAGCACCGGCAGAGTGTATGGCCAGATAATCGCCTTCTGCAATTGCCAGTGTCCGGTCATGGCCCAAAAAGTCACCACTTTCGCAGACGGGACCTACGATTTCATAGACTGCAGTCGGTGCCGTAGACGGGGCAATGGTCGTGATATTGTGAAAAGCGTCGTACAAGGCGGGGCGCATGAGGTCGTTCATGGCGGCATCGACGATGGCGAAGTTTTTGGTCTCACCTGGCTTGAGGTATTCGACTTTGGTCAGTAATACGCCTGCATTGCCGACCAGCGCGCGGCCGGGTTCAAACAGTACCTTGACGTTTCTGCCTGCCAGTTTTTGCAGGATGGCTGCCGTATAGGCGGCAAAGTCCGGCGGGGTTTCGTCACTGTAGGTAATGCCTACGCCGCCGCCGACATCAATATGCTGAATAGGGATGCCTTTGGCCGCCAGCGCATCTACTAAACCGAGGACTTTATCCAGCGCATCTAGAAACGGCGATAACTCGGTAATTTGCGAGCCAATATGGCAATCGACGCCATGCACGGCAATGTTGGGCAATTGCGCCGCTTTTTCATACAAAGCCAGTGCATCTTCAAACGCCACGCCAAACTTGTTATTTTTAAGGCCGGTAGAGATATAGGGGTGGGTTTTTGCGTCTACGTTTGGATTGACCCGCAACGAAACCGGGGCCTGTTTACCCAAGCGAGCCGCCACTTGCTGGATACGGTCCAGCTCATTGATAGACTCTACGTTAAAGCAATAGATCCCCGCTTCAAGGGCGGCCTCAATTTCAGCGTGGGATTTCCCTACGCCAGAGAACACGACTTTTTTCGGATCACCGCCAGCTGCAATTACACGGGCCAGCTCTCCGCCAGACACAATGTCAAAGCCGGCACCCAGGCGGGCAAACAGATTCAGTATCGCCAGGCTAGGGTTGGCCTTCACGGCAAAACAGATCAAATGGTCATGCCCACGCAGCCCGGCGGCAAAACGCTCAAACGCCTGCGTGAGTGCTGTCCGCGAATAGACGTAGGTGGGGGTTTGGTGGGTTTGCGCAATATCACGCAAGGCTACATTTTCGGCATGTAGCAGGCCTTGTTGGGTTGAAAACGGGATCACGATGGCGACTTGTCTGATGGCGGTTGTGGTTGAGGATACTGACGCTCAGGAAGATACAAATTGCCTTTGAGGCCACAAGCACTCAGTGTGCATAACAGCAGCGCAAGTGCTATTAATTTTGTAGAGCTGGCAAACATGATCCTGGCGTCCAATCAAAATAAAGCCAGATTTTACCACTAAAGCTGCGCAGGCCCATGCCTGGTCGCGCTCGCTCGGGCCAAGTCTACCGTTTGTCGGCCAAGGGTAACCGCTAGTCGGCTACTGCTAGACAGGAAGAATCGCTGTTTGCATGATAAGGCTGTGCAAAAAGGGGATATTCATGAAGCGTCTTTTACAACAAGGCTTTAGTCTGATTGAAGTGATGGTGGTGGTGGCCATTATCGGCTTGCTCGCCAGCATTGCTGTGCCGGGGTATCAAGATTATGTTAGAAGTGGCAACGCCGCTGAGGCACCAGCCAATCTTGCCAACTGTCGTGTGCAGGCCGAACAGTTTTATCAGGATAATTTTACCTATGTGGGCTTTGTCTGCAACCCAAGTGATGCCAAGTATTTCGATTACTCGATTGATAACCAGTCAGCGACGACTTACACCCTGAAAGCGACAGGCAAGTCAGCGCAGAACATGGGTAATTTTTCATTTACCGTGAACCAGGATAACGCCAAGACCTCCACCTACGACGGCACCACTGGCGCTACTTGCTGGCTGACTTCATCCTCAGGAAGTTGCTAATGCAGCAGCAAGGCTTTACCTTGATTGAGCTGGTAGTCACCATGGCAGTGTTGGTGTCGGTCAGTACTATCGCAATTCCAGCATTCCAGACATCTATTGGAAATGCTCAGGTTCGTACTGTTGCCGAGTCTATTCGTAATGGACTGCAACAAGCTAGGGCGGAAGCCATTAAGCGAAATGCTAGGGTTAAGATGACTCTAGAACAGAATAGCGCATACCAAGTTGGTTGCGTCACAGTGACGCCAAACTGTCCAGCGCTCATTGCACAAAAAAGCGCTATCGAAGGATCATCAAGCAATATCACTGTTACTGCAGATCATAATACTGCAGTGTTTGGTAGCTTTGGCACGCGGGATGCAGCAACACCCATCGCATTGACAGTGGTGAATGTGAGCAATACACAAGTGAGAAGCGAGGAGCTTCGTGCACTAAGGGTTATTTTGACGCCTGGCGGTAACATCAAAGTATGTGACCCCTCAGTGACAGAAAATGGAGACTCGAGAAAATGTTGATTTTTTCTCAAAAAAGAATGGCTAATTTAGCGAGTCAGCAAGGATCAGTCTTGATTGAATCTTTGGTGGCAGTAACTATTTTCAGTATGGGTGTTTTAGCCCTGGTTGGCTTGCAAAGTGCCATGATAAAAAATAGCAGTGATAATCGCTATCGGGCAGAAGCTCAACTCATCGCTCAAACACATATTGCCAATATGATGGCATATGGTGGAGACGCAGCAACCTACGTTTCACAAGTGGATGCTGAAAAAATTAAAACGCAGTTACCAAACGGAACACTTACCTTTTCTGCGATCACGAACAGTATGGTCACAGTGAGTGTCGGATGGCAGGTGCCCGGTGGCAGCCGCCATGTAGTGAATGCGTCAAGCTATTTGTTCGATGTGATGCAATGACGCAATACTTCAATTTTATTCATAAATATCGAAAGCGCTCACTCCAGTCTGGGATGTCGCTTGTTGAGCTGCTAGTTGGGATATTGATCGGCCTGGTAGCCACGCTCGCAATCAGTAATTTATTTAGTGGTTTCGAAGCACGCAAACGCACCATTACCTCTGGCTCAGATGCGCAATCGACAGGCGTTCTTGCCATGTTTTACATGAAGCGAGATGCGCAGAATGCTGGTTATGGTTTGCCACTCAATAATAGCAGTGATCCTTCTCCTTTACTTTGCCCGATTAACACCTCTATTAATCAGGGAGGCGTCATCATCAATCTTTCACCTGTGGTGATTGTGGATGGCGGTGCTGGCAGTGACATTTTGCGCATACGGTATGGAAATCCGTCAGCCGGTGGCGCTTCTTTACGTGCCACCGGAACCATTACTAGCCCCACGCTGGATGGCGCCCTGATTGGTTGCCGTGAAAACGATATTGTTTTATACCGTCAAACGAATTCGAATCCGAATTGTAGCCTGGGGAGATTGCAAAGACTGAATCCTGACCGTGTGATTAACACTCTGTCGGAGCTCAACACAACCCCTACTGCAAGCCCAGTGAGTGATTTGAATGGTTCTGAGTGGGTTAGATTCTCGTGTTTAGGGGCATGGAATCAGTATGAGTACGCTGTAAATGCGGCATTCGAACTTACGCGAACTGGTGGAGTCGAAGGCGGCAATCCTTTTCCTGATAGTACAATCGTACCAATTGTCAGTGATATTGTTTCACTACAAGCCCAGTATGGGGTGACTAATACGATTGACCCAACTTTTGCTGCTGCAAACTCAAGCGCTGTCATCCCCTTTTCAGCAGCAAACTATCTGAATCGCGTTGATCAGTGGGTGGATGCGACCGGAGTATATGGCCCCTCAATAGAGCTTTTGGATCGTAACCGTATTCGTGCAATCCGTATTGCTGTGGTTGCAAGGGATGGTAATTTGCAGAAGAGCGATGTGAGTCAACCTTGTAATGGTGCTGCGACAGGCTTAGCCAGGGTATGCATCTGGCAAGCTGATAATACTCCAGCAAATGTTGACTTAAGTAGCGTTCCCAACTGGCAGCGTTATCGGTATCGCGTGTTTGAAGCCACTGTTCCGTTGAGAAATATTATTTGGAATCGTGATGCGCTATAACTTGATTTTATCTGGTGGGGGAAGTACTTGCACTTCGATACAATCGGGGATTGTGCTGTTTTTTGCATTGCTTGCATTAGCCGTCATGTCCATTGCTGCTGTTGCCTTGATCCGAAGTGTAGATACGAATGCTTTATTGTCAGGGAATATTGTCTATCGTCAATCAGCGAGTACTACATCTAACGTGGCTTTGGAGGGCATTGCGCAAAGCATTGCCACCAATATTTCTCTCACCGACAGTTTAAGTAATCATCCAACATTAGGGTATTACGCCAACTGCAGCCAATTTGATACAAATCCTGATCAATTAATCTGTGATGGCAGCCAATTAACAACCATGACTTGGAATGATGGGAATAGCCGTCTTGCGCCTAACCAAACTGATGGCAACGACGAAATTCGTAATGGCATAGACCGTCAAGGCAATGAAATCCGTTACATCGTTGAGCGTATGTGTAACTACAGCAATGCTGAAATTACCGCTGGTGGTGCGTTAGTCGACTCTAACCGTTGTGTAATGGCAAGTACCAGGGCTTGTGGCGAAGACAGTTCGCATGACTCAGGCAAAAAAGAAGAATTTGAGCCTTGTACCCCTGGATCAGATTTTCCTTTATTTCGTGTAACGCTGCGAATTTCAGGGCCAAAAAATACAGTCACATTTTTGCAGTCTTTTCTCTCGAATTAGGCGGATAGCATGATGAAAAATCGAGGCTTTATGAATAAATTAGTTTGGCTGATTGTATTGATGCCTGCCATTTTGCACGCTGAGTTTCTTGATTTGGCAACCATGCCGCTACAGACTTCAGGCAGTTCAGATGTGAAGCCTAACTTGATGTTTGTGCTGGATAACTCGGGCAGTATGGGCTTTAATTACACCCCTGATTGGGCTGCAGATGACCCTGATGCAAGAACCTATTACAGCTCAGGAAGGTGGAATACCTATGATACAGATGACTGGTTATTTAGTAATTCAGCTTTTAATACACAATTTTATGATCCACAGGTGACCTATTCCACCCCTTTAAACTACCTTGGGACGAGCCTGGCTAACAAAACATCCTACAGTGGCTTTTCTGAAACAGTCACTACCTTTTACGGCACTTACACTAGAGGCAGATCAGCTTATTACTATGCATATGTACCGGGAGAGTACTGTACGACCCCAGCGCTGACGAGCTGCATTATTTCAAAAACGCCTACAGCCACGAATAAGTATCCTGCTGCGATACGTTGGTGCAACTCCGCCTCGGCTTCAGGAAAAAGGCAATTGGATACAACTGGCGGAGTGCAAGACCGCTGCCAAGCAATACGAAATAATGTAACCACTGTAAATGATACAAATACCTATACATTTCTACGTGAACCAAGAGCCACCTATCGGGTGACATTTAGTATCACTGGCTCTGTGAGTGTAACAAGCATCAAAATTAACAACATTGAGTTGCTCTCCTCAGCGACAAGTTCTAGCTCCTCTTCGTCCACAGTTGCCACTAGGGTAAGCAATAATATTTGTACTAGCAGTATCACGGGCAATTGCAAAATTGCTGGAAATACACTTAGCAATGTAAGCGGTGGTAGTTTTAACATTAGTACCTTTGCCGGTGATCCGGTTAACCCTTCAAGTCCAGTTCAAATTACCTTTTCTGGTACTGGCGGGAGTTACACTGCAACAGTCGTCAGTCCTAGTAACAGTGACATTCCTGGCAGCCTGGTTTATCAGGAAATTAGCACAGGTCAAACCAGTTACACCGCGCCAGGCTCCAATAGCAAAGGATTAGATCGAACAGACTGCGCCGGAAGTGTATGTACTTACAATGAAGAGTTTACAAACTTTGCAAACTGGGTGACTTACTATCGTACGAGAATGCTGTCGATGAAGACTGCTGCTAGCCAGGCCTTCAAGTCGCTTGACTCACGTTATCGCGTGGGATTCGTGACAATTAATTCACCAGCTTCAAACTACTTGGCTTTGGCTGCATTTGACAGTACACAAAAGCGTCTTTGGTACGATAAACTTTTTGCTGTGAACCCGACGGGCAGCACGCCATTACGTACAGCGCTTTCAAGTGTAGGCAGACACTTTGCTGGGAAAAAGACACTTGGAACTGACGATCCGATGCAATACGCCTGTCAGGCGAATTTTACCCTCCTAACCACAGATGGTTATTGGAATGATTCCAGTAACCCTACACGCATTAATGGCTCTACAGCGATTGGTAATCAGGATGGAACAGGTACAGCAAGACCTCAATTTGATAGTAGTAATAAATCGAATACTTTAGCAGACACCGCTAAATATTTTTATGATACCGATCTTAGGGATAGCAGCTTGTCCAATTGTAATGGTGCACTTGGCTCTTCAGTGTGTGGAACGGGTGACGATTATCCTAAGCAAAATATGGTCACTTTGACGTTAGGTTTGGGCATAGATGGGACGCTTTTATATAGTGATGATTACAAAACGCAGACGATAGGTGACTTTAAGGATTTGACGAGTGGTACAAAAAACTGGCCTGATCCAACGTTGGCTGAGAACGGTTCTCGCATTGATGATCTCTGGCATGCTGCTGTCAATGCAGGTGGCACTTACTACAGTGCCAGTAATCCAAAATTGTTGCGGGAGTCACTTGCAAAGGGGCTTTCTGAAATCAAATCCATTCAAGGTTCCAGCGCCGCCGCCGCCGCTAGTAGTCTTGCACCTACCACTGGTGATAACTTTCAGTATGTTGCAAGCTACCAGTCTGTCAAATGGACCGGTAACCTTGAGGCGCGAACAGTAAATACAACCTCCCTGCAAACCTCTGAAGCCGCAATCTGGTGTATTGAGAATGTAGCTGCTGAAACTTGTGCTCCGCCAGCTACTTCCTACGCTGCGCCAGATGGTAATTTTTACTGTAAAACCACTAACTCCGATCAAACGACTTGTGAAGGCTCCCAAGGCTCATTAGGATCCGCTTTAAACTTTAGCGAACCGGCCTCTTGTTATGTGCAGATTGCGCGTAGTTGCAATGGAAAGTTACGGAATCAGCTAGGACAGAGAAAGATATTCTTTAATTACAACAATTCTCTGGCGCTGTTCACAGCTGATAATTTGCCGGTTGAGCATAAAACTGCGCTGAACAATGGATATTTAGCATTGAGTCAAATGCAAGGCCTACCTGCCTCAGATCCTAAAATCACTGATGCGACAAAAGTGACTAAGATAGTTGACTTCATTTCAGGGAATAAAACCTATGAAGACTCTAGCTCAAATACAGTGGCTGCAAATCGATTGTTTCGAGAGCGGCAAGCGGTTCTCGGTGATATTTCCCAATCTAGGCCGGTGTATTTCAAAAGCTCTAATGTGAGCTATCTTGATGCTAACTACAAAGCCTATAAAAGCGCCACGTCCACCCGTACACCAGCAGTATACGTGGGCGCAAATGATGGGATGCTACACGCATTTAATGCGAATGATGGTACTGAAATGTGGGCATTTATTCCTACACCAGTCATTACTAATCTAGCAAATCTTGCTGATAAAGAATATGGTGCCAATTATCACACCAATTACGTGAATGGTAATCCAGTCGTAGCTGATGTATGTATCTCAGGTTGCTCTGGCAGCTCTGCAGTTTGGCGAACTATTCTCGTTTCAGGATTAAATGGTGGAGGGCGCGGATATTTTGCGATTGATGTTACAAGTCCTGAATCGCCAGTTTTGTTGTGGGAATTTTATGCACAAGCTTCTGGTGCAAATAGTAATCTCGGTTACAGTTTTGGCAATCCCATCATTACAAAAATGCAAGATGGGCGCTGGGTAGTTTTGTTAACTTCTGGATACAACAATGGGACTTATGCGCGAAAATTAAATGATGGTAGCTTTGCCACCAACAATCCAATTGGGGATGGTGGGGGATATTTGTATGTGTTAGATGCAAACACTGGCGCATTGTTAAAAACACTTTCTACTGGTGAGGGAAGTGCAGCTAATCCTAGCGGCCTTGCAAAAATTTCTACTTATACTGAGCAGATGTTTGAGAACAATACCGCGGTGAGTGTATATGGAGGTGATTTAAATGGTAACGTTTGGCGCTTTAATATCAACACTAATGCAGTGACTAAAATTGCCAGTTTGCGTGATGGCGGTGGCAATGTTCAAAAAATCACCACTAAGCCTGAGTTAGGCAAGATTGATAAAAATGTTGTGGTAATGATAGGTACCGGAAAATTTTTGGAGCCTGCTGATCTTACAAATACGCCTCAGAACTCAGTGTATACGTTTAAGGATAACGGTCAAACAACGGCAATTGGACGCAGTCAATTAGTGACGCAAATATTGGGTGGAAACAGGACTGTGACTGCTAATCCGGTGAGTTATACAAGTGGATATGGATGGTTGTTAGATTTTCCAGCTGGCGAACGTGTGAATCTTGATCCACTATTGCTAAATGGCGTTTTATTAATGCCGACATTAGTCCCTAGTAGTGAGGCTTGTAGTGGCGCCGGATATGGATGGTTCAACTATTTTAATTATAAAAAAGGCGGTTCAGTTGTCGCAAGTGGTATTGTTTCAGAGAAAATGACCACACCTGCGGTAGGTTTCAATATTGTCTACGATGCCAATGGCGTACCACATGTATTAATCACTGGCAGTAATGATCCAACCCCTTTTGAGGCGACATTAAGCAAGCAGGTTTTCGGTTTGCAAAATACCATCAAGTCCAATGAAATTTTTCAGCAGAAAACGAATGGCAGCTACGGTACTAAACAGAGCTGGCGGGAGTTAATCCAATAAGAAAGTACAGGCAGTTCATGAAAATACAAAAGCCCCAATGCGCATTGGGGCTTTTTATTACTTGATGCGGATTACTTTACCTTTTTTGCAAATACATACAATATCAGGCAAATTGCGACGATGATGCCAATCAGTGTGTAGATGCCTGCTGCGCCTAAAAACATGGTTGCCTCCTTCTCGTCCGGTTGAAGAGAAGTTTTATTGTAGGCAAACGTCAGGCGGGTGTCTATCAGTTGAGGGCTGGACCAGTTGGGTGTCTGGGCAAGCGATATGCGATGCAATGCCACGCTATGAACTGCGTGGAGGTGTGAGGCAAACTGCCGGTGTGTTTTACACAACTTCCAGCGTCAGCTCAGCAGGTTTGTAAATTGCCTGAATGTTGCTGTCTGCAGTGATATCTTCAGCCAGATACATAATGTCCTGCGCCGTCATCAATTCTGGCATGCTGGCGGTATAAGTCAGCGGCTCGTCTTGTTGCAAGTCTTTCATGGGGCGTCCTTTAGTTCTGTTTATGTATACTTGTATTAACGTCATCAGGTTTCCATTCTTGAATTAATTTGTTCATGCGATCATTTAAATCTATGTTAATGGTCTTGTATGACGCTTTAATGAACCAATCCAGCTTTTATAAGGGCTGTCGGCCGGTTTGGCTTAAAATATTGGCAGGGTTGAACAACAAAAAGGAGTCGGATGCATGCGTGCGAGTCGGTTTATGTGGGTTGTGTTGATGGCCATGCTGGCGGCGGTGGGGTATTGGTATTGGCAATCGCTGCAGTTGCCAGCGTCTGCACCTGCGCAAAGTGCGCTGGCTCATACTATCAATGAGTGTGATTTGATTGCCAGTAAGGTAGCGGCCGCGTTACCAGAGCAACTGCCCTTCCAGAAGCTGGAAAAAGCGGCTAGACAGTCACGCGTGTTGGAACATTGCATGCAAGACCGGGGCTATCAGGAAAATCCTGACTGGGTGGTTGCCGCGAACAATCAGGCGAAAGCGATGGCCTCTGCCCAAGGAATTTCAGACAGCGAAGCCTATGAGACATTGCGCCGTAAAGCCATGTTGCAGTCAGACCAGCAACCGGGCTACTGGCGCAAACGGCCTTGAGGCATCAACGCTTTTGACCCAGGTAGTCGGTTTTGCCCAGTGGCACCCCAATATGGCGCAAAATGTTGTATGCCGTGGTGACATGAAAATACACATTGGGCATGACCCATTTTTCGAGATAATCCAAGCCGGTGAAGGTCAGATCCACTTTACGTATGGTTAACACCACTTCTTTATGTTCGGCGCCTTCCAGCTGTGAAGGCTTGATGGCTTCGAGAAACGCGACTGTCTTAGTGATTCTGGCGTAGAGCTGTTCAAAACTTGCTTCATCATCCGCATATTGCGGAATGTCTATGCCAGCCAGTCGTCCACCCGCCCCTTTGCTCATGTCACTCACCAGTTGCACTTGTTTGGTTAATGGGTACATGTCCACATACAAGCGGCTATTCAGTAGCACTTCTGGTGCGACTTTTTTCTGTTCTGCATAGGCTTCCCCTTGCCGCAGAATGTGCTCGAGATTTTGCAGGTTACGAATCAGCGGGGCGATACTGGCATCATAAAGTTGCATGTGGAATACGCTTTCAATAGTCATGACGCCGATATTGTAGCGCCTCAGCAATATGCTTATCCAGAATGTGTTCGGCCTGGGCCAGGTCAGCGATGGTTCTGGCGACCTTGAGGATGCGGTGATAGCTGCGGGCAGAAAGTGAAAACTTTTGCACCGCCATTTGCAGTAAGTGATTCGCCTGCTCACCCAATTGGCAATGGGTGGAAATTTCGAGCGCACCCAAGGCTGCATTCGGTTTCTGTTGGCGGGTCAGTTGACGCTCTCGCGCCTGAATCACGCGCGCACGAATGGCTGTACTCTGCTCACCATGATGGTCATGTGACAACTCTTCTGGCTTGAGTGATGGCACATCAATATTCATGTCTATCCTGTCCAGCAGCGGGCCGGAAAGTTTATTTTTATAGCGCAGAATTTGCTCAGGCGTACAGCGGCAGCGTTGGTTATAGTGCCCGTAATAGCCGCATGGACAAGGATTCATCGCTGCAAGCAATTGAAACTGGGCCGGGAAAGTTGCTTGTCTGGCTGCCCGAGAAATGGTGATATTGCCACTTTCCAGCGGCTCGCGGAGCACCTCCAGCACTTTCCTGTCGAACTCAGGCAGCTCATCCAAAAATAACACGCCGTGATGGGCAAGGCTGATCTCTCCGGGTCTGGGCACACTGCCACCACCCACCAGTGCCACGGCAGAGGCGGTGTGATGTGGCGCCCTGAATGGCCGCTTTTTCCATTGGCTGGCCGGAAACTGGCCGGTCAGTGACAAAATTGCCGCACTTTCCAGCGCTTCCTGCGTAGTCATGTCAGGCAGAATACTATTAAACCGGTTCGCCAGCATGCTTTTGCCTGTGCCTGGCGGGCCGCTCATCAATAAACTATGTTGGCCCGCCGCGGCAATTTCCAGGGCGCGCTTGGCGCGCAATTGACCCTTGACTTCGAAGTAATCCGGAAAGCTTAACGAGGATTCTGACAGCACCAGCGGGTGAGGGGGCAGCGATTGTTTGCCAGACAGATGGGCACAGACTTCAAGCAGGCTATTCGCGGCAAAAATGGAACATCCCTCAACCAGGCTTGCCTCATGCGCACTCTCCTGGGGCAAAATCGCCGCCCTTTTGTGCGCCGGGCCCTGAATCAGTTGGTAAGTCATCGCCAGGGCGCCGCGTATCGGCCTTAACTCGCCTGTTAGTGCCAGCTCACCAGCGATGACATAGTTGGCCAGCGCTTGTTTAGGTAATTGCCCGGAGGCTGCCAGAATCCCAAGCGCAATCGGCAAATCGTAACGGCCACCCTCTTTGGGCAGATCTGCCGGTGCCAGGTTAACTGTAATCCGCCGCGCCGGGAATTCAAACTGTGCGGTTTGAATCGCCGCCCTAACCCGGTCTTTGCTCTCTTTCACTTCGGTTTCTGGCAGCCCGACGATAGTGAAGCTGGGCAGGCCATTGGCGAGATGCACTTCTACCACCACTTCTGGTGCATCCATCCCACTCAGGGCCCGACTGTATAACACGGCCAAACTCATGTAGCACTCCCGCACCAAAGAATGCTAGCAATTGTAAATTAAATTTTACTTTCTGGCGGTGTCGGCTTGTTCTAGCTGGCTGATTTTTTCTTCAAGCTGTTTTAATTGTTGCTGCGTGCGTGCCAGCAAAGCGGCCTGAATATCAAATTCCTCGCGCGAAACAAGTTCCATTTTGGGGAGCATGCCCTGAATTAGTGCATGCAAGTTGGTTTCAAGCTCTGAAATGGGGCTTGAATCAATTAGTTGTTTGATTTTAAAAGATAATTCTTTAATTTTTTCATTTGAAAATAGCATGGCAGGCTCTCCTTAGGGTCACATTCTAGCATGTAAGGCCCTCGAAAAAAGGGGTGTAAATGGTTGATTTTTATGTGTTTTCAATTAAAAACATGTTGTTGTGCTGCTAATGTAAGTATTTAATTTAAGTATTTTAATTAAGATATTGATTTTTAATGTTTATATGGGTTGGCACGTGCCTTGCTTTTAGGTCAATGTTGTTTCATTCTCGTTTACAACAATTTGATCAAGATTTTCACAGAGAGAGGACCTATAAATGCGTCAATCTATTTTGCTCACAGCAGTATTGAGTGCAATGTCATTTGCACAAGTTTCATACGCAGCTGAAGAAGCCAAGGAAGAAGCCAAATCTGACTGGACTGCCACTGGTAACGTTGCTTTGGTGTCTGATTATTACTTTCGCGGTATTTCACAATCATGGCACAAGCCCACTGCCCAAGGCGGTATGGATATTACTCATTCAAGTGGTTTTTATGCAGGGGTATGGGGGTCTGGTGTAACACCAAACACTTATCCGGATGCTAACACAGAGATTGATTTATATGCTGGGTTCAACGGTTCTATCCCAGTTGTTGAGAAGCTGGGTTACACCGTTGGTGTTTATGGATATTTCTATCCAGGTGGCTCTTGGAAGAAATATAAATTTACAGGTGATAACAATCCAGATGGCACTTTGAAAAGTCAAACTCCGAAGGGTGGTCGTTGGGATACATATGAATTCAACGCAGGTCTTTCATATGATTGGATTAGTGCGAAAGTTTCTTACACTTTAACTGATTGGTTCGGTGCAGATAAAGATACTGGCTGGGATGGTAGTACTAAAGGATCTACCTACTTTGAGTTGAATGCTGCGTATCCATTGCCTTGGTGGGATTTAACGCTTATTGCTCACGTTGGACGTTTAAATGTTGCTGGTAAACTAGACCCTAATGCTGACTTTTCTGCAATCGGTGGTGGTTCAGCACCTAGCGCATCTACATCAGGCGCTACTAATCCTGATTACACAGACTGGAAGATTGGTTTGAGTAAAGCATTCAAAATTGGTGCTACTGAAGGTTGGAATGCTGGGGTCTACTGGATTGAGTCAGACAACTCTCGTTATTGGGGTCGTAATGGCTATGGCGGCTCAAGCTTTAATGGAGCACCATCAACACAATTTAAGAACCTGAATGATGGTCGTTTTGTTTTAACATTAGGCCGTACATTCTAAGTAAGCAAGTTTTAGATCTGGCGGGCATGTGCCTGCCAGAGTTAACAACGGGAGAAGCAAATGAAATTTGTATCCGCAATAATCAAGCCATTCAAGCTTGATGAGGTGCGTGAGGCTTTGTCCAATATCGGCGTACAAGGCATCACTGTCACTGAAGTCAAAGGATTTGGCCGTCAAAAAGGGCACACTGAGTTGTATCGTGGTGCTGAATATGTCGTAGATTTTTTGCCTAAAGTTAAACTCGAAGTTGCGATCAAAGATGACATGCTGGATCAGGTCGTAGACGCGATTGAAAAAGCAGCCGCAACAGGCAAAATCGGCGATGGCAAAGTCTTTGTCTTCGATTTGGAACAAGTTTACCGTATACGTACCGGCGAAACCGGTCCGGATGCGCTATAAGAAAGGGCTTCTGTTATGAAGAAAATTCTTTCCATATTATCGCTGGTCGCCGTGATGGGTCTGGCGGCATGCCCAGTCAGTTATGCAGAAGAAACTGTGACCGAAACCATCACAGTACAAGAAACCGTTTCTACTGATGCGGCACCTGCGGCCGAAGCGCCTGCAGCGGCCGAAGCTGCCCCTGCTGCTGAAGCAGCACCAGTCCCAACGCTGGATGTGGGTAATACCGCGTTTATGATTGTTGCCACTGTGCTGGTGATTTTGATGACGATTCCTGGCCTGGCGTTGTTCTACGGCGGTTTGGTGCGTCAGAAAAATATGTTGTCAGTGCTGATGCAAGTGTTTGTTGTCTTCTCTATGATTTCTGTATTGTGGGCTGCGTATGGTTACAGCATGGCTTTCAGCGAAGGTAACATGATTGTCGGTGGATTAAGCAAGGCGTTTCTGGCGGGTATTACACCTGCTAGTTTGTCTGGCACGATTCCAGAGTATGTATTCTTAACCTTCCAGCTGACATTTGCTGCCATTACACCGGGGTTGATTGTTGGTGGTTTTGCTGAGCGTATGAAGTTCTCTGCTGTATTGTTGTTCACGGCATTGTGGGTGACTTTTGCCTACATCCCAATCGCACACATGGTATGGGGCGGTGGTTACCTGGCAGAGCTGGGTGCCAAAGACTTTGCTGGTGGTACTGTCGTACATATCAACGCTGGTATCGCTGCCTTGATTGGTGCCATCATGTTGGGCAAACGTATTGGTTACGGTAAAGAAGCCATGCCTCCGCACAACCTGGTGATGACCATGATTGGTGCTTCCTTGCTGTGGGTAGGTTGGTTTGGCTTTAACGTCGGTAGTGAACTGGCTGCTGATGGCATTGCCGGTATGGTGCTGATCAATACACAATTGGCAACAGGTTCTGCTGTACTGGGCTGGATTTTTGCTGAATGGTTGTTCAGAGGTAAGCCAAGCATGCTGGGTGCCGCTTCTGGTGCAGTGGCTGGTTTGGTTGCGATTACCCCTGCTTGCGGCTTTATCGGCCCGATGGGTTCGATCATCCTTGGCTTCACTGCCAGCTTTGTCAGCCTGTGGGGCGTGACTAAACTGAAAGGTGCGCTGGGCTACGATGACTCACTGGATGTGTTCGGTGTGCACGGCTTGGCCGGTATCTGGGGTGCGGTGGGCACTGGCGTGTTGATGTCACCAGGTTTGGGTGGTGTTGGTTACGCAGAAGGTGTGACGATGGGTGGTCAGGTCTCTACTCAGATCATCGCAGTGGTCGTGACCTTGATCTGGACAGGTATTGTGAGCGTCATTCTTTACAAAGTGGTAGATGCGGTTGTCGGTCTGCGTGTGAGTGAAGAATATGAGCGCGAAGGTCTGGACACGACTGAACATGGCGAACGTGCTTACAGCTTGTAATCGTTGTGTGGTATAAAGAAACGGCTCTAGTTAGAGCCGTTTT
>NZ_WOVG01000005.1:0-276940 GCF_029132825.1 Methylophilus sp. YYY-1
TGCTTCGCCACCAAATTTCTTGGTCAACACTGTGGTGATCGCCGCTGTCAATGTTGTCTTACCGTGGTCAACGTGACCAATCGTACCAACGTTCACGTGTGGCTTGGTACGTTCAAATTTGCCTTTTGCCATGATGTTTTTCCTTTATTAGTACTAAATAAAGCCAATAATATTGTTTTCACAAATTATGCGACGCGGATGACAGCACCCTTGCGCGACTACTTACCAAGCCCCATATCACTACAGAGCGCATCTGGTGCCCATGGCGGGAATCGGACCCGCGACCTCTCCCTTACCAAGGGAGTGCTCTACCACTGAGCCACATGGGCGTTTTGCCTTTTGTTATTGTTGGAGCGGGCGACGAGGTTCGAACTCGCGACATCTTGCTTGGAAGGCAAGTGCTCTACCAACTGAGCTACACCCGCACTATGCAGAACACCCAAGGAAGGCTCTCACCAACCCGCTTTACAGCAACACCTACAGGCAATCATTTTTTGGTGGAGGGGGCTGGATTCGAACCAGCGTACTCAGAGAGAACGGATTTACAGTCCGTCGCCTTTAACCACTCGGCCACCCCTCCAAAAAATCGACCGCGATTATCGCGGTTTATGTCATCAACGTCAATGTCAACTGACATAAATTTGGTGCCGGGTATCGGAATCGAACTGATGACCTTCGCATTACAAGTGCGCTGCTCTACCAACTGAGCTAACCCGGCATTTCAGGAAGGCGCAACTATATCACTTTTTTTGGGATGTGATCTAGTGCTTTTATGAATTTTTTTATTTTTTGTTGAAAAAATTGCATCCAAAATGAAGCATCGGCTAAACACCGAGCACAGCAACCTTACTTCACTACTTTAAGGTGTGACTTTTTCGCTTGCGCATCCACCGCAGACGCTACCGGGGACACCATTTTTTCAGGCGCTGGCGGCACGCCATCCACAACTTCAAAAAACATACCTTGCCCATTCTCCCTGGCAAATACGCCTCCGATCCGGTTGATCGGGACATAAATATGT
This sequence comes from Methylophilus sp. YYY-1, assembly GCF_029132825.1. Classification (NCBI taxonomy): domain Bacteria; kingdom Pseudomonadati; phylum Pseudomonadota; class Betaproteobacteria; order Nitrosomonadales; family Methylophilaceae; genus Methylophilus; species Methylophilus sp. YYY-1. Next base: position 1,022 of record NZ_WOVG01000005.1, read on the forward strand.
TGCGCAACGCCATTAAAGCGCGCAGAGAACACAACCGCATCATTATCAATATGCAAATCTTTGACAGCGGTGTAGTTCACATTTAGCACAATCTCGCCATTTTTGACATAAGCCATCGGTACACGCGTCTGCGCATCCACTTTGACCAGCAAATGCGGCGTCAGATTATTATCCAGACACCATTCATGTATGGCGCGAATCAAATAAGCCGTGGTCGGAATCAATGTACTCATGTTGGACTTCCTTAAAAAAACAGCGCGAATATGGATTCGCGCTGTTTATGCATGACTGATGTTATTTACGCATCGCCTTTTCAGAGGGTGTCATAGCCTCTGCATACATTGGGCGCGAGAACAAACGCTCGGCATACTTGAGCAATGGCGAAGCCTGGTTTGGCAACTCAATGCCATAATGCCCTAACCGCCATAACAATGGCGTGATCGCCACATCCAGCATGGAGTACTCGTCGCCCATCAGGTAGTTTTGCTTGCCAAAAATCGGCACCAACTGCGTCAGGTTATCGCGAATGACCTTGCGTGCACGATCCGCGGTTTCCTGATTATCAGATTCAACATCCTTGATATGACTGAACAAGTCTTTTTCAAAGTTATACAAGAACAGTCTTGCACGTGCGCGCATGACCGGGTCAGCGGGCATGAGTTGGGGATGCGGAAAACGCTCATCGATATACTCATTGATGATATTGGCTTCTGACAAGACCAGGTCACGCTCGACCAACACCGGCACTTCACCATACGGATTCAAAATGGCCAGATCTTCAGTTTTATTGGTCAAGTCCACATCAATGACTTCAAAGTCCATGCCCTTCTCGAACAGCACGATACGGCAACGGTGACTGTAAGGATCAACGGTACCCGAATACAATCTCATCATAATTTATTTTCCCTATAAAAAAAGACACCAAGGCCTCACGCCTTGGTGTCAGACTTGGTTGGCAATTAGCGAATATCTTTCCAGTATTCGGCTTTGATTTTTTTCACCAAGAAGAACAATCCTGACAGGAACAGCAACACTGCCACCCCAATCCACAAACGGGATTGTTTGGCTGGCTCTGCCATAAATGCGAGGAAGTTAGTCAGATCACCGACAAACTGGTCATACTCTTGCGGATTGAGCTTACCGGCTTTGTCCAGTTTAAGGGTGTGTGTTTCGTGATCGAGTACTTGCACGCCTTGCAACTCATATAACACGTGCGGCATGGCCACCTTGTCAAACACCAGGTTATTCCAGCCAGTGGGACGTGACTCATCCTTGTAGAAGCTGCGCAGATAGGCATACACCCAATCCGCACCACGCGCACGCACTTCAACGCTCAAATCAGGCGGTGCAGCACCAAACCATTTTTTTGCATCTTTAGGGTTCATGCTAATGCGCATGGTTTCGCCCACCTTCTCACCGGCAAACAACAGATTGTCTTTAATCTCTTTGTCGGTCAGGCCAATGTCCTGCAAGCGGTTGTAACGCATGTAGTTGGCGCTGTGGCAATTCAGGCAATAATTTACAAAGATCTTGGCACCACGCTGCAATGACGCTTTATCCGTCATCTTGATTGGCGCCTTGACATCAATATGCACCTCATTTGCAAACGCCATCACTGACGCCAAGAGGGCCAGACCTGCAAAGGCCTGCAAAAACAATTTTTTCATCATTAGTATGTCACCCTTTCTGGCACAGGCTTGGTTTGATCTTTTTTGGTATACCAAGGCATCAAGACAAAGAATGCAAAGTACACCACTGAACAAATACGAGCCAACACAGTCGCACGGTCTGCACGACCCATCCATGGTCCAAATTGACCCCAGACATCACCTGGCACGGTTCCCAGATAACCCAGGATCACGAAGCTGATCACAAAAGCGGCCAACCAGCGTTTGTACAACTTGCCACGGTAACGAATAGACTTCACCGGACTCTTGTCCAACCACGGCAAGAACGCAAAAGCCACGACTGACAAGCCCATGGCTACCACACCAGGGAATTGCGAGATACCGATAGGCGGCACTGCACGCAAAATGGAGTAGTAAGGCGTGAAATACCAGACTGGCGCAATATGCGGCGGTGTTTTCAAAGGATCTGCCGGAATAAAGTTATTCGCTTCGAGGAAGTAACCACCCATTTCAGGCATAAAGAACACAATCGCAAAGAACACCATCAGGAAGACAACTACACCCACCAGATCTTTCACAGAGTAGTAAGGGTGAAATGGAATGCCATCCAATGGAATACCGGTTGCCTTGTCTTTATAGGCCTTGATTTCAACGCCATCAGGGTTGTTAGAGCCCACTTCATGCAAGGCCACGATATGCACAGCAACCAACCCCAGCAGCACCAGCGGTAAGGCGATCACGTGGAAAGCAAAGAAACGGTTCAGGGTAGCATCGGAAACCAGATAGTCACCACGCAACCATTCTGACAAGTCAGGACCAATAAACGGCACAGTTGAGAACAGGTTCACAATCACCTGCGCACCCCAGTAAGACATTTGCCCCCATGGCAGCAGGTAGCCAAAGAACGCTTCGCCCATCAGCACCAGGAAAATGCCCACACCAAACAACCAGATCAACTCACGCGGCGTGCGATAAGATCCGTAAATCAGACCACGGAACATATGCAAATAGACCACCACAAAGAACATGGAGGCGCCGGTCGAGTGCATGTAACGGATGATGTTGCCGCCAAATACGTCCCGCATGATGTATTCCACCGAAGCAAAGGCCAACTCGGCATCTGGCTTGTAGTTCATGGTCAGAAAAATACCGGTGACAATTTGCAGCACCAGCACCAACAAAGCCAATGACCCGAAGAAATACCAGAAGTTGAAATTTTTCGGTGCGTAATACTCGGTAAGGTGTCCCTTGATGGTACTGGTCAGCGGGAATCTGGCATCAAACCAGCCCAATAAACCAGTGGCAGTTGTTTTTTTAGTCGTTGCCATGATAGTTAAGCCTCCGCCTTTTTGTCTTCGCCAATCAGCAAGGTCGTGTCAGTCAGATATTGATGCGGCGGTACCAGCAGATTTTTTGGTGCCGGAGAGCCTTTGAACACACGGCCAGCCAAGTCAAATTTAGAGCCGTGGCAAGGACAAACAAAACCACCATCCCAGTCTGCTGTCATTGCAAAGTTGTCGTTTGGTGAACAACCCAGATGCGTGCAGGTCCCCAACATGACCCCGAACTCTGGCTTGATAGAACGATCCTTGTTTTTACAATACTCAGGCTGTTGCGGCACCTCCAGATTCGGATCCGACAACTGGTCATCATGCTTGACCAACTTATCCAGCATTTCTGGCGTACGACGCACGATCCACACCGGTTGACCACGCCATTCAGCCGTCATTTTCTCGCCCGGCTTCAACTTGCTGATATCCACCTCGACAGGTGCGCCCGCCGCTTTGGCACGTTCACTTGGCAGCATGCTACCAACAAACGGCACCGCTACTGCAGCAACCCCAACAGCCCCGGTGGCGGCAGTCGCTTTCACCAAAAAATCGCGTTTTTGCAAATCCACCTCAGATGGCTGGCAAAACGACAAACAGTTGTTGTCAATTTTGTTTTCTGACATTGGCTTCCTTAATCTACCCTTTTGAGGTAACAGTGAGTATAAAACTTGAGTCGCGATTATACATTTTTCGCAGAAACAAGCCAAATTTATTTCAATAAGTCATTGATATTAATCAATTAAAAAGGGTTACCCAACTCAACATAAACATGCTCCAAGCCATGCGTTTGTGCAAGCCACTGCCCAAGCGCCTGGACGCCATAACGCTCAGTGGCATGATGCCCGGCACTGAGGTAAGCCGTGCCTGATTCGCAGACGGTATGCCAGGTTTGCTCGGAGACTTCACCACTGATAAACAGGTCCACGCCAGCAGTGACCGCCTGTTGAATATAAGATTGGGCAGCGCCAGTACACCAGGAGACAGTGTGCACTAACTTATCAGGGGCCCCAAGCACTTGTGGCTGCCGCCCCAATCGTTGGGCAACATGCTCTGCCACCTGCGCCAGCGACATCGGTTGCGGCAAGGTGGTCACAGGCAGCATATTCTTATCATCGAGATAGCGTGTCACCGGCCAGCCGAACACCTGTCCCAGTTGCACATTGTTTCCCACCTGCGGATGTGCATCCAGCGGCAGGTGATACGCCAGCAGGCTGATATCATGTGTGAGCAAGCGCTTGAGGCGCTGACGCTTGAGCCCAGTCACCTCTGCTGGCTCGCCACGCCAGAAATAGCCATGATGCACTAGAATCGCATCCGCATTGGCGGCGATGGCCGCCTCAATCAGCGCATGACTGGCAGTCACGCCACTGATAATGCGCCGCACTTGCGGCCGCCCCTCCACCTGCAAACCGTTGGGGCAATAGTCCTGGAATTTGCTTACTTGCAAAAAATTGGCCAATTCACTAACAAGAAGATTCAATTCCATCTCTGAGTCTCATATACTAGTCGTTGTTAAAGACATTCACTTATTGCACATTTCTCTTTTGGCATCTATGCGACATCTCTGGTCTATCTTCTCACAAGCAGTCACCGTTTGTCTGGGCATTTTGTTTGTCTTAAAACTTTTTTATCCCACCCTGCTCACGCAACCCGTGAACAAAACCCTGGTGATCAAGGAAACGGCCGCGACTAGCCAGGCCATGGTCGCGAAGTCCGGCTACCGCAATGCCGTGAGCAAGGCCATGCCCTCAGTGGTGAATATTTTCACCACTGCCCGCATGAGCCAGGATCCACACCGCGCATTGAAGAATGACCCATTGTTTCGTCATTTTTTCGGTGATGAAATAGAAGAAGAGGATGAGCAACCTGAAAACAGCCTCGGTAGCGGCGTGATTGTCAGTGCCGATGGCCTGATCCTGACCAATAACCATGTGATCAGCTCGGCCGATCAAATTGAAGTTGCGCTCAGCGATGGCAGCAAGTCCTCAGCCACAGTGGTCGGTACCGATCCCGAGACCGACCTGGCCGTGCTCAAAATAGACCGCAAACAACTCCCTGCCATCACATTCAGCAATAGTGACCAGATGAAGGTAGGGGATGTCGTCCTGGCAATTGGCAATCCGTTTGGCGTTGGACAAACCGTGACCCAAGGCATTATTAGCGCGCTTGGGCGCAACCATCTGGGCATCAATACATTTGAGAACTTTATTCAAACCGATGCCTCCATTAACCCTGGCAACTCCGGTGGCGCGCTCATCGACGTCAACGGCAACCTGATCGGCATCAATAGTGCCATTTATTCCCGCAATGGCGGCAGCATGGGGATAGGCTTTGCTATTCCGGTCAGCATCGCCAAACAGGTCATGGAACAAATTACCTTTAATGGGTCGGTGACGCGTGGCTGGATAGGCATAGAAGCGCAAGACATTACGCCAGAACTGGCGGAATCCTTTAACCTCAAGAACGTCAACGGCTCCTTGATTGCTGGTGTGTTGTTAGATAGTCCGGCTGATCGCGCCGGCTTGCGTCCTGGCGACATCCTGATTGCCATCGACAACAAACCTGTATCTGACAGCCAGGCAATGCTAAATATAATCGCCATGCTCAAGCCACGTGACAAGGCAACATTGGCGATCTTGCGCGCAGGCAAGAAAATGGAGATCAGCCTGATCGTAGGTAAGCGCCCACTACCAAGCAAAGTACCGCAATAACTAGAAAGTGGAATTAAGTCGGCGTAGCATTGTCCGCTGGCGATTGCGGCAACCAGCGCACCACCAGCAGGCCCAGCTCATAGAGCAACCACAACGGGATGGCCAGCATGCATTGTGAGACAATGTCAGGGGGCGTAAAAATGGCGCCCAACACAAAAGCGCCTACGATTACATAAGAGCGCGCCTCCTTGAGTTGCGCCAAAGTCACCCACCCCATCAATGATAACAATATCACGGCGATGGGCACTTCAAACGCAAAGCCAAACGCCAGAAACATGCCGATGACAAAGTCGAGATACTCAGCAATATCTGTCATCACCGCGACACCCGCCGGGGCGCTACCCACCAGAAAGCCAAACACAACCGGGAACACGGCAAAATAGGCAAAGGCCATGCCCATAAAGAATAACCCGATGGCCGCCGCAAGCAGGGGCCGAATCAATCGTTTTTCATGTGCGTATAACCCCGGTGCGATAAATGCCCAGCACTGATAAATCATCCATGGCAACGCGATCAAAAAGGCTGCCATCATGGTCACTTTCATCGGCACAAAGAAGGGCGTTGTGACTGCTGTCGCTATCATTTGCGCCCCTTGCGGCAACTTTGCCAGCAAGGGTGCCGCCAGCAAATGATAAATGCGGTCAGCAAACGGAAATAAAGCCACAAAAATGACCAGCCAGCCCGCAACCGCACGCAATAAACGGTTACGCAGCTCAATCAGGTGGGAAATAAAACTTTCAGTAGGCGTCATAATTTATAAAGCGCGATCAAACTACAAACGCTTAGAGGATGGGTTCATTCGGTGGCGTATCGTTTGCCGCCTTCGCTGCCTGCCGTGCGCGGCGCTGTCTCGGTTTTGCCGCAGGGGCTTCTGCAAATAACTCGGCTTGTGGCGCTGGCGCAGGTTCAGAAACCACCAATGCGCTAGGCACTGCTGCTTCAGCAGACTGTTCATCGTTCACCGGTGTTGACTTGCGTTGACGTGGTTTGCGTGGCGGTTTAACCGGCTCAACAACCTTCTCTGGCTGGACACTGGTTTCGGCGATCGAATTCTCAGGCAAAATATGCTGTGCCGCATCGTCATATACAGACTGCAAGCCCGACTTTACTTCGTCTTGCAGTTGTTGCAAGTCGGCAAATCTGGCTTCACGATTGACCTCGTCTTTTACCTGGCTGACAAAGCGTTGCATGCGGCCAAAAAAAGCGCCCGCAGTGCGGGCGACTTTAGGCAGTTTTTCCGGCCCGATCACCACCAAGGCAACCAGCGCAATCACCAGTAATTCTGAAAACGAAATATCAAACACAATCGGTCAGTACTTACTTACTTTTGTCAGAAATCTCATCAGGCTTAGAGCCTTCTTTGCCGTCATTCATTGCTTTTTTAAACTCATTGACCGCGCCACCTACATCACCGCCAATATTACGCAGCTTTTTGGTACCAAACACCAGCACCACGATCAGTAACACGATCAACCAATGCCATAAACTGAATGAACCCATTGCAATCTCCTTAACGCGTCAACTTTTAAGCGGCAGGCCCGCCACCAAAGACATGCAGATGGATATGGAACACTTCCTGGCCACCCTCATGCCCGACATTCATCACTGTTTTATAGCCAACCAACCCTTGCTCAGCAGCCAGCTTGGCACCCAGCAACATCATTTTGCCAAGGAGCGCCTGATGCTCAGCAGTACATTCTTTAAGCGTTTCAATATGTGCTTTGGGGACAATCAGAAAGTGTACCCGCGCCAGTGGGCGAATATCATGAAATGCGATGACCTCGTCATCTTCATACAGCAATTTCGCCGGAATAGTGCCAGCAACAATTTTACAAAAAATGCAGTCTGCACTCATTCTTTCCTGCTCGCTTTCTCAACGATGCCAGACAGCCCTTCACGCCGCGCAAGCTCATTGAGCACATCCTGCGCCTGCAAGCCGGCATGACTTAACATCACCAGGGTATGAAACCATAAATCGGCGGTTTCATAAATCAGCTCTTCCTTGTTGCCGCCTTTGGCCGCAATCACTGTTTCCGTCGCTTCTTCACCCACTTTTTTGAGGATGCTGTCCATGCCTTTGGCATAGAGTTTGGCGACATAGGAGCTGGCCGGATCGGCACTTTTACGCGCTTCCAGCAACTCAGACAAGCGGCTTAATACGTCATCACTCATGGTAAATCGCTTTCGGATCTTTGAGCACAGGCTCTACAGTCACCCAGGTATCGCCCTGTAATTGCTGAAAGAAACAGTTATGCCTACCTGTGTGACAGGCGATGCCACCCAATTGTTCGACCGTGATCAGCACGACATCATTATCGCAATCGAGACGAATGTCGTGCACGATTTGCGTGTGCCCAGACTCTTCACCTTTATGCCACAGCTTGTTGCGCGAGCGTGAATAGTAAACCGCATGACCAGAGTCCCTAGTCAACTGCAAGGCTTCGCGGTTCATCCAGGCAAACATGAGAATTTTACCGGTGTCTTTTTCCTGGGCGATGACCGGCACCAAGCCTTCTGCCGTCCAGCCCACTTGCTCCAGCCAGTTCATCGCACTTCTATCCCATGTTCACGCATATAGTCTTTCGCTTGCTGTACAGTGAATTCGCCATAGTGAAAAATACTGGCAGCCAGAACAGCGTCGGCGCCACCAACGGTGACACCCTCCACCAGATGTTGCAGATTCCCCACGCCGCCGGAAGCAATCAATGGCACATCCACTGCTTCGCTGATCGCTTTGTTGAGCGGGTTATTAAATCCGATTTTGGTTCCATCGCGGTCCATGCTGGTGACCAGCAACTCACCGGCCCCCAGACTCACCATCTTTTGCGCCCATTTGACGGCATCGAGACCAGTCGGATTACGCCCGCCATGGGTGAACACTTCCCACTCAAACGGCTGGTTGTCTACTTTTTTTGCATCAATCGCGACCACTATACACTGCGAACCAAAACGTCCAGCGGCATCCTCAACCACTTGCGGATTGACCACGGCAGTGGTGTTGATGCTTACTTTATCGGCCCCCGCATTCAGCAGCCGACGCACATCTTCAATCTTGCGCACGCCGCCACCGACGGTTAACGGGATAAAAATCTGCTCGGCCACACGCTCAATAATGTGCAGAATCAAGTCACGATTGTCTGAGCTGGCGGTAATATCCAGAAACGTCAGCTCGTCCGCGCCCTGGTCGTTGTAGCGCTGTGCGATTTCCACCGGATCGCCTGCATCGCGCAATTCCAGAAAATTCACGCCTTTGACGACACGACCATCAGTCACATCCAGGCAAGGAATAATGCGTTTGGCGCAGCCCATTTTTATTGACCACTCAGCTGGTCAGCTAATGCTTGTGCAGCAGAAAAGTCCAGTGTCCCTTCATAAATGGCGCGACCGGTAATGGCACCCATGATGCCTTCATCCTGCACGGCACACAAGTTGCGCACATCATCCAGATTGGTCACCCCGCCACTGGCGATCACCGGAATCGTTAACGCCTGTGCCAATGCCACAGTCGCTTCAATATTCACGCCGGTCAACATGCCATCCCGGCCGATATCCGTGTAAACAATACTTTCCACACCGTAATCTTCAAATTTCTTCGCCAGGTCAATCACATCATGCCCCGTCAACTTGGACCAGCCATCCACGGCTACTTTGCCGTCTTTGGCATCCAGGCCCACCATGATCTGGCCTGGGAAAGCATAGCAGGCCTCATGCAGAAAGCCCGGATTCTTCACAGCGGCGGTGCCAATAATGACATAGCTGATACCATCATCCAGATAGCGCTCTATCGTATCCAGATCACGGATGCCACCGCCCAATTGAATAGGGATATCCCCACCTATTGCAGCCACAATAGACTTGATCGCACCTTCATTGACAGGCTTGCCCGCAAAGGCCCCATTCAAGTCCACCAGGTGTAAACGCTTACCGCCTTTATCTGCCCAATGTCTGGCCATCGCTGCAGGATCTTCGGAAAATACGGTGGACTCTTCCATCAGTCCCTGCTTCAAACGCACGCAGTGGCCATCTTTTAAATCAATTGCTGGAATGATTAACATGTTGTTTTCAGTAGATAAATAACGAGTAGTGACTAAAACGACTGTAGCCCGCCTTAGGGCTTCCAGTTTACAAAATTACGTAAAAGTTGCAAGCCTGCACTGGCGCTCTTTTCCGGGTGAAACTGGACGGCAAATACATTGTCACGTGCAATCGCACCGGTAAAATCAAATGGATAGGCGGTGGTCGCAGCGGTCAATGCCGTCTCATCCGGGACCACATAGTAGCTATGCACGTAGTAAAAACGGGCCTGGTCAGGAATCTCCTGCCACAAGGCATGCGGCTGAGTCTGATGCACCTGGCTCCAGCCCATGTGCGGGACCTTGAGCTTTTCACCATGCACATCCACCATTTTTGCCTGAGGAAAGCGCTTGACCTCGCCGGCATACACACCTAGCCCAGGCACATTGCCTTCTTCAGAATGCTCAAACAACATTTGCAAACCAATACAAATGCCGAGGAAAGGCTTTTGCTGTGTTGCATCAAGCACTGCCTGGCGCAAACTCCGCGCATCCAATTCACGAATGCAATCCGGCATGGCGCCCTGCCCCGGAAACACTACCCGCTCCGCCTGGGCAATTTGCGCAGGATCACTGGTGACTGCAACCGTGGTATCAGGCGCTACCGCTTTGAAAGCATTGGCAACTGAACGGAGGTTTCCCATGCCATAATCAACAATGGCGACTTGCAAACGATTCATCATAAACAATCGGGCTATAACGCACCTTTGGTTGATGGCATCAAGCCGGCCATGCGAGGATCCTGGGTGGCCGCCATACGCAAGGCACGGCCAAACGCTTTAAAAATCGTTTCCGCCTGGTGATGAGCGTTTTGGCCTTTGAGATTATCAATGTGCAGCGTGACCAGTGCATGATTGACAAAGCCCTGGAAAAATTCGTGAATCAGATCTACATCAAACTCACCGATCATGGCACGCGTAAAGGTGCAATCAAACGCCAAGCCCGGACGACCGGACAAGTCCAGCGCCACACGGCTCAAGGCTTCATCCAGCGGGACATAGCTATGCCCGTAGCGCGTCAAGCCTTTTTTGTCGCCCAACGCCTTGCTGAATGCCTGACCCAAGGTAATCCCGATATCTTCAACCGTATGGTGGGCATCAATATGCAAATCGCCTTTGGCATGCACTTTCAGGTCTATCATGCCATGACGGGCGATTTGATCCAGCATGTGATCCAAAAAGCCCAGCCCACTGTCCAGTTCAGACTGCCCTGTACCATCGAGATTAATCGACACAGTAATTTGGGTTTCTAGCGTATTACGCGTAACTTCGGCTTGACGTGACATATGAGAGAGGAAGGTGATCACTGAGAGTTTGCAAGTATTACACGCATTTTACAGCAAGTCTTGGCAGACAGGCAAAACCAGTTGTGAAAAACAAAAAAGCAGCCCAATGGACTGCTTTTTTGAATCGTGCATTTATCAGAAATAAAAGCGGATTATTTTGCTTCTTCAGTCGCTGGCGCAGCTTCTGCAGCAGGTGCTTCAGCGGCTGGAGCAGCTTCTTCAGCAGCTGGTGCTTCGGCAGCAGGCGCCTCAGCAGCTGGGGCAGCCTCTTCAGCAGCTGGTGCTTCTGCAGCAGGCGCAGCTTCTTCAGATTTTTTACCCAACAAAGAGAATACCAATACTGCAGCAACTGCAGCAATGATCCATGGCAGCAACTTGTTACCACCTTTAGCAGCACCAGCACCTGCACCGTGTGCAATTTTGGTGATTTCTGTTGCAGCAGCAGCAGGATCAGCAGCACCGTAGATCGCTGCACCAGCAACGACGATATCAGCACCAGCGTCAACCACTTGTTTAGTCGTTGCAGCTTTTACACCACCAGCCACAGACACTTTAGCGCCTGTTTTCAGACCGGACACCAGGCCCAAGTCAGCGAATGGAGTTTGACCAGCCGCTTGTTGGTCCAAGCCAGTGTGCACGCCGATGATGTGTGCACCCAACTTAACAACTTCCAGCGTACGGGCTTTTTTGTCTTTTACGTTGATCAGGTCGATTTGCGCTTCTTTGCCATATTTGTTGGCAGCATCAATCACGCCTTTGATAGTACCGATGTCAGCAGTGCCCAAAACGGTACAAATGTCAGCACCTGCTTTGTAGAATGGCTCAGCTTCGTAGAAGCCAGCATCCATGGTTTTCAGGTCAACCAAAATTTTGTTGTTAGGGAATTTTGCACGCAGTGCTTTCAACAGTTCGATACCGTTGTGCTTGATGCAAGGGGTACCGATTTCCAAGATATCAACGTGTGGCGCCACTTTAGCTGCTAAAGCGATCGTCGCGTCAAAATCCAATGAGTCCAATGCCATCTGGGTTTGTGCCATTTTTCTTCCTCCGAGTTTGCTCTATTTTCAATCCAATGAATCTATGCGCAGCAATCATGCAAACGCAACCGTCACTGCACATTATGTACAATAGGGTGCATCATAACCGGATTTGCCACACAATGACAATATTCGCTGGATATTTTTATGTGCGATTACAATCAATTAACCGCGATTAGCCCGTAATTTAGTACAAATCCCGCGCTTTTGACGACATCAGGCTTGCACAAGCGCACGTATTGCCTGCATCAAGGCCTGATTTTGCGACTCGTTGCCGATGGTAATCCGTAAAAAATCAGAAATTCTGGCTGGTTTTTTGAAATGGCGGACGATCACGGCGCGTTCACGCAGCCCTGCGGCCAACTGCTCACCCGCATACGCCGGGTGACGGGTAAAAATAAAGTTTGCCCCGGAAGGCAACACTTCAAATCCCAACGCTTCTAGCGCACTGACCAGGTTGGTACGCGACGTGATGACCTGTTGACGCGTTTGCTGAAAGTAAGCTTCATCCTGCAATGCCGCAATAGCGCCCGCCTCGGCAAAACGATCAATCGGATATGAGTTAAAGCTGTCCTTGACCCGGATTAATGCCTCAATCAACGCGGCATTGCCCAACGCATAGCCCACGCGCAAGCCTGCTAACGAACGTGATTTCGAATAGGTATGCGTCACCAGCAGATTGGGGTAACGATGAATCAGTGCGACCGCGGATTCGGTGCCAAAGTCAACATAGGCCTCATCGACCACCACCACAGATTGCGTATTGTGGGCCAGCAAGCGCTCAATTTCGCTTAATGGCAGCGGAATGCCGGTTGGCGCGTTGGGGTTAGGGAAAATAATCCCGCCATTTGGGCGCAAATAATCGTCTATCGCCACTTCAAACTGCGCATTGAGCGCAACGGTTTCAAAGTGGATGCCGTACAAGCCGCAGTAGACCGGATAGAAACTGTAACTAATATCAGGAAACAACAAAGGCAAGTCGTGCTTGAGCAAGGCCTGAAACACGTGCGCCAACACCTCATCGGAACCGTTACCGACAAACACCTGATTGGCTTGCAGCCCATGATATTCAGCCAACGCCGCCTTGAGGCGACTGGAATCCGGATCGGGATACAGGCGCAAACTGTCTGCAGCTTCTGCCTGCAAGGCAGCAATCACCTTGGGGCTGGGACCATAAGGGTTTTCATTGGTATTAAGCTTGACCAGATTTTGCAACTTGGGCTGTTCGCCCGGCACATAAGGGGTCAACTCATGAACAATCTTGCTCCAATATTGACTCATGGCTGCCTCTTATTTCAAGCGATACTCAGCACTACGCGCGTGCGCCTGCAGGCCTTCGCCATACGCCAACGTCGCAGCAATCTTGCCCAGCGTTTGCGCCCCCGCAGACGACACCATAATCAGGCTGGAACGCTTCTGGAAATCATAGACCCCCAACGGCGAACTGAATCGGGCGGTACGTGAAGTCGGCAGCACATGGTTGGGGCCGGCGCAATAATCGCCCAGCGCCTCACAGGTGTCACGCCCCATGAAGATCGCCCCGGCATGCTTGATCTGCTTGCTAAAGGCCAAGGCATCATCCATGGATAACTCCAGGTGTTCTGGCGCGATGTAGTTACAAATCTCGGCGGCCTCAGCCAGGTCCTTTACTTGTATCAGTGCACCCCGGTTTTGCAGCGAGGTACGAATAATCTCCTGGCGCGGCATGTCGACCACCTGACGGGCAATACTGGCCTCCACCTGATCCAGAAATTCTGCGCTTGGCGACAGCAATATCGCCTGTGCCAACTCGTCATGTTCCGCCTGACTGAACAGATCCATGGCTGTCCAGTCTGGATTGCTCTTGCCATCGCTGATGACCAGAATCTCAGAAGGGCCTGCCACCATATCAATACCGACGACCCCGAACACCCGGCGCTTGGCCGCAGCCACATAGGCATTGCCTGGCCCGACAATCTTGTCTACCTGTGGCACGGTTTCAGTGCCATATGCCAGCGCCCCCACGGCTTGTGCACCGCCAATACAGAACACGCGATCCACGCCACAGACCGCTGCCGCAGCCAGTACCAATGAATTTTTCTCGCCATTCGGCGTAGGCACAACCATCACCAACTCTTGCACACCCGCCACCTTGGCAGGGATCGCATTCATCAGCACAGAAGAAGGATAAGCCGCCTTACCGCCAGGCACATACAAACCCACGCGATCCAGCGCCGTCACCTGTTGACCAAGCAAGGTGCCATCAGCCTCGGTATATTGCCAGGACTGCATGACTTGCTTTTCGTGATAGCTACGCACCCGGTCAGCTGCTGCCTGCAAAGCCTCGCGCTGTGCCACCGGCAGGCTGGTTAGTGCCGCTTGCAGTTCCGCTTGAGGAATTTCCAATGCAGCCAGACTGGAGGCATTGGTTTTATCAAAGCGGTTGGTATATTCAAGCACAGCTGCATCGCCGCGTGCCTTCACATCCTTGAGAATGTTGGCGACCACCAGGTCTATGCTGTCATCTTGCGCGGTCTCAAAAGCCAGCAATGCCTTCAATTCGGCATCAAAGCCCTGATCCTGTGTATTTAAGCGTTTAATCTTCATCATTTTCTAAACATTAATCTTTGCGGACAGCGCCCGCAAAGCTATCAATAATCGGCTGCAACAAAGGCCGATTCACTTTGTAAGAAGCCTGATTGACCACCAGCCGCGAACTGATAGCACCAATCTCTTCTACTGCTTTGAGCTTGTTGGCGCGTAAAGTTCCACCCGTGCTGACCAAATCCACAATCGCATCCGCCAAGCCGACCAACGGACCCAATTCCATCGAGCCATAGAGCTTGATCAAATCCACATGCATGCCTTTGGCGGCAAAATGCTCGCGTGCAGTTTTCACATACTTGGTCACCACCTTGAGGCGCGCGCCCTGACGGATGCTGGCTTCATAATCGAAGTCATCACGCACCGCCACCATCATTTTGCAGCGCGCAATATTCAAGTCCAGCGGTTGATACAGGCCTTCTCCACCATGCTCATCCAGGACATCCTTACCGGCAATACCAATATCTGCTGCACCATATTGCACATAGGTAGGCACATCGGTCGCACGGACAATCACCAACCGGACATCCTCACGGTTGGTCGGCAAAATCAGCTTGCGGGAAGACTCGGGGTCTTCTAATGCCTGAATCCCTGCTGCGGCCAACAAGGGCGTGGTTTCCTCAAAAATACGCCCCTTGCTGAGTGCGATAGTAATCATGATTAGTTCGATCTGCGCACTTTGGCGCCCAGTTGATTCAATTTTTCTTCGAGTTTTTCGTAGCCGCGATCCAGATGGTAAATCCGATCTATCACGGTTTCCCCCTCAGCGACCAGGCCAGCCAGAACCAAGCCGGCAGACGCACGCAAATCGGTGGCCATCACATTTGCGCCTTCCAGTACGGAGACACCTTTCACCAAGGCAGTATTGCCCTGCACATCAATATTGGCGCCCATGCGCTGCAACTCTTGCACATGCATAAAGCGGTTTTCAAAAATGGTTTCAATCACCGTAGATACGCCCTCTGCCACCGTATTCATGGCCATGAACTGCGCCTGCATATCGGTAGGAAACGCAGGATGCGGCGCCGTACGCACATTGACGGCTTTGAGTTTGCCATCACTTTTGACCGTAATACTGTTCGCGTCATGACTGATTTGGGCACCGGCTTCACGCAGTTTTTCGATCACCGCCTCGAGCAAATCAGGACGTGCGTTTTTCAAGGTCACTTCACCACCGGTCATGGCAGCGGCTACCATATAGGTGCCGGCTTCAATACGATCACACACAATATGATGCTGTGCGCCAAGCAAACGCTCCACCCCTTCGATGGTAATCGTGTCTGTGCCAGCGCCTTTAATGTTGGCACCCATTTTATTCAGGCACTCGGCCAGATCAACCACCTCAGGTTCTTTGGCAGCGTTTTCCAGCACCGTCGTGCCCTGCGCCAGCGCAGCGGCCATCATGAGATTTTCTGTGCCGGTGACAGTGACCAGATCCATATAATACTTAGCGCCTTGCAGGCGGCGGTTAGGCAAGTGCAAGGTGCTGGCCTGGATGTAACCGTGCGTGATATGCATGGCAGCACCCATGGCTTGCAGACCTTTGATATGCAAATCGACCGGACGCGAACCAATGGCGCATCCGCCAGGCAAAGACACGCGGGCAGTACCAAAACGCGCCAGCAATGGTCCTAACACCAGGATAGATGCACGCATGGTTTTCACCATGTCATAGGTGGCTTCAAACGAGGCCACATCGCTGGCATCCAGTATGACCTGATCCGCCTGTTTGCTGACCTTGACGCCCATGGTGTCCAGCAGCTTCAGCGTAGACGCCACGTCACGTAACTCAGGCACCCCCGTGAGCGTAAAAGGCGTTTCCGCCAGCAAGCCAGCGCACAAAATTGGCAACGCGGCATTCTTGGCGCCAGACACGACGACTTCGCCGTGCAGAGGCACGCCACCTTCAATAATCAGTTTATCCAAAATTACGCTTTCGCCAACAGTTCTTGCAATTCACCACTCTGGTACATACTGCGCATAATGTCGGCACCGCCGATAAACTCCCCGCCTACATACAGTTGCGGAATAGTCGGCCAGTTAGCAAATTGTTTGATGCCTTCACGCACCTCCATGTCTTGCAACACGTCTACCGCAACAAACTCGGCACCACAGGCGTTGAGGATTTGCGCAGCCACGCTTGAAAAACCGCATTGCGGAAACTTGGGGCTACCTTTCATATACAGCACCACCTTGTTGCTAGTCACTGTCTCTTTGATTTTTGCTTGTACATCCATGATTCACACTCCATCGTGTTAAGAACGCTTCAGGCCTGTAGTTGCTGCCATTGCGTCGGGGTATAGGTTTGCATAGACAGCGCATGGATTTCAGCGCGCATCCGGTCTCCCAGTGCGGCATAGACAAGCTGGTGCTGCTGCACCATGCGTTTACCTTCAAATGCTGGACTGACTATCACCGCATCAAAATGCGTGCCGTCATCGCCATTGACTTTCAGGTAATCGCACTCCAACCCGTTGCGGATATAAGCCTCTAATTGCGCTGCTGTTAACACAAAACCTCTCTTGTTCTACAAAGTACAGTTGAATCTAGCCAGGGGTCTGGCCAGCTAACTGCGTAATTTATAACCGGATTTTAACATCTTTAGGCATAGCCACGCCAATCCGAGCAAGAAGCTAGCCACCACTGCCAAACTCAGCCATGGCGACACGTCCCCCTGCCCGAAGAAGCCATAACGAAAACCGTCTATCATGTAAAAAAATGGATTCAATTGCGAGACCGCCTGCCAGAAAGGGGGGAGCGAGTGAATCGAATAGAAAACACCGGATAAAAACGTCAGCGGCATGATGACAAAGTTTTGAAAAGCGGCCATCTGGTCGAACTTGTCCGCCCAGATACCGGCAATCACACCAAACGTGCCCAGCAATGCGCTACCACAAAGTGCAAACGTGATAATCCACCCGGGATGCACCGTTGGTACCGACACAAAACACAAGGCAACCAGATAAATGCTCAAGCCGACCACTAAGCCACGGATCATGGATGCCGCCAGAAAAGCGATAAAAAACTCCATGGTCGTCAGCGGCGTGAGTAGCAGGAAGACAATATTGCCCATCACTTTCGACTGGATCAGGCTCGATGAGCTATTGGCAAAGGCATTCTGCAACAAGGACATCATCATCAGGCCGGGCACCAGAAACGCTGTATAACTGACCTGATCGTAGACTTTGACGTGGGACTCCAGCACATGCGAAAAAATCAGCAGGTATAACAATGCCGTTAGAATGGGCGAGGCAATGGTTTGAAATGCCACGCGCCAAAAACGCAACAGCTCTTTTTTAAACAGCGTATAAACGCCGCGACGCTGCGGGCTGATTTTGTCATCCAGCCAAAAAAATGGATTCAGCCACTTCATGCCAGCACTCCTTGCTGATTCCCCACCAGGTTAAGAAAGACATCTTCCAGATCCGCCTCCTGCAGTTGCATGTCCAGCACATGCACGCCCGCCTGACGCAACGCAGTCAGCACCGTTTCCACCTGCGTTAACTCCGTGATCGTCAGGACGACCTCCTCCCCGTTTTGCTGCTTGAGTAGCGGCTGTAACACGGCAGGCAAGGCCGCCGACAAGCGTAACGACAACTGCTTGGCGGCATGGCTCTTGAGCAAAGCGCGCGTGCTGTCTAGCGCCACAACGCGGCCTTGCTTCATCATTGCCACGCGCTGACACAAAGCCTCAGCTTCTTCGAGATAATGCGTGGTCAAAATAATCGTATGTCCTTGCTGATTCAGTTTTTGAATAAACGCCCACAGCATTTGCCGCAATTCGACATCCACCCCTGCGGTCGGCTCATCGAGCACGATGACGGGTGGCTTGTGCGCCAGCGCCTGCGCAATCAGGGCCCGACGCTTCATACCGCCCGACAGTTTTCGCATATTGGTATAGGCTTTGTCAGTGAGCCCCAGCCCTTCGATAATCTCATCGACCCAGACATCATTCTCGGGGCCATGCCCGAAATAACCAGCCTGGAAACGCAGCATTTCACGCACATTGAAAAACGGATCAAATACCAGCTCTTGCGGCACCACGCCCAATGCCTGACGCGCACGCTGATAATCAGACTGCACATCGTACCCCATGATGCGGATGCTGCCGCTCGTGGGTTGCAACAACCCCGCCATCAAATTGATCAGCGTGGATTTGCCTGCCCCGTTAGGGCCAAGTAAGGCAAAAAACTCGCCTTGCTCAATCTGCAAATCCACGCCCCTTAGGGCTTCAAACTGACCAAACCGTTTGGTAATTCCTGTGATTTCTATGGCAGCGGCCACGTGTATCCTTTCGCTATCCCAAAAAAACGAAACCCCACCTCGTCTGAGCTGGGGCTGTTCGATTTTGTGAGTGGTTAATTCAACAAGAATCCATCGACACCGTATAGCTGCATTAAACTTCGCAGATTGTCTGGCACCCCGACGACTGACATGTTACCCGGGTGCGTATAGTCATAATTAAGTCTGCGCTGTATCTCAAGAATCATACTGATCGCCACCGTATCCACCTCTTTCACCCCTGAAAAATCCAGGGTCAGTGGCGAGGCCAGCTGCAATTTTTGCAAGTCAGCTAAAGTTTCGCTGACATTGGCAATCAGCAAATCACCTTTAAAGTGCAAACTATTTTGTTGTTGCGTCAGTTGAGCCACCCGTTTCTCCCGATTTTTTCAGACCACGCAGTTATTTACCTGTGGCTGCCTTGTTCTTATCCGCCAGTTTTTTCGTCAGGCTATCCAGACCATTTTGGCGAATTTCTTGTGCAAACTGGCTACGGTAGTTAGTGACCAGACTCACGCCTTCAATGACGATATCAAACACTTTCCAGTCGTCGCCTTTTTTACCCAACGTGTAATCAACGGCAATCGGATCGCCACCAGGCTGCTGTATCGCCGTTTTGACGGTTGCTGTATCCGCCCCGGACTCCATGCGGAAAGGCTTGTATTCAATTACCTGATTTTTGTATTTAGACAATGCAGTAGCATAAGTGCGTAACAGCAGCGTCTTGAACTCAGCCTGGAAAGCTGTTTTCTGATCTGGGCTCGCATTGGTCCAGTTTTTACCTAACACCAGACGTGACACTTTCTCAAAATCAAAGTTTGGCAATATCTTTTCTTCTGCCAGACTGAAAATCTTTTGCTGGTTGCCCGCTTGAATATCCTTATCGCTTTTGATGACTTCAATCACATCGTCGGCGGTCTTTTTCACCAGTTGATCGGGTGCCATTGCTGCCATTGCTACACCACTGACCAACCATATGGCTGCTGCCATCCACCACTTTTTCATCGCTATCCCTTTATATCGTTTGAGTTATTTGCCCACTTTATCAAGCGGGCTGGCATCTAACGCATCAACTGTACTTTCGGTTGATGCAGCTGCCGTTTTATTTCCATTCTCGTTACTTTCTGTCGCCTTGCTATACAAAAACTGACTAATCAGTTTTTCCAGCACAACCGCATCCTGGGTCTGTGTGATCTTGTCCCCATTTTTGAGGTTGATTTCGTCACCACCGGCTTCGAGCCCAACGTATTGCTCACCCAGCAATCCTGCAGTGTAAATGTTGGCGAACGTATCTTTGGGGAATGCATAACGGGCATCAATGTTGAGACTCACGACGGCCTCATAAGTTTTAGGATCAAACACAATATCATTGACGCGACCGACCACCACCCCTGCGCTTTTCACAGGGGCGCGAGGTTTGAGGCCGCCGATATTTTCAAAATTCGCCGTCACGGTATAGGTCTGGCCAATATTACTGGTAGTGAGATTGCCCACTTTCATTGCCAAGCCCAATAAAGCGGCCAATCCTAATGCCACAAAGATCCCTACCCATAAATCAATTGTTGTTCTTTCCATTGCTGCTCCCGCAAATATCTCGTACGTTGTCCTGCTAAACCGCGATCATGAACGAGGTTAATATAAAATCCAGTCCCAATACCGCCAGTGACGAACTCACCACTGTGCGTGTTGTGGCCCGGCTGACCCCCTCAGCGGTCGGCGGTGCATCATAGCCCTCAAACAAGGCAATCATGGTACAAGCCACGCCAAACACCAGGCTCTTCAACACGCCATTCAGGATGTCATACTGCCAGTCCACATTGGCTTGCATCTGTGACCAGAATGCCCCAGCGTCGACGCCAATCAAAGGCACTGCCACCAAATAGCCGCCCAAAATACCCACCATCGAGAACAAGGCCGCCAATATTGGCATGGCAATCACCCCCGCCCAGAAACGCGGGGCAATGACGCGTGCGATGGGACTGACCGCCATCATTTCCATGGCAGAAAGCTGCTCTGTCGCCTTCATCAACCCGATTTCAGCAGTAATGGCGGTACCGGCACGTCCGGCAAATAACAAGGCCGTAACCACCGGCCCCAACTCGCGCACCAGGGCCAACGAAACCAATACGCCAATCGCTTCCGACGAGCCGTATTTTTGCAACGTGTTATAGCCCTGTAACGCCAGCACCATGCCGACGAAAAACGCGGAGACCAGAATAATGATCAGTGAGAGGACGCCAGTAAAATAAACTTCGCGGATCGTGAGCCGAAAGCGGCGAAAACTCTCGCCGGAGGAAATCAGCGTTAACCACAACAGGCGACCACCCGCTCCCAGACGCCAGATTTTATTGATAAAGCCCGCCCCCAGCTTGGTCAGCAGCCGCTTGATTTTATGCACAATCATTAACGCGCCCCTCTTAACAAACTGGCATGATATTCAGGCGCCGCATAATGGAAAGGAACTGGACCGTCTTTTTCACCATGCACAAATTGATGGATAAACGGCAACTCGGACTGACGCAGCTCATCGGGCGTGCCCTCGGCAGCGACAATGCCGTCGGCGACGAAATAGACGTAGTCAGCAAACTGGAAAGTCTCTTCAACATCATGCGTGACGATGATAGAAGTTGCTCCCAGCACGTCATTCAGGCTGCGAATGAGGTCGCAAATAACGGCCATGGAAATCGGATCCAGTCCGGCAAATGGCTCGTCATACATGATGATGCTGGGATCCAGGGCAATCGCGCGCGCCAGTGCAACACGTCTGGCCATACCGCCTGACAGCTCTGTAGGCATCAGGGCATGTGCACCCCGCAAACCAACCGCATTCAACTTCATCAGCACCAGGTCACGAATCATGCTTTCGGGCAAGCTGGTATGCTCACGCATCGGAAACGCAACATTTTCATACACGGATAAATCGGTGAACAAGGCACCATGTTGAAATAACATGCCCATTTTCCGGCGCAATCGGTAAATGCCTTCACGATCTTGCTCATGAACGACCTCACCAACCACTTTGACTTGCCCCTTGGTCGGCTTTAACTGCCCACCGATCAAGCGCAACAAGGTAGTTTTACCGCTGCCACTGCCGCCCATGATGGCAACCACCTTACCTTTGGGAAACGTCATGTTGATGCCTTTATGCAACAATCGGCCTTTGTAGCCGAAAGACAGGTCTTGAATTTCTACAATTGCGTTCGCCATAGGAAGTGGGAGTTGTAAATCGGCTCTTATTCTAAAACAGATTCAAATTGAAAAGATGTATGTAAACCTCATAATACAAAAAGCCTGAAAAACCAGGCTTTTTGTATCAGCAATCTGTTGTATTCTACACTAAAAACTCATGCACACTAAGTAGGCCGTGCCGGGTAGCGGGGCGGCAACACCGGCACTAGGTGTGCCATTTAGGACAACACGCATGGCGCCAGTATTGCCCACACCGTCATCCAGCATGGTATCCAATTGCGCCGCATAACGCCCTAAAATCGCATCGGAACACATGGCGTGCGCACTGCTAAACGCGCCTGCGGTGACCGCTGTTAAAGCGGTCACGTTGCTGACACCCAACTGCCCGCCTTCACTATTGCGCGGCACATATTGCGTACTGGTGGGGTCGGTTGATCCGGTAGCCAAGCCCGCCAATCGCAGGTGTTGCCAGATTAAAAATGATTCATCCGTATCTGTGTTTGAATTCCAAGCACCTTGAATCAAGCCATTTTGTGTTTGCCCGTTCGTAGTCGCATTGGTGCCGTTGACATGGATATCCGCCGCATGATCATCCCCGGGCAAGACGCGAAAACGGTCTTGATAGCCATAAAAATAAGTGGGGATATTTCTAAAGTCACTGGCAAGGCTTTTCACCTTGGCGTTGGCAATCAATTCTTGCCCGCGCATCACCCCGGCCAATAGCAACCCGGCGATCACCAGCACAATCGCCAATTCAATCAAAGTAAACCCTTGTTGTGTTTTCATGTTAAATCCTCCTGATAGCTTAAACCTGTTGTTAAAAGCATGACCCGAGACGCTTCTGCACCGACGCCATGAATAGCCCGGCACAGCAATTACTTTAACACTAATTAAATATATTTAACAAATAAAACACCAGGAATCTAGCAAAAAGACTAAAGAAAACGGGCAGATGTTTACACATCTGCCCGTTGAAATGGCTACTTAAAATTACAGCGTACCGTAAGAATGCAGCCCGCTTAAAAACATATTCACGCCCAAAAATGCAAACGTTGTCACCAGCAAACCGACCAGCGCCCACCAGGCCAACATACTGCCGCGCAAGCCTTTCATGAGACGCAAATGCAGCCAGGCCGCATAATTTAACCAGACAATCAGTGCCCAGGTTTCTTTAGGGTCCCATGACCAGTAGCCTCCCCAAGCCTCTGCGGCCCACATTGCCCCTAAAATCGTTGCAATCGTGAAAAATGCAAAACCGACCGCAATCGCTTTATACATCAAATCATCCAGCACATGCGGCGCGGGCAAGCGACTCGCCAGAATGCCCCGCTTTGCCAGCAGGTAAGCCCCGGCAACCATCGCCGCCAGCGAGAAGGCGCCATAGCCAATGAAATTGGCGGGCACATGAATTTTCATCCAGTAACTTTGCAAGGCAGGCACCAACGGCTGAATCTCATTGGCATGACGATCGAAGGTATACCAGAGAATAAAGCCCACCGCCGCATTGATCACCACCAGCACAAAACCACCCAATTGGCGTGTTTTAAACAATTGCTCATAGTGCAAATACAACAAAGCCGTGATCAGGCAAAACAGGATAAACACTTCATATAAATTGCTGATCGGAATATGGCCGATATCGGGTGCAATCAGGTAGGACTCATACCAGCGCACCATCAGGCCGACAAACCCAAACAAGGTCGCCGTCCATGTCAGGGCCGAGGCCACTTTGGCGGTGAACTCTGATTTTTGGAACATGGCCAGCCAATAGGTCAGCATGGCCAGTACAAACAGCACATTCATCCACATGATGGCAGACTGGCTGGCCAACAGAAACTTGAGCAAGAAGCGTTGACCACCCTGACTCAAGTCGCCCTGATAAACGTAGACGCCAATCAGGCTCAGCACAGCCACACCCAAGACCAGGCGGGCAATGGCTGACCAGCGCCAGCCCAAATAACTAAATACCGCGACTGCCCCAAACAGAAAGCTGACCTCGTAAATATCCATGAAGCCTGCATAGCGCTGATACGAAAACACCGCACCCGCCAGCAATAGAATGGCATAGACCCAATCAAACTTGCTTAACGACTGCCAGAAGGATACTGGCTTGGATAACGTTGACGTATTCATCTTATTCCCCGATTCAATAACGCATTATGCTGAAGGTGCTTGCAACAGCGTTGAAAGTTGCTGGCGCGCACGCGCAAAATCCTGATCCAAGTCCATATTTTTACGGTTAGACGACATGGCCACCAGGACTTCGTGCTGTGCAGGTTTGATCAATAACCACAAGCGACGTTCCTTAATATAGAACATGGCAAAAATACCCAGTACCAACATCACCGACCCCAGATATACCCAATTCTGCCCAGGCGAGCGCGTCAGTTGAAAACCACTGGCTTGTTTCAGCGTGTAACTCTTGAGCTGAAAATAATACGGTGTGCCATAAAAGAATAAGTCATTCATGGCATTCAGGCTATCCTGTATAAAGATGGCGCTGGTCTGATCCTCTGCAATAGGCTGCAAGTGACGTTGTGCACGGCTCATTTGATATGCCTGCATCGCTGCACGATTCAACAATTTGAGATAAGTTTGTGCCGCTTGCTCGCGCTGGTCTTTGGGCACAGCGCTTTCAATAATGCGCGACAACTCACTGTAGCCGCCACGCTTGAAGGTCATCAGTAGCTGCTGCAAGCTTTGCTCAAACTGCGCTCGTAATGTAGGGTTATTACCTGGCATTTGCGCGGCTACCTGTTGCGCGATCGCCTGAATCGACTTGTCATCGCGCAAGGTTTGACGCAATCGCATAAAACCGGTGATTTCCATGTCGTCATCTGCCGGAATGCGCAAATACTTGAAGTCCTCCTGCACGGTCTCACGCATGCCAGAGACAAAATAAGCGCGGCCATCCAGCATCAAAGGCTGCATGTAATTCACGTACTCACGAGCCTGGCCACTGGCATTGCGCAATTTGAACGTGGTGTTTGGCCCCACATTGTGCGGCTTACCTTTACCATCCGCCGACAGATTCAGGATGTTAAACTGGCGAAACTCGTTGAATTCGACGGTCAGTTTTTGCGCGCCGTCACCGAGCGAGCCTTTTTGCAAGATCACGCCATCCACATCAAATCCATCCTGCTGGTTAGCGGCCAAATCCCAGAGTTTGAATTTGAGCTGTGAGCCACCATCCTGAAAGTCAGATTGGTAAATCGCAATCCCTTTGTAAATAAAAGGATGATTCACTCTGACCGTCGCCTCAATCGGTTGCTTCAGGTCTGAATCAGTGATGAGGATATCGCTTTCAAACGATTTCGGCATCCCGGTCGGGTAATGCTCGATACGAAAGTCCTTGAGCATGACCGTAAAAGGTAATTCTTGGACCAGATAGCCATCACGCACCCGTAAGAAAGACACGTTATCACGTTCGCCTTCCGGCAAGGTCATATTGGCGCGGAATGAAAGGTTGCCCACCCCCAGCCGACTCTCAGGCGGCACCTGGCGTGAAGGAATATCGCGCGTCTCAACCTTTTTGCAACCCAGCAATTCCTGAATCTTGAACGGCAAATTGCCATCGAGCAGGCCACCAAAACAAATCACCACAATCGCGGCATGCGTAAAGATATAGCCCAGGCGCTGATGCGTCCCCAATTTGGCCGCAATCAGCACATCGCCATTACTTTGTGGTGTGGCCTTATAAGTGTAACGCTCTGCCGTCAACCAGGCGGACAACTGTGACTGTAAGGCGGGTGCTGCCGAAGCCGTCGTCAGACTGGCCTGATGCTCAAATAAACGCAAGGACTTTTCAGTCGCATGCTCTTTATAGGTTTTCCATTCCTTGAGCATGAGCGGTGTATTCCGCAGCACGCACAAGGTGGTTGAAATCACCAAAAACAGTAAAATCACCAAAAACCACGCCGCATGATAGACATCCAGCAACCCGAGCAATTCGAACAATTCAAACCAGAATTGACCGAACTTGACGATGTAATTGGTATAGGGCTCATTCTGCTTGAGTACGGTACCAATAATCGACGCAACGCCCAACAGCGTTAACAAGCTCACGGCAAAACGCATGGAACTCAGTAACTCATAAACACGCCGGGAAAATGAAGCTGGTGATTTCAAATCGTTCTCGTCAAAAAGATGGATAAGTTTGGTTGCTGATCAGTCACGGTCTTAACGCAAGGCCCGCTGTTGTGGACGACACAAAACTGCAAAGGTTGCATACGGCTACAGTAAAAAAGGTGGCCAAAGCCACCTTTTTCGAGCAGTCAAAAATTAACGCAAACCTTGGATATAGTCTGCAACAGCCTGCATCTCGGCATCGCTCATTTTACCGGCGATGGTCATCATCATTGGTGCATTGGCGCGCTCACCCGTGCGGAAAGTACGCAGTTGCTGCAAGGTGTAATCTGCATGCTGCCCGGCCAAGCGCGGAAACTGCTTGGGCAACCCGGCACCCGTCGCGCCATGACAAGCTGCACAGGCAGGCACTTGCGTTGCAGCAATCCCGCCGCGATAGATCTTCTCGCCCAGTGAGCCTTTACCATTACTTTTCGCCTTGTTCAGCTTGATGCTTTGGGAAGAAAAGTATTTTGCCAGGCCTTCCATGTCTTCCTGGCTTAAGGCACCGGCCATGCCGGACATCACTGCGTTGGCACGCGTGCCTTCTTTAAAGTTAGTCAACTGCTTGACCAGATACTCAGGATGCTGACCCGCCAACTTGGGGTTGGTCGTAATCACACTGTTACCATCTGCGCCATGACAAGCCGCACAGACGTTCTGCACGATTTTCTCAGGGCCATTGACCGCTGGCGCCGCCGCAGGGGCCGCTTCCTCAGCAAAAACAGGCTGCAAGCCAGTTGCCAGCAATAAAAACAATCCCGCTTTAAAACTCTTTAACATATCTGAATGCCCCAACGTTTTTATTCTGCAGCATTTTATCAAACAAAGCCTGTTCGTGATAGCATGCAAGCCTGAATAGTCCACAAATCTTGAGTCAGCTCAACGCCATCATGCCTGTTTTCCAAAATGCCAGCTTTCACCTCTCTGCACACCACCTGCGGGACTTGCCCCCAGCCAGTGGCATTGAAGTAGCGTTTGCCGGCCGGTCTAACGCCGGAAAATCGAGCGCGCTGAACACTTTGGCCAACCATAACCGGCTCGCGTTTGTGAGCAAGCAACCAGGTCGCACACAGCTGATTAACTTTTTCACCCTGGGCGATGACAAGCACCTGGTTGACCTGCCTGGCTACGGTTACGCCAAGGTGCCTGAAGCCATGCGCATGCATTGGCAAAACGTGCTGTCCCGCTACCTGAGCGAACGTAGCAGCCTGGCCGGCCTGGTACTGGTCATGGATAGCCGTCACCCACTCACACCACTAGACCGGCAAATGCTGGACTGGTTCTGCCCCAGCGGCAAACCTGTGCACGTACTGCTGACCAAAAGCGACAAATTGTCGCGCAGCGAATCTACCATCACCTTAGGTAAAGTCCGCAAAGAGCTCCAAGCCAACTGGGGAAATGCCATCACCGTACAACTCTTTTCCAGCCTGAAAAAGCAAGGCGTGGATGAAGCAGAAAAAGTGCTGGGCGAATGGTTTTTCGGTGGTGCCCCCCAAACGGAAGCGGTGGCGCCAGCCAGCGAATAAAAAAGGCAGACGCACAGTCTGCCTTTTTGCTTGGCCTTAAACGCGCCTGAACACCAAATCCCACACCCCGTGTCCCAACTTGAGACCCCGGTTTTCAAACTTGGTGAGCGGACGGTAGGCCGGTTTCTCGGCGTAATCTGCCGCAGTATTCTGCAACTGTGGCTCTGCGCGCAACACCTCAAGTACCCACTCGGCATACTCCTGCCAGTCAGTCGCCACATGAATGTAAGCGCCCGCTTTCAATTTTGAGCACAACAGTTTTACAAACTCAGCCTGGATCAATCGACGTTTGTGATGACGTTTTTTGTGCCAGGGATCGGGAAAGAAAATGTGTACGCCATCCAGCGAACCGTCTGCCAACATCTGCTGTAACACCTCAACCGCATCATGCTGAATAATACGGATATTCTGGATATCCCCCTCCTGCATCAACTTGAGCAGACTCCCCACGCCTGGGGTATGTACCTCGACTGCCAGAAAGTCATAGTCAGGCAAGGTTTGTGCAATCTTTGCCGTCGCATCCCCCATGCCAAAGCCGATCTCAAGGATTTTTTTGCTCTCGCTACGCGCGAATGCCTGATTCAGATCGAGCGGCTGCGCTGCATACTCGATCCCGAATTGCGGCCAGGCCGTTTGTAATGCGCGCTCCTGGCCCTTGGTCAAGCGGCCCTGACGCAGCACAAAACTGCGGATACGGCGTTGATAAGGCGCTTCGTCAATCGGGAGGGTTTGGTCTAATTCACTCATGGAGCGCATTATACTTGAGAGGCATGCTTTTGATTTTGTGATTTTTACGGTCTGTGCTTTCAGCTTCATTGCAACCAGTCGCGAGTACAACAATGTGTCAATCAAGGTTGCGTGCACTCAAGCGCAAACATGGCTGATTCAAGCATACACGGCCGCCATCAACCAGCCCAAACTTAAAGCTGATGACGCTTATCCCCTTGCAAAAAGCCCAGCAATGGCAATGAGATCCCTTTACTCAAAGCCAATACCTTGAATAATTCGCCCATCTCCGCCGGTGACAACAGCTTTTGCACCGCAGCCACCTGCGGCAAATAATGGGCACTGTCTTCGGGATTGATCTGCTGTAGCAATTGCAGAATGCCGCAATTGATCAAAAACTGGGCTTGATTGGTGTATCCCGCGCAATCGAGTCCATGTGCCAATGCCGTTTCGGCCATGGCGGTAAAATCGACGTGGGCGGTGATGTCTTGCAAGCCGGGATACCGCAACGGATCATCATGCGCATAGTGCTGATAATGACACATCAGTGTGCCCTGGTTGCGCTGCGGGTGATAGTACTCGCGGGCACTGAAGCCGTAATCAGGCAGCAAGATCAATCCTTGCTGCAACATCGCGGCGAGACTGGCGATCAATCCTTGTGCCGCAGGATTGATTTCGGTGAGATAGCCTTCTGGCAACTGAGCGGCGTCGATGTGTGCGACGCCTGCTTCATTTTGCAAAGGGCGCGTTTGCCATACAAAACCATGTTCATAGCCAACCCCGCGCTCCAGCCAGCGGCCGCCATGCCACTCCACCAGCTGTACCGGGATTGCATCCAGCACTTCATTGCCAATCACCACGCCCGTGAATTGCTCAGGCAAACGATCCAGCCATTGCACCCGTGCATAAAGCTCGGCTGGCAAGCCTGCCTGCAAGCTTTCTTGCTGGCGCATCCGTAAGTTGGCACTTACCTCAAGGATAGAGTAGTGTGGGAGTAGCTGGTGCTGGGTATGCAGCGCTTGCAGCAAGCCTTGCGCCAATCTGCCGGTGCCTGCGCCTAGCTCCAAAATAGCCCCCCCGGTTTCTAACAGCACAGGGGCGAGCTGGTTGGCGATGGCCTGCGCAAAGAGAGGCGAAATTTGGGGAGCAGTCACAAAATCGCCGCCTATACCGAACTTATTGCCGCCGCCGCTGTAATATCCGAGGTGTGGCGTATACAAGGCTTGCTGCATGTAATCCGCAAAGGAAATCCAGCCGCCTTGTTGCTCAATATGCGCTTTGATCTGTTGGTGCAGGGCGTCGCTGTGCGCCTGCATCAGCGCATCCGGCACAGGCAAGCGGGAAGAAGTGGGTTGAACAGTCATTCAATCATTATAATGTGAGCCGTTTAGAAAAGAGTACAACGTGAAATTCAGCCCTAACAATAAAGTAGTATTGATTACTGGCGGTGCCAAGCGGGTAGGCGCCGCCATCACCCGCGCCTTGCACCAGCAAGGGGCCAATGTGATGTTGCACTACCACACCAGTCAGCAAGAAGCCGAAACACTGCAAGCAGAGCTCAACCAGACGCGTGCCGACAGTGTAGCGATCATGCAGGCCAACCTACTGCAAACGGCAGATTTACCCAAACTGATCCAAGCCACCTTGCAACAATTCGGCCGACTCGATGCACTGATCAACAACGCTTCCAGCTATTATGCGACACCCCTCGGTGGCATTAGCGAAGCACAATGGGACGAACTCACCGGCAGCAACCTTAAAGCGCCCTTATTTTTAAGCCAGGCCGCCGCCGATGCCCTGTTCGCCAGCCGGGGATGCATCGTCAACATCACGGACATGCACATAGAGCGCCCAAAAAAGCATTACATCGTTTACAGTGCCGCCAAAGCCGGTCTGGTCAACCTGACCAAATCGCTGGCGCAGGAGTTGGCGCCCAATGTACGCGTCAATGCGGTCGCACCTGGGCCAGTATTGTGGCCAGAAGACCATCAGGAGTTTGATGAAATCTACCGGCAACAGGTCGTCAACCAGACCCTGCTTAAGCGCACAGGCGAACCAGAGGATATTGCCAAGGCGGTCAAATTTCTGGTGTATGACGCGCCGTTTATCACCGGCCATGTGCTGGCCGTGGATGGCGGCCGCCATTTAAGTATGTAACTCAGCGATGCGGATTAAAGAGCAGACCATCACTATCCATGCTGCTGCACCCCCCAAACCCCAATTGGGTGCAGCCTGTAATGGCTGTGGTGTCTGTTGTGCGGCCGAGCCCTGCCCGGTGAGTCTGACCCTGCTCTGGCCGCATCAAACCCCGTGCCGCGCCCTGATCTGGAGTGAAGTTGAAAAACGTTATTTTTGCGGCATGGTCAGTGCGCCGGCGCAATTTTTAAGCTGGCTACCGACCAGGCTCAACCGTGCGGCCAGCCGATTATTCAGACGCTGGATTGCTGCAGATACGCGATGCGATGCAGATGTTACGCTGGAATAAACAAAATCACCTCAAATAATCAAACACTTACCATTTTTACGCCCGGCTTTCCGCTATAATGCGCGCCTATGAAGATCAAACATTACCCTGACGATGTCAGCCAGAATTTTTTAAAGCTGCGCAACCAGTTGATTAGTGCCACCGGTAAAGCCATTGGTGACTACAACATGATTGAGGAAGGCGATACCGTGCTGGTGTGCATGAGTGGCGGCAAAGACAGCCATGCCATGCTCATGATTCTGCTGGCGCTGCAAGAACGCGCGCCGATCAACTTCAAACTGATTGCGATGAATCTGGACCAGAAGCAGCCGGGCTTTCCAGCCGACATTCTGCCGGCCTACTTTGAAAAACTGGGTGTTGAATATCGCATCGTCGAGGCCGACACCTACTCCATCGTCAAGGAAAAAATCCCTGAGGGCAAAACCACTTGCAGCCTGTGTTCACGCCTGCGTCGTGGCATTATCTACACCACGGCACAGCAATTGGGTGCTAACAAGATTGCGCTGGGACACCATCGCGATGACATTGTGCAAACCTTGTTCTTAAACATGTTTTACGGTGCCAAGATGAAGGCGATGCCGCCCAAGCTGGCGACCAACCGTGGCGAATTCATGGTGATCCGCCCGCTGGCCTATTGTGCCGAAAAAGACATTGCCGCTTATGCACGCGGCATGCAGTTTCCGATTATTCCGTGTGATTTGTGCGGCAGCCAGGAAAACTTGCAGCGGCAAAAAGTGAAAGACATGCTTAACAACTGGGAGCGTGAACAACCCGGGCGCATCAATAATATTTTCCGTGCCATTGGTAATGTGGAGCCCTCACACTTGGCAGATTTTGACTTGTATGACTTCAAGCATTTGAGCCAGGCCAAAGAGGAGGATGAAGACCCCATGTTTGACCATGAGAAATTTTCGAGCAACGACATGGCACTGACCATTGCCACGCAAGACGAAAAACATATTGCCTTTGCACGCAAACCGTTTCCAGTTGCGGTGTCCACTGAAGAATAAAACAACTATTTGAGGATGGCAGGTGTATAAAACGGCACTTTCTTGTATGGAAGGTTGTCTACCCGTTGCAACGCTTGCTATTATCTAGCCAACGCTTAAACAGACTACGCAATGTCCAAACTACTGATTGTAGAATCCCCTTCCAAAGCCAAAACCCTAAAAAAGTATTTGGGCGGCGACTTTGAAGTCTTGGCCTCTTACGGGCATGTACGAGACCTGATTCCGAAAAATGGCGCCGTCGATCCAACCCAGCAGTTTGCCATGAAGTACGGCATTATCGACCGCAACAGCAAGCACGTAGATGCGATTGCCAAAGCAGTCAAAAATGCAGACAGCATTTATCTGGCAACCGACCCGGATCGCGAAGGCGAGGCCATCTCCTGGCATATTGCCGAGATTCTGGCTGAGAAAAAGCTGATCAAGAACAAATTGCTCAAACGCGTTGAGTTTAACGAAATCACGCAAACCGCCGTCAAGTATGCGATTGATCATCCGCGCGACATTTCGATGGACTTGGTCAATGCGCAGCAGGCGCGCCGCGCGCTGGACTATCTGGTTGGCTTTAATTTATCGCCACTGCTATGGAAAAAGATCCGCCGCGGCCTCTCGGCTGGCCGCGTGCAGAGCCCTGCTTTGCGCCTGATTGTCGAACGCGAGCTCGAAATCGAAGCCTTTACCAGTCAGGAATACTGGAGCATCCATATGGGTGCGCTCAAGCATGCGCATGGTTTTGAAGCCAAGCTGGTGCAGCTCAATGGGGCAAAAGTCGAACAGTTCACCGTCATCAATCATGACCAGCAAGCCGATATCGTCGGCAAACTGCTGCTGGCGTCTGCCGGCAAAACAACGGTCACCCGCGTTGAGAAAAAACAACGCAGCCGGAGTCCGGCCGCCCCCTTTACCACGTCAACCTTGCAACAAGAGGCCGTGCGCAAGCTGGGCTTTACCACCAGCCGCGCCATGCGTGTTGCACAACAACTGTATGAAGGGGTAGACGTAGGTAGCGGCACCGTCGGTTTGATTACCTACATGCGTACCGACTCATTCAGCCTGGCCACTGAAGCAGTCATGCAAATCCGCGACTACGTGAAAAAGCATTTTGACGCAGACTACCTGCCCAAAGCGCCCATCATGTACAAAACCAAAGCCAAGAATGCCCAAGAGGCACACGAGGCGATCCGCCCAACCGATATTACACGGACGCCAGCCAGTGTGCGTCAATATCTGAATGACGAGCAGTTCAAACTGTATGAAATGATCTGGAAGCGCACGCTGGCTTGTCAGATGACACAGGCCAAATATGACGCGGTCAGCGTTGATCTGGCCGTCGGCTCTGAGGCTAACCTGTTCCGGGCCAGTGGGCAAACGCTGGTCTTCCCTGGCTTTATTGCCGTCTATATGGAAGGCAAGGACGACGACAAAGACGACGAAGATGCCGAGGCCAAACTACCGCACCTGGAAACAGGCGAAGTGCTGAACGTTGAGCGTATTTATGGCGAGCAACATTTTACCGAGCCGCCGCCGCGTTACTCTGAGGCCAGCCTGGTCAAAGCACTGGAAGAATACGGTATTGGCCGCCCCTCGACGTATGCGAGCATTATCTCCACCTTGCAAGACCGCGAGTATGTGCTACTGGATAAGAAACGCTTTACCCCTACGGACGTAGGTCGTGTCGTCAACAAGTTTTTGACCGAGCACTTTACCCAGTATGTGGATTATGACTTTACCGCCAAACTCGAAAACGAGCTCGATGAAATTGCAGAGGGGAATTTAGACTGGGTGCCCGTCATGGACAAGTTCTGGCAAGGGTTTAACCAGCAGATCCAGGTCAAGGCCGATGTCGAACGTCCGGGCAATGAACTCATAGATGAACAATGCCCAAAATGTGGCCGCCAGTTGCAGAAACAACTGAGCCGCTATGGTAGCTTTATCGGTTGTACCGGCTACAACGCCACCCCCAAATGTGATTACAAACGCAGCCTGGATGGTGAAACCAATGCCGCCGCCGAACCGGTCGTCATCGGTCAGGACACGGAAACCCAAAAAGACATTTACCTGATGAGCGGCCCTTATGGCCCCTATTTACAGGTAGGTCAGCCTGTGGAAGGCGAAAAGAAAAAACCAAAACGCGTCAGCATCCCCAAAGAGATTCCACTCAGCCAGATCAATATTGATACGGCGCACATGCTGCTCAGCCTGCCTCGGGATCTGGGCGCACACCCGGAAACCGGTAAAAAAATCGTCGCCAATATTGGCCGCTTTGGCCCCTACGTCAATCACGACGGCAAGTTCAAGTCCATCCCAAAAACTGAAAGCGTGTTCAGCATTACGCTGGAAAGCGCAGTCGCACTGTTGGCGGCTGCCGGGGGCCCGGCACCGCTGGCTGACTTGGGGGCGCACCCTTCAGGCGAGGGGCGTATTGAGGTATTCTCAGGACGTTATGGTCCCTATGTACAACATAGCGGGATCCGCGCCACACTGCCAAAGAGTGTGACGCCGGAAGAGTTAACCGTTGAGCAAGCGCTAGAGTTATTGGCCGAAAAGGCAGCGAAAGACGGCGGCACTAAAACTGGTAAAAAAACGACAGCTAAAAAAGCGCCTGCCAAAAAGACAACAACCAAGACAACCACCAGCAAACGCACAAAAAAAACCGAAGCAGGATAAATAAAGGGAGCTTAGCTCCCTTTATTTATTGTTGCTGCGATGGCGAGGACTAATGATTCGTCCATAAATGATCAATGTTGTCTACGCCCCAGGCTGCAGCGGACTCATTGCCTACAATCTCATCCATTCCCTTGGATAAATCTAATTCAACCACGGGAATACGCGTTTTGGATTTTGTGGAGAAAAACACCTTCACGACCGGCTTGAGTAAACTGTCAGGCGATTGCCTGACCACGACAGCCAAACGGCCAGACTTCAAAATTACCACAGTCCCCACAGGATAAATACCCAAACTCTTGACGAAAGCCTTAAAGATGACCGGATCAAAATGCCCGGCCCAACTGGCCATACGTTTGAGTGCCATACCTGGCTCCCAAGCCGGTTTATATGAACGGGTCGACGTAACGGCGTCATACACGTCACAAATAGCGCCCATCTTGGCAAAAATACTAATGCGGTCTCCAGACAGTCGCTTGGGATAGCCGCTTCCGTCCACTTTCTCATGATGATGCAAACAAACATCGAGCGTGACTTCATCGGCAACATTCGCTTTAAGCAACATATCGTAGCCCAACTGCGGATGCTGGCGGACGATATCAAACTCCTGATCAGAGAGTGCGCCAGGTTTATTCAAAATATCCAGCGGAATCGCAGCTTTGCCCATATCATGCATTAATCCGGCCAATCCGGCTTTACGGATCTCTGCATCAGAAAGCTTGAGCTCTTTTGCCAGGGCCGCCATCAGTGCGCATACCGCCACCGAGTGCATATACGTGTAATCATCTACCGTTTTTAGCCGTACAAGACTAATCAGCGCATGCGAATTACGCGTAACAGAGGCAGAAATTTCTTCCACGATGGGCATCACTGCTTCCGCCTCTATTGCTTTACCCAGGCGCAAGTCCTGAAACATTGAGCTAATGGCTTTGCGCGAAGAAGCAATGATCTTAACCGCTTGCTCTCGCTCAGCCTCAATCGTGGTCGGGGTGTGTCTATTCGGATCAGGTGAGGCGGGCGGTGGGGACGGTGCCGGACCATCCAACTCAAGCATGACCAGCTCCTTATCGGACAAGGCTGGCTGCGGAGGGGGCTCGGATAAGGTTTTTTTGGCCTTAGCAACATCCAGGCCCTGGCTGATATCAATCACTACCTCTTGGATGCGGCTGGCAAGGAGTTTTTGCAAGTCTTCAGGGTCTTTGAGCACAAACTTGCTGCGCCAAAATGGATGATCCATCCACTGCCCCTTGAGCTCATGAATGTACATGCCTAGGCGCACGTCCTTCACTTTAATTGTTTTAAGCATCCCGTTTACAACCCCCATACAACTGCTAACAATTTTACAATTGATTCAGGTCAAATAGCCATAAAAAAAGAGGGCAAATGCCCTCTTGAAAATTACTTTTATGTGAATGTTGTTTACAATCCAGCCGCCGCGCGCAGTGCTGCCGCCTTGTCGGTATTTTCCCAGCTGAACTCGGGTTCATCGCGGCCAAAGTGACCATATGCTGCTGTTTTGCTGTAAATAGGTCGCAACAGGTCCAACATTTTGACAATGCCTTTGGGACGCAAGTCAAAATGCTCGCGTACCAATTGTGTCAGACGTTCATCAGACACCTTGCCGGTACCATAGGTCTCGACCATGATAGAGGTCGGTTGAGCAACGCCAATCGCATAGCTCACCTGCACCAGACACTTGTCCGCCAACCCTGCAGCGACAATGTTTTTGGCGACATAACGACCCGCATAAGCGGCTGAGCGGTCAACCTTGGAAGGGTCTTTGCCAGAGAATGCGCCACCACCATGGGGTGCAGCACCGCCATAGGTATCCACAATAATTTTGCGGCCGGTCAGACCGCAATCACCTTGCGGGCCGCCAATGACAAAACGACCGGTCGGATTGACCAGATACTTGATCTCGCCTTTGATCAATTCTGCGGGTAAAGTCGGTTTGATAATTTCTTCAATGACAGCTTCACGAATGGCTTCTAAAGTCATCTCAGGGGCATGCTGGGTAGACACCAGCACGGTGTCAATTTTATGCGGTTTGCCATCGACATACTGAATCGTGACTTGTGATTTGGCATCCGGACGCAGCCAAGGCAAGCGGCCATCTTTACGCAGTTGCGATTGACGCTCCATGACACGGTGGCTCAACCAGATGGGCAAAGGCATCAGTTGTGGCGTTTCGTTCACGGCATAGCCAAACATCAGACCCTGATCACCCGCGCCCTGATCCAGAGGATCATCATTGGCGTTATCGACGCCTTGCGCAATGTCCGGGGACTGTTTGTCATAAGCCACCAGTACCGCACAACCTTTGTAGTCAATGCCGTAATCGGTATTGTCGTAGCCGATACGCTTGACTGCATCCCGGGCCACTTTGATGTAATCAACATTGGCTGTGGTTGTAATCTCACCGGCCAACACAATCAGGCCTGTATTTGCCAGAGTTTCCGCCGCCACACGTGCTGTCGGATCTTGGGCAAGAATGGCATCGAGAATGCTGTCAGAAACTTGATCGGCCAGTTTGTCAGGATGACCTTCGGAAACGGATTCCGAGGTAAAAAGATATTCACTCATGTTTGACGCCTTGAAAAGTATAAAGTTAATAAAAGCAGCGGACTAAAGGCTAAAGCCCGCCACAAATCGTGGGATGGCTGATTCTACCCGAGTTTAAAAACAACTAGGAATAAATATAATGTCCATAGATGCCTTCAACGGCCCGATAAGGTATTATCTTGAGCTATGAAATTAAGATTCACCAAAATGCAGGGCGCCGGCAATGATTTTGTCGTCATTGATGCGACACGAGCACCCGTCAACCTCTCCCATGCCCAAATCCAGCACATCGCCAACCGCTATTTTGGCGTGGGTTGCGACCAGTTATTGATGGTCGAGTCGACGACCACGCCTGACGTGGACTTTCGTTACCGCATTTTTAATGCGGATGGTGGCGAAGTTGAGCAATGCGGCAATGGGGCCAGGTGTTTTGTGCGATTTGTCGTGGATAAAGGGCTCACAGACAAACACGAAATCAAGGTCGAAACCGCCAGTGGCGTGATTACGCTCAAATTACAAGAAGACGGACAAGTCACAGTGAATATGGGCGCGCCTCGTTTTACACCCGCGCAGATCCCATTTGAGGCTGAGCAACAAGCAACCACTTATGAATTGCCATTGGCAAGCGAAACCATCACAGTCAGCGCAGTATCCATGGGCAACCCGCATGCAGTCATGCTGGTAGACAATGTGCATACGGCCGAAGTCGCCAGCCTTGGTCCGCAAATAGAATCGCATCCTCAATTTCCGCAACGCGTGAATGCGGGTTTTATGCAGGTCCTGAACGAGCATGAGATCAATTTGCGTGTCTATGAACGCGGCAGTGGTGAAACGCTGGCTTGCGGCACTGGCGCCTGCGCGGCAGCCGTCAGTGGCATCCAACTGGGTACACTACAAAGCCCGGTCAAAGTCCATACCCGTGGCGGCATCCTCACCATCCAATGGGCAGGCGGAGAGTCGCCCGTCTTGATGACCGGGCCGGCAGAGATTGTATTTGACGGCGAAATTGAAATTTAAAACAAAGAACTTTAAGATAAAGAACAGCAGTATCATGGAAGAAAGCATCAACGAAAACGACATCAAGCATTACCTCAAAGCACATCCTGATTTCTTTGAGCGTCATGCCCACTTACTGGCAGAGCTGTTCCTGCCCAGCCCTCATGGCAAAGGCACCATTTCACTGGCAGAACGTCAGCAAATTGCACAACGTGACAAAATCCGCGTCCTGGAATCCAGATTTACCGAGCTGATCCTGACTGCTGAAGAAAACGAAACCACCGCCAACAAAGTACACGAGCTAACATTAGGGTTGCTTTATGCCAAAGACGTGCCGGCCTTGCATGCGCATCTGGTCGAGTTTTTGTCCAGCCAGTTTCAGTTGCCAAATACGCAACTCAAACTATGGGCCAATGACGCCCATGCGCCAGACAGCCTGTTTATTGCGGCAGAAGACTCACTCAAAAACTGGGCCAAAGACTTGAGCCAACCTTACTGTGGCACGCTGCCAACCATGGATATTGCTGGCTGGTTTAGTGAAACCCCGGCTTCGCTGGCCGTGATTCCGATGCGCTACCAGGAAGTGACGTTTGGTCTGATGGCCATCCCCAGCGAGCAACGCAGCCGCTTTTATGCGGGCATGGGCACCCTGTTCCTTAACCGCATTGGTGAACTGGTCAGCGCCTCGCTGGCACGCTATATCGTATGAAAGCCCCCGCTGAGGTTTCCGCCAAGAGGTATCTTCTTGCGGCAATTGTCAGCGTAAATCAACCATGGCAACGCGGCCAGATTGCAGCGTTAGCTGTGACCCAGAGTCGGCATGAACAAGCATGGTCACTCCAACTGCTGCGGGCACTGGCTGCCGCCCACTCATCTTTAAAGTACTGCGGATACTCGCATGCATGAATTGCTAGATGACTATCTCGATTTTCTGCATTTCGAGCGCGGTCTCAGTGAACACACCCGCAACAACTACCAGCGTGACCTCGAACAACTGCTCGCGCAACACGGGCAAACGCTACAATCGATCACCCCGCAACACATCCGTCGGAGCATCGCCACCCTGCACAGCCAAGGCCTGAGTGGCCGCAGCATCGCGCGCATGCTCTCCAGCTGGCGTGGCTTCTTCCGTTATCTGGTCCTGCATCACCAATTCCCCTCCAATCCGGTCATCGGCTTGCGCGCACCCAAAGCCGCCAAAACGCTGCCACACGCGTTATCTATCGAGCAAACCATCAAACTGGTCGAACTGGAGGGCGATACCGCCATCGTTGTGCGCGACCGCGCCATGCTGGAACTGTTCTACTCCTCAGGCTTGCGACTGAGCGAACTGGTCGGCCTCAATCTGGACCGGCTGGATTTAAACGAAGGCATGGTCACCGTCATCGGCAAAGGCAATAAAACACGGATGGTCCCGCTGGGGAGCAAAGCCGTTGCTGCACTGAAGGCCTGGTTGGCCCAGCGGCCACTGTGGCTGCTCAAACAGCCACAGCAACCCGCGGTCTTCATTAGCCAGCAAGGCCGCCGCCTCAACGGTCGCAGCATCCAAAAGCGCATCAGTGACTGGGCCATCAAGCAGGGCCTGCATAGCCATGTGCATCCCCATATGCTGCGTCACAGCTTTGCCAGTCATGTGCTGCAAAGTAGTGGCGATTTACGGGCCGTTCAAGAAATGCTCGGGCACGCCAATATCAGCACTACCCAGGTGTATACCCATCTGGATTTTCAGCACTTGAGCAAAGTGTATGACGCTGCACACCCGCGTGCCAAAAAAAAATAAATGGCTGAATCAATGGCCTAGCTTTTACCCTAGTCCTCACATGGTTTTGCAAGTGCATAAATTGTGGCAAAATAACCCTACTAAATTGGTAAACTTTCTACCAGTCTCGTGACTCTAAAGTCACATCGCCTGCGTTTAGTCATGACAGGCAGTTATTTCAATCAAACCTAAAAAAGGAAATTCCATGGAACACGTCTTACCAGCATTGCCTTTTGCAAAAAACGCATTAGCCCCACACATGTCAGAAGAAACTTTTGACTATCACTATGGCAAACACCACCAAGCCTACGTGACCAACCTCAACAACCTGATCAAAGGCACCGAGTTTGAAAATGCCAGCCTGGAAGAGATTGTGAAAAAATCTTCTGCTGGCATCTACAACAACTCTGCACAAATCTGGAACCATACCTTCTTCTGGAACTGCCTGTCTCCAAACGGTGGTGGTGAGCCAACAGGTGCATTGGCTGCAGCCATCAATGCCAAATGGGGCTCTTATGAAGAGTTCAAAAAAGCTTTCCAAGCTTCAGCAGTCGGCAACTTTGGTTCAGGCTGGACCTGGTTGGTGAAAAAAGCCGACGGTTCTGTAGACATCGTCAACATGGGCGCCGCGGGCACCCCATTGACCACAGGCGACACTGCATTGTTGACCATCGACGTTTGGGAACACGCCTACTACATCGACCACCGCAATGCCCGTCCTAAATTCGTGGAAACATTCCTCAATCACCTGGTGAACTGGGAATTTGCAGCAAAAAACTTTGCTTAATTCGCAGAGTCGTTGGCGACAATAAACTAAAAGTCGCAAACATTAACCTGTATATTAAAAGCGTTGTTTGGTGATACCAAACACCTGCGCTAAAGCCCCGGACCTTCTGGGGCTTTATTTTTTCCTGGTTGATCAGTTTGAATAGAGACGCTTGGTAATCATGCCTTTGTGAGGTGAGGCTGACTTTCTCTGAAAGTATTTTCTCTGTCATTTACAAGTGAATGATTGCATTTTTATCGTATTGCACGATTTTAATCACGCCCAAACTTGGACTTAACGCACTATCAAAGTGCATAAATATTGATCACTTTTATAGGAATTCCATTTAAAACAAGGATTTACTGACTGGCATATTAGTTGCTAGTTTAGTCATGTGGGGCAGCAGGTATGAACGCTGCATTACCTAATGGTTGGCTAGGGTTCCGGCTTACGTGAGTGAGTGCTGGTCCGAGAGCTGACGACCTCCAAGAGGTTACACGGCGGGATAAAAGCCCGGGAGATAGCAACATTTTGAATGTTAGCTGCTCCCTTGCCGAATAATTTACTTGGAGTTCTCCTATGCTAGTTCGACGCTTTACAATCGCACTGACGCTGCTTTGCTTTTCTTTGTTCAATACCACAGCATTCGCTGCTGACTCAAAAAAACAATTCAATATTTGCTGGACCATTTATGCTGGATGGATGCCATGGGATTATGCGCAAGCTAAAGGCATCGTTGCCAAATGGGCAAAGAAATACGGCATCACGATTAAAGTCACTCAGTTGAACGATTATGCTGAGTCCATTAATCAATACACCGCGGGGCAATTTGATGGTTGCAGTATGGCCAATCTGGATGCGTTGGTTGTGCCAGCGGCGGGTGGCGTTGACTCCACCGCATTAATTGTCGGCGACTATTCAAACGGTAACGACGGTATTGTCATTAAAGGCGCGAATAAACAGATCAAGGACCTCAAGGGGCAAAGCGTACACTTGGTTCAATATTCTGTATCGCATTACTTACTGGCAAGGGCTCTGGAACAGGCCGGACTCACCCAGAAGGACTTGAAGTTAGTCAATGTCTCAGATGCAGATGTTGTCGCCGCCTTTAGCACACCCTCTGTGAAAGCAATGGCAACCTGGAACCCTCAACTCTCTGAGTTAGCCGCGCTGCCAAATACCTCAAAAGCATTCACCTCCAGCCAGATTCCTGGCGAAATCATCGACTTGATGGTCGTCAATACAGACACTTTACGAAAAAATCCATCGCTAGGGAAAGCTTTAACGGGCGCATGGTTTGAAGTGATGGCACTCATGAAAGCAAAAGATAAAGAGGCGTTGCAATACATGGCAAAGCACTCTGGCACAACCCTGGATTCATACATGCAGCAAATTTCCACCACAGCCCTGTTTTATGAACCTGCTGCCTCACTGGCCTTTGTCAGGGACGCGAAACTGCCAACGGTGATGCAAAAGGTTTCTAGTTTTTCTTTCGAGAATGGTTTGCTAGGGCCTGCAGCAAAATCCGCAACCGCCATTGGCATTGAATATCCCAACGGCGTCGTCACCGGTAATAGCAAAAATATAAAGCTCAGATTCACTGACACGTATCTGCAAATGGCTGTGGATGGCAAGCTCTAAACAGGTCAATCATGAGATTAATTAATCAACACCCCAGCCGGGGGACGAGATGGATGCTTGCCGCAATACCAATGATCTTGATCATTGTTGTGTATTTGGTGAACTCACATCTTCGCCTGGTTGAAAATCCAGAGGACAAGCTCCTGCCTAGTGTTTCTCAAATGTGGGAAGCCCTGAAGCTGATGGCATTTACAGAAGATCCCTCCACTGGGACCTTTCTGATGCTGGATGACACCTTGTCCAGTTTGAAGCGACTAGGGATGAGCTTAGCCATTGTTGCATCGCTTGGGTTAACGCTCGGTATTTTATTAGGGTCGATCCCGTTGTTACGGGCATCCCTTTCTCCGTTGGTCGCGATCATCTCCATGGTGCCGCCGCTGGCGATCCTTCCCATCCTGTTTATCGTGTTTGGCCTGGATGAGCTCTCTAAAGTCATGCTGATTGTGATCGGACTCACGCCCATGCTGGCGCGCGACCTGGAACAACGGGCACGAGAACTGCCCAAGGAAATCATCATTAAAGCGCAGACCTTAGGCGCTAACTCATGGACGGTAATGATACGGGTGGTACTACCGCAATTACTGGCAAGATTGATGACTTCCCTGCGCTTACTGATGGGTTCAGCCTGGTTGTTTCTGATTTCTGCGGAAGCCATCTCATCCACAGAAGGCCTGGGATATCGCATCTTTCTAGTGCGTAGATATCTGGCAATGGATGTGATCTTGCCCTATGTTTTGTGGATCACCTTGCTCGCTTGGCTGACAGATTATGCCCTCAAAAAACTGCATCAAGTCTGCTTTCCTTGGGCTGAAGGAGCGGACGCATGAGTTTTATAGAGTTTAAGAATGTGTGGCGAAGCTACGGAGACCATGTCGTTTTAGAAGGCCTGAATCTGAAGGTTGAAGAAGGCGAGTTTTGCACGCTGGTAGGCGCTTCCGGATGCGGAAAATCTACATTCCTGCGCATGTTGCTGGGCCAGGAAACCCCCACCAAAGGTGAGATTCTTTTGGATGGGCAAAAACTCCGGGCAGAGCCAGACCCATCCCGCGGGGTGGTATTCCAAAAATACTCGGTGTTCCCGCACCTGACGGTTCTGGAAAATGTAGTCATAGGTATGGAGTTTTTAGCATCGCCTTTTTGGGGGCGCCTGTGGGGAGCTAAAAAGAAAGAAGCAAGACTGAGGGCCACGCAAATACTCACCC
Source organism: Methylophilus sp. YYY-1 (assembly GCF_029132825.1). NCBI lineage: Bacteria > Pseudomonadati > Pseudomonadota > Betaproteobacteria > Nitrosomonadales > Methylophilaceae > Methylophilus > Methylophilus sp. YYY-1. Next base: position 44,602 of record NZ_WOVG01000005.1, read on the forward strand.
GTGTCGGTCTGGATCACCATTTACATCAATACCCTTCTGCGCTATCGGGCGGCATGCAGCAACGCCTCGCCATCGCGCAGGCATTGATTGCTCAACCTCGCATCCTGTTGCTGGACGAACCCTTTGGCGCGCTGGATCCCGGCATTCGCAAAGATATGCATGCACTCATGTTAGAACTATGCAAAGAGACAAAATTGACGGTCTTCATGGTCACCCATGACTTGTCCGAGGGCTTTCATTTGGGCACCCGATTGATGGTATTTGATAAGGTCAGAGTCGATCCACATGCGCCCCAAGCCTACGGTGCGCGCATCACCTACGACATCAAGCTCAATCAGGACAGACTCCAGCAACAAGCACAGGTGGCGACATTGCCCACCCATGTGCTTAATCAAACGAATTAAAAGGTTTACCCATGAACAATGATACAAATACATCCAACATCCTCTATGAAGAGCTTGTTCCAGGGGGCGGTCACATCTCCTTCATCCTGAAAAAAGACCAGGTTTTGCGCATGACAGACGTCGAAGGTCACGCCAATGTCAGCCTCATGATGTTGAATGCACATCAACACAGCGAGCGACTGAACTTACCAGACACCTTAAAAGCACAACACACGGCCAAGCTCACAAAAGGACATTGCTTTTACTCGGACATGGGGAGAGTACTCGCCGCCATCACTGAGGACACATGCGGCTGGCATGACAGTTTGGGCGGGGTTTTGAACGCTCAAGAAGTTGAAACGAAATATGGCGTTGGTCGCTATCAGGAACTGAGAAATAATTTCTATCGCAATGGTACCGACAACCTGTTGGTGGAAATGGGTAAATGGAACCTTGATCTTCAAGATTTGCTCATGGTCGTTAACTTTTTTAGCAAAGTGACCGTGGATGACGAGGGATCCCTGTTCTTTGAGCCCAACCATTCTTGTGCAGGCAATTACGTGGAGTTGTATGCCCCAATGGACACCTTGGTGATTCTGACCGCCATTCAACATCCATTGGATCCCAATCCTGAATATCACCCCCGCCCCGTTCAACTGTCATGGCGCAACGCAGAGAGTGAAAGTATCAGTGAAGTTTGTCGACAGTCTCGGCCGGAAAACGGTCGTGCTTTCCATAACACTGAACGCTTCTACCTGTGAGGAAGGAATCAATATGAACATCATCTCAAGCCAATTAGTTGCTGAAAACGCCTTTTTCCACCATGTCATTCCGGCAGGCGAACCTTATTTGTTTGAAGTCAAAGCAGGACAGACATTCAGGCTGTTAGACAGTGAAGGTAACCAAGCCGTGGATACCCTTTTTTATAGCGCGAGCAATCCAAGAGAGCGTTATGACGCGCAACGGACCATGCGCAATCAGAACAAGGTTTACCTGACGACGGGTACAACGCTGTACTCAAATCTGGGCAATCCATTAGCCACGATTGTGGCAGATACCTGCGGTCGCCACGACACGCTGGGAGGCGCATGCGCTCAGGAAAGTAATACCGTACGTTATTCCCTCGACAAGCGCTACATGCATAGTTGCAGAGACAATTTCATGTGTGCATGTTTGCATGATGGCAGATTGAACAAGCGGGATATTGGCGCAAATATTAACTTCTTCATGAACGTTCCGGTCACTCCGGAGGGCGGCTTGACCTTTGCAGATGGCATTTCAGCGCCAGGCAAATATGTGGAGTTAAAAGCGCACCAGGATTTAATTGTGTTGATCTCGAATTGCCCGCAACTTAACAATCCCTGTAATGGATGGAACCCAACCCAAGCGGAGGTGTTTGTATGGAATTAAGGTTTAAAAAAAGTATGCGCACTGTCTTTAGAAAAATGCTCACGACGCTCTATCAAGGAATGGTTGCAAGAGCAGACTTTTCCAAATAGCGCGCTTTTAGCAAGTCACGCCGGCTACCCAAACGATCACCTAGCCAGTGGATCCCGCTGTGGACGACCTCAGCGTGGTTTCGTATATGCGGGACGACCCGCCCTCAGAAGATCATTTGTATGTTCAATAAACTACTGATTGCAAATCGAGGGGCAATTGCTTGCCGCATCCTCCGCACCCTAAAAGCCCTGAACGTGAAAGGGGTGGCGGTTTATTCAGAATCGGATATTGCCAGTTTACATATTCAGCAGGCCGACGAGGCGATTAGCCTAGGTGAAGGCCCCGCTGCAAATACGTATCTCAATGTAGCGCGAATACTTGAAGTCGCAAAAACCACAGGGGCGACTGCCATTCATCCTGGGTATGGTTTTTTATCTGAGAATGCAGCGTTCGCAGAAGCCTGCGAACAAGCAGGCATCGCCTTTATTGGCCCAACTCCGGAACAATTACGCGTTTTCGGGCTTAAGCACACGGCAAGGGCCATTGCAAAAGCCCATCAGGTGCCCATGCTGGAGGGCACTGAGTTGTTGGAGAGCGTGCACGAGGCGACCGCTGCAGCCAAGCAGGTAGGTTACCCGGTCATGCTGAAAAGTACCGCAGGGGGTGGTGGCATAGGCATGCGCGTATGCTGGAACGAACGCGACCTTGCCGAAGCATTTGAGGCAGTCAGGCGCCTGGGACAGAACAACTTTAGTGACTCTGGCGTGTTTATTGAAAAATACATTGAACGCGCCAGACACTTAGAGGTTCAGGTGTTTGGGGATGGCAACGGTGAGGTCATTGCCTTGGGGGTGCGTGATTGCTCAGTGCAGCGCAGAAACCAAAAAGTATTAGAAGAAACCCCGGCGCCCAATTTGCCGGACGGCATGGCGGAGGCGCTATGTGAAGCGGCGATTAAATTAGCAAAAGCGGTTAATTACCGCAGTGCTGGCACCGTAGAATTTGTGTATGACAGCCTTGCCGAGCAATTTTATTTCCTCGAAGTGAATACCCGCTTACAGGTAGAGCATGGTGTTACCGAGCAAGTATGGGGCGTTGACCTGGTGCGTTGGATGATTGAATTGGCGGCTGGCGACTTACCGCCTTTGTCAGACATTCGCCAAACACTGCAACCCCATGGCCACGCAATACAAGCCCGCCTGTATGCCGAAGATCCGGGAAAAGACTTTCAACCCAGCCCTGGTTTGTTGACCAATGTTGCGTTTCCACATGCGGATGGAAAAGCATTGCGTGTAGACACATGGGTTGAGGCAGGCTGCGAAGTGCCGCCCTATTTTGACCCCATGATTGCAAAAGTGATTAGCTGGTCAGCCACCAGGGAAGAGGCCAGAAAGCGCCTAGATGACGCGCTTGGTGAGACAGTGTTATACGGCGTAGAGACCAACCGTGACTACCTCAGACAAATATTATCCGACCAGCCATTTTCAGAAGGCCATCCCTGGACGCGCTGCCTTGAGGGGTTGGCGTATCAATCTCACACATTTGAAGTCCTTGTTCCGGGCACGCAAACCACTATCCAGGATTATCCTGGCCGCCAGGGATATTGGGCCGTCGGTGTTCCGCCCTCAGGCCCAATGGATAGCCTGGCGTTCCGTTTGGGGAACCGTTTGCTGGGGAACGAGGAACGTGCCGCCGGATTGGAAATCACCATGAGTGGTCCCACCTTGCGCTTCAATACGGATGCCGTTGTCGCTATCACGGGTGCAACCATCCCAGTAAAAGTGGATGGAGAGCAGGTGCCACACAATGTCTCTCTCCACATCAAGCGAGGGTCAACGTTAACCTTAGGCAAAATTGCCGAAACAGGCGCCCGCAGCTATTTGCTTTTCAGGGGCGGCCTGGAGATTCCTGAATATTTGGGCAGTAAAAGTACGTTTACGCTGGGCCAATTCGGCGGGCATGCCGGGCGTGCTTTAAGGGCCGGGGATGTCATCCACCTGCCAGCATTAGAGGATGCTGCTGCGGGCATCGCACTACCGCCAGGCCTCTACCCTCCCCTTGCTGAGACCAGACAGATCCGGGTCATTTATGGGCCGCATGGCGCCCCGGAATATTTCACCCAGCGCTACATCGATCAGTTTTTAAACACAGATTGGGAAGTGCATTTCAACTCCAGCAGAACCGGTGTTCGCCTGATTGGACCGAAACCTGAGTGGGTCAGAGAGAGCGGCGGTGAAGCGGGTTTACACCCATCCAATATTCACGACAACCCCTATGCGATTGGTGCGGTTGATTTCACCGGTGACATGCCGGTGATTCTCGGGCCTGATGGGCCCAGCCTGGGCGGCTTTGTCTGCCCGGTGACGATGATTGAAGCAGATTTATGGCACCTGGGACAACTCAAGGCAGGTGACAAAGTTCGCTTTATCCCGGTGACCATCGCCACCGCCAGACAGGCTTTTAAAGAACAACAGCAACAAATCGCAGGCCTGAGTCCAATCACTGCATCCTGGCAGGCGGCAGAACTGCAGACCCCTATCGTGCTGGAAATTGGGGAAAAGGATGCCAAGCTCGTCGCAAGACTATCTGGCGATACGCACTTGTTGATTGAGATCGGCGCGCCTGAGCTAGACCTTGTTTTGCGATTCAAAGCGCATGCTTTGATGCAAGCCATCGAACAAAGTAATCCTGCCGGCATTATTGACCTCACCCCTGGCATACGCTCCTTGCAAGTGCATTACCAGCCTGAACAGCTGCCATTAAAAACCTTATTGGCGTTGATCCAGGAAATTTGGGGCAAACTCAGTTCAACGCAAGACATTACCGTGCCATCCAGGGTAGTGCATTTGCCATTGTCCTGGGACGATCCCGCTTGCCAATTGGCGATCGAAAAATATATGACCACCGTGCGTAAAGATGCGCCTTGGTGCCCGAGCAACCTGGAGTTCATCCGCCGCATTAATGAATTGCCGGATATTCAAAAAGTGCAGGAAATCGTTTTTGACGCCAGTTACCTGGTCATGGGGCTGGGTGATGTTTACCTTGGCGCACCAGTCGCCACCCCTTTGGATCCAAGGCACAGATTAGTCACTACCAAATACAACCCGGCCAGAACCTGGACTGCCGAGAACTCCGTCGGCATTGGCGGCGCTTACATGTGCGTTTACGGTATGGAGGGCCCAGGGGGTTACCAGTTTGTGGGCCGCACCCTGCAAATGTGGAGTCGCTATAAAAAAGTGGCTGCGTTTGAAGGAAAGCCATGGTTATTGAATTTCTTTGACCAGATTCGCTTTTACCCCGTGTCGGCCGAAGAATTACTTGTCATCCGGCGTGATTTTCCACTCGGTCGCTATCCATTAAAGATTGAAGAGACCAGCCTCAATCTTTCGCAATATCAGTCCTTCTTGGCGCGGGAAGCATCATCGATTCAAGCGTTCAGAACCCATCAAAAAAAGGCATTCAATGCGGAGCGTCAGCGCTGGATTGACACTGGGCAGGCGAATTTTGAAATAGATGAACAGTTAGCCAGTGACACTGAAGAATCCACCTTAGCCGAGGGTCAGGTCGGCGTGGAAAGTCACATTGCCGGCAATTTGTGGCAAGTCGTTGTGCAGATTGGGCAACAGGTGACCGCTGGCGAATCTTTAGTCATTCTTGAATCCATGAAAATGGAAATTGAAATCCAAGCACCTGTCGATGGTGTCGTGGCAGAGATACGGGTCTCCCCTGGCTCACCAGTCAAAGCCGGGCAGTGTGTGGTCGTGATTAACGAAGCTTAAAGGACATTGAAATGAAACACCCATATAACCTGCAATTGGATGCCCTTAAAAGTGCGTATGCCAACCATGCATTCTCACCCCGTGAACTCATTCAAGCATTGCGCGAAAGAGCCCTCCAGTTAAATCCAGAATACAAGCTCTTTATCCACATTCTGACCGAAGAAGAATTAGCGCCTTATCTGGCAAATCTAGAGGCAACCGGGCCTGAAAGCTTACCGCTGTATGGCGTCCCATTTGCGGTCAAGGATAACATCGACCTGGCCGGTGTCCCAACCACGGCGGCATGTCCTGCGTTTAGTTACATCCCGGCAAAAAATGCCACCATTGTTGCGCAGTTGATCGCACTAGGCGCGATCCCCATCGGTAAAACGAATCTTGATCAGTTCGCGACTGGCCTGAACGGCACCCGCTCCCCCTATGGACTCTGCCGCAATAGCGTCCTTACTGAATACCCCAGTGGCGGTTCAAGTGCAGGCTCCGCGCTGGCAGTGGCGTTGGGACTGGCATCATTTGCACTCGGGACGGATACCGCAGGCAGCGGGCGTGTTCCGGCAGCGCTCAATAACCTGATTGGATTGAAAGCCACCAAGGGCTTAATTTCAACGGCTGGCGTGGTGCCAGCTTGTCGCACACTGGATTGCACGACCTTTTTTACCGCGACTGCATTGGAAGCAAGCAAACTGCTAGCACTCACTGCGCATAAGGATCCAGAAGACGAATACAGTCGTGCCAATGTTGGCTGGAACACGGGCAGATCGTTTGGCATCCCCGCCAGCGGATTTAAGTTTGGCGTCCCTAAACAATTAGAGTTTCTAGGTTGCGCTGAAAGTCAGGCCCTCTTTGAGCGTTCAGTCTCCACCCTTGAGACCATGGGGGGCATTGCCATTGAAATAGACTTCAGTGCCTTTCTGGAGGCTGCGAAGCTTCTTTACGAAGGCCCTTGGGTTGCTGAAAGATACAGCGTCGTTGGCGAGTTGATTGAGAATAATCCAGAAGCGGTGCTGCCTGTCATCAGAGATGTGCTGCAGAAAGCGCCGACTGCCACGGCGGTGCAAGCGTTTAGAGCTCAATACAAATTACAAGCCCTAAAAGTCAAGACGGATGCCATTCTTGCCAATCTGGATTTCATGATCACGCCAGCCTATCCGCGCCCGTTCACCTTGGCTGAGCTAGCGGCAGAGCCTGTGAAACGCAACTCTGATTTGGGGACTTACACCAACTTCATGAATCTGCTGGACTATGCGGCGGTAGCGGTTCCGGCTGGATTCATGCGGAATGGCCTGCCTTCAGGGGTGACTTTGTTTGGGCGGGCATTCTGTGACCAATATCTTTTAAGTATTGCTGACAGTTTTCAGCGCACCTCAAAACTACCGCTGATTGGTCAATTCGAATTCACGGCCGCGCACCCGACAACACTGGCAAAAAATGATCGCTCACAGCTGCTGGTGTGTGGCGCACATTTAGACGGTTTACCCTTGAATTGGCAATTAAAAGATAAAGGCGGGCAATTGCTCAAAAAAACACAGACCTCCCCTGCTTACCAGTTTTATGCCTTGGCGGGCTCACCGCCCAAACGACCAGGGTTAAGAAGAGTTGCAACCGGTGGCCGGTCATTTGAGGTGGAAATCTGGGAAATCCCCACCCAAGAGCTAGGCGCCTTTCTAAATGATATTCCGGCGCCATTAGGACTGGGCAAGGTTGAACTGATAGATGGCTCATGGGTCACCGGATTTATTTGTGAGGATTACGCACTGGAAACTGCAGATCAAATCTCTCAGTTTTCTGGATGGCGAGATTACTTGCAACACCAATAGCTTTGCTGGGTCTGTCAGCGGCCCGCTGACGTTTCCATTATCCATTCAAAAATCTTTTTTGCTTTTAATAAGGATGTTACACAAAAAGATGACTATCTTTAGCGCAGTGGGGAGGCCCTCCAGTCATTGCGTTTTCACAGGACGGCTTGGCTTCACTTTAGGACAATTTATGGCTTGGTTACAACTTTTCGCCGCTGGCATTCTGGAAATCATCTTCGCTTACGCGATCAAAGAGTCTGATGGTTTTTCAAAACTGCTACCGTCACTCATGACGCTGCTTACAGTGATAGGAAGCTTTTGGTTGCTGTCTTCAGCGATGCGCACGATCCCCATGGGCACCGCTTACACTGTTTGGACGGGGATTGGTGGCGTTGGTGCATTTATCGTTGGCATCACGGTGCTCTCTGAACCCATCACAATGTTGCGATTACTTGCGGCAACCTTAATCATTTCTGGGCTGATACTCATGAAAGTTGGCGGATCATAAACCATGAAATGTCAACAGCACTCGCCCTAAAGGGGTCGCTCACTTAACGCTCACCTTGCGTGAGACGACGTATTTATTCTTTTAACAGCACGTCTGTGATCAAGCAGACCCTGCTGATGTAGCTTACTTCGTTGCAATTACCCAAGCTTGTAAGATTCAAGCCCAACCTTAGGCAATCTATAGCGCGCAACCCATCATTGCGAAAATGGGATAGTTGAATTCACACGAAACTCGCATGATACGACCATGATTTTTAATTGCTAGGGGAAGCTGTCATGAGCGTATCGTTAAAGCCAACGCTGAATGGTTGGCATTTATGGGGACTGGCCGTCGGGCTGGTGATTTCTGGCGAATATTTTGGCTGGAGTTACGGCTGGGATAAAGCGGGAACCTTGGGTTTTTTGGTGACCACGCTCTTTATCGCGCTGATGTACACCACCTTTATTTTCAGTTTTACCGAACTCACTACTTCTATTCCACATGCCGGTGGGCCGTTTGCTTACGCCAGACGGGCTTTTGGTCCTAAGATGGCGTATGTTGCCGGTTATGCCACCTTGATTGAGTTTTTATTCGCACCGCCGGCCATTGCGATGGCGATTGGCGCCTATCTGAATGTGCAATATCCGGGCATAGACCCCAAGCTTTTTGCCGTGGGTGCTTATATTGTATTTGTCAGTTTGAATATTGTTGGGGTGCATATCGCTGCCACCTTTGAACTGCTGGTCACCTTGCTCGCGATTATTGAGTTATTGGTGTTTATGGGCGTGGTTGCCCCCGGTTTCTCGATGACAAACTTTGTCGCACATGGCTGGGCAGGTAATGACGTTTTTAGTAGCGCAGCGATTCCAGGCATGGTGGCGGCGATTCCATTTGCCATTTGGTTTTTTCTCGCCATTGAAGGTGTTGCCATGGCGGCAGAAGAGGCCAAAGATCCGAGAAGAACGATCCCCAAAGCCTATATTGCCGGGATTCTGACGCTGGTGTTTCTGGCTATGGGTGTCATGCTTTTTGCAGGTGGTGTGGGCGACTGGAGAACCCTGGCCAATGTCAATGATCCTATTCCACAGGCAATGAAAGTGGTGGTGGGTGAGAACAGTGGCTGGTTACATATGCTGGTTTGGATTGGCTTGCTAGGCTTGATTGCCTCTTTTCACGGAATTTTGCTTGGTTGCTCACGGCAGATTTTTGCCCTGGCACGCGCCGGATTTATGCCCAAATACTTTGAAGCCACGCATGCGCGCTTTAGAACCCCACATCGCGCGTTGATCGCTGGGGCCGTGGTCGGCCTGGCAGCTATTTTGAGTGATGACTTACAGTTTAATGGCATGACGCTCACGGCAAACTTGATCACGATGGCGGTATTCGGGGCCATCGTCATGTATATCGTTTCGATGCTGAGCTTTTTTGCGCTGAGAAAAAATGAGCCTAAGCTTGAACGCCCGTTCCGAACCATGGGTTATCCGCTGTTTCCGGCCATTGCCTTGAGCCTTGCCGTGATCAGTTTGCTGACCATGGTCTACTACAATCAGGCATTGGCGCTGGTGTTTGCCGTGCTGATGGCAGTGGGCTATATTTATTTCAGCCTGACAAAAGGGCAACGCGACACCGCGACTGACCGTTAAACGCGGACAATCCATGCAAGGTACGTAAAGGAGTCCCCTGTTGATTCCTTGGAGAGTGAGAAAAAGATGGCTTACAGTTACAGCGTCGGCGTACATCAGTATCAGTTTAAAGACTTGAAAGAAGTGATGGCAAAAGCCTCACCGCCGCGCTCTGGCGACTTTCTCGCAGGCGTGGCTGCAGAGACTTATGTCGAACGGATGTCCGCCAGAATGTGCCTCGCCAGTGTGCCGCTCAAACGCTTTTTAGAGGAGTTGCTGCTGCCTTATGAACAAGACGAGGTGACGCGCTTAATCATTGATACGCATGATGCGCAGGCATTTAGTGAAATCAGCCATTTAACCGTGGGCGATTTTCGAGACTGGTTGTTGCTGGATACCACGGATACCGCCACGCTGACACGGGTGGCCAAAGGTATCACACCGGAAATGGCGGCAGCGGTCAGCAAACTGATGCGCAACCAGGACTTGATCCTGGTCGCCAAAAAATGCCAAGTGACGACCGCATTCCGAAATACCATCGGTCTGCCGGGTCGGCTGTCTGTGCGCTTGCAGCCCAACCACCCGACCGACGATGCCCGCGGTATTGCCGCTTCTCTGCTAGACGGATTATTGTATGGCTCCGGAGATGCGGTGATCGGCATCAACCCGGCCACCGATAGTATTCCTGGCTTGATGAACTTATATTACCTGGTTGATGAAGTCATTAACCAATATGAGATTCCCACCCAGTCGTGCATCCTGACCCATGTCACCAACCAGATTCAACTCATCGAAAAAGGCGCGCCGATTGATTTGGTGTTTCAGTCGATTGCCGGCACCGAACAAGCCAATAAAACGTTTGGTATTAATCTTTCCATTCTGGATGAAGCTTATTCTGCAGCCTTGTCACTGCAACGCGGCACGGTAGGCCAAAACGTCATGTATTTTGAAACCGGCCAAGGCTCGGCACTCTCGGCCAACGCCAATTTTGGCATGGACCAGCAAACCTGCGAGGCACGTGCCTATGCGGTTGCCCGCCACTTTTCGCCCTTACTTACCAATACGGTGGTGGGCTTTATCGGGCCTGAATACCTGTACGACGGCAAACAAATTATCCGTGCCGGATTGGAAGACCATTTCTGCGGTAAGTTGCTGGGCCTGCCGCTGGGGTGTGATGTCTGCTACACCAACCATGCCGAGGCAGATCAAGACGACATGGACACCTTGATGACCTTGCTGTCTGTGGCTGGTATTACCTTTATCATGGGCATTCCAGGGGCGGATGACATCATGCTTAATTATCAGACCACCTCCTTTCACGACGCCCTCTATTTGCGTAAAACGCTCAACCTGAAGCCAGCACCGGAGTTTGAGCAGTGGCTACAACGCATGAACCTGATGGATCACACCGGCATGATCCGCCCGGTAGACAATAGCCATGCCCTGTTACAAAATAAACCCAAACAATTAATGAATGCCCCTTAATATGCATCAGCCTCCCGCAGACACGAGTACTGGCATCGTCAGTGAAGACCCCTGGTCACAGCTTAAAAGCTTCACACAAGCGCGGATTGCCATCGGCAGGGTAGGCAGCAGCCTGCCTACGCAAGAAGTCTTGGATTTCAGCTTGAGCCACGCATTGGCCAGGGATGCGGTTCATCTTGGCCTGGATACCCAGGCGTTGATGGCGCAAATTCAAGCGACATTGTCAGTCGATGTCCATCAGGTTCATAGCAAGGCACCAGACCGGGCTTCTTATTTATTAAGGCCCGATTGGGGCCGTCAACTGAGTGAAGACAGCGGGCTACACCTCAAAGCCGCCAAACCAAAACAAACCATTGATTTATTACTGGTGGTGGCGGATGGCTTGTCTTCACTGGCAATCAAAAATCATGCCCTGCCATTATTGCAAGAAATTCATGCGCAAGCCCCTGCGGAATGGCATCTGGGGCCAGTGGTGATTGCCTCCCAGGCCAGGGTTGCACTGGCCGATGAAGTGGGCGAAATGCTTGGCGCAAACATGGTGGCCATGCTGATTGGTGAGCGGCCTGGACTCAGCTCGCCGGATAGTCTGGGGATTTATTTGACGCATCAACCACGACGTGGCCGCAGTGATGCGGACAGGAACTGTATTTCCAATGTCAGGCCAGATGGCCTGGGTTATGCTGCCGCCGCAAAAAAATTGTTATGGCTGGCAAAAGAAGCCAAACGTTTAAAATTGTCCGGCGTTGCACTCAAAGATGAAAGCGATGTCGTTATGATTCAAGACGCGCCTTCCGGCCAATGACGCAAAACCGCCACCTCATCCATGAAAGCGCTTGAAGGTCGTAGAGGGCGCTTCACCAAACATCTTTTTATATTCCTGCGAAAAATGTCCAAAATGCCAGAAGCCCCATGAAGTGGCTGCCTCCGTCACAGAATTGGCGTGCCTCAGCATTTGGCGGACACCATTGAGCCGCTCGGTGCGCAGGTAGACGATCGGACTTTTCTCCAGGGTTCTTTGAAAGTGATATTGCAAGGTACGGTGGCTCATGGCCAAAGACTCGCACAACTCGACGACAGTGATAGGATCATCCTGGCGTTCACGCACGATTTTTCTGGTTTTGGTGACCACTTGCCAGGATTGATTCTGATAATAAACCGTCCTTGGCGCCGAATCGTCACAGAGCAATGTATCGGCCACCATTTGCAAAGCCATCATTTGTGTTTCTTGCACCAGCGTAGGGTATTGTATAAAGCCGGGCAATGCCTTGAGCGTCGCAAATACAGAACGTAAAAAGCGGACCAGGTTCTGATACTTTGTTTGGCTCAAATATAAAATCTTGGCACTCTTGCACTGCTGGTCCAGTCGCTCCTGATCGTCATCTGACAAGTACTGCATCAGAAACTTTCTCGAAATCACAATCAGGCCGATAGTGAGGTTTGCAGGCGAGACAAACTCAAAACCGTTTCTGCCAGAAAAAATATGCACTGCCTGCTGCTCGCAGAGGCTGCCACAAAACATGCCCTTTTCAATGCTATTCATCGGCACCCCGATAGAGATTTTCTCCTCATCCAGATAGCCTTGTTGATGGAGTTGCTGATTAGTAAATTCAAGGAATAATGACACCTCAGGCAAGTGCACATGGGTCAAAAAGCCATTAAAGTGCCCGGCCGAGAGCTGTGAGTAATCTTGATGCCAGCCTTGCAGGAACTGAGACTGCTCATCAAAATCCTGACTTTCCCTATGCAAATAGTTTGACTGTGGCAGCGTCAATAATGCCGCAGTGCGCGCGCAGTGTTCTAACATTATGGTATCCCTGAGTCTGCTTTATTATTATGTGAGCTAACTGTAGTGCTGTGTTAGCAAATAACATTCCAACTCTCCTGTTTTAGCACACCGCCCAGCATTCAGCTTGCCATGCAGGTTTACAAAGCATTTCCTGCGCGCTTTTATTTCGTAGCATTGGTTACCCTCATCACAAAGTTATCAATCCAGGTGCAATTAGGCATGCTGCGCCTATTTTTAGTGCATTGCATGGGCGCAAAAAGCACTGTCTGCGCATCCGGTGCTCACCTAATCCTCAAACCTCCCATCACCATTTTTATCTGCATCTTTGCCGATTTGGGATAGCCGCAGGGGACTGCAATCCGCAGAATGAGCTCACATTATTCATTAACAGGGACCCTATTTATGCGTAAATCTATCCTTTTTGCTCTTGCACTCGTCTCCGCAAGTTTCGTCTCCACGCTTAGCCAGGCAGAAGAAAAGTCTGCCTGGACATTGTCCAGAAATGTGGCCTTTGTGTCGGACTACTACTCCCGCGGCATCTCTCAGTCATGGCACAAGCCTGCCGTTCAGGCCGGGATGGATCTTGCCCATGAGAGCGGCTTTTATGCAGGCGTTTGGGGGTCTAGTATCACGCCACAAACCTATGTCGACAGTACCACCGAGATTGATATTTACACGGGCTACAATGGTAGTTTCGCTGCAGTTGAAAAGCTCGCCTGGTCAGCTGGGCTGATTGGCTACCTCTATCCAGGCGGCAATTGGAACAAATGTAACTGTAAACGCAGCGACGGGGTTACCAGAGTGGGTAGCCAGCGCTTTGACACTTATGAAGCAAATGTTGCCCTCAGTTATGACTGGATTAGTGCAAAAGCCTCTGTCACGCTCACGGACTGGTTTGGCGCCAATAAGAGTACCGGTTTTGACAGTGATAGCCGTGGCTCCACTTACATCGAGTTAAATGCCAACTATCCGCTGCCGTTTTATGACCTGATTCTGGTGGGACACGTTGGTATGCTTGATGTAGCGGCCAAGGTAACACCACTCTCTTATGGTGACTACTCTGCTGGTAAAGGGAATCCAGACAACACTGACTACAAAATTGGATTGAGTAAAACGCTGGCAGTAGCGAATACGACTGGGCTGAACCTTGGCGTGTACTATGTGGGGGCGAATGACACTGGCTACTGGAGTCCCCAAGGTTACGGTGGCTCCAGTTTTAATGGCGGAAGCCGGTCCAAAGACCTGACAGATAATCGCTGGATAATCACGCTGAGTTCTACCTTCTGATCAACACCGCGTTTGATCCGTGGTCGCGCGTCAGTCTGATGCGACTGGCGCAGCCTGGAGCGCCACTCCAGGCCGTTAGCGACCACACACAGTCCTCTCTCATACTCCCGGTTGACCGGGAGTTTTTTTATGTAAGGCGCGTTAGATGCTGGCGCTGCCAAGCATCAGCCTGTCATGACAGACTGTCCGGTTGCGACTAAACGTTCAAAATCCTGCGTACGCTGCGGAACGGAGAAGTAATAGCCCTGGAACGTATTACATCCCAAACGGGTGAGAAGGTCGAGCTGCGCTTCGGTCTCTACCCCTTCGGCCAATACGTCGAGTTGCAGGCTGATCCCCAGTGAAATAATGGCATTGACGATACTTTGGTGATCCTGCCCCTGTAACATGTCGCGTACAAACGACTGGTCGATCTTGAGCTGATCAAACGGGAAGCGCTTGAGGTAAGACAATGAAGAATAGCCCGTGCCAAAATCATCCAGCGAAAAACTGACACCCGCCGCTTTGAGCGCGGTCATTTTGGCGATGATATCTTCCACATTGTCGATCAACATGCTTTCCGTCAACTCAAGTTGAAGTCGGCCTGGGGCAATGTTGGCTTCGGTCAGCAATTGCTGCACCTCCGTGACAAATGCTGATTGCAGATACTGCTTGGGACTGACATTCACGGCCACCACCATTTGACTGAGTTGCGGATGAAATGCCCACTGCTGCAATAAGGCACAGGCCTGCTGCAAGACCCAGCGCCCCAGGGCGACAATTTGTCCGCTAGATTCGGCGAGGGCAATAAACTCACCGGGCATGATCAGGCCACGTTCAGGATGTTGCCAGCGCAACAGTGCTTCTGCACCGACCATCTGATGCTGCTGGTTATATTGTGGCTGCAAATGCAAGACAAACTCCTGCTTTTGTATGGCCTCATGTAACTCCGCCTCCAGCGCCACGCGCTGACGGAGCTCGACTTCCATCTGCGCATCAAAAAACCGGTAGCCATTTCTGCCGGCCTCTTTGGCTTTATACATGGCCATATCGGCGCGTCTGAGCAGCTCATCGGTCTGACTCATGTCAGGATCAAACAAGACGACGCCGATGCTGGGG
Organism: Methylophilus sp. YYY-1; assembly: GCF_029132825.1. Taxonomy (NCBI): domain Bacteria; kingdom Pseudomonadati; phylum Pseudomonadota; class Betaproteobacteria; order Nitrosomonadales; family Methylophilaceae; genus Methylophilus; species Methylophilus sp. YYY-1. The sequence goes on from NZ_WOVG01000005.1 coordinate 59,762, forward strand.
GTGGTGTAGTGCTGGTAGTGATCGAGTTTGAACGGCTTTTTAAAGGCGCCTACGATTTTTTCACAAATTTTGCGCGCCTGCTTTTCCGCTTGGTCCGCCGCGGATGCCAAACTATCGAGCACGACCACAAACTCGTCGCCGCCCAGGCGGCTAACCGTATCCTGCCGCCGCACAGAGTGTTTAATGCGTTTGGCGACCTCAATCAGCAAGGCATCGCCTACTGCATGCCCATGCGTATCGTTGAGTGTTTTGAAGTTATCAATATCGATAAACATCAAGGCGCCACCGGTTTTTTTAAGTTGGGATTTACGGATATGGGCCGCCAGCCTGTCTTGCAGCAACAGCCGGTTGGGTAGGCCGGTCATGGTGTCGTAGTAGGCCAATTGGCGAATTTGCGCATCGGTGCGCTTGCGTTCACTGATGTCCCTGAGTACAGCCACCCAATGCGTCACACGGCCACGCTTGTCATGCAGCGGCAAGGCATCCATTTCCAATGAAATGCCGTTACCTTGATGATCGACAGTCACCACTTCCGTTTTAATCGGTAATTGCTGCTGCCAGGCTTCCTTAATGCGTTGCAAATCGTTGGCAGGCGTACTGTTTTTAAACAGCTCAAACGGCGAAAGATGATTGTACTGGTCCACGGCCAAGCCGGTGATACGTGTAAACGCATCATTTAAAAAGACAATTTTTTGCTGTAACGGGGTGTGTACCGGCGCCTCAGTGATCATCACCATATCATTCAGCCGTGACACTCCGCTTTGTAACAGCTTCAATTGTTCATCGGCCTGCTCGCGCTCAATCGCCAACCCGAGAATATGGGCATAACTCTCGACCATGTCCAGCTCGGCTGTCTCTGGCAGGTGGCGTGACTGACGATACATCGCCAGCATGCCAAGCACCCGTTGGCTGCGTGAGAAGATGGGCAAGCTCCAGCAGGCACGCAAGCCATGTTTCAGCGCAAGGTCTGCATAGTCAGCCCATAGCGGGTGCGTGCTGATGTCTTCGGCTATCACCCGGTTCTGGGTCAAACTGAGCATGCCATAACCTGCAACAGGCAGCTGACTCATCGCTTGTGCGTAGCTGGCTGGCAAGCGGTGCGAGGCGGCATGATGCAGATGCCGCCCATCCTGATCCATTTGTAAAATCACACAATAGACCTCGGAAAAATGCGCCTCGATGAGCTGCACGGCCGCATGCAAAATCTCAGGTAACGGGATATCCGCCAGCAGCATCGCCTGTATTTTGTCTTGTCCCTGCTTGATCGCTTCAAGTTGTTTTTGTACCGTAATATCCTGTAACGAGCCTTGCACCTGAACAATCCGGCCGTGCTCGTCGCGCAACGCCTGCCCCATTGCGCGCACCCAGAACCGGCGGCCATGCACGGTGACCTTTTCCAGCTCCAGATCATAAGGGGTTCCCTCCGACATGCATTTCTCAAGCGCGCTGGACATGATCGCCCGATAGGCTGGCACAAAAAGGCCCATGCCTTCCTCAAGGCTGGGAGAGTATCCAGGTGGCAATTCATGTAAGGCTGCCACTTCGTCAGACCAGCGCATGCGCTTTGTGGGCAGGTCTATGACCCAGCCACCGATTTTTGCCACATTGCCCGCCACTTTGAGCAAATACTCAGTCTGGCGCCGCTGATCAATTTCCTCTTGCAAGGCCCGCGTTCGCTCAGAGACCTGCCTGCGCATTTGCAGGTTCCACAACACGGTGACAGCCACCACCAGCACGAGTGTAAACACCCCGCGTATTAGCCAGTTCACATAGGGGCGTTCTATAGAAACATCATGGCGGTAGATAAAGCCTTGTAGTTGCGCATTGGCAGGAACCAGCCCCAGCGCGGCATAGGTCTGGGCAATCGACTGCCAGCGCTCTTCATTCATATGTCCCCAGGGCACCACCTCAGACAACACATAAGGCGCCATTAAACGCGCCTCCTGCAACAGAGACTGTTGATTGATGTCGCGTTGCGCAACGCCAGGCATGCTGGCTATCGCATTGGCCATGGCCTCTTGATGATTGAACGCGTACTTCCAGCCTTTTTTGGTGGCGCGCAAAAAAGCCTCAACCCGTGCGGGATGTTGCAACAGCTCCTGTTCAGTCGTGAACAGTACATCGCCATAAAAATCTGCGCCATAGGCCTGGTTGCTAAGAATAGCGGGGGCATAGCCTCTTTGCTGTAATTGCATGGGCTCATCCATCGCATAGGCCATCATGGCGTCCACGCGCCCCTCAATCAAATCATCCAGATTTGAGCGATAAGGCAGAAGCGTCATTTGGTGAATATCCAGATGTTGCTTGAATAGCATGGCCTGAAATTGCAAACGGCCATGTTCACCCGAAAGCATAATGCGTTTGCCGATCAGATCTTGAGGCCGCTTGATTCCGCTGTTTTGCAAACTCAGTAACACATACGGGGAGTGCTGAAAAATGGCGGCCAGAGCGATTAGCGGCTGGCCAGACAAGCGTGAAATCAGAATTTCGGAATCGCCGATGGCGTAATCTGCTTGATCAGACAAGACCTGCTTTAAGGGATCGATGGACTGGTTACCCTCGATAATCTCGACCGCCAACCCTTCATCACGGTAGTAACCCTGTTGCAAGGCAGCGTAATAACCAGCGAATTGAAACTGGTGATGCCATTTGAGTTGTAAGCGGATAGGCTCAGCCGGGGGTGCCGCATAGGCGAATGCTGACCAAACCATGGCCAGCAGCGAGGTGCAGACTAAAACAATCCATCGGCGTGTCATGCGGATCCAGACAACATGAAAGATATCCTGACTGGATGCGAGGTGTTCTGTCAGGCCCAACTGTATTTATACGGCAGTGATATGCAAACAGATTGCAGAAATAAACACAGAATCCATGAGGTATCCGGAGAATTGATCTCATTAATGCTCCGGGTGTGAGTTAACAAGCCGGTTTAGACCAGCATGCAGGCATTGCCTGTGATCTCAGTTGCTCGTGTAAAATAGCGGCAAATCAACGCCAGCACGGCTTGTTGCACTGAATTTAAGGGGAAGATGGTTGAAACTCGCTACTTGGAATGTTAACTCGCTGACCGTGCGTTTGCCGCATGTGCTGGACTGGCTCAGTGCGAATCAACCGGATGTACTGTGCTTGCAGGAAACCAAACAGGAAGATAGCAAGTTTCCGTATGCGGCGCTCAAAGAGGCTGGCTACAATGCCGTGCATAACGGCCAGAAAACCTATAATGGCGTGGCGATCCTAAGCCCGCATGCAATAGAGGCTGTTCACCTGGACTTGCCAGACTATGCTGACACGCAAAAACGCATTATTGCGGCCACCATACAAGGCATTCGGGTGATTTGCGCCTATGTCGTCAATGGCCAGGCAGTAGACTCGGACAAATACCATTACAAGCTGGCATGGCTTAATGGACTGCAAAGCTGGCTTCAAGCAGAACTGAGTCAACATGAAAAACTGGTAGTTCTTGGCGATTACAATATTGCACCAGATGACCGTGACTGCCACGACCCGCAGGCCTGGCTGGGCCAGGTGCTGGTAAGTCCGGCTGAGCGGGCCGCCTTTCAGCAATTGCTGGCCTTAGGCTTGCATGATAGCTTCAGGTTGTTTAATGATCAGGCAGGCGAGTTTAGCTGGTGGGATTACCGCATGGCCGCCTTCCGCCGTAATATGGGCATGCGAATTGATCACATTCTCGTCAGCAACGCCCTCAAACCACACTGCGAAAGCTGTGTGATAGATAAAACACCACGCAAGCTCGAACGCCCCAGCGACCATACGCCCGTGGTGCTGACCCTGGCCAACGCAAGCCCTTAAACCGTTGGCATCACAAACTTGATGCCCTGCAACACCTCCAGAATGCGCGACTTGAGCCGTTTGTTCATATCGGCTTCCATCGCCTGCAGTTGCATCGCCACCAAGGCAGCGACTTTTTCTTGCATGCTAGCAGCATTGACCGACAAGTCGTCCTGCATGCCCTGCTTGAAGGCCTCCAGTTGTTGTGCAGACAGTTCGTTAAACACTTGCTGCAACGATTGCTTATAGTCTGCAGCCAGGGTCGCCGCAGCCAGCTCATGGCTGGCGGACAAACGAGACTTGGCTTGTTCCTGTAATTGCTGCAAATGCGTCTCCAACGTTGATTCCAGTTGGCTACGCAATGCCAATACTCTGCTTTCGAGTTCGGTTTGCTGTTGCGCCAACAAACTGGCGAGCCGTTCATCCAGCCATTGCTGGCTATTGGCCTCCAACCGCTCAAGCAGTGTTTGTTCGGTAGCGGAAAATGTGGCCTGCTGCGACGCATTCAGCTGGACCAGCTTATCTTCGACCGCCTGCAACTGTTGCTCGGACTGACTTTCCAGCGCCTCGGTAAACGCTTGTTCACGTTGTTGCATCTGAGCGAGCTGCCCCTCTGTCAGCGCGCTCAGGCTCGCCTCCAAACCGTCCACCTGTTGCTTGCTGACATTGCCCATCGCTTCACGAAAAGCTTGCTCAATCGACTGTATGCTTTCGCCGATTTGGGTTTGTGCCTGTGACAACACGGTCTGTTGCAACGCGTTGGCATACTGGGTCAGCCCTTGCTGGTGCTGCGCGAGCGACTCACTGGACTGCTCGGCCAACTGCGTCGTGATGAGTTGCGTGATCTCTGGCAATAAAGCCTGTTTGAGCTGTGCCACCAGTTCGTTCATGTCTGGCATGACCACCTCGGCCACTGGCGACGCAGATTTTTGAACAACTTTGGTTAACACCGGAATTTCTGAAGTTTCCACACACCCTCCCCGTTATGCTTGTGACTGCATGGACTTGATATGCTGAATCTCATAGCCCCGATCACGGTAAAACGCCCAGCGCTGGCGACCAGCCGCTTTTTCAGTTTCGTCTTGCCCAATGATTTCGAACACATGCCGAAAACGGCTAAAAAACTTGGGCAATGCTGTTTGGCAGTTAAACAATAAATCATCCTGCCGGATCTGCTCAGGCGCCCAGGCAATCTGCACAGGCGTCAGCGCTGCATGGTCGGCATCGGCGAGCACATGCGGTAAAAAGCCTTCAACCGGCTGCTGCCAAAGCTGAGTACTCAACTGCTCAGCCTGCTGACGATCTGACAAATAGACGGTGACACTGCGCTGCCTGGAAAACGCCTGCGATATTAAGTGTTGCATCAATGCAGGCGTATCCGGCACATCCGTATAAAAACGAATTTTGGTCATGCCTTTTATTGTGCGGCTTGCGCCAACAGATAACTCATGAGCAAAGGCACTGGCCGGCCAGTGCCGCCTTTTTCCTTGCCTGATTTCCAGGCAGTGCCTGCGATATCCAGATGTGCCCAGTCATACTTTTTGGTATAGCGCGACAGGAAGCAGGCGGCTGTAATACTGCCGGCGGCGCGCCCGCCAATATTGGCCATGTCGGCAAAATTACTGTCCAGTTGCGCTTGATAGTCATCCCACAAGGGCATTTGCCAGGCACGGTCACCGGCTTGCTCCCCCGCCTCCAGCAACGCTTTGGCCAGCTGGTCATTATTGGCAAACAAGCCACTGACATGATGGCCGAGTGCAATCACGCAGGCACCGGTCAAGGTTGCAATATCAATCACCGCGGCAGGCTCAAAGCGCTCGGCATAGGTCAAGGCATCACACAGAATCAAACGGCCTTCGGCGTCGGTATTCAATACCTCTATTGTTTGGCCAGACATACTGGTCAAAATATCGCCAGGTTTGGTCGCGCGGCCGCTTGGCATATTCTCACAGGTCGGGATCAAGCCAACCACGTTGAGTGGCAGCTTCAACTCACCCAAGGCCTTGAACACGCCAAACACAGATGCCGCGCCGCACATGTCATACTTCATCTCATCCATCTCAGCGCCTGGCTTGAGTGAAATTCCGCCAGTATCAAACGTAATGCCCTTACCCACCAGCACCACCGGTTTTTGCGATTTTTTACCGTGCAAATGCTGCATGACAATAAAGCGCGGCGGCTCTTCGCTGCCACGGGTCACGCCTAAAAATGAGCCCATATTGAGTTTTTCAATCGCAGCCTGATCCAGCACTTCGACCTTGAAGCCATATTCCTTGGCTAACTTTTCAGCCTGCTTGCCCAAATAGCTGGGCGTACAGATATTTGGTGGCAAATTGCCCAGATCTTTAGCCAACGCCACGCCCTGGCCAACGCTCTGCCCTTGTTTCAGCCCCAGCTCAGCCTCGGCTTGTGCGGATTTTTCAAGCAACACGCTGACGGATTGCAGCGGATGCGGCTCCACCGATTTCTCTTTGACCGCATTCACTTTGTAAGTGGCATCGAGCGCCACCTCGGCCAAAGCCGCCGTTTTTTGCTGCACACTGACTTTTTTCAACGCAAGCGCGGCAAAGTCGGTGGCGAGATGGTCTACGCCTGCTGGCAACGCTTTAATCGCGGCGCGGAAACTGGCACGCAATCCTTTGAGATTCAGCTCATCGGCTTTACCCAAGCCGACCAGCAGCACTCTGGGCGCCGCAACGCCTGCCAACTGACGCAACATCAGAGTGGTACCAGCCTTACCTTCCATATCGCCAGACTTGACGGCCGCCGAGATGGCTTTCTCAGTGGCGCCATCCAGCAGCTTGGCTAAATCGCTGAGTTTACGGCCTTCAAAAATGCCCACCAGCAAGCAATCTGTACGCAATTTTTCCGGGGAAGTGCTTTTTATGCTAAATTCCATCTTTATCCTTTTTGGTTCCATGCAACTAGCTTAAGTGATGGTTGTATTATCTAGTGTTTTATGCTGATTTCAAAGCGGTGCATTTAAATTGAAAATTTTCAAACGTGCATTGTCTGCAGAGCTCATGTCTTCTGCCTCTGCCATCTTCCTGATTATCCTCGGCATCGTTGTCGCTCAGCGCGCTGGCAATATCGTACGCCAGGTCTCCAGAGGCATTTTACCTAACGATGCCATTGGCACCATCCTGACCTTTAGCCTGGTGCAATTCATGCCCATGATGATGTCGCTCGCTGTTTTTCTGGCCGTGCTATTGACGCTGACACGCTGGCACCGCGACTCGGAAATGGTGATCTGGATGTCCGCAGGCCTGAGTTTAAGGCAATGGGTCTTGCCTATCATGCGGTTTCTGGCGCCGATTGTGCTCATTATCAGTCTGTTTAGCCTGATAATTATGCCTTGGGCCAGTGGCAAGGCAGACAGCTACCGCGAGCAGCTCAAAAAACGGGATGAACTGTCATCAATAAGCCCCGGGACCTTTAAGGAGTCGAGCGCGGGCGATCGCATTTACTTTATTGAGAGCTTTGACAAGCTTGGCTACGAAGTCAAAAACGTGTTCGTCCAATCCAAACAAAACGGCAAAATTGGCATTATTACTGCGAATCGTGGCAGCCGCTACAAAGCCAGCAACGGTGATAATTTTTTACGGCTGGAACATGGCCGACGCTATGAAACTACGCCCAACAGTCTGGAGGTCATGACCACCGAGTTTGAGCGCTATGATATCCGGGTCGAAGCCAAAGAGACTGCGCCCGCCGCCGCCACCGCGCAGATCAAATCCACGCAATCGCTGCTGAGCGATGCCAGCGCCGCAGACCATGCCGAGCTGCACTGGCGCATGGCGATTCCGATCTCAACCATCGTCATGGTCCTGCTTGCCATCCCGCTCAGCTTTGTCGATCCACGCGCAGGCCGCTCGCTCAACATCATGTTTGCGATCCTGATATTTATTATCTACAACAACCTGCTCAGCATTTTTCAGGCCTGGATTACGCAAGGCAAAATCTCGGTACTGGTGGGATTGTGGCCCGTGCATCTGAGTTTTATCCTGCTTGGCTGGTATCTTTACCACCGACGCAAACATCTGAAACCGCTGATGCCGAGCTGGCTCAAACGCACCCCAAAAATCACTAAGCCATGACCCTGACCCGTCTAAACCGTTATTTCTGGCAAGAGATCAGCTTCAGCATCATGCTGGTGCTGTTGGGCCTGCTTGCCATGTTTTCGTTCTTTGACCTGCTACAGGAGCTGGACAGCCTGGGACGAGGTCACTATGGCATCAACAGCATGCTCATCTATGTCGCCCTGAGTATTCCTGGCCATATATACGAGGTGGCACCAGTCGCCGTATTGCTGGGCATCGTCTATACCTTGGGCGCGATGGCAGGGAACTCGGAGCTGATTGTCATGCGCACCAGCGGCATTTCATTGCAATCCATTGCCATGATTCTGCTTAAAATTGGCCTAGTGTTTGCATTAGTGACCTTTCTGATTGGCGAGATCATTGCACCCATCAGTGAAAAACTGGCGCAGCGCATCCGTATTCAAGCCACTGATTCCGTCGTCGCGCAGGACTTTCAATCCGGCCTCTGGATTAAAGACGGCAGCAGTTTTGTCAATGTCAGCTCGGTCATGCCAGACACCAGCCTGGTCGATATCCGCATTTATGATTTCGACCCCCAGTTCAAGTTAAAGCATATCAGCCATGCCGAGAAAGGCTACTTTCAGGATGACCACTGGGTGCTGTCTAACGTCACCCAGACCAATATCAATCACAGCAAACAGATTCAGGATAACTCGATCACCTCACAGTTTTTCAAGCAGACGCGCTGGGAGTCACTGATCCGGCCAGAACTGTTGAATGTGCTGCTAGTATTGCCAGAAAAAATGTCGGCCTGGAACCTGTATAGCTTCATTCAATACTTACATCAAAATGGACAACGCAGTACCCGCTATCAGGTCGCACTGTGGGCTAAGCTGGTCTATCCACTGGCATGTTTGGTGATGGTGGTACTGGCCTTACCGTTTGGCTTTTTGCAACAGCGTGCCGGTGGCATCAGCGCCAAAATCTTTGCCGGTATTTTTCTGGGCGTGGTCTACCAGATCATGAACCGCGTGTTCGTGCATTTGGGTGTGCTCAATGACTGGCCACCGCTGGTGAGTGCCATCAGCCCGACGCTACTGTTTTTGCTGGTCGGCCTGGGCATGCTTTACTACGTAGAGCGGCGTTAAAACCCGCCTGACTCGTGCTTATGTGATGCTGATTATCCGCGAGCCAAGCAGCCGGTCATGCAAAAACTGCTGCTCGCGATCCAGTACTGCCCACCACAATGTCAGCCCAGCCGGGAGCAACAACAGTGTTGCCACCCCATAGCGCAGCAAAGCCAGGCGCCAGTCCAGCAAACTGCCCTCGGCATCTATCACTTTCAGCTTCCAGGTCTGGCTGGCCAGCGTTTGTCCGGTCACCACCCAACAGCGCACAAAGTAAGCGCCTATCGACAGCCACAACAGCATCTGCAAACCTACACGCCGCCAGCCATGACTGGCATCCCCCACCACCAGCACATAAGCGGCGGTCAGTGCCAAGGCCAAGGCCAGCATCAACAAAGCTTCGTAGATCACGGCCAGATATCGTTTAATTAAATATTTCATTGCGCGCCTGCCCACTTTCACCGGATAACAAAAACCCCGCACATGCGGGGCCTATTTCACACAGGATAAACAGGGGATCCTGACTTATTTCTGATCCCAGCTATCTTCCCACATGCAGTGCTTGATTTTGTGACGGTTAGCAATCAGCTCATCAATGCTAGGCTCGTCGTTCAATGCGCGCTTCAAGGCCAGCTTGATCGCTTCGTAGTTGTTTTTGTACAGATCGGCTTTGTCCAGATTGGCTTCTTTGGCACAGCCCGGATCAATCCACAGCAAGGCAATAATGCACAGATCATTGACCAGCTCTTTAGGAATAATGCCTTCGATCACTGCATCGGTAATGCCATCAGCCACACCAGCTTGCACCACACCACCGAACAATTCGATATTCAAGGAATCTTTCAAGGTGACTTTTGGCACCATCATGGTCGCTGGGCGCACCATCTGGTTGATGTCACGCACGGCAAACATGGCCGTGTGGCCTTTGGTTTGCGCCATCATGTTCGCGAAAGCCGTACCCACTGGGCCGTCCACGGCACCGATCACGATTTCTGGCATCGCGGCGGTCACGTCCTTGCCTTCGGAAAACACGGTAGCTTCACCCGCTTTAAATACGATTTTTGACATGAGAATTCCTTTGTATGTCTGGATGTTGGAGAAAATTCAAACCATAATTATATCAGTTCAAGCTGCATATCGACATGCAGGATATTGGCATCCAGATACGGCTCGCTGCAAACCACAAACCCGGCTTGCTCATAAAAGCCAATTGCATGCCTCTGCGCCGACAAGCGCACATCGCTGAGCTCCCATTGCCGACAGATCTGTATTGCCTGCAACAGCATGGCCTCGCCAATTCCTCGCCGCCGCCATGCGGGCAATACCGCCATGCGGCCAATATAGCCCCCGGGCAGAACGCGGGCGCATGCCACGGCATCATGCGCGTAATGCGCTAACAGATGCACTGCAGTGTCATCCGCAGCATCCCACTCCAGCGCTTCGGGCACCTGTTGTTCATGTATGAAGACCTGTTGCCGTATCCGGCTACAGTCTGCCCATAAAGGATCTTGCTTACTCAGTGTGCTGATTCGGAGCTCAATGCGCTTTACAGACATGACAGCCTCCAGAGCAAATATTGCAATTGTCAGAGCCCGCAGGCATCATACATCCTTTATTAAAACAGGATTTGAGGAAAAGTTATGTGTCGTTTTCAAACCGCAGCGGCCAGGATTTTACTGGGGCTGGTGTTTTTTGGGGTGGTGATTTTAAAGCTGATGGCCATTTTAAATACGCCTGATGGTTATCTGCAATACCAAATGATGTTAGGGCAATTTGGCCTGCCAGCCGTGTTTGCACCATTGCTGATTTTCATTCAGTTTGTGTTTGGTCTGTTGCTGATCGTGGGGTACAAAACCCAACTATCTGCACGCGTTTTGGGCGTGTTGGCGGTATTTATGGCACTGGTGCTGGGCCAGGCTTCGCTGGACGCGTTTTTTGCCTACCTGGGCATCGCCGGTGGCATGTGGTTATTGAGTATTTATCCGCAAACTGCTTGCAGTCTGGATAACCGCAACAAATAAACGATTCAGTCGTAAAAAGCCGGGTTAGCCCGGCTTTTTTATCCCTTGATTTTGATCCCCAGCTGTTTGAGCTTGCGATAGAGGTGTGTCCGCTCCAGCCCCGAAATTTCTGACAACCGGCTCATATTATTTTTGACCAGCCGCATGTGGTACTGGAAGTAAAAACGCTCGAAGTCATCGCGCGCTTCACGCAAAGGCTGATCCAGATTAAGCGGCATATGCTGCTCGGACGACTCGCCGCGCTGCCCTTGAAAATTGGCCAGAACACGCTGCACATCGGTCTGGGTAATGCTTTCACCCAAACTGGTCATGAGCAGGTTCTGTACCACGGACTCCAGCTCGTCCAAATCACCAGGCCAGTCAGCATTGCGCAGCGCATTCAGCGCCGCCACATCAAACGCCTTGTAGTCAATCTTGCTGGCTTCAACCATCAAGGTCGCCATCGCATTGACCAGATCGGGAATATCCTCTTTGTGCTCATCCAGGCAAGGCACCTTGACCGCTGACCCGGCCAGCGTTTGCAGCAAGGCCTGCTCCAGCATGGCTTTTTCAATCAGTTGCGGCAAGCCATGCTCACTGGCACAAATCACGCGTACCCCGTATTTTTCGGATTTATTGATGAGCAGGTGCAGGCCTTTTTGTTCGGTCTTGCCCAGCCTGGTGACTTCATCCACAAACACCACGCCTTCGCGGGCCTGCTCGAGAATTTCCATCGGTGCGGTGACCAGCTTCTCATACTCGGTCAAGGCCACCCACGGCGTATTCTGCGGACGCAAAAACTTGGCGCACAATGGCACACTGCCGCCTTTTTTACCAATCAGGAACAAGGTGTTTTTATGGCGCGCCAGCTGCTCCAAGCGCTGCTTGAGCTCCTGAATGACGGCACTTTTGCCAAAGCTGGACAGGTTAATTTCGGTATGCGCCAGATGCTCGGTATGTTTGATCGCTGCGCCTACGGTTTTGAGCAGCTTTTGCAAGGCAATCGGTTTTTCGAGGAAGTCGAACGCCCCGAGGCGAGTGGCCTCGACCGCGGTATCTATGGTGCCATGCCCAGACATCATGATCACCGGCATGGTCAGCAAGCCGGCATTGGCCCATTCTTTAAGCAGGCTGATGCCATCACAATCGGGCATCCAGATATCAAGCAACACCAGATCCGGTCGCTGCTTGAGCCGCTCGTCCCTGGCAATTTGTGCATTTTCTGCCAGGCGCACGACGTGCCCCTCATCCCGCAAGATATCGCTTAATAACTCCCTGATGCCGATTTCATCATCGACGACCAAAATATTACGTGAAGCCATGGTACTTCCTTACACGATGCGCTCAACGCGCCGACGTTGTTGTTGTTTATCGACCGGCAAGCTGATGGTGACGCTGGCGCCCCCTTGTGGCAGATTATCAATGCGTATCTGTCCACGCTGCTCTTCTATCATTTTTTTGACAATAGCCAATCCCAACCCGGTACCGTGTGACTTGGTTGTGACGTAAGGTTCGAACACCCTCGCCATCACCTCGGTGGGAAAACCACTGCCGTTATCCGTCACTGACAATTTTATACGCTCGCCATCATAATCGGTCAAGATCACAATTTGCGGTTGTTCAGTTTGCACCAATGCATCCTGGGCATTTTGCAGCAGGTTATGCAGGATTTGGCGCATCATGGTGGCATCGGCATAAATCTCGGGCAGCTGCTCATGCAGGGACAGCACCAGCTTGACCACAGAGGCGTTATAAAGGCGGCTCACATCGCGGATCAAGGAATTCAAATCCAGCCTTACCAGTTGGGCGGCAGGCGTTCTGGCATACTCACTAAATTCATTGACCATATTCTTCATGGCCTGCACCTGGTTGACGATGGTATCGGTAGACTTAAACAGCATCTCCGCATCTTTTTCTTCCAGTTTGTCCTGCAGCTTCAGCTGCAAGCGCTCGGCAGACAGCTGTATCGGTGTCAGCGGATTCTTGATTTCGTGCGCCAGCCGTCTGGCTACCTCGGCCCAGGCGGCATCGCGCTGGGCTTGCGCCATGGCGGTCACATCATCAAACACCACTACCAGGCCGTGCCCCGCCCCTTCCGGCAACCGCGTCACCCGCAGCATCAGCATCTGCTTGCCATGCACGCCTTCAATTTCGATCTGGCTGCTTAAATGCCGTTCATGATGGTCAAATTGCAACGTGTCTTCATAGTGCTGCATCACCAACGCTGTAAAAGGCGTGAGGTAATCATTTTCGGCCGCAATGTCGGTAAAGACTTTGTTTTTAAAGCCCACCAGCGAAATCCCCAAAATATTGGTGGCAGCCAGATTGTAAACACGCAGCTCCGCCTGTTCATTAATGGTCATCACGCCTGAGCTCAGGTGCGACAAAATAGCTTCCAGGTAAGCACGTGCAGACTCCACATGCTGACGGCTCTGCTCGGAGGCATTTTTCGCTTCCTGTAACTGGCGCGTCATGCTGTTAAACGACTTCACCAGCACACTCAGCTCATCCTTACCAAATGAGGGCAGCTGCTGCGAATAATCGCCACTGGCAATCAGCCGCGTCCCTTCTGCCAGCACAGTCAAGGGTTGCGCCATGCGCCGACTCAGTGCAAAGGCGATGGTCAATGCGCCCAGCATGGACAGCAGCAAAATCATGGTCAGCGTCAGCATGAAAATGTCTTTGAGTGACTGCCGGCTGTACGACAAGGTCTGGTACTCGCGGTAGACCTCCTGCACCGATTCGGCAGTATTCGAGAGCGCCTTGGGCACCGGTTGCATCAATTGCAGAATACGCATCTCGCCCGTGATCCCCAAGGACTCCACCGGAATCAGCACGCGCATGTACAAGCCTTTGCCGGGGATAGGCTCGATTTTGCCGTAGATACGGCTACGTGCCTGGCGCAACTGCGGCACAGAAGGCAGTTCGGGTAAAAAGCTGCTGGGGTCAGAGCTGCTGACAGCCAGAATCGCACCTTGCGGGGTCAGTAATGCCGCGTCCTGAACGCCGGCTTTTTCACGCAGATCGTTCAGTTGTCCATAATGTGAGCGGGCCGTTTGCAGTGATAGCGAGACCGCCATGCTTTGCGCCTTTTCCTTGACGTCCTCCAGCATGATATCCAGCGCCCGTTGCCCCAGATTCAGACCCCCATCCAGTGCGGATTCGACTTTGACGTTAAACCAAGACTCAATCGAGCGTGACAGGAAGTTCACAGAAACCAGATAAACGATCATGCCAGGAATCAATGCCATGAGGGCAAAAGACACCAGCAATCTGAAATTCAGCTTGCTGCCTACCTGTTTGGCTTTGGTGGTCTGGTAAAGATGGCGTAACTGGTAGGCAATCACCCCCAGCAACAACACGGCGAGGCCAGCATTGATATACAGCAGGATCAGGTAATAATCCCCACTGATGGCGGTGTTGGCACTGGCGAGAGACAGCAGGTACAGCAGGGCTGCCGCCAGTAGAATGGACAAAATCAGGACATACCGCATAGGGCTAACGCTGGGTGTCCTTTACCCACCAGCTAAACGTCGGCGTGACCAGCTCCCAGTCACTTTCGCCCAGTGCATCCAGCTGCAAGGCTTTAGGCAGCTTGCTGGTGTCCAGATGCATTTTGAGCGCCGCCTGATAGGGCTGATTTTTTTCTAGCGTGGCATGCGGCGTCAAGCGCCAGTCGCGGATCAGGCCCAACTCACGCCTGGCTTCAGCCAGGCTGTCGAATCCTTTTTGCTGTTGCGGATAATTAAGCAGATACTGCTTGGTCAGCGCGTGATAGTTGAGCGTGACGGCGCGACGCTCGGTCACCACCTCATCATCAAACCAGTACTTCATGGGTTTGATGATCTGGCATTCATACAAAAAAGTCAGGGCGATGCCCTTACTCAAAGCTTCCTCAAGCGCGCGGCCAAAATGGATGTCCAGATCCGCATCCAGCGCCCAGGTATCTTCACGCAATACCAGCTCGGCACTTTTGACATGGGCATGATTGTTATTGGCAGCCAGTGCCAATGCTGTCATGGTCAGCAGAAAAAAAAGCGCCGAATAATATTTAATGTTTTTGTAAAAGCGCATAAAACAATCCGTCATGCGCTGCAGTAGGCAGCAATTGCCCACCAATGGACTGCTGGCAAGGGAGATCCGAGGCATCAAACTGCACTGGCAACCTGACCGCATCTGCATGCATGGTTAAAAACTGTTGAATCTGCATTTCATTTTCTTGTTGAAAAATCGAACAGGTGACGTACAGCAATTTACCGCCTTTTGCCAGCATATGCCACAAATTCAATAATATTTGCTGTTGCATCTGGGCAAATACCGTCAAATCCTGTGGCCGACGCAACCATTTCATATCGACATGCCTGCGCACGATGCCTGAGGCGCTGCAGGGCACATCAGCCAGAATGCGGTCAAATAACTGACCATCAAACCAGTCGGCTTTTGCCGCATCGCCTGTCCTGACCTTGGCTTGCAAGCCCAGACGCTGCAGGTTGTCGTGGACACGGCGCAGGCGCTCTGCCTCCACATCCAGGGCAAGCAAGTCAATATCACTGGCTTCAAGCAAGTGACAAGTTTTACCGCCCGGCGCGCTACAGGCATCCAGCACGCGCATGCCTGCTTGCACATCCAGCAAAGGAACCGCCCACTGTGCGCCGGCATCCTGCACACTGAGCCAGCCTTGATCAAAATACGGCAGCTTGTGCACCGGCAACGGCTGCTGCAACTGAATCGCCGTACCGCCCAGCGCTTGCGCCGCAATCCCCGCATCATCCAGCGCCTGCATATAGCTGGCGACATCCGTTTTGCGCAGATTAATGCGCAACGTCATGGGGGGGTGGCTGTTGCCTATGGTCAGAATCGACTGCCAATGCTGAGGATATTGTTGTTTGAGGGTATCAATCCACCATTGCGGATAGTTAAATTGCACCGCTTCCGACTGACTCACTTGCGCCTGCAAGGCTGACCGTTGGCGCAAAAAATTACGCAATACCGCATTAACCAGCCCTTTTGCCCAGCGCAGCCCGGTTTTGCCCGCGGCTTCCACAGCCTGATTGACCACCGTAAAATCATCTTCGGCCCCATGCAACAGCTGCGACAGGGCAACCAGCAACAGCGCGTGTACACGTGCATCCGTCACGGGCTTGGCCGTCAGCGCCTGCAAATAAGCCGCGGCTTCGGCATACAAGCGCAAGGTGAGGTAACTGTAATCCTGTGCAGCCGCCTGCTGTTGCGGCGTCGCTGACTTGACCCTGCGCAATGCCTTGGGCATGGAAACAGTCAGGTTATGTCCGGCCAACACTTCGGCCACCGCAGATGCGGCTATGAGCTGGGCAACTTGCAAAAGAAGACTCTGGTGAAAAAAAGACTATTCTACTTGATGCGCCCAAAATACACAGACAAAAACACACACAATAAAAAAGGCTTTCTTGCGAAAGCCTTTTTTGTCTGTTGAAATCGCGTTTAATACTGGTTAGCCAACGCCAGCAAACGGCGGATCCGCTCTTCGGTCTGCGGGTGGGTGCTGAACAACCCCGCCAGGTCTGCGCCTGATAAGGGGTTGATTATCATCATCTGCCCGGTTTCCGGGTGTTGCTCGGCAGTCATATTGGGAATCTGGTGCGCATAATTGTGAATTTTCTCCAGCGCGGCCGCCAAGGCTTTCGGGTCGCGGCTGATCTCAGCCCCCATGCGGTCTGCTTCGTATTCGCGCGACCGTGAAATCGCCATCTGGATCAGCGAAGCGGCCAACGGTGCCAGAATCATAATCAAAATACCAATAATGGGATTGGGTCGGTCTTCGCCCTCCCGATGCCCGCCAAACATCAGGCCAAATTGCGCAATCGATGAAATAGCCCCGGCCACGGTGGCGGAGATAGTAGAGATCAAGGTATCGCGGTGTTTCACGTGCGCCAGCTCATGTGCCATCACACCGCGCAATTCGCGCTCACTTAAAATCTGCATGATGCCGGTGGTGGCTGCCACGGCCGCATTTTCGGGGTTGCGGCCAGTCGCAAAAGCATTAGGCTGGCTTTCATTGATCACAAATACACGCGGCATGGGCAGTTGCGCCCGCTCGGCCAGCTCTTTGACCATGTTGTAATAATTGCGGAACTGCCCATTGCCAAAATTATTTTCAGCATTGATCTCAACTGCGCCATACATTTTCAGCACCGCCTGGTCGCTAAACCAGTAGGCATAAAAGTTCATGCCGCCTGCCAGTAACAGCGCCAGCAACATGCCGCCCTGGCCACCCAGCGCGCCGCCCACCGCAACAAACAGGGCAGTAATCGCGGCCATCAACACAAAGGTTTTGGTCCAGTTACCTAACATAGTGACTCCTTCACAATTCGGTGAGTAATATCGACTTTAATATGCGGGGATGACAGGCATTTTTCAATGCCTGCACCAGATTGACTAGAAAAAGCGGTCGCCGACTTGCACATGCTGACCTTGCACAAACTGTTGTGCCGTTTGGCGCTTGCCACCCGGCATCTGCAACTCATGCAGTTCTAATGCGCCGTCGCCACAGGCCACCTGCAGCGGATGTGTCTGCAACACAGTGCCTGGCTCGCCTTGACCCGCCACGGCTTGAGCAAACCACAGTTTGCAGACTTGATCATTAAATTTGGCTGTAGCGACCGGAAAGGGATTAAATGCACGAACCTGACGTGAAAGTTGCTGGGCAGATTGCGTCCAGTCAATGGCTGACTCGGCTTTTTCGAGCTTGTGCGCATAGGTCACCAGCGTATCGTCCTGTACTTCAGAGGCCAGACGACCGGTATCTTGCAAGGTCTGCATCGCCTCGACCATCAAGCGCGCCCCTTCGCGACTGATCGCATCATGCAAGGTCTGCGTGGTATCGGCCGCAGTAATCGCCACCGACCATTTACTGATCATATTGCCGGCATCCAGCTTGGGCACCACCTCCATGATGGTGACACCCGTCTCGGTGTCCCCGGCCAGAATGGCCCGGTGGATGGGCGCAGCCCCGCGCCAGCGTGGCAGCAAGGAGCCATGGATGTTGTAACAGCCTCGCGTCGGGATGTTCAGCACCGCGGTCGGAATAATCAGGCCATAGGCCGCAACGATCAGCACCTCGGCGTTGACCGCTGCAATCTCGGACTGCACCTCGGCGGGCTTAAGGCTTTCTGGCTGAAAAACACGTAAGCCGTGTTGCAAGGCGAGCTGTTTGACCGGACTCGCTTTTAACTGCATGCCACGGCCCGCGGGGCGGTCTGGTTGCGTCAACACCATGACAATGTCATGGCCCGCGTCTATGAGTCCTTGCAAAGCCGGTACTGCAAACTCCGGGGTCCCGGCATAAATAATACGCATGCAACCTTCCTGACTTAATAACTGTTGCGCTCGATTTCACGCGCGTGCTTGACCATTCTGGTCCGGATACGGTTACGTTTGAGCGTGGAGAGATACTCCACAAACACCTTGCCCAGCAAATGATCCATTTCATGCTGGATACAGACGCTCAGCAATCCATCCGCATCCAACCTGAAAGTGTTGCCATGCACATCTTTCGCTTCGACGGTAATAAATTCAGCGCGCGTGACACTTTCATAGATGCCGGGCACTGACAGGCAACCCTCTTCATAATCCTGGCTACCTGACTGGGCAATGATTTTAGGATTGATCAGCACCAGCAAATCGTCTTTTTCCTTGCTCAAGTCAATCACGATCAACTGGATGTGCTGGTCGACCTGCGTAGCAGCCAAGCCTATGCCTGGCGCATCATACATGGTCTCAGCCATATCGCTGACCAGTTGCTGTAATGCCTCATCAAATACTTGCACCGGTTTGGCCACCGTATGCAGGCGTGGATCCGGATATTGCAAAATTGGAAGTAGTGCCATGCTCTACAAATCTTTCCATTCAAATAGTTTGTGCAAAAACAGGGCAAAACGCCTGCTTTTTCACCTTGATCAGAACTTTAAAGCCATGCTAGATTGGTTGATATTGCGCAGTGGCTGTGCGCAGGTACAGCCCATCCATTTGTGTCGCATAAAACAGAGACGCCACATGACGAAAATTGTTCAAATTATAACCTCGCTTGCGCTGGCTTGTAGCAGCTTATTGTTACAGGCAGAAGAAATTCCGTTGCGGCCGCAGCACCCCGACCGGCATGTCGTCGTCAAAGGCGATACCTTGTGGGATATTTCGGCCAAGTTTCTGAAAAATCCATGGCAATGGCCACAGATTTGGCAATTAAACCGGTCTAGCATTAAAGATCCGCACTGGATTTATCCGGGGGATGTCATCGTGCTCGACACCAGCAGCGGCCAACCCGTACTCAAACTGGTGCGCGAATCTGTCACCCTGGAGCCTGGCATGATAGTCACGCCAATCAAAGGCGATGCCATCCCCGCCATACAGCCCAATATCATCCAGCCGTTTTTGACCAAGCCCATGCTAATTGCACCAGAGGCGCTCAAGTCGGCGCCCAGAATTGTGGCGGCGCAGGAAGAACGTGAGATTCTGAGTCCTGGCACACGCATTTATGTGCAGGGCCTGCCAGACGGTCCACGCAACGCCTGGGCAATCTACCGAGAGGGGGAGGCGATCAAAAACCCTGAAAATGGTGAGCTGCTAGGCACAGAAGCGCATTATCTGGGGGAGGCTAAGCTGCTGCACGCAGGCCAACCTGCCACCTTGACCGTGACCCAGGCCAAAGAGGAAATTGCGGTTAAAGACAAACTGATTGCGATGGAAGATTCTCTCAGCCCGCCTTATGTGCCGCATGCGCCCGAACGCCAGATTGAAGGCCAGATTGCACGCGTGAGCGAAGGCATCAACGAGACTGGATATGGCCGTGTGGTGGTGCTCAATCGCGGCGAAGCGCAAGGCCTGGAGCACGGTCATGTGCTTTCGGTGCTGCGCAAAGGCGACAGCATGGTAGACCCCGAATCCCCAGACCCTAAACATCCGGTCACGATCCAGTTGCCGGATGAGCCTGTCGGCTTGGTGATGGTCTTCAAAACCTTTCCCAAGCTGTCATACGCGCTCGTCATGCAGGCCTCGCAACCTATCCATGTGGAAGACGTGGTGCGTACCCCCTGATCTCCGCACTGATGGTCACAGATCCTGAAGAGAGCGCAGCCTGGATTGCCTTAAGCCTGGTCGAAGGGCTGGGTAGTGTCACCTATTGCCAGCTGTTGCTGCACTTTAAAACCCCGCAGGCGATTCTGGCCGCCTCCTACAGCAGCTTGTGCGAACTGGTCAGCAAAGACGTCGCCGAAGGGATACAAAAAGCGCCAGAAGACCCGCATATTGCCAAGACACTGGACTGGCTCTCACAACCAGATAACCACCTGATCACATTGGCGGATGCCTACTATCCGCAACGCCTGCTCAGCATAGACCAGCCGCCGCCCGTGCTCTATGCCAAAGGCAACCTGCAAATGCTCAAGCGGCCTGGCCTGGCCATTGTCGGTAGCCGCCATGCCACACCGCAAGGCGAGTCAACCGCCGAACAGTTTGCCGAAAGCTTGTGCCGGGCCGGATTTGCCGTAGTCAGCGGGCTGGCATTAGGCATAGACGGCGCCGCACACAGAGGCGCGCTCAAAGCAGATGGTGCCACGATTGCCGTGGTCGGCACCGGGCTGGATATTGTCTATCCGGCACGGCATAAAGCCTTGGCCCATCAGATTGTGCAGTATGGCTTGTTGCTCTCCGAGTATCCACTAGGGACGCCATCTTTGACACACAATTTTCCCAGACGCAACCGTATTATCAGTGGCCTGTCTGAAGGCTGCCTGGTGGTAGAGGCCAATATTGATAGCGGCTCACTGATCACGGCAAGACTAGCGATCGAACAGGGCCGTGAAGTCTTCGCCATTCCGGGCTCTATTCACTCGCCGGTGTCCAAAGGGTGCCATGCGCTGATCAAACAAGGGGCAAAGCTCGTCGAGTCCACCGAGGACATTGTCAGCGAATTGAAGCATGTCCGCCTGCCCAACCCCGCACTTTCGATTAGCCCGAATGGGTCACTACCCGATTGGACTAATCTACCCGCCGAAGCCAGTCCTGTCCTGGCTTGCATGGGGTTTGACCCCATCTTTGCAGAGCTCATTGCCGCCCGCGCCGGGTTGACGCCCGAACAAGTTTCCACCATGCTAACACTACTTGAATTAGAAGGTGTGGTCAGCCATCTCGCCAACGGCCAATTCCAGCGATTGGTTTAAAGCTCGGTTCAGACCCACCCCAGTATCGCTGCTATTCACTACTAATAGCGGAGCAGCGTGTTTGAGGAGAATTTAGACATGTTGGAAGTACTGATATTTATCTATCAAAATTATTGGGATAAGCATGATGCGTTTGAGCTGAAAGAAACAGACGAAACCATCATGGCCTATGAGCTCTCCCAAGCCGGGTTTAACCACCAGGATATTTTACATGCCGTGGGCTGGGTGAAAGACCTGCGTCGCTCGGTGCAACAGCCGCAATACCAGCACGACCCGTTTGCGATTCGCGTCTATTGCGAGATGGAACGCAACAAGATCAGTGACGACAGTCTGAACTTTCTGGGCTTGCTACAAAGAAGCGACATCATCACGGCTTATGAGCGCGACCTGATTATTGATCGTGCCATGGTCTTGCCGCAAGAAACCTTGAGCATGGAAGATATCCGCTGGATCACCATGATGGTGCTGTGGGACGAAACGCGCAAACAGGATTACCTGTTTGTTGAAGATGCCTTGTTTAACCCGCAAGGTTTGTCATTGCAATAACCCAACAGAACGACACAAAAAAAGCGCGGCTGATTCAGTCCGCGCTTTTTTGTTTGCCCGTATTGTTACGACTACAGTTGCCGGATAATCTGGCCAATAATGCCCGCCTGGTTTAGGGTGTAGAAGTGCATTTTATCTACGCCTGCCTCAATCAGTTTGGTACAGATATCAGTGACCACCTCCGCGCCAAAGGCGCGCAATGAAGCCATATCATCGCCATAGGCTTCCAGTCGCATACGCAGCCAGCGTGGAATCTCGGCACCACAGACATTGGAGAAGCGCGCCAGTTGCGTGTAGTTATAAATCGGCATGATGCCGGGAATAATCGGTGCAGTGACACCCAGCTTCTGCGCCGCTTCTACAAAACGGAAATAGGCATCCACATTGTAAAAATACTGTGTAATGGCCGAATCCGCGCCAGCGTCGATTTTACGCTTGAAGTTTTCAAGGTCTTTTTGTGCTGAGCCGGCTTCCGGGTGAAACTCGGGGTAAGCCGCCACCTCCAGGTGAAACCAGTCGCCGGTCTCGGCGCGGATAAAACTCACCAGCTCATTGGCATATTTAAAGTCCCCCGCACTCACTTCGCCTGAAGGAATATCGCCACGTAAGGTCACCAGTCTGTTGATGCCTTTCGCCTGATAGGCTTGCAGCAATTCGCGGATTTCTTCTTTGCTGGAAGAAATACAGGAGATATGTGGGGCTGCACCATGGCCTTCAGCCTGGATTTCGAGCACACTTTCCATGGTACGGTCGCGGGTTGAGCCCCCCGCACCAAACGTGACGGAAAAAAACTCGGGAGAGAATACGGCCAGCTCTTTGCGTACTTGACGCAGGTTTGCCATGCCTTCCGCCGTTTTGGGCGGAAAAAACTCAAAACTGTAAGCGATTTTTTGATTCACTGTTTTCTCTTTTATTTCTAAACGCGTGATTTCAGGCAGATGCGGGGATGGTCAGGTATCAGTCTTTTTCGTTGAACACAATCGCACTCAGGATCCAGGCAATCACGCTATACACCAGGGCGCCTATGACGCCAGTCATCACACTATTGACGACAAAGCCTTGCAACAGGTGGCCGACAAACCAGAAGAGCAGACCATTGATGACTAACAGAAACAGTCCCAACGTCAGCAAGGTAATCGGCAAGGTCAAAAGCACCAGAATCGGCTTCACCAGCATATTGGCCAGACCAATCACGACAGCAGCCACCAGCGCAGCGCTGAAATTGGCCACTTGAATGCCTGGGACCAGATAAGCCACGGCCATCAGTGCCAATGCATTGAGTACCCAAACAACCAGTAGTTTAAACATGCCGCCTCCTTGGATGAAAGATGAGGCAAAGTGTACACCAAATCTGCGCCAGAACATCTGGCGCAGGGGCGGCATGGTTTAGCGCACGCTGAAAAGCGCGTGATTAATAGCGATAATGCTCAGGCTTGAATGGGCCGGTTTTGCTCACGCCAATGTAGGCTGCTTGTGCATCGGTCAAGGTGGTCAATTGCGCATTGAGTTTCTTCAACTGCAAGATCGCCACTTTTTCATCCAGATGTTTAGGCAAGGTGTAAACGCCAACTGGATACTTGTCGGTCTGGGTAAACAATTCAATCTGCGCAATGGTCTGGTTGGCAAAGCTGGAGCTCATCACATAGCTTGGATGACCTGTGCCGCAGCCCAAATTGACCAGACGGCCCTTGGCCAGCAAGATGATGCGCTTGCCGTCCGGGAAAATCACGTGATCGACTTGTGGCTTGATCTCTTCCCACTGGTATTTTTCGATGCTGGCAACATCGATTTCATTGTCGAAGTGACCAATGTTACACACAATCGCCTGATCCTTCATTTTGGCCATGTGCTCATGCGTGATAACGTGGTAGTTACCCGTCGCTGTGACAAAAATGTCCGCATGTTCAGCGGCATAATCCATGGTCACGACGCGGTAGCCTTCCATCGCGGCTTGCAGGGCACAAATCGGGTCAATTTCGGTCACCCAAACCTGGGCAGACAAGGCACGCAAGGCTTGTGCAGACCCTTTACCCACGTCACCGTAACCGGCAACAACGGCAATCTTGCCTGCAATCATGACATCGGTCGCACGCTTGATGCCATCCACCAGAGACTCACGGCAACCATACAAGTTATCAAACTTAGACTTGGTCACAGAGTCATTCACGTTAATGGCAGGGAAAGCCAGCTTGCCTTCTTTATGCATTTGATACAAACGGTGCACGCCCGTGGTGGTTTCTTCGGTCACGCCTTTAATCGCAGCCAAACGCACGGAGTACCAGGTCGGGTCTGTTTTCAGCTTGGCCTTGATGGCGTTAAACAGACAAATTTCTTCTTCTGAAGTGGGGTTCGCCACCACAGACAAATCTTTTTCGGCACGGCTACCCAAATGCAGCAACAGGGTCGCATCGCCACCATCATCCAAAATCATGTTGGAGTAATCACCATCCGTCCACTCAAAAATACGGTGGGTGTAATCCCAATACTCTTCCAGCGTTTCGCCTTTCACGGCAAACACGGCAGTGCCCGTCGCGGCAATCGCAGCGGCGGCATGGTCCTGGGTTGAGAAAATATTGCAAGAAGCCCAGCGCACTTCAGCACCCAAATCCTTCAGGGTTTCAATCAGTACAGCGGTCTGGATAGTCATATGCAGAGAGCCAGTAATGCGCGCGCCTTTCAGTGGCTGTTGCACCGCGTACTCTTCGCGGATTGCCATCAGGCCAGGCATTTCAGTCTCGGCAATCGCAATTTCCTTGCGACCCCAGGCGGCCAGGCCCATGTCTGCGACTACATAATCTTTGATATCAGCTACAGTATTCATGTTTCAAATCCTTAAAAAAATGAAAACTGAGCAGGAAAAGTTCGATAAGAACCGGTGGCAACGTTGTTCACCTTTTTTCCGTGCTCGCACAGTGAAAAGTGAACGCCGTTGAGATGCTTTACAGCAAATGCTCTGAGCCTGGGAGTCGAGTGACTCTCGCAGCGTTCCTCAGAAGTTGCGAATTATACGCGAACCCAAGGATTTTACAAAAAACAAATCCTGAGCAATCAAAGAACAACCACTGAAAACCTGCTCAAATAGCTGCCTAGAAATACCCTCTTTACCGATTCATTAAATTGACCGAATTACATGCTGCTACTCTGTCAAATCAGTTTCACCCGCCTGTGCCATGATGACATCACGTTCTCAAATATCCTCATTTAGTATAGAAAGGTGATTACTATGACCATGTATCAAGTAATGGATGAAGAAAATCATTGCATCGCAACCTTTCATCATTTTCAGGAAGCCATGTATACCGCACAAGACTTCACCCTGTGGGATGATGAACATTACTATCATGTCGAAGAGCTGGATCTGGCGGTCGCCTAAGCAAACCGTCCCGACATCAAAAGAAAAAAGCGCCAGTTAAGGCGCTTTTTTATTGGGGCTGACACAACACTGCCAGCCTCGCATCAAGGCAAGGTTTTCATCGCCACTTTGAGCTCTTCAGCCTTTTCGGCATCCAATTGTGTCAGCGTATCCACATTGGCCAAGGCTTCGATATGTTTACCGTTGGACTCCGCAATCAGGCCCAGGTAATAAAAAGCCTGACTATGCTGATCGTTCATGCTGACGACACGGTGCAAGTGTTGCTCAGCCATGTTGAGATCCTTGGTTTCATATTCAGCTGCAGCCAGATAAAACCAGGCTTCTGTATTATGAGGTTCCTGAGTCGTCCATTGCTGGGCAATCGCTTTCAGGCCATCCCAGTCCTTGTGCAGGTAAGGAAACACCACTTTCATGAAATAAGGCCATTCAGCTGCCGGCTTGCCCCAGAAAGGCAGCTCGCTTTTGACCACAATCGGGCCCGCTGGCTGCGCGATCAAAGCCTGAACCCAATCAATCGACATGTAATAGTAGTAGGCATCTTTACCAGGGCTCTTGAGTGTAATCAGGCCGACCAACGCGCCCGTCTCATCAAACAGACCACCACCACTGGCGCCTTGTCTGAAACTGCTGGTTGCCCGCACAATCACGGAGTCATCCATGGCAAACAGCCCCTTGACCACCCCTTGGCTGCTCACAGGTGCGGCGACAAAACTCGGATAGCCGATGTTAAAGACTGCTTGCTCGTATTTGAGATCGCGGCTGGACTTCATGGTGACTGGGCTAATCGGCAGGTCATCCATTTGCAGCATGCAAACATCATGCTTCCAGTCCGGTTTGACACCCACGGCATGGTAAGCCGCCCCGCCACTGACCACGCTGATACTGGTGGCATTGGCAACCACATGGCAGTTGGTCACGACCTGATTTTCAGCCACCACGACGCCTGAACCCAGCCCGTATTGCCCATTTTTCAGGCCGACCTGCACACGTAGCACGCGGCTGTTCAACGCCTGCATGAGCTCGGCAGAAGGCTCTGCCATCAATGGGATTGCCAGGCAACCTAACAAACATCCGATCAACCATTTTGCCATGTCTTGCTCCAATCTGCGAAGGTAGGCAACAAGGAATGCACTACCTGTAATACGTTTTGGAAAGCTTCTTAAACTGTTTATAGCAAAACGTATTCCAAGCTGGAGAATGCGGGCTCACTTACCGCCAGACTATGGGGAGACCATGAGAAAGAAAGGAGAGATTTTATATTTAACTATAAAAATCAATGAGATAAGGAAAAATAACTGTCGTATCACTGTAGTCGCTCAGTCGACTGCTTGAGCGAGCGGCCAGAAGTGCCGCAGCAGACCGCTCAGCACACGCACAAAATCAGTGCGCAAAATCAGTGCATGCACTACCGAGTCGCACGCCTTATCGGTTTCGCAAACATCGGCAACTGGTGAAAGGCTAAAACTGCAGTGAAAGCTGGGATGCTGCCGGGCTTTGTGCACTCACGGAAGCCGTACTCCGATTTGATTTTTTGCGGAGACTGCCACGGTCTACCTTGGGAAAATGGCGCGATTTGCGCGAAGCATGCCGCTGCAAAATATCTGCGACAGCATGCGCTGGCATGGTCTGCCTGATTGCAAACCAATCCTGCTTGGCTGTCTGGATGGCCTCGCCAATATCAACCATGGGCGCAGGATAGTCGCGGCCAATCAGGCAGCCATACCGCCGCTGTAAACTCGGAGGCATGCGCCAGGGTTCAAAAATCCAGCTGTCTGGCACCTGTCTCAAAACAGGCAGCCACTGGCGGACAAACACCCCTTGAGGGTCCTGAGTCAAGGCTTGTTTAACCGGATGGTAAATGCGCAATGTATTGATGCCGGTCGTGCCAGACTGCATTTGCACTTGCGGCCAATGAATCCCCGGCTCGTAATCAACAAAAGCTCTGGCCAGATGCAACCCGCTTGGCCGCCAGGGCAGTTGCAACAAATAGCTGGCGGTACTCATGAGCATGGCGCGCATGCGAAAATTCAGCCACCCGCTTTGATTGAGCATCTGCATGCAGGCATCTACCAGTGGCCAGCCAGTCTGGGCAGCCTGCCAGGCTTGTAAACGTAAGGCGACCCCAGCATCGGGTAACCGGGACTGTAGTGCCTCGAAGCCCCGGTAAAAACTCTGGTGTTCAATCCGTGGTTCGCTTTCAAGCTTTTGCATAAAATGGCAATGCCAGTGCAAGCGGCTTTCAAAACTGTGCAGCTGACGGCGCTGTTGCACGTTTTCAGTCTGCTGCGCACGGGCCCGGGTAGCCTGTAACACGGTACGCAGGCTCACAGCGCCCCATGCCAGATAAGGTGACAGGCGGCTACAGGCTTGGACAGCACTGAGCGGGCTGGAAATCCCCCGCTGATAACCATGTACGCGGCGCGTCAAAAAATCCGCCATCACCGCCTCAGCCACCCCTATACCGCCGACCTGACGTTCCGCTTGCGCGTGGCCAGCCACTGCTGGCAACCGCTCCAAGCCATGATCCGGTAACCGAACAGCAAGTCCGGATGCAGGCACCGCAATGACAGGCGCCTGCATGCGTAACGCCCACTGCGCTTGCCACTGTTGCCGGTCTGACAGCCGTCTCACCACCCCATTCTGCGGCCATTCCTGCCAGACGATGCCTTGCATCCTGCACCACGCTTGTACCTGCCGGTCGATGGTGTAGGTGTGTTGATTCCCGGTTTCTTCATGGCTATACAGTCCGGCGATCCCGAATTTTGCATGCAGCCTCTGTAACAGCGTCAAGGGGTCGTGATGATAGACATGCAAATGCAATCCAAGATGTTGCAAGGCATCTGCCAGCCCCTGCAAACACTCGCGCACGAACATGGCCTGACTGAGGCTGGCATCCTCTGCCGACCACACTTGTGGAGCCCAGATAAAGAGCGGCAAAACCGGCCCAGCCTCACAGGCGGCAGACAGCGCGGCATGATCCGCGACACGTAAATCGCGCTTAAACCAGACCACATGCACATCACGCAGAGGCATGCTGGCCAATCCAGTCGCAAATATCTTGTAGCAATGGACTGTTGCCGCGCAGGGGTCTGGCCAGCTTGGCGACCATATCCACATGGTTGTAGTTGGCATAAGTCAGCAACTTGACCTCGCTGCCTTGCGCCTCAAGCGCACGCGCCAGATTGATCGAGTTTCTGGGCCAAACGGTTTGGTCTTTCAGGCCTGCCAGCAGTAGTAAAGGCGGATGTTGGCCGCTGACAAAATGGATAGGCTGTGATTGCCACTCCTGCTCAGTAGGTGCAAAAATCGCGCGCAAGGTATCCGAGGTGAGCGGCAAAAAGTCATAAGGTCCGGCCAGGCCTATGGTGCCTTTAATCGCCGTGGGTGATAATCCGACAGCCGCCAGATAGGCAGCATTCAAGGTCAGCATGACGGCCAGATGTGCGCCCGCAGAATGCCCCAGCAAGAAGACACGCGACGCATCGCCTTGATACTCGGCTACGTGTTGCTTGACCCATTGCAATGCCAGAGCGGGGTCTTGCATCAATTGCGGAAACTTAAGTTCGGGATAGAGCCTGTAATCGGCAATCACAACCAGCATGCCTTGCGACGTCAACGCCTCTGCCACAAACAGGTAATCTTGCTTGCTGCCAGACTCCCAGCTACCGCCATAAAAAAACAACACCACAGGGCGTGGTGTTACAGTGTGGTCACGTGGCTGATAAATATCCAGGCGCTGCCTGCTGTGCGGCCCAAAAGCGATATCGCGATGGATGCGCATACCTTTATCGGGAATCACCGCGTTTAACAAAGTGACTGGCCGACAGGCCGAAAGCAGCAGACCGGCCAAGCCAGTCAACCAGCTACGCCGCGTCAATTGAGGATTTTGCAGATTCATAGGCATTGATGACCATGCCCAAGATAGAAAATTCCCGTCGCAATAATGATCGCTATCGTTAATGGTTGGCAATATAGACGCGGTTACGGCCCTGCTGCTTAGCCGTGTACAAAGCAAAATCTGCCATTTTCATCAGCTGCGTCAAGCCATCCTGCGTCCCCAATTGCGCGGTAGACACCAACCCAAAAGAGGCCGTGTAGTGAATTTGCTCTCCTTGCTCGCTCATCACACTGTGATCAATTTCCGAGCGCAAGCGCTCAATCACATGTGCCGCTTCATGCAGATCCGTCATCGGCATCAGAATACCAAACTCTTCGCCCCCCAGACGCCCAACCATGTCGCTGGTACGCAAGGCACTCACGCAGCGCAGGCAAAAATTCTGCAAAACCAGGTCGCCAGCATGATGTCCGTATTGGTCATTAATCTTTTTAAAAAAATCGATGTCCACCATCGCAAATGAAAACGAGGAGCCGTAACGCTGATAGCGCCTGATTTCTGACTCCAACTCATGAATGAAGTGCCGCCGGTTGGCGATCCCGGTTAAAAAGTCAGTAAAGGCAAATTTGTCTGCTTCAAGATGCAAATGGTATATGCGGCCCCCAACAAAGAGGCCTACCAGCAAAAACAGGGTCACCAGCAGCGCTGCGTAAGTGATGCCTTGATGGGTGTGCCGCTCCATGCGCTTTTCACTCTCGGCCACATACTCGTTGGCGCGCAAGTCCGCATGCGCGAGGATGGCTTCGTTGAGCTTTGCCACCTTGGCAAAGCGCGCATTCCAGGCCGTCTCAATCAGGGTGCTTGCTTCGGTATACTGTCCCTCAGCCAATTGCTTGATTACCGAGGCTGTCATTTCGTCCAGCGCTTGAATATTCTGTTTGAGCAGCGGTAATGGCGCGCGATCTCCCGAATAATTACGTTCTATGCTGGCGATTTTTTGTTGGGCAGCGGCCTCATGCCCCTTAATCGCCGCCACGGTATTGATCAAATGCACGCTGTCTGCCTGAATCAGCGTGGCATAGAGCAAATCGCTTCGGATCTGATGCAACTGAGACTCCAGCGCCTGCGCAGCGTTGGAAACCGTAAAAGACTGCTCATAGAAATTGCGAGTGGTCTGGTGCATCTCGCGCATACTGGAAAAATAAATCCAGAGGAACAGCAGCACACCGATCAGAACGATCATAAAACCGGCGACAAGGATATACAAGACTGCTTTTCTACGCCTGATACTCATATCATGTACGCCACCAAAGTCGCCAAAGAAAAGGTTATGTGCTGAGCAGGGCCGTGATAAACGCCCACTCTTTGGGATCGACCGGGGTAATCGACAAGCGGTTCCCTTTTTGCAAGACACGCATGGTGGCCAGGGCGGGCGTTTCCCGCATCTCTTTCAAACTCAGCAATCGCGTTTTGCGCACGAGCTTGACATCTACGTTCACCCAGCGTGGACTTTCCGGTGTAGACTTGGGATCAAAATACTTGTGCCCTTGCACAAACTGAAAGCGGTCGGGATAGGCCAAGGTGCTGACCTCGCAAATGCCGACGATGCCAGGCTCAGCACAATTGGAGTGATAAAACAACACGCCATCGCCCACCTTCATCTGATCACGCATGAAGTTTCGCGCTTGATAATTGCGTATCCCATACCAGTCTACAGTTTGATTGGGGAATCCCGCCAAATCATCAATGGAGACATCCGAGGGTTCGGATTTCATTAACCAGTAACGCGCCATGCCTGAAAACCTTCTTTACACATCTAAATGCCAGTATCATAAACCAAGTTAGAGCACAGTTGAAAATCATGACAAAAAACGTTTTAGGCACCCTTCTGATCCCTTGCAGTATGCAACCAGTCACAGGCTTTATGCGTGATGGTTGTTGCAGTCACCACCCGGAAGATTTAGGTAAACATACCGTCTGCGCAGAAATGACAGATGAGTTTCTGGCGTTTTCGCAAGCGCAAGGCAATGACTTGTCCACCCCCAGACCAGACTACGCCTTTCCCGGGCTCAAGGCTGGTGATCGGTGGTGCCTGTGTGCGAGAAGATGGCTGGAAGCCAGTGAAGCGGGTTATGCGCCGCCAGTGATTCTGGAGTCTTGCCACGAAAACTGCCTGGAAATCATTAGCCTGGCGGACCTGAAATACCACGCCTTGAGATAACAAGACAAAGGTGCGAGAGGAGATGTGCTAAGGGGTTACCTGAGCCGCTAATCCTGAACCAAAAAAGTTCAGGTGGTAACAGCCTAAGGTACATTAGGTTCGCACGCCAAGGGCGTCTTAAAAGACCGCCCAACTTAGTGCGATCGCACCGCACCTGATGAGCCGAAACCTATAACAAAGACTAGTTCAAGGAATTTTGGACTCAGGCAACGCCTTAGCACACCACTTTTATGATACGTCATTTAATACTAATGACGGTTAAAATTTTGTGAAATGAAGCGGATTACAATAATTTGTGCTGGCCGGACAAAACATCATCGATCTGCTGCTGCATGGTAGAAATGCGCTTTTTCACCTCGCCCACATCAACCCCGCCGCTACGGGTATTCAACAACTCATGGGTAATGTTCAGCGCGGCCATGATCGCAATCCGCTCCACACTCACCATCTTGCCCACATCACGAATTTCGCGCATTTTACCATCAAGGTAACCCACCGCCTGCAATAAACTGTCGCGCTCTTCGTCGGTACAGGTCACGCTAAACGCGCGGCCCATGATCTCGATATCAATCGGCTGCTTGGCCATGACTAACGACCTTCCTCAGGCAATGCCGACAACAAGCGCTCCAGCTGCACACTGGCTTGCGTCATGTTCAGCTTTAGAGATTGTGACTCCTGATGCAAACGCGTGACCTCCTGACGTAACTCCACGTTTTCGTCACGCAGCTGGCTGCACAAAGCAATCAGCTTCGTCACACGCTCTTCAAGACTTTTCAAATCGGCATCCATCAGCCCATTATCTTTTAAAAAAACGAGTGTGGTCAATAGCTAAGCGCATTTTTTCAAAGTAAATTAAGAATTTGAAGCCCCTCGCAAGACACCATGCAACTGGTCAAAGTCACCGCTTTAGACTAGAATGCCGAACAGTTGTCAGGTGCCTGCGGCTGCGTTCTTGCAGACAAGGGTGAAACTGGGAAACAGGTGCGCGAACCTCGTTCGCAATGCCTGTGCTGCCCCCGCAACGGTAAGCAAGTGCGGGTCTATCCATACGCCACTGAGTAAAAACTTGGGAAGGCGATAGACCAAAACTTGCCAGCCCGGAGACCGGCCTTATAACTTAAATAAGCATGGAAATACCGCGGGGTGACGGTTTCAAAACGAATGACATTCTCAAGCTATTAAATGTCTCCATCAATGTCTTTGATGTTGAGCCTGTCTACCTTGCGTTTCCTTTTTACTTTTTGCATGCGGGGTCGCATGCATTATCGGAAACAATCATGAATAAAAAAATCATTTTGGGACTCATCGCCCTTTCTCCTACGCTTACTCAAGCGCAAGAAGTCTTTTCAAATAGTAGTAGTGAAATTGCTTCACTGTCTTTGGATGAAGTTACTGTAACGGCAGCCAGGGTTCCCGTTTCGACTAAAACAGCTACTGGAGATGTTACTGTCATTACTCACGATGAAATTGATCGTTTAAAAGGCAGTTCACTTCCTGACTTGCTCAGATTGCAACCGGGTTTACAAATTTCCACCAATGGAGGCATGGGAACCGCAAGCAATGTATTTTTACGTGGCACCAATGCGGAACAGGTTGTGATTTTAGTGGATGGTTTGCGCATTAATTCGGCAACATTGGGTACGACTGCGATTGAAAACCTGCCGCTTGCGTTGATAGATAGAATAGAAATTCTTCGTGGCCCAGCTTCCAGCCTGTATGGCGCAGATGCCATTGGCGGAGTTATTCAGATATTTACTCGGCGGGGGAAAACCGATCAAACAAGATTTTTTGGTAGCGTAGGCGCAGGTAGCTATGATACCTACACAGGTAGCGCAGGGTTTGGCAGCCGCTATCGTGCCTTGCAATTTGGGGGGCAAATAAACAGCTATGACACACGCGGCATATCTGCCAAGAAACACCCACCTCAAGCCATTGATCGCGATCGGGACGGCTATCGTAACTTGAGTGGAAGTGCCTATGCCGACTTAGAGTTCAGAGAAGGACACAGCCTGGGCGTCAACTTCATGGAATCTGATGGACGGAATGATTTTGACAATGCATATAACAACTACTCTACAACCAATCAGCAGGCCTATGGCGCAACGCTCAAAAATCAACTTACTGAACATTGGAACAGTACCTTAAAATATGGAATCGGTCGCGAGCGCTCGTTTAGCCTGAATAGCGCTACCAGTAATAGTAAATTCGACTCAAAGCAGACGCAGATCACATGGCAACACGATTACTCCCTAGCTGTTGGGACCTTAACATTTGCCTACGATAGACTCGAACAAGATGTAGATACTTTGTCAAATGGCATTCCAAGCATTAGCAGAACAAGAAATGATGACGGCTTTCTGGTGAGCTTTGTGGGAAACCGTGCTGCACACAGCACCCAGATGTCAGTGCGTGAAGACCATAACAGTCAATATGGCAACTACGTTACGGGCGGTTTTGGTTATGGTTATACATTTTCGCCAGAATGGAAAGTCACTGCTCAATATGGTTCTGCATTTAGAGCACCTACATTTAACCAATTGTATTTCCCTAGCTTTGGTGATCCAACGCTCAAACCAGAAAAGTCTGATAACTTTGAAATGAGCCTGCGGTACCAAAACACCGCCATACAGGCCAAAATGACTGTATTTGAGAATCACATTCGCGACCTGATTCAGAACGTTGGGCCTGCAACCTCAGGATGTTCCTTTACAGGATTCTGCCCCGTCAATGCCGGTAAAGTTGTTATTCAAGGACTAACCATCGAGGGAGGTGCCATGCTGGACGATGAATGGCAACTCGCTGGAAACCTCACTATTCAGTCCCCAAGAAGCGATGATACAAATAAACTGCTGCCAAGAAGAAGTCAGCGCTATGGCAATTTGCAGTTGCTATATAAATCAGGCAATTGGAATGCTAGCACCGAACTCTCAGCATCATCAGCTCGTTACAACGACGCGGAAAATAATTTCAGATTAGGGGGCTACACTTTATTAAACGCTTCGCTTGGCTATCAGTTAGCTACCCACTGGAAACTTCTCGCGCGGGCAAACAACCTTTTGAATAAAGATTATGCATTGGCAACCACCAAGAGCTCGTTTTCGCCCAACGCGCCTGATTACAACACCATGGGTACCAACGTCTTTATCAGCCTGAATTACGATATGAAGTAAACCGGGAACGGGGGATTTTGCCCAAGCCCGTGCGAATTGGGCTAAAATCCACGTCTTATAATTAACCTTAATTTTGGAGTCGTTGGCATGCCACGTAACCTTTCAACTCAGTCTCTGGCAATTGGCTTTCTCATTGCCTTGATGGTCATTATCACGCGTGGTCATCATTTTGCTTCGATTGATTTTTTACCGAGCGCTTCTTATGCAGCGTTTTTTATCGCGGGTTATTACCTGCGCTCAACGCTGGTGTTTGTGGCCTTGCTGGGATTGTGTGCTGCGCTGGATATGGCAGCCATCACCTGGGGCGGCGTGAGTAATTTCTGCGTGACCCCTGCTTATGGCTTTTTGTTGCCGGCTTATGGCAGCATGTGGCTGGCTGGCCGTTGGACTGCGTCGAACACTGCCTGGCAATTAAGCAGCCTGTTCAAGCTGACAGGGGCGGTATTGGTGGGATCTGTGCTTGCTGAGCTGTTTTCCAGCGGTGGGTTTTACTTCTTTGGTGGCCGCTATGCCGAACCGACCCTGGTTGAGTTTGGCGCGCGTCTGGTCAAATACTTCCCGAAACAAATCGAAGCGATTGCATTTTGGGTCGTGGTTGCAGTGATTGCACATGTGGCATTTGGCCTGGCCAAGCGCTCCGTGCGCGAAAACGCTTAAGTATTACGCACCATGGAAACCAATGATCGCGACAGTCGCCACAAGGCGCGCATGATCCGCAAAAAAGCGGTCATTGACGAAAAAATCGAGCAGGCCAACCAAGAAAAAGGCCTGTTACTCATCCTCACAGGCAACGGCAAAGGCAAAAGCTCTTCTGCCTTTGGCATGGTGGCCCGCTCGCTGGGCCACGGCATGCGTGTTGGTGTCGCCCAATTTATCAAAGGCCGTTCAGATACGGGCGAAGAAGCCTTTTTTCGCCAGCACTCTGCTGTCACCTGGCATGTGCTGGGCGAAGGCTTTACCTGGAACACACAAGACCGCCAACGCGACACCGAAACCGCCATGCGTGGCTGGCAGATTGTAGCGGAGATGCTGCAAGACCCGGCCATTCAGCTGGTGGTGCTGGATGAGCTCACCTACACCTTCAAATATGGCTACCTCGATGAACAAATGGTGTTGGACGCCATCGCCAAACGCCCACCCATGCAACATGTGGTCATCACTGGCCGCGGCGCTTCCGAGGCATTGAGAAACGCTGCCGATACGGTGTCTGAACTGATGGATGTCAAGCATGCCTGGCGTGCAGGCATCAAGGCCCAGGCCGGGATAGATCTGTAATGCAAGCAACCGCGGCAAGCTGCCGCGCCATGTTAATGGCGGCCCCGGCGTCTGGGCAAGGCAAAACCATGGCTACCGCGGCCTTGGCCCGGGCTTATAAAAACCGCGGCCTGCGCGTGCAGGCGTTCAAATGCGGGCCGGACTTTATCGACGGCATGATTCTGCAAGTTGCGACTGGCAAGCCAGTGTATAACCTCGACCTTGGCATGTGTGGTGAAGCCGATGCACAACGGCTGCTGCACAAGGCAGCCCAAAACAATGACGTGATTCTGCTCGAAGGGGTGATGGGGCTGTATGATGGCAAGCCTTCATGCGCCGATATTGCCGAGCGCTTTGGCATCCCTGTCGCACTGGTGCTTAATGCCAAAGCCATGGCACAGACCTGTGCCGCGGTCGCCTATGGTTTGTATGGCTTTCGGCCCGCCCTTCAGCGCGCCGGAGTGATTGCCAACCAGGTCGGCAGCGAGGGTCATGCCAATATGATTAAAGAAGCACTCCCCACGGACATCCCCTGGCTGGGTGCCATGAAATATGACACGCAACTGAGCTTGCCAGAGCGCCATCTGGGCTTGCATCTTGCTCAGGAAATCACGGACATAGACCAGCGCATAGAAGCCGCTGCGCAACTGCTGGGGCAAGACATGCCATTGCCGCCGAGCGTGCAGTTTGCCGCACCCGAACAGCAGGCGATAACACCATTATTGCAAGGCAAAACCATTGCCGTGGCTAAAGATGCTGCTTTCTGTTTTACCTATCAGGCCAATCTGGATCTGCTACAGACACTAGGCGCACAGATTGCATTTTTTTCACCCTTGCACGATACGCAATTACCGGCTGCGGATGCTTACTGGCTGCCGGGTGGCTACCCGGAATTGCATCTGGAGCGACTGCAACACAACCACAGCATGCGTGAAGGTTTACGCGCAGCCGCCGAATCAGGCAAACCCATATTGGCCGAATGTGGCGGCATGCTGGCACTCGGTGAAACACTAAATGGACAACCCGCCTTCGGCCTGCTCCCCGGCAGCGCCGCGCTTCAGCCCAAATTGCAAGGCCTGGGCACGCAGCATGCAACCTTTTCAGCGGCTGACAACAGCGCAACTGGCGATGACGCGACGACGATAGGCGCGCACACTTTTCACTATGCCCGCTTTGACACCGACTTGCCGGTCATTGCGCAAGGCAAAGGTAAATATGGCGCTGGCGAGCCGGTCTATCGCCATCAATCCATCACTGCCAGCTTTTTGCACTTTTACTTTCCGTCTAACCCGGCACTGGCCGCACAATTTTTCATGCCATGAGCTTTGCCTATTCAGATGCCGACAAAGCGGCGATATACAAGGTAATTACCGAGCGACGCGATATGCGGCATTTTTTGCCCACGCCTATCGCCCCCGAGTTATTGCAGAAATTACTGCAAGCCGCCCATCACGCGCCCAGTGTCGGCCTGATGCAGCCATGGCGGTTTATCCGCATCAGCGATGTCACATTGCGAAAAGCCATCCACACGCTGGTCGATGAAGAACGCAAACTCACGGCCCAGGCCATCGGCGAAGTTGAAGACACGGCGCGCATGGCCGAGTTTATGCGCCTCAAAGTGGAAGGCATTCTGGACTGTGGCGAGGTGCTGGTCGCCACCTTGTGCGACCAGCGTGAAAAACACATTTTTGGCCGCCGCACATTGCCAGAAATGGACCTGGCCTCGGTCAGCTGTGCGATTCAAAACTTGTGGCTGGCGGCGCGTGCCGAAGGCATAGGCTTGGGTTGGGTCAGCCTGTTTGACCCGCACCAACTGGCGCAATTATTGAATCTGCCCGAGGGCGCCAAACCAGTCGCCATTTTATGCTTGGGCTATGTGAATACGTTTTACAAATCGCCCATGCTGGTGGAAGAAGGCTGGACGACAGAAAAACCGCTCGCTGACATGCTGATGGAAAATGGCTGGCAACCTCACGAAAGCACACAAACATGAAGCGCTGGCCACAACGCATCGTCTGCCTGACCACCGAAACGGTGGAGGTACTGTACCTGCTGGGTGAGCAGGACCGTATTGTCGGTATTTCCGGCTTTACCACGCGCCCGGCCATCGCCCGCAAAGAGAAGCCAAAGATCAGTGCCTTTACCAGCGCCAATATTGAAAAAATCCTGGCGCTGCAGCCTGACCTGGTGCTGTGCTTCTCTAACTTGCAGGCTGATATCGCGGCCTCACTGATCAAAGCCGGTTGCCAGGTGCATGTGTTTAACCAGCGCAGCCTGGATGAAACACTGCAGATGATACTCACCGTCGGTAATCTGGTCGGGGCCAGCGAAAAAGCAGAAGATTTAGTAGCACGCTACCAGGCACAATTGGGGGCAGCACGCCAGCAGACAGCCAGTTGGCCGCGCAAACCCAAGGTCTATTTTGAAGAGTGGGATGAACCCATGATGTGCAGCATCCGCTGGGCGGCTGAATTGATCGCCGCTGCCGGCGGGCAAGATTGCTTCCCTGAATTGAGCCAGTTTCACAGTGCCAGGGACCGCCAGGTCACCGCAGCGCAAGTGATTGCAGCACAACCGGATATCATCATCGGCTCCTGGTGCGGCAAGAAATTCCAGCCGGAAAAAGTCAAAGCCCGCCCAGGCTGGCAAGCGATTCCTGCCATCCAGCATGGGCATCTCTATGAAATCAAGTCGGTCGATATCTTGCAACCAGGCCCCGCGCTGTTTAGCGAAGGCCTGGTGCAATTGCAAACCATTATTCAACGCTGGCAACAACAAGGGGGTCACGCATGACTACGCACCTGATTTTAGGCGGGGCACGCAGCGGCAAAAGC
The DNA here is from genome assembly GCF_029132825.1 of Methylophilus sp. YYY-1. Classification (NCBI taxonomy): domain Bacteria; kingdom Pseudomonadati; phylum Pseudomonadota; class Betaproteobacteria; order Nitrosomonadales; family Methylophilaceae; genus Methylophilus; species Methylophilus sp. YYY-1. The sequence continues at coordinate 98,144 of NZ_WOVG01000005.1, forward strand.
GCCCATGCCGAGCGGCTGGCCTCGGCACTTGAATGCCCGGTCACCTATATCGCGACGGCCCAAGTCTACGATGACGAATTTGCCAAACGCGTGGAGCATCACAAAACCCGCCGTCCGCCTTACTGGGGATTGGTCGAAGCGCCATTCAACCTCGGGCAGACCTTGCTAGACAACGACGCACCAGACACCTGCCTGATTGTCGATTGTTTAACCTTGTGGCTGGCGCAATGCATCTGCCCGGACTGCGAAAAACCGGAACGCTTGGACTGGCAGGCAGAAAAACAGGCGCTACTGGCGGCCTTGCCGCAATTGCAAGCACACGTATTTTTAGTGAGCAACGAGGTCGGCATGGGCATTGTGCCCTTGGGTGAAATCAACCGCCAGTTTCAGGATGAACAAGGTCGCCTCAACCAGCACGTGGCAGCGGTTGCAAACCACGTGAGTTTTATTGCCGCAGGCTTGCCATTAACGCTTAAATAACAAGAAAGACCTGTATGAAAAGATTGTCCCTCGCCCTGCTCGCTTTAGTCACCGCTTTGGCTGCCGAGGCGCATGTGCCCTTTTTAAAACCTAACCAGTTCAATGTGACGCATCATCGGCTAACCATTGAATCTGCGTTTACCGAGTTTCCATTCCAGGCCGACTTCGCCATGGACTCGCCTAACTTCACCATCACGTCCCCTGCCGGCGAAGTGACTGCCATCAAACCGATCGCCAAAACCAAAGCGGCGGTGTATCTGGAGCCCGAATTAAAAGAAGAAGGCAGCTACCGTATCAGCACCGGCCAGCGTGTAGGGCCTGTTTATAAAGCAGTAGAAACGCCGGATAAAAAACTGTATTTTGCGGCAGATATGAAACGGGTTAGCGGCAAGCCGACCACCATGAACTATTACAGTTATGCCGACACTTATATTTTCAAAGGACAACAGAAATACAAACCTGTGCCTTTAAACAAAGGCCTGGAAATTATCCCCTTGGCCTCGCCCAATGGTGTGCAATTAGGGGGTGAACTCAGCTTGCAAGTCCTCGAACATGGCAAGCCGGTGCCTAATGCACGCATTATCGTGGTTACCGATAACGAGCACTTTAGCAAGCGCCGCATGGAAGACCTTTACGATGTTGAAAACGTCAGACCGTCCAACCTCCATGCCAATCAGCAAGGTGAGTTTACCTTCAAACCACAAAAAGCCGGGTTGAATTTCCTGTTTGTGACGGTGCATCACCAGCTCAATGAAAACCTGTGGGAAAGCCTGAATGCTTCGCTGACGCTGGAAGTGAATTTACCGCCAGAGACGGAAAACAAGCCTTAAAATGACTGCTTTCAGGCATTGAAGGGAAGCAGCATGCAAACGACGACTTTTGAACTGAGAGGCGAATACATCGCACTCTGTGACTTGCTCAAACTCGAAGGGGTAGCCGACAGTGGCGGTCAGGGTAAGTCTATGGTGGCGGAAGGATTGATCAAGGTTGATGGCGAAATTGAACGCCGAAAAACCGCCAAAATCCGCGCCGGGCAAGTGGTGCAGGCGTTTGAACAGACCATCCAGGTCGTGGCTGCTTAATCTGGCTTAAAGTCTTGCGGCAGATAAGCCGCCAGCGCGGACCAGTTGAAGTGCTGCTGCACACTGTCTGCCAATTTTTCCAGGCTCTGCTCACGCAATTGCGTGTAATCGTAAGCTACTTGCTCAGACAAACCAGCCCATTGCAACCAGGCAGCGCAAGCTTGCGGATGGTCAAACAGGCCATGGATATAACTGCCTGCCACCTGGCCATCTTCGGATAACGCCCCCTCTGCCTGGCCACTCAGCAGATGCACCGGGCGTGCTAATGCCCGTCCGGTACTGACGCCCATATGAATTTCATAGCCTTGCAATTGGGCATTGGCAAACGCCAACTGACCTGACACCTGCTTGAGCTGTTTGTGCGCCTCAAGGGTGGTTTCCATTTCCAGCCAGCCCAAGCCGGCACTACTGCCTATCTCGCCCTCCAGCCCTAGTGGATCATGCAATTGCTGGCCCAGCATCTGAAAGCCACCGCAAATGCCCAGCACTTTGCCACCATAACGCAAATGGCGCGCGATCCGTGGCTCCCAGCCATGTTCACGCAAGGCCGCCAGGTCACCGCGTACATTTTTGCTACCAGGCAGGATGATAAGATCAGCCGCCGGCATCTCTTCACTCAACCGCACAAATCTGAGATCGACCTGCGGGTGCAAACGCAAGGCATCAAAATCAGTATGGTTGGCGATATGCGGAAATATGGGCACGACGATGGTCAACTGTATGTCTGATTTGCGTGCGCTTGTGGTGGCTACCGCATCTTCTGCTTCCAGATGCAAGTCATGCAGATACGGCAATACGCCAATCACGGGCTTGCCTGTGCGTTCCTCCAGCCAATCCAGCCCTGGTTGCAGCAAGGCAAGATCGCCGCGGAATTTGTTAATCACAAAGCCGATCACCCTCGCCTGTTCGCTTTCAGATAACAACGCCAGCGTACCAACCAGGTGGGCAAATACGCCACCCTTATCAATATCAGCCACCAGAATGACGGGGCAATCCACCGCCTCAGCAAAGCCCATATTGGCAATATCGTTGGCGCGCAGGTTAATTTCAGCCGGGCTGCCCGCGCCTTCGACCACAATGCATGCATATTGCTGCTGCAAACGCGCATAGGATTGCAGCACGGCTTGCATGGCGGTCTTTTTGTAGTCGTGGTAAGTACTCGCTTCCTGGTTACCCACCACCCGGCCATGAATGATCACCTGGCAGCCGGTATCCGAGTTAGGCTTGAGCAAGACCGGATTCATATCGGTATGCGGCGGCAATCCGCAGGCCATGGCCTGCACCGCTTGCGCACGGCCAATCTCGCCGCCGTCTTCAGTCACCGCCGCATTGAGCGCCATGTTTTGCGGCTTGAATGGCGCCACCGCCACCCCGCTGCGGTACAATACGCGGCACAATCCGGCCACCAGCGTACTTTTACCGGCATCCGACGTGGTGCCTTGAACCATTAATGTTTTCACTGCCTGCTTATACATCCCCTGATTATCTCACACTCGCCGGGATTGCCTGTGGCGCGGTGCTGCTCGATTTCTGGCTTGGCGAACCCAGGCGCTGGCACCCATTGGTCGGTTTTGGCTGGTTAGCGTCCAGGCTTGAAAAACGGTTGAATCCTTTATCTAGGCAACCGTTACGCGGCCAATATATCAGTGGTATCGTTGGTGTGCTCCTGCTGGTGTTACCAGTGCTGATTGCGGTGGTATTACTGATGCAAGTCTCCGTCTGGCTCGCGCTCGCATTGCATGTGTATTGCCTGTATTTTGCCATTGGTCAGCGCAGCTTGCGCCAGCATGGGCTGGCTGTTTATCAGGCCTTGCTGGCCGGGCAATTTAAGCAGGCACAGCTTGCCACCTCCTATATGGTCAGCCGCGATGTGGAGGCGATAGAGCCGGTCAGCGCAACCATAGAATCCGTGTTAGAAAATGGCAACGATAGTGTATTCGGCGCCCTGTTCTGGTTTTTTGTCGCGGGCGGCCCCGGCGCGCTGGCTTACCGCCTTGTGAATACGCTGGACGCCATGTGGGGCTATAAAACGCCACGTTATTTTTATTTTGGCTGGGCCGCCGCACGGCTGGATGATGTATTGAATTACATTCCGGCCCGCCTCACAGCCATCACCTATGCACTGCTCGGACACACCCGCCTTGCCTGGCAATCCTGGCGATCACAGGCATCGTTATGGGATAGCCCGAACGCAGGCCCGGTCATGTCCGCTGGGGCAGGCGCACTCAATGTACAGCTCGGCGGGCGCGCCCGCTATCATGGCGAATGGCATGAGCGCCCGCGTCTGGGCACCCACACGCCCCCTACTGCAGAGGATATCCCACGCGCATTGCAACTGGTGCGCAATGGCATGCTGAGCTGGCTGATGGTGGCGCTATTGATTGGAGGGTTAGCCTATGCTTGAGCACGGCGGCAATTTGCAGCAAGCGGCACAGCAATACGGCAGACCACTGGCCGACTGGCTGGATCTCTCGACCGGCATCAACCCGCAACATTACCCGATCCCCGCACTGCCCGCCGCCTTGTTTCATCGGCTGCCTGCTGCGGCGGACAGTTTGCACGCCATAGCAAAAGCCTATTACGGCGCACCGCATGTGCTCGCCTGTGCGGGCTCACAAGCGGCCCTGCAAGTGTTGCCGCGTTTGCGCGCGCCATGCCAGGTCGCCATGCCGCGCACCATGTATCAGGAACACGCACATGCCTGGCAACAAGCCGGCCACCAACTGCACTTTTTTGAACAGTCCCCAGACGACGTCCTGTTGCAACAATGCGAGGTGTTACTGGTCTGCAACCCCAACAACCCGACCGGCCAGAAGTACGCCGCTGAGACGCTGCTTGCCTGGCATGCCGCATTAGCGCGGCGGGGCGGCTGGCTGGTGGTGGATGAAGCGTTTATGGACAGCACGCCACAACACAGCCTCGCCAGCCAGAGCGGTCAGGCAGGGTTATGGGTGTTGCGTTCACTAGGCAAGTTTTTTGGACTGGCCGGGCTCAGGGTCGGCTTTTTACTGGGGGAGCCTACGGCCCTGGCGCAAGTGGCCGCTCTGCTTGGCCCCTGGACCCTTGCCGGCCCCAGCCAATACCTGGCCGAGTTGGCCCTGGCGGATCGGTCATGGCAGCAACAGATGCGTGCACAGTTGCCTGTGCAATCGGCGAACTTAGCGCAACTGCTGACGCAATATGGACTGCCCGCTTACGGCGGCACGGATTTATTTCAATATGTACAACATCCTGGCGCGCACCAGTTTCACCAGTCTTTGGCCCAACATGGTGTGTGGACGCGTTATTTTGCCGCGCCACAAGCGCTGCGGTTTGGATTGCCCGCTGAGGCCGACTGGCCGCGGTTGGCGCAGGCGCTGGGATCACTTACCGTTTAACCCATTCACCGCCTGCACAATGGCAGCCAGGTCCCTGGCATGCGGCGCCTCACTTGCCTGCAAGCCCTGCCATACACCCTGCCGATTCTCCAGCGGTTGATTCTGACTCACCTTCCATTTGCCAGTCAGTTGCGTGATTTCTATCGAGATGCCCACGGTCGCCTGCATCATCCGCTCAATATCGTCAGCCGGTGCATCTTCAAGCTGCCACGGCTGTTCAAACTCGGCCTCATGCTGCGCAGTCAGCGCCCGCAAATGCTCGCGCAACCAATCCGCCTCTTCAATCAACCGTAATTGACCTTGCACGTGGACCACCACGTAATTCCAGGTAGGCACCCCTTTTCCACGCTGCGTTTTGCTGGGGTACCAGGAGGGCGAAACATACGCATGCGGACCATGAAAAACCGCCATCACGGCTTGCGCTGACGCATTCTGTTGCCAGTGTTGCCAAAGCGGATTGGCACGCGCCAAATGCCCGCATAAGCGACCGGCCTGCAAAGACAGCGGCAGGTGGTTCACCTCCAGTCCGGTCGGCAACGAGGCAATCAATGTCGCAAAAGGATAGCGATGGATCAATGACAGCAGGGCTTCGTCACTCGATGCAGAAAAATGTTTAGGGAGATACATTGGACTCATCCTGCGCCTGATTGGTGACAGGCGACAGCCACAACACCTGCCCCCTGACCATCACAGCCGCCTGTCGCGTTTGGTTACCAGGGTCGCATCCCAAAGGACGAGTCAGGTTTTGCAGGCATACCGGCGGCTGGCTGGGGGATAGCGCTTGTTGGTGAAAGGGATGTGCAGGGATCACACATGCAGCCAGTAGTGTCAGCACCAGCACACTGCTCAGAACCAAAGACATGATGACGCTCCTTCATGAAAGATAGCGTGATCGTAATCGCCAAAACCAGTACACTACATATACACTTTATACATCAATCTACAAAACTGTACAGGCCCATCTACCATGCCAGTCACACAGCCGCTAATCACCATTAACCCGCTTGAACCGATACCACTGGTTGAGCAAATTGTCAGCGGGATCCAGCAACAGATCGCACAGCGGGTGCTACGCACCGGTGCGCGCCTGCCGTCTATCCGTGATTTTGCCGCGCAACATGGGGTCAGCCGCTTTACCGTGGTCGATGCTTATGATCGCCTGGTCGCGCTGGGCTACCTGCTGTCGCGGCGCGGTTCTGGCTTTTATGTGGCTCCCGTCACCCCTTTGCAAACGGCGGTAACAGATACGTCTTATCTGGAGCGGGCAGATGATGTATTGTGGCTGTTGCATAATACTTTCAGGGATGTGCCAGAGGCGATCCGGCCGGGCTGCGGCTGGCTACCCAAGGATTGGCTGGATCAAAAAGTCATTCAAAAAAGTCTGAATGAATTATCCAGAAAGTCTGGCGGCTTTTTAACCAGTTATGGCGACGTCAGCGGCTATTTACCGCTCAGGCAGTTGCTCGCCCAAAAAATCCTGGGCGAGATCGGTATCCACGCTGAGGCCTCGCAACTGCTCATCACCAACGGCGCTTCGCATGGGCTAGACCTGATCGCCAGACTCATGATCAAAGCGGGCGATGTGGTGCTGGTGGATGATCCCGGCTATTACACCTTATTTGGCCTGCTCAAATCCATGGGCGCCCAGATTGTTGGCGTGCCGCGCGGACTCCATGGTCCCGATATCGCACAGCTGGAGCAGCTGTTGCACATACACAAGCCCAAGCTGTTTTTCACCAACACCGTGCTGCATAACCCGACCGGCACCAGCACCAGCCTGGCGGTGGCACACCAGTTGTTACAGCTGGCAGAAAAATATGGTTTTTATCTGGTGGAAGACGATATTTATGGTGACTTTCACCCACAGACGGCGGTCAGGCTCGCCGCCCTGGACCAACTCAACCGCGTCATCTATGTCAGTAGTTACTCCAAAACAATTTCTGCCAGCCTGCGTGTGGGCTTTATCGCCTGCCAGGCAGAATTGGCGCGCAGGCTGCTAGACCTCAAGCTCCTGACAGGGCTGACCAGCTCTGAAATCAACCAGCGCGTGATGTACCAAATCCTGGTGGAGGGCAGGTATCGCAAGCATATGGAGAAAGTACGCAACCGCCTGGCAGTCAAAAGAGGGCAAGTCATTCAGGCACTAGAGCAATGCGGGCTGACGCTTTACACCGAACCGGCCGGAGGCATGTTCGTCTGGGCCAGCCTGGGCCATGGCAGACAGGCGGCCGAAATCGCCAGTCTGGCGACCAGACAGAACGTCATGCTGGCCCCTGGCAACTTGTTCAGACCGTATCAGGAGCCTTCATCGTGGTTGCGCTTTAACGTGGCGCATTGCGAGGGCGACAAGGTATTTGAGCTATTAAGCACCGCCTAGCGTCTTAACGGGTTTACAAAACCGACCTTGGGAATCGCACCTGACACATTCAGGTGGCGATGCTGGCAACGTGACGCTGCTGCCGCTCAGGTTAACAGGGCACCCAAGAGTAGGCGTCGGCGGCCCGCCCTGCCCCATGGAGGCCTTGGCGTTAAGAGCACCCGGGCCGGTCAGGCAACTGGTGCTGTGCCTGATCTTCGATGACCACGCGCCGATTGGGTTGCAAACATAGAATCAGTGGCTCTCCATGTATGCCCTGACAGCTGACTTTGGGATCGGCCTCGCCTTTGCCTACACTTTTCAGTCGGCCGGACGCTACGCCTGCCTGCACCAGATAGTCTTTGACCTGATTGGCTCTTTGTTCAGAAAGCCGCTGATTGTATTGTTGCTTGCCGATGCGATCGCTGTAGCCGGTCACCATCACCAGCTCAAATTCAGGATGCGCGTTTAACTTGCTCACCACGTCATCCAGCAATGGTTTTGCGCCTTCACGCATCTGGGCTTTATCAAAATCAAACAGCTTTTCTGCCGACAGCGTAATTGTTTCAAACTGGGCTTTGCAATCAGGAGGCGGCGCGGCGACCGGGAGAGTCGCCGTTGTTCTGGGCTCAGTTTGTGTGGCTGGTGGCATGGGGCGTGTGACCGGGGCATTGGGTGGCGGCATGTCGTTTGCAGCTAGGATGGCCGGCGGCGGTGCGCCAAAACGCCACATACCGCCGATATTGAACAGATCGTTAGCAATGGTGCCTGAGGTATCCACGCTGGTACCCGGTGCATGGGCATCAGACTTTGACCATTGACGTCGCCAATCCACCTGTACGCCAAAGCGATCGCTGATGATCCATTGCGCGCCCAGACCGGCATTGCCCATCCAGGAGGTGCGCATTTCATGATGCAAGCCAGGCAGATTGCTGTAATCCACATTATTACGTGCGACGCCGCCGCCTATCAGTAAAAATGGCCGTAGCGCCTGACGGCTGAACAGATATAACACGTCAGCACCCAGGGTGATTTGTTTGTAATGCCCGCCGACGCCGGCGATGCCGGTATCTTCAGCCACGCGATTGTAAGTAAAACCGCCTTGCACATCCCAGTCAGGCGAGAGCTCCTTGCCCAGCTTGATAAAAAAGCCGCCGCCATGCTGTTTGGCATCCAGCTGGTCATCGGTGCGCAGGCTGCTGGCACCCGGTAACACATACCAGTCGCCCTGATACATCTGTCCGGCATGTACCATGCCGATGTTCAGGGATAGCAAGGTGGCTAGAGTGATTGTTTTAAGCGGAACATTCATGACAGCAGGATGCATACGATGCCTTAAGTAAGTAAAAATGGGTTGCATGAACCAGTGCGCAAGCCTGGCCAAGCGACATGTTGTCAGTCAATTAAATCCGTCCGGTCAACAGCAAGATGAGCAACACCAGCAATATCACCCCCAGCCCGCCGCTGGGCAGATAGCCCCAGTTCTGGCTATGCGGCCAGCGCGGCAAAGCACCAATCAGCATCAATATAAAAACAAGGATCAAAATCTGTATCATGGTCATGGTCTTCTCCGTAGGCAGCGTCAGCAAGTGCGCTTATTGGTGCGTGATGTTGTAACGCAAGGCATCAATCTGGTCATGCGTGAGCGTGCACTCTGCCGCTGTATGGTTTCGAGTGATCTTCAATATGAACCCGGCGCATCTCCGCGCCTGAGTTTTGTCTCTGTTAAAAAACTACTGTATCTTCAATTGATTATCGACTTTGCTCACCTCGGGCATCGCTTGCACAATCTCCACGGCCTTATCGCGGCTGGCCAGCGAAGTGACCACCCCATTCAGAGTGACGACCCCGTTGAGGGTGCTGACCGCAATATCCATGCTGGCAAGACTGGACTCGGCCAGAAACGCAGCTTTAACCTTAGTGGTAATAGCCGTATCAGAGAGCGCTTCCTTTGCGGCATCCGTCTTGTTTTCCAGTGGGTCTTGGGCCTGGCCCAGACGCTGCTCGGCACTTTCGACGGCCTGGTCTATCTCCTTACCCACATCCTGTGCGTTCTTGGGGTCATTGCAGGCGGTCACGGCCAGACCACACAGCCCGGCGATAAAAATATGCCTGATTGCTAAACGATTCATTCCCTGCTCCTCAATTTGTTAATCGCAGCCAGGTGACGATTGCATCACGCCTGCCCGGCCATGCTGAAAACACAAGCTGCGTGTTGATTGCTGCCATTATTGGAATGAATGCACCCGGGGTCTGTGCGTTAGCGCGCTTAGCGGGCAGCCACCGGAATCATAGTCAGCCACTGCATCTACAACTAGCGCACAGACTGGGTGTTGATGCGGAGATAAGCTCTTTATGTACGCTTACTCAACCCTGACTCAAGAGGTCTCAACATGAATACGATGAATCACAAAAGCAACAACCTGCTGGCTGCCATACTGTTTATATTGCTGACAGGATGCGGTGGCATGACCACACGAGATAAAAGTACAGCGATTGGCGCTGGCGTGGGCGGTGTGGCAGGTGCAGTGCTGACGGGGGGAGGTGCACTGGGTACGGTGGGTGGGGCAGCCGTTGGCGGCATCATTGGCAACCAGATTGGCAAAGACAAAAAATAAGCGGCTACGCATGCCGGAGCGTCCTCGGACACTGTCGGCACTCACACAAAAAAACATCCCCCGCGGCGGATGCCAACAAGAGATGCAAGACGATGCGCTACACTACTTTAGTTGGCCGATGCCGAGCTTTTCCAATCCTTCATGGCTTGCTCGCCAGAGCGATCTACCTGAATCTGATTGTTTTCTGTTGAAACGACCCAGCTCAGCGGGATAAAGTGGTGCTGGCCGCTTTTATCCTTCATTAATTTAATCGTTTGCTCACCTTCCATATGGTCGACCTTGGCAAACTCATTGTTTTGCGAACAGACCACCGACATATCCGGCTTGATGTCACTTGCTTTGACTGTATTCATTGTTCTCCATTCCACTTGTACCAAGTGTTTGCGTTTAGGGCCTTAGAGTGTCGCAGCCTTTTTAAGCCCCGACTGTAAGCTAGCCCACGCTTGGTCAGACAGCGACGAAGCGGGATTCCCCTCCTGCCAATGTCAGAACAGACTGGTTTTTAGAAACGCATGCGTGGTGACCCACATGGAGAGCGTGCATGCAAGTGATACAAGCCTGATACTAACGATTCACAAACGTAATTTTGGGAATTTCCCCGAAAAATTCCATGCGGGTCAAACTGGCGTAATCGATATGCAACCGGAACAAGCCTTTGAGTTGCATATTCAGCACATGGGCAATCAGCGCGCGTATCATGCCGCCATGGGTGACTACCAGCACATGTTCACCGGCATGGCGGGCTTGTATCTCTTGCAAAAAGTCCACACCGCGCGCCTGTAACTGGGCAAAGGTTTCGCCTTGTGGCGGCGAAAGTTCGGCATAGTTTTTGGCCCAGACATCAAATCGCTCACGCGGAATATCGTTCCAGGCCTGCATCTCCCATTCGCCAAAGTGCAGCTCCTTGAGGCGCACATCGGCCTGAATGTCTCCGGCATGCCCCAGGCCGTGGGCCAGACCCAGTGCGAGTTTGTGGCAGCGCTGCAAAGGGCTGGTATAGAGGGCGTGGAAAGCATCGGCTTGCAGCTTTTGCTGCACGCTGGCCAACTCGTGATGAAAGTTGGCCGAGACATCGACATCGCTTTGTCCGTAACAGATGCCTTCAGCGATTTGTAAACTGGTGTGTCTCACCAACGTCAATTTCATGCCAAGCGCTCCCAGGCCAGCAGGCCCAAATAAAAAGCGACTTCAGTCAGTTGCTGTGTCGCACCCAGCGTATCGCCGGTATACCCTTGAATCTGTCGTAACATCGTTTGCCGCCACATCTGCCAGACCACGAGCACAGGCAAGCTGGTGATCAGTAAAAAATATCCGGCAGCCATCAATGACTGATTGATGCCCAGCATCAGGGCGAAGCCCAGCCAGCAGAGCATGCCGAAGACGCTGGCGCACAACACGTCCTGCCGGGTCAGCGTAGTGGCTAGCGGTTTGGCCTTGCCCGCAGTGCGCACATAGTTGGCCGTCGCCATCACATACACCGCCGCCAGTCGGCTCAGGGCATGGCTGGCAATCAGGGCAAACGGCAAGATAGCGGGCGCAAGCGCAGACAAAGCCTCAAACTTGAACAGCAAGATGCCCACCAGCGCAATGGCGCCGTAGCTGCCAAGGCGAGAGTCATGCATGATCTCCAGCTTGCGCTCGCGCGTCATGCCTCCGCCCAAGCCGTCCGCACTGTCGGCCAGGCCATCTTCATGAAAGGCGCCTGTGGCAAGGATGGTGGCAGCCATGCTGCACAACACGGCCAATGCCGGGTTGAATAGCCCATGCGCCAGCCACCAGACCATGGCGGCCAATAAGCCCACCAACAGGCCGACCAACGGGAAATAGCGGGCCGCCTGATTCAGATCACTTTCTTTAAAGTCAGGCAGTGCTGGCACCGGGATACGCGTAAAAAACCCCACGGCCAGCAAAAAGGAACGCCATTGCGATTTCACTGCACTTGCTCGCTGACGCCAGCACTCTCAAAGCTGGCCATTTCGGTGAGAAAGGCAACCGCAGACTGCAGCAAGGGATAAGCCAGTACGGCGCCGGTGCCTTCGCCCAGACGCAAAGACAAATGCAGCAAGGGCTGCGCCTTGAGGTGTGCCAGCATGATGCCATGGCCACTTTCGTCAGAGCAATGTGCAAAAACGCAATAGTCGACCACCTGCGGATACAGCTTGGCGGCCACCAGCAAGGCCGAGGTGGCAATAAAACCATCAATGAGCAAGGTGACACGGGCTTCGGCAGCGGCAAGCAATGCCCCAACCATCATGGCGACTTCAAAGCCGCCAAAAACGGCCAATGCATGCAGAGGATCGCTGGCAGGCACATGATGCGCTTGCAAGGCGGAAGTGAGCACCGCCAGTTTGTGCTGCAACCCCTTGTCGCTGACACCGGTGCCACGCCCCACACATTGATGCATGGGTAAGCCACACAGCACACTCATGAGGCAACTGGCGCTGGAGGTATTGCCGATGCCCATCTCGCCCAGTGCCAACACATTACAGCCCTGGGTAATGGCATCCCTGGCAATTTGCGAGCCGCGGTAAATCGCCTGTGCGCATTGCTCGGCCGTCATCGCCGGCTGATGCAGAAAACTGGCGGTGCCCATGCCCACCTTGGCATCAATCAACTTGGGGTGCGGGGCGAATACGGCATTGACGCCGCTATCCACCACATGCAGCTCAAACCCATGCTGGCGCGCAAACACATTAATGGCGGCACCGCCATTTAAAAAGTTGAATACCATTTGCGCCGTCACCGCTTGCGGATAAGGGCTGACGCCTTCGGCGACGATGCCATGATCACCTGCAAACACCAGCATGGTGGGCTGTTGCAACACCGGATGTACGGTTTGCTGGATCAGCCCCAGTTGCATAGCCAGGGCTTCCAGCCGCCCAAGGGCGCCTAAGGGTTTGGTTTTTTGGTTGATCTGCTGGGCCAGCGCGGCTTGCAGGGTCTGGTCTTCGATGGGGGTGATTTGAAATGTTTGCATATTGTTATTTTACCGGGCAAAAAGGTCAGTCTGGCAGAATTGTTAAACGCTTTGGCGTCTACACCGCTGCCTGAATAAAAAAGCCCCGCAACTGCGGGGCAAATGGCTAAGGAAGCAACACGTGAATCAACCTATTTTAACGGGAACATAGAGTTTGCTGTCCCCACGCATGACCAATAGGGCCACATTCTTGCTGTTTTGCGTTAACTTGTCCTGCAACTGGCTGACGCTTTTCACCTGATCGCCATTAACGGCTAGAATGACGTCACCTGGCTGGATGCCGGCATTGGCGGCAGGACCCTTACCCACCTCTTCCACCAGCAAGCCCTGCTTCAGTTGCGTCTGTGCCAGCTCTTGCGAAGTGAGCGGGCGCACACTCACCCCTAATCTGGCTTGCTTGCTATCCATGCTGGCAGCAGGGTCTACCTGCGCGGTTTGCATTTCATCAATACGCACAGTCAGTTTTTTGAGCTGTTTGTTGCGCCAGACTTCAACGCTGACCGTACTGCCCGGCTTGATACTGCCCACCATGGGCGGCAAGTCGCTGGAGCGGTCTATGCTCTGACCATTAAACTTCAAGATCACATCGCCAGGTTCTAGGCCGGCTTTATCCGCAGGGCCATTTTTCTCGACATTGCTGACCAGGGCACCATTGGGGGCCTGCAAGCCAAATGAAGAAGCTAAATCCTGGTTAATGGCTTGCACACCAATGCCCAGACGGCCACGGCTGACTTTACCTTTTTCGAGCAACTGCTGCTCAATGCCCATGGCCACATCAATCGGGATCGCAAATGACAGGCCCTGATAGCCACCGCTACGGCTGTAAATTTGCGAGTTAATGCCAATGACCTCACCATTCAGGTTGAAGAGCGGCCCGCCAGAGTTACCGGGGTTAATAGCCACGTCAGTCTGCAGGAAAGGCACATAGCCCTCGTCTGGCAAGGCGCGGGATTTGGCCGAGATAATGCCTGCCGTCACCGTGTTGTCAAAGCCGAAGGGCGAGCCTATTGCCACGACCCAGTCCCCCACATTGCTGCTTTTGGTACTGCCAATACGGACAGTCGGCAAATCTTTGGCATCAATTTTCAGCACCGCCACATCGGTCAGCTTGTCCACGCCGACCACCTTGGCTTGGAACTCACGCTTGTCAGACAGTTTGACGGTCACCACATCGGCTTTATCCACCACGTGGGCATTGGTCAGGATCACGCCATCAGACTTGACGATAAAGCCTGAACCCAGGCCATTCATCGGCGTTTCGGTTTGTGGCATATTGGGCTGAAACCGGCGGAATAACTCAAACATGGGGTCGCTAGGATCCATGCCCGGAATCCCGGCGGTTTTCACGGTGCCACTGACGCTGATATTCACCACTGCAGCGCCCTGGGTAGACGCGATACTGGCAAAGTTAGGCAGCGTGATATAAGCACTTGGCGCGGTCATGGTTTTGGCCGACACCGGCGCAGTCGCCTGCGCATGATTCACCAGCGTGTAGCCTTTCATCCAGTAGCCAGCACCAAACAGTGCTGCCACGGCCAAAGGCACAGACACCCAATGCGTCAATTTTGATTGTAAGAACGCTTGCATCACAGTTTCCTTTCTTCTGCATCAATCAAGTTGTGTCCTTTCTTGCAGGACCATTCAGCGCTTATGAGCTTTAAAACAGGGCCTAAGTTTCCGAATTTTTGTAACCGAATTGTATCGGGAGAAATTCCCGCTCATCGTCACACCAACATCACCCCTAAAAAGGGTCCGTGTTACACTGCGGTCTTTGCTTTTTTGAATTGGAATGGCAAACCTCGCCCGTTTTTTAAAGCCTTATTGGCCGCGGCGCATGACCGGGTCGATGCGCGATTACGCACGGGCGGCGCTGGGCGCGGGCCTGGGGATTTTGCTCACTGGCGGGATGGCCGGCCTGGTCATCGCAGAAGCGCCAGCTGCAGACTGGCATACTGCTGTTTTCCTGATTGCGCCCATGGGGGCCTCCGCTGTCATTTTGTTTTGTTTGCCATCCAGCCCGCTGGCACAACCGTGGGCCTTGCTGGCAGGCAATACGCTTGCCGCCTTAAGCGGGGTATTGTTTGCGCAATGGTTGCCAGATTTTCCGGTCACCGCCGCAGCGCTTGCCATGCTGTCGGCCATTGCGTTGATGTTTGCCTTTCGTTGCCTGCATCCGCCTAGCGGCGCGGTGGCCCTGACTGCCGTGTTGGGCGGCGAACCAATCTGGCAACTCGGCTTTGGCTTTATCTGGTGGCCGGTGCTGGCAAACAGCCTGTTACTGGTACTCACAGCCTGGATTTACCATCGTCTGACCGGCTATCGATACCCGGTGGCGGATCATGACCATGCCGCAGCGACGCCCACGCATATGCGCTATCAGTTTGGATTCACGCCTGAAGATTTGCAGCAGGCACTGGGGCAGTCTCACGAAGTGCTGGACATTCACCCTTCGCAATTACAACACCTGCTTGAGCAAACCGAATTGATTGCCTACCACCGTAAACTGGAGGCGATTACCTGCGAACAGATCATGCGGCCAGTGGAGACCACCTTTGAATATGGCGACCCTCTGGAAGCCGCCTGGCACACCATGCTGGCGCAGACCGAGCCTGCGGTGCCTGTAGTCAACAAGGCAAAGCTGGTGATAGGGATATTGAGCCTGTCAGACTTTGTGCGGCATGCCCAGGCGAGCAGTTATCGCGAAGTGGGGCCTGCCCTGCAGCGACTGATCCGCTGGTCACCCACCACGCATAGCGACAAAGCGGAAGTTGTCGGCCAAATCATGACCACGCCAGCCATCACCATCCAGGCCCAGATGCATCTCATGCATACCATTCCGCTCATGACCAGCCATCACTTGCAATTGCTGCCCGTGGTGGATGCCTCCAACAAACTGGTCGGCCTGCTGACACAAACCGACGTGATCCGCGCACTTTACCGCTAGGACTTGCCCGCCTGTTTACGCGCCGGTTTTTCCAATTGCTGATACGGCACGATCACTTCGCGTGAGGCAAGCACAATCTCGCGCAAGAAACAGAGCAGTCCCAATATCAGTGACGCCATCGAGATAATAAACGACACCATCACCAGGTGCGGCAAGCGCAAGCCGGTTTCCACCGAAATAAACATGCTGGCGATGGAGACACAAATACACAAGGCGGCAAACGTGGCCAGGCCAATCGCCCGGCGCAGCCATTTGGTGCGCCTGACAATAATCTTGAGCTCATCCTTGAACCGCTCACGCTTCTCCTCCGGCGTATCGGTTAAAAACCTGGCACGGTCAATCGAGCGGCCCAGGCGGCCAATTAACACGCCGAGAATCGACCCGATGCCAGTGAGCAAAAACACGGGCGCCACCGCATCACGGATCGCTTCCGACACACTGTGGATTTCTATCATGGTATTAATCATGCGCTGGCGAACTCAGGAAAAAGGAAGGCCTATTTTGACATGAAAAACACCAGACACGCGTGCACCATTTTAGCCAACTGCGCACCAACACAAGGCATGCGCGCAAAGCAGGTAGCGTTTATTTGACCAATCACCAGCGAAATCATGTCCCTCAGGTTTTAATATTTAAATAAAAGCATTTTTCTTGCCATTGTTTTGCAATTCGACCCCGCTAAATGGGAACCATTCTTGCTATAAATAGGCGGAATTAATTGCAATCATGGAAGAACACTAGAAATATATGCACCCACAACCTTTGACTGAAGAGCTCGCCAGCCATTTTAAAAAGGTCAACGATTTCCGTTCACACATCTACCAGCTACAAAATGCCTGGGACAGTCTTGCGCTGATGGCGCAACTGTCCGGCACAGGCTCCGAAATGGAAGAAACACGCACGGCATTCAACAAAATCTCGAATGCCGTGTTACGCCACCTGTCAGAAGAAACCTTGCACAAAACGGCGGCACAGCTGACATCCAAGGCATTTGAGGTCATTAACCTGCTGATCCGCAACCTGTTTGAACGCACGGCGGATATCGGCTTTTTTGCCACCGACGATGATGTCAGGGGTTACCTTGAAAAACATGCGGCAGGCGCAGTCACGGCGCATGAGCAATCGCGTATCACGCAGCGTTTTCAGGAATATCAAAAGAAATATACCGTCTACGAAAATATTGCCCTTTTTGATATGGCGGGCAACTTGCTGCATCAGCTGGATGCCTCCCAGCAGACGCTGGTAGACCAACACGCAATTTTCAAGCTGGCAGCACAATCCAGCGCGCCGTATGTCGAGTATTTTTATGAAACGGAAATCAACGGCAAACCTTACCAATCCCTGATGTATGCGCATGAAGTGCGCAGCAGTGATGGCCTGCGGTCTTTAGGCGTCCTGTGCTTGTGCTTCAAGTTTGTGAACGAACTGCAAACCATTTTTCAAAACCTGATTTCTGGCTCGGACTGGACCATAGGCATCCTGCTGGATGAGCATCGTCACGTGATTGCCTCTAGCGATCCACACCAAATCCCCATTGGCATCACCCTCTGTGCAGACACGGACAAGGACTGGTTTGTGGCGCGATTTGCGGGCCGTGAATACCTGTGTGTCACCAAGCAGGCCGAGAATTATCAAGGCTACTCAGGGCCAGGCTGGCTGGGACAAGCCATGATTCCGCTTGAGTATGCATTCAACCAGAGCATGCAGGGCATGATCAGCAATATTGATGCGGAAATCTTGCGCAAGGTGATGCGCAGCCCGCTGATTTTTTCTGAAAGCCTGCTGAATATTCCAAAACAGGCGGCCAACATTCAGAGCAAGCTGAACCAGTCGGTGTGGAACGGCAATATCTGGCAGAGCAACTACGTCAACACCCAGCAAAAGAACTTCTCCAAAAGCCTGCTCTCGGAGATCAGCAATACCGGACATAAAACCCAGCAAATTATTGAGGGCATGGTCTCTGAGCTGTATCAGACCGTGGTCTCGGTGATGCTCGAAAACTCCAGTTTTTATGCGCAGCTGGCGGTAGAGATCATGGACCGCAACCTGTACGAGCGAGCGAATGACGTCCGTTGGTGGGCACTCACACACATCTTCAGAGAATGCCTGGGTAACGCCCAGCTCTCTGCGCAGGATAAAAGCCAGATCAGCTCAATTCTGCGCTACATCAATGGCTTGTATACTGTTTATGACAACCTGATCGTCTTTGACCGGCAAGGCACGGTGATTGCAGTGTCCAACCCACGTTACAATGAGTTGATCGACAGTCAGCTCACCGAAGAATGGGTAGGCCGCACACGCAGCTGTACTTCCAGTCAGGACTATGTGGTGTCGCAGTTTGAACCGACGCCCTTGTACAACCATCAGGCAACCTATATTTACGCAGCGCCGATCCGGCATTTGGATGGCAACAGTATTGTCGGTGGCATAGGCATTGTGTTTGACAGCAAGCCGCAATTCCAGGCCATGCTCCGTGATGTGATTCCACGCGACAAAACCGATACCCCGGTCAGCGGCAGCTTTACGCTGTTTGTCAACGAACAGCTCAAGGTGATCTCCAGCACGCATGCAGACTTTGCCACCGGCGATGACTTTGCGTTGATGCCGGAAATCAGCAATCTCAATGAAGGCCAGCGACTGTTTGATATTGCCATTTACCATCACACCTACTATGCGGTAGGGGTGCACGCGGCGTATGGTTATCGTGAATTCAAGGGGGCAGAAGACAACTACCGGAATAAAGTCTTTGCCTTGATTTTTACCCCGCTTGGCAATGTCAACGAAATCAACCAGCGCATCACGGCAGAGTCGCAGGTCATCCACAACAAATTTAACCCCAACCTGTTCCTGCAAAATGCTGAAGACAGCCAGGAGTACGCAACCTTTTATGTCGGCAACAGCTGGCTAGGGATAGAGGCCCGCTTTGTCCGCGAAGCGATTGACGAAGTGCAGTTACGCACGCTGCCAGAGTCGGCGCCTTTTATTGCGGGCATGCACCCCTATGGCGATCAGGTCATCCCTATTATTGACCTGGCGCGCATGCTGGGTCACGCGCACTACTTTACCGATTACCGGCAGATTGTGGTGATTGAAGACAAGGCAGCCGCCCTCAAATTCGGGGTCTTTGTCTCGGCGCTGGGCGAGATTCCTTACCTTGCCCCCAACCAGATTCAGCCCATGAATACTTTTTTCAAGGGGATTAGCAACAACCCCGGCATTGCCATTGCCAATCTCGCCCAGCAAAGCATGCTGACCCTGATGAATGCCCAAAGCCTGTGGGAAAAAGTCACTATCGGCCAGCAAAGGCAAACTGAACAGGCGATGCTGTAATGCGTGGCCAGATCAACTGGGACATGATGCAAACACAAATCGTCGATGCCTTAATGACCTCACAGCAACAACGGCTGTTGGATACGCTACTGGATAATCTGGATGGCATGATATACCGCTGCCTGTATGATGATCAGTGGACCATGATTTATGTCAGCAAAGGCTGTGAGTCGCTGACCGGCTATGCTCCGCAAGACTTGATCCTGAACAAGGTCAAGTCCTACGAACGGATCACGCACACTGAAGACCGTGCACAGGCGCGCAAAATCATTCATGAAGCGGTCAGTCGCAAACAACGGTTTGCACTTGAATACCGCATTGTGCGTGCCGATGGCGAAATCAGCTGGGTGGCCGAACGCGGCAGTGGCGTCTTTGATCCCGAGGGCAAACCCGTCGCCCTTGAAGGCATTATTCAAGACATCACTGAACGCAAACGCATTGAGCAGGCGCTCTACAGCACCGAGCAAAAATACCGCTCCATGTTTGAGAACTCGACGCTAGGCATGTTCCAAACCACAGAATCTGGCACCTACCTGAATGCCAACCTGGCGCTGGCCAAGCTCTATGGCTATGCCTCGCCGGCGGAGCTGATCAGCGACCTCAACAATATCAGCACGCAACTGTATGTAGAAGACAGCCGCCGTCACGACTTTACCGAAGCCATCCGCCTGCAGGGGCGTGTGCAGAATTTTGAGTCGCAAGTCTACCGGCTGAATGGCGAAACCATCTGGATCTCGGAAAACGCGCATGCCGTCTATGATGCACAAGGCAGTATTCTTTACTACGAGGGCACGGTCGAAGACATCACCGACCGTAAAAACTATGAGTTGCAAATCCGCCAACTGGCGGTGACAGACAACCTGACCGGGTTGTTAAACCGCCATGCCTTCAGTGGCAAACTGGCCAGCCTGATTGCGGAAGCCGACAAGTTTCACTACAAAATAGCGATTGCCTTTATTGACCTCGACCATTTCAAACTCATTAACGACACGCTGGGCCACCGTGCCGGTGACAAGCTGCTGGAGAACGTCGCGCAACGGCTGATTCAGAGTACACGCCCGACGGATGCCATTGTGCGGTTTGGCGGCGATGAGTTTGTCATGCTCTACCCCGGCATGCGCTCGGCAGAAGATGCCCAACCCTTGCTGTCACGCGTGATGGAAGCCATTTCGCAACCGATTGCCATTGGCGACTATGTGTTTAACATGACTTGTAGCGTTGGCGTCAGCATCTACCCGGACCATGCCCAAGACATTGATACCTTGCTGACGTGCGCCGACTCTGCACTGTATAGCGCTAAAAATGCCGGTAAAAATAAAGTGCAAATGTTTAGTGGCTCCCTGGCACAGCAACTGGGCGAACGTAACGAAATTGAATATGGCCTCGGACACGCCCTGCAACGGCAAGAACTCATGCTGTATTACCAGCCGCAAATCAATATGCAGCACGGCAATATCAGCGCGCTGGAAGCCCTGATCCGCTGGCAGCACCCGGAGCGCGGCCTGATTCCGCCTGACCAGTTTATTCCGGTGGCTGAAGAAACCGGCCATATTTTTGCCATCGGTGAATGGGTCTTGCAGACTGCCTGCAAGAAAATCAAAGCCATGCAAACCGAATGGGGCTATCTGGTGCCGATTGCGGTCAACGTCTCGCCTATCCAGTTTTTGCGCGGCAACCTGGTGGAGACGGTGCAACGGGTCTTACGGCAGGAACGCGTCCCGCCACACTTGATTACGCTGGAAGTGACCGAGAATGCGCGCTTTAAGGATGAAGCCATGTTTACGCGGACACTGGAGCAACTCAAACGCCTGGGCGTTTGTATTGCCATTGATGACTTCGGCATCGGCTACTCCAATATGGCCTATCTGAAAAACTATCCGATTGACGAGCTCAAGATTGACAAAGCGTTTGTGCAGGACCTGGAACAAAGCGTGACCAATGGCAATATCCTGCTGGCATTGATCAATCTGGGTAAAAGCTTGCATAAATCAGTGACCGCAGAAGGCATAGAAAACGAGTACCAGCACCGCTTTTTATTGCACAGCGGCTGCGATGTCGGCCAGGGCTATTACTACAGCAAGCCCTTGTCAGATGAAGCACTGGCACAGTTCATGCGCGAGCAACGGCCCAAGTTTGACCATTTGCAGGTGAGCCGCTAGGCGGTCACCTGCGATGTCCAGCTTGCAACCGTCTACGCGTTGCTGCGTTCGATTTCTGGCAGCGCTTCGTGTTTAATGGCGGCTTCAAATGCGGTCAACCGTTTGTAAACCGACAGCAGCTCGACAATGGTGGTCCAGGAGTTGACCAGATATTGAAACGAGTTACTCACTTGTGAGAACGCCGTCAGAATCTGCTGCAAAATACCAAACGTGATTTTACCCGCAGCAATGGTAGGCACCAGAATCAAGTAGGCAAAGATATTATCCGCCTGCAAATACAGGCTGCGCGCGACATTGAAATACATATAGTGAAAATACAAGCGGAAGTAGTTTTTACGCACATCCAGAAACAAGGCTTTTAGCGTCTCAGGTTGCGCGCGTGCCGGGTCATCTTCGCCATACACCAGCTCTTTACGATACGCGGCTTCTACCCGCTGGTTTCTGAATTCCAGGCCTGGCAACTTAATCCCGACCGCAGCCAACAAAAAGGTACCGAACACAGACCAGGCGATTGCCGCCGTGAACAGCGGCGCAGGCACCGCCCCAAACACGGGCAGCTCACTTACATACGCAGACAAGCTCCACAACACCGGCAAAAACGCAAACAAGGTCATCACCGCCTCCACCATAGACACGCCCAGGCCCTCCATGATGGTCGCAAAGCGCATAGTGTCTTCCTGTACCCGTTGCGATGCCCCTTCAATGTTGCGCACCTGCGGCCACTGGTGGGTATAAAAATCGTTCATCGCCGTACGCCAGCGGAAAATATAGTGGCTGACAAAAAAGCGAGTCAGGACATAAATAAAAATGGCCACGAACGCGATTTCGGCAAACTGCAACATGAGGATATACAACTGCGCGGTCGTGACCTTGGAGTTGGGCGAAAGCGCCGCTTGCACCGCATCAAAAAAAGGCCGGCGCCAGTTATTGAGCGCTACCGATACCTGCACAGAATAATAGGTCGAAAACAAAATAAACGCGCTACCGACAATCGACCACCATTGCCAGCGGCTAGGTTTAAGCTTGAACCACATCAGCGCAAAAATCGCGACGCTCACCAGGTAATACAGATAAAACAGCTTGAACGGGTCAGTGACAAAATGCCCGAGTCCGATCACCGGCTCCTTCTCTACCATGGATAAACCCAATGCCGTGCCAATGGCAGAAGAATACTCGAACCATATGCCGCAACAGACCATTGCCCACAGAATGACAGACGGCCAGAACCAGCGGGAGTCGGGAAAAAAGGATTTGAACATAGGCGATTGATATTCTTATTAACAAGTGTTCAGTGTATTGGCTCTTGCCCTGGCCTGCAACAAGGTCATGCAATCAGATTCATCAAGTTTTGCAGATCAAATAACGTCCGGCAACAAAAAAGCCCCCATGTGGGAGCTTGAGTATTGTGCGGGGAAAATGTTCAAAATCTTTTACATAGCCGATTTTAAAACGGTCGTGTTAACTGTAATTGCCTCTAAAGCAGCACCCTAAAGGGGAGTTGCTTTGATAGCTGGCGCGTTGAAGCATGACTTTAGCCTTGGGTGAAGATTTGTGGCTGACCAGCCGCCGTTTTACCGGCGCTTTTCTTGCAGACTCCACCTTACCGGGTGTGGCTTGAACTGGCGTGGCTTGTGCGGCATCAGCCATGGCGTCACTAGCCTCAGCCAATTGCACGCGCTGCTCAGGCTCAGGCTTAGCCCCTTCACCTGCATTCACAGCTTTAAGAAAATAACGGTTATCGGCAGGCGCTTCATGTTCAAAGGTAATCATCATCAAGGCCAACATGTTGAGGAAAATCAGTTTGGGAAGCATGTACGATTTGTGGGAATGCATTTTATGCTCAATATTTGAAGGTTGAGTCAGGCACCATCTTAATGGTAAGCGCCGCACTTAGACGTAGGCTGCCGCTGATTTGCCTGTCAGAAAATGCTTACTCGCACCGCACCGAAAACGTTTTTGATCCTGACAGGTCTTACCGCTTAAGAATTTGTTACTTAAACATCCGACAGACCTGAATAAAGAATAGAGGGGTTATGAAGTCAATCTTGCTCACCAGCTTGCTTTTGCTGACCAATGTTTTAAATGCTCAGCCCAGTATTGTTGATACGCTGGAACTCGGACACTCAATTGTCATGGTCACCACCGACTTGCCGGATGGCTCAAACGGCAGGGGCTCTGGTGTAGTGGTCAGCCCCGAATACGTGGCGACCAACTGTCATGTGATTGCCAATAGCAAAGGTGTGAATATCGCCAAATTTAGAGATGGTTATCAGCCGATAGGCCTGAAAGCCAACTGGAAGCGCGATGTCTGCCTGCTGAAATTTGACCCGCTGCCATTCAAACCCATCCCCATGCGAGACAGTCAAAGCCTGCAATATGAAGAAGAAGTCTTTAGCATGAGTTTTCCAGCCGGTGCGCCGGTGCCACAGCTGTCTTATGGCGCGATCAAGGGCATTTATCCGTTTGATGGCAGCCTGATTGTGCGCTCTAACGCCTCTTTTTACATGGGCTCTAGCGGCGGCGCCTTGTTTGACCAGCACTACAACCTGATCGGCCTGACCACGTTCAAAAGCCCGGGCCAACCAGCGTTTTATTACAGCCTGCCGGTCGAGTGGATCAAGGAGTTGATGGCGGCGCCTGAAACCACGTCACTCAAAACCAATGATGTCCCTTTCTGGGCGTTGCCGCTGGAACAACGGCCTTATTTCATGCAGGTGGTGATTCCCTACCAAAATGCAGACTGGCGTGATTTGAAAACCATTGCCGGACAATGGACGGGCCAAGAACCGGCTTCTGCCGATGCCTGGTATTTTTTGGGGCTGGCGGAAGAAGGCTTGCAGCATTATGTGCAGGCAGAGCAGGACCTGAAAAAAGCCTATGACCTTAACCAGCGCGATGTTGATGCCATGCTTGCGCTGTCCAGAGTCGCCTTTGTGCAAAAAGATGTGGCGACGTTAGAGTCTATCCAGCCAGCGATTCAGGCGATAGACCCGGAACAAGGCGAAAAAGTCACGCAACAAATCCAGGCCTTGAAGCAAGCCAGTCCCTGAGTTGGTCTAATCTGACGCTGGCCTGGCGTTTAAAACTGCAACACCAGCATCGCGCACAGGCACAATGTCACCAGCAGTGTGATTTGTGTGCGCAACTGGTAAAACCAGCGTTCAATCAGACCCTCAGCCACCAGCTTGCGGTCTATCAGCCATAAAACGATAAAGGCGGCTATCTGCACCAGATATTGGGTGACCGGCACCACAAAAAACAGGGTAGCCCAGGCAAGTAGGGCCAGCAAATTGCTGGTGACCAGCAAATTCAGGCGGGTGTCTTGGGCATGGTTCAAAAACAAGCCCCAGTGTATCCCACATAAAAATGAGATAATAACGGCGCCATAGGTCAGCGCCAGATAGCCGGTATGATAGTGCGCCATCCCCTGCATCTGCGCCACCACGGCGCCCGCAAAAGGCAGCGCGCCCATAAAGGTCAATGTTTTAGCCAGCTGAATATGTATAGGTCGCATGTGTTTTCTCCTCTTTGCAGCGATGTGACCATGGGCAATCATTTTGGTTTTGGGGCTGCAAACGAAAAAGCCTGCATGGCATGCGGGAACTAAATCAGCCGTTAAGTGCTCATGCCATCAACATAAAATAATACACGGATACACACCATGAACTTTCATCACGCATTGCCCGTGGTTGGCACTTGTATGGCCATCACCTTCTTCAGTCCCCTTACGTCTGCCGAATCCCGCATAGACCGGCAAACAGAAACTGCCGTGCCCAGAGCACAAAATCTTTATGGGATTGGCGTTGGCATCCTGCCAAAGACATCCGGTTCGGATGAATACCGCGCGCTTGTGTTGCCGATTATTAACGCGAATTATGGCGACCGTTTTTTTATCAATGCCCTGCAAGCGGGCGCCTGGTTAGTGGATAGCGAGGATAAACGCTTACGCTTTGGCCTGTCTGCCGAGGCCAAGTTTGGCTGGGATGCCAGTAAGGGCGACCGTACGCGCGGCATGGATGACCGCGACTTTTCGATTTTTGTTGGGCCGCTGCTCCGCTGGCAAACCGACTATGGCACATTGAATGCGCAATGGACCGCGGATGCCAGTGGCAACAGTAATGGCCAGCAGTTTCAGGTGCAATACATCAAGAGCCTGTTAAGGTCGCAAAACTTGCGTCTGAACGGCCTGGTGGGGGCGACCTGGAACAGCCAGAAATTCAACAACTATTACTTTGGGGTGCGCAACAATGAGGTCAACGCCAGTCGGCCGTTTTACCGTGCGGGATCCGGCGTTGAATGGCAGGCAGGCATCAATGGCATGATGCCTGTGATGACCAATCACTCACTGCTTTTTGGTGCATTCATCACCCGACTCAGTGATGAACAATACGACAGCCCGATCACAGAAACACGCATACAACCCATGACTTACGTCGGCTATAGCATCCCGTTTTAACATAAACCGCCCATCGCGGCGTACATGCAGACGGAGGCTTAATGGCGGCCATTGGCATTGAAAAAGGCCCAGATCACATCGTTGGCGTCAATCGCCGTTGATCCAGCCTCCCCACCACGGGGTTTGCTGCCACCCGGCCAGGAGTGTCCGCCGCTGTCGGTGACACAAAGCTGCACAGGCGCCAACCCGCCCCGATGCACCTCACAATAGGCACCGCTGACTTCAAGGATACGCTCCGCCTGTGGATTGGCCTGGTTGAGCTTTACCCATTTCTGGATAGTGGCAGGCACCGAATTAAAACTGACATCTGTCATGGATTTCTCGCCAGGACCACCATTGAATGGGACATGGTCATCGTCTTTGGCGTGAATATGCAAAATCGCCACCGGTTTGCTGGGCAGACATTGCTTGGTATTGTCTGTCCCGGCGACAGCCGCAATCGCGCTGATGGTATCGGACAACTCGCAGGCCAGCCGATAAGACATCATGCCGCCATTGGACATGCCATCGACGAAAATGCGGTTGGCATCAATGGCTGTCTTTTGCTGCATGGCTTGAATCATGGCCCGGATCACACCCACATCATCACTTTGTTTTTTGAGCGCGGGACCACAACAGTTACCGGCATTCCAGGTGGCGAACTTGCCGCCCGGCAACCGGCTGTAACCATTAGGAAACACGGCAATATAGCCATGTTTTTCGGCCGCAGAAATCTGGTGATAAAACCGTTCGGTGGCCTGCACCTGCATATTGCCCATCCCGCCATGCAGCACCAGCACCATGGGCAAGGCCTGGCCTGCGCCGGCCTGCTTGGGCACATGCACGAGATACTCGCGCGGCTCACCACCGACATTGACCTCAAAGGCATGATCGCCAGGGGCGAGAGTTGCCAGGCACAGGGCGGGCAAACAGGTTACACTGCACAGCAAATACTCCATCAAGCGCCGAAACCAGGACATGGGGACCCCCTCAACCAGAACAGAATATTGTCATGAACGCTCAAGTATACGATGATGTTGACGCAGCGCTGTAGCTGAACCCACCGCCTTATGTTAGAAAAGCATTTTTTAGACGATCAGGCCCAGATGCATACGCCCCTTCCCTCTGACGCCCCTCCTGTAGGCCTGCTGTTAGCAGCTGGCTTCTCCCGCCGGTTTGGTGTGCAAAACAAACTCTTACAGCCCTTGCCTAATGGTGAGTGCATGGCAGTAGTGGCCGCCCGCAGCCTGATCACCGCCTTGCCTCACAGTGTCGCCGTGATACGCGCCAATGTGCCTGAGTTGAGTGCCGCACTCAAGGCCTTGGGATTGATGGTGGTCGAATGTGGCGAGCAGGAGCAGGTCATGGCCGATAGTCTCAAGCTGGGGTTGAACACCGTGTTAACGGCCTTTCCGCAGTGCGCCGGCGTGGTGATTGCCTTGGCAGACATGCCCTTTATCCAGCCGCAGACCATACAGCACGTCGCAAATGCCTTGGCTCAGCATCCATTGGTACAACCGGTCATGGCGGGCAAGCCTGGCCATCCGGTCGGGTTCAGCCGTGCGCTGATTCCTGAATTACTTAGGGTGGAAGGTGACCAGGGCGCGCGGGAGGTTGTGCGCGCCCATCAGGCACAGAGCGTACACATTGCGTGCGAGGACCCGGGCATTTTCAGGGATATTGATATCCCCGCCGACCTGAAATGATCAGGCCATCGCCAGCCTGTGCGCCCGTGAGACCAGGCCCGTTTGCTGTAAGTGCGCGCGTTCCTGAATCAGCTCAGCCAGGATAGACACGGCAATTTCGGCCGGCGTGCGGCTGCCGATACGCAGACCGACCGGGCCATGCAGGCGATTCACCTCTTGCTCGGTGAGGTCAAAACTGCGCAAGCGCTGTTTGCGTTTTTCCTGATTTTTGACGGAGCCCAAGGCGCCAATATAAAACGCGTCTGACTTGAGCGCCTCAAGCAGCGCCATGTCGTCCAGTTTGGGATCATGGGTGACGGCCACAATCGCCGTGTGTGGATCAGGCGCCATCTCCAACACCACATCGTCAGGCATGCCAGGCAACCAGTCTGCGCCTTCCACATGCCATTCAGCGCGCATTTCCTCACGCGGATCGCAGATCATGACGTGAAAATCCAGCGCTTGTGCCATGGCCGCCAACACGGAGCCCAGCTGGTTGGCGCCAATAATCAGCAGCCGCCATTGCGGGCCAAAATAGCTGTGAAACCAGTCATGCTCCAGATAAGGCTGACCTTCAGGCAACACGTATTGATGCCGCACTTCGCCGCGATGCACATGTACCGATCGCTTGAGCAAGCGTCGCTGTGACAAGCTCTCAAGCATGGGCGTTAATTGCGCCGCCTGCGTCAGTGGCTCGGCAAAAATCTTGAGCTGGCCACCACAAGGGATGCCAAAACGCTGTGCTTCTGCCTGATTGACGCCATACTCCATGATTGCAGGCTGCGCGGGCAGTTGTTGATGGCGGGCTTTGTCTGCCAGATCATCTTCAATACAGCCGCCAGAGACAGAGCCGACCAGATGGCCATCTTCACGCACTACCAGTATGGCACCTGGCAACCGGGGGGCCGAGCCCCAGGTCTGGATCACGGTAAACAGATGCGCGCCATAGCCCTGGTCCAGCCAGTCACGGGCACGTTGTAACACTTCCCAATCAGAGGACTGCATAGGGCTTAAGCCAGCTGATCACCAATCGGCAACCGGCGGATACGCTTACCAGTCGCAGCAAAAATGGCGTTGGTCACGGCAGGTGCCAGCGGCGGCACGCCCGGCTCCCCCACCCCGCCCATTTTTTCGGTGCTGGGCACAATATGCACCTCCACTTTGGGCATGTCTTTCATGCGTAACACCTGATAGTTGTGGAAGTTGGATTGTTCCACCTGACCGTCTTTGAAGCTCACCTCGCTACTGAGCGCGGCGCCCAGCGCAAAGGCGACACAAGACTCCATCTGCGCTTTGACACCATCCGGATTCACAGCCAGCCCGCAATCAATCGCCATCACCACGCGGTGCACTTTGGCCTCGCCGTCTTTGACGGAGACTTCGGCCACCTGCGCCACATAGCTGCCAAACGACTCGTGGACGGCAATGCCACGGAACACGCCCGCAGGCAACGGTTTGCCCCAGCCCGCTTTATCGGCCGCCAGATTGAGTGCCGCCAGATGACGGGGATGGTCTTTCAGCAACTGGCGGCGATACGCCAGTGGGTCTTGCTTGCTGGCATGCGCCAGTTCATCAATCAGGCTTTCCATGACAAAGGCAGAATGACTATGCCCGACCGAGCGCCACCACAACACCGGCACCTCACTTTGCACCGAGTGCAACTGCACCTCATGATGCGGAGTGCCTTTCACATAGGGCGAATCAGCCACGCCTTCCACCGAGGTGGCATCAATGCCGTCCTTGATCATGACGCCTTCAAAGGGCGTGCCTTTGATGATGGACTGTCCGACCAGCGTCTGTTGCCAGGCCAGCGGTTTGCCCTGTTTGTCGAGCGCAATACTGGCTTTGTGAACAAACATCGGCCGGTAGAACCCCCCCTTGATATCGTCTTCGCGGCTCCAAACCGTTTTCACCGGCATGCCTGCCGCTTTGGCCACTTCAACCGCTTCAGACACAAAGTCTGCACGGGGATTGGCGCGACGGCCAAAACCGCCCCCTAAAAACAGCGTGTGAATTTTCACTTGTTCTGGTTTCAGGCCCAGAATCTTGGCAGCTGACGCCTGGTCCGTGGTTTGCATTTGCGTCCCGGTCCAGATTTCACAGCCCTGATCAGAGATTTTGACGGCACAGTTCAAAGGTTCCATCGGTGCATGCGCCAGATAAGGCAACACATATTCCGCCTGTATGGTTTGCTTGGCCTGCTTGCTGGCCGTGGCGACATCGCCCGCTTTCGCAGCCTGCAAGCCTGGCTTTTGCGCCAGCGCCTGATATTGCTTGAGCAAGGCAGGGGTATCCGGTTTGTCATGCCCGGCCAGCGCCCATTCCAGCTTGAGAGCCTCGCGCCCCTGCTTGGCGGCCCAGTAATGCTCGGCAATCACGGCAACCCCCGTGGGCACTTTGACCACCTTGATCACGCCCGGCACTTTGCGTGCAGCGGCATCATCCAGGCTTTTGAGTGTGGAGCCAAACACCGGCGCACGTGCCACCATGGCGACTTTGAGTCCTTCAAACTGCACATCCTGACCAAACTTGGCCGTGCCATTGATTTTTTCTACGCTGTCCAGACGCTTGGTGGCCTTGCCGATCAATTTCCACTGCTCCGGCTTTTTAAGCGTGACGCTGGTCGGTGTCGGCAATTGACTGGCGGTCTCCACCAGTTTGCCATAACTGAGTTTTTGCGTGCCGTTGATGACAAAACCATTTTCGGTGCGCAAGCCAGCTACTGGCACCTTCCATTGCTTGGCCGCCGCTTCCAGCAACAGGACGCGTGTTAATGCGCCCGCCTGGCGATAGCGGTCAAACTCTGACCAGGTGGTGGAAGAGCCGCCGGTAATCTGGATACCATAGGCGGTATGCACATAAGCAGGCGCCGCAGGCGCATGCTCGACCTTGATCTTGCTCCAGTCGGCATCCAGCTCATCTGCAATCAGCATGGGCAAGGTGGTCCACACGCCCTGCCCCATTTCGCTATGCGCCAACATCACGGTAATACTGTCATCGGCGCCGATGCGCAAAAAGGCATTCGGCGCAGGCAGCGGCAGCGCTTCTGCCGCATTGGCTACGCCCATAAAGCGTTTGGCTTGCGGAATACTGAATGCCACCACAAGGCCGCCAGCGACCAGGGCCGTACTTTTGATAAAACTGCGGCGGGAGAGATTAATGAGATCATTCATGGGGTCTCTCCTTAAGCCAGTTTGGCAGCGGCTTCGTGGATTGCTGCCCGGATACGTTGATAAGTCCCGCAACGGCAAATATTGCCACTCATGGCCGCATCAATATCGGCGTCGCTGGGTTTAGGGTTTTGCTTGAGCAGTGAGGTCGCAGACATGATCTGGCCGGATTGGCAGTAGCCACACTGCACCACATCAATCTGTTGCCAGGCGGCTTGTACGGCCTGGCCCACCTTGTCGTCATGCATGGCTTCTATGGTGGTGATTTTTTTACCCGCGGCCGCACTGACCGGGGTCACACAAGAGCGAATGGCCTGACCATCCAGGTGCACAGTACAGGCTCCACATTGCGCCATGCCACAGCCAAACTTGGTGCCGGTCATGCCAGCCACATCGCGGATTGCCCATAAAAGAGGCATGTCATCGCTCACGTTGAGCTCGGTCTCTTTGCCATTGATATTGAGTTTCATCGTGTTTGTTCCTTTTTAAAATCTGATGCTGCAGTCGCAAAACCAATCTGAGGTTGGCTATCGTGAAAATATACTAACATACATGATTGTATGTATGGGCGTCCCGGAGCTGCATAAATTTAAATTTAATCGTGTTAAGTCTACAGTGTGCAGCCCGTGATTTAGCTGGTCGCGCAGCCGCTTTACATCTGTCGATCCAATCAGGACGAGATCCTGAAACAGTCTTTACATTGACTTCACTCCCGTCCGCCTGCTGGTGCCGGGCGATTTACTTTGTCTGCAAGTCAGGGCAGAATCAACCGCTTACCGTGAACACTCATCCCTATGAATACAATCCCCATGTCACGCTTGATTAGGAGAACGCCATGACGAAAGCCATTATTCTGCAACCGGGCGGCGGCTACCAAAATGTCACCGTCGGCACACGCGAAGCGCCTGCGCCAACTGCCGGGCAAATCACGGTCAGGCTGCATGCCAACTCGCTCAATTACCATGATTTTGCCGTGGTCAGCGGCATGTGGGGGCCAACCGAGCCACGTATCCCGATGGCGGATGGCGCGGGTGAAGTAGTCGCGGTCGGCGCAGGCGTCACCGAATTCAAAGTAGGCGATGCCGTACTCAGTACTTTTTTCCCCACCTGGCAAGCGGGTGAACCGCTGGTTGAAGGCTTTGCCACCGTGCCAGGCGATGGTGTGGATGGCTACGCGCGTGAAATCGTCACCGCCAGCGCGGAATCTTTTACGCTGGCCCCCAAAGGCTGGAGCCATATCGAATCCTCCACCTTGACTACCGCCGCCCTGACGGCCTGGCGTGCGCTGATGTCTGATGATCAGCTCACCCCTGGCGATACTGTGCTGGTGCAAGGCACGGGCGGCGTTTCCCTCTTTGCCTTGCAATTTGCCAAGCTGGCAGGCGCAACCGTGATTGCCACCTCGTCCAGCGAAGCCAAGCTGGAAAAACTCAAGGCCATGGGTGCAGATCACCTGATCAATTACAAAACCACCCCGGCCTGGGGAACGCTGGCGCGCGAACTGACGGGCGGCCGTGGCGTCGATCACGTGGTCGAGGTGGGCGGTCCGGCCACCCTCGAACAGTCCATGCTGGCGGCGCGCGTCGGTGGCCACGTCTCTGTCATTGGTATTTTGACCGGCTTGGCGGGCGACTTTCCTCTGGTCACAGCCCTGATCAAGCAACTGCGCCTGCAAGGCGTGCTGGTGGGTAGCCGCAGCATGCAGCAAGCCATGATCAAGGCCATAGATGCGAATGGCCTGAAACCGGTGGTGGATAAGGTGTTTGCGCTGGAGGAAATGGTGCAGGCCTTCCAGTATCAGGAGACCAATCAGCACTTTGGCAAAATTTGCCTGCAGATTTAACGGAGTAAAGCCCCATGCTGCCGAAAAGCGCGGGGGGCGTCGCCAAACTGCTGCTTAAAGGCCCGGCTAAAATGTGCAAAATCGTTAAAGCCGCAAGCCAGCGCGACCTCGGAAATGCTCCGGTGCTGCCAGGCCGGTTGCTTGAGGTATTGCGCACTCAGCGCCAGCCGTTGTTGCCAGACATAGCGCATCAAAGACGTCTGTTCATCGGCAAACAATTGATTGATATACCGGCTGGAAAATCCGGTGGCAGCGGCAATGGCGTCACTATCCAGGTCTGCATCCTGTAGATGCTTACTGAGCCACTGCTTGATTTGCAACAATGACAAACTGCGGCCAGGCGAACGCGGCAGCGTATGGTCTTGCAAGGTTTCAAGCGCGTTGCCCAGCATGTCCAGCATAGGCGCCGCGCTGGCATCGAATGCCTGTATGGAGAGTTGATTCAGCTGACGCGTGAGCTGTTGCAAAAACGGCGACAACATGGCGGTCATGCCGTGCTGCAATCGCATGGGCATCGCCGTCAGATGCCCGGCCTGCGGCAAACGCTGATGCAACAAGGTTCTTGGGATGGAAACAATCAGCTTGGAAAACGCCTCTGGACAATGAATATAGTGCGGCACCGTGGCATCATAAATAGTCATGTCGCCAGGGCGCAAAAACACTTCCCGCCCTTGCTGTTGCAGACAATACCGGCCTTGCAGCAACAGGACGGCAAAATAATTATCCAACTGCGGACGACTGATCTCTCGCGTCCCGCGCTGGATGGTCAGGCTGTTGGAATGGATCACGGATAGTTGCAACGCCTGCCAAGGATAGAGCGTCATCTCGTTGTAAAGCGGGGCTGCCGTGGGCGGGACGATGTCCACCTCTGCATATTCACGTCCAATCACCTCACACAACCATGCCTTGCGCTGACTGGGTGCGACCAGATCGGAGCTATATTTTCGACCTGTCGCTGCGACTACTGTCCTTGCTTGCTGCGCCATGACCCTCTCCTTTGCTGAGCGAAATTAAGTCACAAACAGCTAGATTTCGCAAGCGAGTCATCTCCGTTTCAGTCAAGCGTGAGCTCCGTCTAGGTCAAGCAGGCCATGACAGATGGGCTATGCTGGGGACACGATACCCCCCAGGAGACTTTGATGCAATCGACCCCACAAGCCCACCAGATGTTATTGAAAGGGGCCGCATGCTGGCTGCTGATGGCGTTGTTACTGGCATGGTGTATGGTGGGCCTGAACTTTGGTGTGCCCCCACTCAAGGCCATTTTCGCGGGAAAATTCACGCGGCTGTTGCAAGCACATATCGATTTTCTGCTGATGACCGCACTCATTTTTGGCATTGCGGCCAGCCGGGTCTCGTTGCCATGGCATGTACGCTGGGCGATGGTGATAGGCGCATTTACCAACTCCAGCCTGTTTTTACTGATGGCCATTTTCCCGGCGCTGGACAATCCTGAGCTCCCGCCGCCCTTGCTGTTTCAGGGCTATTTGTTTGCCAGCCTCTTTACCACCAGCTATGGTTTTGGCAAAGCCTCTGTGCTGATTTTAAAGTCTGGGTTGCAAACACCCCCTCACCGAGAACCTTAGCGACGGTTAATCTTGAGCAAGGCATAAAGCGGGCACCACTGGATCAGCCCGGTCGCCAACGGCACCAGCCCAAACCAGCCCCAGGTGGGACCCTGGAAAAACAGGGTCCACATCAGCAATCCGGCGCCGATAATCACTCTTAAATACTGTTCCAATTGCCCGATATTATCTGCCATGCCAGCCTCCTATATTTAGCGGCGCTCAACGCCGTTAATGACAGGACAGCGCTGCATAAGCCTGGTGTTGGGTCAGATAAATCTCGCCATTGAGCTGCTGCCTGAGTGGAGCATGTTGCAACATGTCCATCACCGGGCCTTTGACCTCGGACAAATGAAAGCCAATTCCCAATGCAGATAAATGGTGGTTGATGACTTCCAGCACCTCCAGGGCACTGCCATCTACCTCGTTGACGGCGGAGCACATCAGTATCACATGTTTCAATGCCGGGTTATCGGCCACCACTTCGAGCACTTTTTGCTCGAGATAGCGCGCATTGGCAAAATACAAGCTCTCATCCACACGCAAAGTAATCACATCCGGGCACACACTGACCGCGTGCCGCGCCACGTTTCTAAAATGCTCGGTACCCGGCACCTGCCCGACAATGGCAATGTGCGGCCGACTGCTGCGGTATAGATGCATGGCCATGGACAGCAACACGCCCGCACTGATGCCATGTTCAATATCAACCAGCAAGGTAATCATAAAAGTCACCAGCAAGGCGGCAAAGTCACTGCGGTTACGCCGCCAGGTCTCGATAAACACGCGTCCGTCCACCAGGCTCATCACCGCAACGATAATCGTGCTGGCCAAAATAAATCTGGGTAACGCACTGAGCCACGAGGCCAGAAAAACCGTGGCCAACCACATGCCCAATGCGGTAAACAAACCCGCTGCCGGCGTTTGCGCACCCGCATCCATATTCACCACCGAGCGCGACACGCCGCCAGTGACCGGCTGCCCCCCACTCAGGCTGGCCGCCAGATTGGCGCCGCCCAAGGCAATCAACTCCTGGTCAGGGTCTATGCGTTCGCGCCGCTTCATAGCCAGACTCTGCGCCACAGAAATCGACTCCACCGTGCCAATGATGGAAATCAGCAAGGCCGGGGCCAATAAAGACTGCCACATTGCCAGACTCCCATGCGGCAAGGCCAGCGCAGGCAGCCCGGCGGGAATCTGCCCTACGGTCCGCACCCCGGTGAACAGGGCCCAACCGGCATGCATGGCAATCGTCCCGATCAACACCAGCAGCGCAGGCACTGCCCGCACCAACGCCTGCGCCCAAAACGGCGAGCAGCCCAGACTTAGCAACAGCGATTGCCCTTGCCGCCTGGCCAGCACTAGCAATAGCAGGGTGAGCACCGACAGCATAGCCGTCGCGAGATGAATCTGCGGCCATTGCCCCAGCATACTCTGCCAGAGCGCCAGCACATGACTGCCCTCGGCCTGGATGCCAAGCAAGGTGGGTAGCTGACTGCTGGCAATCACCAGGCTGGCGCCAGCAATAAAGCCGCTCATGACGGGGTGCGATAGAAAATTTGCCAGAAAGCCTAATTTGAACATCCCGGCCAGCATCAGAAACAGGCCAGACAAACACGCCAGGATCAGCGCCGCTTGCAGCCCCAACGCGGGACTCTGTGCTGAATAAGGCGCCACTGCGGTCGCAGTCATCAGTGCCGCCACCGCCACTGGGCCCACGGCCAGCGTCGCACTGGTGCCTAACAAAGCATAGACGATTAACGGCAACAGGCTGGCATACAGGCCAACTTGTGGCGGCAAGCCCGCCAGGATGGCATAGGCCAGCGCCTGCGGAACCAGCATCAGGGTCACCGTCAGCGCCGCCATCAAATCATGTATGGCCTGCTCGCGCCGATAATGCGGCCCCCAGCGGAGGGCGGGCACGTAATGGGCCAGCCGAGTCAACATCGCTGTGCTCATGCCGACTGCTTGATCACCACTTGCCCACAGGCCTGGTTGGCAGGCAGGGCCACATCAATTTGCTTGGGATAGGCCAGCTTGAGATTGGCCATGATATTGATAAACTCAGCGCGGGAAGTTTGCCCGCCCAGCCGCTTGTTTTCACGCTTCTCGTGGCCGACCGTGGAGACGGTCCTGCCTTGATAATCGTGGCCGGGATAAATCAGCGTATCCTCAGGCAAGCTGAAAATTTTGGCATGTATGCTGTCATACAACTGCCCGGCATTGCCCTGCTGAAAGTCGGTGCGGCCACAGCCATCAATGAGCAAGGCATCGCCGGTAAAGATGCGGTCACCGACCAGATAACTGACACAGCCGTTGGTGTGTCCGGGGGTGTAGCGGACCTCGATATCCAGCGTGCCAACTTGCAAGTGCACGCCATCAGTCACCAGCACATCACCACATTGCGCGCCTGCATCACGATGCACCACACTTTTACTGCCCAGACGCTCGCGCAAGGTGGCGGCAGCGGTGACATGATCGGCGTGCACATGCGTTTCCAGGGTAAACACCAGCGTCAACCCATGCTGTTGCAAAGCCGCCACATACTTGTCGACCTCGCTGCCTACTGTATCAATCATCACCGCCTGCCGGGTTTCTTCACAGCCTAGCAGATAGGTATAAGTGCTACTTTCAGGCTCAAAAAATTGCTTGAAAATCATCCGCGTGCTCCTTATCAAGATGGCGTTGATTCAGCAAAACCAGTGCCAATGTTTCAATAAAACTTTAAAAACAGTCAAATCAACGACTTACATAAAAATATCGCTTGCCTACCCCTGCCACAAATGTTTCAATGAAACACAAAACCACAATCATGAAACGTTTCAAATAAAAAATGGAACAAACTACCCCCGATTTTTTCAGCCAGCAGGCCGGTCTGAGCCGGGCACAGGGCGAATCGCTGGCCCGCATGATTTCATTGATCATGCCAGATGCAGCCGTGTTTACCGTCGATGCTCAAAAGCGGATCAGCTACTGGAGCCCGGGTGCCGAAAAACTGCTAGGCTTCACCCAGGCTGCGCTCCTGGGTGAAAACTGCCTGACCGCCAACCGCTGCGAACAGTGTATGCGCGGCTGTGGGCTCACCGAGTCTGGCAAGGTCGAGGGCGCCCCCCTATTGCTGCACCGGTCTGATGGTGAACGACAGGCAGTGTTGAAATATGCCATGGCCTACCTGCCAGAAGATGGCGCGTTTGCGGGCGGCCTCGAAATCCTGCTGCCCCAGCAGGCCGACGCAGGCAAGACCGCAGGACAATCCTCGCTGGGTGAAAAATATGGCTTGATCAGCCATGCGCCCGAAATGCAAAAAGTGTTTGAAATGATACGCCGCGTGGCAGTGACAGACATCCCGGTGTTGATCCGCGGCGACTCCGGCACAGGCAAAGAGCTGGTGGCCCGCACCATTCATGGCGAGAGTCCGCGTCACCGCGCCGCCTTCGTCGCCATCAACTGTGCCACGCTCAATGCGGGCATGCTGGAGAGTGAGCTGTTTGGCCACGTCAAGGGTGCCTTCACCGGTGCCATTCGTGATCACCAGGGCCTGTTTGGCCGGGCCGAGGGCGGCACGCTGTTTCTGGATGAAATCGCCGAACTGCCTTACGAATTACAGGCCAAACTGTTGCGCGTACTCGAAACCGGTGAATACCTGCCCGTCGGGGCCAGTCAGGCCATGCAGGCCAATGTCCGCATTGTTGCCGCCACACATAAAGCCTTGCGCGAAGAGGTTAAAGCCGGGCGTTTCCGACAGGACTTGTTGTTCCGCTTGCGCGTGGTGCCCATCTTCTTACCCAGCTTGCAGGCGCGCAAACAGGATATTCCGCTCATACTGCGACATCTGCTTAAACAGCAATTTACCGGGGAACTACTGCCCATAGTGAAGGCCGCCGCCATGCAGCAACTGATGGCCTATGACTGGCCGGGCAATGTGCGCGAACTGCGCAATGTGTTGAATTACGCACTGGTGATGTCAGATGGCAAACAGATCGACACCACAGACTTGCCGCCCGAACTGCAAGCGATACCCGCGTCAACACAGGCAATGGCAGCGCCAGTCGCCAAACCGGGCCGCCAGGCGCTTTCAGAAGCCGCCATCGTGCAAGCCGTCACTGACTGCCAGGGCAACCTGACCCAAGCGGCCAAGCAACTTGGGATTGGCCGCACCACACTGTGGCGTTACCGCAAACTTTGGCAAAAAGACTGATACGGTCACAACCAGCCGCGACGCACCGCCAGCGTATGCACGGCCATTCCCGCCAGCATGCTGGCGACAAACAGCCAGACCGCCGGGCCACCCGTCAAGAGTGAGGCGATGGCTGGGCCGGGACAAAATCCGGCAATGCCCCAGCCGGTGCCAAAGATCACCGCCCCCAGCACCAGTTTGCGGTCAATCAGGCGCGTGCCTGGTAACTGCACAGGCAGGCCCAAGACACTGGTGGAGTGCCTGGCCGCAGACTTGAAGGCAAAAAAGCCTACAGCAATCGCACCCATCATCACAAATGCCAGTGACGGATCCCAGTCACCGGTCACATCCAGAAAGGCCAGCACCTTGGCTGGATTGGTCATCCCGCCCACAATCAACCCCACACCGAAGATCAGCCCGGCGATCAATGCCATCAGATTTGCCATCTTGCTTCTACCCTATCATCCACACATGGCGCCATAGCCAGACCACCAGCATCGCCACCAGCATAAACGTCAACGTCGCCACCAGCGAACGTGGCGACAGCCGTGACAAGCCGCAAACCCCATGACCACTGGTGCACCCCGACCCCAGGCGACTACCGAAGCCCACCAGCAATCCCGCCACGATCAACCAGGGCGTGGACGCCTGAATCTCCACCATAGGCAACGGCCGTGCCAGCACATAAACCAATGGCGACAGCACCAGACCTGCGACAAAAGCCAGGCGCCAGGCTCGGTCACCGGCGGCGGCCGACCAGACCTGACCCACAATGCCACTGATGCCAGTGACCTTGCCCAGCCAGCGGATCATCAGCAAGGTGGAAAAACCAATCAGCAATCCACCCATCAGTGATTGCCAGGGGGTAAAAGAAATCATGCTTTTTTCTACATCCTCAACAGCGTTTATGAACAGGCCTAGCCAGCGTCATCACCCCTCAATCGACTTCGTCGGCCATGTCCTCATGGGCGGGTTCCGCAAGCTGGTTACATTCAAAACCGGCATTTTCCAGCGCAACCCGATACTCGCAGCCGGGCAAATGCCCTTCCAGCTTGCCGTTGATATGGGTGGTTTCCTGCTTGCAATAGGCGCAACGGTAACGGTGGGCCTGGCCTTCAAAGTGCTCTTGCGGATAGTCGATATAAAACAGTCGTTTCATGTTAATTGCTCCTCATCACAGCACTAGACAAGACCTATGCTACGCTGTCGACAGGAGGCTGGCAATACACAAAAAATCGCCTTGAGCAAGATTTTTCATCAAATAATTTTAACGTGCAGATTTTAATCAGGCCTAATTTCACAAATAAAATCAAATAGTTAAGACACTCACCCACAGCTCACCATAAAAGTTATCCACAAAAAATGTGGACAGGCGCCCCTTAGCCACGGCTATGTAAGGCAGCGATTTCCTGAATGTCCAGATCACGTTCCATCAGATGCAGCAACTCGTCATGAATCTGCCCCGAGCGATGCAGTCTAAGCAGCTCTTCTCGACCGGCGGCTACGGCGGCCAGTACCACATTAAAATGCGCTTTGCGGAGGTCATCGGGCAGACTGTCTTCATGTTTATGTTTGTCTGACAGGCTTTGCCGGTAGCTGTACTGTTCCAGCAAACGCGGGTGCATTAATGCGCCATGTTCGTTATAGGCCAGTTTGTTAACCACTGAAAACTGTGCCTGCTCAATCCGGGCCCACACCTGTGGCTCATTGAGGTAAGTATGCTCATGCTTGCTCGCCTTCAGTTTAAATGCGCGGATCACCTGACCAATTGTCGTCCCCTGCACCACCACCGTCACCAGGATCACGGCAAACGCGCACATCAGCATCAAGTCGCGTCCGGGCACCTGAGCGGGGACCGCCAGTGCTGCCGCCAGCGTGACCACGCCACGCATGCCTGCCCAGCTTTTAACAAAAGACTCGCCCCAGGTGCTGTGTCCATGCGCCGCATGCGGCTTGCGAATGAGTCTGGCCAGCCCATCAACCATGAAAATCCAGACAAAGCGTGACAAGATCACCACGGCCAGCACCAGCAACACTTCCAGTCCATAAGCCTCCAGGGACTTGTCGGCATGGGCGACACGCTCCCAGACGCCGCGCAAAGAGAGACCGATAAAGATAAATACCAGCGATTCAAAGATAAAAATCATGATTTCCCAAAACGCGGCACCGCGCCGCCGCGCCGTGGCCGACATGATTTCATGCTGATGCCAGCCCAGCATCATGCCGTAGGTGACCGTGGCGATCACGCCTGAGACACCGATGTGCTCGCCCACAACATAACAAATCCACCCCGGCAAGGCCGAGGCCAGCACCATGAGCTCAGTGCCATGCAGATAGCGCAGGGTTTTAAACACCAGATAGCCCATAGCCGCGCCAAACAATACGCCCCCAACACTGAGCCAGGCAAAAGTTTCGAGCGCACCGCTCAGTGAAAACACGCCGGTCAGCAAGGCGACAATCGAAAACTTGTACAGCACCAGCCCGGTGGCGTCATTGAGCAAGCTCTCGCCTTCGAGCAACACCAGCAGCTTGCGTGGCAAGGCCACGCGTTGCAGCACGGCTTTGGCGGCAATCGCATCCGGCGGTGACACAATTGCGCCCAAGGCAAAACAGGCCGCCCATGGCAAGCTAGGGTTGAAGCTATGCAAGGCCAGCCCGACCGCCAGCGTGGTGAACAGCACCGCACCAATCGCCAGCAGTAAAATGCCGCCCAGGTGCCGCCTGAACTCATGCCAGACCGTGAAATAGGCACCCGCCATCAGCAACGGCGGTAAAAACACCTCCATGACCAGGGCAGGATCAATCTCAAACGCCGGTAATTCTGGCACCAGCGCAATCAGGGCGCCACCCGCCAGCTGTGCTACCGCAGGCGGCCAGCGCAGCCGGTTGGCCAGGACTTCGAGTGCAATAATCGCCACCAGAAAAAACAGGATTAAATTGAAATAAAACGAATTACTCATGATAGACCGAGAGGGTCAGGCCCTCATGTAAACAGATGAAACCGCACCACTGAGGCGCGCCAGTGCCGCTAATCTAACACAGGCAGCTTGCGCCAGGCTTGCGTTAACAGGATTTGTCTGTTGTGAGTGTGCGGGGAAGCGCCTGTTTGACGCGGGCTTGAACTTGCATGCCCGCAATGGCTCAAACCAAAGAGTGTCCTTTTCAAAGATGAAGTGGCCGCACTGAATACCGTCAAGTTGGAGTAAGATGACGGCAGTCCGGCACAGGATAAGGAGTAAACATGTTTAGCTTGAAAAAATGGATATGGCGGCAATGGCAGGCCTGGCGCGGTGCAGATCGCGCGTATGCCAAATATCTGGCGCATTTTCAGCATTACCAGTCGCAAGTGGTGGATCCCGCCTTGCAACAAAGTTTGCAACTGCAACCCATGAGCAAAGAAGCGTTTTTGCAAGCCTGGCAACAAAAAGGCCTCAAGCCTGCGGGTAAATCCTGCGGCTGCAAACCCGGCTGCTGCGGCTAGGCCCTGATGGACATGATCAACACGCATGCCGGCAAGTTGCGGGCAATTGGCTATGATGCAGGCAAGCGGGCGTTGCGCGTGAGGCTGGAAGACGGCAGCACCCTCGAATATGCCAATGTCGGCGAAAGCGTCTGGCGTAGCTTCAAAAGCGCCAGTGCCCAATGGAGTTACTACTGCGACAACATTGAAGAAGCCTACAGTTGCCAACGGGTGAGCCCCTCAGTTACCTCGGCCCCGACCTTGGTCCGCAACCCGCTGGACGATTTGTTCCAGTAACCGCGGGTACAGAGACGCATTCAAGCCCAGCTTGCCGCAGATTGAGCAGCCGTTTGCCTGGCCTGTTGCCACCATAACAATATCGCCAGCACCGCCACCCCTGTTAGCAAGGTAAAACTCATGGCGTAGCCATAACGCTGCGCGACCCAGCCTGCCATGGCCGGACTCAAGGCTGCCCCCAGGCCCTGGATGGTCAACACAAATCCCAGCCCGACATTGAAGTGCCCACTGCCTTGCAACATCTTGGCCACCAGTCCTGGCAAAGCCACCCCTAACAGCCCCGCGCCGACGCCATCCAGTAGCTGCACGGGCACCACCGCCCAGGGCGAGTTCCAGGTCGACGCAATCACGCCGCGCACCGGCAAGGCAAGCAAGGCCAGCGTGACCAGCCGTTCGTAACTAAACTGCTCGGCATAACGCCCGGCCAGCAATGCCATGGGGATCATCACCAGTTGCGCAATCATCACCGTCAAAGCCGTAAACAGGCTGGCGTTGACCAGACCTTGCGACACCATGGTTTGCCCCAGCAAAGGCAGCATGGCGGCATTGGCCAGATGAAACAGCATCATGATGCAAGCCAGCATCAATAAGGGGCGTGACTGCAGCAATGCCTTCCATACGGCACGGCCAGAATCACTGACCGCAGCATGTGACTCCAGACCGCGCGCCGCATGGTAATCAATCTCCTGCGGGCGAATGCGGCGGATGCACAGCAGCGCCAGCACCGCCATCACCGCCAGTAGCATAAAGACGGCAGACAAGCCCCAGAAATAGCCAAGCACGCCAGCCACGGAGACTGACACCAGGCTACCGGCATGACTCCAGGCCTCGTTC
This sequence comes from Methylophilus sp. YYY-1, assembly GCF_029132825.1. NCBI lineage: Bacteria > Pseudomonadati > Pseudomonadota > Betaproteobacteria > Nitrosomonadales > Methylophilaceae > Methylophilus > Methylophilus sp. YYY-1. The sequence continues at coordinate 140,933 of NZ_WOVG01000005.1, forward strand.
TGACCAAGCTGCCTGGACAAATATTTAGACCCGACCAGGCCCAGGCTGATACTGGCAATCGCGGGCCCAATCATGGCACGGACCACACCGGTAGCGGCTTGCGACAAGGCAATCGCCGCAAACGAGTGCCACAGCAACAACACCAGGCAACCGACCACCATCAGGATGGCGCACACGGACAGCCACAAGCGCTTGGCATGGGTGCGGTCCATCAGGGCACCCGCCGGGATTCCCGCCATCATGGTTGCCAACCCGCCTATGGTCATCACATAGCCAATCTCATCCGCCTGCCAGGATTGTGCCAATAAATACACGCCGAGAAAGGCGCCCAGCCCGTCGCGGACATCGGCCATGAAAAAATTCATCACCGCCAGCCATTGCCGTGAATCTGCAGGCATTTTGAATAGACGCATGCTTTTCTCCTTACACCACAGGGGCTTTAAAGATAAAAAAGGAGCCCAGACCAATGAGGGCAAAGCCGACAACATGGCTGGAGGTGAAATGCTCGCCGAGCGAATACACCGAAAACACGGCAAACACACTGAGCGAAATGACTTCTTGCATGGTTTTGAGCGCCGCCACCGAATACACGGTATGGCCGATCCGGTTGGCCGGCACCGCAAAACAATATTCAAACAGGGCAATCAGCCAGCTCACCACAATCACCACATACAGCGGCTTTTCGGTGAACTTGAGATGGCCATACCAGGCCACTGTCATAAACACATTGGAGATCAATAACAATAGAATCGGGGCTAATTTTGCAATCATGATGCATCCTGTCAAAAGAGGGAGTACAGCGTGGGCGGCGGCCTTTTGGCAGCACCGCTGTTGCCCAAAGCGCTTTAAGCAACACCTAACTTGCTTAAAGCGCAGGCGACGCCGGATGAAGCGTTGGCCTTAGCTAAATCAGGGACTAGCACTGGCCGGCTACCGCAGCCGCTGGCTGGCAAGCTGGGGCCGCAGCCGCTGGCTGGCAAGCTGGGGCCGCGGGCGCATAGAGTGGCTGCATCGTAGCGGCGGAGCTTCCCATGCGGATCGCCTCCAGCGACACACCATTGGCCGTCCTGGTCCCTAGACCAGCCACCGCAATACGCAGCCCTGGGCGCAATGGCATACTCAGGCTTTCAGGCGGAAAGTGAACAATGCTCTGGTTATCCAGGATGACACCATCGACTTCGCCACGCGGACCATTCAGGATCAAATCGACCTTGCCTTCCACCTGCAGCGGCTGCAATGACTGCGCCCGCAAATGTGGGGGTAACAATGGCAGGTTATTGGCGGGTGGCTGGTCCACCACAATATTGCCGGTGGTCACATTGATAATGGCATCGGCTTTAACAATGGCTGGCGTTTCAGCATGCCCGAGAATACGCACATGCTGGCCGGGTTGCACAGCGCCTAGCAAGGCCTGCGAACGGTGCGGGGGGAATTTGACAATCACGTCATTCGCCAAGCGCAAGCCATCCGCTTCCCCATACGGATTAAACAGGATGGATTTGACAGTCGCCTCAGCTACCGCGGGCAGCGCCGCCGTCGCCTGTAAATCCAGCGCGCCTGCAGGCGCAAGCGGAGCGGGGACCATAGGCGCAGGCGCCAGTGGTGCCGATGCGCCTGGTCCCAGATTAAGTGGCGCAGGCGTCAGCGGAGAAGGATTCGCAGCTAAGGGCGGCAAGGCAAATGCTTGCAGGGTCATACTTAGGGTAGTGACGAGCAGCGCGGCACGCAGAGGACGACTGCCGCGTGCAAGATGGCTGCTACGTGTACATACAGAAGAAGTTAACATGAAATGCTCCTTGTCATGGATAGAGGTTATCTCCTCTATTGCAAGGGGCATGCCAGATAAAAAATCATTTTAAATCAATTGCTTGAAAAATAAACCCTGGCACACTTGTCCGCTTTGGTGACACAACACTGTCCGCTGGGCGGACAGCTGTCAGCGCTTATGTCAGGCCATGCTCTTCGAGCTTGCGGTAAAGTTGCTGACGGGACAACCCCAGTTTACGCGCCGCTTCACTGCGGTTGTCACCGCTCTCGCGCAAGGCGCGTTCTATCATCTCGCGCTCGACTTGCTGCAGGGTCTCGGCCAGCGTGCCGGTGGCGGCGCCACGACCAGAAGCGTCTGCCGCCTGCGGACGTGGCGTAAAAGAAATATGTTCAGCCTCGATCCAGGCATGATGACTCAAAATCTGCGCGCGCGCGATGGTGTTGCGGAGTTCACGGATATTCCCCGGCCAGTCATGTTGCACCAGCTGTTGTGCGGCTTCAGCGGTCAGACGCTTGGGAGTACCCGCAGCTTCACTGGCCAAAAAATGCTGTGCCAGCAGCAACAGGTCTTCACCGCGCGCGCGTAGTGGTGGCAAGGCAATCGGCATCACCTGCAGCCGGTACCATAAATCTTCACGAAACTGCCCGGCGCGGACGGCGGCAGGTAAATCTCTATGGGTGGCTGCAATGATGCGCGCATCCAGCGCAAGCACCGTTTGCGCGCCGACCGGGCTAAACTCGCGCGCCTCCAGCACCCGCAAAATCTTGGCTTGCAGCGCCAGCGGCATATCACCAATTTCGTCGAGGAACAGGGTGCCGCCAGTCGCTTGTCGCAAATAACCTTTACGGTCAGCCACCGCACCGGTAAACGCACCTTTGACATGCCCAAACAGTTCGCTTTCCATCAATTCTGCCGGGATGGCGGCGCAGTTGACGGCCACAAAAGGGCCATGGGCGCGCAAGCTGTTACGGTGCAGTGCACGCGCCACCTCTTCCTTGCCGGTGCCGGTCTCGCCCAAAATCAGCACGGTTGCCTCGGTCGCCGCAGCCAGGCCGATGTGTTTGAAGACCTCGCGCATGCATTCACTGTTGCCAATCAAGCGTTCCGCCGTTGGGTTGTCTGCGGTCAGCGACGCGTCGGCCTCCAGGCGAGACTCGCGGTCAGCGCTGCGCTCGGGCAGTGCGCGTTGCAAGGTTTCCATTAGCTTCTGCCGTGACACTGGCTTGGTCAAATGGTCAAACGCACCCAGCCGCATGGCCTCAATCGTGTTGTTGCCACTGGCATAGGCGGTAAGCATGATGCAGGGCACCGCCTTGATCGCCTGCGCCTGACGCAAGAAGGACAAGCCGTCTTCCCCGGTGAGTTTGAGATCGGTGATCACCAGCTCTACCGGCGCCGTCCGCAAGCAGTGCAGGCCCGCCTGCACATGGCCGGCTTCCAGCACATGGTGCCCCAGGTCAGACAGCATTTCAGACAGGCTGCTTCTAAAGGCGGGATCATCGTCAATAATCAGGAGGTGTGCCATGGTAATTCAATCTCAAAACGGGCGCCCGCGGCAGTATCGGCCAAGCGTAGCTCGCCGCCATGCGCCTGGACAATCTCGCGCGCCAGGGCCAGGCCCAGGCCGGTACCACCACTGCGCGCCGTACTAAAAGGTTCAAACACCTGGGGGCGCAAATGCGCGGGCACGCCACTGCCATTGTCGGCCACCCACAATCGCAGGTGCCCCGAAGTGACGCTGTCCAGCCCCAACTCAATCTCGCCTCCCACGGGGATATGCGCCAGCGCATTCAGGAGCAGATTGTCCATCACTTGCGCCATTTTATCTGGGTCGAGCACGGCCTGCGCTTGAGCACGTGTCACTACGGCATCACTCAGGGTTAACTTCCAGCGTGCCTGCTGCGCAGTCAAGGCCTCTTGATGCAAGCTGGTCAGGCTGGTCAGCCAGGCGCGCAAATCCACTGCCTGCTTATGTAGTTGCAAGGGATGCGTCAGTGCCAGCAAACTGGAGATCAGGCTTTCGAGGCGCGAGGTTTGCGCCAGCACCGCCTCAAAGGCACTCTGGCTGCGTTGCTGATAGCGCTCGGGGGCCGCGGCCATGGCATTTTCAACCTTCATGCGCATGGTGGCCAGCGGATTACGGATTTCATGCGCAAGCCCGGCAGAGACCCGGCCCAGCGTCGCCATGCGCTCAGACTGTGCCAGCTGTTGCATCAGTGTAGCCATCTGGCGCTGCCAGCGCAGCAGCATCCAGGCCAGCCAGGCGCCAGACATCACGACCAGGCCTATCAGCAGCGCCAACGCCAGGCTCAAATGATTGAGCACCTCAGCCTGAATCAGCAACACGCGTTTCATCACCCAGGCAACAGACGTGCCGGGGGCTTGGGTCAGTGGGCAGGCAGCAAACACAATGGCTTCACGCAAGCCGGGGCGCACCTCCAGAATCAACTGATGGCTGCGGCTGGCCAGTTCGGCCGTGGCAGTGATTTTTTCAAGTTCGGCCACCGGTGGATCACGCTTGACGCCGGTGCCATCATACGTAGGAAAGGCATACGCAAACACACCTTGGTCTGGCCGCCAAAAGCCGCCTTCACTGCCGGGCTCTTCGCGTAGGGCAAGATCTATCACCGCCTGCCAGCCTGCCTGCGCTGAAGCACTCTCCAGCCTCGCAAGGTGTACCCCATGTTGCATGGCCTGGCAGCTGGCAGCCGCATGCAGCCTGGCCTCGGCAATCTGCGAGGCCGCGCCCTGGCGGCTCAGTTCGATCAACAGCCAGACCAGCAAGGCCGAGACGGCCGCAATCACAGCCCAGAGCAGGAGCAGGTCTCGGCGCACCTTGTGGGTATGGGTCTGCATAAAAAGCCTGTGTAGAGTCGATGGTGTGAGTAAGAAGGTTAACGCGGCAACCACACGGTAGCACATCACTCACAGCGCTTCAATCAGGCTGGCGCTGACAAGCCTTGGCGGCTGACCAAGCGCACCGCAGGACTGGTCCCCGTGCGATTGTAAGCCCGCTGTAATCCAGCTTTGTTAGTCTGGTCATGGCTGTTAGTATTCCTGTTCCCCTCACGTCTGGAGTCGATGATGACGGATGACGCATTGATCATTGATCAACGTTTTGGCCTGGGCGCGCGCGCCGCGGCCACTACGCCCTCAAATAGTGTCTCGCTGGCATTGCTGGACGAATTTAGCCGTTACCAGGCCTTGCCGCCATTGTGGCAGCAATACCAGCAAGCGCTGCCATCCATCGAGCAAGAGATGCAGGAAATGCGCATGATCAATCAGGCCGAATCACCTGAGGACAAACTGCAGTTGCGCCGCCAAATGCGTAACGAAGCGCGGGACAGCTATACCGAGGCAGTGCAGGTACGCGCGCAAGTGGCGCAGCAGACCGATACCCCGTTCGTGGAAAGACTGGTGCATTTCTGGTCCAACCATTTTGCAATCTCGGCACAAAAATCGCAGGTCACACAACTGGCCGGATTGTTTGAACTGCAAGCCATCCGTCCGTTTGTACTGGGCACGTTTAAAGACATGTTGTTTGCGGTCGAGAAGCATCCGGCCATGTTGATCTACCTAGACCAGCAGCAATCACGCGGGCCACAAAGCGAAGCCGTACAACGGCAAATGCGCCGCCAGCCGGACAAGAAAAGTGGCCTCAACGAGAACCTTGCCCGCGAAATTCTGGAACTGCACACGCTGGGCGTACGTAGCGGTTATAGCCAACAGGACGTGACCGAGTTTGCACGCGCACTGACCGGCTGGACCGTGCCCGGCCCCAAACTCACAGGCGAGACCGATGCGCGCTATCCTGGCTTTGTCTTTAATGAGCGCGTGCACGAGCCTGATGTCCGTCAGTTACTCGGCAAAACCTATGCGCAACCGGGCGTACAACAAGCCGAAGCCATCCTCACTGACTTGGCCGCCGCCCCGGCCACGGCCACGCATGTAGCGACCAAACTGGCCTGCCATTTTGCTGGCGACCAGCCACCGCCCGCCCTGATTAACCGGCTACGCGACACCTATCTGCAAACCGGGGGCCAACTGCCGGCACTGTATCGCGTGCTGATGGAAGCGCCGGAGTGCCGCGTGCCCACGCCGGTCAAGTTCAAAACGCCGTGGGAGTGGCTGATTAGCAGTGTACGGGCGCTGGATATTGACCTTTCGCATGTCCGCGTCTCGCAAGTCATGACCCAGCTGGGACAACCGATCTGGAAACCAGGCTCCCCCGCCGGTTATGACGATGTGGCCGAAAGCTGGCTCGCCTCCAACGCCTTGTTGCGCCGGGTGGAGTATGCGCAGCGGCTGGCTTCGCTGACCAAGCTGAGCATGCCACCCGCGGTGCTGGCCAATACCGTCCTGCGCGGCAGGCTCAGCCATGAGACCTTGCAGCAAGTGAGCCGCGCCGAATCTGCGCACACCGGTTTTGCGCTTCTGCTGGTCAGCCCTGAATTTTTAAGGAGATAGCCATGCAGCGCAGACAATTTGTGAAATTATGCGGCGCCGGGCTGGCCGCCTTCTGGCTCCCCAGCTTGAGTTTTGCGGCGGCGGCGACCGAACAACGCTTTATTTTCATCATCCAGCGCGGCGCGGCCGATGGCTTGAACACCGTGATTCCGTATGCAGATCCCGATTACCAGCGCTTGCGTGGCGCCTTGGCCGTGCAAGACATCAATGACACCAAGCTGGACAGCCTGTTTGCGCTACACCCGTCCCTGGTCAAGGCCAAGACACTTTACCAGCAGCAACATGCACTGTTTGTGCATGCGGTGGCCTCGGCCTACCGCGAACGTTCCCATTTTGACGGGCAGAATGTGCTGGAAAGTGGGGGGACGCGTGCTTATCAGCTCAAAGATGGCTGGTTGAATCGCTTGCTCGGCCTGCTGCCGCCCGCCCAAAACGAGGCGATTGCATTTTCCCCCACCATTCCGCTGGCCTTGCGTGGCAACTATCAGGTCGATGCCTATGCCAGTGCCAAGCTGCCACAACCCTCCGATGATTTACTGTTAAGAGTCAGCCAACTTTACCAGCAGGATGCCCAATTACATGCCGCCTGGGAAAGTGCGATGCAAGTCGAGAATATGGCGGACAAAGGCATGCAAGGGCAAAACAGCCAGCAACCAGCAGCGCTGGGCAACATGGTCGGTGATTTTTTAAGCCGGCCAGACGGCCCGCGCATTGCCATGCTGGAAACCGGCGGCTGGGATACCCATAGCGCCCAAAACAGCCGTCTGAGCAAACAGCTGTCTGACCTGGACACCCTGCTCGCCAGCCTGCAAACGCATCTGGGGAATCACTGGCAGCAAACGCTGATCATCGTCGCCACCGAATTTGGCCGCACCGCCGCCGCCAATGGGACAGGCGGCACCGACCATGGCACAGGCGCCGCCATGCTGGCGTTTGGGGGCGCCCTGCCCGCCATCACGGCAAGCAATCGAAGCTGGCCAGCCGGCAAAGTCATCGCCGACTGGCCCGGCCTCAAAGACAGCCAGCTGTATCAAGGGCGCGACTTGCAACCGACACTGGCGCTGGATAAGGCAATCACGGCATTGGTGAGCGCACACTATGGCTTGGAGCCAGGCAAGGTGGCCCGCACACTGTTTCCGGCATCCAGCTGATGTTTTTGCAGGGCGCCCCATAACAAATACACCCGGCAATCAAACTCATATTGCATGTAGTCGGGTTCCATATGCAGACAGAGCTGGTAAAACGCCTTGTCATGCTCGCGCTCTTTGAGATGTGCCAGTTCGTGTACCACGATCATGTTGAGAAATGCCAGCGGCGCCGTTTTAAAAAAAGCCGAAATCCGGATCTCTTTTTTGGCCTTGAGCTTGCCGCCCTGCACCCGCGAAATGGCGGCATTGAGCCCCAGTGTCTGCTTTTCTATGGTGAGCCGGTTGTCGAAATAGACTTTGTCGAGCAAGGGCGCGTTTTTCAAATAGCGCTGCTTGAGCGCATTACAAAAATCATACAGCGCCTTGTCACTTTGAATCGTGTGCGTCTCGGGATAACGCTGCTGCAGATAATGGCCCAGTTGGCCCTGGGCATGCAACTGGGCAATTTGCGCACGTAAATGCGCGTGATACCCCGGCAGAAATTGTTGAATCAAGGTCGCAGACATGCCGCCATTTTAAACGGCAACGGCCACAACATTCAAAAATCAGTTACATCGAAAAATCGGAAGACAAATCCATGGTGTTGGGGCCATTTTCCTCCTGATAGGTAGATGTCGTCACCGGCGGTGCTGACGCCCGTTTCCAGGCGTCATAGGCCTGTTGATCGACAGGACTCAGCTGCGCGATGGCCTCCGCATTCAGGCTCGCAAAAGGGCGGCCATCTTGCGTCGTCGCACCCGCATCTGCCGCGCAGGCCACCCCGACCACTGCAGACAAGATCGTCGCCAATATCCATACATTAGTGAAAGGTCTCATTGTTGGCCCGCTTGCATACCTATGACCGCATACACTAAGCCAGCTGCCGCCAGGCCACAACAGGAAAGCTTCCTGTTAACAGCTGTTTAAACCAGTTCATCCTGCGTCAGGCCAATCAAACCATCACAGGCCGGCCAATTTTCTGCCTCATCTACCGTCGCGCATGCGCGGTATCCATCAAAAATGCCATGAACACTGCGCGCGTGCAAAGACAATATAGATATCGCGTAAATATTGCAGTATGCTAATTACTCTGCTATGGACAATCGCACTTCAACCTGGTCAACATTGGTAGCGCAAAAAACATCGCATGATCACGCATAAAAAGTTATTAACTCGCTTGACCGTTGTGCTCTGGATAGAACTTGTGCTCGCACTGTCTGTGCTTGGCGGATTGATTGCGCTCAATATTTACCATGAGCATGCGCAAATTGAAGCGAATGAACGCGACCGCCTGATTACGCAAGCCAATGTCATTTCAAAAAACCTGGCCTTCCAGTTTCAAGGCGCCAATCAAGCCTTACTGGCCATTATTCAAGAAATCCCGGAGTGGAAACATCACCAGCAAGTCGCGACCAAACGCTTGACAACCATGGCGAGCGCCATGCCAGGAATACGGGGATTTGACGTGTTTGATGCCGATGGAACACTGATATACACTAGTTTTCCAGAATATCTTGGCATGAACTTCAGTTACCGCGATTATTACCAGACCGCCCGGCGGGTTAGTGATCCCGACAGGCTTTACGTTTCGCCCCCTTTCACCGGTATGAGCGGTAACTATATACTCAACCTGACCCGGATCATTCCTGGCAAGCAGGGTGAATTTTCCGGGATTGTCACTGCCATTCTGGATCCCGAATATTTTAAACCGCTGCTAGCCTCTGTGTTATACACGCAGGATAGCCGCAGTTCCCTGATACATAGCAAAGGCGTGCTGTTCATGAGCGTGCCCGACAACGGGCTCAAGCCGGGCACAAATCTGGCAACTCCTGGTTCATTTTTTACCCGGCATATCCAAAGCGGCAAAGCGGTGACCGTATTTAGTGGTCAGTTATATTCAACCCGGCAGCAGCGTATGGTGGCTCAAACCACACTGGCCCCCGGCGACCTCAAACTGCATAGCACACTCATGGTGGCGGTCAGCCGCGACCTTGAACGCATTTTTAGATACTGGTACGAAAATGCCATGATTCAGATCATCTGCTTCAGTATTTTTGCACTCTTTACATTCACTATGTTGTTTGTATTCCAACGCCGTGAAAGCAAACACGCGCGAATGGCGGCTGAACATTCACACGCCCTGTTTCAATCCGAAAAACTGTTTCGCTCAACCTATGACTCCGCAGCCATCGGCATGGCTTTGCTAGGCCTCGATGGCAGGTTTATGCAGGCAAATCGGGCCTTATGCCATATGCTGGGGGAAGATGAAGCGGCGTTATGCCAGAAAACCATCCAGCAGATCACCCACCCTGACGACCACCAGCTTGACCATCTGCTGCTGGACTCGCTGCTCACTAGCCAGCGAGATAACTATCAGGTAGAAAAGCGCTTTTTTCATAGCCAAGGTCATACGCTTTGGGTCTTGTTGACCTACTCCTCCATTAAAGATGAAGCAGGCCAGCTCCAGCACTTTGTCGTACAAATACAAGATATTACTGAGTACAAGGCGCTACAGGAAAAATTGCAGAAGCAAGCCAATCAAGACTTTTTAACCGGATTGCCCAATCGACGCCACTTTATCCAAGAGGCCAATATCGCGCTGGCAAGACTCAAACGCCGTGGCGGCGCCATCGCTTTATTGATGATAGACATCGATCACTTCAAGAAAATCAATGACAACTATGGCCACCAGGCTGGCGATGTTGTATTGCAAGCGTTTGCCCGGCAATGTCAGACGCAGTTGCGCGATATTGATTTGATCAGCCGCTATGGTGGTGAGGAGTTTGCGATCTTGTTGCCAGATACGCAGAAAGAACAAGCGATAGAAGTCGCGGAGCGCTTGCGAACGACTGCAGCTAACACCGAAATGCACCTTGGAAACCACCGCGCTCTTCACCTGACTATTTCGATTGGCTTAGCTGCCACCTCGGAGACCAGCATCAGCTTGGAAAAACTGCTGATCAAGGCAGATGCGGCTCTCTATCAGGCCAAACAGTCTGGACGGAACGCCGTCAGTATTGCGCCAACAGACTGACCAGAACGTATGCGGGAGTCCGACAGCAAGATTATCCACACTGATGTACTATACAAGAGTCAGCAAGATGGGTGTAGACTGTGACTCATCATAAAAACCACGGTTCAGCGAGCTGCAAGAATACTTTTGCAGCATCAGCTCTCTCGGCAACACAGTGGTCGCATGTGCTTCTTTTCAACAGTGCAACATCAACTATTAAAATAAAAATATTAAGTGCAGTCACCATGGGAGATTGGGTATGCATGATGAAAGTGGAGACGTTGCGCGAGCCAATCTGCGCTTCCGGCAAGTAGTAGAAGCCGCCCCGACCGCCATGGTGATGGTAAACAGTCGCGGCCTGATCGAACTCGTCAATACACAGACAGAGCTCATTTTTGGCTACCCAAGAGAAGAGTTGCTTGGACAAAGCATAGACATTTTGTTACCTGAGCGCTTCCGCCAACAGCATCCGCATCATCGCGCCGCCTTTTTCTCAGACCTCAGACCTCGCGCCATGGGTAGCGGACGTGACTTGTATGGCCGCCGCAAGGATGGCACCGAGTTTCCTGTCGAGGTCGGGCTCAATCCCATTGAAACCGATGATGGCGTCAAAGTCTTGTCAGCCATTACCGACATTTCGGCACGCAAGCGCATGGAAGCGCGCTTTCGCCAGGTCGTCGAAGCCGCGCCCAATGCCATGGTGATGGTGAATAAAAATGGCTTGATCGAAATGGTCAATCCGCAAACAGAACGTATTTTTGGCTACCCGCGCGAGGAGCTGCTGGGGCAATCCATAGATATGTTGCTGCCCGAGCGCTTGCGCCATCAGCATGCCCATCACCGGGCCTTCTTTTTTTCCGAGCTGAGCCCGCGGGCGATGGGCACCGGGCGGGACTTATATGGCCGCCGCAAGGACGGCAGTGAGTTTCCTGTCGAGGTCGGGCTTAATCCGATAGAAACCGATGACGGCGTCAAGGTGCTGTCGGCCATTACGGACATTTCTGCCCGTGTCAAAGCCAGTGAAAAGCTGGCGCAACACCGTGACGAGCTGGAGCGCAGCAATAAAGAATTGGCCACTTTTGCCTATGTGGCCTCCCACGACCTCAAGTCCCCATTACGCGGCATTTTCCAAATTTCGCACTGGATCGAAGAAGATCTCAACCAGGGCAAAGTGGAGGCCATTAGTGGTCACATGTCTCTCTTGCGCGGACGGTTGCGCAGAATGGAACGCCTGCTGGATGATTTACTGGCCTATTCGCGCGCCGGACGTTTGGAAGGCAGCGTCAGCCAGGTCGACCTTGGCAAAGTAGCGCAATCCATTTTTGAGATGCAAGCTCCGCCTGCAGGCTTTAGCCTGAAGATGGCAGACGATTTGCCCACGTTTTATACGCTGGCCACCCCGTTGGAACAGGTGCTGCGCAATCTGTTTAGCAATGCCATCAAACACCACGATCAAACGCGCGGCAGCATTCAGTTGCAATGGCAGCAGGCCAGCCCGCATTACTATGAGTTCAGCGTCATTGATGATGGGCCGGGTATCTCTCCAGAATACCAGGAGCGGGTTTATATCATGTTCCAGACCTTGAGGCCGCGCGATGAGGTGGAAGGGAGTGGCATGGGATTGGCACTGGTTAAAAAAATCGTCGAAGCCTATGGGGGCAGTACCAGCATCCGCTCCGATGGTCAGCGCGGCTGTGCGATCACGTTCACCTGGCCGATCAATATAGAAGAAAGGTTGATGCGTGCAAATCCTGCCCAAACATCGATATAAGGAAGTATCGTTGCTGATTGTTGACGATGACGACATTGATGCCATCTCGCTGGAGCGCGCATTACGCAAATTAAGACTGTTGAACACCCTGTTTCGAGCCCGCGATGGCCGTGAAGCGCTGGAGTTGCTGCGTTCGGGCCAGATTCCTGCACCCTATATTATCCTGCTTGACCTGAATATGCCGCGCATGAATGGCCTGGAGTTTCTGGAAGCCTTACGCACGGATCCATTATTAACCCATGCTGTGGTGTTTGTGCTGACGACGTCAAAATCAGACGAGGACCTGGTCGCGGCCTACCGCAAACATGTCGCGGGCTATGTGTTCAAGCAGCACATGGACCGCGACTTTATGGAAGTCATGGGGCTAATTGAGCATTATTGGCGCATTGTTGAGCTGCCAGCCACGAAGGAGTAACCATGCGCCTGCTACTGGTAGATGATGATGAACTGGACCGCATGGCTGTGGTACGGGTGTTGCAAAACCCATCACTGGTGAAGGATATTGTGCATGCAAATACCGCCGTCAAAGCGTTGAAACTGTATGAAGAAAACGATTTTGATATCGTACTGCTCGACTACCGCCTGCCCGATATGGAATGCCTGGATGTGTTAAGCCAACTCACACAACACACAGAAAAGCAGGCCGCCGTGGTGATCCTGACCGGCATGGAAGATAACGAGACCATAGAAAGAAATTGCATCTTCGCCGGGGCCCAGGATTTTTTACTTAAAAAAGAGCTGTCTGAGCGACACCTGACCAAAGCGCTGGTACACGCGCAAGCCCGCCATGCCCTGAACAACAAGTTGATTGAAACGCACAAGCGATTGAAGTATCTGGCAGAGAATGACCCGATGACCGGATTATCAAACAGATATTATTTTGAAGAGCATTTGCGCAATGCCATGCAACGTGCGCATCGCCTCAACGTTCAACTCGGCTTAATTTATCTGGACATTGATAATTTCAAGTTGGTCAATGACAGCCTGGGACATGACTCTGGCGATCACCTGCTGAAGCAGGTCGCACAGCGACTGCAGGAAGTGGTCAGAGAAGGCGACATGGTCTGCCGCCTGGGAGGGGACGAGTTTGCCATTATCGTGCACGATCTGGAAAATGAAACCGCCGTCGGCGCCTTATCGCAGCGCATCCTCGAACAGGTGCGTGAGCCTTTTGCGCTGAATCAAACCGAACAATTTATTACCTGCAGCATAGGCATTGCCACCTTTCCCCGCTGCGCAAGCACGGCAGAAGACATGTTAAAGCGTGCCGACCTGGCGATGTATCATGCCAAGCGTGCAGGGCGAAATGGCTTTCACTTTTTCAGCGAAGTACTGCAAGAGCAGATTATCCATCGCATGATGGTAGAGAACGAACTGCGTTCGCAACGCCTGCAAAACCAGTTGGTGCAGTACTACCAACCGGTATTGAATGCACAAGACTTTACCGTGTGCGGTGCAGAAATGCTCATGCGCTGGCAGCATCCCACGCAAGGTCTGCTGCCACCGGCGGTCTTTATCGATGTGGTGGAAGAGCTTGGCTTTTTTGCCGAGATCGACAGCAGAAACCGGCAACTGGCCTGCTTACAGTTTGCACGCTGGCGCCAGAGCGGTCTGATTGACGCGGACTGCGTACTCGCAGTGAATGCCAGCGCACAATGGTTACAACATGAACACATGCTGACTGAAATTGAGCGTGATTTAAGGCAGATTGACCTGCCTGGCAGCTGTTTGTTACTGGAAGTTACCGAAAGTGTACTGGTGTCTGACTTTGACAAAACCTCGGCAAGACTCCGTCACCTCAAGCAGTTTGGGCTCAAAGTGGCACTGGATGATTTTGGCATAGGCTACTCGTCCATGACCTATTTGAAACACCTGCCTGCCTCTATCCTGAAAATAGACCGCAGCTTTGTGCAAAATGTGCCAGAGAATGAGGCGGATTGTCGCCTGCTCAAAGCCATGATCGTCATGGCCAAAAGTCTGGATCTTGAAGTCATTGTCGAAGGCATAGAAACCCTGCCACAAGCCACCCTGTGCCGAGCACTGGGTGCAGACAAGCTGCAAGGATTCCTGTTTGCAAAACCCTTGTCGCCTGACGACTTTGAACATTTTTTAAGCTCGCATCAGCCCGCCCGTTACCTGTCACTGTATGGCGAGCCAGACCAGGCAGGATGAGTTAACATTGATCAGGCAAGCGCCCAGCCATCCACACATCATTTTCAGCAGGCGCCACAAAACTTAGTCATCCGATTGATACTCGAAACAGACATACATAGATTGCAGCAGGCGCTCAAGCCTGTTCACAGCCCCCGACGATGATGGAGAATCCGCCATGACCCAAGACCTCAAAACATCCAAGCTCGAAGCGCACTTGCAAGCCATCGAGGCCCATAAAAGCCTGCTGGAGAAACTGCATTTACATGATAACCAACCGCTGGATGAGGTGAATGCCTCACTGCAAAGATTGACGCTGACGCTGGAGGAATATCTCAAGCTGGTCGGCCTGCCTTAAACCGTTGCGTGCTGAAAGCCCCTAGCATCCCTTTCAGAACCAGCCTCGCGCAGACAACGCTTTGTACCCTTTTCCGGAACCGCCATGCCTATTTTAGACAGAATCCAACACTACAACGCCGGCCGCGACCCTGAGCGTCTGCAAATGAAACTGGCCGCCATGTGCAAAGACCCGTTTGTGTTTTTGCGCGGCACCTGCCATTTGTTTTATGAAGACTGGCACCCAGCCCTCGCAAAGCTAAAAAGCCCTGCCGCCTGGATTTGCGGCGACCTGCATCTGGAAAACTTTGGCAGCTACAAAGCCGAAAACGGCCTGGCCTATTTTGACCTCAATGATTTTGATGAAGCGGCCCTGGCGCCTTGCCTGTGGGAGTTGACGCGCTTGCTGACCAGCCTGCTGGTCGCCCAGGACACACTCAAGCTCAAACCCAAACAAACCACTGCACTGCTTGACATCATGGTGCAGAACTACGCGCAGGCACTGGCGGAAGGCAAACCCAAATGGGTAGAGCGCAAAACGGCCCGTGGCTCGATCAGGCATCTGTTGTCAGACTTGAGCAAGCGCAGCAATCAGGCCTTTATCGAAAGCCGGACCAATGCCAAAGCACCGGATACACTCCTGATAGACGGCAAACGTGCGCTGGCCTTGGACAAAGCGCAAAAACAAGCCGCTTTGGAAAAATACATGAAGGCCATGCAAGTGCAGGATAAAAAAGAATTCTTTTATCCGCTGGATATTGCGCGCCGCATTGCCGGCACTGGCAGCCTGGGCCTGGAACGCTATGTCGTGCTGGTGAACGGCAAAGGGCCAGAGCGCCGCGCACTTGTAGACATGAAAGCCAGCAACCAGAGTGCACTGAGCCCTTACCTGAACACCGCAGCAATCAAACTCACGCAACCTGACTGGACACTGGAATCTCAACGCGTCGCGACCATACAGGCAGGCGCCCAAATCCTGCCGCCCGCCCTTCTCAAAGCCGTGTGCGTAGACAAACAGTCTTATTTGATCAAAGCGCTGCAACCCTCGCAAGACCGGGTAGACCTCACGCAGTGGGATGGCAAACTCAGCGTGCTGGATAATATTTTTGCCAGCATGGCCGCCCTCACCGCCTGGGCCCATTTGCGCAATGCCGGTTATCTGGGCGCCGCCAACCGCGAAGCCTTGATGGCATTTGGGGCGCAAGTCGCCGACTGGCGAGGCCCCGTGCTCACGCTGGCGAAACAGGTGGCCGATCAGACCATCCATCAATGGCAGGACTATGTGAGCGCCTACCAGGCCGCCTTCAAGAAATCCTCTTAAGGCTGAAGGATCAGCAACGCCCAAGGCCGCGTTGAATGCGGGTGCCGCCTGCTTTGTGCCATGCGTCATGGCCGCAGGTTTTTTAGTCTGCTGGCGAGCCGGGATGAGGTGCTTAAGTTTGTCTGCGTAGCTTCAAGCATGCGCTCCCATCCACCCAGAACCTTCGCCCAAGCAAACGGGTCATAGTGTTTGTCTGTTTCATCAAGGAACTGCCATGGACCATGATCCGATACAGGAAAACGACCTCGTAATGCTGAGCTATACCAGCATTGCCGACCACCTGATGTCCAGCCAGGAGCTGATCCAGCTACTCGCCATGGCGCGAGAGAACAACCGCCACCTGCACATCACCGGCATGCTGCTGTACATGGAAGGATGTTTCTTTCAAGTGCTGGAAGGGGAGCGGGCGGTGATCGATGCCCTCTATGAAAAAATCGCGCATGATCAGCGCCACCATCATGTGATGAAGCTGATTGAAGAACCCATTGATGCGCGCAGTTTTAACGACTGGAGTATGGGGTATCGCCATGTGACGCGTGAAGACTTGGCTCATGTGACTGGATTGACCGACTTCCTGGATAGGGATCAACCCGGTTTTGACGGCATGCACAGTGAGCGGGCGAAAACCCTGATCAACGCATTTAGACAGGGTCGCTGGCAGACCCGTAATACCCAACAATACCGCTATCAGCACGTCGCTTAAGTCTGCTGACTCATCTACGTGCACACCTCAACCTCACTTGCACAACACAGGTCTCCACATGGGCGGTGTTGCTTGGGTCAAACACCCCTGCAACGCTGCTCGGATTCGCGTCTAAGGAATGGCGTTTTGACTGAAAACCACGCCTGACCCTGCAGGAATCAGAATCGCTGCCGTAATAACTGTATCCTAAAAATTAGGGCGGTTCTGTGTCTGTTTTTGTTGCCTCAACCTGACTACGATAAACACCATCCGCAATCCGCACAACCCACTGACAGACAAGTTGAATCTCGCCTGTTGTCACTGTTAAACGTACTGACGCAATCTTACTGGAAACTATGTCGCAATCCAAAGCTGTGATTAAACCGTATCACCACCCGGCCGCTGGCTGGGGCGCATTGAAGCAAGTGGCCGCCCAACTGGCGCTGCAAAAAATCCCGGTCAAAGGCGTGATGACGCTATTGTCACAAAACCAGCCCGATGGCTTTGACTGCCCAGGTTGTGCCTGGCCGGACAAAGAACACACCTCTACCTTTGAGTTTTGTGAAAACGGCGTGAAGGCGGTGGCCGCTGAGGCTACGGCCAAACGTGTCCCGCCTGCCTTTTTTGCCCAGCATACGGTGACTGAGCTGATGGGCTGGAGCGACTTCGAGCTGGAAAATGAAGGCCGCCTGACCCACCCCATGCGCTACAACGCGGTCACCGACAAATATGAAGAAGTGTCCTGGGACGAGGCCTTTGCGCTGATGGCAACACAGCTTAACGGTCTGGATCATCCAGATGAGGCCGTGTTTTACACCTCGGGCCGCGCCAGCAATGAAGCCGCCTTTCTCTACCAGCTGTTTGTGCGTGCATTTGGCACCAACAACTTTCCTGATTGCTCCAACCTGTGCCATGAATCCACCAGTATTGCCTTGCCTGCCACGGTGGGCATCGGCAAAGGCTCAGTGACCCTGCATGACTTTGAGCATGCCGATACGCTGCTGATTTTTGGCCAGAATCCGGCCACCAACCATCCGCGCATGCTGGGTGAGTTACGTGAAGCGGCTAAACGCGGCGCACGCATTGTCGCCATCAACCCGCTCAAAGAGCGTGGCCTGGAACGTTTTGCCGACCCGCAAAGCCCGTTTGACATGCTGAGCTTTAAAGGCAGCAAGATCAGCAGCCTGTTTGTCCAGCCCAAGCTGGGCGGGGACCTGGCGCTGATCAAAGGCATGATCAAGTTCGTCATTCAGTGGGATGACGAAGCCATTCTGCACGGCACCGAGCGCGTGGTCGATGTCGATTTCATTGCCGAACACACCAATAACTTTGCGGCGATTGCCGCAGATGCGCGTCAGGAAAGCTGGGAGGTCATCGTTGAAGAGTCCGGCGTCCCCTTGGCACAAATTGAGGAAATTGCCCGCATTTATGCCACGGGGGATCGCGTCATTGCCACCTGGGGCATGGGCATTACCCAGCACAAACATGGCGTCGCCACCATTAAAACCCTCGTCAACCTGATGCTGTTGCGCGGCAATATCGGCAAGGAAGGCGCAGGCCTATGCCCGGTACGCGGCCATAGCAATGTGCAGGGCAATCGCACGGTAGGCATTTATGAAAAAATGCCGCTGGAGTTTCTGCAACGGCTGGACCAGGTGTTTGACCTCAATGTCCCCAAAGCGCCAGGTTATGATGCGGTAGGCGCCATCGAAGCCATGATTGCAGGCAAAGTGAAATTCTTTTTTGGCCTGGGCGGTAACTTTTCAATCTCCACGCCAGATACTGACCGCACCTGGCAAGGCATGCGCAATTGCGAGATGACCGCGCATGTCACCACCAAGCTCAACCGTAGCCATCTGGTGCATGGTAAACAGGCCTTGATACTGCCCTGTTTGGGTCGCACCGAAGTCGACACGCAAGCCACAGGCCCGCAAGGCGTGACCGTGGAAGACTCCATGAGCATGGTGCATATTTCGTATGGCATGAACAAACCTGCTTCCCCGCACTTGTTGTCAGAGCCCGCGATTGTGGCGCGCCTGGCCGCAGCAACGCTCAAGGCAAGCAGCATCCCCTGGCTGGCGCTGATTGAGGATTACAGCAAAATCCGTGACCTGATTGAACAAACGCTGCCGGTGGCGTTTAAAGACTATAACGAGCGCATCAAACGCCCAGGGGGATTCCGCCTGCCCGTGCCGTCTAGCGAGCGCATCTGGAATACCGCCTCTGGCAAGGCTGAGTTCACGCTGCAAGCCATCCCTAAAAACTCGCCCATCCATCAGGCCCGTGAGCAATATGGCGATCAGTTATTTGTGCTGATGACCACGCGCTCACATGACCAGTACAACACCACCATTTATGGCATGGATGACCGCTATCGCGGCGTCTTTGGCGAGCGCCGTGTCATCTTCATGAACCCGGCCGATATTGCGCGCCAGGGTCTGCAAGCAGGGGACTGGATCAACCTGGTGAGCGTCTGGCAGGATGGCATTACGCGCCGCGCAGACAAATTTTTGGTGGTGGCTTACGATATTCCGGCAGGCTGCCTGAGTGGCTATTACCCGGAAACCAATAACCTGGTACCGCTGGAAAGCGTAGCCGACGATTCGCGTACCCCAACCTCCAAATCGATTCCGGTAATCATCGAGAAAACCACTGCCCCCGAGGTCGCCCATGCTGCTTGAACGTGACCACACCTTACAGTCCATGCTCGAGGCAGAGGTGACACTGCCCTCTGCGGTTGAAGACTCGCAGGCTCGGGAAGACACTTCAATCAACCTGACCCCGCTGGACCCGAGTGCGGTCATGCTGCTCAGCATCCTCGAATGCCTGTATGCGGAACACAGCCAGGGCCGCGCGCACATGCCGCTGGCCGCGCTATGCAAACGTCTCGAGCTGCGCATGAGTACACTGCAGCGTCTGTTAACTGCGCTCGATGACCAGGCGCTGGTCAAGGTATGCGCACAAAAGGACCGGCTGGTGGCCAGTCTGACTGCCACTGGGGCTGAGGTTGCGCTGGCCTTGCAAACAGCCTGATCTTTTTTGATTCACCCAGGTGCGTTTAAACAGGGCAAGTGTGTTTAAACGCAGACTGTTGTATCGTTGTTCTGGCAAATCCTCGCCCGCTGGCTTCACGTATAATGGTGAACATCTTGATACTCGCAAGCCTTGCCATCCATGAAGCTTTACGTCTCGCTCGCCGCCCGCATCCGCGCCATGATAGACGAAGGCGTCTTGCGGCCATGTGAAAAAATCTTCTCGGTACGGCAAGCCAGCCAGCAATATGGCTTGAGTATCAGCACGGTGCTACGCGCCTATTTATTGCTGGAGCAAGAAGGTGTCATCAGCAGCCATCCGCAATCTGGCTATTACGTCACCCCACGCAAACGCCTGCAGCAACAGGCCGCCTCGCCGCTGGCCAAAGACCTCAACCTGGCCGAAGTCGATGCTAGCAAGTTAGTCCTCACTACGCTGAAATCCATCCGCGAATTTGGCACGGTGCCGCTGGGGTCACCATTTCCTGATCCGCAGTTATTCCCGCTCAAAAAAATCCACCAGTATGAAAAAGCGCTGACCGATGACCAGGGCGAATGGGGGGTCTTGAGTGATTTGCCCCCAGGCAACGAGTTATTGCGCCAGCAGATTGCGCGGCGTTACCTGGCGCATGGCATGGATGTGTCGCCTGATGATATTGTGATTACCCACGGCGCAACCGAGGCGATTACCCTGTGCCTGCAAGCCGTGGCTAAAGCGGGCGATACCATCGCACTCGAATCGCCCGGCTACTATGCGCTGGCACATACCGTCGAACGCCTGGGCATGAAAGTCGCCGAGCTACGCACCGACCCACTGACGGGCATAGACCTCGACGCCTTGCAGGCCGTGAGCAACAACGTGCGCATTGCCGCCGTGATCCTCACCACCAACTTCCAGAATCCGCTTGGCTTTGCCATGCCAGAAGCCAAAAAGCAGGCACTGGTGAGCTTTCTGGCAGCGCAGCAAATCCCGCTGATTGAAGATGACGTGTACAGCGAGCTCTATTTCAGTGACGCGCCGCCCAAGCCGGCCAAAGCCTATGACCAGCAAGGCATGGTGCTGCATTGTTCGTCCTTCTCCAAATCGCTGGCGCCTGGCTACCGCGTCGGCTGGACCGTGGCCGGACGCTACCGTCAGGAAGTCGAGCGGCTCATGTTTCTCAACAGCCTGTCACTGCCTTCGCCACCACAAATTGCCATCGCCAAATTCATGCAGCGCGACAGCTTTGAGCAGCACCTCAAACAATTGCGCCACACCCTGCGCTCCAACTACGTGCTGATTCGCAACGTCATCGAGCAAAGTTTTCCGGCGGGCACACAGCTGTCCGTGCCACAAGGCGGTTATGTGATCTGGGTTAAACTGCCACCCAGCATTGATGCGCTTGCCCTTTACCGCGCCGCCATTGATAACGGCATCACCGTCGCGCCAGGCACCATCTTCTCGCGCAAAAAAGAATTCACGCACTACATCCGCCTTAATTTCAGTCACTTGTGGACACTGGCCATTGAACAGGCCGTGCGTGAAGTGGGTGCGCTGGCGAGTGCCATGCTGGTCAACGATTCATCCGCGCAGTGACCACCCCCGATGCTTGAGGGCAGTGCGCCAATGGCCGATGCACGGATGGGCATTAATGGTTTTTGTAGCGGCGCTCCAGCCAATCATCCAGCGAAACCTTGCCAGCGCCACAAATCGCCAGCCAGGTAAACACGGCAAAGTAAGTCGCCTCCTCAAAGCCGAGCAAGGTTTCCAGCGAATCGATATCGGCCAGTTTCGCCGAAATAATCGCTACCACCATCACCACCGCCAATGCCCCGCCACAAATACGCGTCATCAACCCCAGAATCAGGCCTAACCCACCGAAAAACTCCCAGCCGGCCACAAATGGCGTCATGAATTCTGGGAAAGGGATGCCCCAGCTTTGAAAGTTCTCAATAATGGCGGGTAGGTTATTCAGCTTGCCCCAGCCCGTGAGCATAAAGGTGTAGCCCACCACGACGCGGGCGACCAAGGGGCCCAGCCATTCAAAATGCGCAGCCACTTTTTTCGGCCAAGCGATCAATCCCTCAAACAAGATATGCATGTGTTTCCTCCTTTTGCAGATGAGTGGCGTCAGCCGCGGTAGCGTCAATCGTCGCCGCCACCTGCGTTGCGGCCAGCAAGCCGTTTCTCATCCATTTTGAAAAATAGGCCATGACCTCGGGGCCTGCTGCGTCATCCAGCCCAGCCAACGCCTCGCCCACGGTCGCCCCGCCAAACAAGGTACTGAGCAAGGCGAACTCCTGCGCCTCCAGCGTCATGCGCCAAACCACATCCTCATGGCGATACACCACCAGATACTCGTCAACGGCTTCGTCCATCGGCGTCGGCACCTCGTCCATCACGGCCTGATAGTATGCATTCACACCGTGGCTAAAGTGCGCCAGTGTTAACGCTGCTCTGGGCATCAGTTGCAAGTCCATCAATCCATCCGGCGTGAGCCCCTTTAGCTGCGAAGCTTCCAGCACAGGCGTTTCAGCCGGGTCCATCATTTGTGCGACCAGCGTTTCCAACTGGCAGAGCGCATGGGCAAAACCATGTTTAGGCAGCGCAATTTGAATAAACGCAGGCAGCTTAAGTGCAAAGCGGCCGATATTAAAATGCTCTGGTTGCACCGCCGCAATAAAATCCCACAGCAGCCGGTCAAAGACTGGTGGCGTTAAATAATGCGCTAACACCGGATAATCTTCAGCCACCACGTCAAACAAGCGGTAACGGTACGCCTCGGTATACACCGACAACTGTGCCTCTGGCGCAAACTCGGCCTTGGCGCGTATCCACTCTGCCGGACGACTGTCCATGCGATCGCCCAGCACAATGGCTTGCTGTAAGTGGGTTTGCGCCTGCAGTAAAGACGGTTGCATGGCTGGGGTAGATGCCTCAACCGGCTTGGCTGACTCTGGCAAGGCATAGGCGCTAGCCTGGCTAGCCACTTGCCGGGCTTTCTCCAGCTCAGCGGCCAACACCGGAAACTCCGGGATCTGGTCATCCCACTCAATCATGGTATTCGGCACGCGGCCAGCCCGGTTCACCACATATTGGTACAGCCCCCACACGGCATCCGTCACATGGTCATCGTGGGTATCAACGATGTGACTGCCTTTGTTGCGGTGCCCCGAAAGATGCACCTGAATCACCCGCTCCAGAGGCAAGGCATCAAGGTAGGCTTGTGCATCCAGCCGGTGGTTGTAGCTCGTCACATAGACATTATTCACATCGAGCAGCAAATGGCAGTCCGCCGCTTGCGCCATGGCCGCAATAAACTCGGCCTCTGGAATGGTGGAATGCTTGAACTCCAGATAGGTAGACGGATTTTCGAGCGCGATTCTGCGGCCCAGCCTGTCCTGCACCTGGCAGATACGCTGCACCATATGCTTGAGCGACTCTTCGGTGTAGGGCAGCGGCAGCAAATCATGGGTATTTTTATGTGCCACGCCAGTCCAGCACAGATGATCCGACACCCAGGCCGGTTGCACCCAGTCAATCAGCGCCTTGAGCTTGGTCAGGTATTCAGAATTCAACGCATCTACGCTGCCGATGGACATCGACACACCATGCATGACAATCGGGTATTGCTCTTTGATACGCGCCAGGTTGCGCTTGGGCTTGCCGTCGGTATCCATAAAATTTTCCGAAATAATTTCGAACCAGTCCACCTGTGGCTGATGTTCAAAAATATACGGATAGTGCGTGGGCCTGAGGCCCAGTCCAAAGCCCAGATGGGGTAATGCATTGGGTAAGGGATTGGTCAGCGGCATGACAACTCACTCCTTGCAAAGCAGCAGGGCCACTGCCCCGCCGCCTTGACATGATTCAAGAAAATGACCAGCTTACTTACTGCCGTCCGTGGCGCATGAACCATGCCCTTTACACGCATTCTTGCCATCACCGCCCTGGCCTTTACAGGAATTTTTGCCTTTGCATGCATGCTTCTCTTTACCGTCAGCAGTTTTGCAGTTGGCCTTTTCCATCTTGGCGTTATCTTTGCCATTGCAGCCAGACTTGCCTTCATCCCCAGCAAATGCCGGGCTTGCACTCATCACCGTTGCAGTGAACAAACCTAACAATGCTGCGCTGGCCAATTTTTGAGTCGTTTTCATACTATCTCCTAAGGATTCAATTAAAAAGTTAAACAGAAAATGTGTTCTGTAACCCTTAGTCGAGGCAAGCAACGCGGCCTTACAGATTTTTTGAAAATAATTTAAAAATAGTTGAGTGCTTGCAAAAGGCGGCCAGAACAGCGCCGTCCTGGCAACAAAGATTGTGTCAGTGCCATGTTAAACTGGGGCCAACATTTCACAGGCAATCGGCATGATTCAATACAACCCCAAAGACTGGCTGACCTTCATCTTTCGTTTTCACGAGTCAGATACCTTCCGCCAACTGATGCCGATGATGCTGCTGATTGGCGCCTATGCCGGAGGCGTCGCCTATCTTGAAATCGAATACTGGAAGCTGGCCGACAGCAGCCATGTCAAAAATCTGTCGCTGATACACACCACCGTCGGTTTTGTCTTGTCCTTGTTGCTGGCCTACCGCACCAATACCGCCTACGACCGCTGGTGGGAGGGCCGCAAAGCCTGGGGGTCGCTGGTCAATAATAGCCGCAATCTGGCGATCAAGCTATCGGCTTATCTGGGCGATGACCATGACCGTGATTTTTTCAGAAAAATTATCCCCACGTATGCCACCGTGCTTTCCCAACATTTGATGAATGCCGAGGTCAGCAAAATGCTGTTTGAAGGCCTGGATCTGGACATTGACCACCATGAGCACCACCCCAACCAGATCGCCAAGCGCATTTTTCAACAAGCCAACCTGCTTTATACCTCAGGCAAAATCAGCGGTGACCAGTTTTTTATCCTTCATGACGAACTCAAAGCCTTCACCGAAGTGTGCGGGGTGTGCGAACGGATCAAAAACACGCCCATTCCTTACTCTTACAGCGCGTTCATCAAAAAATTCATCTTCTTCTACGTGATGACGTTACCATTCGGCTTTGTGTTTAGCCTGGGCTATTACGTGATCCCGGTGGTGGTGTTTATCTTTTACGTCTTAGCCAGCCTGGAGCTGATTGCCGAAGAAATTGAAGACCCGTTTGGCACCGACACCAATGATTTGCCTACCCCAAAAATGGCGGCAAATATCAAAAAGCACGTCGAAGAGCTACTTTAAACGTCATAACAAGTATTTATGCTCATCATATTTGTTATGATGTAAGTGCATTTTTGTTAAAGCCTGCGCTCATGAACTTAAGTTTAGTGCATCGCGCAAACACCCACTCCCGGTAAACTGGCAGCGATACCTCCATGCTGAACGACCTGAAAAATATCCTCGCCTCCATCAAAATGACTGATGTGCATCTCTGGCTAGGCCGTCTGATCATCTGGTCGGCGGCCATCATCACCGGCCTGGTCATTGTGTTGTTTGCCCGTGCCACCGAGTATGCCATCGCCTGGTTTGATCAGATGCAATCGGCGCTCTGGTGGCTACCGCTCATCGTCATGCCCGTGGTAGGCATTTTTATTGTCTGGGCGACCAAGCGCTGGTTCGCCGGCGCTGCCGGCAGCGGCATCCCGCAGACCATGGCGGCGCTGTCGTACGCAGAACATCAGCCGATTGGCCATTTGGTATCGATTAAAATTGCGGTCTCCAAAATGGGGCTGGTCATCCTCGGCCTGGCCGCAGGCTTTTCCGCAGGCAGAGAAGGGCCTTCGGTACAGGTGGGGGCCAGCATCATGCATGCCTTTCGCCGTTTTTTGCCGCAAACCTTTCAAATCGACCCTAAACACCTGATTCTGGCCGGTGGGGCCGCGGGCATTTCGGCGGCGTTCAATACCCCGCTGGCAGGGATTATCTTTGCCATAGAAGAGCTCAGCCGCAAATTTGAGCAAAGAACCAATGGCGTGATGATTTCGGCCATTGTCTTGTCCGGGCTGGTTTCGATTTCATTGCAAGGCAATTACACCTATTTTGGCAGCCTGAGCGTGAGTCCGATTGATACGCAAATTTTGCTGCCCGTGCTGATTGGCGGGCTGGTGTGTGGCGTGTTTGGCGGCATCTTCAGCAAAACCCTGATCGAACTCACAGAAAACCTGCCCGGCAGAATCACCCGCTTGCGTACCCGTCACCCGCTGTACTGGACGGGCTTTTGTGCGCTGCTGGTGGCCGGACTGGGCATTGTCAGTCATGGCGCTGCCAATGGCTCAGGGTATTCACTCACTAAAGCCATGCTCAATGGCTCCATCAATGAAACCTGGTACTACCCTGTGGTCAAATACCTCTCTACCATCTTCACCTATTTAAGCGGGATCCCCGGCGGCATTTTTGCCCCGGCGCTCTCCATAGGCGCAGGCATAGGCTATGACTTAGCCAGCATTTTTCATTACCACCACCTCACCATTGCCTTTAGTGCCTTGTGCATGGCCGGTTTTCTGGCTGGCGTGACGCAAGCGCCCATCACCTCGTTTATTATTGTCATGGAGATGATAGACGGCCATGAAATGGTGATCAGCCTGATGGCGGTGTCACTGATTGCCACCGTCACCTCGCGCATTTTCAGTCGACCACTTTATTCGGTGCTTGCTGGCCAGTTTACCGCTGGTCCGCCCGATCAAAAGCGGCTAGATCACCCCTGAGGTCAAGCAGCGCACGCCAAAGCGCACACAGCATTCGCGCATCGCATAAGGAGTGCGCGCAGAATAAAGGGCGAGGCACCCGTCAGAGAACCCAAGCCGACCAAGTTTCAGCGTAAACTGGAGACCACAATGACCGCGCAGGTAGGCAGGCGAATCGTTTGCCCGCCTCGAAGATGCCGTGCTTAGTCAACCTCACAACGTCAGGAGTCCGCCTTATGGAAGCGTCACTACACAGCCTCAA
Organism: Methylophilus sp. YYY-1; assembly: GCF_029132825.1. Taxonomy (NCBI): domain Bacteria; kingdom Pseudomonadati; phylum Pseudomonadota; class Betaproteobacteria; order Nitrosomonadales; family Methylophilaceae; genus Methylophilus; species Methylophilus sp. YYY-1. The sequence goes on from NZ_WOVG01000005.1 coordinate 167,517, forward strand.
CAATCTGTTTGCCCAACTCGGCTTGCCGAATAGTGATGCCGAGATTGAACAGTTTATCCACACGCATCGTCAACTGGCCGGCACCATTTCACTGGCGGATGCCCCGTATTGGACACCGGCGCAAGCCGCTTTTTTAAGAGAAGAAATATTGAAGGATGCGGACTGGGCAGAGGTCATCGACCAGCTGAATGCCAGGCTACATGCCAAATAAGGCAGAATGACTGTGCGGCTAAGCCTGTACAGCCTCTGATAAAAAAGCCGCACTAGGTGGCTTTTTTATCGGGCATGTCTGCCGTGCAAGGCCTGATACATCACCGGCAAAATAAATAGCGAAATCACTGACGAGAAGAACAGCCCCCACACGATCACTGTCGCCAGCGGGCGTTGTACATCCGAGCCCAGCCCCGTCGCGAGTGAGGCGGGCAGCAAGCCCAAGATCGCGACCAATGAGGCCATCATGACTGGCCGCATGCAAACGCTGGCCCCCTCAATAATCGCGGTATGCAAGGCCTGCCCCGGCGTTGAATAGTTTTTAATGGTTTTAACCATGAGTACCCCACTCATGATCGACACCCCAAACACGGCGGCAAAGCCAACCCCGGTAGACACATTCAGATGCATGCCGCGCATGAACAGCGCCAACAGCCCGCCCGCCAGCGCGGCGGGCAACACAGACAACACCACCAGCGTATCTCGATAGGATTTAAAAAAGAAAAACAGGATGGCAAAGATGATGGCCATGGTCAGCGGCACCAGCACCTTGAAGTGGTTGGCAGCACGGTCCAGATTTTCATACATGCCGATCCAGCTCATCCGGTAGCCGTTTGGAATCACCATTTTTTGTGCCAGCAACTGTTGCGCTTCGGCGACGAAGCCGCCCTGATCGCGGCCACGGATGTCGCTGCGCACGGTGATTCTATGCTTGCCATCACCGCGGGCGATAATCGTTTGCCCATCTACCACACGGATGGTAGCGACCTGCGACAGCGGGATCGTCACGCCATCGGTGTTGGTCACCGGCAAGCGTTCTATGGCATTGACAGAGCTGATGGCCGCCTTGTCAAACTTGGCCACAATATCAAACCTGCGCTCGCCTTCGTAAATCACGCCCACGGGTGCACCGCCAATCGCATTATCAATAAACGCCGAAAGATCATGAATATTGACTTTGTAGCGCGCGCACAAGGCACGGTTGGGCGTAATCACCAGCTGCGGCTGCGGCCCCTCCTGCTCAATGTTCACATCCACCGCACCGTCCACCGTTTTCAGCCAATCCTCAGACTGCCTGGCCAAGCCCAGTAACACATCAAGGTCTGGCCCGGAAAACTCCACCGCCATATCGGCCGAGGTGCCGTTAGAATCTTCTGTCACACTATCGATGATGGGCTGGGTAAAGTTGAATCGGGTGGTTGGAAACTCATTTCTAAATGCCTGCCCCAGGGCAACAATCAACTCGGCCTTGGTGGCAAACTGCTGCCAGCGCTCATGCGGTTGCGGCACAATCATCATCTCGATCCGGCTTGGCGGATACGGGTCAGTGCCGCTGTCATTGCGGCCGGTCTGAATGGTGGCATACTTCACCTCCGGGTACTGCAGCGCAATTTCGCGCAAGCGCTTGCCAAACAGTGCGGTCTGCTCAAGCGATGTCCCCTCCGGGAAATTGGCGCGTACCCAGACCACGCCTTCATCCATATATGGTAAAAACTCACTGCCGATTTTGGGCACCACCCACACCAGCAGCAAGATCAGGCTGGCAAACACCGCCAGCAGCGTTTTCGAGGCATGGCGCAACAAGTGCGTGATGCCACGGCTATACCACTGATTCACGCGCTCGAGGACAGGGTTGTGCCGCTCCTTGAATCCCTGTTTAAAGATCATGGTCGCCAGCACCGGCACCACAAAGAAGGAGAATAAACTGGCGCCTATCAGTGCAAAAATAATGGTCATGGCCATGGGCCGGAATAACAAGCCCTCAATATGCGTCAGCGAGATCAGGGGCAAAAAGCCGCCAATAATCAGCAAAATTGAAACGAATACGGGTTTTTCCACCTCCAGCGTGGCATTGAGCACCGTGAGCTCCACCGATGGCGGATCCGCGACATGATTGCGCTCATCCAAACGTCTGGCTATGTTTTCAGAAATGATGATTGCCCCATCCACCAGCACACCGAAATCAATCGCACCCAGTGACAGCAAGCCAATCGGGATATCGGTCAAATACATCACCAGCAAGGCAAACACCAACGCCACCGGAATGGTCAAGGCCACCAGAATAGCCAGCGAGGGCCGCCCAAAAAACAAGAACAGCACCAGCAACACCAGCGCAATACCTAACACCACGCTATGCGTCACCGTATGCAAGGTGCTGTTGATCAGCTCACTGCGGTCATAAAACGGCACCAGCTGGACGCCCTTGGGCAGCATGCCGTCGTTCAACTCCTGTATCGCCTGTTTGACCCTGGCCAGCACCTCGGACGGATTTTCGCCTTTTCTGAGCAAGACGATGCCTTCGACGGATTCATCCACCGTATTCTTGCTAAAAATCCCGGCCGGAATCTTTTTGTTGATTTGCACACTGGCCACATCGCGCACGTAAATGGGCTGGCCATCGATATTCTTGAGAAAACTATCCTCAATATTTTTCTTGCTCTTGATCGCACCTTCACCGCGAATGACAAACGACATACTGCCTCGCGACAGCAGGCTGCCGCCCGAGTTGGCGTTGTTTAATTGCACCGCCTCAATCACATCATTCACCGACACATCGTAGCGACGCAATTGCGAAGGATTCAGAATAATGCCGTACTGTTTCTCATAGCCGCCGAAATTGGTGACCTCGGCTACCCCATCCGCCCGTAACAGCCTGGGGATCACCACCCAGTCATTCAGGGTACGCAACTGCACCAGGTCGCTGCCCTCACCGCCGGTCAGCTGATAGCGCACCATCTCCCCATACGCCGTCGCCAGTGGCCCCAGCTCAGCCTCAGCCCCCGGCGGCAACGTAAACAGTGACAGTTTTTCCTGCACGCGCTGCCGCGCCCAGTAACTTTCGGTGCCTTCCTTGAAAATAAGCTGAATCACCGACAAACCAAAGATGGTTCGCGAGCGGACGGTCTCCACATTGGGGACATTTTTCATCAGGATTTCGAGCGGCACAGTGACCTGGCGCTCGACATCCTCGGGTGCCTTGCCCGGAAACACCGTAATGATCTGCACCATTTGCGATGAAATATCCGGATAGGCATCGATTTTCATGCGCGAGAGGGAATACAGGCTCAGGAGACTCAGCGCCATCAGCACGCCGATGACGATCCATTTGTACTGCAATGCCTGGCGAATCAATTTCGCCATCATGATGCAGCACTCTCGTCCGCATTCACAATCTCTACCGCCTTGATGGCCAAGGGCTTGAGCAAAATGGCGCCATGCGCAATGATGGTGTCGTTTTCTCGCAAGCCGGACAGGACTTCAACCGATTTACGATCAAAATTATCGCCGATGGTCACTTCCACCAGCTTCCAGGTATTCGGCTGGCTCAAGACAAAGACATAATCTTTTTTATTGAGATGAATCAGGGCCTCATTCGACACCAGCATTTTTTTGCGCTGCTCAGTGCCTAACTGGATATCGGCAAACATGCCGGGCCTGAGCTGATGCAGGCTGTCCTGCAGCGCATAGTAAATGCGTAAGGAACGCTTCTCAAATGACACCAGCGGAGAAATACTCGCCAGCTTGCCCGCAAACGGTTTATCCGCATTGCCGTAAAACACGGTGGTCAGGGCCTGGCCCGCATACACCTTGCCAGCATTCATTTCCGGCACATCGCCCGCCACCAGCACTTCATCCGCCTTCAGGCGGATCAGCAAATCAATGTCTATGCCCTGCTGAAACAGCTGACGTTCCGCATCCGCACGGTTGTTTCTTGCCTGGTTTAAAGCGCTCTGAATATCAAATAGTGCTTTCTGCCCTTCCAGCTGCGCCTGTAGCAAATTGGCTTCCGACAGGCTCAAGTCTCTGGCAGCTTCTGTGCCGATATCCACCAGTTTTTTCAGGCGCTCCACCTCTATCCGTTGCGAGTGCAACTTGGCCTCGTTCAGCTCGGCAGTTTTCTTGTACTGCTTGCTCAAAAACTCGATTTCATTGCCATCGTTTTTCCAGTTGGCATACAAACTGGAGATTTGCTGATTGATGAACTCATACTGCTCATCGTCGGCCGCGCTGGTCGGTTTTCGTTTGGCAATAATGCTGCCAGTCACGGTCAAGTCCGGCAAACTGACCGCTTGCAGTTGCAGCTGCTCGCGCAGAATCTTGCGATTAAAGGTTGAAGCCGGATCAATCAGGATTTGCCCGTTCCGCAACAGCGTCACTGCCTGCCCCTGCTGGGCCGGTGCCGACGCGACCGCCGGTTTGGCCGAGTGTGCGGTCATATAATAAAGCCCGGCACTTACCATCCCCAACAACACCAGTGCAACCAGGGCGCCTTTTTTTTGTAATTGACTCATTTTAAAACCTGCTTCCCAATGGCTGCATTCAAAGCGTAGAGCGAATGCCAATAGTTGGATAACGTCATAATGTGTACGCGATTGGTTTCGCGGTAGTTTCTTTGCGCATCCAACAACTCGAACAGACTCTTGCCGCCCAGCGCGTAAGCCGCTTTCATCTTGTCACGGATCACTTTAGAAACACCCAACTTGGTGTCTGCCTCATTGACCAGCACCAGATACGAAGCGTCATAGATGTGGTAATTACGCTCGATTTCAGACCTGAGCTCAATCAGCTGCGTATCCAAATCCAGCTCACTCTGTCTTTTGAGGGATTTGGCCTTGGCAATATTGCCCTGGTTGCGGTCAAATACCGGCAACGAAACATCCACGCCTATGCCCCAGGCATTCTGATCCGGGAAACCAATCGCCTCTTTCTGAAACTGGCGAGTCACCCCTAAATGGGTCACCACCGAGGGATAAGCCTTGACCTCTTCGAGCTCGATATTGCCGACTGACTGTTCGATTTGCCGCTTTAGCATGGCGATATCCGGCCGGTTTTCCTCGGCCATCTGGATCAAATGCTCAGGATCACTGATCGGCTGCGGATGCTCAATCTCCAGGCTGCCAACCACGTGGATGACTTTGTTCTTTTGCATGCCCAGAAAGGCCTTCAGGCGGCTAATGGCATTTTCCACAGCCACCCGTTTGGCGCGCAACTCGGTTTGGCTGGAGAGCAAAGACAAATTCACTCTATCCAGCTCGATAGACCCGGCCCCGCCGATTAACACCCTTTTCTCCGTCAACGCTTTCAGGGCCGCCAGCTCGGTGAAATCCTCCTGCGCCAGCGCTTGCAGATTTTGCGCCTCCAGCACATCGTAAAAAGCTGCAATCGCCCCAGCAATGCGCAACCGGATAGTGTCATTCACACTCGCTCTGGCCACCTCCACCCCGAGTTGGGCAGCACGCATCTCTGCCGCACGCTTGCCAAACACAAACCAATCAATCGGATATGCCACCCCGAGATCAAACTGCGGAGGGCCGCCTTGGCGATTGACGTTAAAAGACTGATTCAGCGGCATCAAGGTATTGGAGACGTTCATCACCGGGTTAGGCGGCAACTTGGCCGTGACCAGGTCCGCCTCGGCCTGATAAATGCCTTCCACCGCAGACTTGATTTGTGGGTCTGCCTGAAGTGCGAGATAGATGGTTTTGTTGAGATCGAGCGCCGTGTCTTCCAGCTGCTCAGCAGCCAGCGGTGAACGATGTTGATCGGGTAGCCGGGCCGAGAGGCCGTCTTTGACAAACGCGGGCGGCACGACATACCCTTCAGCAAAACCGGGGCTCTGCAATGCCATCGGCATGATCAGCAGCAGGAGTCTGGCGTAGAGGCGTAATAACTGCATAAAGGAGAAGTGCAAATGTCGTTCATCATGAACAGCTTTTATGAAGAATTTATTACACTCTTTCTAAAAGCTGGATTTTTAGTGTTTCTAAGTGAGCGTTGCCAGGATTGACGGCATCATAATTTTTATTGCGTTTGACTTCCCTGAATTATTCTTCAGGGAATATGATGCATTAACCATTTAATATGCTTGGCGCACGCAGCAGCAAATGACCACTACTCAGTAATACGGATGATAGAGATGCAACCATGAAAATTCTGATCGTTGAAGACGATTTCAAAGCCGCCAAACTCATTGCCAGAGGCTTGATGGAAGAAGGCTTCAAGGTTGAGATTGCTGGCAGTGTCAGCCAGGCGCTGGATGCGTTGATGCATCCCTTTGACTTAATGATTCTGGATTGGATGCTGCCTGATGAAGACGGATTAAGTTTATGCATCAAACTGAGAAAAAATAAAATGGAGCTACCCATTTTGATGCTGACGGCAAAAAATGCCATCAATGACAAAGTCAGTGGATTGAACAGCGGCGCGGATGACTATCTGGCAAAACCGTTTGCATTTGATGAGCTGCTGGCCAGAGTGAATTCACTGCTGAGAAGACAACGCAGGTCGCCATCCACGCTACTCTCCGAGCACGGGGTCATCCTGAACTTGCGCTATAAAACCGTCATGCGCCGTGGTCATGCCATCACGCTTTCACCCAAAGAGTTTGATCTGCTCGAATTATTGATGTTGCATTCCGCGCAGGTGATTTCCCGCAAAACCATTGCACAACGTCTTTGGCAGCAGGACTGGATTGCAATCGACAACCTGATTGATGTGAACATCAAGAATCTGCGTCAAAAACTGGAGCTTCCAGGACAGCCAAAATTGATTCATACCCTACGGGGAGAAGGCTTTATTTTTGAAGAAAGAGCCAGCATTGAAAATTAACTTTCGTCAGAAACTCACTCTGACCTACCTGACACTCATCCTGGTCATCGTATCGCTCACTGCGCTTTTCTCATGGTGGCAACTCTCCATCGCCGCCAAAAATCAATTGGATCATGCCCTGCTTTCCCTGGCGGAAACTGAAGCAGAAATGCTGGTCTCCCTGCGGGATCGCTCAGATATCCGCATTCATGACTGGCAACATGATAAAGACCGGATTGCATTAAACAGACTGGATAGACTAGTACAGATTGTGGATGAACATGGCCACTCCCTCGCCAAGAGTCGCAATCTGGGGGAGGCCAACCTCCCCATCACGCCTCAGGCGCTCAGGCAGCATCACCGTGCCAGCTTCGAAACCATTGATCACTTTAATAACGAGCCCTTACGCGTAGTGGTGTTTCCCGTTTACAAAAACGCTCATTATTACTATGTGCTGGTGGCCGGGTCCATGGATGATATTGATCGCATTCTCAATACGGCAACCATGATCTTCATGCTCATGGCCGTCGCGCTCGCCGGTGCGATCTTATGGGCAGGCTTGCTGCCCATAGACCGTATTCTTAAAGTGATTCAACGTATCGTGTCACAGACCAGAAATATCCATCAGGAAAATCTGCATCAGCGGCTCTCCAATGACCATGCGGATGACGAAATAGGCGAATTGATTAACACCCTGAATGCGATGCTGCAGAGACTGGAAAGCGCTTTCGAGATCCAAAAAAACTTCACCTCCCATGCGTCTCATGAACTGAAGTCGCCCCTCTCCAGAATGCGAACAGATATTGAGGTCGCGCTGAGAAGACCCCGAGAGAAAGAGGCGTATCAAGCAGTCCTGATGTCCTGTCTGGATGAAGTCGATCATTTAACAAAAATGCTGAATAGCATGCTGCTATTGGCGCAACTGGATGCCAATATGGAGACGCTGAACAAAGAGGTTTTATCAGTCAGCGACTTGATGACCGAAGTGCTGCACCAGGCTCGCCAACGTCTGCAACAACGCGATTTAAGCGTCACCACGGTGATCCCCGCCGAACTATCCATTGTGGCTCAAAAAGAGTTTGCATTATTGTTGATTGGCAACCTCATCGACAATGCCATCAAGTTCACTTTAAACAATAAAATCATCGTTGAGGCCATCCAATACCAAGGGGGCGTAGTGTTGAAGATTATTGACTTCGGTGCCGGGATTCCAGCCGATGAAGCCCCCTTTATTTTTGACCGTTTTTATCGTGGCAGAACCGTACTCAAAAATGCGATCCCCGGCAGTGGGCTGGGGCTGGCGTTAGTCAAAACGCTGGCCAGGCATTGTCAATGTGAGATCACCCACTCGCCGAATCCAGAAGGTGGATCAATCTTTACGGTATGCTGGGCACCGCCGCAACGGCCACTACCGCTTTGAACTTGAATGCTGAGCATTAAAATGTCATCTCTTTACTCTGCCCCAAATATCGTGAGACACCACTACACGCTACCCCCAGCACACAGCATCGTAAGGTTGCAAAGCTTAAGCGTCACCGAACAAGCCCGGCTGCTGCCACAAGTGTTTGCCCTTGCCCGCGAGCAATACCCGGAATGGCCCGCAGAGCAGTTGCCTAATTGGCTGGCTGCCTTGGCGGGTGGCAATGCCAACGGCACCAAAATGGCTGTGTCGGTGGTGCTGGATGCGCAGGGTGAAGTCGCTGCCGCCAGTGCGCTGGAGCTGTATCGCAACGGCACCGCCATGATCAACTACAGCCTGGCCCGAAAAAGTGTCGAGCGTGCTAGTACCGAGCGTGCTAGTGCCAAGCATAGTAGTCCCGAACAGAGCGCCGCGCTGATTTACGCCGCGACCAAAGACATGGCGGCGGGGATTCAAGCGTTGCAGGCACAAGGTGAACCCATCCAGTTTGTCGGCAAAGAGCATCATTTGCAAAGCCTGCGTGCGATTGCGGGCTATTATGCGGTGGGCCAGGTGCCGATTGACGGCCCGACCTCTTTGCTCACACGTGAGGTGAAATATTACGAGGTTGCCTATGGCGACCCGAGTGAGGTAGAGAAACAAGCCAGAATAGACCATGCGATGATGCTGGCTGACCCTAAAGCAGGCTATGCCGAGGAAGAGAATGTGCACCTGTGGCTGCTGGGTGACTTTATCCCCAGCGCGCCCAACAAGCCCTTGGCCGAATCGCTGCGAGCGCTGGCAGACACCTATGCCCAAGAGCACAGCATCTTCCGCGAAAAAGACATACGCTTAGACCCTGGCTACAGATCGCTACACCAGCTGGCTGACCATTTGCCAGCAACGGCCACCTATCAACAAGCCGTGCAGGCCTCGGCGGTGGGCGCGGCGCAATGGCTGGGCTTGATTGAATAACAGCCTTGCCACCGTTTGCTGCGCACCCTATCCATCGCTACGACACCAATGAGTATCGTGCATTCAAATTGAACCAATCATTTCAAATGCTATTCAATAAACAAGCGCTGCCTGGGGATTTACATTCCCCCTGTGTGCGCTTATTTTCCAATCTCTAAAGATGCGCTTGATAGACAGGCCACGAAACCGATCACGACAGACATGACCAAACCTCCTCATCGCAGCCTTCTACTCAGCCAGGATCACACATCGCTCACGCGTGAGCAGATACGGGCTTATTTTCATGAGACCTCAGATGTCTATGAAGCCTTGTTTACGCTGCTTAGCAACGAGCAAGCGTACTACGTGAAACCCATTGCGCTGAGACATCCTTTGATTTTTTACTACGGCCATACCCATACCTTTTTTATCAACAAGCTGACTCTGGCCGGGCTCATCACCGAACGCGTGAATCCCAGGTTTGAGTCCATGTTTGCGGTCGGCGTCGATGAAATGGGCTGGGATGACGTGAACGAGGCCCACTACCAATGGCCAACGCCAGCGGAGGTGAAGGCCTACCGTGCACAGGTGCGCGAAGTGGTTGACCAACTGATCACGCGCCTGCCTTTTGAGCTGCCGATTGATTGGGAGAGCCCATGGTGGCCGATTCTGATGGGCATTGAGCATGAGCGCATCCATCTGGAAACCAGCTCGGTACTGCTCCGGCAACATGCCTTACAGTATGTTCGCCCCTCCCCCGCATGGGCACCCTCTGCTGCGCGGGATGTGGTCGCCCCTGAAAATCGCTTGGTGCATATCCCGGCGCGTGAAATTGTGTTGCGCAAGTCAGATGCGTATTACGGCTGGGATAACGAATACGGTCAATTTCACGGCCACTGTCCGGCCTTTGAGGCGGCCCAATACCTGACCTCTAATGCCGAGTTTTTACGCTTTGTGGAAGCGGGCGGCTACCAGGCAGAGGCCTACTGGCAAGAAGAAGGCTGGGCCTGGCGCACCTATACGCAAGCCGAGCATCCCACGTTTTGGATCAAACAAGCCTCCGGCTGGCAACTGCGCCTGCTGACGGAAGAAATCAACATGCCATGGAGCTGGCCGGTAGAAGTCAATTACCATGAGGCCAAAGCGTTTTGCAATTGGCTGTCTGCACAGCGGGGCAAACCAGTGCGTCTGCCCAGCGAGCAGGAGTGGTATAGTCTGTATGAACATGCAGGCTTGTCCGACGCCCTGGTCGCCAACGGCCATCTTGCCAATCTGTTTTTAGACCAGGGAGCATCGTCTTGCCCGGTCAACCAGTTTGCGCATGGTGAGCTGTATGATGTGGTGGGCAATGTCTGGCAATGGACAGAAACACCCATTTTTCCGTTTGATGGCTTTAAAGTACACCCGTTGTACGATGACTTTACCACCCCGACCTATGATGGCCGCCATAATCTCATCAAGGGTGGCTCCTGGATCTCAACGGGCAACGAGGCGATTAAAAGTGCGCGCTACGCCTTTCGCCGACATTTTTTTCAACATGCAGGATTCCGCTATATTGTGACTGATACCCCCGTAGAAAATAACAGCTCGTATTACGAATCTGACAAGCAGCTGTCGGAGTATGCCGAATTTCATTATGGTGACAGCTATTTTGGCGTACCCAACTTCCCCAAAGCGCTGAGCGATTATGCCCTGCAGCATTTGCAAGCCAAACCAAAACGCAAAGCACTCGATTTAGGCTGTGCCACCGGCCGTGCCACTTTTGAGCTGGCCACACAGTTTGAGCACGTCACCGGCATAGACTTTTCTGCCCGCTTTATTGGCTTGGCATTACAAGCGGCCGAACAGGGCGTGTTGCGTTACACCATGGTCAATGAAGGCGACTTGGTCAGCTACCAGGAGCGCACACTGAGTGCCTTAGGCTTAGACCAGTTGGTCGACAAGGTGGAATTCTGGCAGGGCGATGCCTGCAACCTCAAGCCTCAATTCACCGGCTACGACTTTATTCTGGCCGCCAATTTAATTGACCGGCTCTACCGCCCACGCCAGTTTTTGAGCACGATTTATGAGCGCTTGAATATCGGTGGCGTACTCATGATCACCTCGCCGTATACCTGGCTGGAAGAGCACACCCCACGTGAGGAATGGATAGGCGGCTACAAGCAAGATGGCGAAAATGTGACCACGCTGGATGGCCTGAAAGCGCTGCTAAGCCCCCACTTCAAACTCATGCAAGCCCCGGTAGAGATTCCGTTTGTGATTCGTGAAACCCGCCACAAATTCCAGCATACGCTGTCAGAAGTGACGCTGTGGGAGCGCGTCAGTTGAGCCACCGCTTTGATGAACACGTGTCGCGTGAAGGTAGCGGCGCATTAAAATTCGATGGCCGCCAGCAGACCTTCGGTACCACCGAGGTCATGCCCATGTGGGTGGCCGATATGGATTTTGCCGTGCCCGCAGCAGTGACTGAGGCGCTGCAAGCGCGCATCGCCCATCCGGTGTTTGGTTATTCCCTGGCGCCCGACAGCCTGTATCAAGCGCTGATTGATTGGCTACAAATCAAGCACGGTTGGCCAGTCCAGCGCGAATGGATTGTGCTCACACCCGGCGTGGTGCCCTCGCTCAACCTGGTCGTCGCTGCCCTCACCGCCCCAGACGAAGGCGTGATCGTACAACCACCCGTGTATTTTCCGTTTTTTTCAGCAGTCACCGGGCAGCAGCGGCACTTGCTTGAAAACCCCTTAAGCCTGACCACTGATCACGCAAACCAGCCGCAATACCAGATGGATATGGGCCACCTGACGGCGTGCGCGCAACAAGCGCGCATGCTGCTGCTATGCTCACCGCATAATCCGGTAGGTCGGGTGTGGCAAACGGCAGAAATGGAAGCCATTTTAAGTATCGCTAACCAGCACGACTTAGTTGTGCTCTCCGACGAAATCCATGCCGATTTAGTCTATGCAGAAGCGCAACACAAGCCGCTTAGCCGTTTGGCCATGCAAGCCGAAACCACCGAGCAAACCGCGTTGTCCCACCGCGTGATTACCGCCGTCTCGCCCAGCAAAACCTTCAATATTCCAGGCCTGGGCCTTTCAGCCTTGATTGTGCCAAACACCGCGCATCGGCAAGCCATTCAACGCCAGCTCAACACGCTAGGCCTCTCAGTGACCAACCCACTCAACATGGCCGCCTTTGAAGCGGCCTATCGCGGCGGCAGCAACTGGCTAAATGAACTGATGCCTTATCTGCAAGCTACACGCGATGCGGCAGTGGCGTATATTCAGGCAGAGCTGCCCAGTATCAAAGTCATCGCTCCGCAAGCCACTTATCTGCTATGGCTGGACTGCAGCGCCCTCAATCTGGATGACGCCGCATTAAAACGCTTTTTTATTGAAGAAGCACAACTCGGCCTCTCGCCCGGTGCGATGTTTGGTCATGGCGGCGAAGGCTTTATGCGCATGAACATAGGCACACCCCAAGCCAACGTGCTCGCGGCGCTGGCGCGATTAAAAGCCGCCTGCAGCCGTCACGGTCTCTCAACTTAAATACTTCCCTCACCACACGCTAGGAACAGCCATGACGCAAGCAGCTAAAACGATGTTGGCACAGTTATTCAGCAAAGCAATCTCCACCGCATTGATGCTGTGCGCGCTGTGTGCAGCCAGCCTCGCGCAGGCAAACACGCTAGAAGAAGCCAGACAGAAGCTACTGCAAAAAGACTATGCCGCCGCCCACGCCATTTATCTGTCGCTCGCCAGTCAAAACGATGCCAAAGCCTGCTACAACCTGGGCCTGATGTCGCAGAACGGCGATGGCGTGCCCAAAAGCATGGACGAAGCGGTCAAGTGGTACACAAAATCGGCCGAGTTGAATTACAAAGAGGCGCAGTACACGCTGGGTTCACTGGTGTTTCAGCGCCAGATTCAAAGCATCAGCTACCCGCAAGCGGTGGCCTATTACGAGCAAGCAGCCAAGCAAGGTCATGTGAAATCGCAGCTCAATTTAGGCATGCTGTATTTGCGGGGCGAAGTGATTGCGCAAGACATGTCCGCCGCCGTGCACTGGTTAAGCCAGGCCGCCAGCAACAACAATAGTGAAGCCCAGGGCTACCTGGCCGAGCTTTACCAGCAAGGGGTCGGCGTTGAACAAAGTACCCTCAAAGCGGCGATGTGGTTGATATTGGCAACCCAAAACGAAGAAAAACGCCTGGTGAATCGCCACAGCAAAATGCTGAATTATCTTTATGCGCAAATGAGCGAAGAGCAAAAAGCCGCTGCCACCCAATTGGCCACGCAATGTAAAAGCCAGCAACTGCAAGGCTGTTAAAACGAGGATATGCGAAAAAAACCATGTAAACAGTGAGGTATTACGCGATTAATGTATCTAATTGATTAAAATAGGTTTAGTGTAGCAAGTACACTACAGCCTAATATTAGTGTGCAGTTCCTTTCGATTTTTTTGAAGCGCAGTATTTTTGAAAAGGAAATACAAATGATGCTCCCCAAGAAATTTGGCATACTAATCCTATTGTTCCTTTTAGCAGGCACTCAATCTGTCAACGCAAACGTCACGTTTGATTACGCCAATACGAGCAACTGCTTTCCATTTGGCAGTTGTCCGGTCAATGAAACTATCGAGTACCAGCAGCTTTATTCGCATTATCAGTTTGGCACTGACCCTTTAGAAATTACAGGGATCAGTTTTAAGCCAGCACAAGGTGTCTCAGGTGCGTTTGACCCCACCCCGCTGAGCTTCACCTTGACGCTATCCACCACGCTGAGCAATGTCGGCTCTTTTTATGGAGATTACGCTGATCAAGCTCCTGCAAGTTCGTTTGCAGGGAACCTGGGGGTGAATACAGTGGCCGTCTTCTCAGGCACAGTCTCATTATCTTCCAGTGGTGATGATGTTTTCGATATTGCAATCCCATTTGCCACACCTTACTTGTACGACCCTCATGCCGGCAATCTTGTGATCGGGATTACAAACATCAGCGGCGGTATTCCACTAAAAGGCTTTGCAGCGGGCTACTCTCCGTTAATGAGCCGGTTTGTGAATGGCATGTATGGCGGCAACCCCAACATCTTCTTTGAAGCCGGGTTTGGCTTAGCAACACAATTTATCTCATCCGCCTCACCAACACCTGAACCGTTCCCTGCTGGCCCACCGCAATATGTGCCTGAGCCTACTGCGCCGGCAATGCTTTTCGCCGGATTAGGGTTATTGTGCTTTTGGCGTAGCCGTAAAGCATTAAAAAGTCACTAAGTCACCGCTCTTTTAGCGATCCCATCAAGGGCTGCGTCAGGCAGCCCTTAGTCTGCAGGTTAAGCGCATCTCTCATCCTCAAGCACGTTGTCTAAGTCAACCGCGCCAAGAACTGATTAAAATAAACCGTGTCTAGGTGACTTGCATCCCATTGGTTCAGGGACAAAAAGCCGCTGCCACCCAATTGGCTGCGCAGTGTAAAAGCCAGCAACTGCAAGGCTGTTAAACAAGGATCACACGATGCCAATCACCACCCTTCAACGTGCAGACCGGATGCGCGGCGCCCTCTGGGGTATGTTTATTGGCGATGCGCTGGCCATGCCCGTGCACTGGTATTACAACATCGCCGCCCTCTGGCAAGACTTTGGTCAAATTCGCGACTATCAAGCGCCCAAAGCCAGCCACCCCAGCTCCATCATGCCCCTGGCCAGCACAGGCAAGGCAGGCCGCGGCACACAAGCGGGCGACATTGTCGGCAGTGTGATTTTAAAAGGCAAAAAACAATTCTGGGGCCTGCCTAACGGCCACTATCACCAAGGCATGCAGGCAGGCGACAACACGCTAAACCTGCTGTGCGCCCGTGTGTTGCTGCGCTCCCTTATCGCCCAAGGCCAGCATGATCCCGCAGACTTTTTGCAAGCCTATGTGCGCTTTATGACCGAGCCCGATCAGCACAACGACACTTATGCTGAGTCATACCACCGTGATTTTTTTGCCAACTATGCCAAAGGCGTGGCCCCGGAAAAGTGTGCTGGCAACGAAGGCCATGACACCGCCTCCATCGGCGGCCTGGTGAATATCCCCATGGTGGTCATGGCCAGCGTCAAGGCGAACGACCTGGCCGCCTGCAACCAAGCCGCCTTAACGCAACAAAACCTCACCCACCGCTCAACCGAGTTAGAACGCCATACGCTGGCACTGAGCCAACTCTTGTTTGAAATTTTCAACTCGCCGTACCCTGACAACGAACAACTCGCCAGCGCTGCGGCCAGTCAGTTAGGATTCCCGGCCGCCAAAGTGGTGGCGCAAGTGCGTGCCAACCAAAAATCTGACCTCGACGTGATTGGCGGCCTACTCAGCCCTGCCTGCTACATAGACCAATCATTTCCATCTGTGCTCTACCTCGCCACCCGCTATCACGATGACTTTGAAAGCGCGCTTATTGCCAACACCAATGTCGGCGGAGATAACTGCCACCGCGGTGCCGTGCTGGGTGCAATTTTGGGTGCTTCGTTGGGGTTGGAGGCGATTCCGCCACGCTGGATCAAAGGCCTCACCGCGCACGATGCCATTCAGCACGAAGTTGAGCAGTTTGTGGCACAGTTTGCCTAAACATTTTGACTAATCAGGCGGTGAAAACCATGCTTACAAAAATATTAGCAACCCTCTTTATGATGAGCGGCAGCGTTGCCTTTGCTGCCAATGACTTAAGCTTTATGACTGAAGGCAAACCATATAACGAGGTCAAGCAAACGCTGATTGATCAAGGTTGGGCGCCGATTAAAAACACCAAGATTGATCGGGCTAGTCTATACGCGCAAGAAATCTACAACATGGGCATGACAGAGGTCACCGATTGCATCTCGATGGAAATTGACGGCTGCACATTCCTCTACCAAAAAGGCAAACAAACACTGGAAATCAAAACCATCACCAGGCAGTTGAGTGTGGAGTCTTTCCGTGTGTATAAGAAAAATACGCGGTGAATGCTTAAGGCAATTGTTTTTATGTAGCTCCCGCGCATGGTGCGTTGTATTTGAAATGAACCATGCGGCGCACTGAAAGCGAGTCCGCCCTACCGCGTTGGCATAAAATCATCGCTTACCGTCAAGTTAGCATTAAAAAAGCTATCCCAGGTTTCAGCAATCGGCGTGATAATCCGCTCGTTACCAAGTGCACGCACGTTCACCAGTTTCACATCCTCTGGCAAGCGCATTTCAGCAGGCAGGCGTACAGCTTGCGTGCGATTATTAATAAACACAGTGCTTATAGCCATCGTTCATCCCTCTCGTCAACACGCATGTAGCATTAGCGTATAGCACGAAAAATATAGTTGCAAACCTGCTTGGGAGCCGCATGAAAGAATAGCGACCTGATCACGTCGCATGCGTCTTTAAGGTAATAAAAACGCGGAGATGTGGCTTGGCTTACAAGAGTGTGAGACCTGCTTAATTCAAAGCGCATTAAACTGTGCGGCAGTCAAAATAGAGATGCCTTGAAAAGGATGCAACACCAACAAGTCAGCATCGCCCGTGATGATCATCGATGCACCACCATTCACTGCGACTTCTAAAAATTGATTGTCTTTTGGGTCACGGCAGGCATTCACGGGATAGACAATATTCACACGTTCATACATGCGACTAAACAGTCTAAAAAAAGCTTGCCTGTCTTCAAGCGAAATATAGCGGTCAAACTTTGGGCGAGATAATACGTCCGCCAGTTCATTGAGCGTAGACTCAGACACCAGCAATACACCTTGCTCAAAAGCTTTACGCACGGCAATTGACGAAACGCTGTTCGGTAACAGCAAATAACTGATCAAAGTATTGGTGTCACAGACTACCCGTAACGCCTCACTCATTGGTCAGCAACTCGGCTAATTTGTCCTCGGTTAAGCCATTTGCCACCGCCTGCTGCCCCACACGGTCACAAAATGATTGAAACTCAGCCAGATTCAGCCCGCGCAAGCGTTGATATTCAGCGGGAGAAAGCACAATCGCAACATCACGGTTTTGACGACGAATCGTCACTGGCTCGCGCTGTGCCGTATCAATTAAAGCCGCCATATTTTGTTTAGCATCTGTTGCAGAAACATATTGCATAATCAACTCTCCTGTTTGCCTAATAATAGTACAAAATGTCTATTTTGTACATTTTGCACAAACCATCACATTTAGTCTTGAAACTGCGTCGGAGAACAAATACGTGTAAGGCATCAACAAGTCACACGACCAATCCACTCCAGCCAATTGATGGAGTCTCGTCATGAACAAACAATCTCTGCTCACCGCTTTATGCGCCATCGTGTTTGCATCAAACGCCCTTGCGCAACCACAATGCAGTGCCGTCAGCGGCCCACAGACCAATGCCCTGGTTGAGCTATATACCTCAGAAGGCTGTAGCAGTTGCCCGCCCGCTGACCAGTGGTTAACGCGCCTAAAAACGCAAGGCAATCAGTTGGGCAACATCGTGCCGATGGCCTTACATGTGGATTATTGGGATTACATAGGCTGGAAAGACAACTTTGCCAACCCTGCCTTTGCCAAGCGGCAGCGTGACATGTCCGCCTCAGGGCATGCACGCGGCGTATATACCCCGCAACTCGCCATCAATGGGCAAGATAGCCGCAGCTGGTTAAGTGATGCGCGCTTTAAGAGGGAAGTCGCCAGTATTAATCGCCAGCCTGCCAAAGCTGAGATTCGCCTAACAGCCAACGCGACAACGACAAGGTCAGTGCAAGTCTCCACCAACATCAAAACCACTGAGGCTGGGCCATTGGTCTATTACCTCACGCTACAAGAAAACAACCTACAATCCACCATCAATGCAGGTGAAAACCGTGGCGAGCTATTGCGCCACGATTATGTCGTACGCCAGTGGTTAGGGCCGTTTAAAGTGGGTGCTGAGGGAAAAATAAGTGCCAGTCATGAAATTCAGCTTCAACCAGCCTGGAAGCAGCGTGATCTTAGCGTGGTCGCATTTGTGCAGAATTCAGCGACGGGGGAGATTTTGCAGGCAATAGCGTTAGGATTCTGTGAAGATTAATTTCACTTTACCGCCAACTATCGAATTTATCTAATCACATTTTTCAAATTTTGTACCCTTACATTGATCAATCAACTGAACCACCTGCTCTTTTTGTTTTGGTTTGAGCTCATGCAAAAAACTGTCTCTCAAACCAGCTGATACACCATTCTCAAAACTCAGGTTTTCCCATACTTGAGCTTTCACTAAGTCTTTTTTTCTACCTTGGCCTTTGCTGTAGATTTCTTTTAAATAAAATTGAGCAATAGGCTCTTTTTGTTTTGCAGCCTTCAAAAACCAGTCATATGCATTTTGATAATTGACTGGGACACCTAAACCTTTGTAATAAATAATGCCAGTATTCAGTTGAGCATTTACATGACCCATTTCTGCAGACTTTTTAATGTACTCAAGTGACTTTGCATAATCCCTCTCTTCGTTGTCCGGCATCCCCCAAATGACACCAATATTTTCGATAGCTACGGGATTGTTTTCTAACTCTGGTTTAGATAACCATACAATCGCTTCTTTATAATCTTTGGGTTCAACCGAAAAATAGAACTGGGCTAACTTGAGCATAAACTCAGGATCGCCTAAGTCAGCACCTTTGCGGTACATCCTGATCACTTCATACCGATTTTTAGAGACACCTTTCCCCTCTCTGTACATCATAGCCACATTATTAAAAGCCGGTTTATACCCTTGATCTGCAGCCAACTCAAACCACTTCAAAGCTTGCTCGTAATTGCGATTTACTCCTAGAGCGTCTCGATACATAATTCCCAGATTATTCTGAGCGAGTGCATACCCCTGATTAGCTGATTTGAGCATCCAGTCAACGGCTCTCCATAAGTCTTGTTCTACGCCTTCACCATATAAATACATTGCCGCAAGATTTGCTTGAGCAAGTGGAACACCCTGCTCTGCAGCTTTTGTAAACCAGTATGCTGCTTTAGGTAAGTCTCTTAAAAGGCTGTCATCTTTGTTGTAGATTTGAGCGAGATTAGTTTGAGCCTCCGCATCTCCGGCCTCTGCTAGCGGTTGATACAAGTCTTTGGCTAATTTGTAATTACCAAACCCATATGCTTGATTAGCATCGTCAATAGGAGCTGCAAACGAGAAACTGGTAAATATTAAAGAGGATGTAAGTAGAAGGATGGGGAATTTAAAAAACCTATTGAGTACATGCCAGTTCATGACCTAAAACTACCTTGTTGTTATTTGTATTGAATGATTTGTTTAGTTTTTAAGATTAATTTTACTCTGGCCTCATAATTTACAGGGAGAGATTTTGCAGGCATTTTTTAGGGGTGTTTGAACAATGAGAGTCCTGATTGCAGAATCAAAGACAGTTGCTGACCCCATTGATTTAATTATTCAAATTAATCATGCGGCGGACAGTAAATGAGGCTGCCCTATACGTTAATCCGCAATAAACCCCTTTTGGGATAACTTGCGTATAAAGTCATGGGTAAAGTAATTAAGGGGAGTTTTCGAGCCCTCAAAATTAACTCCGACCAGCGTGTATTTTTCCTCTATCCCTTTCCCAATAATCATCGTGTCACCACCTTGCGGATTTTTACCGTATTGCACTGCGTTATAGGCGAGTTGTAGGTAAATAGTATTCTCAGAAGTGTTTTTGATATGGCTGATTCTGACTTGAATAAGCCCATCGACTCTTTTCTGCGCAAATTGTTGCGCTATAAAAGTGTTGGAATCGATCCGAGAGTTTAAATTTATAGCCTGTTCAGCATCTGTGTGATGTTCTTGTTCAATCTCAGTCTCTAAATACTCTGCTAACTTTTTTGAGGTCTCCAACCAAGTGGCTCTAACTTTTTGGTCCTTAGGATCATCATAGGTTGGATTAAACCCCTCACCCGCCATAATCAGGATACCCAGTTTGTTTTTATCTGGATTAGCGACATGCTCTGGGACTGATGAACAACCCACCAATGTGAAGACCGATACAACAACCAATATGAGTGGTTTTAAAATGCTTTTCATAATTGACTTGGTTCTCTTTTTAATAACCCATGCAGAGACAAAGCAAAATAGCCTATGAATATTAATTAACTATGAGTCGCATAGTCTGATTCTATAAGCGCTCGACGGCCCAGTAAGTCCCAAAAATGTTTAGAAATTCAGCCTAAACTGGCTCCCAGTGCTAATCAGAAAATCACGATTTGCGCCAGGATCAATAAGACTTATCTTCTATGAATGGGTGGGTTGATTGAATTTGCTTTGAATTCGTTTTAATTTCGATCTTGCCTTCTTTAGCAGTTTCGAAAATTATCGACATCCGCGTCTCAGTCTCACTATGTTGGAATATCTGAGCTTTTGTATCATAAAGCATCATTCCACCTCCATCACCTACCGTAGTAGCTTTGAAAGGACCATTTGGCACAATAAAATCCATGGAATAAGTTTGGGAAATTCGGGCAATACCATTATCGATAGCCAGTAGCTTATTATCGATATGCATTTTAACGTCTATAACGACTATGTTACCGATCGGCACTTTGAGTGAAATTTCTTGAGGCGTGCTTTTGCCCAGTGATAACTTCAGCGTTTCAACATTTGTAATTTGTGACAGGGTTGATGATGCTATTTTTTGAACTAGCTGATCGAGCTCTGGTGGCAATTCTTTCATTCCGGAGACTTTGACTGACTCTTCTAATATTTGTCCGGAAGCGTTAATTGAGCCTGAAACATGCATGCCATTAACATCAATCGGCTGCTGAACCAGTGTATCTTTCCCAGATTGATCTTTTCTATATGTTTCTTTTTCCAGAAAGCTAACTTCCAATGGATATGTTTGATCTGCTTGCAAGCTACCAGAAATTATTCGAATCTTGTTCTTCGTAACAAGGTGTTGGATTTTAGGCTCCATGGTTAGCTTACCTTTTGAGTTCGCAATGATTCCACGGTCCTCGAGTACTTGTAACGAATTCACTGATTCATTTGTAGACTCAGAGATAAAGTCTGTATTTGGACTTATCCTATATCGAAGCTCAATCTCTTGGGTTTCTGCCTTCAGGGTATGAGCAGTAAAGACAAGGAGTACTAAATTAAAACTAATCAGATTGCGCATAAAAAATGAAGTTACTTTTCTTAGAAAAGAATTGCTAAAAGAACGACTAGTGCAAAAATCAGAAAGCAAACTGATAAGGCCCAAAAGATTACATAAAACCTGTAATTCCTTGGTCGATCAAACACATCTCCAATCACTGGTGGAGTTTTGGCGTTAGCCATTACCCAGTAGTGCCAATAAATTGGATTCATCGGGAAAGTCGTTAGTTTGACTCTGGCGAGTAGCGCAGCAATTATCAAACATACAATACTCAAAGCGATGTAAATCCAGAAAAATCTCATGTCATCGGGGATAACGCCACCTCGAAAATAAGTAGGTCGATAAGATGAGTGAATATGCATGAGATGCTTAAGCTAAATTACTTATTGGTTTTGGCTTTAATGAGAGCACTAAGCGATTTAATTGAAAGTCCCTGTGTTACCTGTAATATTTTTTCAACCTGCTCAGAGCTTTTCTGTGTGGCTTCCCTAGATATATTTTCTTTAACTCGCAACTGAGTAGCTTCTTTTGTGAAATACGGACGAGCAGGATTACCGGTATTTTTGACGATCAGCATGTCTAGGAAATTACCTGCATAATCGATCGAAGCGCATTTAATAAATGCAGGTAGCCAGTGAGATTCTAGTGCTGCTGGATAGCAGCTTTTGAGGAATGCCTCGACACCATCTATGCCTTGTGCTGAGTATATTCTGTCAAAATCCCTTATAGCAAAATCGATGTTTTTATTAATATCGAAGGGCTCAAAACCCACCCCGTAAATCATTTCTGCATTGCCAGTACTTTCGAAGACAACTTTATAACTGTTTTTTCCATTGATGGTCGCTTCACAAGTAATCGTTGCTTTATTTGTAATGTCACCAGTCACTGAACATGAACCAACTGCAGGCCAAGATACTGGTGTTCCAGAAATAACCGTTAACACCTGATCTACTTCTAACTTGTAGTTATCTGCGGCAGGTTGCGCGTCTTTACCCCCTGAAAATGAAACCGGAAAATCAGAAACAAATGAAAATGCTGCTCGCCCATTTTGATAAGACGTATTCGTTGCTTTCCCTTTTTTGCATTGCTCGGTGATATCTTCATCGTTTTGCTTAGCTGAAATACATTCGCCATTTAAGAATGCCATGTATTTAATAAGTATGTCTGCACTTGCATTAGAGGATAAGAAAATACCCAACATTAGCAGGCATAAGGTAGCTCGGCCTTTGAGAATAAGCATCCATGACCCCCGTGTATGGATTAACTGATTGATTAGAGAAGCTTACTATTTTGGCAACCAGAGCTTAAGCACTCTCGAATTCGGTCTTGCAAAAACTGGGAGCGTTTTATGGTGATACTGGAGGCGCAATTCAGATTTACGAAGAAAGCTTCGCCATCGCGCTTGGAACAACTACTATTTCTTTCCGACATCCATGAAAGTTGGCCTGACTTTAAAGCCTTTTTACCATCAGCGTCCAATTTTGAATTTAGCTTTTTGAAGTTTTCATTCAACTCTTTGTCTGCTTCTTGGTAAACCTTATTTAAGCAATACAAACCGTCGAAATCATCTCTTGGTTTATCACAAGCGGAGTTAGCAAATGCAGCCCCTGAAATACAGAGTAATAGTAATGTTGTTATTATTTTCATGATGTCCCCGATGATCATTATTTTGTTAGAAATTTAGAAAATCATACTACTGTTGGATCATGAAGTATTTATTAACGGAGACTAATATGTACATATCAATGCAAGACGTTCAACTCTTAGTTTCATCCCGGAATAATTTGCTCTGCCTCCAATTATTTAAATTCAGCAATACAAACTTGTATCCAGCTCAAACCCATTTTTCTACAAAAATAATGTTTAAATAAATATCGATCAAATAGAATATTATTTACATTAACGCCATCAGCTAATCTTGGACCGTTGTTTAATAAGGCGATAATCAGTTAAAGCTCTAAGCATCAATAATTACAAAGGACACTAAATGGCCATTAAATGTTTATCCGTATCGAACTTTAAAGGAATCGAAGGGTTAACTGACTTTGAACTCAAACCTATTACTGTTTTTGTCGGAGGCAACTCATCCGGTAAAAGCTCCTGCTTACATGCTTTGGCAAGTCTTGCACAAACAATAAAGCTAGGAAATAGCATTCCAGCTTTGATATTGGATGATGATTATGCACAAGTTCACTTAGGTAGATTTGTCGAAATTGCGCATTCGAGAAACTATCGTTTACCAATCCATTTAGCCATCAATGTTGGTCATGTCCAAATGGCTATTCATAAAAGTGAGTATAGCGGAGACTGCACTGCTAAATACGCTTTCAAATGTTCCAAAGATACTGAAGAAATTTATATTGATACCGCCGAGCTTGTTATTGGCGACAGCTGGATTAAATTTAAGAAAAAAGCCAACTCCGATCAATATGTAGTTACGAGTA
This sequence comes from Methylophilus sp. YYY-1, assembly GCF_029132825.1. Lineage (NCBI taxonomy): Bacteria > Pseudomonadati > Pseudomonadota > Betaproteobacteria > Nitrosomonadales > Methylophilaceae > Methylophilus > Methylophilus sp. YYY-1. The sequence continues at coordinate 191,194 of NZ_WOVG01000005.1, forward strand.
ACATTCACACCTCAAAACTAGTTGGTACTAGAAAAACTAATTTTTTCTTTGCTGTAACGCCTCCACAAACTGATCCTTCAGATTGGATTGAGATTTTATTTCTGGTAGACGCCATTCAGCGGGTTATTGAGAGCAATCTTCGACAAACAATGTATCTCGGACCTTTTCGCCAATCTCCTTTACGTAGATATCCGTTTAGAGGTTCAACAGCAAATGAGGTTGGAGCGCAAGGTGAAGCAACCATTACGATGCTTGCAAGCGAGTATGTGCAATCTAGTGACAAGTCCCATTTATCCCAAATTAATGAGTGGTTATCTACGCTTGGATTAGCAAAAAATGTTGGCGTTAAGAGAGTTGGCTCATCTGATTTATTTGATGTTTCATTAACACTTACCGACGATAAAGACTTACCGATTGCTGATCTAGGTTATGGACTATCCCAAGTGCTGCCGGTTTTAACCCAATGCAGTTTTGCAGCAAAAGGCTCAACATTGATGTTTGAGCAACCAGAGCTACATCTGCATGAAGGGGCTGCAAAGAAGCTTTCCCAGGTTTTTCTTGAAACATCAAAAATTAAGAAATCTAACATTTTGATCGAAACTCATTCCAAAGAGTTGATTTATGAGCTTTTCGAAATGATTAAATCTGGAGATTTAGATATTGAGGACATCGCAATTTACTCGGTTAAGAGAGAAGGCGGTAAGAGTAACTACGATAGAGTAAAAATGCACTTTGACGAGGACGGACGTTTTGAAGTGGAAAATGATAACCCTTGGTTTAAAACTTTAAGTTAGCGTACTTTCATCTATTCACTACCATTCGCAGAAAAGCCCGCAACCGCGGGCTTTATTTTTTTAATCTCAAAAAAGAGCTCTCACCTTTTTTATTCTAACCGCACTTACTATCGCCGCAGTTCAGGCACGTCATGCACCCATCCATCAGAATGCTTGCTTTGGTATTACACTTTTTACAAAGCTGTGCGCCTTTTGGGAAGCCTTCGTCGTTTGATTCGTCACCTGACTTGGCGTGTTTTTCCAGGTATTCCGCTTTTTTCTCTTCTACCAGTTTTTGCTGGTGTTCGTCTAAGCCTGGTTTTTTCAGCATGCCGATTTCTTGCAGGTGTTTTTCTACCACTTCGCCAATCTCGGCCACCAGGCTGGGCACGAACTTGCCACCTTTTTTAAAGTAGCCGCCGCTAGGCTCAAACACGCTTTTGAGTTCTTCTACCAAAAAGGTGACATCGCCACCTTTGCGGAACACGGCGGACATGACGCGGGTCAGCGCGACTATCCACTGAAAGTGCTCCATGTTTTTGGAGTTGATGAAGATCTCAAACGGGCGGCGGTGCTCTTGGGGCGTGCCTTCGTTCATGATGACGTCGTTGATGGTGATGTAGAGCGCGTGCTCGGTCACCGGGGTTTTGATCTTGTAGGTGTTACCCACAAGCATATCTGGGCGGCTTAATGGTTCGCCCATTTGGATAATATTCGTGACAGGCGCTGCTGCGGCCTCGGCTGCTTTTTTGTCTTCATCGGTCACCAGTTTGTAGGCGGTGATTTTTTTGTCGATCTTGATTGCCATGTTGTTCTCCCTATTGGAGCTTAATTTTTCAATAAATTCAATAATCTAAACGCGGTCCAAAAATTTTAGATGGTTGCCGTCGCGAGCGAAGCCAGTGCCAGGCGAAAAGCGGTTTTAAACCGGAGTGTACAAACGAGTACATGAGGATTTAAAACTGCTTTTCAACGCCGCAATGGCGAGCGCAGTAGGCAAACACTAAAATTTTCCGTAATAGCCTTCTTTAAACGCATCAAAGAGGTTTGCTGCCGTGTGAATCTCTCCATCGTACTCAATCTCTTCGTTACCTTTGGCTTCGATCTCTGTGCCATCTTCGAGCGTGAACTTGTAAGTGGTGCTCTCTAAATCTTTCTCGGTCACCAGCACACCCTGGAACGCTTCAGGGTTGAAACGGAAGGTCGTGCACCCTTTGAGGCCTTTGTCATACGCGTAGAGGTAGATGTTTTTGAAATCCTCAAAGTCGTAATCGGTCGGCACGTTAATGGTTTTGGAGATGGAGCTATCAATCCATTTTTGCGCCGCAGCCTGAATATCCACGTGGGCCTTGGCCATGATGGTGGATGAATCGAGGAAGTAATCTGGCAACTGCTCTTCTGGCTTGTCGCTGAACGGCATGGCGTTCGGGTTCACCAGTTCACGATAAGCCAGCAGCTCGTAGCTGAATACATCCACTTTCTCTTTGGACTTTTTGCCTTCACGGATCACGTTACGTGCATAGTGGTGGGCAAAGCTGGGCTCGATGCCGTTGCTGGCGTTGTTGGCCAGGCTCAGTGAAATCGTACCCGTTGGTGCGATAGAGCTATGATGCGTAAAGCGCACACCCTTGGTTGCGATCTGGTTACGCAGGCCTTCCGGGAACTGCTGCATGTAGCGGCTGTATTTGCCCAGCAGCACTTTACCTGCCAGTTTTTGGCCGACCTTGATGCCATCGGCCGCCATTTCAGGGCGCACGCGCAACATATCGGCGGTGACTTCAAATTTTTCGTCCATGATCGGGGCTGGGCCTTTTTCTTCAGCCAGTTGCACGCCGATTTCCCAGCCCACTTCGGCCATGATGCGGGTGACTTCTTCAGTGAACTTCACTGAGTCTTCTTCACCGTATTTCATTTTGAGCATGGTGAGGGTTGAGCCCAGGCCCAGGTAGCCCATGCCGTGGCGGCGTTTGCGGGCGATTTCCTGGCGTTGCTGCTCGAGTGGCAAACCGTTGATTTCGACCACGTTGTCGAGCATGCGGGTAAACACGGCCACTACTTCGCGGTATTCGTCCCAGTCAAAATGCGCGTTGTCGGTGAAGGGTTCGCGTACAAACTTGGTCAGGTTGACTGAGCCCAGCAGGCAGGCGCCGTATGGCGGCAATGGTTGCTCGCCGCAAGGGTTGGTGGCGCGGATGTTTTCGCAGAACCAGTTGTTGTTCATCTCGTTGACGCGGTCAATCAAAATAAAGCCAGGCTCGGCAAAGTCGTAGGTGGAGGACATAATCACATCCCACAGACGGCGCGCCTTGATGGTTTTGTAGATGCGGCAAGCGACTTTACCAGCCTCAGGCCCTTCGGTTTTGGTCAGATATTTGTGCTTGACCGGCCAGTCGCGCCACACCACTTGTGACTCGTCGTTGACATTGAGGCCGTCAATAATGGCTTCTTTTTCAGTCACGGGGAAGGCCAAACGCCATTCGGCATCGGCTTTCACCGCTTCCATAAATTCTTTGGTGATCAGGCAGCTCAGGTTGAACTGACGCAAACGGCCGTTTTCACGCTTGGCCTTGATAAAGTCAGTCACGTCTGGATGCGAAATATCAAAGGTGGCCATTTGTGCACCACGACGGCCACCAGCGCTAGACACGGTGAAGCACATTTTGTCGTAGATATCCATAAAGCTTAAAGGGCCAGAGGTGTAAGCGCCCGCACCGGCGACAAATGCGCCCTTTGGACGCAGCGTAGAAAACTCGTAACCAATGCCGCAACCGGCTTTGAGCGTCAGGCCAGCTTCGTGCACTTTGCCTAAAATATCGTCCATGCTGTCGGCAATCACGCCAGACACGGTGCAGTTGATGGTAGAGGTGGCGGGTTTGTGCTCTAACGCGCCCGCATTAGAAGTAATGCGGCCTGCCGGAATCGCACCACGGCGCAACGCCCACAAAAACTTTTCGTGCCATTCATTTTTCTTTTCTTCGGTGGTCTCGACGTCTGCCAGCGCGCGCGCAACGCGGCGATAAGAATCGTCCATGTCCTGATCCACATGTTCGCCCGACTTGGTTTTGAGACGGTATTTCTTGTCCCAAATATCGAGAGAGACGGGCTGCACTGGAATCTCCACGGCAACGCCTTCTGACTGGACTTTCTTTTGTTCAACAGCTTTTAACATCGAGTTCTCCCACACCTTGGTGATTCTTATTGGTTTGACAAACAGGGTTATTACAACAAACATCCGCCACAAGCTTGGCAACGGCTGGGGCGGGATGCGTTTTGGAACGGGGCCAGGGGTATGACAAGCTTTGTTGTGTATTTATGCGGCTTGCCCGGCCTGCACATCGACATGGGTGCGGGCCCTGACACAAACACAATATCTTGTGTTGCTGGCGATAATTTATGCCTATAGCTAGTTGCCGTCAACCGATTTTTTGCGCTTTTTTTGATGCTTTTTTTGCGTGCAACATCTTGCATTTTTTTAAGCGTGATAGAAACAGGCGCTACGGCATAGGTGAGTCATCACTCACCTGCTTTTGCTGGTGTCGGCAATACGCAACAGGTCAGTGTTGGGCAAATATGCGAAAATACCGCCATGCCTAGATTTGTCTATACCCTGCTCATGACCGTGATTGCCGTCCTGCTGCCGCTCAAGCTGTTCTGGCGCGGCCTCAAGCAGCCGGAATACCGCCAGCATGTGGCTGAGCGCTACGGCTTTTACCGCCAATCGGTGCGTGATCCGCTGATCTGGGTGCATTGTGTCTCGGTGGGTGAAACACGTGCCACGCAACCGCTGATTCACGCCTTGCTGAGCACCTACCCGCAACACCAGCTGCTGATCACGCACGGCACGCCGACCGGCCGCGCGACCAGCAGCCAGTTATTCAGCGCCGAGATTGCCAGTGGCCGTGTCCTGCAAGCCTACCTGCCGGTAGACACGCCCGGCGCAGCCAGGCGCTTTCTCAAACACTTTAAACCGGTATTCGGCGTGCTGATGGAAACCGAGCTCTGGTTTCATTTAATTGACCAGGCCAGCCGCCAGCATCTGCACATGGCCTTGCTCAGCGCCCGCCTCTCGGAAAAGTCCGCGCGTGGCTATGCCAAACTCGGCAGCCTCACCCGCCAGGGCTTGCAGCAACTCACCCTCATCGCCGCCCAAACCCAGGCCGATGCCGAACGCCTGCACACCCTGGGCGCCGCCCAGCCGATGATTTGCGGCAACCTCAAGTTTGATGTCACGCCCCCCGCAGACAGCACCGACAAAGGGACGGCCTTGCGCCAGCAACTAGGCCCACACCGCACGGTATGCATGGCCGCCAGCACACGCGAAGGCGAAGAATCGCTGATTCTCGACGCCGTGCAAGGCCTAAATGTGCTCACCCTGCTGGTGCCCCGCCATCCACAACGCTTTGCCGAGGTGGAAGCGCTGCTCAAAGCCCGTGGCTTGCGCTATGTGTTGCGCACCGAACTGGTCCAACCCTTGCCTGCCGATGTGCAAGTCGTGCTGGGCAACAGCATGGGCGAAATGTACACCTACTATGCCGCCAGCGACTTTGCCGTGATGGGCGGCAGCCTGCAGCCGCTGGGCGGGCAAAACCTGATTGAAGCCGCCGCCATGGGCGTGCCGACCATACTGGGACCGCATATGTTTAATTTTGCGCAAGTGGCGCAAGCGGCGGTCATGGCGGATGCGGCGGTACAGCTAAAGGATGTAAGTGAGTTGCATGGCATGGTTGCTGCCTTGGCGGCAGATAAAACGAGAGTGCGAACAATGGCGGAAGCAGCAAAGGGGTTTACCTTGCAGCATAGAGGGACAACGGAAAGGTTGATGGCGGCGATCGCGCCGTTATTGAAAAGGTGACTCTTCCAGCGCAGAGTGACTGGAGCACTCGAAAAATTTTGCGCTCAATTGCGGCATTCTTTTTCGCCTTTAGGCGACCATTCTTTCTTATGCTTGTCCATAAGAAAGAAGGCAAAGAACAAGACACCCTAGCTTCCGCTTGTTCCCTGCGTTGCTCATCAGCGTGGGCGTCCATTGAAACTCGCCCTGACAAGCCACACAGTTCGTGGCTTGTTGCGGAACTCAAACAGGCAATGGACGAAAACTCCCATGCTGATTGCGCTACTCGGCGCGGCAGATAGGGGCCCGTTTAACCCCACCACGATGGGACGTTTATTGGGCATGTTAAATTCAGTGCGCTAGGCAACTTTCCACTTCAAAGCTGAAACTAGAACTAGTTTTTCACGGTGATGGAGCGTGATGCAATGCAAAGAATTCCACTCAAGTGAAAGCGTCTGCTTTTCATGGGCCCCTATCTGCCGCGCCAAGTAGCGCAGGCAAAACAAGAATAAAGGGAGCGACTGTTCGAGTCCCGCAGCAGCTCACGTATGTTGTGATCTGCCAGGTCGAGTTTCGTGACCGCTTGTTTTGGTGAGCAACGCAGGGAACAAGCGGAAGCTAGGGTGCATTTCTTTTGGTGACTTATTCTTTGGGCAAGCAAAGAAAAGTCACTCGCCTAGAGGCGAAAAAGACCATTCCATACGACAAGAAATCATCCGCGTGGGCATGCATGCCCACCCTACCTCCTAAGAGTCTCATTTTGAGCCAATCAGCGGCCTGCCAATCCATATCATGACCTTTTAAACCCAACAAAAAAGCGCACTAGTGTGCGCTTTTTTATCTGCCATCAACCCCTTTACCCCAGGTTAGGCGCTAACCACCGCTCCAACCAAGCCTTATCCACATTCCTTCTCTGTGCCATGTCTTCCACCTGATCATTGCCAATCTTATCGACACTGAAATAGCGCGACTCAGGGTGCGCGAGGTAGAAGCCACTGACAGCCGCCGCCGGAATCATGGCGTAGCTGTCGGTGAGTTGCATGTCAATTTCTTCTGCCTGCAACACCTTGAACATCTCGGACTTCACGGTGTGGTCCGGGCAGGCCGGGTAGCCAGGCGCCGGTCGGATGCCGCGGTATTGCTCTTTGATCAGCGCTTCGTTGCTCAAGTCTTCATCGGCGGCATAGCCCCAGAAATCGGTACGCACACGCTCGTGCATGTATTCGGCAAAAGCTTCAGCCAAACGGTCGGCCAGTGACTTGAACATGATGGCGTTGTAGTCATCGTGGTTTTTCTCAAACTCGGCCAGGCGTTTTTCCATGCCCAGACCCGCGGTGACGGCAAACAGGCCGATGTAATCATCGACCCCTTTAGGCGCAATAAAGTCGGCCATGCACTGATTGGGGCGGGCGACGCCGTCGATGACCGGTTTTTGCGTTTGCTGGCGCATACCGTACCAGGTCAAGGCGACCTGACTGCGGCTGTCGTCGGTGTAGATTTCGATATCGTCCGTATTCACCTGATTGGCGGGCAGCAAGGCGATCACGCCATTGGCGCTGAGCCAGCGGCCATCGATGATGCGCTTGAGCATGACTTGCGCTTCGGCAAACACCTTGGTGGCAGCTTCGCCGACAACTTCATCTTGCAGGATAGCGGGATAAAACCCGGCCAGGTCCCAGGTCTGGAAGAAAGGGCCCCAGTCGATATATTGCGCGATAAGCGCGAGGTCGATGTTTTTGAACACGCGGCGGCCGATAAACTTGGGTTTCAGTGGCGCATAGTCACCCGTGAAAGTGAGTTGCGCGGCATTGGCGCGTGCTTCGGCCAGGCTTAGCATGGGCACGCCTTTTTTATTGGCGTGTTGCTGGCGGGCTTTTTCATAGTCGGCCTGAATCTCGGCCAGGTAAGCCCCGCGCGTTTCTGGCGTGAGCAGGTTTTGCATGACGCTGACCGAGCGTGAGGCATCGGGCACATAAATGACCGGGCCGGTGTAATTGGGCGCAATTTTCACCGCGGTGTGTGCACGGGAAGTAGTCGCGCCACCGATCAGCAAGGGCGTTTGCTGCTCAACAAAGTGCGGGTCGCGCTGCATCTCTTTGGCGATATAGGCCATTTCTTCGAGCGATGGTGTAATCAGTCCACTCAGGCCGATGATGTCCGCATTCTCGCGTTTGGCCATCTCCAGGATTTCAGCGGCGGGCACCATGACGCCCATGTTCACCACCTCGAAGTTGTTGCACTGCAACACCACTGAGACGATGTTTTTGCCAATATCGTGCACATCACCTTTGACCGTGGCAATCACCACTTTGCCCTTGGGCTTGGCGACCATGCCGGTGCGGCGTTCTTCGGCGGCTTTTTCTTCCTCGATAAACGGAATCAGGTGCGCCACGGCAGACTTCATCACACGCGCGGACTTCACCACCTGCGGCAAAAACATCTTGCCCTGGCCAAACAGGTCACCGACCACGTTCATGCCGTCCATGAGCGGCCCTTCAATCACATGAATCGGGCGGCCGCCCTTGCTCATGATGTCCTGACGCACTTCTTCAGTATCTGCGACGATAAAGTCGGTAATGCCATGCACCAGCGCATATTCCAGGCGCTTGGTGGCGGGCACCGGGTTCTCAGGTGTGCCACGCCAGGCCAGAGTCGCTTCGGCTTTTTTGCCGCCAGCGACCAGCGTGCCCGCAATCTCAATCATGCGTTCAGTGGCCGCTAATGGATTCTCAGGGTCCACCACGCGGTTAAGCACCACGTCTTCGACGCGCTCACGCAATTCCGGATCAATATCGTCATAGACGCCGACCATGCCCGCATTGACGATACCCATGGTCATACCGGCTTTAATCGCATGGTAGAGGAACACGGTATGAATGGCTTCACGCGCCGGCTCGTTGCCGCGGAAGCTGAAACTGACGTTGGATACGCCGCCGGAAATGCGGGCGTAAGGCAGGTTTTGCTTGATCCAGCGCGTGGCTTCAATAAAGTCCACCGCGTAATTGTTGTGTTCTTCAATGCCGGTGGCAATGGCGAAAATATTCGGGTCAAAAATAATATCTTCAGGCGGAAAGCCAGTGCTGACTAACAAATCGTAAGCACGCTTACAGATTTCAGTTTTGCGTTCAAACGTGTCGGCCTGGCCCTTTTCATCAAACGCCATGACAATGACGGAAGCGCCGTAGCGGCGGCACAATTTGGCCTGGCGCAAAAACTCCGCTTCGCCTTCTTTCATCGAAATAGAGTTGACGATGGCTTTGCCCTGCACGCACTTGAGGCCGGCTTCAATCACGTTCCACTTGGAGGAGTCGATCATGATGGGCACACGGGCAATGTCCGGCTCGGAGGCAACCAGATTGAGGAAGTGCGTCATGGCCTTGACCGCATCCAGCATGCCTTCATCCATGTTGATGTCGATGACCTGGGCGCCGTTTTCCACCTGCTGGCGTGCCACGCTGAGCGCTTCTTCGTATTGCTCGTTGATGATCATGCGCGCAAACGCTTTGGAGCCGGTGACGTTGGTCCGCTCACCAACGTTGACAAACAGCGACTGCTCATCAATCACAAACGGTTCCAGGCCTGACAGCTTGGTCGTCACCGGTAGGGTTGGCACCTGGCGTGGTGGCAGGTCTTTAATCGCGTTATAAATGGCGTTGATATGCGGTGGTGTGGTCCCGCAGCAGCCACCGGCAATATTGATAAAGCCGCTTTGCGCAAATTCTTTGACTAGGCTGGCGGTGATGTCCGGCGTTTCGTCAAAGCCAGTGTCGCTCATCGGGTTGGGCAGGCCCGCATTCGGGTAGATACAGACAAAGGTATCGGCGACCTTGCTCAGCTCTTCGGCATACGGGCGCATCAGGGTCGCACCCAGTGCACAGTTGAGGCCGACGGTGAGCGGTCTGGCGTGGCGTACCGAATGCCAGAAGGCAGTGACGGTCTGGCCGGACAGGATGCGGCCAGAGGCATCAGTCACGGTGCCCGAGATCATGATCGGCCAGGTCTTGCCCTGTTCTTCAAAGAAACTGTCGATGGCAAACAGCGCGGCCTTGCAGTTAAGCGTATCAAAAATGGTTTCCACCATGAGGATATCGGCCCCGCCTTCGACCAGGCCACGGATTTGTTCCAGGTAAGAAATAACCAGCTGGTCAAAACTGACGTTACGGGCCGCGGGGTCGTTCACGTCGGGTGAAATCGAAGCGGTTTTTGGCGTGGGCCCGAGGGCGCCTGCCACAAAACGCGGCTTATCCGGCGTGCTGTATTTGACGCAGGCGGCCTTGGCCAGTTTTGCGGCCTGTACGTTCATCTCGTACACCAGATGCGCCATATGGTAATCATCTTGCGCCACACTGGTGGCACCAAAGGTATTGGTTTCAATGATGTCGGCCCCGGCCGCCAGGTATTGCTCGTGGATTTCCTGAATCACCTGCGGTTGCGTGAGTGTCAGCAGCTCGTTGTTGCCTTTGACAAACAGCTCGCGTTCGCCTGCCGGGCCCTGAAAATCCTTGAAGCGCTCGCCACGGTAATCGGCTTCGGTCAACTTGTAGCGCTGGATCATGGTACCCATGGCACCATCCAGAATCAGGATGCGTTGGGAAAGCGCCTCACGGAGCCATTGTTCAGTTGCGGAAACCGGCAGTTGCGTCATGCGTATCAACTTGAAAACAAAAGTAATATTTTATCACAAGCACAAGGCGGCTCCTTGCCTGTCGGCGCAAGGCGGAATCAGGAAGATTGGGGGTGACTCCCGAGCTTGCCTAAACCGGATAGGCGAAATAAAAAAATGCATTTAACATAGCGCTGATTCAAGGGCGTATGGCTTTATCCATCACGCAGGGACCACACAGACAAACGGATTCACAGATGATTTCAGGCTTGGTACAACTTTTTTTATGGCAGGGGCTGGGCGAGCTGCTCAGTAAATTCTTTTTACCCGGCATCCCCGGACCGGTGCTGGGCCTGCTGCTCTTGCTGGTGTTTTTATGTGCCCGTGGGCAGGTGAATGCCGACCTCGGCCTGGTGGCCGACAGTTTCCGCCAGCATCTGGGATTGTTGTTTGTACCTGCCTCGGTCGGCGTGCTGCTGTTTCTGCCCGAGCTGCAAACGCATGCCCTGGCGGTAGGCACTGCCCTGCTGGTGAGCGTGATTCTGACCATTGCCGTCACCGCCATTGTGCTCAAACTATTCTGGTATGTTTCACTCAAGCGCAATAAGGGGCACCGCCATGAGTAAGCGCCTGCCAATTGCCGAAATCTGGGTCTACCTGTCGGGTGACCCGCTGTTTGCACTGATTATTACGCTGGCCAGTTATCAGCTCGGTTACCTGTTGTATGTGCGCGCCAAGCGTCATCCGCTGGTCAACCCCGTCGCCATTTCGGTGCTGCTCACCTGCCTGACCATCCACCTGCTGGACATGCCGTATGAAAAATACTTTGAAGGTGCGCAGTTTGTGCACTTTTTGCTGGGCACGGCGACCGTCGCCCTGGCAGTGCCGATTTACAACGGCTTCAAGCGCATGCAAGGCAAGATTTTTCATATCTGGGTGGCGCTCACCGTGGGCAGTACGGTGTCCATTGCCAGCGCGGTGGCCATTGCCAAGCTGATGGGCGCGACCGACAACATTGTGGGCAGCATGTATGCCAAATCGGTGACGGCGCCGATTGCCATGGGCATTGCCGAGCGCCTGAACGTGTCGCCGACGCTGACGGCGGTGTTTACCGTGATCACCGGCATGCTGGGGGCGATTCTGGCCCCGTATATCCTCAATGCGGTCAAAGTTCAGCAGTGGTGGATACGCGGCACGGCGATTGGGGTGGGCGCGCATGGTCTGGGCATTACGCGCGCGTTTAGTGTCAATGAAGAAGCCGGGGTGTTTGCCAGCATGGCGATGGGGCTCAATGGCGTGATCAGTGCCATCGGCCTGCCCATCGTATTGACCTATTTACGCCCACATTTGGGCTTCTAGCTGACACCCAGCTTACAAACGGCCATTTTGGCCGAACTTGGCGCAAAATCGTATTGTCATTCCAAACGTAAAAGGGTTTAATGTAAGCATTGTAAATCCCATTTACGGCGATCAATGTGTGAAAGCGTCACCTGGCTGATCAAAACGATTAGCCAGTGAAAACAGTGCCTTATCACAGCAATAAACCGTAAACATACACCCCATACTAACAACCATTGATGATAGCCATTCACTGAATATATGGATAAACCTCTGAATACAGCCGCATACAAGCTCAGACTGTGGGTCGTCACAGTGCTGCTGGCTGTGCTCGGGGTGGCCCTGGTGGCAGAGTTCTCTGACCACTCCAGCTACCGTGATGATGTGGTGCGCGTGCGGATTGCCGAGGTCAGCGAACCTTCAGCCGATGGCGAATCGCCGTTTCCCTCATTAGTGCCTTTGATTAACCTGCCCGCAAGCTTCGTCATTGCCTGCGTGATTCCGTTTGCGCTACTGGCTTTGCCCCGTCAGCGCCTGATCAAACACCGCACGGTGGTTCGCCACCTGCACTCACGGGCTCCCCCCACATCTGTTTAGGCCACTCTGTGCCCATGCGCATGCTGTTACTCCCCGATTCAAGTTGATAGTGTTTGTAACCGATGCGCCCTCCCTGTCCTGCATCATGCCCGGTGACATGGTACTGGCGCCCAGAGTCCAACGGTGGGTGAACATTCCCTGGCGGCATACGCCTACAAGATGCCAGATGGCTGTTTAACCAGTATTCCTCTTCAATTTAATTAAGATAAGAACACACTTATGATGAAACAGCACTTAATCGTTTTAGGCTTGCTTGGCTCCCTGCTAGGCGCTTGTCATAAAGAAGAAGCGCCCAAGGAAGAGCTTCCCAAACTGGAAGTCACCACCCCGATGCGCAAAGACACCACGCTGATTAAAGAGTATGTCTGCCAGATCCATGCCATCCGGCATATTGAAATGCGCGCGCTGGAGCGTGGCTATTTGCAGGATATCTTTGTCGACGAAGGCAAATATGTCAAAGCTGGCCAGCCCATGTTCAAGATCATGCCGAATATCTATCAGGCGGAATTGATGCGCGCCAAGGCTGAGGCCAATGCCATTCAGATTGAATACGAAAACACCAAGGCACTGGCCGAAAAAAATGTTGTGTCGCTAAACGAGCTGGCGATTGCCAAAGCCAAACTCGACAAGGCGCTGGCTGAAGTGAACCTGCACCAGACACACTTGAACTTTACCGACATCAATGCGCCGTTTGACGGCATCATGGACCACCTGTTTGTGCGGAAAGGTAGCCTGATGCAAGAGGGTGACTTGCTGACCACACTGTCTGACATCAGCAAAATGTGGGTCTACTTTAACGTGCCAGAATCCGAGTATCTGGACTTTAAAGCCCGTCATGAAGATGAAAAACAGGTCAAGGTGCATCTGCGCATGGCCAATGGCCAGGTGTTTAACCAGCAGGGGGTCATCGAAACCATCGAAGCCGACTTTGACAACAAAACCGGTAACATCGAGTTCCGGGCAGGCTTCATGAACCCCGAGCGTCTGTTACGTCATGGCGAGACCGGTAACATCATGATGGATATCCCTTACAAAAACGCCATGCTGATTCCACAAAAAGCGATTTTTGAAATTCTGGACCAGCAATATGTGTTCGTGGTAGGCAAGGATCACAAACTGGAACAACGACTGGTTAAAGTGGCGGCTGACATTCAAGACATGTCCATCATCGAGAGCGGCCTGCAAGACACCGATCATGTGTTGATTGAAGGCCTGCGCCGCGTCACCAAAGGTGACAAGATCATTGAGGACTTTAAAACACCCGACAAGGTTGTTCCTGAACTGAAGCTGTACGCAGAATAACGAAACATCAGGTGAACACATATGCTTAACATATTCCTCAAACGCCCAGTACTGGCCATCGTACTGTCCCTGCTCCTGACGTTTACTGGCTTTTTGTCCATTAAAAGTCTGCCGGTCGAGCAGTTTCCAGACATTGCGCCACCGCGCGTATTGATCTTCCTGGCTTATCCTGGCTCCAGCGCCAGCGTGCTGGTGCAATCGTCACTGATTACACTGGAGCGCGCCATTAACGGTGTGCCCGGCATGAAATACATCGTGTCCGACGCGACCAGTGCGGGTGAAGCCACCATCCAGGTCTATTTTGACCAGGGGGTAGACCCGAACGAAGCGATGGTGAACACCAAGGTCAGGCTGGACCAGGTCATCAACCGTCTGCCACAGCTGGTACAACTGGAAGGGGTGATCCTGAACAAGGTACAGCCCAGCATGTTGATGTACGTGAACATGTACAGTACCGATAAAAACGCGGACCAGAAATTCCTCTACAACTACTCACAAATTAACGTGATTCCTGAAATCCAGCGCGTGAACGGCATTGCCTGGGCGCAGATTTTGGGTAGCCGCCAATATGCCATGCGGGTGTATTTAAACCCTGACCGCATGCGGGCTTACAACGTGTCTTCCAAAGAAGTCATGGATGCGATGTCCAACCAGAGTTTGATTGGTCGTCCTGGCCGTTTGGGGCAAAGCTCGGGCCTGCAGGCGCAAGCCAAGGAATACACCCTGGTCTACAGCGCCAGCCGCTATGAAAAGCCTGAGCAATATGAAAATATTGTGATCCGCTCCACCCCCTCAGGTGAGATTCTGCGCCTGAAAGACATTGCCAAAGTCATGCTGGGCAGTGAGTTCTACGACATTTACTCCAACAAAGACGGTTATCCTTCTGCCTCGATTGTGTTGAAGCAAAACTACAACACCAACGCGAAAGAAGTGATTGAAAACGTCAAGAAAACGCTGGAAGAGCTCAAACCCACCTTCCCGGCTGGCATGACCTATGAAATCAACTACGACGTGTCACGCTTTGTAGATGCTTCTATCCACAAGGTCTTGCATACGCTGGTTGAAGCGTTTGTGCTGGTATCACTGGTGGTGTTCATTTTCCTCGGTGACTGGCGCTCTACCCTGATTCCGTTGATCGCGGTGCCCATCTCGCTGATCGGGGCGTTTGCCGTGATGAGCTCGTTCGGCTTGAGTATCAACCTGATTACGCTGTTTGCCATGGTGCTGGCGATCGGGGTGGTCGTGGACGATGCGATTGTGGTGGTGGAAGCGGTGCACGCCAAAATGGCTTCTGACCATGTCGGCCCTTACGCCGCGGTACAACGTGTATTGGGTGAAATCGGCGGCGCGGTGGTCGCGATCACCTTGCTGATGACCTCGGTATTTGTGCCGATCACCTTCCTGCCGGGTCCGGTGGGTGTGTTCTACCGCCAGTTTGCGATCACCATGGCGTCCTCCATCGTGTTGTCAGGCATTATTGCGCTGACCCTGACCCCCGTGCTGTGCGCGATGATCTTGAAGAATACGCATGGCCAGCCCAGAAGCCGTAACCCGATCAACCTGTTTTTGGATATATTCAACAAGGGCTTTGACAAGGTAACTGATTATTACACGGCCTTCCTTGAAAAACTGGTGACTCAGCGCACGATCACCTTTCTGGTGATTGGGCTGTTCTCTTTCGGGATTGTTTCGATTGTTAAAATCATTCCAGAGGGCTTCATTCCCGGTGAAGACCAGGGCATGATTTATGCAATTATCCAGACCCCTCCAGGCTCAACACTGGAAACCACCTATCAGGTGTCACAAGAGCTGCAAAAAGTAGCGAAGAAAATTCCTGCAGTGCAGTCTGTGACCGCCTTGGCGGGTTACGAGGTGCTGACCGAAGGGCGCGGCTCTAACGCGGGTACTTGTATTATCAACCTCAAGGACTGGGAAGAACGTAAAGAGACGGTTGCCGACGTACTCAAATTACTGGAGAAAGCCACCGAAAACTTTGGCGCGCGGATTGAGTACTTTGAACCGCCTGCAGTGCCTGGTTATGGTACCGCTTCCGGTCTGGCCTTCCGCTTGCTGGATAAAACCGGCTCGCTGGACTACCAGAAGTTTGATGAGATCAACAAAGACTTCATGAAGGCCCTGGCAAAACGCAAAGAATTAACCGGTTTGTTTACATTCTATGCGGCCAACTATCCACAGTACGACTTGATCATTGATCCGCAACGTGCCATGCAGAAAAAAGTCACGATTGCCGATGCCATGGACAACCTCGACGTGCTGGTGGGCAGTACCTTTGAACTGGCCTTCATCCGCTTTAACTACTACTTCCGGGTGTATACCCAGGCTGCGCCTGAGTTCCGCCGCTTCCCTAGCGACATCCTGAACTACTATGTGCGCAATGAAGATGGCGAGATGGTGCCTTACTCAGCCTTCATGACTATGAAGAAACAACAGGGTCCTAACGAAATTACCCGTTACAACCTGTTTAACTCTGCAGCGCTGCGTGCCGAGCCTGCTGAAGGCTACACCACAGCCTCTGCAATCAATGCCATCAAAGAAGCCGCTAAATCTCTGCCCAAAGGCTACTCAGTGGGCTGGGAAGGCTTGAGCTTTGACGAAGAACGCCGTGGCAATGAAAACATCATTATTTTCATGGTGGTGCTGGTATTCGTTTACATGGTGCTGGCCGCCCAATATGAAAGCTTCATTATTCCGTTTGCGGTCATGCTGTCGTTGCCAGTTGGTATTTTCGGTAGCTTCCTGTTGCTGAAAATGACCGGGTTGGCCAATGACGTGTATGCGCAGATTGGCTTGATCATGCTGGTGGGCTTGCTTGGTAAGAACGCAGTGCTGATTGTAGAGTTTGCGGTACAGGCGCGTGAAAAAGGCGCCTCTATCAAAGAGGCCGCCATCGCCGGGGCAAAAGCACGTTTCAGACCAATCTTAATGACCTCGTTTGCCTTTATTGCCGGCCTGATTCCATTGACGGTCGCGACCGGGGCCGGTGCGATTGGTAACCGGACCATCGGTACCTCGGCCTTGGGCGGCATGTTATTCGGGACGCTCTTTGGTGTGGTCGTGATTCCTGGCCTTTACTATATATTCGCCAGCTTGGCGGACGGTAAAACGCTGATCCGCAAGGAAGATCAGAACCCACTGACTGAGTCCTACGAGTACAACAGACATGAAGAAGAAGACGAACATGACCACTAATAAATATCTGTATTGGCTGGTAAGCGGTGCAGTTGCAGCCATGCTGCAGTCCTGTGCGATCCCCAACATCATGACCAAGGAGGCCGACACCGCCTTACCCGCGCAATATAGTGGTAAAGCGGCCGCGGCCGACACCCAAAGCAGTGCCAGTGTGAGCTGGAAAGAGTTCTTCCAGGACCAGAATCTGGTCTCTCTGATTGATACGGCCGTGGCCAACAATAAAGAGATCCAGATGATGGCGCAGCGTATCTCGATGGCGCAGAACGAAATTCAGGCCAGACGCGGTGCTTACCTGCCTTTTGTGAATGCCGGTGGTGGCATCAATTATGAAAAAACCAGCAAGTTTACCCGGCTGGGTGCGGTCGAAGATGGCCTCAAGATTCATAATCAATCCTTCCCGACCTTTCTTGGCGACTACCAGTTTGGGCTGGTAGCCTCCTGGGAAGTCGACATCTGGCACAAACTGCGTAATGCACAACAAGTTGCCGTGCTCGACTACATGGCGACCACAGAAGGCAAAAGCTTCCTGGTCACCAATTTGGTGGCTGAGGTGGCCAACAGCTACTACGAGCTGGTCGCGCTGGATAACCAGTTGCTGACGCTGCAAAAAAACATTGAGATTCAGCAGAATGCGCTCAATGTGATTCGTGAACTGCAGAAATACGCGCGCTCAACCTCACTTGCGGTCAAACGGTTTGAAGCCGAAGTGAAAAAGAACCAGAGCAAGCAGTACGTGATCAAGCAGCAAATTACCGAGGCTGAGAACCGCATCAATATGCTGCTGGGTCGCACCTCGCAACCAATTGCACGCAACAGCGATGGCTTCATGGAACTACAGCCTAAAGCAGTCGAGACTGGCCTGCCATCACAAATGCTGGCCAACCGCCCGGATATCCGTCGCTCAGAGCTCGAACTGGCAGCGGCCAAGCTGAATATTGATGTGGCCAGGGCTAACTTCTATCCCTCGTTCACCATGAACGCCGGACTGGGCTTTCAGGCCTTCAAGCCGCAGTATTTGCTGAATATCCCAGATGCACTGGGCGCTTCACTGGGCGCGGGCTTGATGGGGCCATTGATCAACCGGAACGCGATCATTGCCGAGTATAAAAATGCCAGTGCCTCGCAAATTGAAAAAGCTTACGAGTATGAGCAAACCATCATCAATGCTTATATGGAAGTGGCGAATCAAATTGCCAACGTCGATAACCTGAGCAAAAACTTCAGCCTGAAAACCGACCAGGTTAACCAGTTGACGCAGTCGATTGACGTCGCCAACCAGCTGTTTAAAAATGCCCGCGCGGATTACGGTGAAGTGCTGCTGACGCAACGTGATGCGCTGGATGCCAAAATGGAGTTGATAGACACCAAGCAGCAACAGATGTCTGCCATGATCAATCTCTATCGTTCTTTGGGCGGTGGCTGGCGTTAAGCGTTACCCAAACCAAGCCTAAGCAGATCGCCCAGTCTAAAGCTCGCGATCTGACAAAACAAAGGGATTCCGCAAAACGGAATCCCTTTGTTTTTGTTGTCCTGAGAAATCAATCCACGCCTTAAACCATCACTTTTGTCTAAGTCACCTAGACCACCTGAGCGTAGCAATGCTTGAGAGCACTCAATCGACCTCGGCACGCAAGTAGGCTACATGGCACATGTGCTGTCTTACCGATGCATATGGTACACAGCCTAAGTTGAATAACGAGTAAACACCACTCAGCCAATCCGCTCAAAGCGAGCCTCCCCATGACAAATACCCTTGCTGCAGGATATAGCAATTCCTGTTTAAACAGGCGTGTGCGTAACGAGCGCGGTAGCAGAGCGCCGGAGGGAGGAGTCGTGAAGAGATGCGCCGTATATTGCGTGACGCTGACAAGCACTCACCCGTGCCTAACCAAACAGGCTAGCCACGGGCAAGTTATTAGAATGGGGCTTATTTGCCGAGCAGGTTATCCAGTGAACGCTGGTCCAGTGCGCCCAAATAGGTCGGGCATTGCTGGCTGATGACGGCGACCCAAGCTGCACAACCGTCTAAAGGTTGCTGGCTGGCTGGCACGGTCAAACCAAAATCTGCTGGTTTGCGCGGCGGGACTGATTTGTTGCCAAACCACATGACGCGCTTGTCCTTAGACAACGCGAAACAGCTCTTGGCCGCTTCACGCAAAGCCTCGCGCGCATCGCTCAGGCTGCCGCAAGCCGCACTGCCGTCAACCTCCATCAATTGTGCACCGACTTCATAGCGGGTTTGGTCCACAGTCAATATCGTACCGGCAGGCTTGTATTCATTCATGACCGCATAAAAGCCAAACAGAAAAATCAGCATGCCCAGGGAAAGGCCACGATGCTGCTTCTCAAACACCTCAATGCCAAAATAATTCACCGCCAGCGCCATCAGCGTCAAGGCAAATGCCGCCATAGCCACCATTTTGTGCGGAATCTGTATCTCATAAATCCCCCAGGCAAACGCAATTACCGCGATGGCAAGGGTGACAATCCGCATCATTTTTTTATTCATTGCAACACACGCTCCACTAACTAAAGATAGAGGCAGTAGTGGCCCTAGCCACCGCTCACCCACGCGCAACATCTTAACCGATTTGCCTGAATGATTGATATTGATGCAGCCCGAATGTTCGCAAAGACGGTGCCAAATTAAGCTTGCTGTAAGTTTGCCGCCAGCCAATGCTCAATCACCACCACCAGATACGCCTGTTCCTCCAGGGTCAGCGCTCGGCCAGCAGGAATCTGGTGCCATTTGGATAAACATCCTCGGCAACATGTGGCGGTAGCATGCTGCGCGACAAACACCGGATGTCCGCGCATCGGCGTTTGCTGACCGTCATTGGCCGGAGTAGCCGGGGCCAGCCGCTCGGCAATAAATTTTTCTGCATGGTCTAGCACCACCGCCAACCCTTTTTGTTGCAAATACTGCTGGTCTTTAGGGTTTAATTTGAACCGTGCGCGAAAATCGGAGCGTTGCAGGGCTTGAAACAAGGCTTCGAGATCGCGCATGGCCTACACACCACAATCAGTGCAACTGCGAAAGGTGCAGATCTCGCAGTTTTGGCGCCTTGAACGCCGTCACCCCTACCACTGCCAGCGTCATGCAGCCCCCAAACACCACCGAGGGCACCAACCCCATGAGTCTGGCGGTGAGCCCGGACTCGAACGCACCTAGCTCATTGGAAGAACCGATAAAAATGCCGTTGATGGCCGAGACGCGGCCGCGCATGCCATCGGGCGTGGCCAGTTGCAGAATGGTTTGCCGTAACACCACCGAGACGCCGTCCATCATGCCGGAGATGGCCAGGATCAGCATGGCTAATTCAAAATTGGTGCACAAGCCAAATGCAATCATGCACGCACCAAAACCGGCCACGGCAAACAGCAGCCAGCGGCCACTGTGCTCATGAATCGGGTGTTTGGCAAGCCAGATGCCGGACACAATGGCGCCCAGTGCGGGGGCGGCACGTAATAACCCCAGGCCTTCGGGGCCCATCTGGTAGATATCGTGCACAAAGGCAGGCAGCATGGCGACAGCACCGCCAAATAGCACGGCGAACATATCGAGCAGTTGCGCGGCGAGCACCACTTGCGTACGGCGGACAAAGCGCAAGCCTTCAGCGATGCTGGCAAAGACTTTCATTGGCTCATGGCTATGGTGCTCGGTCACGCGCAAGGCCAGCGCAGCCACACAGGCGGCCAGTGCCAGCAGTGCAGACAGCCCATAAGCGATAGATTTGTCAGCAAACCCAATCAGCAAACCGCCGATGGCGGGACCGACAATGAGCCCAATCTGAAACATGGAGCTGCCGATGCCAGAGGCCTTGGCGATGGAGGCACGCGGGATAATCAGGGCAAATAGCGTGTTATAGCTGGGGGAGATCAACGCACGTGCAAAGCCGGTCAGGCAGACCGTGCCATAGATCCACCAGGCAGTATGTGCTGGCTGTTGTTGCGTAATCATCACCAGTAACCCGGCGTTCACCGCCAGAAAAAAAGCCGACACGGCGGCAAAACCGCGGCGCGAGAAGTAATGATCCACGGCATGCCCCGCAAACAGCGCGCTACCCATGTAAGGGACCACTTCTGCCAGGCCGACCAGCCCCAAGGACCAGGGATCGTGTGTCAACTCGTAGATATGCCAGCCGATGGCAACCATCATCATCTGGTACGACAGCACCATGAGGATGCGGTAGGCAAGCAACTTGGGGAATGCATAGCCCTGATGGGCAAGAATCTGGCGGATGGACAAAGACATAGGCAAGATTATACGCTATCGCTTCACATGGCTGCGGCGTGCAAAATCGCCTACAATCTGCAAGCGGGTGCGGTGAATCAGGCAGTAGGCGGTAACGCTGATGAGCCGTCGTTGACTCCGTGCGACTCTGCCGATATAGATGGGGCGCACCCGCAAGTCTTAAGCAACCGATTAAATGCGGCAAGATTTAATCGGGTAAGATGCCTGCCTGCTATCGCAAGCAGTCTGCCCCTTAACTAAAGGTTTATTTTCATGACATCACGTATTTCAGTATTCAGTTTGTGTTTTCTCTGGTTTGTGACGCTTTGCGCACATGCAGAGGAAAGTTTCGTCACCAAAGAGCCATTCAGGCAACCGGCAAAAATGCCTTCGGCCATCGTGACTTTGCTGGCGCAAGAGCCGTCGGTGGCCAATAGTGCCAGTTGCGGGGAATCCAAGCCTGCCGCTTTACTGGAAACGCAAGTGTTACGCCTGAGCAAAACGGCAAAAGCTTATTTGGTGAAACCAGCACATGCTTGCCTGTGCCGCGATGCCGCTTGCCCGGTGTGGTTGTTTCAAATGAGAGGGGCGGCGGCCAAGCTCATTTGGCATACCCCTGCCGCAATCAAGGTGGCCGTATTAGACAAAAAATTTGATGGCTACCAAAAACTGGGCGAAACCGACGGCGATGCAGCGGCAGGGAGTGAGACGCACTGGTCTTGGGACAATACGCGTTATAAACAAACCTATAAAAATACCTGGACCATGGACGCCGACAATAAATGCCGCTTGGGCGAGGAAACGATCCATCTGGTGGATGGAAACATTGTGAACCATACCATCAAGTGTCCCCAGGAATAACTCTCGAGAAGCTCATGCGAGGCTAAGATGCGCATCGTGATCCAGAGACTGTTGCTGGGACTGGCATTACTGCTGACATCCCCCGCCATGGCGGCGGACACCATGCAACTCTGGATCACCGTCGATTGGGAAGGCTTGTCGCTGGATGAAGACAATCTACAGGCCATGCAACGCTTTCGGCAGCAGTTTCCAGACATTCCGATGTTGCATTTGGTCAATCCGGTCTATTTTATCCAGCCTGGGGTCCATCGCGCCCAGGTAGGCAGCCTGATTCGCAGCACGTTTTTACCGCAGGACACGGTGGGATTGCATCTGCACCCCATGCGCACATTGGTTGAGTATTGCGGGCTCACCTATCAGGCCACGCCCTCGATTTCTGGCCGCGATGAACATTGCAGACAGGCCAGTTGCGGTCATTCTGTCAGCCTGGAGTTTGCTTACAGCGAGACCGAGCTGACGCGGCTAGTACATTGCAGCAGTGATTTGATGGTGCAAAACGGCTTTAACCGTCCCCGGCATTTCCGCGCCGGCGCCTGGCAACTGGGGCCCAAGTTGCAAGCCGCCCTGGTTGCGAATGGCTTTTATTGGGATAGCTCGCGCATTGATGCGCGCTTGCTGACCACGCGCTGGCCCAGCGACAGTCCCCTGATCAAGGGATTGCAACAGCTGCATGCGGGCAGCACACCGCTGGAACAACCGTATGCTTTGTCTTATCAATTGATGGAATACCCGGATAACGCCGCCCTGGCGGATTACACCAACACGCAACAACTGTTGCGCCTGTTTGAAGCTTTATTGAACCAGGCCCCTGCCGTCATGGTCTTGGGATTTCATCAGGAATCGGCTGCAGACTACCTGTTGCAACTGGAGCGCGCCATTCCCCACATGCAGCGGCTGGCAAAACAGAAAAATGTCACGTTGGTGTGGATGCCCTAATCGCCGCGAGAACGCATGGACTTATTTGCACAAGACACCCCCTCTAAAGTGATGCTGGCCCCGGGTGCCTGCTGGTTATCCGGCTTTGCGCTGCCCTGCATGCCAGTACTTTGGCCTTGTCTGGCACAGCATCTGTCTGCCCATCCGGCCCGGCAGATGATGACGCCCATGGGTTACCCGATGTCAGTGCGCACCAGCAGCATGGGTGATTGGGGCTGGGTAGGCAGTGCGGCTGGCTATGGCTACCAGGCGGCTGACCCCGCCAACCATCAACCCTGGCCAGCAATGCCGGAGGTGATTTTACAGCTGGCTGCGACCGCCGCGCAGCAGGCAGGCTATGCCGGCTTTGTGCCCGACAGCTGTTTGATCAACGTGTATGCTCCCGGCAGCAAAATGGGCTTGCATCAGGATAAAGATGAGCAGGATTTTACGCAGCCGATTGTGTCAGTGTCGCTCGGCCTGCCCGCCACGTTTCTATTTGGCGGCCCCAGGCGGACGGACAAGCCGGTGAAAATCCCGCTGGTGCATGGCGATGTGGTGGTCTGGGGCGGCGCCAGCAGACGGTTTTATCATGGTGTCGCGCCAGTCCAGCCTGGGCAGCACCTGCTCATTGGCCCGCAACGTATTAACCTCACCTTGAGAAAAGCGCGTTAGCATCTCGCCCTGACAACGCCTTAACAATAGCCGCATAAACGCTGATGAAGATCAAAAACCCCGCTCACTTCCGGGTTGCATCTGTTTTTCAAAAGAGTAAACTGAAACTGTCTTATCTATCCAACATTTGCTGAATGATCCAGCAAACACTCGATAAGACCCTTTCCGAAAACAAGGAGTTTGTCATGAATTTACAACTTACAGGACACCATTTAGAAATCACTCCAGCACTGCGTGAGTACGTATCATCGAAGTTCTCGCGTATCAGCAATCACTTTGATCATGTGATTGATGTCAAAGTCACCATGTCTGTTGAAAAGCTTGCCCAAAAGGTTGAAGCGACATTGCATGTGCCAGGCAACGACTTACACGCCGCCTGCTCAGACGAAAACATGTACAGTGCCATCGACATGCTGACCGACAAACTTGACCGCCAGGTCGTGAAACACAAGGAAAAAAATGGCGACCACCACAAATCCGGTGGCGCTGTGAAACACCAGTTAAGCTCATAAGCCTTAACGCCATTCTCTACCCGACCGGGTAGAGAATTCACCCCGCCCCCGCTACTTTTACGCCGTTTCACGCCACCCGAATCAATTCAGTTGTAAAATGAGTCCAACACTTTGTTGATGCGTTAACAACTTATGGCTCAAATCTCCGTAGCCGATTTATACAAGCAGATTCGCAGCAAACTCAAATTGAAATGGGTAGCAGGCGAGTCTGGCGGTCAGAAAATTCTCAATTCAGGCACTGTGACCAAGCCTTCACTGGCTCTGGTCGGGCATTTGAATTTTGTGCACCCCAACCGGGTGCAAGTGTTGGGCTGTGCCGAAATGGACTACCTCGGTGGGCTCAGCATCCTGGCCATGCAACAGGCGGTAAGCAACCTGTTTTCAACCGACCTGGCCATGGTCGTGGTCGCCAATGGTGAAAAAGTACCCTCGGTCATGCTGGAAGCCGCACAACAATCGCAAACCCCCTTATTCACGACACCCATGATCAGCCCGCAACTGATGGAATTACTCAGCCATTATCTGGCGGTGGCGACGGCAGAAACCACCAGCCTGCATGGTGTGTTTATGGAAGTACAAGGCTTTGGTGTGCTGATTACCGGCAGTGCGGCGATTGGTAAAAGCGAGCTGGCGCTCGAGCTGATTTCACGGGGTCATCGGCTGGTGGCAGATGATATTGTGGATTTTTACCGGGTCTCGCCCGAACGCATTGAAGGCCGCTGCCCGGAGCTGTTGCAAGACTTTCTGGAAGTGCGGGGTCTTGGCATTTTGAATATCCGCGCACTCTATGGCGATAATGCAGTCAAACCAACCAAGCCGCTGGATATGATGATACAGCTGGAGCTGGCCGACGAATTGAAACCGCAAGACCTGGACCGGCTCAGTGCCAACCGGCAGACGCAACAAGTGCTGGATGTAGAGATCAGCAAGGTCATTATCCCGATTGCGGCCGGACGCAACATTGCGGTACTGGTAGAAGCCGCCGTACGCAATCACATGTTGCTGTTGCGTGGCGTGAATGCCACCAAACAACTGACACAGCGGCAAAAACAGATCATGCTCAGAGAAAGCAAATTACGATGACATCCACAGGGTTAAGTACATGCAACTGGTGATTGTGACCGGGCTCTCCGGCTCGGGTAAAACCATTGCCTTGCGCGTGTTTGAAGACAGCGGCTATTACTGCATTGATAACCTGCCGGCCACCTTGCTGCCGCATATCCAGAGCCATGTGGCCAACCGTGATGCGGCCAAAGTGGCGGTGAGTATTGATAGCCGCAGCATTGCGATTGAGTCTTTACCCGACATCCTGAAAACCCTCAAGAGCCAGGGCATTGCCGCGCATCTGCTGTTTCTGGATGCCAGCCTGGAGACGCTGGTCAAGCGCTTCTCTGAAACCCGGCGCAAACACCCGCTCAGCACGCCAGATCAAGCGCTGGCCGAGAGTATCAAGCATGAGCGTGATTTGCTGTCTGGCCTGAATAATCTGGGCCACCATGTAGATACCAGCAACCTGTCATCCAATGCCTTGCGCAACCACACCCGGGACTGGATGCTGCAAATTGAACAAAGCTATTTGCCCGCCCGCTCGCATTCGCTGGTGCTGTCGTTTATCTCGTTTGGCTTTAAACATGGCATTCCACTCGATGCCGACTTTGTGTTTGACGTGCGCAGCCTGCCCAACCCGCATTACGATCCGATTTTGCGACCCTACAATGGCACACAGGCGCCGATACAGCAGTTTTTGCAAAATGAATCACAGGTGCTTGAAATGCAGCAAGACATTCAGCACTATATCGAAAAATGGCTACCAAGCTTTTATCACGACCATCGCAGCTATGTCACGGTAGGCATCGGCTGCACCGGGGGGCAACACCGTTCCGTCTATCTGGTGGAACAATTGGGGACGTATTTCAAGCAACAGCATCAAGTCATGATTCGCCACCGCGAACTGCAGGATGCCGCCGCGATCGCTACCCCGTAACGAGACTCTGAAAGTACATTTATGATTGGTGTTTTGATTATTGCGCACGGTAGCCTGGGACCCAGCCTGATTGACTGCGCCACACATGTGATGGGCAACCGCCCGGCACAGCTGGATTATCTGGAAATTTCAAAAAATGATGACCCGGCAACGGTACTGCCCAAAGCGCAGGCACTGGTGCAAAGCCTGGACAGTGGCCAGGGGGTGCTGGTGTTGTCAGATATTTATGGTGCAACCCCGTGCAACATCGTCACCAAACTGCTGACACCAGACGAGACCGAGGGCGTGGCTGGCGTGAACCTGCCCATGCTGGTGCGCGTGCTCAACTACCGTCACGAGGGTTTGCACTCCTGCATCCAGAAGGCCCTCAGCGGTGGCCGCGACGGCGTTGTCCACTTTACCAAAACCACTTGTCATCACGCACAATAACCACATAAAACATGGCCAAACTTTCTTTAGAAATCATCAATAAACTCGGCTTGCACGCACGCGCCTCCACCAAATTCACCCAAACTGCCAGCCAGTTCAAGAGCGAAGTCTGGGTGGAAAAGAATGGCCGTCGAGTCAATGCCAAAAGCATTATGGGCGTGATGATGCTGGCCGCCGCCAAGGGCAGCACCATTGACATTGAAGCCACCGGCCCGGATGAAGATCAGGCGCTGGCCGCACTCGAAGCACTGGTTAACGACTATTTTGGCGAGGGTGAATAATTGACCAGCTTTAGCATGCATGGCGTCGGGGTATCGAGTGGCATTGCCATCGGCCATGCACACCTGATTTCGCATGCCCTGCTCGAAGTCGTGCACTTCAAAATTGAGGCGTCTGCTATCGACGAGGAAATTGCCCGCTTTGAACGTGCAATCGGTCTGGTCAAGCACGACCTGGAACAACTCAAAGCACAACTGCCCAAAAATGCCCCGGCTGAACTGAGTGCCTTTATCAATACCCACTTAGCCATGCTGACTGACAAATCATTGTCAGAAGCGCCTAAAGCCATTATCCGCAATGAGCTGTGCAATGCAGAATGGGCACTTAAACAGCAAATGGATGATATCGTCGCCCAGTTTGACGCGATTGAAGACGCCTATTTGCGCGAGCGCAAGCAGGATGTGGTGCAGGTGGTCGAGCGTGTAATCAAGGTCTTGTTGGGCCGCGACCAACTGGCCGCCAGCGAGAAAAAACTGCAAGCCAGACAAGAACGCGCCATGATTCTGGTGGCGCATGATGTCTCCCCGGCAGATGCCATCCAGTTCAAACATCACCAGTTTGCGGCCTTTATCACCGATGTCGGCGGGGTTACTTCACACACCGCGATTCTGGCCCGTAGCCTGAATATTCCGTCCATCGTTGCCTTGCAGCGCGCCCGTGACCTGATCAATGACGGCGAACTGATGATAGTCGATGGCAGCGAAGGCGTGGTCATCGTCAACCCTGACCCCGAGGTGCTGGCGGAATACCAACTCAAGCAAAACCAGTGGCAACTTGCCCAGCAAAAACTGCAACGGATTAAAACCACCAAAGCCGTCACCGTGGATGGGGTGGCGATTGACTTGCTGGCCAATATTGAAGTGCCGGACGATGTGGTTGCTGCCAAAGCCTCGGGCGCCGTCGGCGTAGGCTTATACCGGACCGAGTTCCTGTTTATGAATCGCACCGAAATGCCCGATGAGCAGGAACAGTTTGAAGCCTACAAACATGTGGCGGAGGCCATGAAAGGCCAGCCGGTCACCATCCGCACGCTGGATATTGGCGCCGACAAGCAACTAAACCCGGATGAAGTGGTGACGGCCATCAACCCGGCGCTGGGCTTGCGTGCCGTGCGCTATTGCCTAGCCGAGCCGCATATTTTTCACAGCCAATTCCGCGCCCTGTTGCGTGCCTCGCACTATGGCCAGGTGAAAATCCTGATTCCCATGCTGTCCAACCTGGCAGAACTGCGGCAAACCAAACTGCTGTTCACCCGTGCCAAAGAGTCGCTGCGCCAGCAAGGCATCCCGTTTGACGAGCAAGTGCCTATCGGCGGCATGATCGAAGTACCGGCCGCCGCCATCAATGCTGACGCCTTTGCGCAGGAACTGGACTTTTTGTCCATAGGCACCAATGACCTGATTCAATATACGCTGGCGATTGACCGTGCCGACGATGCGGTGGCGCATTTGTATAACCCTTTGCACCCGGCCGTCTTGCGCTTGATCCAGATGACGATTGCCGCCGCCGCCAAATATGACAAGCCGGTCTCGGTATGCGGCGAAATGGCGGGTGACATCAAACTGACGCGCTTGCTGGTCGGCATGGGCATGCGCCAGTTATCCATGCACCCGGCGCATATCCTGAGCGTGAAGTCGCAAATCCTGCAGAGCGAAGAAAATGTGCTGGCCAAACAAGCCAGAAAAATTCTGTCGCTCAATGATCTGGAGAAAATTGACCCGCTGATTAAAAAATTAAATGGCGAAGTGCACTAACGCTGCACGGATGCCCTTGTATTAAACAAAACTCATCACCATCATCAATATATACAATGAGCCAAATGCAAACATTTGGCGAATAATACGCCTCTATCATTTATCGCATTCAACAAAGGATTTGCTGTGAGCACCAACCCATTACTTGCTTTTAGTGGCCTGCCCAAATTTAACGATATCCGTCCAGAGCATGTCTCACCCGCGATTGACCAGTTACTGGCAGAAGGCCGCGCCCTGGTAGAGCGCCTGGCAACTGCCAGCGAGACGCCCGACTGGCAAAACTTTGTGCAACCGATTGAAGACTACTCGGAAAGACTGTCTCGCAGCTGGGGGCCGGTCGGGCACATGAATGCCGTGGTCAACACGCCAGAACTGCGTGAAGCCTATAACGAAAACCTGGCCAAACTGACCGACTTTTACAGCGACCTGTCACAGGATGAGCGCCTGTACGCCAAGTACAAAGCCATCCAGGCCAGCGCGGGTTACGCACAATTGAGCCGGGCACAACGCAAGATTATCGACAACGAAGTGCGTGGCTTCAAACTGGGCGGTGCCGAACTGCCGCCAGCCGAAAAAGTACGCTTCAAGGAAATCGCCGAACAACTGTCCAAACTGGGCAGCAAGTTTGAAGAAAATATCCTCGATACCACCAACGACTTCAAGCATCTGGTGACAGACGCAGCCGAACTCACAGGGCTGCCTGAGGACGCCTTGCAAGCGGCCGCCGAAGCCGCAAAAGCCGAGGAGAAAACCGGCTATCTGTTTACGCTGCACTTCCCGTCTTACATGCCGGTCATGCAATACTGCGACAACCGCGCCCTGCGTGAAACGCTTTATCGGGCCTATGCTACGCGCGCCTCAGAATTCAGTAAACCCGAGTGGGATAACACCGCCCTGATCGCTGACCTGCTCAAACTCAAGCGGGAAGAAGCGCAACTGTTAGGCTTTAAAAACTATGCTGAACTGTCGCTAGCGACCAAGATGGCAGATACGCCGGCACAGGTGATTGAATTTCTGGACACCCTGGCCAAGCGGGCCAAACCCTATGCCGAAAAAGACATGGCCGAACTCAAGGCCTATGCCGAAAAGCTGGGCTTTAGCGACATGCAGGCCTGGGATGTGTCCTACATCAGCGAAAAACTGCGCCAGGACAAATACGCGTTTTCAGATCAGGAAGTCAAACAATACTTCCCCGAAGACAAGGTGCTGGCAGGCCTGTTTAAAGTGGTGGAAACCATTTTTGGCGTGCAGGTGCGCAAAACCGATGCGCCGTTATGGCATAAGGATGCGGGTTTTTATGAGATCAGCGACCAGCAGCGCCAGCCAATTGCCTATTTCTATCTGGACTTGTATGCGCGGCATGGCAAACGCGGGGGCGCCTGGATGGATGAGTGCATTACCCGCCGCAAAATTGCCAATGGCATAGAGCTGCCGGTTGCCTACCTGACCTGTAACTTCTCGGCACCCGTTGGCGACAAACCTGCGCTGTTCACCCATGACGAAGTGATCACGCTGTTCCATGAATTTGGTCACGGCCTGCACCACATGCTAACCCAGGTCGAGGAATACAGTGTTTCCGGCATTAAGGGCGTGGAATGGGACGCGGTCGAACTCCCCAGCCAGTTTATGGAAAACTTTTGCTGGGAATGGGACGTGCTGCGCCATATGACGGCGCATGTCGACACTGGTGAGCAACTGCCGCGCGCACTGTTCGACAAAATGGTCGCCGCCAAAAACTTCCAGGCCGGCATGCAAACCGTGCGCCAGATCGAGTTTTCATTGTTTGATATGCGCCTGCACAGCAGCTTTGACCCGGCAGGCAAGCAGACGGCACTCGACGTGCTCGAACAGGTGCGTGATGAAGTGGCCGTGTTGCGTCCGCCGAAATGGAACCGTTTCCCCAATAGCTTTAGCCATATTTTTGCAGGCGGTTATGCCGCAGGCTACTACAGCTACAAATGGGCAGAAGTGCTATCTGCGGATGCCTATAGCCTATTTGAAGAGCTGGGCGTGTTGTCTGCCGAGGCAGGTAGCCGCTTTAAAAACGAGGTACTGGCACAAGGTGGCGCACGTCCGGCCATGGAGTCTTTTGTTGCCTTTAGAGGTCGCGAGCCGAGTATGGATGCGTTGTTACGCCACAACGGCATGGCAAGTTAATCACTTTGTACATCTAGCCAAGTGTCTGACACTTGGCTTTTTTACACGCACCCGCTATGCTAGCCAGATCGTTTTAAGGATTAAAAATGTCTCGTCTGCCCCTCTGTGTGTTACTGATTGCCTTGTTGCCGACGTTGGCGTTTGCCGCCAAAGAAGAAGCAGATGATATTCAAGCCAAAACCGCCAATGGCGATGAAGTGGTGCTGCACGCCAATGGCTACTGGGAGTTTAAGGATGCCAAAAAAGCCGAGGAAGCCAAAGTCAAAGTCGAGCAATTTGAGCGGAGTAATAGCTGTCCCTTGGGTATGCGGCCCAGCTTTTTGGGCGTCGGCCGTTGCATCGCATTTGACGACCCCATCCTCAAACGTGGTTCACTGAGTGGCAAGGGCCGCTAATTTGCGGCCACGCGAACCTCAGACAAGCACTAAAACAGGGCAGCCATCGCTGCCCTGTATCATTTCAAATATCCCGCGCACAGCAAGTGCAGGGCACGGGCCGCAAGCACAAGCCATTGTGCGCAATATTTTGCCAACGTCCCCCAGCAGGAACGCCACTTGCTTATTTCAGGTTTTAGATGCATTGATGGAGCCTCATGATTAATTCTCTCGATTTTGCCCGCCACGGCGACAAACAAAACTCCGCTTTTTTTGAAGAGTATTTGCAAAAGCTGCTCGAAGAGCGCGACCAGCTCGGGCTGACCGACATGATTCAGGAAATTGATGCGCTGATGATTACGGTAGACCCTGATCATTCGATTCAGTACATCGCCGAACTGTCTTTAATGACCTCTTACCATTATCTGGTGACGCTGGAGAGTGAGAAACACTGGACGCATATTCTGCGTATAGACCTCGACTCGCCGGATTTACTGGTCCGAGAGGTGAAAGACCCTAACTTCAGGGGAATTTTCCGCGCACTCAACGAGATCTATCCTGTTGGGGCGCGCAAACCAAATAGCCGCTACATGGGTGAAATCATCCGCGTCACCAATATGCACGAGGTGGTGAAGTTACAGGAAGAACGCGAATTCCGCTTTTTTACCCAGGACGAAGTGCGCAAACTGGAATTGCCGGGCAATGTGGCGATCAGCAAACCTTCGCCCTACACGCATAATATCGTTGGCTATATGAAACGCGAGCCGGATGAGTTACGCGTGTATGCGTTGGGTATCAGTACCATCCGCGCCGATGTACAAGCCGCGTATGAAGAGGCTAAAAACCTGCAGGCCAAGCTGCGCATAGACGATTTGATTTTGCCGGTGGATCACCTGGCTACCCGCGTTTATAGCCAAAACCGTGAGGTGGCGATTCTCGAATACCTGTCCTGGTCCAGCTACTTTTTCTGGGGCGCCTATAACATCTGGGACCAAAACTCCTCCACCAATGTCACCAAGAGCGTGCATGGCTTCCCGGAAACCAAGAGCCCAGCCAAAGTGTTTACCGCCAACAATACGCCTTACTTTGTCAACCACCTGGAAAAACTGCCCTCGCCGACCGAAACCTTTGTGCGTAACTATGGCCCACGCTTGCACCATATCGCCTTATCAGTCAAAGATGGCACCCGGGACGGCAAGGAAAATATCGAATTTGTCGTCGATGCCATTGCCAGCCAGGGCAAAGGCTTTCTGCTCGATGTGATTGGCTCCAAGGAAGAAGGCCTGAAACAGATTTTCTCCAATGCCTCTGAACATTCCTCGCTGATTATTGAATATGTACAACGCTATGACGGCTTTGATGGCTTTTTCACCCGGGATAATGTGGCCAAGCTAACCGAAGCCGCCGGGGTGGAAGAAGGCGTGCTGGAGCAACAGGCAAGATTGAGTCAGCGCGCTGGGAAATAACGGACGTGCACAGGTTGATCTATACTTAGACTCTTTACGCTCAGGCTTTGACGCCTAGACCAAGGATTTTGTATGGATCACGCATTCTGGCACAGTCGCTGGCAAACCCAGCAAATTGGCTTTCATCTCGACCAAGCCAACCCGCTGCTGGTCAGCCACTTTCATCATTTGGCATTAACGGCCGGGCAATGTATTTTTGTGCCCTTGTGCGGAAAATCGCTGGATATCCCCTGGCTGTTAGACCAAGGGCTACAAGTGGTGGGCATAGAACTGAGCCCACTCGCGGTGAAAGCGTTGTTCCAAGAGCTGGCGCTGACACCGGAAGTAGACGAGATGGGGGCGATTACCTGTTACCGTACCGGCCCACTGACTGTGTTTAATGGCGACTTTTTCGCCCTCAGCCAGACACAACTGAAGCAGGCGCAAGTGGGTCAGATAGATGCGGTCTATGACCGCGCCGCACTGGTGGCCCTGCCCGCTGACATGCGCCCACGCTACAGCCAGCATTTGGCCGCCTTGACCGCACACGCCAAACAATTACTGGTGAGTTTTGACTACGACCAGTCGCTGCAAGCCGGACCACCGTTTAGTGTCGATGCCCAAGCCGTGCAACAACTGTACGGCAAGGACTTTAAATTAAGCCTGTTGGCCGATGTACCGCTGGCGGGTGGCCTTAAGGGCAAATGCCCGGCACAAGAACAAGTCTGGTTGTTGCAGGCAAAAGAACGAGTTTAGGAACGTCACTCATCAGCCATGTCGGCGCTTGGCACGCAGCCCATGAGCGCATCATGATGATGCTGCCAGTGCAGCAAGCTTTCCACCACATGAAACGCCTGTGCCCGCACCAGGTCGCCCGGTTGTTTTAAATCAGGCACCACAATCACGCGCAAGCCTGCGGCAATAGCGGCTTGTGCGCCGAGCTCACTGTCTTCAAACGCAATGCATTCGTCCGCTTGCAAGCCCAGTTTTTCCATGGCAAGCAGGTAGATGTCAGGGTTGGGCTTGCCGCGCTGCACCTCCTGGCCACTAGTGACGTGGTCAAAGTAATCCAGCACGCCCGTATGGCTCAGGCGGTGGGTAATATGCGGGATGGGTGAAGAAGAAGCGACACTGCAGGTGATGCCTGCGTCACGGTAAAACTGTAATAGCTCAAGCACACCGGGCTTGAGCGGAAACACATGGTTGCGTGCATCAAGATAGGTGTTCAGGCCAGCAATCACCTGCTGCATATGATGTTCGCCGTTGAGTTGCTCCGCCATGATCCGGCTGGAGTCTGACCAGATCCGCCCCACCAGTTGCACATATTGCTGCTCGGTATAGGTAATGCCTATGCTGGCGGCGGCTTCAATACAACCTTGCATGATGATACGTTCAGAATCGATCAGCAGACCGTCCATGTCAAAAATTGCGGCTTTAATCACTGGCAAACCCGTTTGGCGAACAAAGCGATATTTTATCGCGTCTTTGCAGGTGAGATCACAGGAATATCACGCTTGCTCGGCGTAGGCCAACGGCGTGACGGTGACACTGACCTTAAGCTGCTGCTGACCGCCACCCAGCACCACACCACGCATAGGTGAGACATCACCAAAATCGCGGCCCCAGGCCACGGTAATGTGCTCTTGCTGGACCAGACAATTATTGGTCGGATCAAAGTCTACCCAGCCATAGACCGGGCAATAGACAGACACCCAGGCGTGCGATGCATCGGCGCCGACCAGGCGCGGCTGGCCTGCGGGTGGATGGGTAAGGATATAACCGCTGACATAACGGCAGGCCAAACCGATAGAGCGTAGCGCGCCTATCATCAGATGGGCAAAGTCCTGACACACACCGCGGCGGCCTTTGAGCACCGTATCTAGCGGGGTAGAGACATCGGTGGCTTGTGGGTCAAATTCAAACTCGGTATAAATTTTTTGCGTCAGCGCCATGGCGGCTTCTAGCAACGGTCGCTGCGGGGTAAAGCAGCTCAGGGCGAAACTGGCCAGCGCTTCGCTACAGGTCACGCGCCTGGTGGCATACACATAGGGCGCAGCATCCAGGTGGTGTGTGTCCTGATCTTTTAACAAAGTCTGCACCTGCTCCCAGGGTGGGCTTTGCACAAGCTCAGCCATCTTTGGCCGTGGCTGGATATCGACCTGGAATCTGGAGGTGACTTCGAGTGACTGGTGCGGTGTCAGTAGCGTGAAGTAGTCATTGTGATTGCCGAAGAAATCCAGCCGCCGCGTCTGTTCCGCCGGCTGCGGCTCACAGGCCAGCGTATAAGAAACGCATTGCTGAAATGCGGTTTGCCGGGGCATTAAATGCAGTAATTGCTGCGATTGAATCACAGGCACATCGTAGCGATAAATGGTTTGGTGTTCGACCTGATAGCGCATGCGGGTCCTTAATGCCCAGAGATGACGACCGGACTGGCATAGCTGAAAAAGCGCAGGCTGAGGCGGTCAGACAGCGTTAAAGTCACCTCGTAGGTGTGATTGAGCCAGGCTGACAACTCTGGACTGCCTTGCATAAAGCAGGTGTCCGGGTCCAGTTGCAGCAACGCTTGCCAGCAGGCTTTCAGCTCGGCGGCAATGCCGCCTGCATTATCATGGGCATCCATTTCTTCGAGATATTTCACCAAGCCCTTGATTTGAAAAACGATGGCATTGGGATTATTGCCATCCATCAACAGTAAATCCAGCACAGGCAACCATTCGGGTTGCGAGGCGTAGCGGGCCCGGTAAGTGACCAGGTTATTGGTCACTTGTAGCAACCACTCAAGATTACTATGTTGTGGCATTTGCAAGGCACGGCTTAATAACACACACATAAACTGCAAGCGCTCAATCCGCCGTCCGAGCGACATAAACCGCCAGCCCAGATCACGCGTCATCCAGTCCATGGCAAAGCCGGTCAAGGTGACAAAATGATTCACGGCCTGCTCGATATACGACATCGCATCCTGCAAGGTGGCATGCGCGTGCCGGGTAATAAACTGCCGTGACAATACGTTCACGGTCCGCCAGTGGTCATTGGAGATGCGCTCACGCAGGTTGAACGCCTGTTGATACAACTGCTGCACGCTGGTAGCCAGACTGCCGGACTGCTGCGAGAACACGGCTTGTACCAGCAACGGCTCAATATCATCATCACTGTAAGGTTGCCATTTCGCCCATTCTTCATCATCTTTAGGCGAGGGCAACAGGTCAAACCACTGACACAAGCCCTGCATGGTCGGCCACTCGCCTTCGCGCGACTCCGGCGTGTATTCGAGCAAGGCGCGCAAGGTGGCGCGTAACATCATGGCTTTTTGCAGGTTGCGCACGGAATAGCGGCCATACCAGAACATGTTTTCTGCCATACGGCTGGAGAGCGAGGTGTTTTCACGCACCAGGTCCTGACTGGAGGTGGTTTTGCGCAACAAGCTGAACGCCGACTGCGTAAACTCCGAAAGCACCCAGGTGTCTTTGCTGGTGCCGCCACGCTGCATGGTCACCACGCGGCTATCTTTGCCGCTGGCGACGCGGGAAAGGCCGCCTGGCATCACCGCATAGCCATTGGGGGTGGCAAAGGCATAGACACGCAAACTCACTGCCAAGCTGCCCATTTGTGGCTGGTGATGATGATTGCTCAGCACAGGCGCATGTGAAATATCCACTTGCTCCTGGGCAATATAATGGCCGGGCTGCGCACGCAGCTTGGCAATCAGCGCTTCTTTTTGCGTGGCATTGAGATCCTCACCAAAAATGGGCGAAGATTGCATTTGCGGGTAAGCCGGTTTGATCACCAGATCATCCAGATGCTGGATCACATAGTCAAGCGCCGCAGATTCGCCACACCACCAGGTCGCCACCGAAGGCATATGCAACGACTCCCCGAGCAGCGACTGGCACAAGTTGGGCAAAAAGCCCAGCAAAGCCCCAGACTGCAGCAGATTCGCGCCCAGCGCATTGGCAATCAGCACATTGCCCAGTCGGGCGGCCTGGGTCAACCCGGCCACGCCTAACAGCGACTCGGCATTGAGTTCCAGCGGGTCACAATAATCATCGTCAATGCGGCGCAAAATGGCGTGCACAGGCTTGAGCCCGGCGATGGTTTTGAGCCAGACCACGCCGTTGCGCACCGTCAGGTCGTTGCCTTGCACCAGAGGATAGCCCAGATAACCAGCTAAAAATGACTGCTCGTGGTAGGTTTCGTTATACGGTCCTGGCGTCAAAATCACCACCAGTGGCGGCTCCCCCTGACTCAGTGGGGCAATGCCAGGGACAGTCTGTGCCTGATTTTGTGCAACGCGGTGCCCCCAATGTGCCAGACTGTCACGCATGCTGGCAAAAAAGCCGCTCAAGCGCTCAATATTGAGGTCGCGGAACATTTCGGGGAACACACTGGAAATAATGGTACGGTTTTCCAGCGCATAACCAGCTCCGGTGGGCGACTGGGTCCGGTCAGACACCACCCACCACTGCCCGTTAGGCGAACGTGCAATATCTACGGCATAGTTATGCAGGGCAATATTGTCGTAATGCGGGATGCCGACACAAGAAGGCAAAAAGCCGTTATGACCGTAAATCAGCGCCGGCGGCAGTTGACCACTGGCAAACAGGCGCTGTTCACCATATACGTCCAGCAATACCTGATTGAGCAAGGTGGCCCGCTGCGCCACGGCAGCAGCGATATGCTGCCACTCGTGCGAGGGAATAATCAGCGGCAAGACATCCAGATCCCACGGCCGCTGCACGCCATGCGTGTCTGCATAGACGTTATACGTCACGCCATTATCACGAATCTGACGCTGCACGGCCTCCATGCGCTTGCGCATGACGGCAGGCTCTTCACTCTCCAGCTGAGAAACCAGGGCCTGCCAGTGCGGACGTGGCTGGCCCCTGCTATCCAACAGTTCGTTATAGCGGTCAGAAAAATAAAGTTGATTAAGCACTGGTTGCATGCGTGGTTAGGCGAGGATCATGGTGCGACTCAAACGCGCGGCCTATTAAACAAGACCTTGAGTGTAACAGGATGTTCACACATTCGGCTGCCATCGCAGATCAAGCGTAAATGGAAAACGTGGATTCGGTGGTTCTTTTACCACAGTCACCTTGCCCGCCGTATGGCCATGCGCCCAGAATCGTGCAAAACGCCGTGCCTCAGCTTCATTGGCATTCACCGGGAACGTATTGTAATTGCGCCCCCCTGGGTGCGAGACATGGTAGGTGCATCCTCCCAGGGATTTTTCACTCCAGGTATCCACCAGATCAAACACCAGCGGCGCTTGCACCGGAATGGTCGGATGCAGCGCTGACCACGGACTCCAGGCACGGAAGCGGATGCCAGCCACATATTCCCCGGCATGGCCGGTTGGTTGCAGCGGCAAGGGTCGGCCATTACAGGTCACGACATGGCGACCATCGGTCAGGCCCCGCACACGCAACTGCATGCGCTCGACGGAAGAGTCCACGTAACGCGCGGTGCCCCCGCCCGCCATCTCTTCGCCCAGTACATTCCAGGGCTCTATGGCCTGGCGCAACTCCAACTCCACGCCATGATAGGCCGCGGTGCCATAGCGCGGAAAACGGAACTCGACAAAGGGCTCAAACCAGCGCTGTTCAAAGGCATATCCCGCATCTCGCAAATCGGCCACGACATCGGCGATATCTTGCGCCACAAAATGCGGCAACATCCAGCGGTCATGCAGCTCGGTCCCCCAGTGCACCAGTTTGCCGGTATATGGCGTTTTCCAGAAGCGGGCCACCAGCGCACGCAGTAACAGGCTTTGCAGCAAACTCATGCGCGCATGCGGCGGCATTTCAAAAGCACGGAATTCCACCAGCCCAAGGCGGCCAGTGGGGCCATCCGGCGAATAGAGTTTGTCGATGGAAAACTCCGAGCGGTGCGTGTTACCGGTTAAATCCACCAGCAAATTGCGCAGTAGCCGGTCGACCAGCCACGGCTGCTCGCTTTCCTTGCCTGCGGGTAAGGCT
The DNA here is from genome assembly GCF_029132825.1 of Methylophilus sp. YYY-1. NCBI lineage: Bacteria > Pseudomonadati > Pseudomonadota > Betaproteobacteria > Nitrosomonadales > Methylophilaceae > Methylophilus > Methylophilus sp. YYY-1. The sequence continues at coordinate 229,448 of NZ_WOVG01000005.1, forward strand.
TGTTCCATCTGCTGAAAAGCAATCGTCAACTCATACAAATTGTCATCCCTGGCCTCATCCACGCGCGGCGCCTGACTGGTCGGGCCAATAAAGGTCCCTGAAAACAGATAAGACAAGGCGGGGTGATTTTGCCAGTAGGTAATCAGGCTACGTAATACATCCGGGCGCCGCAACATGGGGCTATCCGCCGGCGTTTCCCCACCCAGCGTGACATGGTTACCGCCGCCAGTGCCGGTGTGGCGGCCATCCAGCATGAATTTCTCGGTGCCGAGCCGGCATAGACGCGCCTCGTCGTACAAGACGTTGATGTTTGTCACCAGCTCTTTCCAGGTTTTCGCCGGGTGGATATTCACTTCGATCACGCCGGGGTCCGGCGTCACACTGAGCAACTTGAGCCTGCTGTCGCGTGGTGGGGGATAGCCTTCCAGCCACAGTTTGAGTTTCAAATCGGCCGCAGTTTGCTCAATGGCACTTAGCAAATCCAGATAGTCTTCCAGTCGGCTGACTGGCGGCATAAACACATACAGCCGGCCATTGCGCACCTGTACGCATAACGCGGTATGGACCACTTCCCGAGCCAGCGGCTGCGTTGTTTTGTGCTTGATCCGCACCTTGGGTGATTTGGCGGTCGCCAACGCTGCCTGTGGCTCAAACGGGTCCAGGGGAAATTCTGGCTCCATCTCTGCAGGCAACTGCCATGGCAGCGAGGACAAGGGCAAGCGCAAGCCCATGGGCGAGTCACCACCCAGCAGATACAAATGTTCGCGGCGCAACGGCCACTTGCTGGTCAGCCATGCCCCGGCAGACTGGCTCTCGTCCGGCTTGAGCGGCATAACATAACCAACCACTTGCCCCAAGCCCTGGTTGAGCAAATCTGCCAGCCGTTTGCGCTCTGTCGCATCCTGCAAATCCAGCTTGAGCGGATCGAGATTCACCGGTAACTGCTGCTCTTGTTGCGCGAGACTCATCACGTCTTCATACGCGGCAATCACACAATCTTTGGGAAAGCCCAACATGTCGGCCAGATGACGGGAAAAAGCTTCTGCCTGCGCTACGCCATAGCCGTCATTATGACCTTCGGCTGAAAACAGGCTGGCATCGCGCCACACCGGCTTGCCATCCGGGCGCCAGTAAATATTGATGGCCCAGCGCGGCAAAGGCTCACCGGGATACCATTTGCCCTGGCCATAATGCAAAAAGCCATCCGGGGCAAAGTGCGCTTTCAGGCGCAAAGCCAGGTCACCGGCCAGTTGCCGCTTGTGATCTCCCAGTGCCAGGGTGTTCCATTGTGCGCCATCCATATCATCAATCGACACAAAAGTCGGTTCGCCGCCTTGCGTCAGCCGCACATCGTGTTTTTTGAGCTCAACATCCACCTTGTCACCCAGCTTGAGGATGGCCTGCCAGTCCGCTTCGCTGTAAGGCTTGGTCACGCGCGGGTCTTCGTGAATGCGCGTTACTGTCATCTCATGCGTGAACGTGACCTCGGCGATATCGGTGAAGCCAGTCACTGGCGCTGCCGAGGAAGGAATCGCCGTACACGCCAACGGAATATGCCCCTCTCCGGCCATCAGTCCAGAGGTAGGATCCAACCCAACCCATCCTGCGCCGGGAATAAACACCTCGGTCCAGGCATGCAAATCGGTAAAATCCTTGTCGGTGCCACTGGGGCCATCCAGCGCCGCAACGTCGGCCTTGAGCTGAATCAGGTAGCCGGAAACAAAGCGCGCGGCCAAGCCCAGGTGGCGCATGATTTGCACCAGCAACCAAGCCGAGTCCCGGCAAGACCCTGTGCGCTTCTGCAGAGACTCTTCCGGGGTTTGTATGCCCGGCTCCATGCGCACGGTATAGCCGATTTCAGCCTGCAAACGCTGATTGACGGCCACCAGAAAGTCGACAATGCCGACTTCGGGTTTGATCACGGCTTGCCGCATTTCCGTCATCCACGCCTGCAACAAGGGCCCGACCGGATCGGGCTGCAAATAGGCGGTCAGCTCGAACGCCTGCTGCGCGGTATAGTTAAAGGGGTAATGCTCGGCATATTTCTCGACAAAAAAATCAAACGGATTGATGACGGTCATATCTGCCACCAAATCGACCGTAAAGTCGAGCTCACGCACCATTTCGGGGAATACGTAACGGGCAATGTAGTTGCCGTAGGGGTCTTGCTGCCAGTTGATAAAATGCTGCTCAGGATTAACCGTCAGAGAATACGACAAAATCGGCGTGCGCGCGTGGGCAGCGGGCTTGAGGCGGACTTCGTGTGGCGAAAGATTGACCAGGCGGTCAAATTGATAGCGGGTGCGGTGATGTAAAGCGACGCGTATAGCCACTGCTGATCCTCAATAATATTATGATTTTAAGCAGTGTGATGCAGGAAATATGCCAGCCACGCCAAAACCCAGCGCGTGGTGGCAATTAAACGCTACCCCTGATCGACTTACTTGCTGCCGCCTACCAGATTTTTGACCGCGCTCACCACATCGCCTGGCAGCACAACAATTTTGCTATTGTTGGAGTCGGCCATTTTTTGCATTGATTGAATATAACGGTCCCCCAGCAAAAAGGTGGCGGAGGTATTGTTTTCCTTGACCGCCTCGGCAATCATTTTAATCGCCGCTGCTGAGGCTTGAGCACCCACCATTTGCGCCTCTGCGTCTTTACGCGCGGCTTCCAGCCGGGCTTCTGCATTCAAGATCAACGACTGCTTGGCGCCTTCGGCTTCGGTCACCACCGCCACACGCTCCCGCTCGGCCGCTGCCTGACGCTCCATCGCATCCTGCATATTGGCAGAGGGTTTGATGTCTTGAATCTCCACACTTTTCACGGTGAGGCCCCAGTCCAGCGCCTCATCGGCAATCGCTTCTTTAAGCTCCGCCTTGATCCGGTCACGCGAGGTCAGCGCATGATTGAGGTCCATGCCACCGATGATAGAACGCAAACTGGTTTGTACCATATTGCGCATGGCTTCACGAAAATTTTCGATGCCGTAGACCGCACGCTCGATATTGGTCACTTTGATAAACGCCACCGCATTGGCCAGAATCACCGCGTTATCACGGGTGATCACCTCCTGCTCTGGGACATCGAGAATGATGTCTTTGGTGGTCACCTTGTAACTGACATTACTGAATACCGGGTTGATCACATTGAGGCCTGGCTTGAGAATGCCGGCAAATTTACCGAGCCGCTCGACCACCCATTCTTCGCCCTGCGGCACAATACGTACCCCTTTCACGATGGCGATCACTACCAGTACGATCACAATGACACTGACTTCGGTCATGACGACTCCCCTCAATAATTAAAACGATTAACCGTGGTGGGCAGGCGCCACACGCAAGCTGTTGCCTTCCACGGCGACAATGATTGCCGCTTGTTGCACAGCCATGGCCGTATCGGCATAAGCTACCCATTCGCGGCTACCCAACACCCCTTGGGCAAACCGGATCTTGCCCGGTTGCATGGGAGAAATAGCCTCAATCACCACGCCTTCACGACCGATTTCCTCGCCCTGCGCCTGTCCAACCCGCAAGTCAGGCTTGCGTTTCTCCAGCTTGCGCATGATGGTCAAGGCCAGTGCCGCCAGCACGGCATAATTCAGGGCTTGCAAGGCTAATGACATCTCTGGCCAAACCAGGGTGAGCGCTGCCATTGCCAGTGCGGCAATGCCTAGCCATAACAAGTACAAGGTGCCGAGCAGCATTTCCGAGCATAACAGCACCAGGCCCAATCCGCACCACCACCATCCTGTCTGCATAACCCGCCCCCCCAAACCACGATGAATAAACGACCACGAATCTTTGAGCGCATGGTATCACTACTTGTGTCAAAATGGGGGAATGACTCAACCGCCTGTCCGCCTTACGCTTGCGACTGACCGCCGGGAACGGCTGGTACAAATCCGCACCTGCTTTCCGCAGGCCAGCGGACCAGATTTGGACGACCGCTGGCAAGGCGGCCGCGTCACGGCATTGCAGCGACTGGCGGCCATTGATGCCGATGCGTATCACCAGACCCGGAATCATCTGGATGGCGCAGCCACCCGGCTTTCGCCTTACTTGCGCCATGGCTGCCTGTCCTTGCAAGAGACGGTGAACAGCGTCCGCCAAAGCGCTGGCAAGCGCGGTGTCAAACTGATTGCCGAGCTTAGCTACCGCGACTACTTCAGGCAAGTCTGGTACCGTTTTGGTGAGGCAATCAAACAACCCATGGAGTCACCTAAAGTGGCCCTGGGTACACAACCCTTGCCTGACTTTATTGCGCAGGGATTCACCGGGCTGGTATGCATGGATGAAATTGTGCGTCAGCTGCGACAAGAGGGTTACGTACACAACCATGCCCGCATGTGGTTTGCAGCCTATGTATTGCACTGGTTAAAAGTAGACTGGCGCCAGGCGGCAGACTGGTTTGAACAAAACCTGCTGGATGGTGACCTAGCTTCCAATCACCTCTCATGGCAATGGATAGGCGCCAGCTTTAGCCATAAACCTTATTTCTTCAACAAAGAGAATATCGTCAAATTCGGCGGCGGACACTGGTGCCAGCAATGTCCTGTGCGTTGCCCGTTCGATGCCAGCTACGAAACATTGCATCAACAATTGTTTGGCGCCCCTCCGCCGCAAACAGGTGATGAGGCTGCTGCCAGCCACAGCGCGTATTTGCCTGTGGAAATAACAGCGCAGCATTTGCCCCTTCGTGACGACAGTGCTGTGGTTTGGCTTCATGACGAAATGTTATCGCCAGAGCATGCTCTACTAAAGAGTAAGGCCCCTCGCGTCTTTGTATTTGACCCTGCACTTTATGGGCAATGGCCCCTGAAACGCCTGCAATTCATGGCCGATTGCCTGAGCGAAATCCCAGAGACAGACATATGGCTTGGCAGCACAGCACAAGTACTGGCAAGCTATTCGCAGAGGCATATCATCAGCCAGAACACTCCGAACGCGCTGCTCAAAGCAGCGGCTGACGATGCACGACTTACTTGGCTACAAGAACCCAGCCTCTATGACACCCACTTCAGCGACCATGAGCTGATGCGGTTTAGCCGCTACTGGAAAAAAGTTGAGCCGCTGGTGTTTGCCAACGACGATGAACGATTTTCAAACGATCCAGCCGCATAAAAAAAGCCGCCTTGTAAAGGCGGCTTTTTACTCACAACAGCTCGATTAGCGCTGACGACGACGTTGCAACCAACCCATCAGGAACAGGCCAGAAATCAGCATCGAAACATTGGCTGGCTCAGGCACGGCACTGACGGACAATGCCTGGTTCACAAATTGACTGCCATTCAAGTCTGCATCGGTAAACTTGAACACAAAGAACTTGTTGTCCCCTGCGATGCCTGGCACAAAGTCATTATCATTGGCCACATACAGGGTGTGATACAGCACGCCACCCTCCATGATGTCCTCGCCAAAAGTCATGCCTTCGAGCTTGGCAGGAATGTTAGTATTGGTAATCCCGGCATTGATGAGCGCCGCTTTCAGGTCAAGGAACAAGCTTTTTTGCACAGCATAGCTCTGCAAGTTATTTTGGCCACTGATGCCAGCACCACTGTTCAATGAGCCAATATCTACCGCTTGGTCACCCACGACGCCATCGCCATTTGCATCATTCAGGTCGATTTTGTAGATACGTTTCACATCCGCCTTGGAACCATCGCCCGCGCCCTTGCCATCACGCTCAAGCACAAAGAAGGTATGGTCATTGACCGCCAGAATCTCGCTGATGTTGTAGCTCTTGTTTTTATCAGAGAGGAAGTTGTCATAGACATACTGCTTGGTAGCCCCCGTTTTCGTATCAATCGTCACGATACGGTTGGTACGACCACCATCGCCACCATCCTGAATCAGCGGGCTTTGCTCAAAACCAACCAGTGTTTTGCCATCAGGCGTAATGGCCAGGCCTTCCATGCCTTTGTTGGCCACACGGCCGCTGGTATTGCCACTGATTTCATTCGCACCCTGGCTGCTCAAATTTTGCGCAGTAAATGCTGAAGGCAAGTTGTAGACATTGGTTCTGGCGCCGGTCGCGCGGTCAAACTGATAGACATAAGGGCCATATTCATCGCTGATATAAACGCTTTTGCCATCGTTAGAAACGCGGATGGCCTCTGGGTCGAAACGGCCATTATTCGAGTTGCTGGAGTTGGTACCCGCCAAAAAGTTATCTGAACGGCCATTAAAATAATATTTACCTGCATTTACCGTCGCGCCACTGCCCAATGTGTAGTTTTGGCCGCCCACGCTACCTGTGCCAGCGGCCCCGGTGCCGTAGTTAAGTGGCGTATTGCTGTATAACAGCGTGGTGCCAGTTAATGTCGGGGTCAGGTTATAACTGTAGCTCGAACCATTGTAAGTTTGTTGCAAACTGAGGTTGAGCGTTTGAAAGCGCGAAATGTAAGAGGTGGTATTGTCTACCAGCGGGTTATACTCGCTAGCATTCGGGCCACGGTCTGGCAACGCCAGGAAAGTACTACCACCCGCCCAAGCCAGGCCAGAGCCTATGCCACCCAATACATTCTGATGATCCACACCGTTTTCCAGCATGCCAGTGAAACTGGACAAGTCCGTGGTCCCGGACAAACTGCCAATCGCGATCAATGAAGGGGTTGCATTTGCCAAGGCAGGCAATGCCAGTGAAATGGCCACGGTCATGGCGGCTAGTTTAAAAGTCATGTCAAAACTCCATAATTAAAAAATTTTGACTAAATTAATCGCTGGCAGTGAATTTAATATGACAGGACTAGTGCTACGGGGACAGGTGCTCCAGAACAAGGGGGCGGCTGTGGTAAAATCCCGCGCATGACTACACAAACCAATACATCCAGCTCTACCCGCGAACTCGCTAAATCTTTTGATCCGAAAACCATTGAAAGCCAGTGGTATGCTTTTTGGGAAGGCAAAGGCTATTACGCCGCCGGCATGAACCCGCAGGTCAAAGATAATTTCTGCATTTTGCTGCCGCCACCCAACGTGACTGGCACGCTGCACATGGGCCACGGCTTTAACCAGACCATCATGGATGCGCTGACCCGCTATCACCGTATGCGCGGGGATAACACCTTGTGGCAACCAGGCACCGACCACGCAGGCATTGCCACACAAATTGTGGTCGAGCGCCAGCTCGATGCGCAAGGCGTGAGCCGCCACGACCTCGGCCGCGAAAAATTCCTCGAAAAAGTCTGGGAATGGAAAGAATACTCCGGTGGCACCATCACCAAACAAATGCGCCGCCTGGGCACCTCACCCGACTGGAGCCGTGAGCGTTTCACCATGGATGCCGGCCTCAACAAGGTCGTCACCGAAAGCTTTGTCCGTCTGTACAACGAAGGCCTGATTTACCGTGGCAAACGCCTGGTGAACTGGGATGTGAAACTGGGCACTGCCGTTTCTGACCTAGAAGTGGTGCAGGAAGAAGAAGACGGCTCGATGTGGCATATCAACTATCCACTGGCGGATGGTTCCGGCCACTTGACTGTGGCCACTACGCGCCCGGAAACCATGCTGGGTGATGTGGCGGTGATGGTGCACCCTGAGGATGAGCGTTATGCGCATTTGATCGGCAAAAACGTGACTCTTCCGTTGTGTAACCGCGAAATTCCGATTATCGCGGATGATTACGTGGATAAGGAGTTTGGTACTGGTGTGGTCAAGGTCACGCCTGCGCATGACTTTAACGACAATATGGTCGGCCAGCGCCAGGGCTTGGATAAAGTTGTGATCCTGAACCTGCAAGGCTTCGTGCCAGAAGTTGCAGAAGTCTATGCCGCTGATGGCAGTGTCAAACCTGCGATTGCTTTACCCGCCCACTTGGTAGGATTAGAGCGCTTTGCCGCGCGCAAACAAGTGGTGGCCGACCTGGAGACTGGTGGTTTCCTGGTCAAAGTTGAAAAACACAAGCTCAAAGTGCCACGGGGCGACCGTACCAATGTCGTGATTGAACCCATGCTCACCGACCAGTGGTTTGTGGCGATGAGCAAGCCGGGCGAAGATGGCAAAAGCATCACCGAAAAAGCGCTCGAAGTGGTGGCGGATGGCCAGATCAAGTTTTACCCGGAAAACTGGGTAAATACCTATAACCAGTGGCTGAATAATATTCAGGATTGGTGTATTTCACGTCAGTTATGGTGGGGGCATCAAATCCCTGCTTGGTATGGTGAAAACGGCGAAGTGTTTGTCGCGCATGATGAAGCAGAAGCTACCGAGATGGCGGCCAAAGCAGGTTACACCGGTAATTTAAAGCGCGATGATGACGTGTTAGATACCTGGTACTCCTCTGCCCTGTGGCCATTTTCCACCTTAGACTGGACCGGCGACGAAACACTGGACGCGCAGAATCAGGCCTTGCAGCAATACCTGCCCTCCTCAGTATTAGTCACTGGTTTTGACATTATCTTTTTCTGGGTGGCGCGTATGGTCATGATGACCAAGCACCTGACCGGCAAAATCCCGTTCAAGCATGTGTATGTGCACGGTCTGATACGCGATGCTGAAGGCCAGAAAATGTCCAAGTCCAAAGGCAATGTGCTGGACCCGATTGATTTGATTGATGGCATTGATCTGGAATCGCTGCTGAAAAAACGCACCACCGGCCTGATGAACCCGAAAGATGCGGAAAAAATCGAGAAACGTACCCGCAAGGAATTCCCGGAAGGCATTGCAGCGTATGGTACGGATGCTTTAAGGTTTACTTTTGCCAGCCTGGCTTCACCTGGCCGTGACATCAAGTTTGACCTGCAACGCTGTGAAGGTTACCGCAACTTCTGCAACAAACTGTGGAACGCCACCCGCTTTGTGCTGATGAATACGGAAGGCAAAGATAATGGCTTTGGCGCCGAGAGTTGTGACGAAGGTGGCCGCAAATTCAGCCAGGCCGATCGTTGGATTGTGAGCTTGTTGCAACGCACCGAAGCCGAAGTGGAACGCGCTTTTAACGACTACCGCTTTGACCTCGCTGCCAAGGCGATCTACGAGTTTGTCTGGGACCAGTATTGCGACTGGTATCTGGAAATTGCCAAAGTGCAGTTACAAGGTGGCACTGAAGCCGAACAGCGCGCGACCCGTCGTACCCTGTTAAGAGTGCTGGAAACCATCTTGCGGCTGGCACACCCGATTATTCCGTTTATCACCGAAGAGATCTGGCAGACGGTGGCACCGATGACCGAACTCAAGGACAAGTCGCGTGGCACTGAGAGCATTATGTTGCAGGTCTACCCGAAAGCCGATCTGGAGAAAATCGACGAACAGGCTGAAGCCTGGGTGGCGACACTGAAAACCGCTGTCGAAGCCTGCCGCAGCCTGCGTGGCGAAATGGGCATTTCACCTGCGGCCAAAGTGCCACTCATTGCCGCGGGCGATGCCGAGGCACTGACCGCCTATGCGCCTTACCTCAAGTCGCTGGCCAAGCTGGAAAGTGTGGATATCGTCGCCGACCTGCCAGAAGCGGATGCGCCTGTGATGCTGGCGGGTGACTTCAAATTGATGCTCAAGGTGGAAATTGATGTTGCCGCCGAGAAAGAGCGTTTAGGCAAAGAGATCGCCAGACTGCAAGGTGAAATTACCAAAGCCAATGGCAAACTGGGCAACGAAAGCTTTGTCGCCCGTGCCCCGGCAACCGTGGTCGAGCAGGAAAAAGCCCGTTTGGCCGAGTTTAGCGCCAATCTGGAAAAACTGCAGGCGCAGCTGGCCAAACTCAGTTAATTTGCTCGTCGACATACCGCCTGAGTGCGAACAGCTTAGGCGGGTTGGACGTATCTGTGTAGATTAAACAATGAGCTAAACCAATTGCTGTATTGTTGGTCTAGCTTGAAACGAATACGTTAATTGTGAGCACAATCACTATCTGTCTGCGCTGAGACCCAATACACTTGGGCACAAAAGGAAATATGGCCGACCTGCTTGAAAATGATCCCCGAGAGGTGCTGTGCAGTTGCAGCGGCACCACGCGTGGCCTGATTATCGAGTTGGTCAGGCAAGGCAAAGATCTGGATGGCATCTCGCGTTATTCTGGCGCGCTGTCAGGCTGCGCCGGCTGCGAGTGGGAGATTACAGAACTGGTGGCGTCGTTACAGTCTCAGTCCACAGATTCCGCCTGACCACACACCGCGCAGGAAGGGTCTTTTTTGAGGCGTATGGTGCGCCATTCTGCACTGAGCGCATCCAGCAATAGCAACCTGCCTTCCATGCTCTGCCCCATATTGAGCAACACCTTAATGGCTTCAGCAGCTTGCGCTGTGCCTATCATACCCACCAGCGGAGCAAATACGCCGTTGTCTGCACAACGCAACGCCTGGTCATCGCCGACGTCTGGATACAGGCAGTGGTAGCAAGGGCTTTCAGCATGGCGGAAATCAAACACGCTCAATTGCCCTTCAAAGCGGATGGCCGCCCCAGAGACCAGAGGCTTTTTATAGTCAAAACAAAGCTGGTTGAGCAAGTAGCGCGTAGCAAAGTTATCCGAGCAATCAATCACCACATCTGCCGCCAAGACCCGTCCGGCAAGCGCCTCGTCATTGAGCCGTGTCGTTTCGACATGTACGTTGACTTCAGGATTGAGGGCCGCAATCGAAGCCTGGGCCGACAAGGCCTTGTTTTGCCCAACCGCTGCCGTGGTATGGATAATTTGACGTTGCAGATTGGTGAGGTCTACCTGATCAAAATCACAAATGGTCAGCGTGCCTACCCCGGCTGCGGCCAGATACATCGCCACCGGGGCCCCCAAGCCGCCAGCTCCCACGATCAGGGCATGACTTTGCGTGAGCTTTTCTTGCCCTGCATATTCAATTTGCGGCAACATGATGTGCCGACTGTAGCGTAACAACAAATCGTCTTGCATGTATTTTCCAATTATTCATGGCAGGCGTTGCGCTTGTACCATTTGCTGAATCAACACCTTGGGCGACAACATGATCAACCTGTCATCAAACACGGCCGTACCCGTTTGTTGTTGTGCCTGATCAACAAAGGCCAGGTCGCCATCTGCATTTTCGCGCTCATCCGCGTGCTCGGGTGCGGGCATGGCATAAGCGCCGCCGCCAGACACGGATTGTATGCCACCCAGCCCGTTTTCGCCATGTGAAAGGATAATCGCCGCTGGTCGGCTAGGCCCGCTGGTGGCCGGGCCAGTCTCACTGCTGACTTGAATATTGCTGGCTCCTTCGGCCGCAGCTACCGAGAACCACTGGCTGTGATGAGTAAACGTGCTGTCTGCGCGATAGCGAAAGAAACGGCCCCAGGCATCGGTGGCGACTACCCCTAATTGCTGCGATGGCAACCAGCCCTCATCACTGGCGCAGGTCTGGTTGGATAATACATTTTCCCACCCATCGGGTGGCTGGTCGGTATCAGGACACGGCAGGTAATGATAAATCAGGGCATGGCCAAGCAAGGCCTGTTGCGCCGTATTCAGCCGCTGTTCGGTTTGCTGATATTTCTGCAATCCGTATTGCACCTTGAGGGGCGTCATGAGCCAGCCCATCATCAGGCTTAAAATCACCAAGGCGATCGCCATTTCAAGCAGGCTGAAGCCATACAGTGTGGATTGCGGTCGAGGAGAATATGCATTCATGCCATTCATCTGGCGATTTGCTCCAGTTGATCATTGCTGGGTGCATCCCATGCGGTGACGCCGGTCAGACCCAACACAGCGACTGTCGACATCTCGATAAAATTGGCATACTCACTTTTTTGCGTAGCCGTCTGTCGTAATTGCCCGGGTAACATCTCGCCGGACACAATTAAGAGCACTTGCGACGACCGCGGCAGATAAAACACCTGCTCCCGCCAGCCATTTTGCTGAAACCAGTGATGCATGGCCTGACCATCCAGCGTGGCTTGATTTGCAAGTGGGCCGTGCAGGTCGCCATCGACCGGCAAGCGGCCCAGCGTAGTTGTTTGAGCAGACATACATTGGCCGGCTTGCAATGATTGTGCGCCTAAACAACTCGCGTCTGAAATGGATGCTGGCACAGGTAATGGTGGACATGGCCTGGACGTGCAAGTAAATGCTCGCTTAAGCTCTGATAACACCTGCTTTTGCATGACTTGATGCATGCGACTTGCCGAGATTGGCCAGACCACGTCATTAAATTGTGTAGTCGGAGGCGACATGACAAAGCCGTGATCGCTGTACTCTGTCGGGTTGGCATTATCCAAGGTCCCCTCAATATCCAGATATTCCTTGGCACCATCGTCAGGCTGCAGGCGGCGTTGCTGCCAGCCATCCAGCCTCAACAGCGGCTGCATGGGGGCAATCACCACAGCCACAACGCCATTGCCCACACTGGCATCCCAAGTCGGCCCATTGTTGGCCATCACGCTCCAGCTACCCTGCGTGTCCAGATTCAAAGGTAGCAAGCGCTTATTGTTTTTATAGCGCTCTGACACTGCGTACCACAAGCGCTCGCCACTGCCATCGCGCAGGTCGCCTAAGCCCAGTGTTTTCCAGGGTAACCTGCCCAAGCGGGCGGAGTTACTGCATGAGGTTTCGGCAATGCCGTCGTTATTGCGGTCTGGGCAAGGCAAATCGCCCGGGCGTGGGCAATTCAACTCACAAAGCGTGGTGCCCAAGGGTTGCTGCGCATAGGCAAGCAAAGCCTGCTCGGCCTTGGCCAAGGCCGTCATGGTTTTGTGCAACGACGCCTGACTGGAAAACTCACGGCCCACCAAGGGATAAACCAGCATGCCCGCCATGCCGGACAACAGCAGTAAAAGCGCCCAGATCGCAATTCCTCTTTGAAAATGTGAACAAACAATCATGGCTGCACAGGCGACGGATTGGGAAACATGTCAGGGAAATTAAACAGATGAAGCTCACATTGCGCATCAATCTGAACGAATGACGGCGTCACTGTCCAGACACAATGATGGACTTTAATCGCACCTGCATATTGTTTGGCCAACGCTTGTAACCATGCCAATATGTCTGCTTCATGCTTGACCGACCATGCGAGCTGTAGACGGCTAAGCATCACTTTGATGTCGGCTTGCTGGCCAGAGGATGCTTGCGGCAAACACAGGGCAAGATCACAAGGAGTGGTCGGCAAGAACTCATAGCGTAGATGACTCAGGCCAGATGCCTGCTGCATTTCGGCAAGTGCCTTTTCCCATGCAGGCACATTTAAGGGCGACATCACCCCGATGTTTTGCCATTGCTCACGATGCGCCAAATAGGTGGCGATCTCTGCAGCAAAACGCTGCTGATAAGCCGCTTGTTGTTGCCGTTGCTGCCACTGTGCCTCTAGTTGAGACAAGACTTGTTCGGCGTCTTCACGTCTTTGATACTGCAACAGGGTACACACCACTAACAAGGTCATCACACCTAACCAAAATAATAAGGTTTGTTTTAATGCCGCCCAAACTTGCCAAACCATCACCACCCCTCCTGCTGCATGGCGGCCCAAGTCAGCGTGAGCATCGGCTGCAACCCCAGCATGGCTAGCGGATCTGTACTGCCCTGGCGACCATTCGTCGTGCTTTGCTGACTGGAGGTCTCTGTTTGCAGCTGCTTGACTGATGGCAACTGATTTAAACGCTGCATCAACTGCTGCCATTCAAGTACGGCACGCGTGTGCTGACTTGTTTCTCGTTGTTGAAAAGTCATTTTCAATGACTGAGTTTGATGCGCATCAGGGTCTGCTGATTCAGGAGGCTCTGCCTGCCATTCGAGTCGGATCAGTTGCCAATCTTGCAAGCCATTGAGTATCGTCTGCAAGTCATGCAAGGCTTGATCGGGCAATCGGGCGGAGGCGCTGATCGCTTGCATCGTGCGGGTTAAGGCATGAATCGCTGGCAATTGTTCAGCGCGCAGTCCCCCGGCGAATGGCATCGCCTCTGGCTCATCAAGCTGGGCCTTCACCAGCCCGGCTTGCGTATTCAGTTGCTGAGTTGCCAGCGCATTGAAGCCGGCTAGCAGCGCCAATAGCAACGCAAGCCCCACGCCTGCCAAGTGGATATTTCGTTGTAGCCGCTTGAGTTTCTCTGGCAAGAGATTGGCCTCAGGGGCCAAGTTAGGGAGCGCCTGGTCTGCCAATATCGCATGCATGGCGACCCACTCGACCGCGCGGAGACCGGTAGGGAGCGAGCCTTCACCCACGGCCGCAATGAGCGCGGCCTCAGTCAGAGGTTGATATTGAAAAGGGGCGGGGAAGGTGAGCCTCTCAGCCTGCTGTATTTCTGCAATAATGCAAAACACCGGCAGACTTGCAGATTCGGATAAGCCAAACTGGCTAACCAGCTCACGATGCAACTGAGTCAGCGCCGGGATCACAGAAGCCACATCGTGCATCCCTTGTGTTGGCATTGAAAGGCGGCGCCTTAAACACAACCGTTGATGCTTGAAATAACTCAAGTACAGGGTCGTATGCTCAGCATGCACACAGATGCAATCACTCAGGCGTTGAGCGTTTGCAGGCAAGCAATATGGCAACAATATTGCCTGCGTGTAAATGCCTTGAAGGCTGAGTGCTGCCGCTTGCAGCGCGGGCAAGCAGTGAGTCAGTGGTGGGAAAAACAGCCCGGCAAACAAAAAACGGTTTTCTAAACGGCTCGTCTTGATCGTTTCCAGTAGAAAGGCGGTATGCAAGCCTTGTGCATGTGGCCAAGCCGCCAGCTTGCGCTTGAGTAGTGCACGCCCAGCGGCCCCTCGCACCACAGGCATCAGCTCAAGGTGATAGTGCTCCTCTGGCAGATTAGTTAACACCGCCACACGCGCGCCTGGGAAAGTTTGCATCCACCCTAACATGGCCGCTAGCCCTGCTTCATCCGGACCAAACGAACGCAGCTCGCAATACTGATTGCGCTTAAATAAGACTAGCCGCCATGCTTGCGCATCAATCAGGAGAATAAAGCGCTGGCCGGACATCTTTAGTACCTGATGGTTGAAAAGCTGTCATAGACCGGCAACATGACGGCGGCCATCAAAAACAGTAACATCAAACCCAGTGAAATGGTCAGCGCGGGCTCCAACATGCGCAATAGCGACTGGATCCGCGCTTGCACGTCCCGGTCATAATAGTCAGCCAACTGAAACAACATGCGATCCAGTCCACCTGTGGTTTCACCCACCTTGAGCAGGTGTAGCATCAGTGGCGGAAACTGCCCGGTAGCCGCAAAGCTGGCAGTGAGGCTTTCCCCGGCCTGTACGCGCGCAGACACATCCTCAAGTGCGCGTGCCATAACACGCTGCGTCAGCAAGGGCTGGCACCATTGCAATGCCTGTAACAGCGGAATCCCGGCCTGGTACATCAATCCAAGAAACCTGCACAGCCGCGTGATCACCCATGCTCTTAGCAAGCGGCCAAACACCGGCAATCGCAACATCAGGCTATCCCATTTATAAGCCCATTTTTCCGAGCGCCGCACGATTAGAGTCACACTCCCCAGGGACAGCAATATCGCCAATAGCAGGTAAGCCCCATAGTGCATGACACCCTCCGACAGGGCTAACAAACATCTGGTACTCCAGGGCAGTGCTTGCCCCAGGCTTTGCAAAAATCCTGCCATTTGCGGCACCAGAAAGGTCAGCATCACGTATGCAGCGATCATCACCATCACGCATAACACGGCAGGATAGCTCAGACCGCGCTTGATTTGCGCGCTCAGCTCAAATTGCCACGTGAGGGTAGCCTTCAATTGGCCAAATGTTTCAGGGAGCTGACCCGTCCGTTCACCGGCATTAACCAGTTGATAAAACAAGGCTGGGAAGACCTTGGGCTGAGCTTGCAACGCTTGTGAAAGTAACTTGCCCGCCTCAAGATCGCGCAACAAACCACGTAAAGCCTCGGCCATCACCGCCTGTTCGGCTTGTTCTGCCGAGACCGCAATGGCCTGACAGAGAGGCAAGCCGGCTTGCAATAGCTGCTCTAGCTGCACACAAAACACGATCAACATTTTGGGGTGCACGCGTGACTGTCGCCAGCGCAATGGCTCACCCAGCTTCACCGTCAGCAACTCCAAGCCTTGCTGCTGCAGGGATGCAGCCAGCGCCTCTTCAGAGTCGGAGGTGCCATAGCCCCGTGTTAAGTGGCCCGTCTTATCAATCGCGGTGTATCGGTAGCTTGTCATCGTTTTAAACAGGCCTGCTTACATCCAGCACATTGGCCTCAAGCACACTTAAATCGACCACTCTTTTTAATTCTTGCAGGCTAGTTTCGCCTGCCATCACTAATCGCACCCCCTCCTCGGCCAGCGTGGTGTAACCATATGATCGTGCGTTCTGCTGTAACCTTGGCAGCGAGAGTGGCGTGAGCGCCTCCTCCAAGCCAGAATGCATGCACAAAATTTCCATCACCACAGTCCGCCCTTGATAACCGCTTTGTCGACAATGCTGACAACCAACCGCTTCAAAACACGTAAAACTTTCAGGGATGCACGCTGAATCAATGTATTGAAACATGGCTAAAAGGTGTGGGTCCGGGGAGGCTTGGCGCTTGCAGTGTTGACATAAGCGTCGCAATAAGCGCTGGGCAATCACACCAAGCAGGCAACCGGCCAGAGTCTGCGGCTGAATCCCCAAATCCTGCAAGCGCAAAAAGGCCGCTGCAGCATGATTGGTATGCAAGGTGGTCATCACCAGATGTCCGGTCATGGCGGCGCGCACCGCCATAGCGGCCGTGGCTTCATCTCTGACCTCGCCAATCAGCATAATGTCGGGGTCTTGTCGCAAAATGGCGCGCACACCGGTGACAAAATCCACCTTATTGGCTTCGTTGACGGAGGTTTGCCGCATTAAATGATGCGGATACTCAACCGGATCTTCCAAGGTCATGATATTCACCCCGGTCTGATTGAGATACCCTAGCATGGAATAAAGTGTGGTGGTTTTACCGCTCCCGGTCGGGCCCGTCACAATTAATAAGCCCTCTGGTTTTGCCAGCATGGCTTTTAAAGACGCCAACTGCGCGCAGCGTATACCCATCTGCGACAGCGGAATAATGGATTTATGCCTGTCCAGCACGCGCAGTACCAGGTTTTCACCATGCAGGGTGGGGTGACTGGAGACCCGGAAATCCACCTCGCGCCCGCACAAGAACAGATTCACACGGCCGTCTTGCGGCATGCGTTGCTCGGCAATATCCATGCCAGCCAAGACTTTGAGACGCACACACATGGCTGGCCAATAGCGATCGTGCAAACAGCGGATTTGCCAAAGCACACCATCTATGCGGTAACGTATCCTGACAAACGCCTGTTCAGGCTCGAAGTGGATATCCGAGGCGCCTTGTTTGACGGCATCGACCAAGATGGCATCCACCAGCCGGATCACGGGATGAGAAGCGGATGCCACCGGCGAAAGACTAACTGCAGCCTCTTGCTGCTCGATTTCCTGCAACAAGCGCTCCAGCGACAGGCTATGTCCATAACACCGATCCAGCGCCTGCTCTATCTGTACTTCGGTCGCCAGAACAGGCGTCAGCGCAATGCCACCGCCTAGTAAATGTTTCAGTGCTTCAATCGCGTGTGCGTTCTGGTGATCCTGTACTGCAATCCGCAACGATTGCTGGTCTGGTGTCAGATCAAGCGGTAACAAGCGATGTTGCCTGGCAAAGGTTTCTGGCACTTTGGCGATCCACGCCGGGTCGGGCATCACATACTGCAAATCCATACTCTCTTGCACATGCAGCTGTGCCAGCACGTCTCTCACCATGGCGTCGGTGACAAAGTGCAGCCTGACCAACTGCTGACCAAGCAACAATTGTTGCTTGCGTTGCTCGATCAGTGCGATATCAAGCTGATCCGAAGTAATCATGCCTTTCGCCAGCATCCACTCTCCGATCCGCATCACTCTTGCTCCAGTAGTTGCGCAAATAAAGCAGCATTGGCTTCGATCCCTGGCATCAATTGCCGAACGCACAGGGAGTACTGCTCGTATTGCGCCTGGTCACCCAGCCGTTGGCTGATATAAAGCATGCCGACTAAAGCCTCGAGTTGATGCGGATCTTGCGCCAACAGTTGCGCATAAAGAGGCTGCGCACTTTGCAGTTTCTCCTGCTGTAATGCCGTACGCGCCTGCGCCAACAAGCTGATGGACGACAAGGTCGGCAATGGTCCACGCTGTACCTGCATAACCCAACGAGGCGGGATATTTTGACGGGGTGAGGGTGATGGGCTCTGCGCAGACTCACTCTGACTGGGTGTGGCTACGGAAGGTTGCTCAGCTTTTGCTGGCGCATGTAAAGCAAATACGCTAGGTTCCTCCTGCAATCGATACTTTTGCTCACCGATTGGTGACGGCTCAACCGGAGTGACGAATGGCTTTGCATCTACCCATCTGGGCGCAGCATGATTGTCAGGAACAGGTGCATTAAAAAAGGTAAACCAGCCTTGTCGCGCGACACAGCAAGTCGTAATGATCAGCATCAGCCACAACAATCCCATGATACGCCGCTCAAGCTGCTGCCAATCGGTGATCATCAGCGATTTTGCATATGCATTTTTATTTAAGCGCAAGGGGCGTTTTGAATCAGCCAGCCATGCTTGAAAAGCCATCATGATGGCTCCTCGACATTCATTTCAAATGCATCAGTAGGCAAAGCGTCAGGCAGCAAGGGTTGAAACGATCGCAAATCGCCCGTGTTAACATCGGCCCGACCAATCACGGTGGGCCGCAAAAAAACAATCAGCTCGGTCTTTTTGGCGGCCTGATTTTTGCCAATAAATGCCTGACCGATGACAGGCAATCGCGAGAGGCCAGGCACGCGGTCACTAAATTCACGCTGATCATCCTGCATCAGGCCGCCCAAAACGGCGATATGGCCGCTGGCGACATTGAGCACAGACTCCATTTCCCGTACCTGGATTTCGGGCACGCTACTCACAATCCGACTGCTGCCACTGCCTAATTGCGGATTGGGGTCTTCGACATAGCGCAGTACCTTGGACACAGTCGGCCTGACATTTAAATTGACGCGCTGGCGACTATTGATTTGTGCCGTGACAGCCATGACCAAGCCTACCGGCACCGTATTGGCCGTGGTCGTTACCGCTTGCAAGTTGGCACCGCTATTACTGCTGCTTTGCGAAATTTGTGACTGGATGGTGAAGTAGACCAAGTTATCGACCACCTTGAGAATGGCCGTCTGATTATTGAGCACCATGAGCTTGGGACTGGAGAGGACACGCGTTTTGCAAAACTGCTCAAGCAAGGTGACACTGGCACTTAAATTACCAAAGCGGCTGAGAGGATTTAAGTAGCTCAACATAAACGCCACGTTGCCATTATTCTGGCCCAAGGCATTTTTACTATTATTGCTCTCCCACTGACCAGTGGCGCGGTTAAACTGGGCCGCATCGCTGCCCAAAGATTGCGAAAGCAGCCAGCCCCGTTGTTGCGCCGAGGCAGACAAGCGGCTCCAGTCTATGCCCATCTGAAAACTTTTATTGAGCTCCACCTCCACAATGGTGGCTTCAATCAAGACCTGCCTGGCGGCAACCTGCATCACAGATTCCAGATAGGCTTTGACTTGCGCCTGCTGACTCTGCGAGGCACGTATGGTCAAGATGCCAGTTTCGGCGTTTGCAATCAGTTTGGAAGCCCGCCAACGGCGTTGCGCTTGCTGCGTCTTTTCTTGCAATGGCGATGGTAAGATGGGTTCAGCTGATGTTTTGAGTTCACTGACTTCGGCACTGCCTGGCGTGCTATCAGAACCGCTCGATGGCATGATCACGGTTGCGGGCAGGTGATCCATCACTTCTGCCCGTGCACTACCGGCTTTATCCGTTTCATCCAGCAGAAGCTGTACATTGTCTACCACGCTCTCCCACAAGTGATAGCGGGATTGAGAGGTGACTGCGGTTCTGGAACTATTACTACTGCCGCCTTGTGCCGGCAATGCTTGCACCTGCGCATTACTGTTACCGGCTGCGGCCATGCCTCCACGGCCAGCGCCATTGATTTCACTGGCCACGCCGATATAGCCATAGGTATCGCGGCTCATGTTCACATAATTGAGTTTGTAGCTACGGATCACCGGCGTGTCCGGTGTCACCAGCCACACCCCGTCTGACCATTCATAATACATATCGACTTGCCTGGCCATGCGCGCAAGAATGGCAGCCACCGACTGCTGCTGGGCATTTAAAGTGACTTTACCGCTCAAGGCTGGATGCACATCAAAATTCAGGCCGCTTTCTTGGGCCAGCGCAAACAGGACCTCCTGTACGGGTGCTTCGCGGACGACCAGATTGATCAAGACGGTGGGTATAGCAGACTTGAGCGCGGGAGGCTTGATGGCTGGGGTAGAAACAATGTCTGCCGTATCAATTTCCGGGAAGCTAGCCGAACCGTTGTCGGCCTGAGGGGTTGAAGGGGTTGAGGGTAAATGCAACTGCGCATGCGTAGCGCTGCCCGGGGGCTGGCTTTTACAGGCAGCGAGTCCAATCACCAACCACAGGATGAGCGCAATACGCATCAACCCCCTCCAAATGATTATTGACATTTTTTAACATATATTAAATATAAGCAATGTTAACTGTCAATCCATCCGGCGCAATCTGGTCAACCAGTGCGAGAGAGGGCGTTTAAAAAAGCTCGATTTCGCCGCTAATGATGCTGTAGTTGAGTAAGCCTTGCTCAACCAGGGATTCGTAGCAGCAGACCTGGTCTCTGCCATGCTCTTTGGCATAATAGAGTGCTTCATCTGCCCGCTCTAGCACAGTGTTCGGCAGCAAATGCGGTGACATTTTGGAATAACCGATACTGATGGTAACTCGCCCGACTTGCGGGAAACGATATTCAGCAAGGGCTTGCTGGAAGCGCTCTAGCAGCATGACGATGTCATCTTTATCAGCACATGAAAATACGCCCACAAATTCTTCACCACCAAAGCGGAACAGCAAATCGCCATCACGAAAGGTTTCCTGCATGAGGCGGGATAAAAGCAGTAACACTTCATCACCAATCAAATGACCATAGCTGTCATTGATCTTTTTAAAGAAATCGATATCAAAAATCACCAGATAATGGTGTAACGGAAACCGGAATTCTGGCTTGTAGTCATTGAGCAAAATCTTGCTCACACACTTATCAAAGGTTTTGCGGTTAAGCAACCCAGTCAGTGCATCCCGCTCGTTTTCAATAATCAAGCCGGCATAGTGATTAAATACCTGCAAACATTGTTCGACCAGCGCGATCGCTTCTGCGGTTAACTGCGCATGCTGAATCAACAGTATGGCATTTTTATGGGCAACACTTTGTTTGAGCGGAAAAATGTGCAACTTGCCCGCTGCAGTGTCCAGGCAAACAGATTGCCGAGTTTCCTGATCTAGGTAATTTAAAAGCAACGCATAAACATCGCTAGGCCACGCTTCAAAAGCAGGATCCATCTCATCTTGAGAGTCCATCACCGAGACCAACTGCCGACGCGACAATACCTGCATCCGGATCGGCTTTTCCTCAGCAGCAAAAATACACATCCAGTGCTGCATCAACGAGAGTAGCGCTGGATCCAATGCAAGGCTCTCCCTGACCTGTGTCAGGCCGATCAGGCTTTGCATAAATTTTTTCAAATTTAAATGACTAGGCATGTGTTCGACAGATGTTGTTTCGAACACTTTAACAAAGGGAAGAATGATTCTTAATTAGGAAAAGAACCGATTTGTAGGACTAAATTGTGAGGTTGAAGCAGAAAAGTGAAAATGGGGTGGCTAATCGGGCTCGAACCGACGACAACCGGAATCACAATCTGTAATTATAAAAACTCTAAATATATGAAGTGCATTATCTTCTTGAGATTTATTTGTCTACTAAATGATTAGACTCAACACCTCAAGATTCAGGATTTATACAACTAATAATACCCAAAAGTAGACATTTTCCTTCTAGTATTGTTTTTATAAATAATTAGAGTAAATTCCTTACTTTCTCTCCTCTGAACTGTTCTAGGACTAGATTATGAGCACAAAAAAAACCGATACAAACAAGCTAGCTGGTGTCGCATTTGATAATGCGTTAAGTGAACTAGCAGAAACTCCAGATGGTTCAATAGATGATTTAATTTCAAAGTTCGAGGAAGTCGCGCTAATTGACGAAGATGGCGTTGAATATTGGACGGCTAGAGAGTTACAGAAACTCTTAGATTATTCCGACTACCGCAACTTCATGAATATTGTAAACAAGGCAAAAGACGCGTGTATTAATAGTGGAAATGCCATCGAACATCATTTCGTTGACGTCACCGATATGATCGAAATTGGTAAAGGTGCTACTAGAGAAATTGATGACATTAGACTGACGAGATATGCGGCATATCTTGTAGCTCAAAATGGCGATGCCCGAAAAGTACCCGTTGCCTTTGCTCAAACATATTTTGCCATTCAAACAAGACGACAAGAAATTCAAGATGACGATCTGGCGCAATATACTCCGCTATCAGAAGAGCAAAAGAGATTGCTATTACGAAATGAAATCAAAGAGCACAACAAAAATCTTGCGAGTGCAGCAAAACAAGCAGGTGTCATTGAACCGCTAGATTTTGCAATATTCCAAACATTTGGCTACAAAGGTCTCTATGGCGGTTTAGATAGAGCTGGTATTCAAAGAAAAAAGGGACTGAAATCTAAACAAAATATACTAGATCATATGGGTAGCACTGAGTTGGCCGCTAATTTATTTCGGGCGACTCAAACAGAAGAGAAGCTAAGAAGAGAGAAAATTACAGGCAAGGCCAACGCCAATAATGCTCACTATGAAGTTGGACAAAAGGTTAGGCAAGCCATTCAAGATATCGGTGGCACGATGCCCGAAAACTTACCTCCTGCCGAAGATATTGTAAAAGTCGGAAGGCGCCTTCAGAAGGCTATCAAGGAATCTCAAAAAATTATTAAAAAATAGAGTGGTATCCGATGCAAACTTTCTACCCGCCAAAGCACCGAGAATCACGATTCCATTGCGTACATTGTGGAGTCTTTGCTGCTCAGCATTGGCACGGATTGAAATATCTTGATGGGTCAGCATGGCGCGACCTAGCCTATTTTGACTACAATATATGCACGCATTGCTACAAATGGTGCTATTGGTATGAAGGTCGAATGATTATTCCTTCTGAAGCACCAGTTCCTCCAGCCCACCCCGATCTACCAGCATCATGCGTTGAAGAGTATGTAGAAGCCAGAAACATAGTTGCACAATCCCCCAAAGCGGCGGCAGCTCTTTTACGCTTGGCTTTGCAAAAATTGATGGTCGAACTGGGCGAAAAGGGAAAAAACATCAATGATGACATTGGCTCATTGGTAGCAAAAGGATTGCCGATTCAGGTTCAGCAGGCTCTAGATTATTGCAGAGTAGTTGGCAATAACGCTGTTCATCCAGGTGAAATAAATTTAAACGATACACCTGAGATTGCTCACAATCTTTTTGCGATGATGAACTTCATTGTTGAAGACAGAATTTCCCGCCCCAAGCAAATTGCAACGCTTTATGCCCAATTACCAGAAGGAGCAAGAAAAGCCATTGAGGATCGAGATATAAAAAAATAGACACATAAAAAAGCCTCGTACTCACGAGGCTTTTTTATTTATTTTATGTGCGGATTAGATAAGCTTGAATCATAGTCCTTCTTAGCTGCCGCGTGAACGGCCGCATGAATGGTCGTAAAAACTGAGGCAACCTCTTCAGCGGTATACTCTTCAAAAGTAATCTTACCCGATGTCATTGCAGTATTTAGTATATCTGCTGCAATTCTTGAAGGTGTGTTCTCCATACTAAACTCTCCCAATAAACGACTCAAAAAATGGCTACCCTTCTCGACGGCCAGCGAAAGGTACTTTTTATACCCTTGCTTCGTGTAAGGGTAACTATATTACCCTTTTGGGATCTGCTCCAATTTAAATTGATGAGATCACTTTGAGCCAGGCAAAAATATAACCTTAGTTGTATTTATTAAACACTGTGTTTAGTTTTACAAGTAAACTTGTAACCCTCTACAACCAATAGTTGTAAAACTGCTGTCAAACCTATGTTTAACAAGGCTTCAGCCATCCAAATTACAGCTGTATTTTTTGATAACAATCATGTCTGACAAAGATCAAAACCCAAAAACTACAACTCATTCTATTGAAGATGGGATTGCGGGACGCTTGAAAGCTGCCAGAGAAAGCATGGGTCTTTCACAGACAGATATCCATAAAATAACTGGATTGTCCAGGATGGTTATCTCAAAGTATGAGTCGGGGCAAAATAAGCCTGGAACAAGAGAATTAAGATTATTGTGCGATGCACTAAAAATCAGTCCGAACCACTTAATTTATGGCACTGAGAACCCGCATAAACTTCCAGAAAGCATCGCAGAAACGCTCTTGAATATGGGGCAACAGGCAGTTGTTCCAGCTGCAACGATTATTCCTATCATCAGCTCAGTCCTTGGAACAGATGATATTCGTGCGATTCTGAATTTGGCGGAGTCCCTATTAAAGGCAAAAAGCCCAGAACATCACGCAATGGTTACCGAGCTACTTCAAGTGTTTCAGGATTCAATTATTCCCAACAAGGAAGCCCTTTTAGACCCAGAAAAAAGTGCAGAGGTTAAAGAGAAACTCCAAAAGGAAATGCAAGATCGGCTATTAGCCGCAGCCATGCAAAAAAAATGAATAACTTCTAATTTATTGCCCTTATGAAGTTAAAAAGCCTAGTTTTCACTAGGCTTTTTTATTTCCAAAATGATCTCATAAATTTACTTTGTATATTTTTATTTATAGTATATTATAAATAAATGAATTCACTTTAAATGAAAGAGATCAAATGCAAATCATCACAGCTCAACAATCCCGTGACGCTCGTCGCGAATTAGGTTTATCTCAAGCCGAAGTAGCTAAACAACTCGACCTAAATCGACAGTATCTCAGCGAGTTTGAAACAGGATTCTCTACAAGGCTTACATCATCTCAACTCAAAAAGCTTCGCACCTTCTACGAAGAAAAAATCACCGATGCCAATGCTAATGGTGAAAAAATCGAAATCACCTTTGGTGAAGAGTCTGCCTCAACTCTTGAACCTCCCAAAGTCGAACACTTCACCGCAAGACGCCTAACAATTCCGATTGCAGAGAATATCTCCCTAGAGACCCTGTCTGCCTCACTGCAAATGATCAAGGACAATGAGGCCCGCATTGCCACCCTGCTTGATCAACCAACAGAGCGCAATAGTGGCTTCATTGGCTCAGGCGAGTTTACAGAGGCCTGCAAAGAAAACCTGCAAGAAATCTATGGCTTACTTTCCCTTAACAGCATCGTCTACCTCACGCTCGGTGGATCATCCGCGTTAAAAATCCCGCCTGGCACAGAAAGCCTAGAGTCTTTAAGAGACATCGTTTTTGAATCATTCAAACCACAATTAGAGACAGCCGGCCTCTTCATGACAGTTGAGGAGGACGCAGAATGAAAGTCACCCTGCCCGTCTCAATGTTTCCACTCACAAAACGTGCTGCCAACTCTGGCGGCTTAGTGCTTTTCGTTCTTATTGGCCTGGCTGCATTCATGGCCGCAAAAGCTCAGAAACCAAGCTCCAGCAAGGAAAAAGTCTGATGCTATCCGCCTCTACAGCGTCCACAGGACGCTTTCTTGGTATTAGTGCGAAATCCTCCGACACTCTGAAGCCAAAACGCCAGGCGAAGAGCGAGGCAGATAAGCTAAATATTCGGACAGCTCGCTATAACCTGCAACGTCATTCACAAAGCTTGTTTTTTGATGAGACAGCAGAAAAGCAACATCGAGTATGCAGCTGCCATCGAAACCTGGCCGGTGACAGCCTGGCAATTTATCGAAAGGTTGATAGTTCGGACGCACGTGTCTCAGGTCTAGTATCATGCGGATCTGCCTGGGTGTGTCCGGTATGTAACGCCAAGATCACAGAAGCCCGTCGCGAACAAATGCAGCAAGCGATCACGGCCCATGCAAAAGCAGGGGGCTCCTGCCTGTTACTGACTCTCACATTTCCGCACACCTACGAAGTTTCACTGGAAGAATCACTCGAAAGATTTGCCGACGCCCTTGATCGCTTCAAAGACTCCAGAACATACAAGCGCATCTTTGGCACATCCTTAGCCTCTATTGCGCATTCCGAAGCACGCAATAAGCCCCTCAAGAAAATCACACCAGGCCAACACCAGACCATCGGCTCCGTGCGTAGCCTAGAAGTTACCCACGGCCAGAACGGCTGGCACCCACACACTCACCAAGTGATGTTCATGCAAAACGAAGCCCTCCTGGATGATCGCCGCGCAATTGATGAGTTAACGCATACCTGGGTAGATGCGCTGCTGAAAGCTGGCATCGGTGACCACTCAAATGTAAACGACATGCTGGCACATGCCCTGGATCTCCGTGGTGGCGACTATACCGCCGATTACGTGAATAAATTTGGCCGTGAGCCAGGCTTGTATGAAGGCTGGACAATTGCTCACGAGGTCACTAAAGCAAATAGCAAGGCAGGCTATAAATTTGTAAATGGCGACTATCACGCAACCCCCTTTCAGCTTCTACGGGCCTCATTGGAAGGCAACACAGAAGCAGGCATGTTATTCAGAGAGTTCGGCCGCTGCTTCGAAGGCAAGCGCATGAACTACTGGACGAATGGCCTGAAAGACTGGTTTGGCTTGAATGATGTTGCTGACGAAGACCTGGCCGCTGAAAACCCTGTAGAAGAGGTTGGGGAAGAGCTGGTTCTATTCCTTAACCCCCAAGAATGGAAAATGATCCTAGCCGTAAATGCTAGGGCCGAACTGATCCGCATTGCGGCCGAGCGTGGGAAGGACGGGGTTTTAGACTTCCTTGACGAACTACCCAGGCGGCAAGCCACACATCAAAGCGGATTTAAAGTTAATCGTCCTCGTGGACTTTGGGCCGGAGCTTACTAATGGTCAAAACAAAAACAAAATTCATGACTGAGAAAACGCGCTGGGCTTACTACATGCAAGCGATCGAGCCACATGATCAAGCATTGCTTAAAGCATTTCCCGACTACCACCCAATGTGGGTTATCCAGTCACAAGAAATACAGGTGACAGGCGCAAGGTTCAAATACATGCGTGAAACCCTTTTAGGCATGTCTGTTGATGAGTGCGCGGCTTATCTCAGATTGGATAGAGGGACCGTTTATCGATATGAAAGGGACGGCGGCAGAATTCCATTTTCTGCTTTTGAGTTGTTGCGGGTGTTGTATGAAAGCCCGCAATTCAAAATGGGTCACCAGTCGTGGGATGGTTGGTACATCAACAAAGATGGAAAGCTTGTTTGTCCTGATGTTGGGAACTTGTCGTTCTCTCCAAATGACCTCGCATCAGTAAGACATACTCACTCTTACAACAAAACCCTATGCCTAGAAGTGAAGAGACTAACTCGCGAGTTACAGATTGCAAATGAAAAGCTATTACGTTTTCAGCAGAATCAGATTGAGGCTGAAATACTGGAGGAGCTCATTGAGCTTGAACAAGCGCTATCCGCTATCAGCTCAAGAATTGGCAAGTCGAAAGTGGTTTCACTCAAATTCGCTAAAAACCAAATCGCTAAGGAGAAAGCTGCATGAAGTCACGTCCTAACTTTCAGTTTCACTCACATGAATCTGCTTCAGTTGCCATGGTGCGCTTGCATAAGCATATCCGTTTATTGCAAGGACATAATGAGCATATCAGTTATTACACTGCCCGTATCAAGCATAAAAAAGCCTTTAAACATCTACGCCTCGTTAAATAATCATGTTCCTAACTTCGGATGAGATTCAAGAGTTAACCGGCTTTAAAGCCACCCACAAACAATGTGAGTGGCTTTCAAATCACGGCTACCCATTCGACACCACACGAAGCGGCCGCCCAAAGGTTTTGCGTAGCTACATTGAGCAACGCCTAGGCATGCAGCACTTGCCACAAACTGGATTCACACCAGACTTTTCAGCACTCGCATAAGCATGGGCAGGCGTAGAACAAACAATCTGGGGCTGCCCCCACACATGCATTTAAAGCATGGGGCCTATTACTTCGTTGGCAAAGATAAAAAGTGGATTCGCTTGTCCGATGACCGGAAAATTGCCCTCGCGAAGTGGGCAGAAATAGAAGGCGAACTCCCCACCGTCAATGATGACGAAAAGCCTGCAAAAGGCAGTATGGCCGAACTCATCAAGCGTTACATGGTTGAAGTGGCCCCCAGAAAATCCCCTCGCACCTTTGAAGGCAATGTCACCGAATCTGAGAACCTGAAAAAGGTATTCGGCAAAATGCCCGTCTTTAGCGTGCTGCCCGTTCACGTTGCGCAATATCTGGACGCCCGTGGCGTCAAATCGAAAGTCAGAGCCAACAGGGAAATATCTTTGCTGTCGCACATATTCACCATGGGCATGCGCTGGGGCATCGTGCATACGAACCCATGTATAGGCGTCACCAAACACAAAGAGACCGGCCGGGATCGTTATATCCTGGACAGCGAGTTTGAGGCCGTCAAAGCGATTGCTGGCGACTTCATAGCAACCGTGATGGACTTTGCCTACATCACAGCGTTGCGCAAGGGAGACATCCTGCGTTTAAGGCTCGACCAGATCACCGAGCAAGGCATATGGATAAAACAATCGAAAACGGGCGCTAAGCAGCTATATGAATGGTCTGAAGGCCTGCATGAAGTCGTCAATAGAGCACTGACATTTAAGCGGCCAAAAAATCAATATCTATTCTGCAACCGGCAGAGTGAGCCTTACACAGACAGTGGCTTCAAATGTTTATGGCAACGTGTCCAGGTGAAATGGGCCGAACAGGGCGGTAAAAGATTTACCTTCCACGACATTCGCGCCAAGGCGCTCACAGATGCAAAAAACAAAGGGATGGACGCGCAGACCCTGGCCGGCCACAGCTCCGCAAGCATGACAGAGCACTACATTAAGCAACGAGAATTTAAGAGAGTGACACCCCTGAAATAACAAAAATAGTAGACAATCGTCTACTAAAGCTATTTATACGCTAAATCAGAAGTTTGCTAAGTGATTGAATTGAAATGGGGTGGCTAATCGGGCTCGAACCGACGACAACCGGAATCACAATCCGGGGCTCTACCAACTGAGCTATAGCCACCACTGAGAGAAATTGGCTGAAATTTTGGCCTGCCCGACAGGAATCGAACCTGTAACCCCCAGCTTAGAAGGCTGGTGCTCTATCCAGTTGAGCTACGAGCAGATAAAGTAGTTACATGCCGATCAGGCAATCCAGAGAAAACTGGTCGGCGTGGAGAGATTCGAACTCCCGACATCCTGCTCCCAAAGCAGGCGCGCTACCAGACTACGCTACACGCCGAAAGCAGAAATATAACCGATTTCACGAATTTGTGTCAATCTCGATGTGATAAAATTATCTTTTTTACGACAAATTTTTTGCTCATGAGCGCTCAGATTATTGATGGCAAGCAAATTGCGAATCAACTATTAGAAGAAATCAAATCCAAAATCGACCAACGGCTGGCTGATGGCAAACGTGCTCCTTGCCTGGCCGTTGTCCTTGTCGGGGATGATCCAGCCTCGGCTATTTATGTGCGCAACAAGCGTCTGGCTTGCGAAAAAGTAGGGATCGTCTCAATTGCGCATAACCTGCCAGCCAACACCACGCAAGAGGCCTTATTCGCGCTCATTCAAACACTGAATGCCGACCCTGACACTGACGGCATTCTGGTGCAATCCCCGCTCCCCCATCATATTGATGAGTCTGCCATTCTGGCGCTGATAGATCCCGGCAAAGATGTGGATGGGTTTCACCCCTACAATATAGGCCGCCTGGCGGTACGCCAGCCCTTATTACGTTCCTGCACGCCTTATGGAGTCATCAAGATGCTGCAAGCCAGCGGGATCGCGATCAAGGGGCTGGACGCCGTTGTCGTTGGCGTGTCTAACCACGTTGGGCGCCCTATGGGCCTGGAGCTCCTACTGGCCGGGTGCACCGTCACCAGTTGTCACCGGCACACCAAAGACTTACAAAGCCATATTAGCCGTGCCGATCTCATTGTGTCCGCGGTGGGCAAGCCTGGCTTGGTCAAGGGTGAGTGGATTAAACCTGGCGCTATTGTGGTCGATATTGGGATTAATCGCCTGCCTGATGGCAAGATCACCGGCGACGTTGACTTTGCGATTGCCAGCCAGCGTGCCAGCCATATTACGCCGGTGCCTGGTGGCGTCGGCCCAATGACTGTAGCCACGCTGATGGAAAATACCTTGAAGGCGCTGGAACTCAGTGAGCAAGCTTAAGCCGAAGCAGTCTTGCCCTTGCGAATAGGCTTTGCAGGGGTTTGAAACTGGTGTAAACTCGCGCGATTGTTGATTGACGTAATGCAATAAACCATGCCGCTACAGGCATTCACTATTCGAAGTTTCGTTCGTTGGAACCATCATGGCAGATACCGTTAACAAATCCTTTACCCCTTACCAGCCCGCCGCCGGTGAGGAATACATGAATAAAAAGCAGCAGGATCACTTCCGCAAAATCCTGAATGACTGGAAAGCAGAATTGAGTCACGATATTGATCGTACCGTGCATACCATGCAGGACGAAGTGACCAGCTTTGCTGACCCGAATGACCGTGCCAGCCAGGAATCTGACATGGCGCTGGAACTGCGCAACCGTGACCGTGAGCGCAAACTGATCAAGAAAATCGACGAAACCTTGCGTAACATCGACAGTGGTGACTACGGATACTGCGAAGGCTGCGGGATCGAAATTGGCCTCAAGCGCCTGGAAGCCCGCCCAACCGCCACCTTGTGCATAGACTGCAAAACGCTGGATGAAATGCGCGAGAAACAAGTCGCCAAATAAGGCTAAAGCTATCAAGCAATAAAAAAGCTGCCTAAGGGCAGCTTTTTTATTGCACTTGTTTTATTGCATCGCAATCATCCACGCACTACCAGTGCTCCTCAACGGCAAACAAGCGTTTGTGCTCACGGATGGCATAACGGTCAGTCATCCCGGCAATGTAATCAGCCACCGCCCGCGCCTGATCCTGCTTGGCTGCCAATTGGTGCTCGTCAGGCATCAAGGCCGGATTATCCGTAAAGGTCTTAAATAACTCTTCAATAATCCGCCTGGCCTTGGCACTCATGCGATTTACCCGGTAGTGCTGATAGAGGTGCTTGCGCAAAAACTGTTTTAATTCGTGATTCTTTTGCACGACCGGCTGGCTAAAGCCGACTAGATAGGCGGGTGCTTTGCGCACATCGTCTACGCTGCCCGGATTCAACTGCGCAATCGCTTGCTGGCTATGCTGACATAAATCGACCACCAGCACATTGATCATGCGGCGGATGGTTTCATGGATGAGCCGTTTTTCCTCAATCTCGCCATATTGCTTTTTAACCTCATGCATATTTTCGGCAAATAGCTGGATATTGGATAGCTGTTGGATGGTGATGAGGCCGGAACGTAAGCCGTCATCCACGTCATGATTGTTATAGGCAATTTCGTCAGCAAAGTTGGTGACTTGGGCCTCAAGGCTGGGCGACTCACCGCGCAAGAAACGTTCACCGACATCGCCCAGAAGTTGCGCATTTTTGCGCGAGCAATGTTTGAGGATGCCTTCACGGACTTCGAAAGTGAGGTTTAAGCCATCAAAACTGGCATAGCGGTTTTCCAGCAGATCGACCACGCGCAAGGACTGCAGGTTGTGCTCAAAACCGCCATAGTCTTTCATGCAATGATTGAGCGCATCTTGTCCGGCATGGCCAAACGGGGTGTGCCCAAGATCATGCGCCAGCGCGATAGCCTCGGCCAAATCTTCGTGCAAGCCCAAGGTGCGCGCGATACCGCGTGTCAGTTGCGCGACCTCGATACTATGCGTCAGACGCGTGCGAAACAGGTCACCTTCATGGTTTACAAATACCTGCGTTTTGTATTCGAGTCGCCTAAAGGCCGTGGAATGAATAATCCGGTCGCGGTCACGCTGAAAAACATTGCGCAACGGGGACTCCTGCTCGCCGACCTTGCGGCCACGAGACTGTTCTGGATGGGCAGCAAAAACGGCGAGTGTCATCATGGGCTTTCTGAATCAGGCCGCCAGCGAAAGCGTCTGTTTAAGTTTATCTGCATCGTAATCAGCCGTGATCACGGCTTTGCCTATCGCCTGTTGCAGAATCAAGCGAATGCGGCCATCGGCCACTTTCTTGTCCAGTTGCATCAAACGCAAATACTCATCCGCGCCTAAATCAGGGGCAGTCACCGGCAGGCTGGCGGCTTGCATGATGGTTTTGATACGCGCGACTTGTGCCGCATCTAGCCAGCCCATGCGTTGCGATAAGTCAGCCGCCATCACGGTGCCCGCCGCCACTGCCTCGCCATGCAGCCAGACACCGTAACCCATGGCATTTTCGATGGCATGACCAAACGTATGGCCCAGATTGAGCAAGGCGCGTTCGCCTTGCTCATGCTCATCCGCAGCCACCACTTCGGCCTTGTTCTGACATGAACGGTAAATGGCATAGCTGGCTACAGCATGATCCAGCGCCATCAGGGCGGGCATATTGGTTTCCAGCCAATTAAAAAAATCAGCATCCCGAATCAGCCCGTACTTGATAACCTCAGCCACGCCGGCAGACAACTCGCGTTGCGGCAAGGTCCTCAAGGTATAAATATCCGCTAGTACCAGCTTGGGCTGATAAAACGCGCCTATCATGTTTTTACCGAGCGGATGGTTGATGCCGGTTTTACCACCGACACTGGAGTCCACCTGCGAGAGCAGAGTAGTAGGCACCTGAATAAACGGTACGCCCCGCAAATAGGTTGCCGCAGCATAGCCGGTCAAATCGCCAATGACCCCTCCACCCAACGCAATCAGCGTGGTATTCCGCTCGCAGCGGTGTTGTAGCAGATGATCATAAATCGTTTGTAAGGTCTCATTATTTTTATAGGCCTCGCCATCCGGCAAAATGATTTCAATCACGCTCACGCCGGCCTCTCGTAGCGGCTGGGCAATGCTCTGCATATACAAAGGCGCGACCGTTGTATTGCTGACAATCGCCACCTGCTTGCGCTTGAGGTGAGGCAATATCAGGTCTGCCTGATGTAACAGGCCATTCCCAATATGGATAGGATAGCTACGGTCAGCCAGGCTGACGGTTAAGGTTTGCATGACGGCTCCAACGCTTTCAGGGCGCTCTCAATTTTCTGGATAATCACTGCGACTGGCTGATGACCGGTATCGACGATCAGATGAGCAGTCTCGGTATAGAGTGGATTGCGGGCATGGAACAATTGTTCCAGCTTGGCTTTGACATCGACATTCTGTAGCAGCGGTCGGTTTTTATCGTTGCGCGTGCGTAAATACAGCTCATTCACATTTGCACGCAAATAGATCACATAGCCATATTTTTTGAGAATTTCGCGGTTTTCCGGCGCGATGATGGCACCGCCGCCAGTGGCCAGCACGATATTCTCCTGCTGCGCAAACTCCTCTAGCGTGGCGGTCTCGCGCTTGCGGAAGCCAGCTTCGCCTTCCAGCTCGAAGATGGTCGGGATTTTAACGCCCGTGCGCTGCTCAATGACATGATCCGTGTCGTAGAAGGTCTTGCCCAGACTTTTGGCAATCAATTTGCCAACTGTGGTCTTGCCTGCCCCCATCAACCCGATCAAAAAAATGTTATTTGGTATTTGCGTACCCATAAAAATGCCCAACTGTTCAGTTGGGCATTTTAAGGCAAAGCCTGTCTGCTGTCAGTAATCGTTCAGCAAGCCATGCAATGATCAGTTCAAGGCCAGCGTTTCGTCCATGACTTTAGGCGTGATAAAGATCAGCAACTCCGTTTTATCTTCCTGTCTGGTGTTGCGCTTGAAGGCATAACCCACCACAGGCAAGTCACCAAAAAATGGCACCTTGTCCGTAGATTTACGTGACACTTGCTCATAAATCCCACCTAATACCACGGTCTCACCGTTACCCACCAGCACTTGCGTTTGCACGTTTTGCGTGTTGATCGCGACACCGCCGGACGTTTCTTCACCCTTGCTGTCTTTGCGCACATCCAGATCCATAATAATTTTCTGGTCGGGTGTAATTTGTGGTGTCACCTCCAGACTCAACTCAGCCTTTTTAAAACTGACCGCTGTCGCGCCACTACTCGTTGCGGTTTGATATGGAATTTCCACCCCTTGAGCTATACGCGCCTTTTGCTGATTGGCTGTAGTCACTCGAGGACTTGAAATCACTTTACCCCGCGAATCAGCCTCTAACGCTGAGAGCTCAAGATTCAGTAACAAGTTAGCCGAGAGTTTAAGCAGACTCAGCGCAATCCCGCCGTAAGCATTGGTGACAGGTAAATTTGACATCAAATCCGGCTGACCATTAGAGCTCACAATATAATCCCCAATTGTCGCGCTTTGGACAGTCCCTCCCTGAGTCCCCAAGGTATAAGTGCCATTAGTGCCTGCCGTTGTCGGCGCTGTATAAGCTGTTGTCTTATTTCCAAGACTGCCTCCAATTGACACGTTAGTATTGCTGCCTGGCGTTCCAGTCTGCGAAATTCCAAAACGCGCCCCTAAAGCTTTAGAAAAAGTATTAGAAGCAATCACCATGCGTGATTCAATTATAACTTGCTTAACCGGCACATCCACTTTGTTGATTATTGCCTGAACTTCTTCGAGCTTTCTGGGCGTGTCCTGAACGAAAATGGTATTTGTCCTTGCATCAAAGGTGACACTGCCACGTTGAGATAAAATACGATTCATACGTCCAGCTGAAGAACTTGTGGAAGCACTAGACATGCTCGAACTACTGCCGCCTGTGCCTGCCCCTCCGCCCAACAGCATATTTCTAAAATCCATCGCCTTTTGATACTTTAGTGAAAACACTTCTGTACGTAATGTTTCCAGTGTTTCACGCTCAGCCTCAGCGGTCAGCTGTGCTTTTTCTTTAGCTGCAAATTCTTCTGCAGGCGCAATCGAAATAACGCTGCCGTTAACTCGCATATCAAGACCTTTGCTTTTCATAATCACATCCAAAGCCTGATCCCAAGGCACATCTTTCAAACCAATCGTCACACTTCCAGATACCGAGTCGCTAACAACAATATTTTTACCGGTGAAATCAGCGATCACTTTCAGAACATCCCTCACGTCTACTCGCTGAAAGTTTAGAGATAACTTTTCACCAGCGTAGCCCTGTTTAGAGCCTTGTATCAGTTTGTTAGGGTCCTTTGCGATTGGTCGGATATCCACTACTAGCCTTTTATCGGTTTGGTAAGCGGACTGCTCCCAATCGCCCTGTGGTTCAATGACGATTTGCGCTTGGTGGTGGTGACGTAATGCATCAACAAATAGCACGGGCGTGTTGAAGTTAATCACATTCAGGCGTCGCTGCAGTGACTCGGGCAGATCCGTATCTGCAAAATCAATTACCACTGTTTTTCCCGCATTGCGGACATTCACACCAACTCGACTATCGGACAAATCAACTAACACGCGGCCTTCACCATTTTTACCACGCATAAAATCGATACGTTGAATCTTGTGTGCTGCCCCTGCATCTTGCTCTGAAAAACGCTTGGCTGCAGTTGTAGCGACGGGGATCTCTTGCCCTTCCTGAATTAAACCGACCATTAAAGACAAACCATGTAACTCCAATTGATGTTGTACTGGTTTTGTTAAATTCATAACAATACGAGTACGATCATTGGTTTGTGCGATCTGCACTGACTTTAACACCCCTTGATTAATAGGGATCACATTCTTGCCTGTCGAATTGACTGCGTTTGGCAAATCGAATACTACTCTGGGCGGATTACTCAACGTGAAGCTGACAGGGGTAGTTGCCAGAGGTTGCGACAACTGTAGCTGCACATTCAATTTTGCGCCTGGCTGCATGGTGGCTTCAACCACTTGTAGCAGGTTTTTTCCGTCTGCCGGTTCTGCGGCCAGAATACAAGTGGAGACGACCATTGTGGCGGCCAACAAAATGATTCGTGCAAGATTATAGGTAGAAGTATTCATCATTGATGTTCCTGCAATTCCAATATTGTCATTTGCTCAGACCACTCAGCTGTGACCGGATCTTGTATGGTCTCTTTCACTCTTAACTCATACTTCAAAGTCTGGTGATTTTCCCCGAGTGCAATTACTACGCCAAACTTTTCGCCCAAGTGC
The DNA here is from genome assembly GCF_029132825.1 of Methylophilus sp. YYY-1. Classification (NCBI taxonomy): domain Bacteria; kingdom Pseudomonadati; phylum Pseudomonadota; class Betaproteobacteria; order Nitrosomonadales; family Methylophilaceae; genus Methylophilus; species Methylophilus sp. YYY-1. Next base: position 265,530 of record NZ_WOVG01000005.1, read on the forward strand.
GCGCCTGTTTTAATCTGGTAAATATGGCTATCTGGAGTTTGTATGGTGGCATACATACTATTTTTTTTGCTGAGAACCCCGACAAATTTAAGGCTTTCTAGCGGATAGGCTTCCAGAGGTTCTTTAGGCCGATTCAAATCGGGCTGATTCGCATTTTGTATTGCGGCTTTGCGCGGATAAAACGGATCATGCAAGACGCCGTCCGCGTTATACATTTTCGGCGCAAATCCTTGCACCTCCGGTAAAGCCTCTACAGGTGCAAGCATGGTCTGATTCGCGTCATTCATAAACTGGGTTAAATCGTCATTTTGTGCATGCCCACATGCAGCCAGCAAAATTATCAACGCAGCTGGTAAAAGTTTTGATTTCAACCTCATTTTTTATTTGCCTTATTCTCTTGCATCTTGCGTGCAGCAAGCTCTTCTGCATCAAGATAGCGATAGGTCTTGGCAACAGCTTCCATGACTAGAATATCTTTTTGCGTCTGTTTCTCATCTTTCCCTGCAGGGTGAATTTGCAGGTTGTGTAGCGTCACAATACGGGAAAGTTTGGCCACCTCAGTGACAAAAGCGCCAAGCCCATGATATTGGCCTAATACTTTGATATTTATAGGCTTTTCAGCATAAAACTCAGCAAACACCTCTGGCAATGGGACAAATCCCTCGAATGATAGGCCCTGACTGAGACCAGCTTGGTTGATATCTGTCAGCAGTCCATCCATTTCAGATTTATCTGGCAACTGCTTAAGCAGGTTACCGAAAGTACGCTGAATATCAATCACCTGTTGTTCATATGCCTTCATTTTTAGTGCCTGCATTTTCTTCGCCAGATACTCATCACGTAACCCCTGCTCCTTTTCTTTTTCTAGCTTTAACTCCTTAAGATTGGGATTAAGTAAAAACAAGTAACCTAAAACAAATAAGATACCAGCCAACATCGCTAGCAAGGCGGCTTTCATCGGCAGAGGCAAGTTACCCGCGTTTTTTAAATCAATATTATTAAAGTCAGACAGTTGCATTTTTGTCATCCTTTAGCAGGGGCCAGTTTTTGCTTATCGGCAGGACTCGTAGGCGACTCGCGCTTGAGCGTGACGCGTAAAACAAAGTCATATTCTTTGACCGATAGTGCATTCATGCTAGCTTTGATTTCAACCAGATTAGGGCTATGCATAATGGCTGAGCCACTCAGGTTATGTACTAATGTCGCGACTCTCGCATTAGTATCTGCAACCCCTTTCAGCTCAATTTCATCTTCGATTTGTTTCACACTTCTGAAGAAGACACCATCTGGCAATTGTCTGGCCAGCTCATCCAGAATCAGAACAGCCTGATTACGATCACTTTGCAAGCCTTCCACAATTTGCTTACGCTCAAGCACACTCTTGATTTGCTCTTTCAAATTACCAATCTTGGCTATTTCCACATCTAGACGAGCCATTTCATCCTGCAATCGTTGATTCCGAGATTGCTGCGCCTGAATCTTGCTATGGATGTAGCTCCAACTGACAAACAAAATAGCCGCTGCTGCTACTGCTACCAAGGATGCCATCAAGCCAAATTCACGCTGCCGCTCAGCGCGTCGGATCTGACGGTGTGGGAGTAGATTGACTTTAATCATGCGTCTACCCCTCGCAGCGCCAAGCCACAAGCGATCATTAGGGCAGGGGCATCTACTTGCAACTGGGAAGGTTTAATCTTGTTTGCCAACGTCATACCACCGAAAGCATTTGCAACCAAAGTATGCACACCGGTTTTTTCTTCAATGAGAGCGGTCAGCCCGTCAGTAGCTGCCACACCGCCCGCTAACAACAAATGGTCGACTTTGCTGTATTGGGTGGAATTAGTGAAAAATGAAACGGCTCTGGCAGCCTCGGCCGCCAGGTTTTGTAAAAACGGCTGCAACACTTCCTGCGCATAAGAAGCTGGCAATCCGCCTTGACGCTTGGCGATTTCGCTTTCTTCAGGCGACAAGCCAAACCGGCGCTGAATCTCTTGCGACAAGGTCGCCCCACCAAAGGCTTGCTCTCGTGCATAGACGGAGTGTGTGCCTACCATCACATTGATATGGGTGACAAAGGCACCGATATCCAGAATCATGGTCACAGTTTTTTTACTGTGATCAGGCAAATGTCTCAAAATCTGACGGTAAGCCGTTTCTGTCGCATAGGCCTCAACATCCATGATCTGCACCTTGAGCCCGGCTTCTTCAGCCACGGCCACCCGGTCATCGATTTTTTCTTTCTTGGCCGCCACAATCAGCACCTCCACTTCATCGGTGCTTTTCCCCATCGGGCCCAAGATCTGAAAGTCCAAATTCATTTCGTCGAGCGGGAACGGGATGTACTGATTTGCCTCAGACTCGACTTGCAGCTCCATGTCTTCTTCGCGCAATCCGGCAGGCATAATCACGCGCTTGGAAATCACCGCCGCAGTTGGCAAGGCCAAGACTACCTGACGTGCACGCGAACCCAGCAATCGCCAGGCGGCACGCATGCTCTCAGCCACCTGGGTGAGATCATTGATATTGCCGTCACTGATTGCGCCTTTAGGCAACGTGACATTGGCATAGCCATCCAGCCGGAATTGCTGCTTGCCAATGGCACTGAGCTCCACCATCTTGACGGCGGTTGCACTGACATCCACACCAATAAAACTGGTTTTTTTGCGCTGTAAAAAGCCCAGACTCAACGGTATTGCCCTTCATAAATAGTTACATGCCCGACTTGCTATGCATCATCCATGCCAACTCATGCATTCGAGTGGGTAAACAATGGCTTACATGTATTTTTGCGAGTCAGGGAAATCCTGATTATTTGCATGATTCCATAATTAACTGCCTATGAATCAGCAAAAAAAGATTACAATTCATAGGTAATTCTCTCGATGGCAGCAAGACGCATGAATTCAAGAACCTGGTTGCAGTCCCTTCTTTTTCTCTTCATTACTGGCAGTTTGATCGTCGCAGCCTTGCTGGTATTGATGATCAGCATCCTCTATCCTTCCCTGCCTTCGATTGATGCACTGACGGATTACCACCCCAAATTGCCCCTGCGGGTCTATGACGCCGATGGCGGCTTGATGGCTGAATTTGGTCAGGAGCGCCGCGCATTCGTACCGATTGAACAAACGCCCAAAGTCATGAAAGACGCCATTCTGGCGATTGAAGACCGTCGCTTTTACCAGCACAACGGCATTGATACCACAGGCATTTTGCGGGCGATTCGCAACAACCTGACCGGACGCGGGCACGAAGGCGCCAGCACCATCACCATGCAGGTGGCTAAAAACTTTTTCAGCAATCCAGATACGCCACGCAATCTATGGACCAAGATTAAAGAGGCCTTGCTGGCGATCAAAATTGAACATGCCATTAGCAAAGACAAGATTCTGGAGCTCTATCTCAACCAGATTTATCTGGGCGAACGGGCGTATGGTTTTGCGACCGCCGCCAAAACCTACTATGACAAAGACTTGAAACAACTGAACCTGGCCGAAGCCGCGTTACTGGCAGGCTTGCCCAAAGCGCCGAGCAAATACGACCCCTACATTCATCCTGACTACGCCATCAACCGTCAGCATGAAGTACTCCGCGACATGCACCGCTATGGCATGATCTCTGATCAAGCCTATGAAGAAGCATTAAAAGCACCGCTTAAATTCCAGTCATCCAGACGCCAAATCCAGGCACTGGGCGGGGAATACGTGGCCGAGATCGTCAGGGCAAGCTTGTATAAACGCTATGGTGAGAAGGCTTATACCAGCGGGCTGCGTGTTTACACCACTATCAATAGCAAACACCAGGCTGCTGCCAATACGGCCATGATTCAAGGCATCATCAATTTTGAGTTGCGGCACGGGTTCCGTGGCGCAGAGCAAATGTTGCCATTACCGGCAACACTCAGGGCGTCGGAAGCCGCTGATTTATTGCGTGATTTTGTCACTTACAACCAATTTGTGCCCGCCTTGGTCACCAAGGTGGAACCCAACCTGCTCACTTTGGTCACCAAGCGCGGCCAGGTGCTCAAACTGCAAGACAAATCATTGCTGCTGGTCAAAAACCATATGCCGCCCGCCAAACCCACGCCCTTGTCACTCAAGCCGGGCGCGGTCATTCGCGTATATCAAAACGGTGAAGAATGGTCGGTAGTACAACTGCCAGAAGTGGAAAGTGGCTTTATGGCACTCAATCCTGAAACCGGACAGGTACAAGCGCTGATCGGTGGCTTCAGTTTCCAGCGCAACAAATATAACCATGTCACCCAGGGTCGCCGTCAACCCGGCTCCAGCTTTAAACCATTTATCTATTCTGCCGCGCTTGAAAAGGGCTATTCCCCTGCCAGTGTGTTTGAAGACGCACCGATCAGTTTCACCTCCACCGAGACTGGCAGCAACAGCAGCTGGGAGCCGCGCAACTACGATGAAAAATATGCTGGTCCGATGCGTTTGCGTGAAGCACTGGCGCAATCCAAAAACACCATTTCAATCCGGCTTATGAATGCGATTGGCGCGCGTTATGCCCAAAACTACCTGCGCAAATTTGGCTTTGACCCCAAGGATCACCCGGCCTATTTGTCTACCGCCTTGGGCGCTGGCTCAACCACGGTCTGGCAGCTGACAGCCGCGTATGCCACCTTTGCCAATAGTGGCTATCAGGTGCATCCTTACCTGATCGAAAAGATCACGGACAGCCGCGGCAAGGTGATTCAAGCCGTGCAACCAGGCAAACATGTTTCCGCCGAGCGGGTGATTGACCAGCGCAACGCGTTCATTATTACCACCATGCTACAAGACGTGGTGAGAGATGGGACTGCGCGCGCAGCACTGTCATTGCGCCGCCCCGACATTGCCGGTAAAACTGGCACCACCAACGACCAGTTTGATGCCTGGTTTGCTGGCTACCACCCAAAAGAGGTGGCAGTCGCGTGGGTGGGTTATGACAACCCGCACAACCTGGGCCGTGGCGAAACCGGTGGCCGCGCAGCTTTACCTATCTGGATACGCTATATGCAACAAACCCTGTCAGGTCAGCCGATTTATCAATACAAAGTGCCTGAGGGCGTCTTGCAATTGAAAGTAGATGCTTACACCGGTGCGCAGATCAGCGAAGACGATGCGGGCATTTATGAGTATTTTTATGAAGAGCACTTGCCACAATCCAAACCCGAAACACTGCCTGGTTTGTTTGACCCGGAAGGTGAGCATGCGCCCGAAGAGGAAGAGCCCTCCTTTTTGGAGCGCCTGATCGGCGAACACAGTGGCAACAATGAGGATAGAAAACTGCCAGCCAATCCGGCAGCCAAGCTGCTGAGCCCGAATTAGCAATCAATCTACGAAAAGCCTAAAGTATGTTTGATGATTTTACGAGTGACTTGAGGCAAGAAATTGCCCAATCTGCCGCGCGCCTGATGTTTGAAGAAGGCATCAGTGACTATGCGCGCGCCAAACGCAAAGCCATCAAAGCCATGGGCATCACGCAAGATGCGCCCTTGCCGACCAACGGCGAAATTGATGCGGCCTTGCGTGAATATCACGCGCTTTACGCAGATGAAAGCGATGCCGCTCACCTGCTGGAACTGCGGCAGGCCGCGCTGCATACCATGCGTCTATTGCAGAAATTCCAGCCCTACCTGACCGGCGCCGTCATGGAAGGTACCGCCGGGCCCCATGCCGATACCGAAATCCATGTCTTTGCCGAGAGTGCCAAAGAACTGGAAATCTACCTGCTTAACCAGAATATCCCCTACCGCCTAGACGAACAGCACTATCGCATGTCAGACCGTCCGAGCAAACAAAAGCACGAATTGCTACGCAAACGGGTGCCGGTGGTGCTGGTAGAAACCCGGTACGGTACGCAACGCATCAGTATTTTTGAAGCCGACGACCTGCGTACCGCCCCGCGTAAACACGGGGAAAAGGCGGGAATCCACCGGATGACGCTGGCGCAGGTGGAAGCGCTGCTTAAACCAGTCCTGACCGAGTAATCGGATTGCCGCAGCTCGACTGCGCGTGACATCCCTCATTTAACAACTCAACCTGTTTGCAGAGATTCCCGTGCTCTTGCCTGAGTAATGCCTTCAAGTGCTGATCTCTTCACCTCAACTGTATATTGAACGCATCGTCTACTAGGGGCATTCATCGCCAGCGGACTGCTAGGATGACCAAGCGCAAGCTGCGTGGTTATTGCGCTTGCAAGGTGAAGGAGAACGGGCATTTGAAGAAGGCATCCTCAGCCTGAAAGCTGGAGATTGTTTGAATATTGCCGCTAAACACAGGGTGAAATGGTCCTAGCCAAACAGAGAGACCCTCTGACTAGCCGTGTTTTATGAAGGATAAGCGTTACTGGCCAGGTTGTTAGGCAGCATAGAAAATCGTTGCGTAGGGAGGCATGCCTGCACAGTAAACAATGCGTGTTTTCTTCTGATAGCCAATCCCATCGCAAAAAGTATCTAAAGTGTGCGATCACTTTGATGCTTGTCCTCAGAGAACCCCGAGAAAAACCTGAATAAACGCCTGAGTTTTTCTGATCCAGGCATCCGCACCGCTTCTTAAATCACTCAGCGCACAGATTTGATCAAGTAGCCTCATCTGCCTTGCACGTTATCCGAGGCTACCTTACTGCATGCTAATCTGCGTATAGCCCAACACCGTTCCGGTGGCAAAGGTCAGGTCTATCAGGGCAATCTGATAGTCATTAATGGCGCGAATTTCCTTGATTTGCGCCTCGCCTAGCCGCGTCAGTGTTTCCAGCACCTCGGTCATGGTACGTAAGCCTTCATTAAACTGCTTGAGTTCGGCTTCGTAGTTATAGCCGGCGATCATCACCTGCTGGCGTGCCGCGAGGATGCGCTGCCAGTTTTGCTCAAGCTTATCCAGGGCGTCGTGAATTTCGCGTTTGACGGTCAGCGCTTGCAGCGTTTTGTTTGTCAGGCGCTGCATACGCTGGGCAATCGCTTTATCCAGCTTGGCTTTGCGCGCTTCATTGCTCACTGGCATTTCAAACTTCAGGCCCACGGACCAGTCATTGTATTGGCCATTCAGCAAGTCCTGCCCGATATTGCCTGCCCGGTTGGCAGAACTGGACAGGGCGCCGTATTGGTAATCCAGCGTAAACATCGGCAGGGTCTGATTTTGCAGATAATCAATTTGTAATTGATCTGCGCTCAGTTTGAGCTCCTGATCGAGTAGCTCGATGCGGCTATCCAACGCATCTTTGAGCAGTTTTTCACGGTCAAACTCAAACTTGACCAGATTGGGCATGGTAGAAGGTACCCACGGCAAACTAGTCATGCCTTGCTCCGGCAATTCGTTGAGCAAAAACTGTAACTGGCGCTGGGCCAGCTTGAGGTTGGTTTCGGCAATAATCAGCGTTTCCATGCGATCCGCGACACCAATTTCAGCACGGTTGACTTCAATCGCGGCGGTGAGACCCTCCTGCACGCGGCGTTTGACCATGGCCAGATTTTGGCTGGCATATTCGTACTGGTTGCGGCGCACATCCAGGGCCGCCCAAGCCTCGTATAAATCCCAGTAGGCTTTATCCACCATGGTGACTATACGAATGCTTTGCAACCGCGTTCTGAGCTGGGCGCTATCCTGATCAAGTGCTGCAATGCGGATGCTGGCCTCGTTCACCTGTCGCCCGGCATTACGCAACAACGGCTGGCTAAAGGAGAAGCGCAAAGCACTGCGGTATTGGTCACTGGCCAGACTGCCCTTGCTCTGGTAGTTTTCCAGTGGCGCACTCAGGGTAACGCTACCACCAGTTCTTAACGGCACTTTGATGCCCGTTTCCAACTCCCAAAACTCCTTGTTTTGGGCTGCCGGATTCAGTTTGACCAGCTCGCTATCCAGCGCAGGGTTATCAGACTTTAGAATCACTTTGTCACCCGCCATCGCAGGCAAGTCTTTCTGGCCATATTTGGCGTAGGCAAAAATGACCTGGTCAAACTTGGCCTGCTCTTCACGCAACGATTGCGCAGCAATGGTCGGGTCGATTTTGGCCACTTGCAGATTAAGATTGTTTTGCAACGCCTTCTGCCGCACATCCGCAATACTCAGTTGCGGCCCTTGCTTGGGTGCATTACTGAGCATATTTGCAGTTTCTGGCGAGTCAAACGGTTGCAGCGCACTTTTCAGGTCTATCACTACCGGCTTATTGCGTTGTTGCTGCTGTTGTTTGACCGCATCATGCAGCGGCACACCCTTGCCCTTGGCATATGGCTCCAGGCCGCGGCCTTCTGTGTTCTGCAATCGCTGGCGCGCCCGGCTGTCACTCAATGACTCATCCGCACCGACAACTGTGGCCAATAGCATACTGGCCAGACCAAACAGCCTGGTCAAAACCGGTAATTGCACACCACGCTTCATTTACTGGCCCCAACGCCAGCCGGTAGATTGAGTGGTGTCGGCTCATGCGGGATTCTGGGCGGGAAGCCATTGAGCAGGCGCCACAATTCATAGCCTATCGTCACTTTCTCCAACAATACCCAACCCTTGGCACTGATACCCTGACGCAAAAAGCGGGCTTCTGGCCATTGCGGCGTGCCCTCTTTATGGATCACCATGATACGGAAATGCCCGGTGCCATTGTCAGTCGGGTCGACAAAAGCAATTTTGCCCTCAAAAGTGCCCACACCGACTTGCGCCCAGCCAGGCACCTGAATCGCAGGCCATCCCTCAAATTCGAGACGCACAACACTTTCGCGAGTAATCAGTGGCGCATCGCGGCCATCAACCCATAACTCCACGGCACGCTGAGAGGTATGTGGCACAATAATCAGCAAGGGATCTCCTTGCTTGATTATCTGGGATTGTGAATTGACCGGTAAACGGAAAATCGTGCCATCGCGGGGCGCGATGATTTTCTGCATGTTTTGCCGCGCCAGTGAAATCTCGGAGCTGTGCAGGCTGTTTTCAGCATCTGAGACCTCGCCTTTGATTTTGTTGATATTGGCTGTGACCGAATCCAGATATGCTTGCGTATCGGCACGCACCTGACGAATTTCTGCCTGTGCCGACTGCGCCTCGGCCATAGCCGATTGCAGTTGAGCCTGCACACTATTTAGGTTGCGGCTGGCAATCGTATGGTCACGCTCAGCCACTTCTGTGTCTCGCTTGGAAACCAGGCCATCGCCCAGTAGGCGTTGCATACGCTTGACCTGCATCGTGGCAGCATCCAGCGTCGCTTGAGCAGAGTTCACAGCTTCACGTGCACTGAGAATTTTTTGGTTAGCGACATCCAACTTGTATTGGGCGGCGGTGATTTTGGCATCGCGGCCGGCGGCCAGGTTGTCACGCTGCACCGAGTAAGCTGATAACTCACTTTGTTTGGAAGCGAGTTTGTCCTCCAGGTTATCGCGCTGCGCTTGCAGGCGCTGCCTGAAGTTAGGATCAGTATCGCTAATTTCCAGCAATACATCGCCTTGCTTCACTTGTGAGCCTTCTTGCACATACCAGTGCTGGATGAGCCCGCTCACGGGGGCATCGACGGTTTGCACCCGCTCGGAAGGAGAATAGGCCGTGACCTTGCCCAGCGCGGTCACGTTTTGTTGCCATGGCAGAGGCAAAAAAGCAAGGGGCAGCACAACGAGCAGCCAGGCCATCCGTTTGATCCAAACCCTTAAATGCTCAGGGGTTTGTACGCTTTGTGTCAGCATACTTTCAACCGTATTACGCATGCTGACCTCCTGCCACGTCTGTCGCCGCTTGGCTTTGCAGATGAATGACTTGCTTGCATTGCTGGGCGATATGCTGATATCGCGTGGTGATCAACACCATCCAGTCCTGCTGGTGACGCTTAAGCAACATCAGCACCTGATCCAGCTCATGTTGCGCCAGTTGATCCAGCAGGCCATCAATGATTAATACATCCGGTTGACCCAGCATGGCACGGGCAAGCATTAATCGTTGTAACTGTGTATGCGTCATCGGTGCGCCAAAGTCGGTCAAGACTGTTTCTACCCCATTGGGCAGCTTGCTGATTTCTTGCCACAAGCCCAGCACCTGCAGTAACTCAATCACCTGATCAAGTGTCACCTCTGGCCGTTGCAACCTCAGATTATCCAGAATAGAGCCATGCTGCCACTCGACTTTGTTCGCCACACCAATCCGGTCACGCAAATGTGCCAGGTCAAGCTGGCGCACATCAATGTCGTTGTAGCTGACATGTCCTTGCAGCGGCTGCCTCATACCGGTGATCAGCTCCAGCAACGTCGTTTTACCGCTGCCTAAGCCACCGATTAACGCCAGGCTCTCACCACGTTGCAAGTTAAAACTCAGGTTGCTGACCAAAGCGGCTTGATCCGCGTGTTGAAAAGTCAGCTGATGCACCTTCAGGGTAGTGTAGCCTTCCTGACCTGACTGATGCTCCCCAGAGCGCTCTACAGGCAAGGTTTCCAGCACACCAAGTTTATCGACCGCCGCAAGCAGATCATAGAAATACTCCAGCTTGGTCACAAATCGCACAAACGCAGAAAGCACCCCAAAAATAATCAGCTCTGCGGCAACAAACTGGCCCAGATTGATCTGGCCTTTAATCACCAGTGTTCCGCCTAATATCAGCATGCCCGTACCAATCAACGCATAGAGGCCCACCGCGCCTATCAGTTGCATCATGAGTACTTTAAAGTGCTTGGTCCTGACTTGCAGATAGCCTTCTGCAAGCTGCGCGGTATTCGCCGTGTTGCGCTGAGTCGCACCGTAAAACTTTGAGAGCCATTTATTGCGTGCAATGGTTTCCAACCAGGCCGCCATTTCATATTTGGCTTTAGACTCTTTGATCGATGTCTCTTCGGCCTGTTTACCCAGGCCAAAAATAATCACCCACAACACAATCAGCATGAGGATCACCAAAATGCCAAAATACAGACTATAAAAAAGCAGCACAATGCTGCCGATGATGCCTTGCAACAAGGCGGTCAAGCCAACCGTGAGTAAGGTGGCCATCGATTTCTGCACGGTTTGAATATCAAAATAACGATTCACCAGTTCTACCGGATTGAATTTGTCATACACAGAAATATGAATTTGCCCGGTATTTTGCGCAATCTGCAAGCTATACCGCACAAAAAGCCGTCGCTGGATCATCTCAACCAGAAAACTCTCAATCGCATAAATCGCACCAGACAACGCCAGCAAACAAAACAGGATAAACCCCACGACGTACAGCGGCTGCAATACGCCGCCCATGGTGACGATATTCACCATCGCCTGCACGGCAACAGGTGTCGCGATACCCAGCACACCGTAAGCCGCAGTTAAATAAAACAGCAGCAAAATGTCCTGTTTTTCAAATGAGAGTAATTTGACGACTCTTTGAAAAGGGCTGAGAGATGTTGTATGAATGTTTGCCATAATAAGAATTGTTGTTAACTAGGCCCTGTAAATGGATAACAACCGTTTATATTAGTTCCC
>NZ_WOVG01000006.1:0-15840 GCF_029132825.1 Methylophilus sp. YYY-1
CTACCGTCCACAGTTCTACTTCCGTACCACTGACGTGACTGGTGCAGTTGAATTGCCAGCAGGTACCGAAATGGTAATGCCAGGTGATAACGTATCTATCACTGTGACATTGATCGCGCCTATCGCGATGGAAGATGGTCTGCGCTTCGCGATTCGTGAAGGTGGTCGTACCGTTGGTGCTGGCGTCGTTGCCAAAATCATCGAGTAATTGTTGATGTAGGTGAAAGCTGCGCTACAACCCGTGCAGCTTTCGCTTTAAAGAGTACAGGCCAATAGCTCAATTGGTAGAGTATCGGTCTCCAAAACCGAGGGTTGGGGGTTCGAGACCCTCTTGGCCTGCCAAACACCCAGAATAGTCTGTGGTGTTAATCATAAAGTTAAGTATATGATCGATAAAATCAAACTGGCTTTATCCCTGTTGTTACTAGCTTTGGGGATTGCCGGTTTTTATCTTTTTGAAGATAAAGCAATGGTTATCAGGATACTTGCCGTGTTGGCAGGTATTGTCGCGTCTGTAGCGGTCGCGTGGACTGCGCCACAAGGTAAGCAGGCGCTGGTTTTCTTTAATGAGTCTGTTGCTGAAGCCAAGCGTGTGGTGTGGCCAACGCGTCAGGAAACTATGCAAACGACACTGGCTGTTGTGGTGCTGGTTGTGATCATGGCTGCTTTCTTGGCGTTGGTAGACATCAGTTTTGCCTACATGGTGCAATGGATTATGGGTAGGGGGGCTTAATGGCTATGCGTTGGTATGCAGTTCAGGCCTTCTCCGGCATGGAGAAATCCGTCAAGGCCGGTTTGGAAGAGCGAGTCGCAAGATCGAATATCCCGGATCAGTTCGGTGACATTCTGGTGCCGGTAGAAGAGGTGATTGAGCTGAAAAATGGTCAGAAGACCATTTCTGAGCGTCGCTTGTATCCCGGTTACGTGTTGGTGCAAATGGAAATGACTGACGAAAGTTGGCATTTGGTGAGAAGTACACCAAGGGTGACTTCATTCATCGGTGGCACTGCACAACGTCCAACCCCGATCAAGGATAAGGAAGTCGAAATTATTCTGCGTCGCATGGATGACAGCAAATCTAATCCGACACAGAAGATGACCTTTGAAAAGGGCGAGAGTGTTCGTGTGATCGATGGTCCATTCAAGGACTTCTCTGGCAGCGTAGAGGAAGTGAACTACGACAAAAACAAACTGCGTGTTTCAGTGGTCATTTTTGGCCGTGCGACACCGGTTGAACTGGATTTTGCACAAGTAGAAAAAGAAGTCTAGTTGTGCATTGTGTCGACGGCCTGACTGGCAGTCGATATTTTTTAACGGGGAGCCTGCGACAGGCGCTATTACCCATTCAAGGAGTCAAACATGGCAAAGAAAGTCATTGGCTATATCAAGCTGCAGATCCCTGCAGGTAAAGCCAACCCAAGCCCACCAGTCGGTCCAGCACTGGGTCAACGTGGTCTGAACATCATGGAATTCTGTAAAGCGTTTAACGCGGCAACACAAGGCGTTGAACCAGGTCTGCCTATTCCAGTGGTGATCACTGCGTTTGCAGACAAGAGCTTCACATTCGTGATGAAAACCCCTCCTGCAACTGTGCTGATCAAAAAAGCAGCCAAGCTGGAAAAAGGGTCCCCACGTCCTCATACGGACAAAGTTGGCAAGATTACTCGTGCACAAGCCGAAGAAATCGCCAAAACAAAAATGCCTGACCTGACCGCTGCCGACATGGACGCAGCCGTTCGCACCATCGCTGGTAGCGCACGCAGCATGGGTATCGAAGTGGAGGGTGTATAACATGGCTAAAAGAATTGATGCGTTGCGTGCAAAGATTGACCGCAACAAGCTGTACCCGGTAGTTGATGCGCTGAGCCTGGTAAAAGAAGGCGCAACTGCCAAATTTAACGAATCTGTAGACGCAGTGATTAACTTGGGTATCGACCCACGTAAATCTGACCAGCTGGTGCGTGGCGCGATCGTATTGCCTAACGGCACTGGTAAAACAGTGCGTGTGGCTGTGTTTGCACAAGGTGCACAAGCTGAAGCGGCTAAAGCAGCTGGTGCTGACATCGTTGGTTTTGAAGATCTGGCCGAGCAAGTCAAAGGCGGTATGTTGGATTTTGATGTAGCCATTGCTACACCTGATGCGATGCGTATCGTTGGTGCCTTGGGTCAAGTGTTGGGCCCACGTGGTTTGATGCCTAACCCTAAAGTCGGTACAGTGACTCCAGACGCAGCGACTGCAGTTAAAAATGCTAAAGCGGGTCAAGTGCAATACCGTACTGATAAAGGCGGTATCGTTCACTGCACCATCGGCCGTGCTTCATTTACTGTTGAGCAACTGCAAGGCAACCTGTCTGCTTTGATCGAAGCATTGAACAAAGCCAAGCCAGCCAGCTCCAAAGGCGTATACCTGAAGAAATTGTCCGTCTCCAGCACCATGGGTCCTGGCGTACGTGTTGACCAAGCTTCAGTCGCTGCTTAAGCATTGAATCAAGTCCCGGTCCGTTAATGGATCGGGCAAGTACTTTGGGCTTGAGTGTTTATGCAATTTTGTAAGCACTCAAGAACATCAAAGACCGTTGGTGTTTTACTTAATTGAAAATTGAATGCAAATGGGTGAGTAATCCTCTGTTTGCAGCAGTTTGAAACCAACGCAGATGGCGATCCCCAACACAGGATATATCCATGCCCTGCACAAGGACGCCGTGAGTGGCCCGGTGATTTAACCGGGCTTTCATTAACGGAAGGAGAACAGACCTTGAGTCTTAATCTTACAGAGAAAAAAGAAGTCGTTGCCGAGGTTGCTGCGCAAGTAGCAAACGCACAAGCAATCGTACTTGCTGAGTATCGTGGTATTGGCGTAGCCAATATGACGAAACTGCGTGCTGATGCACGTAATGCAGGTGTGTATCTGCGTGTGTTGAAAAACACCTTGGTTCGTCGTGCAGTAGAAGGTACGCCTTTTGCCGCATTGGCTGACGACATGGTTGGGCCACTGGTGTACGGTATTTCTACCGATCCAGTTGCAGCCGCCAAAGTCATGAACAATTTCGCAAAAGATAACGAATTGTTCGTACTGAAAGCGGGCGCGATGCCTAATGAGCGTCTTGATGTGGCTGGCGTGCAAGCGTTGGCATCTACATTGAGCCGTGATGAGTTGCTGTCCAAATTGGCTGGCACACTCAACGAAGTCCCAACCAAGTTTGCTCGTGCCGTTGCTGCAATACGCGACGAAAAAGAAAAGCAAGCGGCTTAATTTTTAATCAAATTATTTTAGGAAATTTATATCATGGCAATTTCTAATGCTGACATCTTAGATGCAATCGGTGGCATGACCGTATTGGAACTGACTGCGTTCATCAAAGAAATCGAAGAGAAGTTTGGTGTTTCTGCTGCTGCTGTTGCAGTGGCTGCTGGCGGCGCTGCTGCTGGTGCTGCTCCAGCTGCTGCTGAGCAAACTGAGTTCAACGTCATCTTGAATGGCGCTGGCGACAACAAAGTGAGTGTGATTAAAGCAGTTCGTGAACTGACAGGTTTGGGCTTGAAAGAAGCTAAAGACCTGGTAGACGGCGCACCTAAAGCGGTTAAAGAAGGCGTAAGCAAAGCTGACGCTGAAGCCGCTGTGAAGAAATTGATCGAAGCGGGCGCTACTGCTGAGATGAAATAATTCACAATTGTGAATCTGGCTGGGCTGACGGGAGACCGTCGGCCTTCGCCATTTCTAGCGTTGCAGATTGTAAATAAACTGTAATTGTCTGGAAGCCTGTTGTAAAAGCGGTATTGTGGCCACATATAGATAAGCTAACCGGCTAATTTAAGTGGCTGATTTTAAATGCGAAGTTAGATGTCAAAACATTGCAGTGGATGAAAAGTGTTTTGTCTTCTACCCTCAAAAATTTCAGGAGACGCTATGAGCTATTCCTTTACCGAAA
This sequence comes from Methylophilus sp. YYY-1, assembly GCF_029132825.1. Taxonomy (NCBI): domain Bacteria; kingdom Pseudomonadati; phylum Pseudomonadota; class Betaproteobacteria; order Nitrosomonadales; family Methylophilaceae; genus Methylophilus; species Methylophilus sp. YYY-1. The sequence goes on from NZ_WOVG01000006.1 coordinate 3,930, forward strand.
AGAAACGCCTTCGCAAAAGCTTTGCCAAGCGTGACAGCGTTCAAGAGGTACCTTATCTGCTGGCCATGCAGCTGGAGTCCTATAAATCATTCCTGCAGGAAAATGTACCAGCGGACCAACGTAAAAACGAAGGTCTAGAGTCGACTTTCCGTTCCATTTTCCCGATTGTGAGCCATTCAGAGAATGCCCGTCTGGACTATGTGAGCTACCAATTAGGCGCAGAGCCATTTGACGTGAAAGAATGTCAGCAACGTGGGCTGACTTACGCCGTGCCACTGCGTGTCAAGGTGCGTCTGACCATTATGGACCGTGAAGCGTCCAAACCAACCGTCAAAGAAGTCAAAGAACAAGAAGTCTACATGGGTGAATTGCCGCTCATGACCGAAAATGGCTCTTTCGTGATTAATGGTACCGAGCGTGTCATTGTGTCCCAATTGCACCGCAGCCCTGGCGTATTCTTTGAGCACGATCGTGGTAAAACCCACAGCTCCGGTAAGTTGTTGTTCTCTGCACGGATTATTCCTTACCGTGGCTCCTGGTTAGACTTTGAGTTTGACCCTAAAGATTACCTGTACTTCCGTGTGGATCGTCGCCGCAAGATGCCAGTGACCATCCTGCTGAAGGCATTGGGCTACACCCCAGAACAAATTCTGGAAACCTTCCACGACACCGACACTTTCCACATCGGCCCGAAAGGCGTGGAGTTTGAGTTGGTGGCAGACCGCCTGCGTGGTGAAGTGGCCAAATTCGACATTACTGACAAAGACGGTAATGTGCTGGTTGCCAAAGACAAACGTATCACCGTTAAACATATCCGTGACATCGAAAAAGCGGGCGTAACCACCATGGCGGTACCAACCGACTTTATGATGGGTCGCGCAGTTGCCAAAAACATTATTGATACTGAAACCGGTGAGCTGATTGCTAACGCCAATGATGAAGTGACACCATCATTGCTTGAAAAATTGGTCGCGGCAAAGATTTCAGAAATCGACACCATTTACACCAACGACTTGGATCATGGTAATTTCATTTCGCAAACATTGCGCAGTGATGAGATTCCTGACCAGTACAGTGCACGTGTAGCGATTTACCGCATGATGCGCCCAGGCGAGCCGCCAACCGAAGAGGCTGTAGAGGCCTTGTTTAATGGTTTGTTCTTCTCTGAAGATCGCTATGACCTGTCCGTAGTGGGTCGTATGAAATTCAACCGCCGTGCTTATCCAAGCAAGCTGGAAGACCGTTCAGCGACCTGGATGCGTCGTTTCTACGAAAAAGTCGGTCCACAAGGCGATACCGGTAGCAATGTGCTATCCAACGAAGATATCCTCGCTGTCATTGGCGTGCTGATTGAGTTGCGCAATGGCCGTGGCGAGATTGACGATATTGACCACTTGGGTAACCGTCGTATCCGTTCCGTGGGTGAATTGGCCGAGAACCAGTTCCGTGCCGGTCTGGTCCGTGTTGAGCGTGCCGTCAAAGAGCGTCTGTCACAGGCTGAGTCCGAGAATCTGATGCCGCATGACTTGATCAACGCCAAGCCAGTCTCCAGTGCGATTCGTGAGTTTTTCGGTTCTAGCCAGTTGTCGCAGTTTATGGACCAGACTAACCCATTGTCCGAGATTACGCACAAACGCCGTATCTCCGCTTTGGGCCCAGGTGGCTTGACCCGTGAGCGTGCCGGCTTCGAGGTGCGTGACGTACACACCACCCATTATGGCCGAGTTTGTCCAATTGAAACGCCTGAAGGTCCAAACATTGGTTTGATCAACTCACTGGCGCTGTATGCCCGTACCAACGAATATGGTTTCCTGGAAACCCCCTATCGTCTGGTTGAAGGCAACAAGGTGTCAGGCAAGATTGATTTCCTGTCAGCCATTGAAGAAAGCCAGTATGTGATTGCACAGGCTAACACCGAACTGTCTACAGACGGTGGCTTCAAGGAGGAATTGGTCTCTGCGCGTTTCCACAACGAATTTACCATGACGCAACCTGAGCGCGTGCAGTATATGGACGTCGCACCAGGCCAGATCGTGTCTGTTGCGGCTTCATTGATTCCTTTCCTGGAACACGATGACGCGAACCGTGCCTTGATGGGTGCCAACATGCAACGTCAAGCCGTGCCTTGTCTGCGTGCTGAAAAAGCCGTGGTCGGTACAGGCATTGAGCGTACAGTCGCGGTGGACTCCGGGACTGTCGTGACTGCCCGTCGTGGTGGCGTGGTCGATTACGTCGACTCAGGCCGTATTGTGATTCGTGTCCACGATGCTGAAGCGCAAGCCGGCGAAGTGGGTGTGGATATCTACAACCTGACCAAGTACACCCGTTCTAACCAGAACACCAATATTAACCAGCGTCCGCTGGTTAAAGTAGGCGATATCATTAGCCGAGGCGACGTGGTGGCGGATGGTGCTTCTACGGATATGGGTGAGTTGGCGCTGGGTCAGAACATGCTGGTTGGCTTTATGCCTTGGAACGGTTACAACTACGAAGACTCGATTCTGATCTCCGAGCGCGTAGTGGCTGATGACCGTTACACCTCCATCCACATTGAAGAGCTGTCAGTGGTGGCACGTGATACCAAACTGGGACCTGAAGAGATTACCCGCGATATTTCCAACCTGTCCGAGCGCATGTTGGGCCGTCTGGATGACTCCGGGATTATCTATATTGGTGCCGAGGTGGAAGCGGGTGACGTGCTGGTAGGTAAAGTGACCCCTAAAGGTGAAACCACTTTAACGCCAGAAGAAAAGCTGCTGCGTGCGATTTTCGGTGAAAAAGCGTCTGACGTGAAAGACACTTCACTGCGCGTGCCTTCTGGCATGACCGGTACTGTGATCGACGTACAAGTGTTCACACGCGAAGGTATCGACCGTGATGCCCGTGCGCAACAAATTATTGATGACCAGTTGTCTCACTACAAGAAAGATCTGGGCGACCAGATGCGTATTGTAGAAGACGATACTTTTGGCCGTATCAGCCGTCTGTTGACGGGTAAAGTGGCCACAGGTGGTCCGAACAAGCTGAAAAAAGGCGACACCCTGACTCAGGAATATCTGGAGAGCGTGGGTCGTTATGACTGGTTTGACATCCGTTTGAGCGATGAAGAGGCTGCCCGTCAACTTGAGCAGTTGAAAGACAGCTTGAGCCAGGCCCGCATCGAATTCGATAACAAATTCGAAGAGAAGAAGCGTAAACTGACACAAGGTGACGAACTGCCACCAGGTGTACAAAAAATGGTCAAAGTCTATCTGGCTGTGAAACGCCGTATTCAGCCTGGTGACAAGATGGCCGGTCGTCACGGTAACAAGGGTGTGATTTCAAAAATCTGCCCGGTCGAAGACATGCCATACATGGCTGATGGTACACCGCTGGATATCGTGTTGAACCCGCTGGGCGTGCCTTCACGGATGAACATCGGTCAGATTCTGGAAACCCACCTGGGTTGGGCTGCCAAAGGTTTGGGCAAACGCATTGGCGATATGCTGCAAGCAGAAGCCAAAGTGGCTGAAATCCGAGGCTTCCTGGACAAGATCTACAACAGTAGCACCGGCAAGAAAGAAGATATTGCTGGCCTGACTGACGCTGAAGTGATTGATTTGGCCACTAACCTGAAACACGGCGTGCCCTTCGCGACCCCGGTGTTTGATGGTGCCGCCGAATCTGACATTAAAGCGATGCTGGATCTGGCCTTCCCGGATGATGACGAGCACACCAAGAAACTGCAGTTCCACGCAGGTAAAACGCAGGTCAAACTGTTTGACGGCCGTACCGGTGATGCTTTCGAGCGTCCAGTGACTGTCGGTTACATGCACGTGCTGAAACTGCACCACTTGGTTGATGACAAGATGCACGCACGTTCTACCGGTCCTTACAGCCTGGTGACACAGCAGCCGCTGGGTGGTAAAGCCCAGTTCGGTGGCCAGCGCTTCGGTGAGATGGAAGTGTGGGCACTGGAAGCGTATGGCGCGTCATACACCTTGCAAGAGATGTTGACCGTGAAATCAGATGACGTGAATGGCCGTACCAAAGTGTACGAAAACATCGTCAAAGGTGAGCACAAAATTGATGCGGGTATGCCTGAATCATTCAACGTGTTAGTGAAAGAAATCCGTTCACTGGCCATTGATATTGATTTGGACCGTAACTAAGCCCCGCCATTAGGAGAGTCTCTATGAAAGCGTTATTAGATTTATTTAAACAGGTTACGCAAGAAGAAGAGTTCGACGCGATCAAGATCGCGCTGGCTTCACCTGAAAAAATCCGTTCATGGTCCTATGGCGAAGTGAAAAAGCCAGAAACCATTAACTACCGTACCTTCAAACCAGAACGGGACGGTTTGTTCTGTTCCAAGATCTTTGGCCCCATCAAGGATTACGAGTGCTTGTGCGGTAAATACAAGCGTTTGAAACACCGCGGTGTGATTTGTGAAAAATGTGGCGTTGAAGTCACACTGAGCAAAGTGCGTCGTGAGCGCATGGGTCATATCGAGCTGGCCTCACCTGTCGCCCACATCTGGTTCCTGAAATCCTTGCCTAGCCGCTTGGGCATGGTGCTGGATATCGCCTTGCGCGACATCGAACGTGTGTTGTACTTTGAAGCATTCATCGTGATTGATCCAGGCATGACGCCGCTGACCCGTGGTCAATTGCTGACTGAAGATGACTACCTGGCGAAGGTGGAAGAATACGGTGACGAATTCAACGCCGTGATGGGTGCTGAAGCCGTGCGTGAATTGTTGCGCACCATGGACATTGAGCGAGAGATTGAAACATTGCGTAGCGAACTGTCTGCGACCAGCTCAGAAGCCAAGATCAAGAAGATCGCCAAGCGTCTGAAAGTGCTGGAAGCATTCCAGAAATCCGGCATCAAGCCTGAGTGGATGATTCTGGAAATCTTGCCAGTGTTGCCACCAGAGCTGCGTCCATTGGTGCCATTGGATGGTGGCCGGTTTGCGACCTCGGATCTGAACGACCTGTATCGCCGTGTGATCAACCGTAACAACCGCTTGAAGCGTTTGTTAGAGCTGAAAGCGCCTGAAATCATCGTCCGTAACGAAAAACGTATGTTGCAAGAGGCTGTTGACTCTCTGCTGGATAACGGTCGTCGCGGTAAAGTCATGACCGGCGCCAACAAGCGTCCGCTCAAATCGCTGGCTGACATGATCAAAGGTAAAGGCGGTCGTTTCCGTCAAAACCTGTTGGGTAAACGTGTGGACTACTCCGGCCGTTCCGTAATCGTGGTCGGTCCGCAGTTGAAACTGCATCAGTGCGGTTTGCCTAAGAAAATGGCGCTGGAATTGTTCAAGCCTTTCATTTTCCACAAGCTGGAAGTGTTAGGTCTGGCAACCACCATTAAAGCTGCCAAGAAGAAAGTGGAAGAGGAAGGACCAGAAGTCTGGGATATCCTCGAGGACGTGATCCGTGAGCATCCGGTGTTGTTGAACCGTGCGCCTACCTTGCACCGTTTGGGTATCCAGGCATTTGAGCCGGTATTGATCGAAGGTAAAGCGATCCAGTTGCACCCATTGGTGTGTTCAGCCTTTAACGCCGACTTTGACGGTGACCAGATGGCGGTACACGTTCCATTGAGTCTGGAAGCACAGATGGAAGCCCGTACGTTGATGCTGGCTTCCAACAACGTACTGTCTCCAGCCAACGGCGAGCCTATCATTGTGCCTTCGCAGGATATCGTGTTGGGTCTGTACTACATGACTCGCGAAAAAGTGGCTGCACGTGGCGAAGGTATGATCTTCAGTGACATCAAGGAAGTGCAACGTGTGTACGACCAGGGGCTGATCGATTTGCACGCCAAGATTACGGTGCGTATCCGTGAGTTCGAGATGGATGTGACCGGTCACAAAACTGAGAAATTCAATCGGTATAACACCACCGTTGGCCGTGCTTTGCTGTCTGAAATTCTGCCACCAGGCATGCCATACAGCTACATTGACAAGGCACTGAAGAAAAAAGAAATTTCACGCCTGATCAACGCCAGCTTCCGTAAGGTAGGCATCCGTGAAACCGTGATCTTCGCGGATAAACTGATGTACACCGGTTACTCATACGCTACCAAAGCCGGTATCTCTATCAGCATCAATGACATGTTGGTGCCGCCAGAGAAAGAGCAATTGATTGCGGCTGCCGATGCTGAAGTGAAAGAGATCGAAGACCAGTATGTGTCCGGTCTGGTGACACAGGGTGAGCGTTACAACAAGGTGGTCGACATCTGGGGTCGTGCTGGTGACAAAGTGGCTGAGGCCATGATGAAGCAGTTGCGCGAAGAAGATGTCAAGGACGCTGACGGCAACGTGGTCACCAAAGACGGTAAAGCCGTTCGTCAGGAATCCTTTAACGCGATTTACATGATGGCTGACTCTGGTGCGCGGGGTTCCGCAGCGCAGGTGCGTCAGCTGGCTGGTATGCGTGGCCTGATGGCGAAACCAGATGGTTCCATTATTGAAACGCCGATCAAGGCGAACTTCCGTGATGGCTTGAACGTGTTGCAATACTTTATTTCAACCCACGGTGCGCGTAAGGGTCTGGCCGATACGGCGCTGAAAACAGCGAACTCCGGTTACCTGACACGCCGTCTGGTAGACGTGACACAAGACTTGGTTGTGACCGAGACGGATTGTGGCACCACCGAAGGCTTGGTCACCAAGGCGTTGGTTAAAGGCGGTGAAGTGGTTGAGCCCTTGCATGACCGTATCCTGGGCCGTACCTCTGCTCTGGATATCTTGCATCCTGAAACACAGGAAGTGGTATTCGCAGCCGGTACTTTGCTGGGTGAAGACGAAGTCGAGAAAATTGATGCGTTGGGCATTGATGAAGTCAAAGTGCGTACTGCCCTGACTTGCGACACGCGTTACGGTATCTGCGCCAAGTGCTACGGTCGTGACCTGGGTCGTGGCAAGCTGATCAGTATCGGCGAGTCTGTCGGCGTGATTGCGGCACAGTCCATCGGTGAGCCTGGTACACAGTTGACCATGCGTACATTCCACATTGGTGGTGCGGTATCGCGTGCAGCTTCTGTGTCACAAGTAGAGAGCAAGTCTAACGGTACTGCTGGCTTCACTTCTACCATGCGTTACGTGACCAACTCACGTGGGGAGCAGATCGTGATTTCCCGTAACGGTGAGGTTGTGATTTCTGACGACAATGGCCGTGAGCGTGAGCGTCATAAAGTGCCTTACGGTGCGACGCTGACCATCAATGATGGTAAGACGGTTAAAGCGGGTCAGGCCTTGGCGACTTGGGATCCACATACTCGTCCGATTATTACCGAGTATGCGGGTCGCGTGAAGTTCGAGAACGTTGAAGAAGGCGTCACGGTTGCCAAGCAGGTGGATGAAGTCACTGGCTTGTCCTCACTGGTGGTGATTGATCCTAAACAAAGAGCGGGCTCGACTAAAGGCTTGCGTCCACAGGTGAAATTGCTGGATGCAAATGGTGTGGAAGTGAAAATTGCCGGTACTGAAACGCCGGTCAACGTCACCTTCCAGCTGGGTTGTATCATTACCGTGAAAGATGGTCAGGAAGTGGGTGTGGGTGAAGTGCTGGCACGTATCCCGCAAGAATCCTCCAAAACACGGGATATTACCGGGGGTCTGCCACGTGTGGCTGAACTGTTCGAAGCGCGTTCACCCAAAGATGCCGGCATGCTGGCAGAAGTGACCGGTACTGTGTCATTTGGTAAGGACACCAAGGGTAAGCAGCGTCTGGTCATTACTGACCTCGACGGTATTACCAGCGAGTTCCTGATTGCCAAGGACAAGCACGTGACCGCGCACGATGGTCAAGTGGTCACCAAGGGTGAAACGATTGTGGACGGCCCGGCAGATCCGCAAGACATCTTGCGTCTGCAAGGTCGTGAGGCACTGGCGCGTTACATCATTGACGAAGTACAAGACGTGTATCGTTTGCAGGGCGTGAAGATTAACGACAAGCACATTGAAGTCATTGTGCGTCAGATGTTGCGCCGTGTGAAAGTGCAAGATGCCGGTGATACCAGCTTCATCCCGGGTGAGCAGGTAGAACGTGCAGACTTGTTGACTGAAAACGAACGCGTCATTGCCGAAAACAAACGTCCGGCAACTTTCGAGTACGTATTGCTGGGGATTACCAAGGCATCGCTGTCTACGGACTCCTTCATCTCTGCCGCATCCTTCCAGGAAACGACAAGAGTGTTGACCGAGGCTGCGATCTTGGGCAAACGCGACGATCTGCGTGGCTTGAAAGAAAACGTGATTGTCGGCCGTCTGATTCCAGCCGGTACCGGTTTGGCGTATCACGAGTCTCGCAAGCGTGCAGCAATTGCGTCCTTGACGCCAAATGTCGCTGAGCCTTCAGAAGCGATGTTGGCCGCTGAAGCGATGTTTGCACCAGAAGAAGTGGTTGAAGAAACCGCAACGGACGACAACGCGACCGAGTAATTTTAGGCTTTTCCGGTCGTCAGGCCGGGCAATAAAACAAGGGGTGTGCAAGTATGAATAATGCTTGACACCCCTTGACTCGTTTATTAAAATGCTGGGTTTCTCAGAATAGCCTTATTGTCTCAATAAGGTGTTATTGTTGATATGCCGCCAGTCCTGAGTTTCCTGCTCAGTTGGTGGATTTTTTAAGGTGAAGAGGTTAAGGCAATGCCAACCATTAATCAGTTAGTACGTAAACCACGCGTTAAAGTGGTAACCAAGAGCAAGGTTCCAGCCCTGGAATCGTGCCCGCAAAAGCGTGGTGTATGTACCCGTGTGTACACCACTACTCCTAAAAAGCCAAACTCCGCGTTGCGTAAGGTTGCCAAAGTGCGCCTGACTAACGGTTACGAAGTAATTAGCTACATCGGCGGTGAAGGCCATAACCTGCAAGAGCACTCTGTGGTGCTGATTCGCGGTGGTCGTGTAAAAGACTTGCCAGGTGTGCGTTACCACATGGTGCGCGGTAGCTTGGATACGGCTGGTGTGAAAGATCGTAAACAGTCACGTTCCAAATACGGTGCTAAACGTCCTAAAGAAGCTAAAGCTTAATTTGTTAAGTTGGTTTCGGACATTGGTCCAATTTTTAATAGCGGCTGAAATGCCTTGCAGTGTTGTAGCTAGCAAAATTTAATTGAAAGAGAATAGTTATGCCTAGACGTAGAGAAGTCCCCAAACGTAATATCTTGCCGGATCCAAAATTTGGTAGCCAGGAAGTATCCAAATTCGTAAACGTACTGATGACAGGTGGTAAGAAATCTGTTGCTGAGCGTATTGTTTACGGTGCATTTGATCAAGTGGCCAGCAAGAGTGGCAAAGATCCGCTGGAATTATTCACCACAGCGTTGAACAATCTGCGCCCTATCGTTGAAGTGAAAAGCCGTCGCGTCGGTGGTGCTAACTATCAGGTGCCTGTTGAAGTGCGTCCTAGCCGTCGTAGCGCCTTGGCAATGCGTTGGTTGCGTGATGCAGCGCGCAAGCGTGGCGAAAAGTCCATGGGCTTGCGTCTGGCTGCTGAGTTGCTTGAAGCCTCAGAAGGCCGCGGCGCCGCAATGAAGAAGCGTGAAGAAGTTCATCGTATGGCAGAAGCCAACAAGGCTTTCTCACACTTCCGTTTTTAATTAAACGACCTCGTTCTTTAATAATTAGTTGAATTGATAGCAAAGGTAAAGCATCGTGGCACGTAAAACCCCTATTGAACGCTACCGTAATATTGGTATTTCTGCGCACATTGACGCAGGTAAAACAACCACGACAGAACGTATTCTGTTCTACACTGGTGTGAACCATAAAATTGGTGAGGTGCACGATGGTGCAGCGACCATGGACTGGATGGAACAAGAGCAGGAGCGTGGGATTACCATTACTTCCGCTGCGACCACCTGTTTCTGGAAAGGCATGGACCTGTCTTTGCCTGAGCATCGATTCAACATTATTGATACCCCTGGGCACGTAGACTTCACGATTGAAGTTGAGCGTTCCATGCGTGTGCTGGATGGCGCCTGCATGGTGTACTGTGCGGTAGGTGGTGTGCAACCACAATCTGAAACTGTTTGGCGTCAGGCCAACAAATACAAAGTGCCTCGCTTGGCCTTTGTGAACAAAATGGACCGTTCTGGTGCCGACTTCTTCAAAGTGGTTGAGCAGATGAAAACGCGTCTGCGCGCAAGCCCAGTGCCTGTGGTGATCCCAATTGGCCGTGAAGATACTTTCACTGGCGTCGTTGATCTCATGAAAATGAAAGCCATCATCTGGGATGAGGCTTCTCAAGGCATGAAATTTACTTACGGTGAGATTCCGGCTGATCTGGTTGAGACTGCTAAAAAATGGCGCGAGCAGATGGTTGAATCTGCGGCTGAAGCCAGCGAAGATCTGATGAACAAATACCTGGAAAACGGTGATCTGGAAGAGAAGGACATCGTGTTTGGTCTGCGTACGCGTACCATTGCGGGTGAAATTCAGCCGATGCTGTGCGGTTCTGCCTTTAAAAACAAAGGCGTGCAACGTATGCTGGATGCGGTGATTCAGTTCCTGCCATCTCCAGTAGATATTCCTGATGTGACCGGTGAAGATGATGATGGCAAACCAGCCAGCCGTAAAGCCGATGACAAAGAGGGGTTCTCTGCGCTGGCATTTAAATTGATGACAGACCCGTTTGTCGGTCAGTTGACTTTTATCCGTGTTTACTCTGGTGTGTTGAACAAGGGTGATACCGTACTCAACTCTGTGAAGGGTAAAAAAGAGCGTATCGGTCGTATCGTTCAGATGCATGCGAATAACCGTGAAGAAGTGGATGAAGTGTTGGCAGGCGACATTGCAGCCTGTATCGGTTTGAAAGAAGTGACCACAGGTGAATCTCTGTGCTCTCCAGACAAGCCTATCATCCTTGAACGCATGGTATTCCCTGAGCCAGTGATTCACGTGGCTGTTGAGCCAAAAACCAAGAGCGATCAGGAAAAAATGGGCTTGGCATTGGGTCGTTTGGCACAAGAAGACCCTTCTTTCCGCGTGCGTTCCGACGAAGAGTCTGGCCAAACCATTATTTCCGGTATGGGTGAATTGCACCTGGAGATTCTGGTTGACCGTATGAAGCGTGAATTCAACGTTGAAGCCAACGTAGGTGCGCCACAAGTGGCTTACCGTGAAGCGATCCGTAAAGCGGTTGAGGTTGAAGGTAAATTCGTTAAACAGTCCGGTGGTAAAGGTCAGTACGGTCACGTATGGCTCAAAATGGAGCCAAATGAGGCTGGTAAAGGTTACGAGTTCGTGGATGCCATTAAAGGCGGTACTGTGCCACGTGAATTTATCCCTGCAGTAGATAAAGGGTTGCGTGAAACGATTCCAGCAGGTGTTCTGGCAGGCTTCCCAGTGGTCGACGTAAAAGTGACCCTGTTTGATGGTTCCTACCATGACGTTGACTCGAACGAAAACGCGTTCAAGATGGCTGCTTCTATCGGTTTCAAAGATGGTATGCGTAAAGCAGATCCAGTCTTGCTGGAGCCAATGATGGCGGTTGAAGTTGAAACGCCTGAAGAGTACATGGGTGATGTGATGGGTGACTTGTCATCTCGTCGTGGCATCATTCAGGGCATGGATGATATGCCTGGTGGCGGTAAAGCGATTAAAGCTGAAGTGCCGCTGTCAGAGATGTTTGGTTACTCCACTGTCGTGCGTTCCTTGTCACAAGGTCGTGCAACCTACAGCATGGAATTCAAACACTACGCAGATGCGCCGAAAAACGTTGCTGATGCAATCATCAACAAAAAATAATTGATTTTTAAAGTATTGAATTAAAGGAAAAACATCATGGCAAAAGGCAAATTTGAACGTACCAAGCCACACGTGAACGTTGGTACGATTGGTCACGTTGACCACGGTAAGACAACATTGACAGCGGCGATCACCACAGTGTTGACCAAGAAATTTGGTGGCGAAGCA